>NZ_FYAN01000026.1:0-1133284 GCF_900185665.1 Pannonibacter sp. I15F10I1
ACGGGCTGTTGCGCCCGCGCAGAAATACTTCAAAAGCTCGGCCTGAATGCTTACCGGAAGCCTGCTCCGGCGCCTGAACTTAACCATCTGACAAAAATAGCCTTTCCTAGCTATCTATGTCAGCCCCTAGTTGAATTTCCCATTAAGTCAACCTTCGGTCGCTGGGGTGCGGTTAGAACAGCGGATTCCGCCGCATGTGACGCAACCGTCCCAGGCCGGTGGGGCCGGTCCGCGCATTATCCCTGAGCTGAATTGATCAATGCGGCGATGCGGCACCGCATGAGGGCGGAGCAGAATGAAGTGCTGCCGCGGATTGCCCGGGGACGGCGCTCCTGTATGGTCTGGGTCTCACGCCAGCTGCAGGGTCTTTCTGCCGCGCGAAACAGTTCGGGAGACATCGTGAGTGATCTCGACGATGGCCATGTTCTCCCGGAGGTGCTGTGCTTCGATCAAGCTGCGTGCCAGAGCCCAGGCGGACTGGTCAAGACCGCTCAAGGCCTCGTCAAGGAGCAGGATTTCAGGATGGACCAGCAGAGCCCGGGCGAGCGCAACCCGCTGAGCCTGACCTTTGGACAGGCATCTGGCCGGAGTATTGGCCAAGGCGGCAATATCCAGCGCTGCCAGCAGAGCTTCAGCTTCGGAGGTGGAGCGGGGCGCAACAAAGCGCAGATTGTCCAGCACACTCAGGCCACCAATGAGCCGGGGCTCTGCGAACGCCATGCCAATGCGTTTGGGCCTGGTCATGATGCGGCCGGATGTCGGCCTGGTGACCCCGGCAATGACCCGCATCAGGCTTGTCTTGCCTGCACCGCTCGGGCCGGTGATATGCAGGCAATCTCCTGTCTCAATCGCCAATGATATGCAGCCGAAGGCTGGCGCAGGACGGCCGGGAAACTGCAGCCCGATCTTGTCGCAGGCAAAGAGACTCATGACTGGTGCCGTTTCTTGACGATCAATGAGAGCAGTGTTTCTGCGAGCCCGATCAGCAGGAGGATCACTATAACCAGTGCAAACAGGCGGTCCGTCTGCAGCCAGCTTTGCGCCCGCTGTACAGCCGCGCCGAGCCCTTCGGCGCCGGAAAGGAGTTCTGTCAGCAGGGTCACGCGCAGGGCATTGGCCACTGCAACCCGGAGCGCGGGGCCGAAGGCTGTCCACACGGCCGGCAGCACGATCCGCCGCAGCCGGGGCAGCAGTGGCACCTGGAATACGCGCGCCATTTCGGCCAGCTGCGGGTCGATGGCGGACATTCCCTCGGCCACTGCGATCTGGAACACCGGAAGCAGAAGGACGGATACGGTCAGAACAACCGTAACGGTGCCTCCGTCAAACCAGAGAATACTGAGAATGGCTAGGATGGGCGCAGGGATACCCATCAGCAGCAGGCGCAATGGGCCAAGGAAGGCGGAGACAAGCCCCCAGCGCCAGGCAAGAAGACCAAGTGGCACCCCTGCTGCCAGGGCCAGTGCCAGTCCGGCTGCAGCGCGGGCGAGACTGGGTAAAAAGGTGTCCCGCCAGAAGCCGGTGTCGGAGAAGAGGCCGCAGAGCGCCTGGAGAACTGCCAGCGGCCCAGGTAGAACTGCAGGCAGGGTTTCGCGCGCTGCAAGCGACCAGAGCAGCACCAGGGCCGCCAGTCCTGCCAGAAAGCCCAGCTGACGTGTCATTGGCCGTAGAAGTCCGGCTGTGGCAGAACAGCGCCGATGGCAGCAGGTTCAACTGACATTAACTCGGCGTAGAATGCCGCAAGCGCTGGCGCATGTTCCGGCATGGGCAGATCCCGCGCGATGATGCGGCTATAACCCTCCTGTGCCAGCCCAAGTTCGGGGAAGAAGCGGCTCAGCAACGCTGCGGCTGAGCCCGGGTCATCAGCCATACGTTTGAAAGCGTCCTGATAGGCGCGCCTGAGCTCTGGCCGTTTGACCAGCGCCGGGTTCATGGCGATCACGCCTGCAGTTGGGCAATCGGGCAATGCAGTTGCGTTCCGCCACAGCTGGCAAAGACCGACCAGACGGACGAGCCCTGCGTCCTGCGCGATGGCGAGGGACGCCATGGGCTCCGCAAGCAGTGCGGACTCCACCTTGCCTGCGAGCAGCAGCTGCATGCCTGCATTCAGGCTGCCTGTGTAGTATGGCTGCCAGCTTTCAGGCCCCGGCGCCTCGATCCGCCGCATCAGCAAGTCCGGAAGATAGCCCTTGAATGGCAATGCCAGGCTCGCTCCCTTGAGGTCTGCGAGCGAGCTGACTGGAGCGCCCCGGCCGACCACCGACAAGCTGCCCTCCGTCACAGTGGCTGACAGAAGCGTAAGGCGGATGCCATTGGCCTCAAACAGCGCTGCGGTTGGTGCTGGCATCACCGCCATGGCTGGCGCGTCGCCCTGCATCAGCTTGCGGAGGCCTTCCGGGCTCGTCCACGGGCGGAAGATGAAGGTCACTCCGGCAACGGGCTGTGTCTCGGAGAGGGCTACGAGCGGCGCGCTTTCCCAGATCGGGGGACCCGATAGTACGATCTCTTCAGCTTCCGATCTCAGCGGAACCAGGAAGGCCAGGGCAAGCAGACAGCCGGTCAGGAATGGGCGGCGGCTAGGCATGAGTGTCATTCTTGCGTGCTGCATCCAGCCGGAACCGGCCGAAAGGCGTGTCGTGTATGGAATGGCTGGCGCGGACAAGGCCTGCCGCTGCCATCGCCCCGGCGATCTCACCATCGGTAAAGGACACGTCTCCTTGCCGCAGGGCAGGGAGCAGCCGTCCCAGAACATGCTCTGGCGGGCTGGTCCGCCGATCCGTAAGAGCCTCGTGAAAGCTGACGAGCACGCCGCCAGGCTTCAGGCTCTGTGAGAGCCTGCCGATCAGTTCGGGAAGGCCTTGATCGTGGAAATAGAGCGACATCGAACACCAGATGATGTCGAATGTGCCCTCTGGTAGTGCCTGTGTGTAACTGCCCGGCCAAACGCGAAGGGGTAGACCGGCTGCCTCGGCCTCGATCCGCTGTGCCACCGGCGGCAGGTCGAAGAGCGTGATTTCAAGGTCCGGACGTTTTGCCAGTAAACGGCGCGCCAGAACCGCGGAACCTGCTCCGACCTCGAGAATATCCCGGGCAGTTCCCCATTCGGGCAGTCCGGTCAGGCATGCGACCATGCATTCGGCCGCCAGCGCCTGATGGAAGGCACTGAGCGCCCGATGGCTTGCATCCCAGTGTGCATCGTCGAACAGCCGCTTGTGGCCGGTTACGCTGCGGCCGGCTACAAGCGCTCCGAACTGATCCAGACCCGTGAGCCGTGTCTGGACCATGGAGCGCAACGTTTCGGCCATGTTGCGGCTGCTTCCGCTGGCAACGAAGGGCAGAATGTCCGCGGCGGTGCAAAATCCGTCCCCGCGCTGTTCCAGAAACCCGGCCGCCACTAATGCCCGCAGGACAAGACCCAACTGGCGCTCCGGCAGGTTCATGGAACGGCTGAGTTCTTCCTCTCTCACCGGGGTGCAGCAGCGGTTGAAGAGGTCCATGTCCAGCGCCCACATCAGCAGCGTGTGCCGCACAGGCCCTTCCAGGGTGGCGAGCAGGCGTCCGGCGCCTGTTTCCCGTTGTAGGTTTACCATGTCAGCCGCCAGGTCATGCCGATCTTGCGCGGACTGCCATCTTCTGCCACCACGCCGCGCGGTGTGCTTGCGGCCGCGCTGTAATAAGCCTCATCAAACAGGTTCTTTGCCCAGAGCGTCAGCTCACCGTTGCCGGTCTTGCGGGAAATTTCTGCATCAACGGTCATGTATCCCTTCTGCTTGATGCTGTTGCCCGGATCGAACCAGTAGCTGCCTGACCCGCTCAGGCTGACACGGCCACTCCAGACTTCGCCCCGGTGGGAGAGGGCGAGGCCCCAGGTTACATCCGGGGCTAGCGGCAGGGCGTTGTCCGACCAGTTGACCGGCATCAGCATACCGGTGGCAACATTGACCGACGTGGTTTGGAGCGATGTTGCGCGAGCCCGTTGCCAGCCAGCATTCGCAACCAGCTCGAAACCGTGGCCAAGCGGTGCAACGGCTTCTACCTCGATGCCGTAGATTCTGGCTTCGCCGGCATTTGAAATGAACTGTGCTGCACCAGGGATCGTTTCGGCGATCTGCTTGTCTTTCACCGTGGTGTGGAAAGCCGCGAGTGCCAGCGAGCCCCCGTTGCCGAGTTCATGTTTGATGCCTGCCTCGGTGGTCCAGCTATGCTCGGCGTTATAGCCAAAGCTCGCTTCGCTGTTGGCAAAGCCGTAATTGTAGCCGGCCGGCATGTATCCCCGCGCCAGGCTTGCATGCACCGTGGTTGCTCCGGTCACGTCATATGCAGCGGTCAGTTTCGGCAGGACTGCGGTCGAATGGTCGCTGCCGCTGTAGCGCAGCCTGGACCGCGGCGAGGTGAAACGCTGCCAGGCCCTTGAGGATACATGATCAATCCGCAGGCCTGAGCCCAGGCGGAACCGGTCGCTCAGTGCATATTCGGCAAAACCGAACAGGGCGGCACCCGTCTGGTCGATCTCCGTGTGCCGGTCTGTGCTCATGGAGCCGAGATTGAAGTCAGCCCTGGTCCATTGGCGGAAGCCGCTCACACCGAGAGTCCATTTCAAGGGCTCAGCGCCCGCTGAGGTGAGGCGGATTTCCTGCGACACTGTTCTGTCGCGCAGGTCCAGACTGGTTACACCCAGCCGCAGCGGCGAACCGTCGAAATCGAGCTGAAAGTCCCGGTCGAAAGTGGCAAGACCGGTGATCGCAGTGAGATCAAAAGTGTCGAAGACGGTCTGAAACTGCAGGGCCGAAACGGTGCTGCGCCGGTTCTCCGAGGAGGGGTCGGAATAGGCGCTTTGAAACCGCTCCGTCGCCAGCGGTCCGGCAACATAGCGGAACTGTTCCTTGTTAAACTTCTGGTCTTCGGCCATGGTTGTGAGGCGCAAATGGCCGCCGTCGCTCAGTTCCCACTCAAGCCCGCCGAAACCGGTGGCACGCCGGGACTTGCCGCCATCCTTCCTGCCGGTCAGCGGGTTGCTCACTACGCCCGGATCGTGTGCTGCTTCCAAGCCAAAGGCCAGTCCCGGGCCGTCCTCGATACGGCCTGACCAGATGGCTGATCCGTTGCCGCCCACAGGCGATGCTCCGGCATCCGAACCCTCGGCCCCGATGCGCACCGTGACACCTTCCCGTGTGCCCGGTCTGATCGTATCGAAAGAGAGAAGCCCGGCTTCAGAGTTGCGGCCGAAGGCCGTTCCCTGAGGCCCTTTGAGCAATGTGACTGTTTCGGCACCAAAGAAATGCGGCAGCTGGATCGTACCCATGGGGAGAGGCACGCCATTGACAAGATATCCGACCGGGTCCGACAAGGCATTGTCGAAGGCGGAGACACCCCGCACGACAAGGCGCGCCTGCGAATTGGCCCGCTGGAACACCGTGTTGGCCGACCGCTCTGCCACGGCATCAAGATCGGGTGTTGCCGGCCGGTCGAGGTCTCTGCCTGTCAGAATTGTGGCGGTGGTTGCCGATTTTGACGCCATCTCTTCCCAGTAGTTGGCAAAGATCGTGATGGCCTGCAAGTCTGTGACAGCTTCCTCTGCTTGCGGGCTTGCCGGTAGTGCGCTGCTGGCAAGCACTGTTGTCAATGTGAGGATGGCAGCTGGACGCAGCCGCGAGCGAAAGCGGGTATCAAGGGACATGGTCGGCCTCCTTTTCGGAGGGAACCTGTCATGCGTTCAGCATCAAGGCTTGTAGCTGGCGAAAAAGAACTTGCATCGGGCGAAAGTTTCAGAGTTTTTGCCTCATATTTTGCCGCCAGGCGCTTGCCGTTGAGCCGAAGCGCTTGCGGAAGGCATTGGATAAATGACTGGCATCGGAAAAGCCGCAGTCGCCCGCAATCTCCGTCAGGCTGCGGTCCGTGAGACGGACCATGCGTTCTGCAGCCTCCAGGCGCAAGGCGCGCAGCCGTTCGAAAACGGTCATCCCCGTTGCCTTGCGGAAGATCTGGTTCAGCGTGACATGGCTCAGCCCGGCTTCGCGTTCGATGTCTGCCATGGAGATGGTCTCTGCCAGCCGTTCGGCAAGAAGGGCCGTCAGGCGTTGTACCAGCAACGCTGTATCGCCTGTCACGCAGCCTGGCCGTGGGCACGCGGACAATTCCTCGATGGCATGGCCGATCAAGGCGAGACACTGTCCCTCCTTGCGCAGCATCGCGGCCGGAGTCGTGCGGCCATCCAGAAGGTGCTCGAGCGCCGATCCGCCCGGCACTGGCAGGCGCAGGCGGCGGAACGGTGCGCTCGGTGGCAGGGTCAGATCCAGCAGATGCAGCAGTTCCGGGGCAAGCATATGGACCGATTGTGAAATCACGAGGTTCGAGCAGCCAACATCCTTTTCCACAACCCGGTGCAGGCGGCGGCCGCCCGACCGGATGATCCAGCCTTCACCCCCGCTGATTTCATGGCGTGCGCCGTCGGGACCTGTAAGCACCATGCGGCCGCTGAGATTGAAGGCAAGGATCAATTGGTCTTCGGGCCGCCGGATCTCATCTTCGTGCCGCTGTGCCGGGGAGAAATGGCTGTGCGCCAGCACCAGCCCGCGGCCGATCCGCAAGACATCTACATGGGTGTCACGATGCAGGCCTGGCAAGGTGACGCTGGTGGTGCGGCCGTTTTCATGGGGGGTGAAACGATGTGGCTCGATCAGGCTCATGCAAGTATCCCCTGGCGGCAGCGCCAGCCGGTTCCGGCCGCGCGCAGTCCATCTGGCTGTCTCAACTGGTCTGGGAAAGCTGGCTCGTGGGCTTGCAGTTCCACCATCCGACATCTTGCATTCATTGACAAGTCACGCGCCACGGCCATGCCGCGCTCTCTCCGTGGTGGCCCCAGAGCACTTGCGATGAAGGCGGAGCCAGCGGAAGTGCTCCATCTATTGGTTTTCACGCAGTTCCGGACGTAAAACCGCTTCCCGCTTTTGCTAGGATTGCTCTCCTGTCCTACGTCTGGGCACTTGCTGCGGCAGAACTGGACTGTAGGACTACAGCCGCATTCTGCAGGATGCGGGTTCTGCTTGGATAGGAGGAAGATGGCCGGGAGAGGAACAAACCAGCGCCTCGGTCTCCTCGGCTGAAGCCGCTGATAACGGAGCGTCTCAAGGTGAACGTCAGGTTTCACCGGGAGGAGGCAGAACTACCCCGCTCAGGTCTTTTTTTGCAGATTACTCTTGCGTTGCAGCTGTGTGTTGCGCGTTCCGGCGAGGCACATCGTGCAGCCCTGGCTGGCATGCAGGCCCGGCGATGAACGGCACTGCATCTGCGACCTCTTTTTCGCCCTTCAACTCTTATATTTCCCGCCGCAGTGCATAGATACAAAAGGAGCGTGATTGCTTGCGGTATGACATCCATGCGGCGGAGCGGTTGCGCGAAATGTATTCCGGGCGCGTGAGCCAGAGGCTCGAGCGTAAAGTCACTGCAACTCGCAAAAGAGAACGTCCATATGCTCTATGTCGATATTCCAACGCACTCCGAGATCACCAAACTTGTTGCCGAGCGCGGGGAGGCTCTGGTCAGTATCTACGTAAAAACCACAGCTGAGACCCAGCACATTGACGCGGCACGGACACGTCTCAAGCAGCTGGCCGCAGATGCGGTTGCCCAGCTTGAGGCGGCAGGCGTTGCCAAGCGGACAATCTGGCCCATCGAAGAACAGCTGCATGATCTGATGGATGATGACGAATTCTGGCGCCTTCAGGCCAACAGCCTCGCGGTGTTTGTGACCCCGGACTGGTTGCGCAGCTACCGGCTGCCGAACCACTTGAGCGAAACCGTTCAGGTGGCTGACCGCTTTCATCTGAAGCCCCTTCTGCGCGCCGTCTCGCTGCCGCAGCATGCGTTCATTCTGGCGCTGGCCGAGAACGAGGTGCGCGTGATCGAACTGCTGGGTGACCAGCCCGCGCAGGAGATCCGTGTGCCCAATCTCCCGAAGGATGCCGCTTCGGTTGCCGGTACCGCCAATGTGAATTCCCGCAGCTATTCAGGCCGCTTGGGGGGAGGCGAGGGCCAGAAGCATCATCTGCGCCAGTATTGCCGCCAGATTGATGCCGCCCTCAGGGGCTTGCTGTCCGGACGGTCCGAGCCTCTGATCCTTGCCGCGACGCAGCCGCTGCTGTCGATCTACCGCTCGGTCAACAGCTACGGCCATCTCGCTGGCCCGGCGATCGAGACGAGCCCGGTCAATCTGCCGGCCCATGAGCTTGGAAGCCAGGCGCGCGCCATCATGGATGAACTGAATGCGGCGGCCATCGCCGGGTTCGGCACGCTCTTCAGTGAAAGAGGGGCGGAGAACCGGGCTGTCTCGGATGTGGGCCGCGCCGCGCGTGCGGCAACCTTTGGGGCGGTTGATACCCTTCTTGTGGACATGGACAGCGTGGTTCCGGGCCTTGTCGACGAGACAACCGGAGCTATCTCGCTCGAAAAGACGGACAGCGCCGCCAGCTACGATGTGATCGACGAAATTGCCGGACGCGTGCTTGCCAATGGCGGCCGGGTGCTGGCCGCCCGCAGGGAGGATATCCCGGAAGGGGGCGAACTGGCCGCAATCCTGCGCTATGCCATCTGACGCTGCCGCCTTGAGGCACCGGGCAAAATGAATGAACAGGCAGGGCCGGGGAAACTCCGGCCCTGCCGGTCTTCGGCAGGAACCGGGTGAGACCCTTGTGCTGCCAGAGCCTTTTCAAGGCTGATGCGCCTGCTGCCAGGCGCTCTGGTTTTGCCGGTCGTGGATTGCGGCCGGCAAAACCGGGGGCAGTCTGAGGGCATTGTTGCTGGGGCCGGCCCGTCCCGGTATGTTGCTGCGATGCAGCATGAGGATGACATGGGCAACACCAAGACTTGCAAGAAGATGAAACTGACGCCTCAGGGCAGGGGGCTTTAGGCCATGACGGGTATCCTTGTCATCCTGCTGACCCTCGCTGTCCTGATCTTTCTGGCCTATCGCGGGGTGAGCCTGCTGCTGCTGGCCCCGGCCATGGCGGTGCTGGCGGTGTTCCTTGCCGAGGGTGGCCCGCTCCTGGCCAGCTACACGCAGATCTTCATGCAGGCCACCGGCCGCTTCATCATCCAGTATTTCCCGTTGTTCCTGCTGGGCGCGGTGTTCGGCAAGCTGATGGAGGCCTCCGGCTCGGCGCGGGTTCTGGCCGATGGCATCATTCGCGGGCTGGGGCCAAGCCGGGCCATTCTGGCGGTGATCCTGTCCTGCGCCGCGATGACCTATGGCGGGGTGTCGCTGTTTGTCGTGGCCTTTGCCGTGTGGCCCATTGCCTCCGCGCTGTTCCGGGAGGCGAACCTGCCCAAGGTGCTGATCCCGGCGACCATCGCCCTCGGGGCGTTCACCTTCACCATGACGGCGCTGCCCGGCACGCCCGCCATCCAGAATGCGATCCCGATGCCCTATTTCGGCACCACGCCCTTTGCAGCGCCCGGACTGGGGCTGATCTGCGGGGCGCTGATGCTGGGGTTGGGCTGGGCCTGGCTGGAATACCGCACACGCGCCCTTGGCCCGGGGTACGGAGAGCCGGACAGCGAGGCGGGCGGGCCAGATGCGGGTGCCTCGCCCGCACTGCTGGTGGCCGCTGCGCCGCTGGTGCTCGTGCTGGCGCTCAATCTCGGATTCACCTTCTTCGTGATCCCGGCGATGGATACGGGCTATCTGGCGCAGCCCGAATTTGGCGCAACCGATGTGGGCGCCCTGCGCGGGGTCTGGTCGATCATCGCGGCGCTGACCCTTGCGTCGCTGGCTCTGGTGGCGCTGAACTGGCAGCGGCTCGTCAAGGGCCTGTCCGGGACGCTGGACGAGGGCGCCAAGGATGCGCTGATGCCGATCTTCAACACGGCAAGCCTCGTCGGCTTTGGCGCCGTGATCGCCTCGCTGCCGGCGTTCGGGCTGATCCGCGACTGGGTGGTCACGCTTGGCGGGGATAACCCGCTGATCTCGCTGGCGGCCGGTACAAGTCTTCTGGCGGGGATAACGGGGTCAGCCTCGGGCGGCATGTCGATTGCGCTTTCGACACTTGGGGAGACCTATCTGGCCATGGGGCAGGCGGCTGGAATATCTCCCGATCTTCTGCACCGGGTGACGGCGGTGGCGACAGGCGGACTGGATGCGCTGCCGCACAACGGCGCGGTCATCTCCCTGCTGACCATCTGCGGGCTGACGCACCGGGAAGCCTATCGGGACATTTTCATGGTCGCGGTCGCCATCCCCGTGCTGGCCCTGGTGGTGCTGGTGGCCATTGGCACGGTGTTCGGCAGTTTCTGACGGAGAGGCATGAGGGAAGCACTGTTGTGGCAGATGCTTCGTCCCTCAGCCTTTCAGGCTGGGCCAATCGTCCGCAGGACCTGCATGACATCCCGGTGGTGCCGGGTGGCGTCACACGGTTACCTGGAGGTCGAAACGATCCCGTCATTCGCTCCCTGCACCGCCGCGCGCAGCCAGCCGGTGCGATGCACCATGTGGATTTCGCAGAGGGACAGGCGGCTCATACGGCAGTTCAGGTTTGCTGTGCGGCGAGGCCTGCGGGTGAGATACGCAAGGCGCGGAGCGCGTTCAGGATGACGGCGACGTCTATCGCCTCCTGCAGCAGTGCTCCTTGCACCGGAGTGAGATAGCCGCAGGCGGCCGCAACCATGCCAAGGACCGACAGGCCGATGCCCGCGACAACGCTTTCCAGTGCAATGCGGCGCGACCGGCGGGCAATCTCGATCCCGGGGGCGATGCGGTCCACGCGGTCCACCAGCAGGACGGCATCGGCCGCCTCGGAACTGGCTGCTGCGCCACGCGCGCCCATGGCGATACCGACATCGGCGGCGGCAAGCGCTGGAGCATCGTTCACGCCGTCTCCCACCATCATCACGGGGCCGTTCTTGCGCTCGCTCAGGACCAGGAGCACTTTTTCATCGGGTGTCAGGCCCGCGCGGATGCCGTCAAGGCCAAGTCCATCCGTCACCCGTAGCGCGACCTCGGCCCGGTCGCCGGTGGCGAGCAGAATGCGCGCCACGCCCTGCCGCCGCAGGCCCGCCAGCATTGCGGCGGTACCTTCGCGCAAGGGGTCGGACATCACCAGATGTCCGGCCATGCGGCCATCGACGGCCACGGCCACCATGACCGATCCAGCCGCCAGTTCCGGGTGGTCACCCGATATCCGGCCCACGCGGCCTGCGACAAAGCCCTCACCCCCCACAATCACCTGGCGGCCCTCGATAAAGCCGATGACGCCTTCGCCCGGTATTTCGGCCACGTCCTCGGGGATTGGCAGGGGCATGCCCCTATCCTTTGCCGCCGCCACGATGGCTTGCGCGACGGGATGCTTCGACGCCTGATCGAGTGCTGCGGCAAAGCGCAGGATATCATCCGCGCCCATCCCGCCATGACTGTCGATGCTGACGATCTGCGGGCGCCCGTCGGTCAGGGTTCCGGTCTTGTCCAGGATCAGGGTGCGGATGCGGGCCATCGCCTCCAGCGGTTTTGCGCCCTTCACCAGCACCCCGAAATGCGCGGCGCGCGACAGGCCCGCCACCAGCGCCACCGGCACGGCGAGGATCAGCGGGCAGGGCGTGGCCACCACCAGTACCGCAACGGCGCGGATCGGGTCGCCCGTGAACCACCAGGCGGCGGAGCCGATGGCGATGGTGACAGCCAGAAATCCCAGCGACCAGCGGTCGGCGAGCCGCGCCATCGGCGCCTTGGATGCTTGCGCTTCCTCGACCAGCCGGACGATCCCGGCATAGGTGCTGTCCTTCGCCTCGTGCGTGGCCTCGAGGTCGAAGGCGTCGCCCGCGTTGGTCGATCCGCTCATCGCCTCGGCGCCGCGGTCCAGCCGGACGGGCAGGGACTCCCCCGTCAGCGCCGATGTGTCGAGGAAGGCCGAGGCAGACGCGATCCGCCCGTCCACCGGCACGACATCGCCCTGACGGATCAGCAGCCGGTCGCCGGGGACGATACCGGTGAGCGGCACCTCCTCCAGCCCGCCATTGCGGTGGCGCGCCGCGGTGCGTGGCACGCGGGACAAGAGGTCGCGCATCTCGCGGCGGGCGCGCCCCTCTGCAAAGCTTTCAAGGAAGGTGCCGCCCGAATACATGACGGCGACGACGGCAGCCGCCAGCGTCTCGCCAAAGGTCAGCGCCGCCGACATCGACAGGGCGGCCACGATATCGAGGCCCACCTCGCCGCGCGCAAGGCTGCGCAGGATTTCCAGCACAAGAGCCGCCAGAACCGGCACCACGCCTGCGAACCAGAGGGCCTGCGCAAGGTCTGCGCGTTTGCCGAAGTGCAACCCCAGCCCGGCCAGGAGACCCGCAAGGGCGATGCCAAGGAGAAGGCTCTTCAGCCGGTCTGTTCGTGCGTGATCCAAGGGGTCAATCTCCAAGGGCCGGGGCAGTGGCCGCAGCCTCGTCCGAAAAAAAGGCATCCAAAGCCAAGACTTTGCACGCCGCCTGCGTCATCGCGCATGAGGAACAGGGCGCCGAGGCTGAACGTCCGGGCGAGATCCGCACCCGCATCGGCACCCCTCACCATCAGCGCCGTCGCCCAGGCATCGGCCATGGCACAGGTGGGCGCGATCACGCTCACCGATGCGGGGGAGGCGAGAAGCGGTGTGCCGCGCCGTGGGTCCATGGTGTGTGACAGATTTCGGCCCTCGACCGTGACCCAGTGGCGATAGTCGCCGGAAGTGGCCACTGCCGCATTCTGAAGCGTCAGGATGGAATGAGGCGCACGGCGGTCGCGGTCCGGCGCCTCGACCGCGATGGTCCAGGGGGTACCGCCGGGGCGCAGACCCATGGCGCGCATCTCACCGTCGATGCCGGCCAGCGCATTGCGGATGCCGTGGTCATACAGAACCTCGGCCAGCCGGTCGACGCCATAGCCCTTGGCGATGCCGTTCAGGTCCAGCACGATGGGGGCAGTCTTCCGCAGCCTGTTACCGTCGACGTCCAGCACCTCATGGGCCGGGCGGCGGGGCGCCTGCATGGCGGTGCGGATCGCCTGCGGATCGGCCGTAGCGGGGCCGAAGCCCCAGGCCCGCACCGCGTCCCCCATCCCGATGTCGAAGGCCCCGCCCGAGGCGCGGCCGATCGCCAGACCCAGATCCAGCACCTGCGCCAGGTCGGAAGGGATGTCCTGCCATTCCCCAACGGGTGCTGCGTTCAGGCGCATCAGATCGCTGCCGGGCTTCCAGGTGGACATTTGCGCATCGACCAGCTCCACCGCCGCCTGAAGAGCGGCCCGCACCGGGGCGGGATCGAAGTCCGGCTCTGCAAAGAACAGCGCGCTCCACCTTGTGCCCATGACCGGGCCGTTCAGCGCGTGGCGGATCAGGTCAGTAGACATCTTCGACATAGCGCCCTCCTGCCTTCAGCATCGCGGGCGTCAGGCCCATCGGCGCAAGGATGTCCTCCAAAGCACCGTTAACGCCTTGCGCCATGTCACGCCCGCCACAGACCATGACCTTTGCGCCCTGCCGGATCGCATCCGCCACCTGCGCCGCCTCGGCCCGCAGCGCATCCTGCACATGGCGCGGCTGTGCTCCGCGCGAGACGGCCGTGGAGAGGCGTGACAGCCGCCCCTCGGCCTGCCACCCTGCCAGATCGTCACCATAGAGGAAATCGCTGTCCGGATTCCGCATGCCGAAGAACAGATGCACCGGGCGGCGGCCGGTGACGGCTCTGCCGGTGGCAGTCCTGCGCCGCCAGCAGGATGGAAGATGGTCATCGGCCATCCGTTCGCCGATGGCGTGATGCATCGGGAACAACGAGCGGCGGAACTTGAGAGCACGCGAAGATCAGCACCGGTGCCCACATCATGCCTGCATTTGTTGTGGCTGTGCGAGGATGACGCCAGACAAAAACTGCCCAAAGAGGGTGCTGGCCGGGGAAGCTGATGTCACTGAAAAGAGAAGGGTGGCAGGCCGAAGCCAACGAAACAGAGAACTACGCCTGCGCTATAGCCTCCAAATCTGAAGCAAGTGGCAGTGTTGCAATGGATGGAGACTGGTCGGGCAGCTTTCGGGATGAAACGCGGAGAGCTGCCGTCTGCGCGGCGTAGTTCACACTGCCGAAATACGAGTGGAACTGTCAAAGACGGCCACCGTCGTCCCGCACGGGATCACGTTTCGCGAGCGGGCGCCGACACCTGAGCAATCCTTCACAAGGCTCTGCTTGCTCGAAGCGTCTCCTTGAACAGTTCGAAGGCCGTCGTCCCCTTCCGGTCGGGGTAATAGAGGTGGTAGCCGGCGAATGGTTCGCACCATGGCTCCAGCAGGCGGGTGAGACGGCCATCGACCATCGGCGCCGCCACCAGATCCTCCAGGCTGTAGAGGATGCCGAAGCCCTCAATAGCGGCGGCCACCAGCAGGCCGCCGTCGTTGAATACCGGCCCGCGACCTGGTGTGACCGTCACCGCGCGGCCGTTACGCTCGAAGGACCACGGAGACAGGTCGCCCTGCGCGTTGCGGTAGGCGATACAGCGGTGCGCCGTGAGGTCGGCGGGCTCCATCGGCACCGGCTGATCGCTCAGATAGCGGGGAGCGGCCACCACCGCGATGCGAAGCGGAGGCCCGACCGGCAGCGCGATCATGTCCTTCTCCAATCGCTCGCCGAGCCGTATGCCCGCATCATGGCGCCCCGCCACGACGTCAGTCATCCCGTCCTCCACACACACCTCCACCTCGATGCCGGGGTGGCGGCGCATGAAGGGCGGGAGCATCGGCCACAGCACTGTGTCGGCGGCGTGTTTGCCCGCCGTGATCCGCACAGTGCCGGCCGCTGTCCCCCATGCCTGGGACAACGCCTCGATCTCGTCGTTCAACCCGGCCAGTGCCGGCGACAGTGTGGCGAGCAGGCGCTCGCCCGCAGCGGTCGGGGCGACGCTGCGCGTCGTGCGGGACAGCAGGCGGAACCCCAGCTGGCCCTCCAGCCGCTTCATGGTCTGGCTCAACGCCGACTGCGTGACGCCGAGCCGCCTCGCGGCACGCGTGAAGCTGCGGTCGGAGGCAATTGCCGCGAAGACGGCGAGGTCGCCGAGCTGATCCGGACGCATTGATGATCCCTGCTACTGGGGCCTATTACTGATTAGCCCATTATCTCAAATCATTAGCATGACTACCTAGTTAGAAGCAGTGAAAAGAACAGGGAGCAGGCTATGGGAAAGGTTTGGTTGGTGACGGGTGCAAGCCGGGGACTTGGGCGCGAGATTACCCGCGCGGCGCTCGATGAGGGCGAAACGGTCGTGGCAACGGCGCGGTACGCCGATGCGGTGCGCGAAGCTTGCGGAGGCGAACAGGATCGCCTGCACACCCTCGCGCTCGATATCACCGGCGCCGAAGCCGCGAAGTCGGTCGCCGCCGAGACCATCGAGCGGTTCGGTGCGATCGACGTGCTGGTCAACAATGCCGGCTATGCCGAATTGGGCTTCTTCGAGACCTTCATCGACGCGGAGGTTCGGCGCCAGTTCGAGGTCAACCTGTTCGGGACCATGAACGTCGCGCGCGCGGTCGCCCCCCACATGCGCGCGCGGCGCTCGGGTCTCATCGTTACCATCTCGTCGGTCAGCGGGCTGGTCTCCAACGCCGGAGGGGCGGTCTATTCGGCGTCGAAGTTCGCGGTCGAGGGATGGATGGAGGGCTTTGCACAGGAGCTGGCACCGCTGGGCGTCCGCTCGCTTCTCGTCGAGCCGGGGATGCTGCGCACCGGCTCGACGAGAAGCGAGCGGACGGCAAGTCGGCGAGCTTTGGCAGCCTCGGCATTCCGGACTATGCCGAGGCGGTCGCGCGTTATCGTGCGTTCGTTGACGGAGCCAACGGCAACCAGCCGGGCGATCCGAAGCAGCTCGCCGCGCGGATCGTTGCGCTTGCATCGCAGGCCGAGCCGCCATCGCGGCTCGTATTCGGCGGCGACGTCCGGCAGTGGGCTGGCGCGAAGGTCGACCAATTGCGGCAGGAGATCGCCCAGTCCGCCGATCGCGGCTGATACGGCAGACCAAGGCCGGCAAGGAAGTGATTGGCCAGCCCCGGCAGTGGCCTCCGGCGCTTCCCAAGAACGAACATCGATCAGGGCAACCAGGGCCAGACCGGAACACGCCCGGAACGGTGTAGGCTTTCTCAAGACCTGTCCCCGATTGCCATTTCCCGAAGTCGCAATCGGATGGAGCAATGCGTCTGTCTCCAGACGGACGAAACACCGCTACGGTGAGGACACCGGAGGACCCGGACGGCTGAGATGAGGTCGAAAGCTGCCGCCGCGGCTCTCACAAGACATCGGGCTCTAGCGTAGAACCGGCGGCTTACCATCCCACCCGGTGGAATACGGTAATCGGCGGCAATATCGTATCATGGAGGATAACCGGCGGTGTTTGGCAGGCCGAAGCCGACGAAACAGAGAGCTACATCTACGCCATAGCCCTCTAGATAGCTTGTCCACAACGGGGGCAGACCGCCTGCTTGTGCTCGTCTGGGGGAGCGCCGCTTGCCGTTGCTAGGCCAGAACTGCGTTCACGGGGCGGCGCGGCGAGAAAGGCAGCGTCGGGCCGTAGCCGAAGCGCATGATGATATCGGGCCGCATTCCGCGTTCCCCGATCTGCGCCGCCAATTCAGGCCGCAGCCGTGCGACCTCGACAGGCTGGTTGACGAAGGCGTGTTTGAGGCCGGAAGCGGTCGCGGCAAGCGCGAAACGCTGGCAGGCGCGACCGACCGCTATCCAGTGCGCTTTGTCCTCGTGCTCCGCCAGAAAGATCGCGATACCCGCCGAGGAGTCGATCTGACGTGCGTATTTGTCATTTTCGGCGCCGGCTGCGAAGAACGTGTCAAAGGCGAGACCACCCAGAAATTCGGGGAGCACGGGATTGCCGCTTGCGGCCGAGAACAGCCCGTCACCCGACGCCATGGCGCTGCGCGGATTGAACCGCAGCCAACGCTTCAACTCGGCCATGAAGGCCGCGTCAGCCATCTGCGCATCGTTGCCGGCAACGATCAGGTCCCGGACCTGATTGATCCGCGCACGGTCTGTAAGCAAGACGAGACGCACACCCGGCGTTTCGGCGGACTGCCGAAGCGCCTCGATATCTGCTGCAGACACCGAGCGCCCGTCATATTCCGCTCGGGTGGATTGCCGCCTGGGGATGGCGGCAAGCAGCGGATGCGGATGAGCTTCAGCTCTGGAGAAGGAATAGCGGATGCGCTCGCCTCCAGCGTTGGTTTCCAACTGCCCGGCTCGTCCGGTCGCGGTGGCGGCGATCAGCAGATTCTCGGCTGCACATCCGAGACTGACGAAGAGGTGATGATTGTCGGGATCGACGACCGGTGTGGCGCGGGAGAGGTCGGGCAGGATGTCGATCGTGCTTTCCCCCACGCGAAACCGCCAAGGCTGGGTGTTATGGCCGTTGGCGGCAAGCGTCGCGTATCGGATGAGGTCGGCGATGTTCGGGCCGGCGGGCATCGGGGCGCGAAGGCCGCTTGCATAGGAATCGAAGCCGCCCATCGACCCCACGGCCGACCGCCAACCGGCGGCGGCGCCACCAGCCAGCACGAGTGCACCGCCTGCGCCGATGAGTATGTCTCGCCTTCTCATGCCGACTCCCTTCATCGCTATTCTACGCAAGATGGCGCGCAAGCGGTTGACCTCGGTCAAAAGACCGATGGCTGACGTCGACGCCCTCATCAGCCGTACCCAGATGACGATACCCGCGCAGGAATATGCCCTTCAATGGCGTGAGCGGGGTGGCCGCTTGATAGTCAGCAACTGCGTCAGATCCCGCAGATCATCAGCGGTCGATACGCCGATCTTCAACCATTTCCCATCGCGGTATGCCGGGGTCGAATCATAAAGATCGGCCAGCTGCGAGCTCAGGCCTTTGCGCCGCGCCTCGAGTTTATCTCTTTCAGGGCGCCCCAGAACGACCACGACAGAGAACAGCTTGTATTCCGGCAGGAAAGTGCAGAAGGCCCGCGATTTCTTGTACCGCAGAGACCACCCATGCTTCTTTCCGCCATAAATCCACTCAGGAATGAAGGTCCCGGGGTATGTATTCTCGATCCAGTCTTGAAGAGCCTTCCAATGCGCAAAAGCGTCCAGCCCGGTCCAATCGCGAACGGTCTCGTCACTCGGTGGAGCGGACTTGTTCGTGAGACGATCTCCGACCTGGGGCGACTGATCCATGCCGCTTCTTTCCTTGATAGAGGGCCAGAATCGCAAATGCGCGTTCGACCAAAGGGCTGACCCTTAAAAATCCACCACCACCGACGGTGCACTCCGCTTCGCCTCGCCGTGGAAAACGGCCTCGATGTTGTTACCATCAGGGTCGAGCACGAAAGCCGCATAATATCCGGGATGATAGGCTCTCTCGCCGGGCACACCGTTGTCGCGCCCGCCATGGGTCAGCGCCGCGTTGTGGAAGGCATCCACTGTCGCGCGGTCCCTCGCCTGGAAGGCAAGGTGGTGTCGTCCTGTCAGCACACCCAGCGCCGCCGGACTTTCAGCCGAAGACACGACAAGTTCGTCAGCCCAGAAATATCCATCGGCGGTGTCGACAACAGGAATCTCCAGCACAGCCAGAATGGCTGTGTAGAAATCCCGGCTCGCCTTGAGATCCTGCACCACGAGCTGGATGTGGTCGATAAGCCGACCTCGATGCAATTGATGAATTTCGATGGTCACTCTCCTTGTGGAAGCTGGCTGACAAAGTTCATTGCTGAACATCAGTCCAGTCGATGACGGTCAGTCATTCCTGAGCCTGTGACAAAGCCGCCTTACTACCCTGAATAACGACTTATACCGACGCTCGATGAGCTTGACTCTTCGAGCGTCGGTTAAGCCCGTGCGCGCTTGAGCATTTTCAAGGCGTGATGCGTCAGCAACTCAGAGCCTTGGTATTATCCGGCACTCCATTGCGGCATAATGACTGTAACGAGGCCGCAAACTTCCTTTATCACGCTAAATCAGTTTGCGGCTCCGACCAAGATCCATCGTGCTGTAGAGTAGAAACGATGGTTCGCCAGTCCACATGGCTTTATGTGGCAATATCGCGCTGTCGCGTGCAATCGGCGGTGTTTGGCGGGACATGCGGGATAGTGATGAGAACTATATCTACTTCATACCCCTCCCAAATAGGCATACGGCGGCGGTAGAGCTGGTTGATGCCTATCAGATCTCTGCTTGGCACGCCCATCTTGGAGCTTCAGGTAACCGCAGCGGCGCCCGCGGCGGATCTCCGATCTAAGAATTACAGCCGGCTAGTTTGCGTGGGGAAATCATGGAATGCCCAACGTGCGGCTAAATTTTACTCCCGAAGCTAGATAGTATTCATTCTGAATTTCGGGTTGATGCGATTGGCTATTTGGAGACATCTCATTGTAAATAAACGGAGGAAATGGAATGTGGGTGTTCGGATATGGGTCGCTTATGTGGGACAACTGGCAAACAACGCATGGCGGCGCGAATGGGGTTTTGGCGGAGCTAAAAGGTTATGGACGATCTTTCAACAAAACGTCGCAAGTGAACTGGGGGACCAATACCACACCTGGTCCTACCTTAAACTTGGTCGAATAGGCTGACGGGACTTGCGTCGGCTATGCGTTTGAGTTTGACGGCTCGAAACAGACCGAAGTGTTCGCTGACCTTGAACAGCGTGAAGGCAAGAACTTTCCCCTACGAAAAATGAGGGTCAAACTGGCCGGTGGCCGCAACGTGGAGGCGTATTTACCAGTCTATGTTGGGAAAAACGTCATCACAGGAAAAAATCTCGACGTGTTGGTTGCGATGGCCATGGCAGCCGTTGGGAAGGATGGTAAGGCTTAGGACTACGTGCTCAATATTGCCAAAAAGCCCAACGCGTCTGGTGTTGAAGATTGTACCGTCTACGCGTTCGCAGCCGCTGTCAGGAAGGCTCAACAGTCTGACGGCTGGCCTGTTGCTGAAGAAATTGCTGATCGCAACCGACTCAACCCGGCGCGTAGTCGCGGCACGCCGAGTTTGCGCTAGGGATCGAATACTTGGATAAGAAGCCTGAACACAACAAGCGGAGTCGCGACCCAAAGCTGGCGTCTAAACCGGCCAAGGGTGCGTCTAGGGCCGGCTCCAACGCAGGACGCGGCTTTCGCTACCAAGACGCCGTGTCCGCTTGGTTGGCGGTGGAAATATGGGCCGGTCAGCGAGCGCCCGCCATCGTGATCCCGGAAGGTGGTGACGATATTGAGTTGCGTGGCGAAGCAACGAGCTTTGTTCAGGTCAAGAGCCGGCGGGAACACCTTGGGGACTATACAGAAGGCGAGACGGTCGGACACATTCAGGATCTGTGGAACCGGTCACTTGGCTCCGCACTGCGGCCGCAGCGACTGGAACTCGTTCTTGAGCGGGAGGTGGCGGGCCTCAGTCCCCTCGACGACCCCGCAGTCCGCCCAATCGAAGGTCCGATCGGCACCAGACTTGCAAAGTTCAGTGGGGCCTCTGATCTTCTCCCAAGAACATCGATTATCGTGGCGACCTCACCGCAGGAACGGGGGATCAGCCTAATCGTAGATCGGTTGAACTGCACCCCGATTGCGGCCCAGATGTGCTTTGCCGAACTGCTTGTTCGCGTGGGCTCTTTGGCAGACGCCAATGGCCGGTTGACTCCGAAGAATTATCGTGGCGTTTCGATCTCTGACACTGAAACGGCAATCCGAGATGTCTTGGCCGCTATCGACGTTGACGCGATCGAACGCGCCCTGATGGATGGCGTCTGTGAGCCGGTCGATTTCCTCACACCTCTCAACGATCCGAACTTCTATCTTGGGGTTGATGTGGAACCCGGTCACATCGCGGCAGGTTTGGTGGCTGAACGCCCCCGAAGCAGATCGGCGTTGGTGCAAGGTATTGAACAACGCCGGGCCGCGTTGATCGTCGGACCGTCAGGGGCCGGAAAATCCGCTTTAATGTGGGAGGCCGCCAACACATTGCGCCATACGGTGCGGTGGTTTCGTATCCGTCGTCTGAGTGCGGCGGATATTCCATCTCTGCGCCAGTTGGTCCGGACGTTTCGCGCTTCAGAAGACAGCCCCTTGGGTTTCGTCATGGATGATGTCGGCCGGAACGGACCGGAGAGCTGGGGCGCCTTGCTCAAACAGGTAATGTCTGGGCCCGGCGTCGTCCTGCTGGGCTCGGTCCGGGAAGAAGATGTCACGCTGATTGCCGAGCGAGCCCGGGCAGCCGAAATACGCGCCGATCCCGATGATGAACTCGCCGAACGGCTCTGGCGAGAACTGCACGACACTGAAAAGACGAACTGGGCGGGTTGGCGCGAGCCGTGGAAGATGAGCAATGGTCTTCTTCTTGAATATGTCCATATCCTGACACGCGGACAAAGGATGCACGATCTCCTCGCCGATCAAGTCGCGGCCAGAGTTTCAGATCCGAACCGTTCTCTTGAACTGGATATTCTGCGATCTGGCGCTTGGGCAGGCGTAGCGAGTGCCGAAGTCGATGCATCGCGTTTGGCGCGCGCGCTCTCGGTCAGTGAGGCCGATCTGTCACGCGCCTTACAGCGCCTCATCAAGGAACATCTGGTCCGCTCACCTGCTCCGGGCGCGGTCACCGGTCTGCACCAGCTTCGATCGGAAGAGTTGCTGCAGCTCACACACCAGACGACATTGCCGACCCTCGAAACGAGTTTCGAACGGACGATCGCAAGTGTGCACGCCACCGATCTCGGGGCCTTGGTCGCGGACACGCTATCTGCGCGGCGCTTACCTGTTTCGGCGGTGCTCAATGGCTTGATTGCCCGCTTGGAGGGCGAACAGGATGCGCGGGCGTTGGCTTCAGCGCTCCGGGGTCTGGGTTCGGGCCGCGTGTCTTCGGGCGTCGACGAATGGCTGGACACGCCTGAAGCGCGTGCGCTGCCGCGAACGCAAATCGGAAGCGCCGCAATGTTCGGGATCGCGGGTATTGATCTGAGTAGTCTCAGCATCATCCCGGAGGTCCAAGCTGCGGCGAATCGACTTTCGCAGATCAAAGGTTCGCCGGAAGATGACCCTCGCCGCCTGCTGATGGAGCGTATGTCACCCTCTGCCTTGTCTGCTCTAATCGAGACAGCGGACCTCACGAGCCTTGATGAGATTCTCTCGGCCTTGGTCGGAATGCCTTTACCAGCCATGGTACGGACCAGCCTCGTGCATGCTCCAGAAGAGCTGTTGAACGCCGATCTACATCTTGTGGGGTCGGTGATGGGGACACTCTCCGCCCTGGATCGTGAGATCGCCAGTCACTGGATCGCTGAGGTCGGGCAAGAGGCGTTGTTCGCACGGGTTCAGGCAGAGACGGCTTGGGCCGGCCCTGTAACAATCAAAAGCGCCGATGATGGAGTGATCGTCCGTTGCGATCTTTGGTACGTTGCGGGCTCCGTACAGGAAAATCCGCATGAAGCAGTTGTGAGTTTGTGCGAGTTAATCTTAGCCCTGTGTCCGTCGGCGGACATTGCGGAGGCCAACGCCATTACGGCAAGCGGCGAGTTGGCTGGCCTTGCCCAACTGCCGCTCGCAACAAAGCGGATTCCCCGAGAAAATCTTCCCCCACGCTCAGTTCCTCAGTGGAATCGGCGGTGGGGTGATCTGATTTCCCGCCGCGTCGCCGCTCCGAGCTATAGCGACTATCTTGCAAGAGGCGTGGCCATTCTCGAGGCGCTTGTGCCGACGTTGGAGAAGATCTTCGACGCGCATTTTCGAGGAAAGGATGCACTCGGCAATCTCGCCGACAGACTGAATGCGCTTAATGCTGAAACTGAAGCGCTGACACCCCCCGCTGTTTCGTCATTGGAAGCGTCGGGTGCGGGAAGCGGAGAGGCCAATACCGCCGTCACCAAATTTCAAAACCTCCTGCACAGCGCAAGCGTCAATCTTGTCAAGAGGTTTGCGATACTGCCCGACCAAGCTGGCGCATACATTGCCTGGCTGAGCGATCTCATCGCCGATGTCGACACTGCAATTGCCGAAGAGCCTTGGCAGCTCATCGCCGACGGTCCTCCGCCAATGCTTGCTCGTCTCAAGACGCTATTGGAGACGTTGCGACTTCTGGCGGGAGAAGCCCATGAAAGGAAGCAAGCGCCAGCGGTAACTTGGGCGGCACGAGGCAAAGGTGCGCGAGTAGGCAACTCCGTTCGGCTCGTATCCCTCTCTGCCAAAGCTGCCGGAGAAACACGACTAGCTCAGCGAAAGGCAGAAATTGAGCGCCTGGCAGAGGAAGCCGGGGTCGCCGCACAGTTCCATCTTCGCGTTAATGCCAAGGGTATTTTACCGTGGCCGCCAGTAGATGTTCTCTCGTTGTTACCCGCGTCCGACATTGCAGATGCGGTGGTCACGCTCGCTGAACAAGCCGAACTCGTGCGGTCGTTGGTGGACTCATCTATCCACCTGACGATCATGCCTAACATTGAGGGTGTCGCGTTCCCGGCGCTCGCAAAGTCTGGTTACCAGACCCTCCTTCCTGACGTGGAAGGCGCTGCCTTCTGGGCTGAACAACTCGGATTGCCACAAGCCCCATCTGCTATGGCAAGCATGTTTGGGGAGGTGCTGAACCTTGCCGGCGAACTTGGAGCAATGGATCAAAAATGCCTTGGCAATGAGACTCGTCCCGAAGAAGAGATTGTTGCCCGTCGGAGCTTGGAGGCCGCCTTCACAAGAAAGTACGAGGAACTGACCCGACGGCTCAATGCTTTTGACCAAGCCCTGCAATCGGATGTGTTCGAATTGACCGAGCATCTGCGAACTGGGGACGTTGACTTCGCCGCTGAAGCGCAGGCTGCGATTGGCGGGGCTTCAAGCAATATCGCCGAGGCGGCGGGATATGTGTCTCTGCTTTTGATGTCAGCCGAGATCGGCGAAATGTCCATCGACGGGCAAACTATCAAACGTGTTCACACGACCGAATCCGAGCAGATCGTCGATGACCAAGAGTAACAATAGGGACGACTTCACTCAGGCAACCAAGAATCGCCTTGCGAAGCAAGCCCGGTATCATTGTAGCAATCCTAGTTGCAGGAAGCTGACGTCAGCGCCGACCAGCGATGGCTCAAAGGAAATGAATATTGGAGTTGCCGCTCATATCTGCGCTGCAGCCCCCGGAGTTGGTGCACGCCGCTATCGCGCCGATATGACGCCCGACCAACGGAAATCGCATGAAAACGGGATTTGGCTTTGCCAAGACTGTGCAAAGGCAATTGATTCAGATGATCCCATTTTCACCGATGCATTTCTGCACTCTTGGAAGCAGAAGCACTCTGAGGACATGTGGCGCAGCGTTATCGACAAGCTGCTCTTCGGCCCGACCATGCCGCCGACGGTTGCGGAGATCAGTGCACGCTTTCAAAAAGCTGCCGCTGCAGATTTGGCCGTCTTTCGTCGAATACCCAAATGGCCGGGAACAAACGTGGCGCTCATGCTGACATTAAAGGTGAAGCATGTGGACGAGGCGCTTAGTACGCGCGCGCTTGCCAACGCGGTGACCACACTGGATGACCTCATCCTTGTCGCGGCACCCGGAATGGGAAAGACGACAACTCTTTTTCAGGTCGCCGACGGTCTGTTGGAAATCGGCAATGGCACGCCGCTTATCGTGCCGTTGGGAGATTGGGCCACCGAAGGCGACGCGTTGCTCGTATCCATCCTGAAGCGCCCTGCGTTCAACGGAATTTCCGAGCAGGATTTCCGCGCCGTCGCGACGCCCCCCGGCGTCGTGCTACTTCTTGACGGCTGGAACGAACTGGATCCCGCCTCACGCGAACGCGCGCGCGTGCAAATCACGGCCCTCAAGACTGAATTGCCGGAGCTTGGTCTTGTCATTTCCACGCGCAGGCAGGCTCTCGACATTCCTTTCGGTGGGACGCGGGTCGATTTGCTGCCGCTCGACGACGAGCAGCAAATGGAGATTGCGCGCGCCATGCGCGGCGAGGATGGCGCACAGCTCGTAGATCAAGCCTGGCGGACAGCGGGCGTCCGGGATCTTGTGACCATCCCTCTCTATCTCACGGCACTGCTGTTGCTGCCAGACGGCGCGCCTTTTCCGACCACAAAGGAAGAAGTGTTACGGCGCTTCGTTGCCGCGCACGAGCAGGAAGCCCGCCGTGCGGCGGCGCTTCATGCCGTGGCCCTCGGCTTCCAGCAGTACTATTTGGATGACCTCGCCGTGTTCGCCACGACAACGGCCAACACGGCGATCACGGACAGCAACGCGCGCAAATCGGTTGCCGAGACCGCGCGGGTCCTGATGACCGATGGGCAGATCACCATCACCACACAACCCGACACGCTGCTCGACACGCTTGTCAGCAATCACGTTCTGACGCGCTCCGGCGACACGCCGGGCTATTCGTTCCAGCACCAGCAATTTCAAGAATGGTACGCCTCGCACTACGTCGAGCGACTAATGCTACAGGCCGCCAACGACCCGGCAGAACGCGAGAAATTGAAGGCCGACGTGCTCGACCAGCGCCCGTGGGAAGAAGCTATCCTGTTCGCTGTCGAACGGAGCGCGCGCGGCGACGCCGCACATAAGGCCGCATGCAGCGCCGCCATCCGCGCAGCATTTGACGTCGATCCTGTCTTCGCGGGCGAGATGATCTTCCGCGCCACCGAGGAGGTATGGGCACCGATCGGCACCGAAATGCGGGATCTTGCTGAGCAGTGGCACGCGCCAGGCAAGGTGGATCGCGCCGTGCGTTTCATGATCGCGTCGGGCAGGCTGGAATTCGCCGATCTTCTTTGGCCGCTTATTTCGCACGCAAACACCCAAGTGCATCTGCCCGCCCTCCGGGCGGCGAAGCGATTCCGCCCATCCGTGCTTGGGAACGACGCGCCGGCGCGCATCGCAGCATTGCCACCGGAAATCCGCAAGAACGTACTGCATGAAATCGCATTGCATGGCGGGATCGACGGCCTCGACCTTGCGACCGCAATCGCGAAGACTGACAGCGATCCGGACGTGAAGGCGACAGTGGTCGATGCGCTCTCATTTCGACGGGCGGATCGCCACGTCGCCGACTTGCTCGCTGACGCGGGCGACGCGACCTACGACGTCCTCGCCGAAAAGGGTCACCTCGACGACATTGCAGTCGAAGCCGTCCAGCAGGAACTCCAGCGAGCGCGCGAACGGCGCAAGGTTGCTGGCATTTCGCACTTTCAGCGCCTGCGCACGCTCGTTCACGCGCCAGTCGGAGATGACCGCGATACCGAGGTCACTGAGATCATTGCCGAAATGGAGATCGACCGGAAACGCGATGGCGAAATACACCTGTTGTACGAAGTGCGAAAGCGATATCCGGAGGCTTTCGCTTACGGGCTGCTGCGACGCGTACGCGGGCACCGCGAACTCTTCTACGGCGCGGACAATATTCTCGCGGCCGCCGGGTTTGCCCTTGAGGACGACGCGCTGCTCGGGATCGCCCTCGAAGAAACAAGCCGCCATGACGATCGCGCCGAGGCCGCCGCTTCAGTGCTGGGACCAAACGCTGTTGGTCGGCTGATCGACGCGTATCTTGCCGCTGGGAAAGTCGTGCGCGACGCCAGCGGGAAGTACAACCAGGCGGCGGGTGATCGCTATCGCGATCTGCGCGCACGTATCGGCCACACGCCGGGCGCAAGTTTGGTGGCCGCCGTTCAGGCGCGGGCGGCAAACGCCGACAATGAGGAAACCGCGCAACTGGCCGAGCTGTTTTCACGCGAGACCTACGGCGACGAAGAGCAAGCGCGACCCTTTAATGAAGAAGGCTTGGCCGCAATCGGAGTGCTGGCGCGCGAATGGGCTGAGCGCATGCTCGCCGCTGGGGATGAGAAGCGCTGGCGAGTGGCTACCATCGCAACGATGATGAGCCACGCACCGTCCGTCGCGCATCTTCCACTCTTGAAGAGATTGCTCGACGATAACTTGCGTCGCTACCGGGCTTTCCGCGAAAGAGCGGCCGCGAGCGGCTGGAGGGATCGCGACGCTGTACACGAAGCGCAACACCCGCACATGCACGAGTATCAACGCGCGTTTTTTTCGATCAATGCGCCGGAGACCGCTGCGCTGATGCGCGAATACCTGACGGATGAGCATTTTGGCGAGTTGGCGGCGCGAGTGCTGCTCGTCCAGTGGATCAAGGCGAACGAGCCCGAGAACGACAAGAAGTTCCGCAGCAGCGTAGATTTCTCGGGCGTGCAACCCCGCCGCGAGGCTCGCGCGGCGGATCCCACCATGTCCTCGGCCGAGGCGGAAGCGATCTTCAGTGCAATCGACAAGTTGGTTGTCGAGGGTGCGACGGATGCGCAACTGAAGCTAGCGGTTGCGCTCGGCAGGGTCGGAGCACGTCTCCCGCACGGCCAGCGTGACCTGACGATCCAGAAACTCATTTCTCTCGCACCAAGACAGGCTCGCGCAGATTTGCTGTTGTCGATGGTCCTCTCAGGGGAGGACATCGACATCAAGCTCGTTGCCGACGGTATCGCTGAGACCTTCGAAGCGGCCAAGAAGGAGCCTTGGATTCTGACACAGAGCGACGCCTATCAGCTACGAGATTGGTTGCGTCTTTTGCCGTTTGGCACGCCAGTTACCGATCTGCCCGCCATCGTGCGCGGCATGCCGGACGCGCAGCGCGATCCACGAATGCTCGAAGAGATGGTCGGCGGACTCAGCAGTTCGTCCTCGGACGACGCAGAAGGCGTGACTTTCACGCTCGCAGAAGAAGACCCGCGTCTCTACCAGAACCATCAGTGGCGCGCGACCGCCTTGAGGTTCGGCACCGTATCCGCCGCGCGCCGCCTTGTTGATTTGACCCTCAGCGGTGCGCTCGACGGCAAGTCATACGATGGGTGGCGTTGGCAGCGCGAACTGGGCGGCTTAATTTCGGAGTTCCCAGAGGTGCGCGCCTACGTCTACGACCTCCTGAAGGATGGGCCGACAACGAAGCAACTTGCCTTGCTAGCCAGCGCAGTTGCCGAAGACCCTGGTACGGACGGCGTACTGATGCTGATCGATTTTGAGATAAAAACCGGACGCTCGTTCATGGCGTGGCAAGCGATCCAAAGCGCCGTCACGCAGCAGGTCCCGGCAGAGAACTGGGAAGGTGCTTACAATGTCGTGCCCGTCCCGGCTGTCGAGCTGCGCCGGAAGCTGCTGTCGATGACGGGCAGTGGCGGCAAGGATGACCCCGCCGCCCGCTGTCTCAACCTCATAGACAAGCTCCGGGACGAGTACGGTGCGCCAGAACCGGAACCACGCCATCCCGATCTTGCGTCAGGGCGCCCTTGGCCGATCTTGACGCCTGATCCCGACGCCGAGGACGGGAGCTGATTCGGTAGGCGAACGATCCGGGCGAAATGTCGGCCCGAAGGCAAGCGTGCGTCTGCATTCCGCCTCTCCTATCGCAAAGTCACCGTCCGTTCACGGCCCCAATCCGGTCATGCCGAGCAGAAGCGAAGCGCGCTATGGCGTATGATCGGCAGTTGTGACGAAGGGACATCCTGCATGGCAAGGCGTGCGCGAACCCCAGCCCGAAGCGCAATTGCTCAGAAAGGTGCTATCTATCTGATAACAAAAGATATGGTTGGATTATTTGTGCGGTAATTGGCGGTGTCTGGCGGAAGGGATGGGATTCGAACCCGCGAGACGCTTTTGTGATCCTGTTCCGCACTCTTCCCGGGAATGCGCTGGCCATGACGCAGGATGCGCCTGTCGAAGCCAGGCCCGAGCCGGATGGCATGTTTTCCGGAGCGAACGATGGGGCCGCACTTCCGTTCGCCGTCCGGACATGATGCGCCGTCACGCTCCGGTGTGCGGTTTTTCGTCCGGGCCCTCGAGTGCGGAGCGCAGCCGCCGGATCATGACGGCTCTCTGCTTCTCGCTCGGGCTTGCGGCCAATGCATCGTTGATATCAAGGATCAGGCGCGAGACGTCATTGTGCCAGTCCAGCCTTGCCACCTTTCCGGCCGGCAGCCGCGGATGGCCGGGGCTTGCGGCCCGGTGTGCGCCCGTGCCCGTCAGGTCGAAGGCTTCGTCCAGTTCGGGCTGCAGGATTCTGCCGGGGCTGACAATCCCGTTCAGGCCCGCTGCGAGGCTTTCGCGGGCCTCCGGCTCGCCATGGACAAGAAACAGCTCATGGGTCAGCGGCAGCCGCGCCTTGATCCAGTCCACCAGTTCCGTGCGGTCTGCGTGCCCGGAGTAGAGGTCAAGCGACCGGATCCGGGCATGTACACTGAATTCCTCGCCCTGGATGCGGACCACCTGTGCCCCGCTCTGTAGAATGCGCCCCAGCGTGCCTTCCGCCTGATAGCCGGTAAAGAGGACTGTTGCGGTGCTTCGCCAGAGCCAGTTCTTCAGCCGGTGGCGGATGCGCCCGGCCTCGCACATGCCGGAGGCGGCGATGATGATGTGAAAGCCCCGGACACCATCCAGCGCCATGCTTTCTTCGCGGGTTTCCGTGAAATGCAGGTTGGCGGCCCTCAGGCCGCGCATCAGGTCCGCCCCCTCCTCGAGTTCGCGGTGATGATTGGCAAATATCCGTGTTGCCTTGCTTGCAAGAGGGCTGTCCACAAAGACCGGAATGTCCGGAAGCTCGCCCTCGGCGATCAGCTGCCCGATGTCGCTGATGAGTTCCTGCGTGCGCTCCACGGCGAAGGAGGGGATCAGCAGTACCCCATCCGGATGCATTGCGGCACGCACCTCGTCCCGCAGCAGGAGGCGCCGGGACGCAGGTGTGGCTTCGGGCCGGTCTTCATCGCCATAGGTGGATTCGCAGATCAGGTAATCCACGCCTGCCGGCCCCTCCGGGTCGGCATGCATCAGCTTGCAATCCGGCCCGATATCGCCCGAGATCAGAATTTTCAGCGGCGGACTGCCATTGTCCCCGCTGATCTCGATCTCCACCGATGCCGAGCCGAGCAGATGTCCCGCATTCCATAATCTCGCACGCAGGCCGGAGATGACCGGGAACCATTCGTTCAATCGATGCGGCTGAAACAGGCGGAGGCATGCCTCGGCATCACTGGTGTCGTAAATCGGCTTGATCCGGCCCCGGTTCCGGCGTGCGGCCCTGCGATTGAATTGCTCGACCTCCATCTCCTGGATATGCGCACTGTCAGGCAGCATGACACCGGCGAGGCCGATCGTTGCAGGTGTTGCGTGGATGGGTCCGGTGAAGCCATGGCGCACCAGTTTCGGCAGCAGGCCCGAATGGTCGATATGGGCATGGCTGAGGATCACGGCTGCAATGCGGTCCGGAGCGAAAGGGAAAGGGCGGTAGTTCAGCTCCTTTTCCGTTTTTGATCCCTGAAACATGCCACAGTCGATCAGGATCTGGCCGTGGTCCGTTTCAAGCCGGAAGCACGATCCGGTGACGCTCCCGGCGGCACCGTGGAAGGTCAGGCGGGGAGGGTTCATCGGACGTTCCTTTCCTGCTCCTGCGGGCACTGTCACATCTGCAAGACATACCGGCCCGGTGCCGGGTCAAGCGGCGGCAGGCCATTTGCCGGTGCGCCGGTGGCAGGCGCCTGCCGTGAACCGCTGCTCTTTTCCCGCAGCCAGTCCTTCCATGCCGGCCACCATGAGCCATCCTGCGGGGAGGCACCGGCGATCCAGTCATCAGGCCCGGTGTAGAGGCCTCCGGCCGGACGGTGGGTCAGGCGGTAGTGACTGCGGCGGTCACTTGGCTCGTTGACAATGCCGCTGTTGTGGCCGCCGCTGGCCAGTACGAAGACCAGGTCGCAATCGGTGAACAGCTTAGTCTTGTAAACCGACCTCCAGGGCGCGATGTGGTCGGTCTCTGTCGCGACGGCAAACATCGGGGTGGAAATGTCCTTCAGGGCGATCACCCGGCCCTCGACAGCAAAGCGCCCGGCTGTCAGCCGGTTCTCCAGAAACAGGCCACGCAGATACTGCCCGTGCATCTTCGCAGGCATCCGTGTCGTGTCGGCCACCCAGACGCCCATGTCGGTGGGCAGTTCCTCCTGACCCAGGAAGTAGCGCCGCACGGCCCTCGACCAGATCAGGTCCTCGGAGCGGATGGTGGAAAAGGTCCGGGCCATCTGCGGCCGGTCGAGATAGCCCTGATCCCACATCATGTCCTCAAGGAAAGCCACCTGACTTTCATCCGCGAAGAGCAGCAGCTCGCCTGCCTCGGCGAAGTCGACCTGTGCGGCCATCAGTGTGATGCTTGCCAGCCGGTCATCGCCATTGCGGGCCATCGTTGCTGCGGCGATGGCCAGCATCGTTCCGCCCAGGCAGTAGCCGGCTGCATGGATCTTGCTGCCGGGCACGATCCGGCCCACGGCATCCAGCGCCGCCATGACACCCGCCGTACGGTAATCCTCAAGCGAAAGACCGGCCTGTTCTGCGGTCGGGTTGCACCACGAGATGATGAAGACGGTAAAGCCCTGCCGGACAAGATAGTTGACCATCGAATTGTGGGGCGACAGATCGAGGATGTAATATTTCATGATCCAGGCCGGCACGATCAGGATAGGCTCGGCCATTGTTTCTGCCGTCTGCGCGTCATACTGGATCAGTTCGAACAGATCATTGCGGAACACCACCTTGCCCGGGGTGCAGGCCAGATCCTCTCCGATCCGGAAACCTTCCGGTGCGGGATCATGGGTTTGTGTGAGGGTCTTCACCATGTCCTGCAAGAAATGCGCGGCGCCATCGGTCAGGTTGCGTCCCCCGCTGGCCAGAAAGGCCTCGATGATCTCCGGGTTCAGGGCCGGAAAATTCGACGGAGCCATTGTGTCCAGTATCTGACGGGCCATGAACCGGGTGCGGTCGGCATTTTCAGGCCGGAGGCCGCGCAGATGATCCGTCGCGTGGTCCCACCAGTCCTGAATGGCAAGGAAACCCTGCTGCCAGAGAAGGAACGGCGGAGCCTGCCATCCGGGATGCCTGAAGCGGTGATCGTAAGGCTTGGGGGCGAAGGGCAGCGGGCTGCCAAGACCCGCCTTGGATGCAAGGGTCATGAGCTTCATGGCGTTCTGCATGGCGCGTTCGGCCAGTTCCAGCTGCCGTCCCGGCGACTCGCTCATGTGAAACGCCCAGTCGGTGCTGGCCTCGATGAAGGCATGCAGCGAAACGCCTGCGCTCAGCCGGGCAAATGCGGCCCGCACGCCCCGGTCCAGGTTCTGATGCGGGTGCTCTGGCGTCCCGGCGCCATGCCGCAGGGCAGGGGCAGCAGCACGGGCACCCGGGGCAGGGTATGGCGGCATCGGTGCCAGGGATGCCGGTGGTGTTGATACAGGCCTATCGGTCATCAGGAAGCCATCCACGGGGATAATGAGCAATCCGCCCTCCCGCTGTGCAGTGACGTTCAGGTTTCGCTTCTGCGCGGGACGATCCGGCTCTGGTTCGAACAAGATAGCCCATGCTGTCTGTCCGGACGTTGATCCAGAGCAAAGGAGAGGCTGTCACCTGATTTGCGCAGGCTCCTGAAATCAGGATGTGCGAGGGCCGGCCGCGGCGGTGAGGCTCCGCAAGCCTGTCTGCAGTCTCACTGAAAGCTCGCCTGAAAGGCGGTTGCGGTCAGAGAGACATGGGCCTCAAGGGGCGGATGGAGTTCAAAGGCTTTAGGCTCGCGTGAGAAATTCCAAAGCCGCATCAGGCACCACTCGTCCCGCCGCTCATTGGCAACGTCCAGTTCGTTGCGGGAGATGTGGAAGGGCGTGCGCTCCCAGCCGTTGGTGGTCTTCACCTCGATCAGCCGCAGGCGGCCATCCGGCTGGAAACTGCCGATATCATAGCCTGCGCCGTCGCCATCCTCCTGAGAGGTCCAGCGTACTTTCCGCGCCAAATCAGTTCGTCCGGCGGCGCGCAGCGTGAAACGTTCATAGTCCAGAACGAATTCTTCCCCTGCCTTGCCGAGTGCCCGGTTCCGCTCGTCCCGTCCGGCCACGTCGAACTTGCGGGCGATGCGCAGCATCTGTTCCAGTTCCTGCGGGGGCGGCTGATTGCTCCGGGTGGGGGCGGGGCCGATCCACAGCGCGGAGGGTTCATGCAGGCCGCCGGTTGCAGCAGCATCGTCTTGCCTGCGCTCTGTCCAGTGTGGATTTCTGGCGAGCCACTCGGCCACAGCGTCTTCAAGCGAGGCCTGAAAGTTGAACGCTGGCTTGTAGCCTGAGATCCAGGTTTCCCCGAATCCCTTCAGGACGGCGCTGATGTTCTGGTGCTTGAATTCGACTGAGCCTTCGGTGCGTCCGTTCAGAAACGGCAGCAGCCCACGCCGGTGTTCAGCCTTGCTGTAGGGGCGCCCGGCACAATCGTCGGCAAGCATCGCGAAATAGTCCGCGACGATCAGCCTGTTCTCGTCCTCTGTCCAGTTTGCGCCCGCCATGACGCCAGGCTACAGAACCAAAAGGCCATTGTCATCATGAGGATGGGCGCAAGCTCTCAAGTCTGTGTTTAACAGATGGGCCTGAATTGTCTTCAAAGAAAGGGGGGTGGCGGAGAGGATGGGATTCGAACCCACGAGACGCTTTTGACGCCTACTCCCTTAGCAGGGGAGCGCCTTCGACCACTCGGCCACCTCTCCGGTGGAGACCCTGATAAAGGATCTTGCGCTGAATGCAAGTGATTTGCGCAAGGGGCTGTGGATTCTGGAAGGCGGTTCAGCGGGTTGGGGAAAACTCGTGTCTTGCGGGGGCAAGAGCGGCGGAAAAGGGCGGGCTGACGCGGAACTGGCGGTCAGCCCGTCACCTTGAACCTGAGTGATCATGCTTTGCCGGTGCGCCGGTCGCTTTGGCCGGAGGGCGCTGTCCGGTGCGCTGTGTCACTGCAGGCGCAGCCATTCGCGGGCGAGGCGCTGGGCCGTGGCGATGTCTGCGGCGGACATTTCGCCGGAGATTTCCTTCCGGTAGCGGGCAGCTTCCGTGTTGCCTTTCATGGCGGCGAGATTGAACCACTTGTGGGCGCTGACGAGATCGGCGGTGCCGGTGCGGCCGGCGGCGCAATCAAGGCCCATCTGGAAGAGGATGCTGGCCGGAGTGCAGGCGGTGGTGCAGGCGGCGGTGCCGCCCATGATGGCCATGTCGGCCTGATGCATTTCAAAACGTGCCATTTGCGGTCCCTGTCTTCAAACCCCGCCTTGCGGAGGTCCTGCCCTTGCAGTGTTTTGTCGTCGTCCCTGTTGATGACTTCGGCCCGGCGCTCTTTGAGGCTTCTGTGTGCCTTGGTCTGGAAGCGGCTCCGTCTTTGCGGAGATTGCCTGCTTCTTGAGGGAAATACTGCAGCGGGCGGCTGAAAGGGCCGTTAAAACTTTAACTTAATGCAATTCAAACAAGACTCTAACCAGATGTAAAATTCACCTCTGCTTAAGCAGGAATCGCCTGAAAACAGTTTGGAATCAGCCCCCGTTGCTTACACTTCTCCGGACCGTGGTGACGCTTTATTCACCACGGTGGAAGAAGGCGGCGGGGAAAGACATGAAAAGACTGGAAAACGCTTGGGGCAGATGTGCGGCCGGACGGTATCCGCTCAGCCGCGCGTGACCTCGAAAGGCGTGCCGAGCCAGTGCTCTTCCAGATTGGCGCTGCTGCCGATCCGGTCGATGACGGCAAAGAGGCCCGGGGCCTCCAGCGGTGTCAGCACCCCGTGCCATGTGCCGCGCAAAAGGTTGATGGCCTGACCGGGCTGCGTGAGGAAGGCACGGGGCGTACCGGGGCGGCCATTCTCGTCCTCTGCGGTGATGACGAGGAAGGACGTGAGGCTCATCGGCACAAAGGCCTGGCTGCCGTCCGGATGGCGCTCCAGCATCTCCAGCCGGTAGGGCAGGGTGCGCGGTTCGGCCTTGAAGAGGGAAAGTCCCGCCCGCCCGTCCGGTCCGAAATCTAGCCGCGCCCGGTCGTGAAAGCGGCCGCACAGGCCCTGATTGATCAGCCGGTCCGGCGCGCCCTCCGCCTCCAGCACATCGCCGAAAGGACGGAAGGCCTCTACCGTCAACGGCTCGGTGACGATCCGGGGCAGGGTGGCCCCGGATGCCGTTTCCATGGCCCGTGTCATCGGCCAAGCACTCCGGAGAGCTTGGCGTGGCGGTTCACGTCCTTGTAGAGCAGGTAGCGGAAACGGCCGGGCCCGCCCGCATAACAGGCCTGCGGGCAGAAGGCGCGCAGCCACATGAAGTCGCCCGCTTCCACTTCCACCCAGTCCTGATTGAGCTTGTAGACGGCCTTGCCCTCCAGCACATAGAGCCCGTGTTCCATGACATGGGTCTCTTCAAAGGGGATCAGCCCGCCCGGCTGGAAGGTGACCACATTGACATGCATGTCGTGGGAAAGGTCTGACGGATCGACAAAGCGGGTGGTCGCCCAGGCGTCATTGGTGCCGGGCATGGCGACGGGCTCGATCAGCTTTTCATTGGTGACGAAAGCCCTGGGCCGGGCAATGCCGGGGGCATCCTCATAGGCCTTGCGCACCCAGTGGAAATGGGCGGCCGTGCTGCCGGGGTTGGTCAGCGTCCAGCCGCTTTCCGGCGGCAGATAGGCAAAGCCGCCCGGCTCCATGATGTGGGTGGTGCCATCGACGGTGAGGCTGAGCGTGCCTTCGGTGACGAACAGCACGCCTTGCGCCTGCGCGTCCGGCTCCGGCGCGGAAGAGCCGCCGCCCGGCTGCAGTTCCATCACATACTGGCTGAAGGTCTCGGAAAAGCCGCTCATCGGCCGGGCAATGATCCAGCAACGCAAGCCCGTCCAGCCGGGCAGATAGGACGTGACGATGTCGGAAAACACGCCTTTGGGGATGACGGCATAGGCAGACGTGAAGAGGGCGCGGCCCGTGTGAAGGGTCGTCTGAGACGGAAGACCGCCCTGGGGCACATGATAACCGGACATGATGTCTCTCGAAGGTGGGTTTTATGAAAGATGGGCAGGCCCCTGGCGGGCCTTTCGCGCCACCTTAGACCGGAAAGCTGAAGGCTGGCGAGCCCCCGGCGCCTCATTCAAAGGCTGGTTCAGCGCAAAAAGGCGGCAGGCTGCCCAGCGGAAGGACGGGCTGGAGTGGCCTATGCGGCGGGCCTGTCTGCGGCAGGTTGAGCAGTCATTTGCACTCCCTGGATTTTTTGGGCCCGATCGGGTGATGGCGGTGGCAATCGGCACCGCGATTTGCCATCTTTCCGGCACGAGGCGGCGGCAGATTGCGCAGGCGGGGAAAACGGCCCGCAGCGAGGCCCGCAATGGGCGGCCGGGACGCCGGAGCAGGAAGAGATCGGACCCGATTCCGTCATGGATCATTCAGTGAAGGAAAACGTGCCCGTCACACAGGATGTGACCGGCCGTGTGCGCCGCCCGTTGATTACAGACATGGCCGCCGCACGGTGGCTGCTGCTGTTCGTGCTCGCGGCATCGATCTGGTTCTTCCACGGCTTCATTGTGCCGGTGCTGGCGGCAACCGTGATTGCCTTTGCCAGCTGGCCGCTGCTGCGGCTGATCGAGCGGCGCCTTGCTTGCGGGCGCATTCTGGCCGCAAGCCTGATGGTGCTGATGATCATCGGCTTCATCGTCGCGCCGGTCACTTATGCCATGGTCTATGCGGTGGGCGAATCCCAGTCCTGGATCAGCTGGGCCATCGCGGTGAACCAGCAGGGGGAGGCGGTGCCGGGCTGGATTGCCAACCTGCCGCAGGTGGGGCCCTGGCTCACCATCCAGTGGGACAAGTATATCGGTCATCCGGGCGCCATCGGTGAACTCATCCAGCTTGTCAGCGGTGCCAATATCGGCACCATCTACCGGGGCATTCTGACGGCCGGCACCATGGCGTTTCATCTGGCGCTGACGCTGGTTTTCATGCTGATCGCCCTCTTCATCCTCTACCGGGACGGGGAAAAGATCGCCGCGCAGATCGACCGGGTGGGCCAGCGCATCCTGCCGGAGCGCTGGGACCGGCTGTCCCGCGTTGTGCCCGCCACCATCAGTTCCACCGTCACCGGCATGACGCTGATCGCCATCGGCGAGGGCATCGTTCTCGGCATTGCCTATGCCATCGCCGGGGTGCCGTCACCGGTGACGCTTGGCGTCATCACCGGCTTCATGGCGCTCATCCCCGGAGGCGCGCCCTTGGCCTTCTCATTGGTCTCCGTCTATCTGGTGGCCAGCGGATCGACGGTTGCCGGCGTTGCCCTGTTCATCTGGGGCACGACGGAGCTTTTCATCGTCGACAAGACGATCCGCCCGCTGCTCGTCGGCGGCCCGGTGAAACTGCCGTTCCTGCCCACCTTCTTCGGCCTCATCGGCGGGGGGAAGACCATGGGCATCGTCGGCCTTTTCGTCGGGCCGGTGCTCATGGCCCTGCTGGTCGCCATGTGGCGCGAATGGCAGCGGGAGATCGATGTCTCCTCGCGGGTGAGGTGAGAGGGGCGGAGGTTGATGTCTTGCTGTCTTTCGGCGGAGCGCATCAGCCCCCTTTAGCTGGGCGTGGTACCGGAGCGAACTGGTGACCAACCGGTAACCTCACCTTCGTCATCCCGGCCAAGCGAAGCGCGAGCCGGGACCGGTGAGCCGGGTTGGGTGTTGGTTTAATGAATTCCAACTTATAGACTGTGACTCACCGGTACCGGATCTCCGCTTCGCTTCGTCCGGTATGACGATGGAAGGGGGATCAGGCGGTTGATCTCCCGGTCAGCCTGCCTCGTCAGGAACTGCAGTTTCCTTATACCAAGGCTTTCGATGCTGACGCATCATGCCTCGACATTGCTCGTGCGCCGCGCGGACTTGACCAGCTCCCGCAGTCAGGCTCATCGGGAGTTGGTGTTACTGCGGCCTTTTGATCTTTTCTGAAGCTTCCAGCACCAGCGGGCGCAGGCCTTCGCCGCCGGTGTCGATGATTTCGAAGAACTGGCGGCGCATGCGCGGTTCCCAGAAGTCATTGATATGCGACGCAACGCCCTCGACACCTTCGGCGTGGGGCTTGGTTTCCATGAATTTGGCGATCTGGTTGGCCATGTAGACGAGCTTGTCAGGCGACATGGGCGTCCTCTTGCAGCTTGATCCGGTCGGGATGGGTGAAAATCTCGAAACTGTCCGCCCGCACCAGCCCCACCAGCGTGATGCCGCAGCCTTCCGCGAGGTCCACGGCGGCAAGCGTCGGGGCGGAGACGGCGATGAGCACGGGCGCGCCGAAGCTCGCGCATTTCTGCACCATGTCGATGGAAATGCGCGAGGTGATGATGAAGGCTCCGGCGCGGCTCCGGCCGGCGTCCTGCCGCAGCAGCGCGCCGGTCAGCTTGTCGAGGGCATTGTGGCGGCCAACGTCCTCACGCGCAGCGATGATCTGTCCGCCCTGCCAGAAGGCGGCCGCGTGGACGGCGCGGGTCTCGTCCTGCAGCGGCTGATGGGCGGTGAGGCCGGCGGCGGCGGCAAGCACCTCCGCTTCGCTCATGGCGAACCTCGTGTCCGGCACCGGGGGCAGGGGGCGGCGGGCGGCCTTCAGGCTGTCGAGCCCGCAGAGCCCGCAACCCACCGGCCCGGTGACCGTGCGCCGCCGGTCAGTGTGGCGGGTGCCTGCGCTTTCGCTCAGCCAGATGCGCAGGTCGATGCCGTCTTCCGTTTCCGCAATCTCAAGCTCGCGGATTTCGTCCGGTTCCGCGATGCCTTCATTCAGCGAAAAGCCATAGGCGAAGTCTTCCAGATCCGCCGGGGTTGCCATCATCACGGCATGGGTGGAGCCATTGTAGGACAGGGCCACCGGCACTTCCGCCGGCAGCCTGCGCTCCCCCTTGCCGCCGCGGCCGCGCGAAATGCGCAGCCGCGGGATGCTGGCACTGGTCCTGCTCATTCGGCCGCCGGAAGAATGCGGCGGGACTGGGCAGCCTGCGCGGCGTAGTCCTCCTGCCAGGTGGAGGGGCCGTTGGACGGGCTGATCTGCACCGCCGTCACCTTGTACTCGGGGCAGTTGGTGGCCCAGTCCGAGAAGTCGGTGGTGATGACGTTGGCCTGCGTGTCCGGATGGTGGAATGTGGTGTAGACCACGCCCGGCGACACCCGGTCGGTGACCTTGGCGCGCAGGGTCGTCTCGCCCGAGCGGCTGGCAAGGCGCACCCAGTCGCCATCCTTGAGGCCCCGGTTTTCCGCATCATGCGGGTGGATCTCCAGGAGATCCTCCGCGTGCCAGACCGTGTTGGCGGTGCGCCGGGTCTGGGCACCCACGTTATACTGGCTGAGGATGCGGCCCGTGGTCAGCAGCAGCGGGAAGCGCGGGCCGGTGCGCTCGTCCGTTGCCACATATTCGGTGCGGATGAACTTGCCCTTGCCGCGCACGAAGCCGTCGATATGCATCAAGGGCGTGCCTTCCGGGGCCTTCTCGTTGCAGGGCCACTGCACCGAGCCAAGTTCCTCCAGCTTCTCGTAGGTGACGCCTGCGAAGGACGGTGTCGTCAGCGAGATTTCCGCCATGATCTGCGAGGGGTGGGTGTAGGTCCAGTTGGCGCCCATCGCATTGGCCAGCATCTGGGTGATTTCCCAGTCGGCATAGCCGTTCTTCGGGGCCATCACCTTGCGCACGCGGTTGATGCGGCGCTCGGCATTGGTGAAGGTGCCGTCCTTTTCCAGGAAGGTCGAGCCGGGCAGGAACACATGGGCGTAACTGGCCGTTTCGTTGAGAAACAGGTCATGCACGATGACGCAGTCCATGGCGGCAAGGCCTGCGGCCACGTGCTTGGTGTCCGGGTCGGACTGGAGAATGTCCTCGCCCTGGCAGTAGAGGCCCTTGAAGGTGCCGTCGACGGCGGCATCCAGCATGTTGGGAATGCGCAGGCCCGGCTCCTTGTCCAGCTCCACGCCCCACAGGCTCTCGAAGATCTCGCGCACGTGGTCGTTCTTCACATGGCGGTAGCCGGGCAGCTCATGCGGGAAGGAGCCCATGTCGCAGGAGCCCTGCACGTTGTTCTGCCCGCGCAGCGGGTTCACGCCCACGCCCTTGCGGCCGATGTTGCCGGTCATCATCGCAAGGTTGGCGATGCCGATGACCGTGGTGGAGCCCTGCGAGTGTTCGGTGACGCCGAGGCCGTAATAGATCGCCCCGTTGCCGCCGCGGGCATAAAGCCTTGCGGCAGCGCGCAGCTCCTCCGCCGGAACGCCGGTCAGGGCCGCCGTTGCCTCCGGGCTGTGGCGCGGATCGGAGATGAACTCGGCATAGTCCTGGAACTCGTCCCAGTCACAGCGCTCGCGGATGAAGGCCTCGTCGAACAGGCCTTCGGTGACGATGGTGTGGGCGATGGCCGAAACCACGGCCACGTTGGTGCCGGGCTTCAGCTGCAGGTGATGCGCGGCCTTGATATGCGGCGACTTCACCAGATCGATGCGGCGCGGATCGATGACGATCAGCTTTGCACCTTTGCGCAGGCGCTTCTTCAGGCGGCTGGCGAAGACCGGGTGTCCATCCGTCGGGTTGGCCCCCATGACGATGACCACATCCGTGTCCTCGACGCTGTCGAAGTCCTGCGTGCCTGCAGAGGTTCCGAACGTCTGGCCGAGGCCGTAGCCGGTGGGCGAATGGCAGACGCGGGCGCAGGTGTCCGTGTTGTTGTTGAGGAACACCGCGCGCGTCAGCTTCTGCACCAGATAGGTTTCCTCATTGGTGCAGCGGGAGGAGGTGATGACGCCGACAGACTGGCGGCCATGCTTGGCCTGGATCGCCTTCATCCGGTCAGCGGCAAAGCCCAGCGCCTCGTCCCAGGAGACTTCACGCCAGGGATCGCTGATCGCCTCGCGGATCATCGGCTTGAGGATGCGGTCCTGATGCTGGGCATAGCCCCAGGCAAAGCGGCCCTTGACGCAGCTGTGGCCGCGGTTGGCCTTGCCGTCCTTGTAGGGCACCATGCGCACCAGCTCGTCGCCGCGCATTTCCGCCTTGAAGGAGCAGCCGACGCCGCAATAGGCGCAGGTGGTGACCACGGCCCGCTCGGGCGTGCCGATCTCGATCACGCTCTTTTCCTGCAGCGTTGCCGTCGGGCAGGCCTGCACGCAGGCACCGCAGGAGACGCAGTCGGAAGAGAGGAACGTGTCGCTCATCATGCCGGCCGAGACGCGGCTGTCAAAGCCACGGCCCTCGATGGTCAGCGCGAAAGTACCCTGAACTTCCTCGCAGGCCCGCACGCAGCGGGAGCAGATGATGCATTTGGACGGATCATAGGTGAAATACGGGTTGCTCTCGTCCTTGGCCAGCCACTGCGGATTGACATCGCCCCCGGCACTGCGGGCGCGGAAATGGGTGTCCACGGCCTCATAGCGCACATCGCGCAGGCCCACGGCACCGGCCATGTCCTGCAGCTCGCAGTCGCCATTGGCCGCGCAGGTCAGGCAGTCGAGCGGGTGGTCGGAGATGTAAAGCTCCATCACCCCCTTGCGCAGGTCCTTCAGCTTGCCGGTCTGGGTGTGCACCACCATGCCCGGCGCCACCGGCGTGGTGCAGGAGGCCGGCGTTCCGGCGCGGCCCTCGATCTCCACAAGGCACAGGCGGCAGGAGCCGAAGGCATCCAGCATGTCGGTGGCGCAGAGCTTGGGCACGGAAATGCCCGCTTCGGATGCCGCACGCATGACGGAGGTGCCTTCCGGCACGCTGACCTCGAAGCCATCGACGGTCAGGGTGATCATCTTTTCGGACCGGGCGGCGGGGGTGCCGAAGTCACGGTCGAGCAAACGGGAGTCCTTCATTCCGCGGCCTCCTTCATCCTGTCAAAATCTGCGGGGAAATGGGTCAGGGCGCTCATGACCGGGTAGGGCGTGAAGCCACCCAGGGCGCAGAGCGACCCGGCCTTCATGGTGCTGCACAGGCTTTCGAGCAGCGGAATGGCGGCGGCATCGCCCCGGGCGATCCGGTCCACCGTCTCCACGCCGCGCACCGCGCCGATGCGGCAGGGGGTGCACTTGCCGCAGGATTCGATGGCGCAGAATTCCATGGCAAAGCGCGCCTGCGCCAGCATGTCCACCGTGTCATCGAAGACGACGATGCCCGCATGGCCGATGAGCCCACCGGCAGCGGCAAAGGCCTCGTAGTCGAAGATGGTGTCGAAGAGATCCTGCGGGAAATAGGCGCCAAGCGGGCCGCCCACCTGCACCGTCTTCACCGGGCGGCCGGTGATCGTGCCGCCGCCGATGTCATTCACCAGTTCGCCCAGCGTCAGGCCGAAGGCGGTCTCGTAAAGGCCGCCGTGCTTCAGGTTCCCGGCCAGCTGGATCGGGATGGTGCCATGGGAGCGGCCGACGCCGAAGTCGCGGTAGAACTGGGCGCCGCGGTCCATGATGACCGGGACCGAGGCGAGCGACATGACGTTGTTGACGACCGTCGGCTTACCGAACAGGCCCTCCAGCGCGGGCAGCGGCGGTTTGGCGCGGACGATGCCGCGCTTGCCTTCGAGGCTGTTCAGCAGCGAGGTTTCCTCGCCGCAGACATAAGCGCCCGCACCAACGCGCACTTCCATGTCGAAAGCATGCGGCGAGCCCAGCACAGATCCGCCCAGAATGCCCTCGCGCCGGGCAATCTCGATCGCCTCCTGCATCACCGCGATGGCATGCGGATATTCGGAGCGGGTGTAGATATAGCCCTTGGTCGCGCCCACTGCGATGGCGGCAATCGCCATGCCCTCGATCAGCACGAAGGGATCACCCTCCATGATCATCCGGTCGGCAAAGGTGCCGCTGTCGCCTTCGTCGGCGTTGCAGACGATGTATTTCTGGTCTGCCCTGGCGTCAGCAACGGTCTTCCATTTGATGCCGGTCGGAAAACCTGCGCCGCCGCGCCCGCGCAGGCCGCTGTCGGTAACCTGCTTCACGATCTCGGCAGGCGCCATGGCAACGGCCGCCTCAAGGCCCTTCAGGCCCTTGTAGTGGCGGTAGTCCTCCAGCGACAGCGGATCGGTGATGCCGCAGCGGGCGAAGGTGAGGCGTGTCTGGCTCTTGAGGAAGGGGATTTCCGAGGTGAAGCCATGGGCGAGCCGGTGGGCGCCGCCGGTCAGGAACCCGGCATCGAACAGGGACGGCACATCCGAGGCCTTCACCGGGCCATAGGCCATGCGGCCCTTTTCTGTTCGCACCTCGACCAGCACTTCCAGCCACAGCATGCCGCGCGAGCCGTTGCGGATGATGGTCACATCGAGATTGCGGGCAGCGGCTTCCCGTTCAATGGCGGCGGCGACCTTGTCCGCGCCAACAGCCAGCGCAGCTGCATCGCGGGGGACGAAAACGGTGACGCTCATTTGCCGATCCCTCCCAGCATTTCGTCAATGCCTTCGTCATCGAGCCGGGCAAACAGCTCGCCGTCCAGCATGGCTGCCGGGCTCTGGGCGCAAAGGCCGAGGCAGTAGACCGGCTCCAGCGTCACATCACCGTCCTTCGTGGTGCCGTGCCAGTCGATACCGAGCCTTTGTTTCAGCTTTTCGGCCAGTGCATCGGTGCCCATGGACTGGCAGGCCTCGGCCCGGCAGACCTTCAGCACGTGGCGGCCCGAAGGTTCCGGGCGGAAGTCGTGGTAAAAGCTCATCACGCCGTGAACTTCCGCACGCGACAGGTTGAGACTGTCCGCGATCACGGGCAGGGCGTCCTGGGGCACGTAGCCGAAGGCCTCCTGCACAGCATGGAGAATGGGTAAAAGCGGCCCTTCCAGAGCCTGGTGCGTCGTCACGATGTCCTGCGTCAGGGAACGAATCGTGGCGGCAGACAAATGTGCCGTCATGCGTTTCTCCTCTCAATTCCGCATGTTATGCGGAATTTCTCCCACTTCAATTCCGGCTATTCGTCAGCTGATTGAAACCTTCTATCGTTGCAGCCTCCTCCCAGAGCTGCATTGTACTTGCGGGCAAGATCGAGCAGAGCCGCCAGCATCGGCGTCAGCGGTTCGCGGTGCGCGATGACGAGGCCCACATCCTGCCCCGGCATTGTGTCTTCCGGCAGGTCTGCGGTGATGGGCACGGCGGCAAGGTCCTTGCGGTCCAGAAAATGCGCGGCGAGCTTTTCCGGCACCACCGAGACCCAGCGCCCGGTCATCACATGCGAGGCGAGCACGATGATGGAATTGGATTCCACCATCGGCATGGAGCTGATACCGGCCTCCTGCAGGTAACGGTCCACGATGCGCCGGTTCTGCATGTCGCCGGACAGAAGGCAAAGGGGCAGGGTGCCGACCTCCGCCCAGGTCAGCGAGCCCCGGCGCGCAACCTGTGAACTGGCGCGGCACAGCAGCCGGTAGGTCTCGCGGTAGAGCGGGGTCACCGTCAGGCGGCGGGCGGGCGGCGGGTCGAGATAGGTGATGCCGGCATCCAGTTCCAGCCGCTCCAGCTGTTCGAGGATTTCGGCAGAGGTGCGCGACAGGATGGAGACGCGCACATTGGGATGGCGCTCGGTGAAGGGCACGGACAGGTCCGTCACCATCGGCAGGGCCGTGGGGATGACGCCGATGCGCAGGTTGCCCGACAGGACCGATCGCGCCTGCCGCATGTCCGCCTTCAGCGCCCTGGCATCGGCGACGATGCGCAGCGCCCATTCCAATGCCTTTTCGCCTTCCGGCGTCAGCCCCTGATACCGGGAACCACGATGGATAAGCTGAACACCCAGCTGATCTTCCAGCTGCTTCATCGCAGATGAAAGGGTTGGCTGCGTCACGCCGATCACTTCGGCGGCGCGGCCAAAGTGCTGCTCGTTGGCAAGGGCGATGAACATTTCCAGCTTGTCGATCATGGGTCCGCTACCGGCAGGGTCACTGCAGTTCCATTTCCGGGAACCGGCCGGGCAGAGAGCGCCCAGCCAGCCTGTTCTAGCAGGAAAAAGCCTCAGCCGAAGAGGGCGGCAGTCTTTTCCAGCGTGATCCAGACGCCCCAGAGGATCGGGATGATCATCACGGCCCAGGCGAGTGCCGCCTTGGCGTCCAGCCCGCCCTTGCCGATGCCGAAGGAGCCATGGGTAATGCCGGAGTCCGCCGTACGGGCCTTGGCCTGCAGGGCCGCGACTTCCGCGTCGGACATGTACCATTTCTTGTCCAGCGGCCGGACGAGCGCATTGGCAATGAGGCCGATGAGCAGCATGCCACAGAGGATGTACATGGTGAAGTCATAGACCTGCGCCCGGGGGATGCCGGCATTGATCTGCGCTTCACGGATGTAGTTCACCACCACGGGGCCGAGGATGCCGGCCGTTGCCCAGGCCGTCAGCAGGCGGCCATGGATCGCGCCGACGAACTGGGTGCCGAAGATGTCGGCGAGATAGGCCGGCACGGTGGCAAAGCCGCCGCCATACATGGACAGGATCACCGCGAAGATGGCGACGAACAGCAGCTGGTTGCCAAGCTGCGCCGCCGTCGGGGCCAGGGCATAGAGCACGATGCCGAGCAGGAAGAAGGTGTAATAGGTGTTCTTCCGCCCGACCCGGTCCGACAGGGAGGCCCAGAAGAAGCGGCCTGCGATGTTGAACAGGGACAGCAGCCCGGTGAAGCCTGCGGCAATCGCCGCGATGGCGGCCTTCTGTTCACCCGACAGGTCGTTGAAGGTGAGTTCGGGCAGGCCGATCAGTTTGCCGGAGAAGATTTCCTGCAGCATGGGCGAGGCCATGCCGATCACGCCGATGCCGGCAGAGACATTCATGCAGAGCACGATCCAGATCATCCAGAACTGCGGCGTCTTGTGCGCGTTGTTCAGGTGCACATGGTGCTGGGTGATCATGGTGGTGGCCTTCGACTGCGGCGGGGTCCAGCCCTCCGGACGCCAGCCGGCCGGCGGCAGGCGGTAGCCGAAGGCGCCGCCCAGCATGAAGATGAAGTAGATCGCCGCCATGACGAGGAAGGTCTCCCACACGCCGACGCTGGTGGGCGTTGCGAAGTAGCTCATCAGCCGGTCGGCCAGCGGTGCGCCGATCATGGCGCCGCCGCCAAAGCCCATGATGGCCATGCCAGTCGCCATGCCGCGCCGGTCCGGGAACCACTTGATCAGGGTGGAGACCGGCGAAATATAGCCAAGTCCAAGGCCGATGCCGCCGATGACGCCTGCGCCCAGCCACATGAGCCAGAGCTGATGGGTCATCACGCCCACCGCCGCCACGGCAATGCCGCCGCACCAGCAGAAGGTGGAGACGACGCCCGCCTTGCGCGGCCCGGCCTTTTCCAGCCAGCCGCCCCAGATGGCCGCCGAGCAGCCGAGGAAGACGAAGAAGAGGGTGTAGATCCAGCCCAGATCCGCCACGCGCCAGTCGCAGGAGGCGGTGAAGAGCGCGGTGACGAGGCTCATGCCCTCGCAGGTGACGGATTGCTGGATGCCGATGGCGCGCGACAGCGGCAGCCAGAACACGCTGAAGCCATAGGCCATGCCGATGCACAGATGGATGGCAAGCGCTGCTGGCGGCACGAGCCAGCGGTTGAAGCCGGGTTTTGCAATGATGCGTTCCCGGTCGAGCAGTCCTCCTTCGGAGTACCCGCCCTCGACGCCGGTGGTTGTGGTCATTCCTGTCTCCTCCCGAGAGCCCCTTTCACAGGGGAACCTTGGAGGGCGCCTTCGCACGGCGGACCGGCAGCTTTTGCAAGCCATTCTCCGGACCTCAGCCCCGTTCCTCCCGAAGGCCGCCTCTCCCCGGCAAGTTACTTAGCCAGAAGCGTGCCAGTTGCCGGGGAAGGGAGGGAATTGAAGGGCAGACGGGGTTTGCATCAAGCGCGGGGGCGTTGGCGGTCGACGTGGCCTTCTGGTTAACTATCTGAAAAAAATATGACTAATTTGGCATCGGTGATGCTGTGGGGCGATCCGTCAGAATGTGCCGGTACGGGGGCCGCCCACCTTGCTCTCCAGCCCCCGCCGCAGCGTCTAGCTCCAGCCTCCGCCCGTCATGCCGGACAACTTGGGAAGCTCAAGGACAGCTTGTCCGGACAGCGGGTCTTGGGGGCGAATGGGACGCCTCACACCGCCTCCGGCAAGAAGATCGTGAACGCCGTGCCTTCGCCGGGGGTGCTCTGGACGGTGATGCGGCCGTTTTGGCGTTCGACGAGTTTCTGGCAGATGGACAGGCCAAGGCCGGAGCCGGTGGCGCTGGAACCGGAACTGGACCTGCTGCCGGAGGCAGAGCCGGGGGCAGGCCGGGTGGTGAAGAAGGGCTCGAAGATGCGGGCCTGCACCTCGGCGCTCATGCCGGTGCCGGTGTCTGCCACCGTGAAGCGCACGCCGGAATGGCCGGCTTCTTCCGCGTCCTCGCAGGCGAGGCGCAGCCGTCCGCCACCGGGCATGGCGTGCACGGCATTGACGATGAGATTGATCAGCACCTGCTGAAGCTCGGTGCGGTTGATCAGCACCTGCCGGGTGGAGAAGGGCTCCAGCGTGACGCTGACACCGGCCTTTTTCAGAAGATGCTGCACCAGCGGCAGGCAGCCTTCGAGGGCTTCGGCGGGGTCGGTGCGCTCGGTCCAGCCGGCGAATTCCTCCGGCCGTGCAAACTGCAGGAGGCGGGTGACGATGAGGTGGATGCGGTGGACCTGTTCGTCCAGCAGGCGGAACTCGGTGGCAGCTTCCACCACCCGGTCACCCATCACCTGCCGCAGCACATCGAGATTGCCCTGGATGACGGCGACCGGATTGTTGATCTCATGGGCGACGCCTGCGGTGATCTCGCCGATGGCGGCGAGTTTTTCCGAAACGATGAGCTGGCGGGTGGCGGCCTCCAGCTGCAGGTTGGACTGTTCCAGCTCGCGGGTGCGCTCGGCGACGCGGGCGTTGAGCTGTTCGTTCCACTGGCGCAGGGCCGCGTCCCGCTCCTGCACGAGATCCAGCAGGTGGTCGAGCAGATGCGCCACGCGGGTGATTTCGTCCTGACCGGCCCCGCCGCCCTGCGGCTGCTGGGCATGGGTGCGGGCGCCCATGTCGCCTGCCTCGACACGGGAAATGGTGCCGGCCATCTTCTCCAGCGGCCGGAAGATCGCCCGCGCCCAGCGCAGGAAGATGGGCACGGTGATGGTGCCGATGGCCAGAAGCGCAAGGACGACCAGCAGCACCGTCTGCTGCCGCGCCTGCGTGAAGGGCGTTTCCAGAAAGCCCACATAAAGCATGCCCACGCGCTGGCCCTCGCTGTCGAGGATCGGCTCATAGGCGGAGATGTACCAGTCGTTGACGACGAAGGCGCTGGCCCGCCAGGTGATGCCGTCATCCAGAACGGTCTTGCGCACGGCGTCCGACACCCGCGTGCCCAGCGCGCGCTTGCCCTCGAACAGGCGCACATTGGTGCTGATGCGCACGTCATCGAGAAACAGCGTCGCCGTGCCCTCGCTGCCCTCAGGCAGGCTGCCCTGCCGGTAGACGAGATCATTGATCGTGTCGATGAAGACGAGGTTCTGGTTGAGGAGCAGGCCTCCGGTGAGCGCAGCCTTGCGGCCATCGGCAAGCGTGACCGGGGTGGCGGCCAGAATGACCATGCCCCGGTCTTCGGTCTTGCGCGGGCTGGGGGCGGCGTTGGCGGTAGGGACGATGTCGAGCCTGGCACGCGCCGCAAGCTCCGGCGACAGCCGTTCAAGATCCGGGCCGGAGAGAATGGTGATGCCGGTGCGGGCGGTGCCTTCCAGCGCGCTGGCGATGACCGGGGAGGATTGCTCCGGCAAAAGCAGGTCCGGGCTGCTGGCGGCAATCAACGCGCCCGAAGCGTCGGTGAGATAGAGATAGTCGAGGCCGAGGCTGGTCTTTTCCTGCGCCAGCAGATCCGCCAGTGCCGGGCCAGAGGCGGCGCTCTGGAAGCGGGCGGACTGGGCGATGGCGGTCAGCCGCTCGCCGTTGGTTTCCATCAGCCTTGCGAGATACTGCCGGGCGATGGTGAGATCGGCGCTCACCTTGTTGATCAGGACCTCGCTGAACTTGGTGTTCCAGCGCAACATGATGCCGCCGGCCACCAGCGGCACGATGACCAGCATGGGCAGAAGCGCAATCGCCAGCAGGCGGAAACGGACGGAGCGGGACGGGCGGACGCGCTCCAGCGGCGCGGCTGGCTCAGACATTCCAGTCCCTGAGCCGCCGGTCGATGGTCTTGCGGGAAATGCCGAGAAGGCTTGCGGCTGCATCCCGGTCGCCGCCGCAGCGCTCCAGCGTGCCCAGAATATGGTTGCGCTCCATATCGGCCAGCGTCTGCGTGCCATCAGCCTGCGGTGCCGCATTGGCTTGCCCGCCGGCAATGGGCGTTGGCGCGGTGCGCAGGAAATCCGGCGGAAAGCGGCCAAGGATCAGGCTGCGCTCGATGAAATTGCGCAGCTCGCGCACATTGCCCGGCCAGTCATAGGCGGCAATCGCCCGGCGCACCTCTTCGGTGAGCAGCAGCGGAGGGGTGCCGAGCTGCAGCGACAGTTTCTGCATGAACAGATCCGCCAGATCGAGCGCATCGCGCCCGCGCTCCTTCAACGGCGGCATGTGCAGGCTGACGATGTTGATGCGGAAGAAGAGATCGGCCCGGAAGCGCCCTTCCGCCACCGCTTTCTCCAGATCCACATTGGTGGCAAAGACGAAACGCAGATCGACCGGCAGCTCGCGCTCGGCGCCGACGGGGCGCACCTTGCGGTCTTCCAGCACGCGCAGCAGCTTGCCCTGGGTCTGAAGGGGCAGGTCGCCGATTTCGTCCAGAAACAGCGTGCCGCCACGTGCATGCAGGAACAGCCCCTCACGCCCGTTCTGCGCGCCGGTGAAGGCACCCTTCACATGGCCGAAAAGCTCGCTCTCCACCATGTCGGAGGGCATGGCGGCGCAGTTGACCGGCACGAAGGGCTTGGCCGCCCGGTCGGACAGCTCGTGGATCATGCGCGCCGCCACTTCCTTGCCGGTGCCGGACTGGCCGGTCAGCAGCACGGAGGAGGGGAGCGGGGCAACGCGGGCGATGGTGGCGCGGATGTCCTCGATGGCGGGAGATTCGCCGATCAGCTTGTCGCGCAGGAGAATGAGGTCGGAGCTTGCCTTCAGCTCATGACGCAGCACCGTGTTCTCCCGCTGCAGCTGCATCCGGTCGAGGCAGCGGGCCACGGCGTTGAGGATCTGGTTGGAGCGGAAAGGCTTCAGCACGAAATCCGCCGCGCCCGCCTGCAGCGCCTGAATGGCCGTCTCAAGGTCGGCATAGGCGGTGATCAGGATGGCGGCGGGCAGAAAGCCGGTGTCACGCTGTTCGGCCAGCCAGTCCACGCCACGCTTGCCGCCCATGATATTGTCGAGAATGACGATATCGAAATGCGCTGCATCCAGCAGGCCAGTGGCCTCTTCGACGCTGGCGGCCAGATCCAGATGCCGGCAGCGCGGGCGCAGGGTCCGGTCGAGGAAGTTGCGCATGCCAGGCTCGTCATCGATGACGAGGATCGAGGCTTCCCTCAGAGCCTGATCAAAGCCCGTCTTCGGCGCAGCGCTGGCCAGTGCCGTGCTGGTGTTCATTCTCCCCTCCCATGCTGCCTGCCTGCGGTGTCTTGTCTGCACCTTGCGAGCGGCAGACCGTGACCCTCGCAAAACTGGCAGGCAAGGGCAAGGGTGGAGAGGGTCAATGCAGCCGGTCGAGTGGCAGGAACTCGACGCAGATCAGGATGAAGCCTGCGAGGAACACGGTTTCGGCCACCAGCAGCGCAATGGCGCGGCGGCCAACGCTCATGATGTTGGGCAGGGACGTCTTGACGCCGACCGCGCCGATGGCCGCCAGCAGCGCCCAGCGGGAAGCGGCATTGGCGCCTTCTGCGACGAAGGCCGGGATTTCGATGAGGGAATTGAGGATGGCCAGCGCCAGAAAGCCGAGGACGAACAGCGGCACCAGCGGCGGGCGCTTGGCATCGGAGGGCACGGAGCGGCGGAAGGCGAGGGCGATCAGCAGCACCACGGGCGCCAGCATGGTGACGCGGATCAGCTTCACCAGCACGGCCATGTCGCCAGTCGTTTCGGAGACGGAGAAGCCTGCGCCCACCACCTGCGCCACATCGTGGATCGTTGCGCCGAGGAAGACGCCGGTGACCGGATCGCTCATGCCCAGAGCGGAGGCGAGGATGGGGTAGCCGATCATGGCCAGCGTCGACAGCATGGTGACGCCGAAGACGGCGAACACCATGTCGCGCTCGGCCTCATGGGCAGACTTGCGCGGCAGCACGGCGGCGATGGCCATGGCGGCGGACGCCCCGCAGATGGCGACGGCACCGCCTGTGAGCAGGCCGAAGCGGCTTTCCTGCCCGAAGAGGCGCGAGACGGCCATGCCGAAGCCGATGGTCAGGGCAACGGCTGCGGCCAGCACCAGCAGCATGGGCAGGCCGAGATCGGCAAACATGCCGAGGCTGATCCTGAGGCCGAGCAGCGTGATCCCGGCGCGCAGGAGGTTCTTCGCTGCAAATTCCAGCCCCGGCAGCATGCGCGGGTCATCGGAGAGGAAATGCAGCGCAAGGCCGATGAGGATCGCCAGCAGCATGGCCGGTGCGCCGTAATGCTCCGACAGGAAGGCGGAGGCGAGCGCGATCAGCACGGCGATGGAAAGGCCGGGGAAGCGCAGGCGCATGCGCGCCGCAAGCGAAGTCTCTCCGTTTTTTTCGGCTGGAAAGGCCTGATCTGGAGTGGCGATGATGTGAACCTTCAGGATTGGGCGCAAAAGAGACGCACCGGATGTTCCGGTGCCTGTCTTGAGAGCCGTCGTTTTGCGGGGCAGAAATTTCGTTTCAGGGCAGGTGAAAGGATATCTTATCCGGGCCTGTTTGCGGTTGCGGTTTGTGGCTGGTATCTACGGCAAGGCGTTTCAGCCCCCTCCCTCTTGTGGGGCATTGTTTACAACGGACAGCCAGTCAGGCTCCCCGGTTACGGTTTGAGGAAAGGCTGCGTTCTGGTCATTCCTGCAAGGCGTTTCAGCCCCCCTCCCCCTCGTGGGGAGGGGTTAGGGGTGGGGGGAAGGCCTTTCCGGCTGGCAGAGTATCCGTTGATTGCAGATAGTCTCTCCTCTTCAGAAGACGTCCGGTTTTTGGGACCCTTGCAGGCTCAGTGCCCCCCACCCCTTACCCCTCCCCACGAGGGGGAGGGGGGCGGAAGCGCACTGCCATCATGCCAGACGCAGATCTGTGGGCTTCTCTCTGCAACTGATATGTAAGACCTGCCTCCTTCAGAGGAGAGGGCGCTCCAGCCACAGCTGAATGCATTCCCCAAAAGCAGGACGGAGCGGACCCCGTCCTGCAGGATCCACTATCAGTCGGCCGTTTCGGCGGCACGCTCGGCGTTGACCTGTTCTTCGGCCTCGGCCACGGCGGTGGTGAACATGGCGAAGACTTCCTCGCCGCCCGTGACCTTGGTCTTGAACCAGTCGAACACCGGCGTGACGGCCTCCTTGAAGGCGGCCTTTTCTTCAGCCGTCGGCACGTAGATCTCGCCGCCGGCTTTCAGGAAGTCCTGATAGGCGGCGATTTCCTTGCGCTTCGGGCTGGCGAAGGTGGCCTGCTGCAGCGCGGCGAAGCCATCGGCCACAATCGTGCGCTGTTCCGGCGTCAGCGACAGGAAGCGCTCGTTCGACATCCACCAGAAGGCGCCCATGTAGGAGTGGCCATCCAGCGTGATGTATTTCACGCCCGCGTCGGTGAACTTCATGTTCATGATGTCGGTGATGCCGTTGGCCGTGCCTTCGACAACGCCGGTCTGCAGGGCGGTGAAGAGTTCCGGCCACGGAACGGGCGTGGGAGACGCGCCGACGGCGGTGGCCACCTGCTGCGGCAGGTCGGCCGGGACGGTGCGCATCTTCAGGCCCTTGAGGTCTGCCGGGGTCTTCACCGTGGCCTTGGTGTTGGCATAGTTGCGCCAGCCGCCGGTGTTGCCGATGGTCATCAGGCGGATGGTGTTGCCGCTGTCGGCCAGTGCCTTGGCGCGCAGTTCGCGGGTGAAGGGGCCGGTCAGCACGGTTTCGGCCACCCGGTCATCGCTCATCAGATAGGGCAGGTCCAGCACCTGGATATAGGGGAAGAGGCCCGCCGCACCGCCGGAGGTGGAGATGTAGATATCGATGTTGCCGTCGGCGACGCCCTGAAGGCATTCCTCGCCGGTGGCGCAGAGCTGGGTGCCGATGAAGAGCTCCACGGCAATGGCGCCGTTCGAGGCATTCTCGACGTAATTCTTGAAGACGACGAGGCCGTCATAGTCCTCGTCATCCGTGTTGGAATTGGCGGTGGCGCGCAGGGTGATGTCTGCGGCCTGCGCCATGGTGGCCATGGACAGCGTGCTGGCCAGCAGCACGGTCTTCAGAAGTGCCTTGAGCATTCAGTTCCTCCCTTTCACTCAAGTCAGTTCACGAACCCCAGAAGGCGGGGGACGGTGAGGCAGATGGCGGGGAAATAGGTGATCAGGAAGATCACGGCCACTTCCGCCGCCAGGAACGGCAGCGTTGCCCGGGCAATGGTCTCCACCCTCAGGCCCGAGACGGACGAGGTGACGAAGAGTACGAGGCCCATGGGCGGGGTGAGCAGGCCAACGGTGAGGTTCACCGCCATGATGATGGCAAAATGGATCGGGTCCACGCCCATGGAGGTGAAGATGGGTCCTAGGATCGGCCCGAGGATGATGATGGCGGGCCCCGCATCGAGGAACATGCCGACGATGAACAGCAGCACGTTGATCAGGAACAGCAGCACCAGCGGGTTGTTGCTGAGGCCGAGGATGATATCGGCCAGCAGTTCCGGCGTGTGGGCAAGGCTCGCCACGGTCTTGAAGGCCATGGCGGCGCCCACCAGCAGCAATACCACGGCGGAGGTCATGCCGGCGCGGGTCAGCACGTCCGGGATCTCGCGCAGCTTCAGCGTGCGCATGACGAAGAGGCCGATGAAGAAGGCATAGCCCACCGCTACGGCCGAGGCTTCCGTCGGGGTGAAGACGCCGCCGAGAATACCGCCGAGGATGATCACCGGCGTCAGCAGCGGCCAGAAGGCCGAGAGACTGGCTTTGCCTCTATCTCCCCATGAGGCGCGAGCGGTGGCGGCGGGCAGGTTTTCCCGGTCCGCCTGCAGCCAGACGATGACCATCAGACTGAGACCAATGAGAATGCCCGGCACGATGCCCGCAAGGAACAGGGCGGCAACGCTCTGGTTCATCACATAGGCGTAGATGATCATGATGCCGGAGGGCGGAATGATCGGGCCGATGATGGAGGAGGCGGCTGTGACGGCGGCGGCAAAGCGCCGGGTGTAGCCCTGCTTTTCCATGGCCGGGATCAGCATGGAGCCCAGCGCCGAGACATCCGCCACTGCCGAGCCGGAAAGCCCGGAAAAGAGCATGGAGGACATGATGTTCACATGCGCCAGCCCGCCGCGCAGATGGCCGATCATGGCCTGCGCAAATTCCACAAGGCGCATGGTGATGCCGGCCCGGTTCATCAGCTCGCCCGCGAGCATGAAGAAGGGGATGGCCATCAGCGGGAAGCTGTCCATGCCGTTGTAGACATTGCGGTAGAGCAGGGCGATTTCGCGCTCCTGGCCATTGGCCCACAGCAGGGCGGCGGGTGCCATGATGAGGCCGAAGACCACGGGCAGGCCGAGGAACAGCAGCAGGAGGAAGAGCGGCAGGAAAAGGCTGAGCATCACTCCGCTCCCAGAGACTGAGTTTCGGTAATCGGTGCAAGCTGGCGTTCACCGCCCATGAGCGTGATGAGGCTGCGCAGGATCAGCTCGATGCAGACGGCGAACATCGCCGTGCAGCCAACCGCGAGCGAGGCCATCATCCACGCGCGGGGCACCTTCATCCATACGGACAGATCCCAGGACACCGGCACGGAAATCGCCGCCATTGCAAAGCGTCCGCCGATGCCGGTGACTTCCTTCCAGCCCAGCCGTGTGGCGTAGAACAGGAGGCCGGCAATCAGGAGGAGCAGAACGAGATTGAGCACTCCGGCCACGAGGCGCGGCAGCAGGATCACCAGCATGTCGATGCCGACGAAGCCGCCCCGGCGGAAAGCCGTGGGCACCATCAGGCCGGTCATCCAGAGCATGAGGAAACGTGCCGCCTCTTCCGTCCATGCGGGGGCGTCGTTGAGCACGTAACGGAAAAACACCTGGATCAGGATGATGATGACCATCAGCCCGACGCAGCCTGCCCCGATCCAGCGGCCTGCGGCCAGCGCCGCGCCGTTGACAAGGCTGAGGTATCTGGCAAGTGCCAGAATGAACGCCATCATTTTCCTCCCACCAGCCGCGGTCTCCCGGCGCGGCTGCCACACCCGAATGGCCTGGTCTCTCAGGTTATTCTGGCAAACCGTCCGAAAGCGCCCTGCGAGAAGCAAAGCGGTGCGCCATCGCGCTGTGCCACGCGTAGCACCCGCCCTATGACAATTGAATGGTCCCCGCCATCGTGCACGGCGTGCAGGGCACACTCGAAGCGGGCGAGGGTGCCGGGGATGACCGGCGCGCCTTCCGCATTGAACTGCCATGCCAGCCCGTCGAAGGCGGTGCCGCCCCGGGTGAAGCTGGTGCTGAGCCCGTCCTGCTCCTCACCCAGCACATGGATGGCGAAATGCGCGGCGGTGATGAAGCCGCCGTGCTTGGATGAGCTTTTTGCCGGCGACCAGAGCACCAGCGGCGGGTCCAGCGACAGCGAGGTGAAGCTGTTGGCCGTCATGCCCATGGGGCCCTGATCGCCCATCGCCGTCACCACGGTGACGCCCGTGGCGAAGGTGCCCAGCGCAGTGCGGAACTCGCGCGATGTCTCCGCGCCCGGCACGAACAGCCGCTCATCCCGTCCGGAGAGGTGTCCGTTTGCCGCCATCATCACGGAACATTCCTGCCGATGGCGAGGGTGTAGAGCTCGAACCAGGTCTGCCGGTCCATCTCCACCTTGGCTGCCTCGCCGATCTTGCTGATCCGCTCGATGTTGTTGGTGCCCATCACCGGGATGATCCGCGCCGGATGGCGCAGCAGCCAGGCGACCGCAACGGCGGTGGCATCAACGCCCTGCGCCGCGCCGATCCGCTCCAGTGCTGCCAGAAGCTGGCGGTTGTCCTCGCCGAAGAGCGAGCCGCCACCCAGCGGTGACCAGGCCATGGGCGCAATCGAGCGTTCCTGCAGATAGGCCAGATCGCCGTTGATGAAACACTCAGGCGCCACAAGGCTGATCTCGATCTGGTTGGTGACGAGCTTGCTGCTCATCGCCGACTGCAGCAGCGAGAAATCCCAGGGGCGGAAGTTGGAGACGCCGACGCTGCGCACCTTGCCTGATGCGATAAGGCCATCCAGCGCCTTGCCGGTTTCCTCGTGATCGATCAGCGGGTCGGGGCGGTGGATCAGCAGGAGGTCGATCCAGTCCGTGCCCATGTCGCGCAAGGAGGCTTCGACCGAGGCGGTGATGTGGCCTTCGGTGGTGTCGTAGTACTTCACCCGGCGGTCTGCATAGCGGCCAACCGGCGCGACAATGCCGCATTTGCTGACGAGTTCCACCTTGTCGCGCAGCTGCGGGGACGCCTTCAGCGCACCGCCGAGGATCGCCTCTGCCGTGTAGCCGCCGTAAATGTCGGCCTGATCCAGCGTGGTGATGCCCTGCGCCAGACAGCTTTCGATCTTGGCCTGAACATGCGCCGGGCTGGTGTTGCTGTCGTCGCCGATGCGCCACATGCCATAGACGATGCGGCTGAGGCTCAGGTCCTTGGTGAGGTCAATGCGGTTCATCAGCGGCGTTCTCCCACGCCCAGCGGAGTGGCGGGCGTTTCGCTTGGCACACGGCCATATTCATGGGGCAGGGAACAGGTCTTGAGCTGCGGCAGGACCTTGGTTCCGAAGTGACCGGCTTCCTCCAGATGCGGATAGCCGGAGAAGATAAAGGCACGGATGCCCATCTTCCGGTAGGATTCGATTTCCGACAGCACTTGATCGGTGGAGCCGACGAGCGCCGCCCCGCAGCCCGAGCGGGCCCGGCCAATGCCGGTCCACAGATGCGGCTCGATATACCCGAACTTGTCCGCCAGTTCGCGGGCGCGGGCCTGATGGGCAACGCCCAGCGAGATCGAGTCGTGGGCGCGGTCGCGGATCAGCTTGCCGTATTCGTCATCGAGCTTCGAGACGAGATGCTCGGCGTATTCGCGCGCTTCGGCTTCCGTGTCGCGGACGATCATGTGGACGCGCAGGCCATAGTCGAGGGTGCGGCCATGAGCGGCGGCGTGTTCATGCACGGCCTTCATCCGCTCTGCCAGCTGGTCCTTCGTCTCGGGCCACATCAGATAGACGTCGCACTGGGCGCCGCACAGCTCCAGCGCATCCGGCGAGTAGCCGCCGAAATAGAGCAGGGGGCCGCCGTTCTGCTGATAGGGCCGCGCCGGTTCCGTCGAAACGCCCTTGAACTGATAGACCTCGCCCTCATGGTCGATGGTCTCGCGCGTCCAGGCCTGCCGCAGGATCTGAACCACCTCGTGGCTGCGCTTGTAGCGGTAGGCGCTGTCGGCGACTTCGCCGGGGAAATCGGAGCTGATGACGTTGAGCGTCAGGCGGCCCTTCAGCATGTGGTCGAGCGTCGCCACCGTGCGGGCCAGCATGATGGGCTGCATCTCGCCGCAGCGGATGGCCGCCAGCATGTTGATGCGCTCCGTGATGGGCGCGCAGCCGGCCACGAAGCTCAGCGTGTCCTGCCCCACCTGATAGGACGAGGGGCACAGGATGTTGCGAAAGCCAAGGCTTTCCGCCTTCTGCACGATCGAGGAGCAGTGCTCCCAGCTGGAGCGCAGGCTGCCGTCCGGCACGCCGAGATAGGCGTAATCATCGGAACAAAGAGCCGCAAACCAGGACACTTCGGATGCGTCGAGATCGGCGGAGGTCACGGGAACAACGGTCATCATACTCCCCTTTTGAGCCGCAGTTTCCACTTGCGTAACACCTGCATTGATGTAAATCAATAGTGTATCAATTTTCTCGTGACCCACTCCTCGAACACCTCATTCCACGGCCGGAGCGTGATGACACAGAGCAAGGGCAGCCTGCCGATCTACATGCAGATCGCCGAATTGCTGGTGCGCGATATTGCTGCCGGACGGCTGATCGACGGCATGCGCCTGCCACCGGAACGGGACATGGCGGCGGAGATGGGCATTGCTGTCGGAACCCTGCGCAAAGCATTGGCAGAGTTGCAGAATCGCGGGCTGCTGGAGCGCGTTCAGGGCTCGGGGAACTACATCCGGGCGATGAGTGACCCGAAGAGCCTTTACGCCATGTTCCGGCTGGAACTGATCAAGGGCGGCGGCCTGCCGACCGCGGAGGTTCTGTCCGTCACCCGGCTGGCCAAGCCGGATTACCTGCCGCCTTTCGGGCAGGGCAGCGAAGGCCACCGCATCCGCCGCCTGCGCCGTCTTTCGGGGCAGATTGCAGCTGTCGAGGAGATCTGGCTCGACGGCTCCTATGTGCAGCACGTGACGGCAGAAGAGCTGTCGGAGTCGCTCTATCTCTTCTACCGCACCCGGCTCGGCCTGTGGATCGTCAAGGCCGAGGATCAGGTGGGGCTGGATCATGTGCCGGACTGGGCGCCTGCCAATTTCGGCCATGCGCCGGGTGCGCCGGTGCCGCACATCCTTCGCATCAGTCATGGACAGGACGGGCAGCGGGCGGAGGTTTCCCGCACCTGGTTCGATCATAACGTGGCGCGCTACGTGGCGCGTCTGAAATAGGGGGAAATACCTTGAGCCTGACGTATGGAATCATCGGCTGCGGCATGATGGGGCAGGAGCATCTGCGCAACATTGCCCTGCTGGAGGGGGCGTCTGTTGCAGCAATCTACGAGCCCGATGCAGACATGCGCGCCCGTGCCGCCGCAGCCGTGCCGGGCGCCCGGATGGTGGAGACGGTGGCGGATCTTCTGGAGGTGCCGCAGATCAACTGCCTGCTGATCGCCAGCCCCAACTTCCTGCATCTCAGCCAGCTTGAGGAAATTGCCTCCGTCCGGCCACTGCCGGTGATCGTGGAAAAGCCGCTGTTCACCGCGCCGGAAGATGCCCCGCGTCTTGCCGCCCTGCGTGCTGCCTATCCCGCGCCCATCTGGGTGGCGATGGAATACCGCTACATGCCCCCGGTCGCAAAGATGATCGAGGAAGCGGACAAGGTGACCGGCGGCATCCGCATGCTGACGATCCGCGAGCACCGCTTTCCGTTCCTCGAAAAGGTCGGCGACTGGAACCGCTTCAACCGCAACACCGGCGGCACGCTGGTGGAAAAGTGCTGCCACTTCTTCGATCTCATGCGGCATATCCTGAAGTCCGATCCGGTGCGGGTGATGGCCTCCGGCGGGCAGGCGGTGAACCATCTGGACGAGGTTTATGCGGGCGAGAGATCCGACATCTGGGATCATGCCTATGTGATCGTGGATTTCGCCTCCGGTGCCCGCGCCATGCTGGAGCTTTGCATGTTCGCGGAAGGCTCGCGCTATCAGGAGGAGATTTCCGCTGTCGGGCCGAAGGGCAAGATCGAATGCCTCGTTCCCGGGCCGGGCCGCTTCTGGCCGGAGCATCTGGGCGAACCGCCGGTGCCGCAGGTCATCGTCTCGCCGCGCCAGCCGCAGGGGCCCGTGGTGCTGGAAGTGCCGGTCGATCCGCAGCTGCTGGATGCCGGCGACCACAACGGCTCCACCTTCTACCAGCACCAGCGCTTCCAGAGGGCCGTCACCGCCGGTGCGCCGGTGGAAGTGGCGCTGAATGACGGCTGGTGGGCCGTCGCCATGGGCCTCGCCGCCCAGCAATCCGCCATGACCGGCAAGGCCGTGGACATTGCAAGCCTCGCTTATACTCCGGGGTGAAAGGTTGCGCGGTGGTCGCTTGCAGCCTTGGCTCCATGTCATCCCGGTTTGGCGCGGAGCGGCAAGACCGGGATCTAGTACCCCCTGCGTCACAGATGTGAACGCCGGGGCTACTGGATCCCCGCATGCGCGGGGATGACAAGATGAGAGGCCGCGGGCAGAACTGCTGGTCAGACAGAGTTCCCTTCTCACACCGCGTCCCCGTTGACCTCATCCCGCATCCGGCTAATCTGCCGCCCGCCCGCGCAGCTGTTCAGAGATTCCAATTCTGCGGGCAGGGAGGGTTTTCGTCATGCTCAAGGGCATTCATCCGCTCATCAGCCCGGAACTGCTGATGGTTCTGGCCGCCATGGGGCATGGCGACGAGATTGCCATCGTCGATGCCAATTTTCCGGCCGAATCGACCGCCCGCCGCACGGTGCATGGCGTGCCGCTGCGCATGGATTGCCCGGCAGTGAAAGCGGTGGAGGCCATTCTCACCCTGCTGCCGGTCGATACATTCGACGGCGATCCGGTCTTCACCATGCAGGTGGTGGGCGATGCTGCGGCCATTCCGCCGGTCGTGGCGGAAGCAAAGCCCCTGTTCGACGCGGAAAAAGCGTCCATGGCCTCGCTGGAGCGCTATGATTTCTACGCCCGTGCCAAGGAATGCTATGCCGTGGTCCTCACCACCGAACTGCGCGCCTATGGCAACTTCATCATCCGCAAGGGCGTGATTTTCGGATAGTTAACTAAGGCTGAGCGCATAGAGTGGGCCCTTGAGCTCACCTTTCGCCCATAACATTGCCGATGGTGAGCTCTCATTGCGCTGTCGGGCAAACCAGGCAGGTTAATTTATGTGAGAGGCAGATAATTTCATTGTTGCCCTTCTCCCTGTTAAGTAGGATTGCGGATAAACGGGTATAGGTAAGATTGGATCGAGTCTATGACGACACCGACAGCATTCAGTCAATATTTGCTTGAGTTGACCAATAGGGCACGTTTGGACCCGTTCGGCGAATACACGCGTCTGGTCGCCAATGCGCCGGCAAACGTGCAAAACGCAATAAACTTCTTCAAAGTCGACTTGGCGGTTCTGAAGCAGCAGTTTGATGCACTAGTGCCTGCAGCGCCGCTGGCTTGGAACGAGAAGTTGGCAAATGCCGCGACGGCTCATTCACAGGCGATGATCAATCAGGACGCACAAAGTCATCAGCTCCCGGGTGAGGCTTCTCTTGGCCAAAGAGTGCTGAGTGCAGGCTACAGCTTCAGGTATCTCGGAGAGAATGTTTACGCCTATGCTCAGGATCCGTTCCATGGTCATGCTGGGTTCTTTATCGACTGGGGGGTGTCACCAACAGGCATCCAGGCAGGCGCCGGACACCGCGTGAATATAATGGACCGCCAATTTACAGAAATTGGCATAGGGTATCTGATTGATAACGACGTCAGGACATCTGTCGGGCCACACGTTGTGACCCAGAATTTTGCTACACGCGGCGACTACAAGGCGCAGATCACAGGTGTGGTGATCAACGATTTTGATGGCGACAGATTTTACGATGTTGGTGAAGGGGTCGCAAATGTCACGATTTCTGCGACAGGTTCAGCTGGAACGTTTGTTACAAGCACGTGGGACGCTGGCGGTTACAATTTAGCACTTCCCGCAGGAACCTATCAAGTAACGTTCAAACATGGCAGCAAAGTGTGGACGTCAACCGCGTCTTTGGGCTCTGAGAATATAAAACTTGATGCCATTCTGGCGAACTTCCAGTCTGTCGTCTCCAATGGAAGTCAGGACAGCATCTATAATATTTCTCGATTCTATAATAAATCAACAGGATCACACTTCTATACTGCAAGTGATGCTGAGCGGGATGGGTTGATTTCTAGCAGTGATTTGTTTGTTTATGAAGGCAATGCCTTTGACTCAAATGCCAGCGCGGTCTCCGGTCTGGCTGTCTATCGTTTCTTTAATCAGCAGACCGGAACGCATTTTTATACAGCGAGTGAGCAGGAACGGCTGAGTGTGCAGGAAACACTGCCTCATTTTCGTGATGAGGGGCTGAGCTACTACGCATATGCAGAAGGAGGCAGTGGCCGACAGGGCTTACATAGGTTCTACAATATTGAAAATGGCACTCACTTTTATACAGCCAGTGATCAGGAGCAGCAGAGTGTCTCTTCTACGCTCCCGAATTATCGCTATGAAGGTATAGGTTACTACGTGGATATTGCCTGAGTAGCCGGATCCTGGATGAGTGCATGTGCTGGTGCAGTTCAGGCGTGCTGCCTGTATTTATGCCAGCGACAACTCCCCCGCCAGAACCTTCAACCGGTCCAGAACCTCGCTGATGCTGGCGCAAGGATCGCTGGCGGGGCGGCCGAGGTAAGGGCAGGTGAGGACGGCGATGGCGTCGCCGTCCGGGGCCAGCACGGGCACGGAAATATCCTGCACGCCGAGAAGCTGGCCGCTTTCGGCAATGCGGTAACCGGCTGACCGCACCCGTTCGAGTTCCTCTTCTACCTCATGCAGGCGGGCGGTCTGGGTGCTGCTGCCCCAGGTGGCGAGCGTTTCGGCACGCCGCTCCGGGTTCTGGAAGGCAAGCAGGGCGATGCCTGAGCCGGTGTCCAGAAGATCCAGCCTTGCGCCGATGCGCACGCGGAACTCCCAGCTGTCCATCGGGCTTGCCTGCGCCACGACAACGGCGGCAGCCCGTTCCGGCACGGCGAGATGGCAGGACTGGCGGCTGTCGCGGGCGAACAGATCCAACTTTGGCGTCGCCTGTGCCACAAGGCGGCGCACCGGCGGGTGCCGGTTGGCCAGCACGAACAGCTTCATCGACAGGGCGTAGCGGTCGCCGCCAAAGGAGCGCACCACATAGTCGCGCGCCACCAGCCGCTCCAGCATGCGGTAGATTTCCGAGGGGCTGCGGCCCATGGCCTTGACGATTTCCGCCCGCGTCATGCCGGCGGACTGCTCCGACAGCAATTCGAGAATATCGAGCCCCTTGTCCAGCGCAGGGGCGCGGTAGCGCTCAGAGCCAGTCTCCGTGTCGCTCATCTTTCAGTCCTCCCGGTCCTGCGCGGTATCTGACGCAGGGATATTCTGTTCTCTTGATCTACAGTCTTGCATATCAGTTCATTTGTGAATAGGGTGTTCGTATATGAACGGTCGCCACAAAGAGCGGCTGGTGGAGGAAAAGCCGGCGGCCGTCAGGCGGAGCCGGTATCTGGGAGGACTGCGATGCGCCTTGCAGGCAAGACTATTCTCGTGACGGCTGCCGGTCAGGGCATGGGCCGCGCTTCGGCTCTGGCATTGGCGGCAGAAGGCGCACGGGTGATTGCCACGGACCGTGATGCCTCTCTGCTAGGCGGCCTCGCCGGCCTTGAAACGCTGAAGCTGGATGTGACGGACCGGGCAGCCATCGATGCGCTGGCGCGGGACGTTGGGCCGCTGGATGGTCTGTTCAACTGCGCGGGCATGGTGCATAACGGCGCGGTGCTCGACATCACTGACGAGGACTGGGAACAGGCACTGGCGGTCAATGTAACCTCCATGATGCGCATGATCCGGGCTTTCCTGCCGGGGATGCTGGAACGGGCCGGCAAGACCGGCTCTGCATCCATTCTCAACATGGCTTCGATGGCCTCTTCCATCAAGGGATTTGTCAACCGCACCGCCTATGGCACCACCAAGGCGGCGGTGATCGGCCTGACCAAGGCCGTGGCGGCCGATTATGTGAAGCAGGGCATCCGCTGCAACGCCCTGTGCCCCGGCACGGTGGATACGCCCTCGCTGCGTGGCCGTATTGCTTCGGCGGCCGATCCGGTGCAGGCGGAGAAGGACTTCATTGCCCGCCAGCCCATGGGCCGTCTGGCAACCGTGGACGATATCACGCCGCTGGTGCTTTATCTTCTGAGCGACGAAAGCCGCTTCATGACCGGTCAGGCCGTTCTGGTGGACGGCGGCGTCACGATCTGAGCCTTGCGGGCCGGTCGAGGCCCGCAGCCATCACACGCGGACGGGAGGCCGCCGGATGGAACGAATTGATGCTCATTGCCATTTCTGGCGCCCGGCGCGCGGAGACTACGGCTGGCTGGAGGAGGGCGGTCCCGTCCTTGACCCGCTGCGCCGTGACTTCCTGCCTGCCGATCTCGCCAGCCTCAACGGCGGCCGCCGCGTTGTCGTGGTGCAGGCCGCGCCCTCCGAGGCGGAAACCCTGTTCCTGCTGGAGCTTGCCAAAGACGCGCCGCAGATCGCCGGCGTCGTCGGCTGGGTGGATCTGACCGATCCGCTGGCGGAAGACCGGCTTGCGCGCATGGCGGCGGACAAGCGTCTCAAGGGCATCCGCCCGATGCTGCAGGATATTGCCGATCCGGACTGGATCCTCACCGCGCCCGAGGCTTGCGTGATCGCAGCCATGGTGCGCCTTGGCCTGCGCTTCGATGCGCTGGTGAAGGAACCGCAGCTTGCCGCCATCACCCGCTTCGCCGCAGCCTACCCGGACCTGCCGCTGGTGGTCGACCATGCCGCCAAGCCGGCGGTGGCGGAAGGCCTGAGCGCCCACTGGAAGCACCACATGAAGGCGCTGGCGGCGGACACGCGCATCGTCTGCAAGCTGTCCGGCCTGCTGACCGAGATCCGCCCGTCCTGCCCGCAGGATGTGGAGGCTGCCGCCGCCCTGTTGCAGCCGGTGATGGATCATCTGCTTGAATGGTTCGGTCCTGAGCGGCTGATGTGGGGATCGGACTGGCCGGTGCTGACGCTGGCGGGCTCGCACGGCTTCTGGGAAGAGGTGACGGAGCGGCTGACCGGCGGCCTTTCGGCTGATGACCGTGCGGCCCTTTTGGGTGGCACCGCCATCCGCTTCTACGGTCTGGAGGAGGCTGGCGCATGAAGATCCTCGTGGAAATGCACCGCATCGACAAGCGCTTTCCCGGCGTCCATGCGCTGAAGGCCGTGAGCTTCGACCTTCAGGAGGGCGAGGTTCATGCGCTGATGGGGGAGAATGGCGCAGGCAAATCGACCCTCATGAAGATCCTCTCCGGCGTCTATCAGCCGGATTCGGGCCGTATTCTGGTGGAGGGCCGGGAAGTGACCCTGCCCAGCCCGCGCGTCGCACAGGATCAGGGCATCGGCATCATTCATCAGGAACTCGCTCTGATGAAGGATCTGACGGTCGCGCAGAACATCTTCATCGGCCGCGAGCCGCGCCTGTCCTTCGGCCGCGTCGATGATGCAAAGATGATCCGCGATGCGGAGGCGCTGTTCCGTGTCCTCAACATCAACATCGATCCGCGCCGCAAGGTGGATGGCCTGTCCATCGCCCGCCAGCAGATGGTGGAAATCGCCAAGGCCCTGTCGGCGCGCTCGCGCGTGCTGATCATGGACGAGCCGACGGCGGCGCTCACCGACAGCGAGATCAACGAGCTTTTTGCCATGATCGCCCGGCTGAAGGCCGATGGCGTGGGCATCGTCTACATCAGCCACAAGATGGACGAGATCCGCCGCATTTCCGACCGGGTGACCGTGATGCGTGACGGCGAATATGTCGGCACGGTGGGGGCGAAGGAAACGCCCATCTCGCAGATCATCTCCATGATGGTCGGGCGCACGCTGACGGATGAGGTGGTCTCGATCCCTGATCTGACCGGCGCAGAAGTTGCCCTCGAAGTGAAGGGCCTGAACCGGGGGCGTGAAATCCGTGATGTCAGCTTCTCGCTGAAGAAGGGCGAAGTGCTTGGCTTTGCCGGTCTGATGGGGGCCGGGCGCACGGAAGTCGCCCGCGCCATCTTCGGTGCCGATCCGCGTGACAGCGGCGAGATCACCGTGCATGGCCGCAAGGTGGAGATCCGCTCGCCGGTGGACGCGGTGCGGGCCGGGATCGGCTATCTGTCGGAGGACCGCAAGCACTTCGGCCTCGCCCTCGGCATGGACGTGGCCGACAACGTGGCGCTGGCCAGCATGCACCGTTTCACAGGCGGTCTCGGGCAGGTCAGGGATGAAGCCATGCGCAAGACGGCGCGGGATTTCATCAGGAGCCTCGGCATCCGCACCCCGTCCGAGCGGCAGGAAGTGCGGCTTCTGTCCGGCGGCAACCAGCAGAAGGTCGTCATTGCCAAATGGCTGTTGCGCAACTGCGATATTCTCATCTTCGATGAGCCGACGCGCGGCATCGACATTGGCGCCAAGTCGGAAATCTACAAGCTGCTGGCGGACCTTGCTGCGGAGGGCAAGGCCATCATCGTCATCAGTTCGGAACTGCCGGAAATCCTGCGTGTGTCACACCGCATCGCCGTCATGTGCGAAGGCCGGCTGACCGGCACGCTGCCCGGCGGGGCCGGCACCACCCAGGAAGACATCATGCACCTTGCCACAGCCCGGCAAGCCACGCGTCAGGAGGAACCCGCGTGACAGCACAAGACAAGTCCAAGGCCGCAGCGGGCGCAAGCTTCGTGCAGCAATCCGCATCTGCCCAGCAGAAGCTTCTGGCTTTCGCCAGCCTGATCATTCTCGTCATCGGCTTCAGCCTTGCCTCACCGAATTTCTTTCAGGTGAGCAACATCATGGCCATCCTGCAGGCCACGTCCGTCAATGGCGTGCTGGCCGTGGCGGCGACGATCATCATCCTGACGGGCGGCATCGACCTGTCCATCGGCATGCTGATGACCTTCTGCGCCGTCATCACCGGCGTGGTGCTGACATGGGGCGGCATGCCGCTGCCGCTGGGCATTCTGGCAGCCATCGGCACGGGCGCGCTCTGCGGCCTCGCCTCGGGCACCTTCGTGGCGCAGATGAAGATCCCGCCCTTCATTGCCACCCTGGGCATGATGCTGATGCTGAAGGGCCTGTCGCTGATCATCACCGGCGCCCGCCCGATCTATTTCAACGACACGCCGGGCTATACCGACATTTCGCAGGGCTCGCTGATCGGCATGGTGATCCCCGGATTGCCGATCCCCAACGGCGTGCTCGTGCTCTTTGCCGTGGCCGGCGGCATGGCCTGGGTGCTGTCGCGCACCGTGCTCGGCCGCTACACCTATGCGCTCGGCTCCAATGAGGAAGCGGTGCGCCTGTCCGGTGTCAACACCCGCGCCTGGAAGATGGCCGTCTATGCGCTGGCCGGCGGCATCTGCGGCATCGCGGGCATACTCATTTCCTCGCGTCTCAACTCGGCCCAGCCGGCCCTTGGCCTTGGCTACGAGCTGGACGCCATCGCCGCCGTCGTCATTGGCGGCACGTCGCTGGCAGGCGGCAGGGGCACGGTGCTTGGCACGCTGATCGGCGCGCTGATCATGGCCGTGCTCACCAACGGCCTGCGCATTCTTTCGGTCGCGCCCGAGTGGCAGACCGTTGTGACCGGCGGGATCATCATCCTTGCCGTCTATGCCGATCAACTGCGGAGGGAGCGCAGCTGAGGTCAGGAAAGAAGAGGGCGCAAATGCCCCGGTATCTTTGAAACCTTGAAAGTGGAGGAATGGAAATGATTACACGCCGTATGCTGCTGGGCACGCTCAGTGCCGCCGTCCTCGTTGCCTCGGCTTCCATGCCGATGGCACAGGAGAAGATGTATATCCCGCTGATTTCCAAGGGCTTCCAGCACCAGTTCTGGCAGGCCGTGAAGGCAGGCGCCGACAAGGCGGCCGCCGAGTTCAACGTGGAAGTGACTTTCGAAGGCCCGGACAACGAGACCATGGTCGACCGGCAGATCGACATGCTTTCCGCAGCCCTTGCCAAGAAGCCCTCTGCAATCGGCTTTGCCGCGCTGGATAGCCAGGCCGCCATTCCGCTGCTGAAGCAGGCGGAAGGAGCCGGTATCCCGGTTATCGCCTTCGACAGCGGCGTGGACAGCTCCATTCCGGTGACCACCGCTGCCACCGACAACAAGGCCGCAGCCGCACTGGCGGCCGAGAAGATGGCTGAACTGATCGGCGATGAAGGCGACGTGGCCCTGGTCGTGCATGACCAGACCAGCCGCACCGGCATCGACCGCCGCGACGGCTTCGTCGAGTGGCTGGCCATGAACAAGCCGAAGATCCAGGTCGTTGCCATCGAATACGGCGGCGGTGACCAGCTCAAGTCGACCGAGATCACCAAGGCCATCCTGCAGGGCAACCCGAACCTCAAGGGCATCTTCGGGGCCAATGAAGGCTCGGCCATCGGCGTCGTCAACGGCGCGCGCGAGATGGGCCGTCAGGTGGTCATCATCGGTTATGACTCGGGCACTGCCCAGAAGCAGGCGATCCGCGACGGCTTGATGGCGGGTGCCATCACCCAGAACCCGGTCGGCATCGGCTATGAAACCGTCAAGGCCGCCGTTGCCGCTGCCAAGGGCGAGCCGGTGGTGCCGAACATCGACACCGGCTTTTACTACTACGACAAGTCGAACATCGACGCGCCGGAAATTGCTGCCGTTCTCTACGACTGATTTCAAGGCGCTGAGGTGCTTGTGCAGACTCTGATGAGGCAAGTTCATCAGAGCCTGAACTGAGACTCAGCTTTGACAATCTGGGGCCGGGCGGATTGCCCGGTCCCTTTCATACCCACGGAGACTGACATGAAGTTGCTGCGTTACGGCCCGAATGGCCAGGAAAAGCCGGGCCTTCTCGACAAGGACGGCAAGGTGCGGGATCTGTCCGGCGTCATTGATGACGTTGCCGGCAGCCACCTGACGCCGGAAGGCCTTGCGCGTCTTGCTGCCATCGACCCGGCTTCGCTGCCGGTGGTGCCGGGCACCCCGCAGCAGGACCTGCGCCTTGGCGCCTGCGTGGGCCGCGTCGGCAAGTTCATCTGCATCGGCCTCAACTACGCCGACCATGCGGCTGAAACCGGGGCCGACATCCCGAAAGAGCCGATCGTCTTCAACAAGTGGACCTCGGCCATCTGCGGCCCTGATGATGCCATCGAAATCCCGCGCGGCTCGCAGAAGACCGACTGGGAAGTCGAACTGGGCATCGTCATCGGCAAGGGCGGCAAGTACATCGAGGAAAAGGACGCGCTGGACCATGTGGCCGGCTATTGCGTCGTCAACGATGTGTCCGAACGCGAATTCCAGATCGAGCGCGGCGGCACCTGGGATAAGGGCAAGGGCTGCGATACCTTCGGCCCGATCGGCCCCTGGCTGGTGACCCGCGACGAGATCGCCGATACGGGCAACCTGCACATGTGGCTGGAAGTCGATGGCAAGCGCTATCAGGACGGCTCCACCGCAACGATGATCTTCGGCGTCGCCCATATCATCTCCTACCTCAGCCGATTCATGTCGCTGCAGCCGGGTGACGTCATCTCTACCGGCACGCCTCCGGGCGTTGGCCTCGGCCAGAAGCCGCCGGTGTTCCTCAAGGGCGGCGAGACCATCCGCCTCGGCATCGCGGGCCTCGGCGAGCAGACCCAGAAGGTGGTGCGGGCATGACCAGGATCACCGGTCTGCGCACGGCGGACCTGCGTTTCCCCACGAGCCAGCATCTCGATGGTTCGGATGCGATGAACCCGGATCCGGACTACTCGGCAGCCTATGTGGTGCTGGAGACCGATGGGCCCCACGAGGGCCACGGTCTGACCTTCACCATCGGGCGCGGCAACGAGATCTGCGTTGCCGCCATCGAGGCCCTGCGTCCGCTGGTCGTGGGCCTCGACATGGCCTGGGTTGCCGAAGACATGGGCCGTTTCTGGCGGCACATCACCTCCGACAGCCAGCTGCGCTGGATTGGCCCCGACAAGGGCGCCATCCATCTGGCAACCGGCGCCGTCGTCAATGCGGTTTGGGACCTGTGGGCCAAGATCGAGGGCAAGCCGGTCTGGGCGCTCGTCGCTGACATGAGCCCGGAAGAGCTGGTGCGCTGCATCGACTTCCGCTACCTCACGGATTGCATCACGCCGGAATGGGCGCTGGAGTTCCTGACGAAACAGGCGGAAGGCAAGGCGGAGCGGCAGGCGAAGCTCGAAGCCTCCGGCTATCCCTGCTACACCACCTCGGCCGGCTGGCTCGGCTATGACGACGACAAGCTGCGGCGCCTGTGCCGCGAGGCGGTCGATGCCGGCTTCCGCCACATCAAGATGAAGGTGGGCCGCGATCTGGCCGACGACATCCGCCGTCTGACGATTGCCCGCGAAACGGTCGGCCCGGACATCAACCTGATGATCGACGCCAATCAGGTGTGGGAAGTCGATCAGGCGATCGGCTGGGTGAAGCAGCTTGCCTTTGCCCGTCCGTGGTTCATCGAGGAGCCGACCAGCCCCGATGATATCGAAGGCCACCGCAAGATCCGCGAAGCCGTCGCCCCCATTCAGGTGGCCACCGGCGAGATGTGCCAGAACCGCATCATCTTCAAGCAGCTGATCATGCGCGGCGCCATCGACGTGGTGCAGATTGACAGCTGCCGCCTTGGCGGCGTCAACGAGATCCTCGCCGTGATGCTGATGGCGGCCAAGCACGGCCTCAAGGTCTGCCCGCATGCGGGCGGCGTGGGGCTCTGCGAATATGTGCAGCATCTGTCGATGATCGACTATCTGTGCATCGCAGGCACCTATGAGGGCCGGGTGATCGAATATGTGGATCACCTGCATGAGCACTTCGTCGAGCCCTGCCTCATCCGTGATGCAGCCTACATGCCGCCGCAGCTGCCGGGCTTCTCCATCGAGATGAAACCGGCGTCCATCGCGGCCTACCGGTTCGGAGCAAACTGATGGATCTGGGGCTCAAGGGCAAGGTCATCATCGTCACGGGCGGCGCTTCGGGCATCGGGGCTGCTGTCACCGAAATTCTCGCCGAGGAGGGGGCCATTCCGGTCATCGCCACCCGGCGGGAACCGGAGGCGGCGTTCATGGCGCGGATCACCGCCCTGTCGCCTGAAGCCTCCTTCATTCAGGCGGAACTGTCGCGGGATGAGGATTGCGCGGCGGTGATCTCCACCTGCCGGGCGCGCTATGGCCGCATCGACGGGCTGGTCAACAATGCCGGCGCCAATGACAGCGTCGGCCTCGATGCCGGGCCCGAAGCCTTCCGCGCCTCGCTCGACCGCAATCTGGTGCATTACTACACGCTGATGCACCACGCCCTGGCTGACCTCAAGGCCTCGAAAGGGGCCGTGGTCAATGTCTCCTCCAAGACGGCGGTGACGGGGCAGGGCAACACGTCGGCCTATGTGGCGGCCAAGGCGGCGCAGCTGGGCCTGACGCGGGAATGGGCGGCGGAGCTTGCCAAGGACGGGGTGCGGGTCAATGCCGTGCTGCCGGCCGAGGTGATGACACCGCTCTACGAAAACTGGCTCAAGTCCTTCCCGGATCCGGAGGAGCGGCTTGCGGAAATCGAGGCGCGCATTCCCTTCGGGGCGCGCATGACGACGCCGCGGGAGCTTGCCGACACGGTGGTCTTCCTCCTGTCTGCCCGTTCGTCCCACACAACCGGCCAGTGGGTCTTCCCCGACGGCGGCTACACCCACCTCGACCGCGCCCTGCGCGGGTGAGGGGTCTGGAGCGTTGAGAGAAAGAAGCCGGGAACTGGTGGCAGTTTCCGGCTTTTTCATTCCGTGAAACTGCGGAAGTGTTGTTGAGTTGATTATTTTTACGAAAACAACCAATTTCGTCATGCCATGACTTGATCATGGCATCCACTCCATTGCTTCTCCGCTCGCTCGGGGCGTTGATTTGCTTGAGTGATATTAACCACCTCAAGCTTTGTGCAGGATCGGCATGGATGCCATGATCAAGTCATGGCATGACGAAGGTGGAGAGACTTTGCGGCGGTGGAACGTCTTTACGAAGATGGATAGTCTTTCGCAAAATCGGCGCCCCAGCGCTCGCAAATCCGCGCCCCTCACGCCTTCTGCTTTCCTGACCCTTCCTGCCTCTCCAGCACGGCCAGCGCCATTTCGCCGGTGGCATCGGGGGGGAGGGTGAAGTAGCTGGCGTCGCAGCGCATGGCGTCTTCGAGGAGCAGGCTGTAGTCCGCCTTGGGCACTTCGATGGTGCCGAAGCGTTCCAGATGGCTGGTGGTGAACTGGGTGTCGAGCAGGCGGTAGCCGCCCGCAATCAGCCGGGCCACCAGATGGGTGAGGCACACTTTGGAGGCGTCGCGCTCGCGGGCGAACATGCTTTCGCCGAAGAAGGCGCCGCCGATGCTGACCCCGTAGAGCCCGCCCACCAGCTTGCCCTCACGCCAGGCCTCCACCGTGTGGCAGTGGCCAAGCTCGAAGAGTTCGCCGTAGAGGCGGCGGATTTCCGTGTTGATCCAGGTGTTGTCCCGGCCCGGTGCCGGCTCGGCGCAGCCGTTGATGACGCCTTCAAAATCGCTGTCCACGCGGATCTCGAAATGGTCCGAGCGCACGGTGCGGGCAAGGCGGCGGGGCAGGTGGAAGCCGTCGAGGGGCAGGATGCCGCGCTGTTCCGGCTCGATCCAGAACAGATGCGGGTCGTCCGCTGATTCCGACATGGGGAAGATGCCGCAGGCATAGGCCTTCAGCAAAAGCTGCGGCGTGATTTCCAGAACGGCGTCGTCGTTGTTCTTGCGTGCCATCCCGAGGCCTGTACCGTCCGGTCTTGCGCCGGATCTGATCAGATGCAGTCTCCGCCCGGCCATGCGGGCGGAGAACTTTTCTGCGGTATCTTACTGCTCCTTGGCAGCCAGATACTTCTCCAGCCAGTGAATGTCATACTGGCCGTTGGCAATGTCCTGATTGTCCACCAGATCGCGGAACAGCGGAATGGTGGACTGGATGCCGTCGACCACGAATTCGTCCAGGCAACGGCGCAGGCGCATCATGCATTCCACGCGGTTGCGGCCATGGACGATCAGCTTGCCGATGAGGCTGTCGTAGTGCGGCGGGATCTTGTAGCCCTGATACACACCGGAATCGACGCGCACACCAAGGCCGCCGGGCGGGTGGTAATAGGTGATCGTGCCGGGCGAAGGCGCAAAGCTACGCGGGTTTTCCGCGTTGATGCGGCACTCGATGGCATGGCCTTCGAACAGCACGTCTTCCTGCTTGAGGCCGAGCGTGCCGCCCGCCGCAATGCGGATCTGCTCGTTCACGAGGTCGATGCCGGTGACCATTTCCGTCACCGGATGCTCCACCTGCAGGCGGGTGTTCATCTCGATGAAATAGAACTGGCCGTCCTCATAGAGGAACTCGACCGTGCCGACGCCGCGGTACTTCAGCTTGCGCATGGCATCGGCCACGATCTCGCCGATTTCCGCACGCTGGCTGGCGTTGAGCGCCGGGGAGGGAGCCTCTTCCAGCACCTTCTGGTGACGGCGCTGCAGCGAGCAGTCGCGCTCGCCCAGATGGATGGCGTTGCCCTGACCGTCACCCAGAACCTGGATTTCGATGTGGCGCGGCTTGGCGAGATACTTCTCCATGTAGAGAGCATCGTCACCGAAGGCAGCCTTGGCTTCGGAGCGGGCCGTGGAGAGGGCGTTGTCGAGATCGGCCTCAGTCAGCGCCACCTTCATGCCGCGTCCGCCGCCGCCAGCTGCCGCCTTGACGAGCACCGGATAACCGATCTCGCGGGCAATGGCGTGGGCATCGTCCTTCGGTGTCACGGCACCGTCAGAGCCCGGCACCACCGGAATGCCGAGGCGCTTGGCCGTCTGCTTGGCCTCGATCTTGTCACCCATGATGCGGATATGTTCCGACGTGGGGCCAATGAAGGTGATGTTGTGAGCCTCGAGAATTTCCGCAAAGCGGGCGTTCTCGGACAGGAAGCCGTAGCCCGGATGCACCGCATCGGCGCCGGTGATTTCACAGGCAGCCATGAGGGCCGGGATGTTGAGGTAGCTGTCACGGGCCGGAGCCGGGCCGATGCAGACGCTTTCATCGGCAAGGCGCACGTGCATGGCATCCGCGTCGGCGGTGGAATGCACCGCCACGGTGGAAATGCCCAGCTCCTTGCAGGCCCGCAGCACCCGGAGGGCAATTTCGCCGCGGTTTGCGATCAGGATCTTGGTGAACATGGGGGCGCCCCTTATTCGATGATGAAGAGCGGTTCGCCGTATTCCACCGGCTGCGCGTCGGTGACCAGCACCTGCTTCAGCACGCCGCTGCGCGGAGCGGGGATCTGGTTCATGGTCTTCATGGCCTCGACGATGAGAACCGTCTGGCCTTCCTTCACGGCGGCGCCGACTTCCACGAAGGCGCGGGCGCCCGGCTCGGGCGAAAGGTAGGCGGTGCCGACCATCGGCGAGGGCACCATGCCCGGATGCTTTGCGGGCTCTGCCGGTGCTGCGGCAGGGGCAGCTGCTGCCACGGGGGCGGCGGCCGGAGCCGGAGCATAATGAGAGGCAACGGAAGCCTGGATCGTCAGCTCGCGGGCAACGCGGATGCGGAAATCCTTCTGCTCCAGCTCGATCTCGGACAGGTTGGTCTCGTCGAGCAGGAGCGCCAGCTCACGGATCAGGTTTTTGTCGAAACCGTTGTTTTCTTTGGTCATCTCAAAGTGCTTTCTGTAGTCGTTCAGGCGCCGAGCTTGTGGGCCAGGGCCTCGATCGCCAGGTCATAGCCCTTGGCGCCGAAGCCGCAGATCACGCCGGCCGCAACCGGTGAGACATAGGAGTGGTGGCGGAAGGCCTCACGTGCATGGACGTTGGACAGATGGACTTCCACCGTAGGGAGCGCCACGGCACGGATCGCGTCATGAATGGCGACGGATGTGTGCGTGTAGGCGGCAGGATTGATGATGATCCCCACAGCGCCGGTGTCGGCAGCTTCGTGAATCCAGTCCACCAGCGTCCCTTCGCTGTTGGACTGGCGGAAGACGATGTCGTAGCCGAGCCGCGCGGCAGTTGCGCGTGCCTGGGCCTCGATATCGGCGAGGGTCGTACGGCCATAGGTCTCCGGCTCGCGCTTGCCGAGCCGGTTGAGATTGGGGCCGTTCAAAATGAAAAAGGTGGCGGGCATTCCTTCTCCGTCGCCGCGATTTCCGCATCCTTATAGGGATTTGCGCGCGGGAGGAAAAGCCCTGATTGGGGCAGCGCCATGGCCGCCCCCAGGGTCTTTGTGAATTTTACGGAAATGCCCGTGCTCTGCCGGATCCGCTCAGCAGGTCGCCTTGCCGCATTTGCGCACGGATTGAATGGCGGCTTTCAGCGTGTCGTAGCCATAGGCGCCCTTGATCACCGCATCGCCGATCACATAGGACGGCGTGCCGGAAATGCCGAGCTGGTCGGCCAGATCATAGACTTCTTCAACATTGGCGCGCACATCGTCCTTGGTGACCGCGCGGGCAAGATCGTCACGGGCAAGGCCCATCGCCTCTGCGACCTTCAGCGTACTGGCCTGATCGGCCTTGCCGCGCATGGTCAGCATGGCGACGTGGAATTCGCGGTATCTGTCCGGCGCCAGCGCATTCACGGCGATGGCAATCTGTGCGGCTTCGAAGGAGGGCTGGCCCAGAACCGGATATTCCTTCAGCACGACGCGCAGGTTCGGATCCTCATCCAGCAGACGTTCCATGTCGGCCATGGCGCGCTTGCAGTAGCCGCAGTTGTAGTCGAAGAATTCGACCATGGTGACATCGCCATCCGGATTGCCCAGCACCACCTGATGGCGGGAATTGAGCAGGGCGCCGTCCTTGTCCGCCAGCATTGCGCTGACGCGGGTGGCTTCGGCTTCCTTGTCGCGGCGGTCCAGTTCGACAAGAGCGTCGCGGATGACTTCGGGGTTCTGCAGCAGATAGTCCCGCACAATCTGCTCCACCTGCGCCTTGTCGAGGGCGGGGGACTGGGCCGAAGCCGTCACGGGAGCCAGGGTGCCAAGGGCAAGCGCCAGCACGGGCGCAGCGAGACAGCGGAAAAAGCGGTTCATTCAAAAAACTCCTGCGCGCATGCCGCGCGTGGTGCGGAAACGGATTGCTGCAGCTCAGCGATTCAGGACCGGCGGCGTGTAGGTCAGGATATCATCAGCCAGGATCCATGCAGGCGTTCCGGGCTTCAAATTCTTTTGAGCACGTGCGGCATATCGTTTCGCCGCCTGGAAGTCACCCGCCATCATCATGCCCTGGGCTGTGGAGACATCCGCCTCTGCCTGCTTGCCCTGGCGCCCCTGCGCAATGGCCAGCTGGCTGAAGGCGATGCCGGAATTGGGGTCGCGCTGGATGCCGTTCTTCAGGATGCGTTCCGCCTCAGCCAGAAGCGAGGGCTCGTTGGCACCGACCATGGCATAGCCGAGCCAGATCAGGAACTGGCCCTCATTGGGCCGCAACTGCACGGCGCGCTGGAAGGAGGGGATGGCCGCCTTCGGATTTCCGGATTCCAGCAGGGCCTGGCCCTTCAGCTCATGGAAATGCGGGTTGTCCGGCTGCTTGGCGATCAGCGCGTCAATGTCCTTCACCGCAGCCCGGCCGCTGCTGCGCATGGCCGCAACCGCGCGGGCATATTGAGCGGGCATGCTGGTGTCCGAGCGCGGATAGAGCCGGGCGACCGCGTTGGGATGACTGGTGAAGGCGGTCAGCTTGGCCCGCACCATGTCATGGCGTGCCTGAAGGGCAGGCGGGGCGGGCTTGTCGAAATACTTGCTCTTGCGGGCCTGCTCCTCAAGCGCATTGTATCGCTCGCGCGCCATCGGATGGCTCTGGGCATAAGGATCGGTGTATTTGGCCGAGAACAGCTGCTGGTCGGCAAAGCGCTCGAAGGTGCGCAGCATGCCTTTGGCGCTCTGGCCGGTCATTTCCAGATAGCGCAGGGCCGCCTTGTCGGCAGCGGCCTCTTCGCCGCGCTGATAGGCCAGCAGCGAGCGCTGGCCGATGCCCGGCGCGCCCATGGCAATGGCCGCACCGCCCCCTGTGGCTCCGGAGGAATTGCTGGAGACGCCTGCCGCCATGGCACCGGCACCCAGCACCATGCCGACAACGGTCATGATCTGCGCATTGGCAAGCGCGGTGCGCAGGCGCACCAGATGGCGGCCCGCGATATGGCCGGCCTCATGGGCGATCACGCCGATGACCTCGCCCGGTGTCTCGGCTTCCATCAGCACGCCCACATTGATGAACATGCGGCGCGCATCGGGAACGAAAGCGTTGAAGGTGTTCTCGTTGACGAGGATGATTTCCACCTGTCCCTGCGGCAGCCCGGCAGCCTTGAAGATCGGTGCCGCATAATCGCGCAAGAGCTCTTCGGTCTCGGCGTCTCGCACGACCGGAATCTTCCGCCCCTGGGCCGCCGATGGTGCGGTCAACGAGGGCAGGGCAATCGCCGCTGCCATGAACAGGGTGCCGGCCTTGCGCAGAATCCGGCCAAGGACAGGGGCGGCTGCCTTGCCGCCGCCGGGTTCCTGAACGGTGGAAATGTGTCGCACGGGTGCTTCCTCTTCTGCGTGTTGCTGGAGAAAGTAGGGGAGGCATCCGGGGCAGGTCAACAGGCCCGTCCGCCGCATCCGGTCACGCTCTGGTGTGCTGTGCGTTCTTAGCCCGCCAAAGCGGCGGCTGGCATATGACAGGGCAACGCTGTAAACCGCGTGGCAACAGCCATCGTGAGGATTTGCGCCGTGACCAGCCAGAAGACCATCCCTTCCGCCCGCAGTGCCGTGGACCCGTTCCTGGCCATGGATGTTCTGTCGGCGGCACGTGCGCTGGAAGCGGAAGGGCGGCATCTCATCCACATGGAAGTGGGCCAGCCTGGCGCACCGGCCCCGTCCACCGTTCTTGCCGCCGCCCGGCAGGCGCTGGAGGGCGGGCGCCTCGGTTATACGGAGGCGCGCGGCATCGCGCCCTTGCGCCAGCGCATCGCCCGCCACTACCGCGATGCCTATGGCGTCGAGGTGCCCGAAAGCCGCATCATGGTCACGACCGGGTCTTCGGCTGGCTTCAACCTGTCGTTCCTTGCCGCCTTCGATCCGGGTGACCGGATTGTTCTGACGGCGCCCGGTTATCCGGCCTACCGCAACATCATCAAGGCGCTGGGGCTGGTGCCGGTGGAAATCGAGGTGGGGCCGGACACCCGGTGGAGCCTGACGCCGGATCACATTGCTGCGGCGCTGAAGGATGGCCCGGTCAAGGGCGTTCTGGTGGCGAGCCCCGCTAACCCGACCGGCACGATGATGACGCCGGCGGCGCTCGCCGGTCTTGCCCGCTTCTGTGACGATGCGGGCATCTGGTTCATCTCGGACGAGATCTATCACGGGCTCATTTATGACGGGCAGCAGGCCTGCGCGCTGGAGACCTCGCAGAATGCCATCATCATCAACAGCTTCTCCAAATATTACTGCATGACGGGCTGGCGCATCGGCTGGATGGTGCTGCCGGAGAGCCTTGTGCGTCCGGCCGAGCGCATTGCCCAGAGCCTCTACATCTCCGCGCCCGAACTGTCACAGATTGCCGCGGCCGCCGCTTTTGACGCCACAGAAGAGCTGGAAGGGATCAAGGCCGGATATGCCGCCAACCGGGCGCTGCTGCTGGAGGCCTTGCCGAAGATCGGTTTCGACCGGCTGCTGCCGGTGGATGGGGCCTTCTACGTCTATGCCGACACCAGCCGCTTTGCCGAAAGCTCCCTCGATTTCACCCGTGCCATGCTGCAGGAAGCCGGTGTTGCGGCGACACCCGGAGCGGATTTCGATCCCGTTCACGGCGCCAGCTACACCCGCTTTTCGTTCGCCGGGTCCGGTGAGGATATTGCAGAGGCCGTGCGGCGTCTGGACGGATGGCTGAAAGGGCGCTGAGGGCGCAGGACTTCGCCGAAGAGAGAGAAAACAAAACCCCTCCGGAAGCATCCTTCCGGAGGGGTTCTTTTTTAGCGTCTGATCAGGGGATCAGAAGAAGGAGCGGCGCTGCCACCAGCCGGAGCGCTTGGGCTTGCCTTCGTCATCCGGGCCCTCGCCGTCACCGGCGGTCTGGCTGGTGACGACCGGCGTTGCCGGTGCCTTCGGGCGGGCCGGGGCTGCCGGTTCTGCGGGCGCTTCAACTTCAGGCGCCGGGGCAGCCTCTGCGGCGGCTTCGGCCGGAGCTTCAGCTGCTACGGTTTCCAGAACCGGGGCCTCTGCTGCCGGAGTTTCTGCTGCCGGGGCTTCCTGTGCTGCCTCGGGAGCGGCCGTTACGGCTTTCTCAGCCGTTTCGGCCACTGCCGGAGCTGCTTCCACCCGGGCAGGAGCGTCTGCGTCAGCCTCTGCAGCAGCGGGGGCTTCGGCTGCTTCGGGAAAGGAGCCGCCGTTTGCGGCTTCGTCCCCTTCAACGGCACCGGTCAGATCTTCCGAAGCAGCGGCTGCGTCTGCGTCTGCGTCCTCACCGGACGCATCCTCGTCGCCATCGCTGCCCTCTTCACCGTCCTCGCGCTCGCCATTGCGGCGGCCGCGGCGGCCACCACGGCGGCCACGGCGGCGCTTGCGCTTGGGCTCGTCGGAACCATCGCCCTGGGCGCTTTCACCCTGAGACGCTTCACCGTCTTCGCCTTCGCTGCCTTCTGCGTCATCGCCAGCATCCGCGTCCGAACCGTCTTCGTTCTGGCGCGGGCCGGGCTGGCGCTCGCTGCCCGGCTCGCCATTACGGCGGCGCTTGCGGCGGCGGCGCTTGCGGCGCTCGCTGTCTTCGGACTGCTCGCGGGCAGAGGGACGTGCCGAGGCTGCTTCCACTTCCTCCTCAACGTCATCCTCGTCCTCTTCCTCAGGCTCGACGATATCGTCGATCTCTTCGATCTCGACCATATGCGGCTGGATCTGCGGCGGGGCAGGGAGGGGGATCTTGTCCCGGTCGATCAGGGACGAGCGCTCCAGCACGTAATGCTGGCCATGGCCCACCTCATCCGCGACCACGGCAATCTCGAGGCCGAAACGGGCCTCAAGGTCACCCAGGTTGCGGCGCTTCTGGTTGAGGATATAAAGCGCCACGGAGGTGTTGGTGCGCACGATCAGATTGTGGGTGACGCCCTTCAGCAGGAAGTCCTCCAGCGAGCGCAGCACATGCAGGGCAACCGATTCGACCGAGCGGATCATGCCCGAGCCATGGCAATGCGGGCAGGGCGTGGTGGAACTTTCCAGAACGCCGGTGCGGATGCGCTGGCGCGACATTTCCATGAGGCCGAAATGCGAGATCCGGCCAACCTGGATGCGTGCGCGGTCGTTCTTCAGGCAGTCCTTGAGCTTGCGCTCCACCGTCCGGTTGTTCTTGTTCTCCTCCATATCGATGAAGTCGATGACGATGAGGCCGGCCAGATCGCGCAGGCGCAACTGACGGGCAACTTCCTCGGCGGCTTCAAGGTTCGTCTGGAGGGCGGTGTCCTCGATATTGTGCTCTCGGGTGGATTTGCCCGAGTTCACGTCGATGGAGACCAGAGCTTCCGTCTGGTTGATGACGATGTAGCCGCCCGAGCGCAGGGTTACCTGCGGGGAGAACATGGCATCGAGCTGCGGCTCCACCCCGAAGCGGGTGAAGATCGGCGAGGCCTCACGGTAGGGCTGGACGTTCTTGGCATGGCTCGGCATGAGCATGCGCATGAAGTCCTTGGCCTCGCGGTAGCCGTCTTCGCCGGCAACGAGAACCTCGTCGATGTCCTTGTTGTAGAGATCGCGGATCGAGCGCTTGATCAGGCTGCCTTCCTCATAGACGAGGCAGGGCGCGCTGGACTTCAGCGTCAGGTCGCGCACGTTCTCCCACAGGCGCATCAGATATTCGAAGTCGCGCTTGATCTCGGCCTTGGTGCGGCTGGCACCGGCGGTGCGCAGGATGACGCCCATGCCCTCCGGCACCTCCAGCTCGGAGGCGATCTTCTTCAGGCGCTTGCGGTCGGCAGGCTGGGTGATCTTGCGGGAAATGCCGCCGCCACGGCCCGTGTTCGGCATCAGCACCGAGTAACGGCCGGCGAGCGACAGATAGGTGGTCAGGGCAGCGCCCTTGTTGCCGCGCTCTTCCTTGACGACCTGGACCAGCAGCACCTGGCGGCGCTTGATGACTTCCTGGATCTTGTACTGCTTGCGCTGGCGGGTGCGGCGCTCCGGCACCTCTTCCATGGCATCTTCGGCGCCGACCGATTCAACATGGTCGGCATCATCGTCGCCGTCGGAGGACGGCTTGTCCGAATCCTCGTGATCGTCGTCGTCGTCGCTGTCGTCTCCGTCCTTGGCTGCTTCCGAGGCCGCAGCCTCGCGGGCGGCATGACGGGCGTTTTCGGCAGCTTCGCGCCGCTCTTCCTCGTGACGCTCGTCTTCGATCAGCGCCAGCCTGTCAGCGGCGGGGATCTGGTAATAGTCGGGATGGATTTCGCTGAAAGCGAGGAAACCATGCCGGTTTCCGCCGTATTCCACGAATGCGGCCTGGAGGGAGGGTTCGACCCGCGTCACCTTCGCCAGATAGATATTGCCGCGCAGTTGCTTCCGGTTAGCTGCCTCGAAGTCGAATTCTTCAACTCGATTGCCGCGCACCACGACGACCCGGGTTTCCTCCGGGTGCGCCGCGTCGATCAGCATCTTGTTTGCCATTGATGAAGGTCTCCACGGCAGCCGGACGCCCGGGGCGCGGCTGACGCGCTCCGTGGCTGAAGGTCCGGCAGACCGTTTTCTTGTCACTTGGATGGAAAGACGAAAGAGCTGGCGTGCGCGCGTCTATGCCTGCGGACCGGCTGTCCCGCAAAATCGGGGACACCGTTTGTGTCATTTCCGCCTGCATCGCGCTGTGCTTCAAGGCAACGCCTGCCCTTGATTAAACTGTTGTCACCGCGAAGTGCTGCCGCAAGAGGCCCGATGGCCGCCTGCGAGGCGCTTCTGTTTTCACGGATGGGGCATGCAGCCCGGCCTTGGAGCCTGACACCATGACAGGTCACTCTGGTCACCCTTCGGGCGGAGCGCGCAGGATTGAAGCCTGCTCACTGCCTTCTGGTCCGGCCAATTCCAGACTGTCCAGGGACAGCCCGCACCCGTCACACCTAATACCGCCCAATGCTTCGCCGTCTCTTAACGCCGGGCGCCGCGGCCGGGGCAAATGGCCTCCACTCCGCTCCGCGCGTCCGGCAAAGCCGCCAAGACATGTGGAAAGACTGTTCTTCCCATCATCTGAGGCAGTATCGGCTGCAAACCGAAATCCGTATTCTTCTTTTACGGGTCAGCAAGCGCCTTGGCAAGCAATGGAAATCATCTCTGCCAGCTTGCAAGCGGCGGCAAGGCCCGTTAGCACGGAGTTAACCATCCACCGGCAGGGTCATTGCATCAGGATCCGTCCTTTGACGGCACGCCACCGGAGGGATTAAAGAGCGCGGCAGGTGCCGCATCCGAGCCCGCAAACAGGACCGGAGTAAAGGATTGCCAGTCAGATTGCAGCAGAGTTTGCCTGTTTTTCTGCCAGGCCGCGAGCGGAACGCGCCCGTGGCCCGCAGAGGTTTGCGCGATCTTGTATTGCCTGCGCTGCGCCGTGTCGCGGCGAGGGGGATGCTTGCGGCCGCTCTGGCGGTACCTGCCGTGGCCGCAAGCGCTCCGGTTCGGGCGGAGACCTTGCCGGTTGCCTCGGACCTGTCTTCCGCTGCCACGGATGCCCGGATTGCCGGGGACGAGGCCCGGACCCGATTCGTTCTGGACCTGCAGGGGCAGGTGCCTTTCATCGTTTCAAATCTCGCCGATCCCTACCGGGTTATCATTGATCTGCCTTCCATGGAGTTCAAGCTGCCCGAAGGTTCGGGCACGGATGGGCGCGGTCTGATCCGGAGCTGGCGCTATGGTCTGTTGTTCGCCAGGGGAAACGCACGGATCGTGCTGGACCTCACCGAGCCGGCCAAGGTGGACAAGAGCTTCGTTCTGGAAGCCATTGAAGACCAGCCGGCCCGGCTTGTTGTCGATCTTGTGAAGACCAGCCGTGAGGAATTTCTCGCCGAGGCCGAGCGCACCCATCAGCCGCTCAGCGCCCTGGTGACGGATGGCCAGCAGGCCGCGCCCAAGGCAAACAAGCTGACCTCGTCGGCGGGCAAGACCAAGCCTGTCGTTGTGCTGGACCCTGGCCATGGCGGCATTGATACGGGCGCCATCGGCGTGCATGGCACGCTGGAAAAGGCAGTGGTTCTGAGTTTTGCGCAGGTTCTGAAAAAGAAACTGGAAGACACGGGCCATTACACGGTCTTCATGACCCGTGAGGACGACACTTTCGTGCCGCTGCGCAAGCGGGTGCAGTTTGCCCGCGGCCACAATGCCGATCTCTTCGTCTCGATCCATGCGGACTCGGTGCGCAGTTACAAGGAAGAGGTGCGCGGCGCCACGGTCTACACGCTCTCCGAAAAGGCGTCGGATACGCTCGCGGCCCAGATTGCCGCCTCGGAAAACCATTCGGATGTGCTGGCCGGGGTGGAGCTGAGTGAGGAGCCCGCTGAAGTCGCCGATATTCTGGTCGATCTCGCCCGGCGGGAGACCAAGATCTTTTCAAGCCATTTCTCGAAGATCCTCGTGGAAGAGCTGAGAAGCGCGGTGAAGCTGATCAACAATCCGCAGCGTTCCGCCGGTTTCATGGTGCTCAGAGCCCATGACGTGCCGTCCGTGCTGGTGGAGCTTGGCTATCTCTCCAACGAGCAGGACGAGAAGCTGCTGATTTCGCCGGAGTGGCGTGAGCGCACGGCAACCGCTGTTGCGGACGCGATCGAGGCCTTCTTCCAGCCGCGCTTTGCGATGGACAAGGGGGCGGCTGGAGAGACTGCGGCGGGGACAAAGGTCAAGTAATTGCGCCGCAAGGCCTGCCTGCGCTTGCCGGTGCCTCAGCATCGCCATATTGCTCGACGACTAAGGTCCCGAGGTAAACCCGGATTTCTGTCTGCTCCTGTGTCCAGCCTGCCCGGAATGTGGTAGGGGACCGGCATCAGCACTCTGGCCGGGAAGAAGCGAGCCCAAGGCATGAAATTTCTGATCAAGTTCTTCGGTTATCTGTTCGGCATCGGTACGGTGCTGGGACTGCTGGTCGCGGCCGGCGTCTGGATCTATCTGGAGAAGCTGGGCGAAGACCTGCCGGACTATACGGCGCTGAAGAACTACGAACCGCCGGTGATGACCCGCGTGCATGCCGCCGACGGCAGCCTGATGGCCGAATATGCCAAGCAGCGGCGCCTCTTCCTGCCGATCCAGGCCATGCCGGACATCCTGAAGGAAGCCTACATCTCGGCGGAAGACAAGAATTTCTACAGCCACGTGGGTATCGACCCGGAGGGCATTGCCCGTGCCGTGGTGCGTTTCGTGCAGAATTTCGGCTCCGGCCGCCGCCCTGAAGGCGCTTCGACGATCACGCAGCAGGTTGCCAAGAACTTCCTGCTGACCAACGAACTGTCGGTCGACCGCAAGATCAAGGAAGCGATCCTGTCGCTGCGCATCGAGCAGGCCTACACCAAGGACGAGATCCTTGAGCTTTATCTCAACGAGATCTACCTTGGCCTCGGCGCCTATGGTGTGGCGGCGGCTTCGCTCGTCTATTTCGACAAGTCGGTGCATGAGCTGAGCCTTGAGGAAGTCGCCTATCTGGCGGCTTTGCCGAAGGCACCGAACAACTATCATCCCTTCCGTGGCCGCGAGCGCGCCATCGAACGCCGCAACTGGGTGATCGACCGTATGGTCGAGAACGGCTATGTGAGCGCGGCCGATGCCGAGGCTGCCAAGGCAAAGCCCCTGACGGTGAAGCCGCGTGAAACCGGTTCCCAGCTGTTTGCTGCCGAATACTTCACGGAAGAGGTCCGGCGTCAGGTCGCATCGATCTACGGCGAGAACAGCCTCTACGAAGGCGGTCTCTCGGTCCGCTCCTCGCTGGACCCGAAGATGCAGGCGACAGCCCGCAAGGTGCTGATGAACGGCCTTCTGGATTTCGACCAGAAGCGCGGCGGCGGCTGGCGCGGGCCGGTGACGACGATCCCCGTCGCAGGCGACTGGGGTGTTGAGCTTGGCAAGGTGGAAGCCCTTTCGGATCTGCCGGAGTGGCGTCTTGCTGTTGTGCTGGAGGCTGGTCAGAACACGGCGCAGGTTGGCCTGCAGCCGCGCAGGCTTGTCAGCGGCGCCCTTGAGCCGGAGCGCGAGACGGCAACGCTGCAGCTGGACGACATGAAGTGGGCACGCGTGTCCGGCCGTGCCCCCAATTCGGCCAATGACGTGCTCAATCCGGGTGACGTGGTCTATGTCGAGGCCCCGAAGAACGGCGGCCGCTACCAGCTGCGTCAGGTTCCGCGTGTTTCGGGGGCGCTGGTCGCGATGGACCCGTTCACGGGCCGCGTGCTGGCGCTGGTTGGCGGCTTCAGCTTTGCCCAGAGCGAGTTCAACCGCGCGACACAGGCCTGGCGCCAGCCCGGTTCGTCCTTCAAGCCCTTCGTCTATGCCGCCGCACTCGACAATGGCTACACCCCGTCCAGCGTGGTTCTGGATGCGCCCATCGAGCTGGCGCAGGCCGGGCAGGCAACCTGGCGCCCGCAGAACTATGGCGGCAAGTTCTATGGCCCCTCGACCCTGCGCACGGGTATCGAGCTGTCGCGTAACCTCATGACCATCCGCCTTGCGCAGGACATGGGCATGCCGCTGGTGGCCGAATATGCCAAGCGTTTCGGCATCTACGACAACATGATGCCGGTTCTCTCCATGTCGCTGGGTGCAGGCGAGACCACCGTGCTGCGCATGGTCACGGCCTATTCGATCCTCGCCAATGGCGGCCGCAAGGTGACGCCGACGCTGATCGACCGCATCCAGGACCGTTACGGTCGCACCATCTACAAGCATGACAGCCGCATTTGCGAAACCTGTGATGCCAATGACTGGACCGGTCAGGCCGAGCCTGAGCTGATCGACGAGCGCGAGCAGGTGCTCGACCCGATGACGGCCTATCAGATTACCTCGATGATGGAAGGTGTGGTTCAGCGGGGCACCGCCACCAGCGTGCGCGCGGTCGGCCGCCCGGTTGCCGGCAAGACCGGTACCACCAACGAGGAGAAGGACGCCTGGTTCGTTGGCTATACGCCGGATCTCGCGGTCGGCGTCTTCATCGGCTACGACCAGCCGCGGCCAATGGGACGCGGTGCGACGGGCGGCCTTGTCGCTGCGCCGATCTTCACCGAGTTCATGAAGGAAGCGCTGGCGGGCAGCCCGCCGGTCGAGTTCCGCGTGCCGAAGGGCCTGCAGCTGATCCCGATCAACCGGCACACCGGCATGCGTGCCGTCGCCGGGGCCGAAGGTACCATTCTGGAATCCTTCAAGCCGGGCACCGCCCCGCCGGACACTTACTCGGTCATCGGCTTCGAGGACGAGATGGGCGTGCCGCGCACCGTTTCGCCGGAGGCAGGTGCTGCCGTGATGACCGGCACTGGCGGGCTTTATTGACCCTTCCGGAGATCTGCCTGCGCGGCTAGCTGTTTACATGGCTTGCCTGCGCCGTTAGTCTCCGCCCCGATTTGCGGCCACTGCCCCGGCAACGAGGCGGTGGCCGCGACATTCCTGAACCAGCTTTGAGAGGTATCCGATGCGCGCCGAGATGGAAGGCATCGTCGACGAAATCAAGCAGGCCATAAGCCTGCTGAGGAGGCATCTTTGACTGGGATCACGCTCTGGTCCGTCTGGATGAACTGAACGCCCTGTCTGAAGACCCCGCGATGTGGAATGATCCGTCCAAGGCGCAGAAGCTCATGCGTGAGCGTCAGCAGCTGGAAGATGGCATTACCGGCGTGCGCCGCCTCGAATCGGAACTTGCCGACAACATCGAGCTGATCGAGCTTGGCAGTGCCGATGGCGACAAGGACGTGGTCGAGGAAGCCGAAGCGGCAATGCGCGGCCTCAAGGCCGAGGTGATGAAGCTGCAGATGGCATCGCTGCTGTCCGGTGAAGCCGATGGCAACGACACCTACATGGAAATCAACTCGGGCGCGGGCGGCACGGAAAGCCAGGACTGGGCCAGCATGCTCCTGCGCATGTACCGCCGCTGGGCGGAACGCAGCGGCTTCAAGGTCGAGCTTCTCGAATACCATGATGGCGAAGAAGCCGGCATCAAGTCAGCGACGCTGCTCATCAAGGGCGAGAATGCCTATGGCAAGCTGAAGACCGAATCGGGCGTGCACCGTCTGGTGCGCATTTCGCCCTATGACAGTCAGGCGCGCCGCCACACCAGCTTTGCCAGCGCCTGGGTCTATCCGGTGATCGATGACTCGATCGATATCGAGGTCAACGAAAGCGACTGCCGCATCGACACCTACCGCGCCTCCGGTGCCGGTGGCCAGCACGTCAACACCACCGACTCGGCCGTGCGCATCACGCATATCCCGACCGGCATCGTCGTGCAGTGCCAGAACGACCGCTCTCAGCACAAGAACCGCGCAACCGCCTGGTCGATGCTGAAGGCGCGCCTCTATGAGGCCGAGTTGCAGAAGCGCGAAGAGGCGGCCAACGCCGAGGCGTCTTCCAAGACCTCGATTGGCTGGGGCCACCAGATCCGCTCCTACGTTCTGCAGCCCTACCAGATGGTGAAGGACCTGCGCACGGGCGTGGAAAGCTCCTCGCCGCAGGACGTGCTCGACGGCAAGATCGATGACTTCATCGAAGCCGCCCTCGCGCAGCGCGTCTTCGGCGGCAAGGATGCCGAGGTCTCGGACATCGACTGAGCCGATCCATACGGACTGCAAGACTGCAAAAACCCCGCCGGAATGTTCCGGCGGGGTTTTTTGCTGGCATCTCAAAGGAATGGCGATCAGCGTTTCAGCAGCTTGGAGACCCTGTCTCCGGTGCGGACGAAGGTCATGGGGTCCAGTGCCTCATCGTCCCGCCGCACTTCGTAATGGAGATGCGGACCGGTGGAGCGGCCGGTGTTGCCGAGACGGCCGACCTGATCGCCGGCGCGCACCTCATCCCCCACGGCGACGGAGATGGCACTCATGTGGGCGTAGCGGGTCAGATGCCCGTCCGGATGCTCGATTTCCACCAGACGGCCATAGCCGCCCTGATAGGAGGCGGTGATCACCGTGCCAGGCGCCGTGGCGCGCACGGGCGTGCCGTAAGGGGCGCGGAAATCGATGCCGGTGTGCATGGCAAGGCCGCCCAGGAACGGATCGATGCGGGGGCCGAAATCACTGGTGATCTGCGCTGCGGCGATCGGGCGGGCGAGGGGGATAGCGCCGACAGACTTGCGGACCTTGTTGCGCAGATCAAGAGCTGCTTCGGCGCGCTCGATCTTGTCGTCCAGGGTGGCCGTGGCAAGCGGCACATAGGGGCCGCCGGTGGCTTCCATGCTGCCTGCAAGATCGCTGACGCGGTAGCCCAGAGGGCGGACGGCAGAGGCCAGCTGGCTGGTTTCATGCTCGGCCGCAAGCGTCACGGCATCCAGCGCGGCATTGCTTTCTTCGCTGATCTTGTCCAATGCGGCGCCGATGCCCAGCAGATCGTCACGCGGGGCTTCCGGCTCCGGCAGAGGTTTGGCCGTCAGGCTGTCCTGTGCTGCGGGCAGGGGGGCAAAGGCGGAAAGAGGGCTGTCCATCAGGACGTTTTCGCTGCTGCCGCGCAGGCCGAGAGCCGCGAAGGGATTGTCCAGCGGGGCTTCCGGGCCGCCAATGGCCAGGAGGCTGCTGGAGGCGCCGGCATCCGAGAACTGTTCCGGCTTGGCCGCAGGAATGGCAGGGCCGGAGACCACATCAAGCCCGCTGCGGGCGGCCTTGTCGAGAATGGCAGCGACCTTGCCATGCTGATCCAGAAGCTCGTTCTGCCGCTGCAGCAATGTGTCGATCATGCCTTCGACGGAGCGGCGCTCATACATCTGGCTGCTGGTCAGGCGGTCGATTTCGGCACGCAGATAGGCGATGCGGTTCTCGTAGACGGCAGCTTCCTGGGTGCGCTGGGTCAGGCGGCTTTCGATCAGGTCGTCGCGCATCACGAAATAGGCGGCCGCCGCCATATAGCCGGTGATGAAAAGGCCGAGGGTCAGGCAGGTGCCTGCGGCGAGCCAGGGACGGATGGTGAAAGTCCGGGTGCGTTCGCCGGTCGTGATGGTGACCTGATGCAGTGCCTTGCGCTTGCCGAACCCCTGACGGGCTCTTGAAGGAAAGTCTGACATGCCGTTTTCCATGCGTCCGGAAGGGGCGAGTTCTGCCCCGGTCAGGAATCATTAGAAACGGTTAAGGTTAACAAACACCTTTCCTGCCGTTCATACTTTGCCGTCAGGACAGTTTTCCTCAAGGCGCGAGCTTGACGAGGGGGCGGTAAAAGCCCGGCGTCAGACCAGCTTCGGAGCGGGCCCGGTCGTTGAAGGGCGGCTTCAGCGGGCCTCTGAAATGGGTGCGCACCAGTTCATGGAAGCGCGGTTCGGGCCGTTCGCCGTGGCGGTCGCACAGGAAGCGGAACCACTTGGCACCGAAGGCCACGTGATTCTTTTCATCCCGGTAGATGATTCCGAGGATGCGGGCGGTTGCATGATCGCCAAGGGCGGCAGCCTTCTCGATCATCGGCGGGGTGATGTCGAGGCCGCGCGCCTCCAGCACCAGCGGAATGACGGCAAGCCGTGCGGTCAGGTCGTGCCCGGTGGCCTGTGCGGCCTGCCACAGCCCGTCATGGGCGGGCAGGCTGCCATAGGCAGCGCCGAGTTCCTGCAGCCGCTCCTCCAGCATGCTGAAGTGCTTGGCCTCCTCAAGCCCGACGCGCACCCAGTCGTCATAGTAGGAGCGGGGCATCGGCACATGCACGAAGCGGCCGATGATGTCCCAGGTCAGGTCCACTGCATTGAGTTCGATATGGGCCAGCGAGTGCAGCAGGGCGATTCTGCCTGCTTCGCCGCCAATGCTGCGCTTGGGCATGTCGCGCGGGGCCAGAAGCACCGGACGCTCCGGCCGGCCGGGCCGGTCCGGCATCTGGGCGGACGCAGATGGCGAGCCGAGGGCAAGGCTGCGCGCATACCAGAGCTTGGCGGTCTCATAGGCAAGGCGGACCTTTTCGGAAAGATCCGGCGTGCGCACGATGGCATTGGCGCGCCCGGCCAGCGTCTCCAGCGCGGAGGATGGAAATATGCCGCTCATGCCCGAAAAAGCCCTTTCAGCATCCGCAAGAGGCGGGGGGCGCCGGACGTGCCGCCCCCGTGCCTTGCGTTCAGAGCCCGCGCACTGCCTCAAGCACGGCGTCGACGTGGCCCTTGACCTTCACCTTGCGCCAGATCTGGGCGATCTTGCCGTCGGCTGCAACAAGGAAGGTGCTGCGCTCCACACCCATGTAGGTCTTGCCATACATGGACTTTTCCACCCACACGCCAAAGGCCTGGCAGACGGCTGTGTCCGGATCGGAGGCGATGTCGACGGTGAGGCCGTGCTTGCCCTTGAACCTGGCGTTCTTGGCAACCGGGTCCGGCGAAATGCCGATGACCTTTGCGCCAAGCGCTTCGAACTGGGCCCGCGCCTGGCTGAAGGCGATGCACTCTTCGGTGCAGGCGGGCGTGTCGGCCTTGGGGTAGAAATAGATCACCACGGGGCTGCCCTGGAGGCTGGAAAGCTTCACTTTCTCATCATCGCCGAGCAGCAGGTCCACGTCCGGTGCGGGGGCTGAAATTGTCAAATCGGTCATGCTGCCTTCCTCTTGTCATAGTCGGTGGATTTATCCGGAACGGTATTCAGTTGTCCGTGCTTGAGGCGCGCCTCGCGGCTGGCTTTGTTGCATAATGAAGTATCACAGCGGATCGGGGGATTCGCAGTCCCGGGACGAAAAAATGAAAAGGCTCTGAACGCTGTCTCCGCCGCAAGAACCGCAGAAAGCTCCTGTCATACGGAAAGAGCGCCGGTCTGGATTGGGCCGGAAGCTCACGCGCGTCTGCGGCTTCCTCTGCATTCTGGTGCTGGTGGCCGTTGCCGGGCTGACCGGGCGGCTCTATTGGGGGCCCGTTACAATTCCTTTTGCCCGGGAACTGGTGGAAGCCCGCGTCCGGGTTGTCAATGCCGATGTGTCCGTGGGCTCGGTGCGGCTGGACCTGTTTGCAGCCAGCGGCCCGCAGGTGGTCATTGATGATGCCGGTGTTACGGTCGGAGGGGATGTCGAAAGCCGCATTCTCCTGCCGCGCACCGAAGCCGTTCTGCAGTTTGCGCCGCTGCTCACCGGCGAGGTGAAATTCCGCAGCCTCGATATCGAGCGCCCGCGTATCACGCTGGAAGGCGGAGACGGGCCCGCCTTGATGCCGGAAATGAACAGCCTGATGGAAGCCGTTGACCGGATTGCGCTTCTGGTCGATGAGGAACTGAGCCGCCGAAATCTTGACGTGATCCGCGTCCGCGATGGTCGTCTGGAGATTTCCGGGCCGACCCCGCGCCTTATCGACAACATCGACGCTTCGCTGGGGCGGGATGCAACGGGTGCCGTCTATGCCGAAAGCACGGTCGAGGGGCGTATGGGCACCTGGCAGCTGGCCCTGCGGCGCGGCACGGATGCGGCAACCGGCGCCCGGGAACTCGGGCTCTACATCAAGGATGTGTCGCTAGCCGAACTCTTTCCGCTGAACGAGCAGGTGCGCTCCGGCCGTGGCCTTGGCCTGCCGCTGGAGTTGCAGTTCGCGGCAAGGCTGGACAAGGACGGGGTGTTTGACCGGGCAACCCTTGTGGGCCGTGCCGTGGACGGGTGGTTCCAGATCGGCACGACGACGATCCGCTATGATGAAGTGGCGGTTGGCCTTGCCTGGGAGGGCGAGGACCCGCGCATTCAGGTGATGCCGTCCCATGTGGTGCGGGGCAATACACGCATCAGCTTTGACGGCGTGGTGACGCCGCCTGCGGCCGGGCAGCCTGACTGGAAGATCCTGATCGGCGCGGACAATCCGGTGTTCGGTTCTGCCGATGTGCAGGAAGACCCGATCATGGCCGAGCGGGTGCACCTGAAGGCGCATTATGATCCGTCCGCACACAGCCTCTATATCGACAGGGCGCAGGTGCAATCCGGTCCGGCAAGCCTCAGCGCGGTTGGCACTGTGGACCTGAAGGATGATGGCCCCTATCTGGCGCTGGCGGTCGAGGTCAACGCCATGCCGGTGGCTCTGCTGAAACAGATCTGGCCCATCACCCTGACGCCCCCTGCAAGGGCCTGGATCAGCAAGCACATGCTGTCGGGCCTCATCCGCGAGGCCAGCATCGACGTTTCGATTCGTCCCCCTGCCTTTGACGAGCACCATCCGGATCCGGGCTGGGGGGCTGACGATGTGCGGCTCGATCTGACGTTCGAAGACGTGGATGTGGCCCCGCTCGACACCTTGCCGCCCATCACCGGGCTTGACGGGACGATCACCATCGACAACGAGGTCCTGACCGTCTCCGGCCGGAACGGCAGGATTGTCGAGGGCGTTGCCAAGCCTGTTGCCGTTCAGGAAGGCACCTTCACGATCCAGCAGCTGGCGCTGCGCAGCATCAAACCAGCAGATATTTCGCTGAAATTTGCAGGTGAGGCACAGGATCTCGGCACCCTGATCAACCGGCCGCCGTTCCGCGCGCTCGACAAGGCGCAGATGGGCGGCGGAACCTTTGGCGGCACCGGAGAGCTCGATGTGACGGCGCATTTTCCGCTGCGACTGTCCATTGCGGTTGCCGATGTGGACTGGAAGGCTGCGGCCCGGCTGAGCGGATTTTCCTCCACCCAGCCGGTGCGCGGGCACAAGATTTCCGGCGCGGACGTTGCCATTGAAGCCGGTCCAAGGGAGGTGGCGGTCAAGGGCAAGGGCCGTATCGACGGGCTGGAGGCCAACATTGACCTTCTGGTTCCGGTGGAGGACGGGCAGGGCGAGCGCCGTCAGGATGTGGAGCTGAAAGTCTCCGCGGAAGAACTCGGCAAACGCGGCATTGATCTGGGCTCTCTGGTCAGCGGGCAGATGGTGCTGAAGCTGGCCGAAACACCGGGCGGCCAGTCCTTTGACATCGACCTGACGGATACCTCGGTCAAGCTGGAGCAGATCGGCTGGGAAAAGGGGCCGGGTGTGCCGGCCAAAGCCAGGTTCATCTTGAGTGAGCAGGGCGACACCCGGCGGCTGAAGGAGTTTCAGCTGACCTCCGATGGTGTGGCCATCGGCGGCGAGGTGGTTCTTGGCAAGGACGGCGGCTTCCGGGAGGCCGATTTCGCCGGCTTCCAGATCAGGCCCGGTGATTCTGCCTCGCTCAAGATCACCCAGCAGCGCCGCAACCAGTACAAGGTGGTTTTCAACGGAGCCCAGTTCGACGCGCGCGGGCTGATCAAGACGTTGCTCGAAAAAAAGGGCGGGGCAGGGGGCAAGGACAAGACCGTCTACGACATAGCCATCAAGGCCGGCCGGCTGCAGGGCTTCAACGGCGTTGTGGCGACGGATGTGGACGGCAAGGTGACCGGTGGGCCGGAGGGCATCGGAACCCTGGCGCTGAAGGGCGCCACCAACAACCGTGGTGCCTTTCATTTCGAGATCAGCGGCAAGGGCGACACGCGCGCTGCCAGCGGCGATTTCGCCGATACGGGCGCTATCCTGCGTTTTCTGGACGTCTATCCGCGCATGCGCGGGGGGACCGGTACCTTGCTGATTTCCATGCCGGAGGAGACCCAATGGTTCGGCACATTCGGCGTGCGCAATCTGTCGATCACGGAAGATCCGGCGATCCGGAAGCTGGCCGAACTGCCCGTCGCCGCGCGCAGTGACACCGGGGCCGTGGTGGTCACCCAGTCGGTGCGTGCCGGGGAAGCCTCGTTTGACCGGCTGGACCTGCGGTTTTCGCGCAAGGGCGAAATCATCACAGTCGAGGAAGGCCTGATGCAGGGGGCTGTCGTCGGCGGCACGGTGACGGGCGAGGTCGATCTCGGCCAGCGGACACTGGCGTTGACGGGGACCTATGTGCCGGTCTTTGCGCTCAACAACCTGTTCAGCAAGATCCCGCTGCTCGGCTTTGCCCTCGGTGGCGGTTCGGACGAAGGGCTTTTTGGCGTGACCTACCGTCTCGCTGGCCCCATCAGCGCGCCGCAGCTCACGGTCAATCCGGTCTCGGCCATTGCACCGGGCATTTTCCGCAAGATGTTCGAGTTCCGCTGAGGAGCGGGCCGCCAGGCAGGTTCCGGCACACTGGCCGCGCATAAACAGAAGGCCCGGACCTTGCGGGCCGGGCCTTCTGGATTGCCATGTGGTAGCAGATCAGGCCGGGCGCAGCAGCACGTGCTTCTTCTTGCCCATGGAGAGCTTGATCACGCCTTCGCCGGTGATGTCGGCCACGGACAGGCTGCGCTTGTCGTCGGTGACGGTCTCGTCATTCACCTTCAGCGCGCCGCCGGTGATGTTGCGCCGGGCTTCGCCGTTGGAGGCACAAAGGCCTGCACGCACGAAGGCGGCAAGAACACCGAGGCCAGCCTCCAGCTCGGCCTGCGGCAGTTCGACGGTCGGCAGGCCCTCGGCCGTCTGGCCTTCCTCAAAGGCGCGGCGGGCGGTTTCGGCAGCGGCCTCAGCAGCCTCGCGGCCATGGATCATGGCGGTGGCTTCGGTGGCGAGGATCTTCTTGGCTTCGTTGATCTCCGCGCCCTGCAGCGCTGCAAGGCGGGCGATCTCGTCCAGCGGCAGCACGGTGAAGAGCTTCATGAAGCGCTCCACATCCGCGTCCTCGGTGTTACGCCAGTACTGCCAGTAGTCATAGGGCGACAGCTGGTCGGCATTGAGCCAGACAGCGCCTGCGGCGGTCTTGCCCATCTTGGCGCCGGAGGCGGTGGTCAGCAGCGGGGCGGTGAGGGCGAAGGCCTCCACGCCTGCCTTGCGGCGCACCAGATCGACGCCGGAGAGAATATTGGACCACTGGTCGGAGCCGCCCATCTGCAGGCGGCAGCCGGTCTGCTGGTAGATCTCCAGATAGTCGTAGCCCTGCAGCAGCATGTAGTTGAATTCCAGGAAGGACAGGTGCTGCTCGCGCTCCAGCCGCAGACGCACGCTGTCGCGCTGGATCATCTGGTTGACCGAGAAATGGCGCCCGATATCGCGCAGGAACTCCACATAGTTCAGCTTCATCAGCCAGTCGGCATTGTCCAGCATGATGGCATCCTTCGGGCCGTCACCGAAGGTGAGCAGCTTGTCGAAGATCTTGCGGATACCGGCCTTGTTCGTCTCGATGTCCTCGTCGGACAGGATCTTGCGGCTTTCGTCCTTGCCGGTCGGGTCGCCGACGCGGGTGGTGCCAGACCCCATCAGCGCGATCGGCCGGTGACCTGTCTGCTGCAGCCAGTAGAGCATCATGATGGTGACGAGCGAACCGGCATGAAGGCTCGGCGCCGTGCAGTCAAAGCCGATATAGGCGGTCACGGTCTCGGTCGAGAGCAGCTTGTCGAGGCCCTCTGCGTCGGACATCTGGTGAATGAAGCCGCGCTCGTTGAGGACCTTCAGAAAACCGGACTTGTACTCGCTCATGTAACGTTTCCACGCGCTGGATGTTCGGGAGGTGACTTGGTGTGTCTGGCTCTATACCGGCAGGCAGCCGTTGTAAATCGTATCAGGTTGCCGGACGCGGCCTGACGGGTGCCGAAGGGCCTGAAACGAGAAAGCCGGGCGCGAGGCCCGGCTTTCCGCATCTGCTGCCTGAAAGGCTTATGCAGAGTAGTACATGTCGAACTCGACCGGATGCGGAGTCATTTCGTAGCGCATGTTCTCTTCCATCTTCAGCTCGATGTAGCTGTCGATGAAGTCGTCGTCGAACACGCCGCCGGCCTTGAGGAACTCGCGGTCGGCATCCAGCGACTGCAGGGCTTCACGCAGCGAGCCGCAGACGGTCGGGATCTCGGCCAGCTCTTCCGGCGGCAGGTCGTACAGGTTCTTGTCCATGGCGTCGCCCGGATGGATCTTGTTCTTGATGCCATCGAGACCGGCCATCAGCTGCGCAGCGAAGGCGAGGTAGGGGTTCGCGGTCGGATCCGGGAAGCGGACTTCGATGCGCTTTGCCTTCGGCGAAGAGGTGTACGGGATGCGGCAGGAGGCCGAACGGTTGCCCGAGGAATAGGCGAGCAGAACCGGAGCTTCGTAGCCCGGGACCAGACGCTTGTAGGAGTTGGTCGACGGGTTGGTGAAGGCGTTCAGGGCCTTGGCGTGCTTCAGGATGCCGCCGATGTAGTACAGGCACATTTCGCTGAGGTCAGCGTAGAGGTTGCCGGCGAACAGCGGCTTGCCATCGCGCCAGATGGACTGGTGGCAGTGCATGCCCGAACCGTTGTCACCGAAGATCGGCTTCGGCATGAAGGTTGCGGTCTTGCCGTAAGCGTTGGCGACCTGGTGAACCACATACTTGTAGATCTGCATGTGGTCGGCGCAGGTGGTCATGGTGTTGAACTTCACGCCCAGCTCGTGCTGTGCAGCAGCCACTTCGTGGTGGTGCTTTTCAACGGACACGCCCATCTCGGCCATGACGGTCAGCATCTCGGAACGCATGTCCTGGCAGCTGTCGATCGGCGGGACCGGGAAGTAGCCGCCCTTGACGCGCGGACGGTGGCCGAGGTTGCCGGCTTCATATTCGGTGTCGAGGTTGCTCGGCAGCTCGTTGCTGTCCAGCTTGAAGCCCGTGTTGTACGGCTCGGAGGCGAAACGCACGTCGTCGAAGATGAAGAATTCAGCTTCCGGGCCAAAGAAGATGGTGTCGCCGAAGCCGCCGGTCTTGACGTAGGCTTCTGCCTTCTTGGCGATGGAGCGCGGATCGCGGTTGTAGGTCTCGCCGGTGCGCGGGTCGACGATGTCACACAGGATGACAAGGGTCGGCTGCGCGAAGAACGGGTCGATGTGCGCCGAGGACGGGTCCAGCACCAGGGTCATGTCGGAGGCGTCGATCGCCTTCCAGCCGGCGATGGAAGAGCCGTCGAAGGCAACGCCTTCAGCGAACATGTCTTCGTCAACGAGGCCAACGTCCATGGTGACGTGCTGCAGCTTGCCGCGCGGGTCGGTGAAGCGCAGGTCGACGAACTTGATGTCCTTGTCCTTGATTTCCTTAAGGATATCAGCAGCGGTGGTCATTATTCACTTCCCTATGTGTTCTGTTTTCACGTGGGCTATTCTCGCAACCTGAGGGCCTGCGCCACGGGCGCAGCGGCTTTGCGGATGCGAAACTCGGGAGCGGGGTATCCCCGCGAAACGGATTGAGAGGCTTCAGATGGCGTCCACGCCGGACTCGCCGGTGCGGATGCGGACGGCTTCCTCGATATTGGAGACGAAGATCTTGCCGTCGCCGATGCGCCCGGTCTGGGCTGCATTGCGAATCGCGTCAACGGCCTTTTCCACCATCTCGTCGGCGAGGACGATTTCGACCTTCACCTTCGGCAGGAAGTCGACGACATATTCTGCGCCGCGGTACAGTTCGGTGTGGCCCTTCTGGCGGCCGAAGCCCTTGGCCTCGGTCACGGTGATGCCCTGAAGACCCACTTCCTGCAGCGCTTCCTTCACCTCGTCGAGCTTGAAGGGTTTGATGATCGCCTCGATCTTTTTCATCGTCTTGCGTCTCTCTCCGTTTCGGTGGCCATTGGCTGGCACGTTTCTGCGGCGGGGTCCGGATCGCGCGATCGGGGAGGCCCGTTGTTGCCCCCTCTCTTGCACGACGCGTGCCAACTTTTCTCACCACCCGAAAGCGCCAAAAAAAGGGGCATTGCGGACACTGTGGCCGATCCTGATGGTTCCGCCAAGCGGATTTGCTGCCCGTTTTTTGCTCAAGTTGATGCCTTATTGTGCAGTCAGCCATTTCTTGTGCTGGTGCCGGGCTGGAAAGGGCGGATTGGTGGGTGGCAAAGGGGCTTGCGTGTGCGGCTTCTATTGGCAACTCTGGCGCCCGTCAGGGAAGGCGGATGGGGATATGTCATGGTGCCGGGTGTTGAATTGCTCACTCCGCAGGAAATGCGCCGCGCAGACGCGCTGACGATCGAGGCGGGAACGCCGGGGATCGAACTGATGGAGCGCGCCGGGCGCGGTGTGGCCGATGCGGCACGGGCCATGCTGGCACCGGGGCAGGGCGTGCTGGTGCTCTGCGGGCCCGGCAACAATGGCGGCGACGGCTTCGTTGCCGCCCGGCTTCTGGCGCTTGAGGGGGTGCCGGTGATGCTGCTTCTGTGCGGGCAGCCGGAGCAGCTTTCGGGCGATGCCTGGAGTGCCTGGCGCCGCATGGGCGAAGAAGCGGCCGATGGCATCCGGTTTCTGGAGGCAGGTGCCAATCCCTTTCATGAGAGTGCAGGAACAGGCGCTCCGCTGGTGATCGATGCGCTCTTTGGCGCAGGGCTTTCCCGTCCTGTCAGTGGATATGAACTGGAACTGGTCAACGGCCTCAATGCCTCGGGCCTGCCGGTGCTGAGCGTTGATGTGCCGAGCGGACTTGATGGCGCGACGGGGGAGGTGAGGGGCGTTGCCGTCAAGGCCGCGCGCACTGTCACCTTCTGCCGGATGAAGCCCGGGCATCTGCTGCTGCCGGGCCGTGTTCTGTGTGGTGAGGTCGAGGTTTGCGATATCGGCATTGCCAATGAAACGGTTCTGACGGCAGGCGGGCCGGGATGCTGGCGCAATGGGCCGGATGTATGGGGTGCTCTTGTGCCAAGGCCGCGGGTGGACGGGCACAAGTTCTCCCGTGGCCATGCGGTGGCCCTCTCCGGTCCGGCTCATGCCACCGGCGCCATACGCCTGTCGGCCATGGCGGCGCTGCGCAGCGGGGCGGGGCTGGTGACGGTTGCCTGCGAGCCTTCCGCCACGATGGTTCTGGCGAACCATCTGACCACCGTCATGCTGCACCCCTTGCGCGGGGACGAGGCGCTGACCGGACTTCTGTCGGACAGCCGCATCACGTCGCTTGTCTATGGTCCCGGCGCAGGGCTTGGGGCGGAGACGCAGGCGCTGGTGCTGGATCTTGTGGCCTCCGGCAAGGGGCTGGTGCTGGATGCCGATGCGCTTTCGAGTTTTGCAGGAACGGAAACACCTCTTTTCGTTACCATTGAAAAAAGGGTGCGCGGCGGTGCGCAGCCGCCAGTGCTGACGCCGCATGCGGGCGAATTCGGCCGGCTTTTCCCGGATTTGCCGCCGCCCGTGTCCGGTCTCGGCAAGCTGGATGCGGCCCGTGCCGCGGCGCAGCGCAGCCGCTCTGTCATTATATACAAGGGTGCCGATACGGTGATTGCCGCGCCGGACGGGCGGGCGGTCATCAATGCCAATGGCACGCCCTGGCTGGCGACGGCAGGCTCCGGCGATGTGCTGGCGGGGATCGTGACCGGGCTCCTGGCGCAAGGCCTGCCTGCCTTCGAGGCGGCTGCCATGGGGGTGTGGATGCACGGCCGCGCGGCGGAGATTGCCGGGGCCGGGCTGATCGCCGACGACCTTTTGCCGGCTCTGAAGGATGTGGTGCAGGAGCTTTCCGCGTAGAAATGGCCGCTGCCGCCATTTTTGCTTTGATGCGGCAGGGACGGGTGCTATAGAGGCCCCGCCTTGGCTACGGGCGCTGTTGAGCGTTTTTTGCGGCGGGAAGTGACCTGCCGTCCGGAAAGCGTTCCAGACTCAATGCCCCGGGCATGATCCTGCCGTTCCGGCTCGCAAGGCCTGACTGCATCATGTTCAGGGCCGTCGCGGGCGTGGTGGAACTGGTAGACACGCCAGATTTAGGTTCTGGTGGCGTAAGCCGTGGGGGTTCAAGTCCCTCCGCCCGCACCAAGTCATGGGTCTTGAGGAGTGCCGGCCGCAGGCAGCCGATCTGGGCAACCGGTCCAGAGATGAACTGGTCCAGAGCGTAGCGGCCCCCCTTTCAAAGAGGCCCGTCATGGGCTGATCGAAAACACGAAGATGGAACGCTGGTTCCATACCGAGGACGAAGCATACTACCATGCAGGTGACCGAAACCCTTTCCGAGGGCCTCAAGCGCGAACTGAAAGTCGTTATTCCGGCGACCGAACTGGCGGCCAAGCTTGACACGTACCTCGACGAACTGAAGTCCAAGGTGCGCATCAACGGCTTCCGTCCGGGCAAGGTCCCGGCCGCGCATCTGAAGCGCATGTACGGCCGTCAGGCCATGGCCGAGATCCTGAGCAACACGATTCAGGAAACGAGCCAGAAGGCCATTGAAGAGCGCAACGAGCGCCCGGCCCTGCAGCCCGAGATCGATCTGCCGGACAACGAGGCAGAGGCGATCCTGGAAGGCAATGCCGACCTCGCCTTCAAGATGAGCTACGACCTGCTGCCGCAGTTCGACATCATCGACTTCTCCGGCATCGAGATCGAGCGTCCGGTCGTCGAGATCTCCGAAGAAGGCGTGATGGAGCAGGTCTCCTCGATCGCCGAGAGCAACCGTCCGTTCGAAAGCAAGGGCGAAGGCGCCGTTGCCGAAAACGGCGACCGCGTCACCATGTCCTACCTCGGCAAGCTCGACGGCGTTCCCTTCGACGGCGGCGCTGACGAGAACGGCCAGCTGGTGCTTGGCTCCGGCCAGTTCATCCCCGGCTTCGAGGAAGGCGTCCTCGGCATGAAGCAGGGTGAGGAAAAGGTCATCTCCGTGACCTTCCCGGAAGACTACCCGGCCGCGCAGCTCGCCGGCAAGGAAGTCACCTTCGACATCGTCCTGAAGGACGTTGCCGCTCCCGGTGACGTGAAGATCGACGAAGACTTCGCCAAGAGCCTCGGCCTTGAGTCGCTGGACAGCCTGAAGGGCATCATCCGCGGCCAGATCGAGAGCCAGTTCGGCGCCATGACCCGTCAGCGCATCAAGCGCCAGCTGCTGGACAAGATGGACGAAGCCTATTCGTTCGAACTGCCGTCCAAGCTGCTCGAGACCGAATTCCAGAACATCTGGAATCAGGTCGAGGCCGACATGAAGCGCAACGGCAAGACCTTCGAAGAGGAAGGCACCACGGAAGAGGCCGCCAAGGCTGACTACCGCAAGATTGCCGAGCGCCGCGTGCGCCTGGGTCTGGTGCTCTCCGAGATCGGCGAGAAGAACAAGATCGAAGTGACGGACGAGGAAGTCCAGCGCGCGCTCTATGACCGCGTGCGCCAGTTCCCCGGCCAGGAGCGTCAGGTGTTCGAGTTCTACAAGAGCAATCCGCAGGCTCTCGCCTCGCTGCGCGCTCCGATCTATGAGGAAAAGGTCGTCGACTTCATCCTCTCCCTCGCCAAGGTGACCGACAAGACCGTCACCAAGGAAGAGCTGGAGAAGCTCGTCGCCGAGGACGAGGACGAGGCTGCCTCGAACTGATCCCATAGGGACTTGGCGATGCGGCGTGGGGGCTTTAACCTTGCCTTCACGCCGCATCTGCAACAGTCTTGAGTTGCTGGCGGCATCCCCTATGTATGGGTGTCGCTTTTTTCGACTCAAAGGGCCGCGCAACGGTGCGGTGCCTGACTGACGAAGATGCGTTTCAACGCTGTCTGCCCGCGCCCCGGTGGCCTGCGGGCGGCAAAGCCAGAAGATGGATGAGGTATGCAGGATCCTGTCGAATTCTACACGAACACGCTCGTGCCGATGGTCGTCGAGCAGACCAGCCGCGGCGAACGGGCCTTCGACATCTACTCGCGCCTCCTGAAGGAACGCATCATTTTCCTCACCGGCCCGGTCGAGGATCATATGGCGACGCTGATCTGCGCGCAGCTGCTGTTCCTTGAGTCGGAAAACCCGACGAAGGAAATCTCGATCTACATCAATTCGCCCGGCGGCCTCGTGACGGCCGGCCTTGCGATCTATGACACCATGCAGTTCATCCGGCCGGAAGTGTCGACGCTCTGCATCGGCCAGGCCGCCTCGATGGGCTCGCTGCTGCTGGCAGCCGGCCACAAGGGTTCCCGCTTTGCGCTGCCGAACGCGCGCGTCATGGTGCACCAGCCGTCCGGCGGGTTCCGTGGCCAGGCGTCCGACATCATGCTGCATGCGAAGGAAATCCTGAGCCTGAAGCGCCGCCTGAATGAAATCTACGTGAAGCACACGGGCCAGACCCTCGACCAGGTGGAAGAGGCTCTTGAGCGCGACAACTTCATGACGGCGGAAACGGCAAAGGAATTCGGCATCATCGACAATGTGATTGCCGACCGCAACAGCCTCTCTGGCGGCGAAAGCGCCTGAGGGGTATGAGGGAAGGGAGCTTTGCCGGCTCCTCTTCCTTCAACAGGTCATTGTTTGGATGACCGGCTTAAACGAATGTTGATCTTTACGGGCGAAGCATGGAGCATGTTTGTTCGTAAAGGCCGGAAATGCGGTCTCGGACCGGAACCGGAGCGGCTGGACGGGCCAGCTTCGGGAGACAGAAAGGAAGGGGCGTGCCCCTTCCGGAACCTGCGGGGTTGAATAGATGACGAAGGCCAGCGGCAGCGACTCCAAGAATACGCTCTACTGCTCGTTCTGCGGCAAGAGCCAGCATGAAGTTCGCAAGCTGATCGCCGGTCCGACTGTTTTCATCTGCGATGAATGTGTCGAGCTGTGCATGGACATCATACGCGAGGAGAACAAGTCCTCGCTGGTGAAATCGCGCGACGGGATTCCGACGCCGCAAGAGATTCGCCGTGTCCTCGATGACTACGTGATCGGGCAGAACAGCGCCAAGAAGGTGCTGTCCGTGGCGGTTCACAACCACTACAAGCGCCTGAATCACGCCAGCAAGAACAACGACGTCGAACTGGCCAAGTCCAACATCCTGCTTTGCGGCCCCACCGGCTGCGGCAAGACGCTGCTGGCCCAGACGCTCGCGCGCATCCTGGATGTGCCCTTCACCATGGCCGATGCCACCACGCTGACGGAAGCCGGCTACGTGGGCGAGGACGTGGAGAACATCATCCTCAAGCTGCTTCAGGCCGCCGACTACAATGTCGAGCGGGCGCAGCGCGGCATCGTCTACATCGACGAGGTGGACAAGATCAGCCGCAAGGCCGACAACCCGTCCATCACCCGCGACGTGTCGGGCGAAGGCGTGCAGCAGGCCCTGCTGAAGATCATGGAAGGCACCGTGGCTTCCGTTCCGCCGCAGGGCGGGCGCAAGCATCCCCAGCAGGAATTCCTGCAGGTGGACACGACCAACATCCTGTTCATCTGCGGCGGCGCCTTTGCCGGTCTCGACAAGATCATCTCCGACCGCGGCCGCAAGTCCACCATCGGCTTCAAGGCCAATGTGGTGGGCCCGGAAGACCGCCGCATCGGCGAGCTGTTCTCCGAGCTGGAGCCCGAGGATCTGCTGAAGTTCGGCCTGATCCCGGAATTCGTCGGCCGTCTGCCGGTCATCGCCACGCTGGAAGACCTCGATGAGGAAGCGCTGGTGACGATCCTGACCGAGCCGAAGAACGCTCTGGTCAAGCAGTACCAGCGCCTGTTCGAGATGGAGAACGTGGAACTGACCTTCCACGACGAGGCTCTCAAGGCGATTTCCCGCCGCGCCATCGAGCGCAAGACGGGTGCCCGCGGCCTGCGCTCCATCCTGGAGGCCATCCTGCTCGACACCATGTACGAGCTGCCCGGCCTCAAGGGCGTCAAGGAAGTTGTCATCTCGCCGGAAGTGGTGGATGGCAAGGCCCGTCCGCTCTACATCTACGAGGACCGCGCCGAGACCACGGCAACGAGCGCCTGAGCCTTCCGGCCTTGCGTTCACGCAGTTCTGAAATGCCGCCTCGGGGCGGCATTTCTGTTTCGTCCGGGGCGCGGAATGACGGTTTTTCGCTGCGTCTGGCGGGGGAGGGCGGATTGCGGCCCGGTCGTCAACAGGCAAGCTGAAGGGATATTGCTGCCTTGCCTTGACACCCATGGTGCGGGTGTCCACCTAATAGACCATGACGATGGTTTGGCGGCTGACATTCGTGCTCATGTGAGGCGGGATCAGCCGGCCCTCATCCGGACCACCCCGGGACCGGAGGGCCATCCCAAAAGCGCTGCATGCGGTCCCCCCTCCCGGGACACAGGCGTGCGGCAAGAAAGGAATGGACATGAGCGAATCTGAAACGCGCTCCCTCAACGAGGCGGAAAAGACGGTTTATCCCGTGCTGCCGCTGCGCGACATTGTCGTGTTTCCGCACATGATCGTGCCCCTGTTTGTCGGCCGGGAAAAATCGATCCGCGCCCTCGAAGAGGTCATGACGTCCGACAAGCACATTCTTCTGGCCACCCAGATCAACGCGGCGGATGATGATCCGGCCACGGATCAGATCTATGAGGTCGGCACGCTGGCGACGGTGCTGCAGCTGCTGAAGCTGCCCGACAACACCGTCAAGGTGCTGGTCGAAGGCGGTGCCCGCGCCAAGATCACCAATTACACCGGCCGCGAGGACTTCTACGAGGCCGAGGCTGTCGTGCTGCCCGAGAAGGACGGCGAGAACATCGAGATCGAAGCTCTGGCGCGCTCCGTCGTTGCCGAGTTCGAGAACTATGTGAAGCTGAACAAGAAGGTCTCGCCGGAGGTTCTGGGCACCATCAACCAGATCGAGGACTACTCGAAGCTGGCCGATACCATTGCCTCGCATCTGGCCATCAAGATCCCGGAGAAGCAGGACATTCTCGCCATCGTTTCGGTGGCCGAGCGTCTGGAGCGCGTGCTGGGGCTGATGGAGAGCGAGATCTCCGTCCTGCAGGTGGAAAAGCGCATTCGCTCGCGCGTCAAGCGCCAGATGGAAAAGACCCAGCGCGAGTACTATCTCAACGAGCAGATGAAGGCGATCCAGAAGGAGCTTGGCGACGGCGAGGATGGCCGTGACGAGCTGGCCGAACTGGAAGAGCGCATCAAGAAGACCAAGCTCAGCAAGGAAGCGCGCGAGCGTGCCCAGGCCGAAGTCAAGAAGCTGAAGCAGATGAGCCCCATGTCGGCGGAAGCCACCGTGGTGCGCAACTATCTGGACTGGATTCTCGGCATTCCCTGGGGCAAGAAGAGCAAGGTCAAGCACGATCTGTCACTGGCTGAAAAGGTGCTGGACACCGATCACTTCGGTCTCGACAAGGTCAAGGAGCGCATCGTCGAGTATCTCGCCGTGCAGGCCCGCGCCAACAAGCTGAAGGGGCCGATCCTCTGCCTCGTCGGCCCTCCGGGCGTCGGCAAGACCTCGCTCGGCAAGTCCATCGCCAAGGCAACGGGACGCGAATTCGTGCGCATCTCGCTGGGCGGCGTGCGCGACGAAGCCGAGATTCGCGGCCACCGCCGCACCTACATCGGCTCGATGCCCGGCAAGGTCATCCAGTCGATGAAGAAGGCCAAGCGCTCCAACCCGCTCTTCTTGCTCGACGAAATCGACAAGATGGGCATGGACTTCCGTGGCGACCCGTCTTCGGCGCTGCTGGAAGTGCTGGATCCTGAGCAGAACAGCACCTTCATGGACCACTATCTGGAGGTCGAATATGACCTTTCGGACGTGATGTTCGTGACGACGGCCAACACGCTGAATATCCCCGGCCCGCTGATGGACCGTATGGAGATCATCCGCATCGCCGGTTACACGGAAGATGAGAAGCTGGAGATCGCCCGCCGCCACCTGCTGCCGAAGTCCGAAAAGGACCATGGCCTGAAGGACGGAGAGTTCTCCGTCAGCGAAGAGGCCCTGCGTTTCGTGATTCGCCGCTACACCCGTGAGGCGGGCGTGCGTAATCTTGAGCGCGAACTGGCAACGCTGGCCCGTAAGGCGGTGAAGGACATCCTCATGACCGGCGTGAAGACGGTCGCCGTGGATGAGGAACTGGTCGAGAAGTATCTCGGCGTGCCGCGCTACCGCTATGGCCAGGCAGAGCTCGAGGATCAGGTCGGTGTGGTCACCGGGCTTGCTTGGACGGAAGTCGGCGGCGAACTGCTCACCATCGAAGGCGTCATGATGCCCGGCAAGGGCAAGATGACGGTGACGGGCAACCTGCGCGACGTGATGAAGGAGTCCATCTCCGCCGCTGCGTCTTATGTGCGCTCGCGTGCCGTCGACTTCGGCATTCAGCCGCCGCTGTTCGACAAGCGCGACATCCACGTGCACGTGCCGGAAGGCGCGACGCCGAAGGATGGCCCGTCTGCGGGCATCGCCATGGCCACCGCCGTCATTTCGGTCATGACCGGCATTCCGGTCCGCCGTGATGTGGCGATGACGGGCGAGATCACCCTGCGCGGCCGCATCCTGCCGATCGGCGGGCTGAAGGAGAAGCTTCTGGCCGCGCTGCGCGGCGGCATCAAGACCGTCATGATCCCGGAAGACAACGCCAAGGATCTGGCGGATATTCCGGACAGCGTGAAGAACGGGATGGAAATCATCCCGGTTTCCAGCATGGAGCAGGTCCTGAAGACGGCCCTGTTGCGCATGCCGGAGGCGATCGAATGGGATGAGGCGGCCCAGGCGGCTGCAACTTCTGATCAGCGTTCCAGCGACGATGATGCATCCGGTTTGATTGCCCATTGAAGCGTGAATGCATGAAATAATGGGAGCCCCGGCCTGTGCCGGGGCTTTTTTCTTGGAGAATCGGGTGAAAACGGCGGTTTTCTGCGAAAAAATGGCTTGCTTTGCCGTCTGTTTCGCACGAATTTCCGGCCAGCGGCTTTGGCGAGAATCGCCTGCTTTCCGCCGTTTTGTAGAAAGGGACTGCTATGAACAAGAACGATCTGATCGCGGCCGTGGCTGAGAAGACTGGCCTGACCAAGGCTCAGGCCGGTGAAGCCGTCGACGCCACGTTCGACGCCGTGACCCAGGCGCTCAAGGGCGGTGACGAAGTCCGCATCATCGGCTTTGGCAACTTCTCGGTTTCCGAGCGTGCAGCCACCGAAGGCCGCAACCCGCGCACTGGCGAAACGATCCAGATCCCGGCTTCCAAGACGCCGAAGTTCAAGGCCGGCAAGGGCCTCAAGGACGCCGTGAACGCCTAAGGCAGTTCCGGAGCCTTTACCGGGCCGCCTTCGGGCGGCACGGTAAAGCCCGTGCGGCGCTGAGCCGCCGCGTCCCGGCAGCATCTGCATCCGGAGCCTGGTGCTCAACCCGCCCGAAAACCCGCGTATGGTCTCCATACGCGGGTTTTTCCGTTCCGCCGGGCAAGAGGGAAGCGGGCAGGGGAGAGGCGGGTACCTGCGGCTGGCACCGGTGGCTGTAAAGCCAGGTCTTGCGATGCCGGCGTATCCCGCCCTGAAAATGCTCCAACGCCGCAAGGGCTTGAGCAGGCCGCAATCAGGAAAGCTCATTGCGGGAAGGTGTGAAACCTCGGTTTTCCGCCATCTGAAGCGCGTCTGCCGCGCCGCCATCAACAGGTTATCCAGAGCCCTCAGGAAAAGCGCTTGAAGGTCCCTTGGCCCTTGCCAAGCCGGATCATTGCCCCTAAAAGACGGGCTTCCGGATCGCCCTGATCCGGCTGGCCATCAGTGCCGGGCGGTTAGCTCAGTTGGTAGAGCGCCTCGTTTACACCGAGGATGTCGGGAGTTCGAGTCTCTCACCGCCCACCATTTCAAGCCTTTGAAATGATTGAATATTCTGGAATTGCTGGAGTTCTGACCGCCTGACTGGTACACAGCGGTGGTACACAATGAGCCTTTTGATGCCCTCTCCAGCCCTTATCGGCAGACGCTACTATCTTCGCATCCGCGTCCCTTCGCATCTGGCAAAGCAGGTGCGGGGGCGAACAGCTTTCCTCCCTGTTGCGGGAACGTGGAAGGCCGTGAAGATCAGCGACACCGTGAAGCTATCCCTCGACACGGCAGACGCAGCTACAGCCAAGGCCCGCTTCGGGGAAGCCTATGCCGTCCTCCAGAGCGTATTGCAGGCGCTCTCATCGCCACCCGTGGTGCTGAGCCATAAGCAACTGCTTGCACTTGCTGGTGAGGTTCGGAGCGCCTTTGTTGAGGCGTTTGATGACGAACCGGGGAACGCATCGACATGGGCGGCTGTCATCGAATGGAACACAAAAGCACGAGCAGGGCGCGTTCATCCTCTCAAGATCGCTTCCGATGAGACGAAGCTTGCGGATATGGAGAACCGCTTCGGGCAATTTGCAGATGTGAAGCTGGCCCAGCGCGGCCTTTCTGTAAGCCCTCAACAGCGGTGGAAACTCATTGAGCTGGCAGCAGCAGCCCTTGATGAGGCTGCGGGCGTCAACCTCAGGAAGGCCCTAGGCGACTATTCCGACACAGGCGAGACTAACCGTTACCCTGAGTTTGTGCCCCCTGCTGCCGTTGCTGCCTCAACTCCGAAGCAGAGCGAGACGGGGAACGCCCTCACTCTTGAGGCGGTTATCTCAGAGGAAGTCCGCAGGCGCTCTGCGGGGCGTGACGCGGTGGCCCTCCGGGGGGCAACTGTGAAGAAGTTCCAGATAGCCGCTGCCGGGTTCTGCGAGTTCCGGGGCAGTCCTGATGCTGCAAACATCACAGCAAGGGAAGCCGATGCTTGGAAGCGGGACATGCTGGAAAAGGGGGAGCTATCGAACAACACCATCAAGCAGCGGTTACAGAACCTGCGCACTGTGGTCGAGTGGGCGCGGCAGCATAGCCTAGGGGAGCTTTATCCATCCGGGAACCCGCTTGCCATCGTCAAAGCGCCAGCCTTCCAGACAGTGGCGAGTGATGCCCGTACCTTCACCATGGAAGAAGCGGCCCGCGTCCTCACGGCAGCACGGCTGGAGAGTTCCCCGGACCTGCGCTGGCTTCCTTGGATGACCGCTTATTCAGGTGCCCGCATCAATGAACTTGCCCAATTGACGCCGGGGGATTTCTTCCATGTCGGGCAGGACTTTTTCTACCGGCTGACAACCGCAGGGGGGAAGACCCTCAAGACCAGAGCAAGCGAGCGGGTTGTTCCTGTCCATCCTGAGGTGATCAGGGAGGGACTGGTGGATTTCATCGCCAGCCTCTCCGGGCGGCCTGCGCTGCGCATTTTCCCCACACGCGCACAAGCCAATATTGCGGAGTGGGTACGGGACAAGCTGCGCATTGTACGTGCCGAACTTGCGCCCAATCACGGATGGCGGCACCTGTTTGAGGACCAGTGCATGAACGGGGGTGTTACCGATGCCGCCCGGATGTACATCACGGGACGCGCTTCTGGAAAATCCAGTGAGGGATATGGCAAGAGCCAAGCAATGCTGCCCGGTCTTGCAAGGGAAATTCGGAAGGTTCCGGCAATTCCGCTGATGATCAAGGAAAGCGCATAAGGAGCCCCACGGTGGGCTCATGAACAGCATCCGGTTTTCCTGTCTCTTCCACAGGCGGGGCCATCGCTATGCCTTCGTGCGTCCCCTTGGGGGCTTCCATGCCCCATTCCTCAACAGCAGTTTTGATTGGAACATCCTATGCACTTCTTCGCAGCCGCAGCCCGTGACCTTGCCTTGAACATCCGGGACGGCATCACCCACCGCTTCGGCTTTGCCGGGCACGGCCTCTTTCTCCACCTGCCGTTCACCAGCCGCAGCCTGTGGATTGAATGGCGGGAAACTGCCGTGGGCTTTGGCATGGACAGGACGGATGCAATGAACGTCGAGTTCTATGCAGGCCGCATTCAGGGCGTCCTTTCGGTTGAGGGGGCGCGGTAATGGTTCTTGCCGTTCTCGCTGGTATTGGAACCTACATTGCAGTCAATGCGGCGTTTGGCGCGGTCCACGCGATACTCTGCTCCTCCAGCCAGTTCATGAACATGCTGCTGCGCGTCTCATACTTTGCCTTCCCGATCAGGGTAGCATGCTGGGCGGCTGCGGCTTGGGTGGGCTGGAGTGTCGGCGCGTCGATGGCCTAGGGATGCCCACGGACTGACAAGGGCTTCACCTCTGGAAATGTAAAAGGGCCACGGTGTCGCTTACCGTGACCCTGATTTTCACCCTCTAGCAAAGGGGGCTCGTGGCCTTTCGGCTCCGGCCAAGGAATAGCTTAGGGCGTTTCTGGTGGCCCTGCAAGAGCGCCTGCCGTATCTGACGGGGGCGGTTTAGTAGCCCTTAAATTTGAGTGCTACCTCTCCAACACCGTTCGCGTAGTCGAGATCGACGGCCAGCCGTGGTTCGTTGCGGCTGACGTGTGCCGCATCCTTGGTCTTTCCCAAGTGACGAACGCGCTCAGGAACATCGGACGTGACGAAATAACCCTTACTCAGATTAAGGGTTTCCGTGGCAGTCACGTCAACACCGTCTCCGAAAGCGGCCTCTACAAGCTCATCATGCGCTCCGACAAACCGGAGGCCCGCAAGTTCCAGGATTGGGTCACCCGCGAAGTCCTCCCGTCTATTCGTAAGACGGGCGGCTACCTGCTGAACGAAGAGGCACGCGAGACGGCACCGGGCCAGCGCGGCGTCAATTACGGCCCACCTTAGAACGCCTCACAACGCGGCGATTTTCCACAGATTTCTAAGGACACCTCAAAAATGCAGCAGAACCCCGCCGTCCGCACGGCATTCGACTTCTTCATGTCCAAGGGCTACTCCCATGCCCAAGCGGCGGGCATCGTCGGCAACCTCATGGGCGAAAGCTCCTTCCGCACGGATGCAGTGGGTGACGGCGGGAAGGCCAAGGGCATTGCCCAGTGGCACCCCGACCGGTGGGAACCTCTGACCGCATGGGCGAAGGCGCAGGGCAAAGACCCGTATGACCTGACCACTCAGCTTGAGATGGTGGACCTTGAGCTTCGCACGAAGGAGACCAAGGCGTTCAATGCCCTGATGAATGCCAAGACTGTGGACGAGGCAACAGCGGCCTTCATCGGCTTTGAGCGTCCCCAAGGCTGGACCCCGAACACACCCCGGAACGGGCATAACTATTCCGGGCGGCTCCAGTTCGCCAACACCGCGTTCGGGCTCATGACCGGCGTAACGCCTCCTCCGGTGACCACCTTGGGCATCGGCGGTGGGTCTTCGGAATACCGGGTGGGCTCCTCAGGGAATGCCGTGAATGCCATGGACGCCTCCGCTCCGGTGGTGCCCTTCACTGAGGCGGAGCTTCGTGCTCAGGCGCAGGAGCGTGAGGACGCTGCCGGAGATGTCAACCTGTGGCAGGCCACCAAGGACGCCGTATACACCCAATGGTCCCTTGCGCAGCTCTGGCAGGATAAGCCCGAGTGGGCACCGGACCCGAAGTTCCGGCTGGACATGGACACCATGGAAAAGCTCACCGATGGCATCCCGGAGCGATACTGGGACCGCTTCTCCGGTGCGTACTCCATGAAGCAGGCGGAAGGCATCCGGGCATCTCTGGAGAAGACCCTAGCCGCTGAGCAGCGTCTGGCAGGGATGGGCTGGGGCGGCACGGCTCTTTCTGTAGCCGCTGGCCTGACTGACCCGCTCGCATGGGCTGCGGCTGCGGGCGTCTCTGCTGCATCCTTCGGCGTAGGTGCCCCGGCTGCTATCGGTGCCCGGTTTGGCAAGGCCGGAATGGCTGGCCTCACCGCAGCGGAAGCAGGGGCAGGCACGGCCCTTTCTGAGGCGGTCATGGCCGCGAACAAGCCGACCTATGAGGACAGTGAGTTTTACTGGGCGGTAGGTGTTGGCATGGGCTTGGGTGGTGCCTTCGGGACGCTGCGGAAGAACCCGCACACACAAGCCGAAGCAGACCGTCTGGAGGCCATCGGGAAGCAGTTGCGGGACGCCGCCACCGGCAGGCATCAAGGGGGTTCCACGGCAGGTGCTGCGCAGGTTAGCTCCGTGCAGCCTCTCCGTGGGGATACCTCGGAAATCGTGCGGGATGCAGTGAAGCCGGATGTCTTCCATGCGCCCCGCTATGACGTTTCATATTCACTGAAAAGTTCTGACAACAGCCTCACGGCCATGATCGGTGACCAGCTCGTGGAGGATGCTGCCCGGAACAAGTCGGGCATCACGCCCATAGGCGCGTCCGAAGTCCAGCAGTGGATTGAGATCACCAGCAGCGCCAAGTGGGCATCCCGCAGCGCCGCCAACTTCCGTGACTTCAAGAAGCGGAACCCCGGTGCCTCCATGCAGCAGTTCCATGAAGAGGTGACCCAGTTCACGCGGGACCGGAACCTCTTTCAGGAATATGACCCCGCTGTGAAGGCACAGGGCGCGGTGCAGCGGGAAATCTTGGGGGACTTTGCCGAGATGGCAGCGAACCCCGGCGTTCTGGATGGCCGTCAGCTCCGCCCCCTTCGCGGCTTCGAGGGCAAGGGCCGGAATGACTTCTACGTCCCCCGAATGTTCGATCTGGGGGCGGTCCACAACGCCCTCAGCAAGTTCGGACATGCCACGCTGGTGAAGTTCATGGCCCGTGGTGTGATGGCTGTGAACAAGGAAATCTCCGAGGAAGCCGCCGAGAAGTTCATGCGGGGCTACCTTCGGAAGCTCCACGGGATGTCCGCAGGTGAAGTTCAGGGCGCACATAGGGCGTTCTCGGGTGAAGACCTTGACGGGCTTAAGGCTCACCTCATGGACGGCACGGACCTTTCCGAGCTGGAGATTGATCAGATGATCGCCCACATGAAGCCGCAGCCGGGGGACGGCGCAAGCCGCCATGGGAAGCAGCGTGCCTTCTATGATGAGCAGTTCTCGGAAGTCCTCCCCACACGCAACGGGGGCCGGGAAGCATTCCGCATCTCTGACCTGTTCATCAATGACGCTGACCAGCTCATGCGGAGTTACATGCGCACTATGTCGGGCCGCATCGCCATGGCCCGGCTCCAGATCAGGAACCCCAAGTGGACACCGGGGGACGCTGCGGATGAGTTCTTCGTCAACGGCATCACCTCAGATGGAGAGTGGAAGACGCTCATGGACAAGGTGATTGCCGTGGGTGACGAGATGGGGATCAAAGCGGCAAAGAACGTCAAGGACGTGGAGCGCATGAACTGGGCCTATGACACCATCGTCGGGCGCAGGCATGACAAGAACAGCGCATGGAACCACGCCCTCCGCATGGCCCGTGATTACAACTTCCTTCGTGTCATGGGGCAGGTGGGCTGGGCTCAGATATCGGAGTTCAAGAACACGGTTGGTCATCTGGGCGTCAAGGCAGCTTTCACCAACATGCCTTCGTTCCGTTCCATGTGGCGCAATGCCAGGACGGGAAAGCTTGATGATGGCCTCGCTGATGAGATCGAGAACATCATGGGCGTAGGCACGGACTGGGTAAGGCACACCAGTCACCGCAGGATGGATACCTTCGAGAACCCCATGGATGATTTCGCTAACCCTTGGCTCAAGGGCGTGGATGACTTCCAGCAGGGGGCCAAGCGCGTGGTCTCCGCAGCCTCCGGGATGGCTCCTATCAACACCTTGCTCCAGCGCTGGACGGGCAGGGCCATCTACAACCACTTCGCCATGCTGGCCCAAGGACGCATCAAGGTGAACCCGAGGCGGCTTGAGGCTCTTGGCCTTGATGCTGAGATGGCGGAGCGCATCTCCGAAAGCATCCGGCAGCATGCGAAGTTCGAGGGGAAGAACGTCCGCTCCATGAACCTCGACAAGTGGGCAGACCAGGAGGCCGTCTCTGCCTTCAAGCTTGGTGCCTTCCGGCTCTCCCGGACCATCATTCAGGAGAACGACATTGGAGGCATGGCCATGTGGATGAGCAAGCCGCTTGCCCGCACCTTCCTCCAGTTCCGCTCCTTCATGCTCCAAGCGTACACCAAGCAGTTCCTACAGGGGATCAACTTCCGGGACACGGGAACGGCTGTGTCCTTCATCGGGAGCACCGTGGCCGCTGCTATGGTCTATGTCGCCCGCACACATGCCAACTCGATTGGCCGCAGTGACCGGGAGGAGTACCTTAAGAAGCGGCTGACGCTTGGGAACATTGTCACGGCAGGCATCCAGAACTCGACATGGGCCAGCATCTTTCCGCCCCTGATCGACCTTGCGGCCTCTGCCTTCACGCCCGAGGGCACGCCCCTGTTTGATGCCCGGAATACCCAGCTCTCGGGCGGGCTGTTCTGGGGGAACCCCACGGCAGACCTGGGGGACAGCGTCATCACGTCCTATCAGACAGCCGGGCAACTGGCACGGGGCAAGCGTCTTTCTCAGGAGGATGCCCGGACCTTCGCCCGCATGCTGCCTTTCCAGAACCTCCACGGGATTGCGCAGCTCTACTCCGGGATGGTTCGGAGCCTGCCCGAGTGGACGCCGAAGAAATAACCCGGAATACCCGAAACCCTAACCCGGCCCCCGTCATTGCCAAGTCCAGCAGTGGCGGGGGCTTTGTCATTTCTTATGCCCAGCATCGAAAGGATAGCCATGGAAACGAACAGCGAAGCAGACCTGCGCACTGTCACCGCAGGAAGGCATTACGTGATCACAGTGGACGGTTCATGTCTGGGCAACCCCGGAGCGGGTGGCTGGGGCATCGTCAAGCAGTTGAAGCAGGGCGGCAAAGTCCTGCGGCAGGCGGCTTATGCAGCTCACTCGGAAGAGCTGAGCACCACGAATAACCGCATGGAGCTTACGGCTGCTGCCATTGCTGCCGAGAGGATGATGGAGACGGATACGCCCGCCATCCTGCGTACGGATGCAGCCTACGTCATGAAAGGCATGACCGAGTGGTTACCGAAGTGGAAGCAGAACGGCTGGCGCACTGCGGACAGGGGGTGGGTGCTAAGTCATGACCTGTGGGAGCGGCTGGACGCGGCCTGTGATGGAAAGACCATCCTGTGGGAGAAGGTGAAGGGACACTCCGGCGATACCCTCAACGAGCTTGCGGACATGCTGGCCCGGAACGCTGCGGGCGGGATGTACAGGAAGCGGTCTGTCAAGACGCTTCACCCGGAGCTGTTCCTGTCTGGTGAGATTGCAAGGGTGGCCAATAACGCGCCTTGATTGCGGCCCACCTTAGGAGGAGAGGGGGACCGAAGACCACCTAGGTCAAACCTAGGATTTCTATTCATAGGATATGTATCAGAGGTAAAACCTAGGTCTTACCTAAGTCCCGCCTCTGCTGCCCTCCTATCCACCTCCGGCGCTCACCGGCTGACGCCTACTCACACCCAAAGCATCGCGCCAACAGGACCAGTCACCTTCCCCGTCTCAACCGGGGGAGGGCCTTGGTCATGCGCACCTGACAGATAGGAAATGCGAAAATGAACCAGATCACGAACATCACCGCAGCAGCCGCAGCAGCAACCGAAGCCCTCACCATGTCCAGCCGGGAGATCGCCAAGCTCACCGGGAAGCGCCACGATCACGTGATGCGGGACATTGCTGCAATGCTGACTGAACTGCATGGTGCCGGGGGTCTCCCCAGATTTGGGGACACCTACCGCAACAAGCAGAACGGCCAGACATATCCGTGCTTCAAGCTCCCCAAGCGTGAAACCCTCATTCTCATCTCCGGGTATTCGACGCGCATCCGTGCCCGCATCATCGACCGCTGGATTGAGCTGGAGGCAGAGGCTCAGAAGAAGGCCGCTCCCCCCAGCATCCCTGCGCGGGACGTAATCTACGATGGACGGGTGGCTCACTATATCGAGCTGATGCAGGAGCATGTGGTCGCTCCTCTGGTCCAGCTTGTGGCTGACCTTGTGCGGACTGCGGGCAACACGAAGGAGCCCGAGGCGAAGAAGGATGGGCGTCTCATCTCCGCACGGGAGGCCCGTGCTGAGTTTGGTCTTTCGCAGTCCGCCAGTGAGATTGGCATCCGGTCCACCTAATACTGCCAGGCTCACGGTGTCCGCTACTACCAGCGCCGCAGTGATCAGGGCGTCAACAAGTACCCGGCATGGGTGATCAGAGAGGTGTTCGTCTCCGCCTGACATCAAGCCAGGGCCTCACTGTCCTAGGCAGGGCCGCCGTTCTGGAGGGGGATTGATCTAGGTTTTCCTAGGTAATGCCGCAGCGCGAGGGCGGGCTTCTCAACCAGACGCCATGAGAGGTAAGCGATAGGTATCACTACCAAGGCTGACACCAATGCGTTGGTGATCCCGCCCTGCCCTGGCCACCAGACTAACTGCTGGATCGGCCACGCGTAGATGTAGACGCCATACGAGACATCCCCAAACCTATCCAAGTCCACATGCGGAGTGCGATACGCCAGATAGAAGATGACATAGGCCGTGCAAACCGCATGGACCAACAGGAAGTAAGGCCCCCAAAGGGCGAACAGGGGGACGACTAGCGCCAGAACGGCTAGTGGCCCCGATAGAGGGATATAGTCCCTGTTCGCCCAGGCGGCGCAGCCCATCAGGAAGAACGTTAACGGATGCTGGTATCTGGTTTCACCGGAGAAGATGAAAGAAAGGTCAGGCCCATACACCACCAGATAGAGCAGACCAATGATCATCAGATTAGCGGCAGCCCTCCTGCGCCATACACCCATGATGCCGAGGCCTAGTACCAGTAGATAGCTGCGCAGCTCCACCGGCAGCGTCCACATCGATCCATTCGTGCTCCCTGGGAATGGGTTCTCCATGAAATTGAACGGTAGGTTCATCTGCCACGACCAGAGCGGTGCGTTCTGGAAGTACGTAGTCTTCACCGTGGCGAAATACTCTCCGAGACTGACGTTCGATCCTAGCGGGCCGATCACCAGGGTGGCGATTACGCAGAACATGATGATGCCTGGATAGAGCCTCAGCCCACGTGAGATGATGAAATGGATTGCGCCTCGTCCCGCAAACGATGCGGTGATCAGGAACCCGCTGATAGCAAAGAACCCGCCGACAGCGAGCTGGGTGATGGCGGTGTGCGGAACAATCAGTAGAGAGATCGGGTCATAGCCGTTCCCTGTGATCGGATAGGAATGACCGAACAACACTAGCAAGGCGAACAGTGTACGCAGAAGTGTGAAGTTGTTCTCTCTATTTCCGTCATAATCCTTGAGAAACCGAATGCTCATTGAGACTGGAAGACTTCCACTAAATCGGGAGGTGGTCCACGTCCTTAGCGCATATAAAAGTTGAAATCTAGGGGGTATCCGTGAGGCGCACGCGCATCATCGACCGGTGGATGGAGCTGGAGGCAGAGGCTCAGAGCCGTGAGGCGAAGGAGCGGGCCGGTGATCAGCAGACCATGCCGATGCCTGAGCTGTTCGCCCAGTTGATGCAGCAGCAGACGGAGACAAGCCGAGTGCTGGCTGAAACCCAGCGCATGCTCGCGGGATTGCTCACCGCCCCGAAGGAGCCCGAGGTGAAGAAGGATGGGCGGCTTATCTCCGCACGGGAGGCCCGTGCTGAGTTTGGTCTTTCGCAGTCTGCCAGTGAGATCGGCATCCGGTCCACCAAATACTGCCAGGCCCACGGCGTCCGCTACTACCAGCGCCGCACGGCAGCAGGTTGGACACGATGACGGGGGCCAGAGGCGAAGAGACGCTCACAGTTGAGCACCGCAGCACTGGGCTGAGTTCTCGGCCGAGCTACAAGGGCTGGCTTGCCGCCCAGAAGACAGCCGCTCTTGCCCGTGGCGGGAAGCCCCTACGGATGACCGGGGGCAGCGATTGCCGGGAGTTTCCCCGCGTGCCGCAGCGCAGGGCAGGCGAAATCATCAACCCCCTCACGGGTGAGGTTGTCACGGGATGCCTGACCGCCTCAAAGCTCTCCGGAGAACTGGGCCTGTCCTCCCGGAAGATTTACGACCAGCTTGAGAAAGCCGAGGCTGTGGCCCGTGTTCTGCGGGCAAGGGAAGTGCCGATGATATGCGCCCCTTGGCTGACGAAGCCCATGTATGAGCATGTGCCAGAAGTCACCCGTGCGGGGGTGGAGGACGGCCTTGTCATCCCCATCGCCTTCAGCCACGGGGGCAGGGAGACACAGTGCATTCTCATCACGGAGAAGGGGCAAGCCGTGGTCAGTGCTGCCTTGGCAGGGAAGACCGGTGAGACGGAGAAGACGGGGAAGGTGGAGACCAAGAAACAGGTTATCCGTGAGCTGCTGGCTTCGGGGCACTCACGGGCAGAAGTGATGAGGCAGACCGGATGGCCGAAGCAGACTGTCTCACGGCTGATGATGACGATGGAAGACCATCATTGATGAGTGTCCCATTTTATCGGTCATTCCCCTATTAAGAGAGCATGGGGCACTGAATAGGCAATGCTAGGACGGCCATAAGCCGGGAAGACCACATCTCTGGATAATAATCGGAAGGGTCACATACCATGGGCTCAGGTATGATCATGTCCAGGGGGAAGCCTGTATCTCATCATCAATGGTGAGGGTGATAGCTATGCCCTTCTCCGACCATCACCCTTTCTATCATTCCCCTCCGTAGCGTCCATGGCTGTGGTCTTTCCATAGAAAAGGGCGGCCTTTCTTACCGAAAAAATCCGAGGCGGCAATCGATATAGAGGAAACGCGCGTGTCCCCCGTGGGGGCGCGGGAATAGCTCCCGTGCGCGCCTAAGCATGCGCGGTTATGGCTCCCGCAGGCGCTCGCATGGCTTGACCTTCGCCGTCCCTCCTGCATCTTCCGAAGACAGCAAAGGGGGACGGCATGGGCCTTGCACCAGCACGACAGAGCACCACCACGGCAGGACAGCGCACGCTCCGGGGCCTGTTCCTTCACCTGAGCGTCTTTCGGGAACTGCGGGCTGAGATGCCCATGCAGATGGCGGCTGTCTTCCTGATGGTGGCCATGAAGCCCGGCGTCCATCAAAGAGACCTGCCTGACCTGTTGAACCTCAGTCAGTCTTCCGTCTCACGGAATATCAACGCTCTTGGCAGGACCGACAGGCATGGAGGCAAAGGGCTGGGTCTTATCGAGCAGAGGGCCGGAAGTCTGGGCTGGAGAACGCCGGAACTGTACCTGACAGAGGCGGGCAAGGGCTTGGCGAAGCGCTTGATGGCCATCTGACCCAGCGTGTCCGGTATGGGTGTACCCGGACAGGACATGCCTAAACCGCCCTTTTGTGTCCCGCATGGGTTGACTTCCGATTTATCGGACGATATTCCTGTTTTGTCTTAGACATTATCGGACAGGATTTACCCCATGAAAATCGGCTACGCCCGCGTTTCTTCCCTCACCCAGAATGAAGGCGCACAGGTGGACCTTCTCAAGCGGCACGGCGCTGAGGAGTTGTTCATTGAGAAAGCCAGCGGCACAAGCCGGGAAGGCCGTGAGAAACTGAAGGAAGCTATCAGGTTCGCCCGGAAGGGGGACGTGCTGATGGTCACCCGTCTTGACCGGCTGGCCCGTTCCGTGCTGGACCTGAACGCCATATCACTGGAGCTACAGGCCAAGGGCGTGGACCTTATCGCCACTGAACAGAACATCGACACCACAACGCCTACCGGGCGTCTCATGTTCAACATGCTTGGCGCGATTGCAGAGTTTGAGACGGACCTGAGAAAGGAACGGCAGCTTGAGGGCATCGCCAAGGCGAAGCAGGAAGGCCGTTACAAGGGGCGTCCTGTCACTGTTGATGCAGATGCTATCAGAGCTGCAATATCATCTGGGGATAAGCCTACGGCGGTTGCAAAGCGGTTCAACGTGGCCCGCTCGACCGTCTACCGAATTATGGGCGAGCCTGCTTAAGACAGGGCGTATCTGTGCGTTTTCCGCTGCTTGACGGGTAGGGCACTACGCTGGTACACAGAAAACATAAGCTGTCAGAAATACAGCAATGAAAACAGCATGTTCTGGGCGCCTCTGTGGACTTCGAGTCTCTCACCGCCCACCATCTTGTACCAAGCCGCCGAGCTGCTGACGCATCACGCCTTGAAAAGGCTCAAGCGACGCACGGGCTTGAGCAAATCTCTGACAATCAGCCGATCTGGCCTTTGCTGCGTTGGTGCAGCGGCTTCATAGCGTCAAGGCGTGCTGTTTCCGTGCGGCTTCGGCGTGTCAGTGTTATTGGGTTGCCTTGCCTGCCAAGTGCTTGTTTTATAACCTTATTGTGGAATATTGTGCAGTTTGCAGATAAATTTTTACTCCTGCCTAATTGCAAGTCCTTAAACTGCAGGGTGTGGGTTGTGAGGATTGCTGTATGAGCGTGCAGGACGTTTCAAGGAAATATGCGGTGACGCTGCGCGGCAAGGGCGGCGTTCCAATCGTCTTTGCCCATGGCCTCGGGTGTGATCAGACCATGTGGAAGGATGTGGCTCCCGCCTTTGAAGCGTCCAACCAGGTGATTCTGTTTGACCTGATCGGGTTCGGCAATTCGGATCACAGCTGCTTCAGCTACGAGCGGTATCAGTCGCTTTCCGATTATGCGGATGACTGTATCGAGTTGATTGAGCATGTCTGTTCCGAGCCGGTCATATTCGTTGGCCATTCCGTCAGCGCCATGATTGGTGTTCTGGCGGCCGGGAAGCGGCCGGATCTGTTCAGGCAGCTGGTGCTGATCGGTCCGTCCCCGTGCTATGTGAATGATGGCGCGTATCAGGTAGGCTTCAATGCGGCGGATATTGAAGGCCTGATCGAGGCGATGCGGTCGAACTATCTCGGCTGGACGAAAGGGATTGCGCCGCTGATCATGGGCAATCCGGAACGCCCGGAACTGACGGCGGTTCTGGAGGAGAGCTTCTGCCGGACGGATCCTGATGTCGCACAGCATTTTGCAGCCCTGACGTTCTGGAGTGACAACCGCAACGATCTGGCGTCTGTCACCACGCCGGCTCTGGTCATCCAGTGCTCCGATGATGTCATCGCACCGCAGACTGCCGGCCGCTATGTGGCCACGCAGATGCCCAATGCGCAGTTCGTCGAGCTCAAGGTTACGGGCCATTGCCCGCATGTGAGCCATCCTGCCGAAGTCATTGAAGAGATCAGGTGCTATGCCGGGCTTCCCATCCCCCTCAGCTGACGTCCCCGGACTTCTTGACGCATGGTATGATGCCCCTTGCGCGCTTGCGGTCACGGATGCCTCCTTCCGGGTGACCCGTGCCAACAGGCTGTTCTGCCGGCTTGCGGGAACCGGCGAAAGTGAGGCTGAAGGCAAGCGCCTCAGCAGCTTCCTGAGCAGGCCAAGCCAGATCTATTTCGAAAGTGTTCTGGCGCCGCTGCTGCACATCGAAGGCGCCTGTTTTGAAGTCGCGCTCAGCCTGCAGGCTGCGTCTTCGTCCACGCCCGTTCTGGTCAACATGACGGTCCGGACCGGGGTCTCGCCGCGGCTCTACGATGTGGCCGTTTTTCCGGCGCCGGAGCGGCGCTCCTTTGAAGAGCAACTGCTCAGTCTCAAGAGCGATGCCGAGCGGCGCGCCGCCTGGCTTGCCCAGCTTGAGGCTCTTTCAGGCATCGGAGCATGGACCTACGAGATCCGGACGGGACGGATGCTCTGGTCCGGCCGGACCTATGAGCTTTACGGAATCAGCAGCGGCACGGATATCGATCTGGAAACGGCTCTGCGGCCCTTTGCACCCGCCGTCCGCAGAATGATTGAGGATATGCTGGCGCAGCCGGATCTGCCGAGCCTGGCGCCCGTGTCCCATGAAGTGGAGTTCAGCCATCCGTCAGGTCTGGTCCGCCGTTTCAAGATTGCAGGCCATGGCAGCGTCAACCAGCTCGGCGAGCCGGTGATTCAGGGCGTTCTGCAGGACATCACGGACGCCTATAACAGTCAGCTCGACCTGTGGCGCGCAGCCCATTTCGACCAGATCACCAGCCTGGGCAACCGCTATCATTTCAATGCAGAACTGTCGGGCCGGACGGAGCCCAAGGGCAAAGCGGCTGAGTTCTTTCTGCTGATCATTGATCTTGATGGCTTCAAGGCCGTCAATGACACCTATGGCCACCGCGCCGGGGACGATGTTCTCAAGGAAGTGAGCCGCCGCATCAGCCTGTGTGCCAGCGCAGGCAGCTTTCGTCTTGGCGGCGATGAATTCGCGCTGATTGTTGACGCCAACTCCGGAGTTGATGCGGTGAGAGCGCTGGCCCAGCATCTGCTGACGGATATCGCCCGTCCGATTGATATCGGGAAGGAGGCGGTCTGCGTCAGTGCATCCATCGGCATTGCGCACTATCCGTCCGACGGATGCGAAAGCGATCTGCTTCTGCACGCGGCTGATTGCGCCATGTATGCGGCCAAGAAAAACGGCAAGAATCAGTTCGCCATGTTCCGTCTTGAGGCGGGAGCGGACATCTGACGGTCCGGCCAGGGACTGCAGCAGACGCCTGCCCAGCAAAAAACCGGCGGAGTGATCCGCCGGTTTCTGTATGTGGAGGGCAGGGGGCTGCCCGCCGGGTCTGTCATCAGGCGGCAGCGACAGCGCGCAGGAAGGTTTCGATGCGGTTGCGCAGGTCCTCGGTGCTCTTGGCGGTCTGGCCGGAGTTCTGCAGCACGTCTTCCGCTGTCTGTGCGGTGCGGGTTGCCCCGTCGGCGACGTGATGCATGTTTTCCGTGGCCATACGGGTCCCCTGAGCGGCTTCCTGAACGTTGGCGGAGATTTCCCGCGTCGCCTTGCCCTGCTCGTCCACGGCCCCGGCAATGGCGCCGGTGTAGCCATTCACCTCTTCCATGATGTCGGTGATCTCTTCGATCACGGCAACGGTCTCGCGGGTCGAGGCCTGAATGGCAGAGATCTGCGAGGAGATTTCTTCCGTTGCCTTGGAGGTCTGGTTGGCCAGTTCCTTCACTTCGGCGGCGACGACAGCAAAGCCCTTGCCGGCCTCACCGGCGCGGGCGGCCTCGATCGTGGCGTTGAGGGCGAGCAGGTTGGTCTGTTCGGCAATCGCCTGGATAAGGCTGACGACCTCGCCGATCTTCTGAGCGGCAGCGTCAAGGCTGGCGACCTTCTGGTTCGACTGGGCGGCACTGGTGGTGGCTTTGCCGACGATGATGCTGCTCTGGCTGACCTGGCGGTTGATCTCGCCGATGGAGGCGGAGAGCTCCTCTGCGGCCGAGGCGACGGTCTGCACATTGGCGGTGGCCTGTTCGGAGGCGGCGGCTGCGCTGCCGGAGGTTTCTTCCGTGCGTGTTGCGATCTGCTTCAGGGCAACAGCTGCCTCATTGAGGCGGCCGGTGTTTTCGGCGACGACACTGAGTGCCTGCTGCGACTCGACCTGGAAATTCTCGATCAGGCGGGCAATCGCCTCCTGGCGCTGATGCTCGCGCAGACGGTCGGCTTCGCTCTGGCTTTCCAGCTGCTGCCGGGTAAGGCCATTGTCGCGGAACACGTTGACGGACCGGATCATGTCACCGATTTCATCCTCGCGGCCCGTGCCATCAATCTGCGAGCCGAAGTTGCCGTCAGCGATCTCCAGCATGCGCAGCGACAGGCTGCGCAGCGGGCGGGCGATGGAGCGGGCGACGAGAACGGCGAGCGTCACACAGGCCAGAACAAGCACAGCCATGAGGCCGGCGCTGCTGATGGCCGTGCGCCAGTAGGCCGCGTTGATGTCTTCCAGAAGCACGCCGGAGCCGAGCACCCAGTCCCAAGGCTGGAAATAGGAGACATAGCTCACCTTCGGCAGCACCACGTTGTTCGGATCCTTCCAGGAATAGGCGACATAGGCACTGCCCTTCGCCTTCGCCTCCGTCACGAACTCGCGGATGTGCTGCTTGCCATCTCCATCGGTGGAGTTGATCAGGTTCTTGCCTTCATTTTCAGGCTTGGCCGGATGGACGAGGCTGGTGCCGGCGGCATCATAGACGAAGACATAATCCTTACCGGAATTATAGAGCATGCCGCGCAGGGCGTTGCGGGCAGCAAGCTGTGCGTCGGATTCGCTCATCTCGCCCTTGGCCGCGCGGGCCTGATAGGTGAGAGCCACATTCTGCGCCGCCTCAACAACACTCTTGATTTCCGTACGCTTGAAGGCGTTCAGGTTTTCGCCAAGTGCATAGAGCTGGTACGCAAAGGCAGCCGCGAAACACAGACTGAACAATCCGACCAGGGCATAGAGTTTGCCGCTGACAGTCTTGGGTGTTCCGAATTTCATTTTTAAAATTCCTCAGATGCAGGGTCCGTCCCAGCGGAACTATGCGGTCTATCGCTTAATAATTCAGAAAAACGCTACGTTAGTTTTATGTATTGTCCTGGTTGTATCCGTCTGCGAATGCGAATCTCCGGGTGTGTGGTGGCTGGTGGTTTTCTGGATAAGTCTGCAGCTTTTTGCGCGCGATGAGAATTTATCCACAGAGCTGCAGCCGATCCGCCGATGCGGGATGGCGGTTTTCTGCCTTTTTTGAAAAACAGGTCATTCGCCGGTTCAGGGGTGCTTGACTTCCGTCCGGGGCCGCCGTACATCGGCACCACTTCGCGGCGCCGGAAGGTTGCTGCGGGGGAAACGAAGCGGGTGTAGCTCAGTTGGTTAGAGTGCCGGCCTGTCACGCCGGAGGTCGCGGGTTCGAGCCCCGTCACTCGCGCCATTCCCTTTCAGAGGGTTTGGCAGCCGTTTCGTAAAGTGTGCGGGTGTAGCTCAGTTGGTTAGAGTGCCGGCCTGTCACGCCGGAGGTCGCGGGTTCGAGCCCCGTCACTCGCGCCACTTACGAAACTTGATGAAGCCCCCTTTGCGGGGCTTTTTTCATGTCCGGTAAAAACTTTCCACGTTTATGAAATGCCCGCCCAGCGGGGCAGGGCTGCGGCGGTTGGCCGCGGCGCTGGAGGCTGGCCCGGATGGTGGGCCGGATGGTGGGCCGGATGGTGGGCTGGGGCGTTTCGGAGGCTCGCAGGGGCTTTCCCAATGCGGTTTGCGCTCTAGCTTGTCTGTAAGAGGATATGCGTAGTGCTCTTCTGCCGTAGCGGAGGCATGGTTTTCCGGTGATGGCGGCGGCAGTTGGCTTCTGCAGGCGATTGCGCTGTCTGCTTTCGGCTCTTGCGTTGCCCATGCGCGTGAGCTAAGCGTGCGCTCGCATGTTGGTAAAATCGGGGCGTTTGACAGGCTCGAGTCGTACTCCTATGAGTGGGGCACGTGCCGGAACCACCGGATCTCCTCCCGATCCGGCCCGCCAAGTGCAAGGACGCGAAAGACATGGAAGATCTGTTGCGGGATTATCTCCCGATTGCCGTCTTCATCGGTATTGCGCTGGTCATTGGCCTGGCGCTGCTGGTGTCGCCGTTTTTGCTGGCCTATTCCAAGCCGGATCCTGAAAAATTGTCGGCCTACGAGTGCGGATTCAACGCCTTTGACGATGCGCGCATGAAGTTTGATGTGCGCTTCTATCTGGTGTCCATCCTGTTCATCATCTTTGATCTGGAAGTGGCTTTCCTCTTCCCCTGGGCGGTTGTGTTCGGGGATCTGGGCTGGCTCGGCTTCTGGTCGATGATGACCTTCCTTGGTGTGCTGACCATCGGCTTTATCTATGAATGGAAGAAGGGGGCTCTGGAATGGGACTGACCACGTCTTCGGGCACGCTGGTCGCACCCGCTCCGAAGGGTGTGATCGATCCGGCCACCGGCAAGCCCGCCGGGGCTTCCGATGCCTTCTTCATGCAGGTCAATGACGAACTGGCCGACAAGGGCTTTCTGGTCACCTCGACCGAGAGCCTCATCCAGTGGGCCCGCACCGGCTCGCTGATGTGGATGACCTTCGGTCTGGCCTGCTGCGCCGTGGAAATGATGCAGATGTCGATGCCGCGCTATGACGCGGAGCGCTTCGGCTTTGCTCCGCGCGCCAGCCCGCGCCAGTCCGACGTGATGATCGTCGCCGGCACGCTGACCAACAAGATGGCGCCCGCGCTTCGCAAGGTCTACGACCAGATGCCGGAACCGCGCTACGTCATCTCCATGGGCTCCTGCGCCAATGGCGGCGGCTATTATCACTATTCCTATTCGGTGGTGCGCGGTTGCGACCGCATCGTGCCGGTTGACATTTATGTCCCGGGCTGCCCGCCGACGGCAGAGGCGCTGCTTTACGGCGTGCTGATGCTGCAGAAGAAGATCCGCCGCACAGGCACGATCGAACGCTAAGGCCGTCCGGGCGCAAGGCCCGGGCAGCACCGTGTAGAATGCAAGGGTGCGGGTTGAGGGATCCGCACCGTCAGGTCCGGAAGGGTCGGGAACAAAACGATGGACGAGACGCTGAAGGAACTCGGCGAGCATATCGGGCTGGCGCTGAAGGACCGGTTGTTGTCGTGGCAGGTTGCCTATGGCGAGCTGACGCTGACCGTTCCGGCCCAGGACATCATCGATGTGGTGCGTTTCCTGCGCGATGACGCGAGCTGCAAGTTCGTCAATCTGACGGACATTTGCGGTGTGGATTATCCCTTCCGCGACAAGCGCTTCGATGTCGTCTACCACTTCCTGTCGCCGGTGCAGAACCAGCGCATCCGCGTGAAGGTGGCGACCGACGAGGACACGCCGGTTCCGTCGCTGACGCCCGTTTTCCCCGGTGCCGAGTGGTTCGAGCGCGAAGCCTACGACATGTACGGCATTCTCTTCTCCGGCCACCCGGATCTGCGCCGCATCCTGACGGACTACGGCTTCGACGGCCATCCGCTGCGCAAGGACTTCCCCGTAACCGGTTACGTGGAAGTGCGCTATGACGATGACAAGAAGCGCGTCGTCTATGAGCCGGTCCGGCTGACACAGGAATTCCGCAACTTCGACTTTCTCTCGCCCTGGGAAGGCACGGACTACGTGCTTCCCGGCGATGAGAAGGCAACGACGAATTAAGGGCGGGCGGCATGGCTGAGGCTCAGGTTCGCAATTTCAACATCAACTTCGGTCCGCAGCATCCGGCGGCGCACGGCGTGCTGCGCCTTGTGCTGGAACTGGACGGCGAAGTGGTGACGCGCGTTGATCCGCATATTGGTCTGCTGCACCGCGGCACCGAGAAGCTGATCGAGCAGAAGACCTATCTGCAGGCGGTTCCCTATTTCGACCGCCTCGACTACGTGGCGCCGATGAACCAGGAGCATGCCTTTGCCCTGGCGGTGGAGCGTCTGCTCGGCATCACCGTGCCGATGCGCGGGCAGCTGATCCGTGTGCTCTACTCGGAAATCGGCCGTATCCTGTCGCATCTGCTCAACGTGACGACGCAGGCCATGGACGTTGGCGCGCTGACGCCGCCGCTCTGGGGCTTCGAGCCGCGTGAAGAGCTGATGGTGTTCTATGAGCGGGCCTGCGGCGCGCGCATGCACGCTGCCTTCGTCCGGCCGGGCGGCATCCATCAGGATCTGCCGCGCCAGCTGCTGGATGATATCTGGGACTTCTGCGATCCGTTCCTGCAGACGCTGGACGATATCGACGGCCTTCTCACCGACAACCGCATCTTCAAGCAGCGTAACGTCGATATCGGCGTTGTGACGCTGGAAGAGGCCTGGGCCTGGGGCTTCTCGGGCGTCATGGTGCGCGGCTCGGGCGCTGCCTGGGACCTGCGCAAGTCGCAGCCCTATGAGTGCTACGGCGATCTCGACTTCGACATTCCGATCGGCAAGAACGGCGACTGCTACGACCGCTATCTCATCCGCATGGAAGAGATGCGCCAGTCGATCCGCATCATGAAGCAGTGCCTTGAGCGCCTGACCAAGGAGACCGGTCCGGTCTCGTCCACCGATGGCAAGATCGTGCCGCCGAAGCGGGGCGAGATGAAGCGGTCGATGGAAGCGCTCATCCACCACTTCAAGCTCTATACGGAAGGCTACCACGTGCCGGCTGGCGAAGTTTACGCCGCCGTGGAAGCGCCGAAGGGTGAGTTCGGCGTCTACCTCGTGGCGGATGGCACCAACAAGCCGTACCGCTGCAAGATCAAGGCGCCGGGTTACAGCCATCTCCAGGCGATGGATTTCCTCTGCCGCGGGCATCAGCTGGCCGACATTTCCGCAGTGCTCGGTTCGCTCGATATCGTGTTCGGGGAGGTCGACCGCTAGGGAATGGATCTGACAAGAGCCCCGATCTGCGTGGACAAGGCCAGCGGCGCCATCTCGGATGCGACGCCGGTGGAGCACGCGGGACTGGTTCTGACACGGATGGCAGCCAAGGCGCTGCGGCCGCTGGACGATCTGGGGTTCTCGCATGCGGCGCGGCTGATCCGCTGCCTGCTGCCAAGCCGCCGCAAGGTGGCTGTCAGGTTCACGCAGGACATGACGTTCTGCTTCCCTTATGGCGACGGCTATTGGGGGCTTCTGCTGGATCCTCGCGATACCTACGAGGAAGAGGTGGAGGCGCTGCTGCTGGCGGTGAAGGATTGTGAGTACGCCTTCATCGATTGCGGTGCCAATTACGGATACTGGTCGCTGAAGGTGACCAGCGAGCGGTTTGGCCGGCACAAGGCGGCCGCAATCGAGCTGGATCCCGCCAGTTTCGCGCTGCTTGAGGCGAATGTGGCGGCGAACGGCGGCAGGGTCACCTGCCTCAACCGGGCGGTGGCCGGACGGGATGACGATGTGCTCCGTTTCTACGGGGCCAAGCATGAGGCGCGATCCGTTGTGCCTCAGGCCGGTGTGGAGCCGAAGGGTGAGGTTCTTTCGGTCACGCTGGACCGCCTCGTGGACGATGGACACATTCCGCAGGAGGGGCCGCTGGTCCTGAAGCTGGATGTGGAGGGCATCGAGATCGAGGCGCTGCGCGGTGGTGTGGCGCTTCTGATGCGCGATGTGCTCGTGATCTACGAGGAGCATGGCAGCGACCGCAGCCATGCCGTTTCGCGCTACTTGCGCGAGGACTGCGGAATGCGGTTGTTCGGCCATGCCGGACACGACTTTTTTGAACTCGGCCCGCTCGGTGAGCTGGACCGTATCAAGACCAACCGGCGCAGAGGTTACGACTTCTTCGCCACACGCAGCCGCTTCTGGCTCGACCGTCTCGAATCCCTCGCAAGAGGGTAGGGGCGCCGGGCAGGACCGGAGTGGCAGCGGCCCACAGGGCACGGAACGGGGAAAAGGACCATGGCGGTTCGCAGACTTGCCGCTGAACAACCTGAAAGCTTTGCTTTCACAGCGGAAAATCTCGCTTGGGCGAAGAAGGTGATCGACCGTTACCCGGCTGGCCGTCAGGCCTCGGCCGTGATCCCGCTTTTGTGGCGCGCACAGGAACAGAACGAAGGCTGGGTGAGCGAGCCGGCGATCCGCTACATCGCGGAAATGCTGGGCATGCCGCACATCCGCGTGCTGGAAGTGGCGACGTTCTACACCATGTTCCAGCTGCAGCCGGTGGGCAAGAAGGCGCATATCCAGGTGTGCGGCACCACGCCCTGCCAGCTGCGCGGCGCGGAAGACCTGATCCGCGTGTGCAAGTCGAAGATCGCCGCTCATGCGCATGATCTGTCGGCTGACGGCAATTTCTCCTGGGAAGAGGTCGAGTGCCTTGGTGCCTGCGTGAACGCGCCCATGGTCCAGATCTTCAAGGACACCTACGAGGACCTGACGCCGGAGAGCCTTGAAAAGCTCATCGACGACATTTCCGCCGGCCGCGAAGTGACGCCCGGCCCGCAGATCGACCGCCGTTTCGGTGCTCCCGAAGGCGGCCCGACGTCGCTGACGGATATTGCCGACGACACGCAGGGCGTTCTTCCCGTACCGCATGTGGTGGATGGCGCAGAGAAGGCTTCGCATGCCTTCGCCGGTCCGTCGATCAACGGTGGCGGCAAGGATTTCAACGGCGTACCGGATTCGGCTGAAGTGTCAGTTGCACGTGTGAAGGCCGAAGTGGCCGCCCGCAAGGCTGCTGAAGCCGCAGCCAAGAACGAGGGGTGAGAGAGGCAAGATGCTGAAGGATCAGGATCGGATCTTCACCAATATCTACGGCTTGCACGACTGGGGCCTTGAGGGCGCCCGCAAGCGTGGCCATTGGGACAACACCAAGGGGCTGATCGAAAAGGGCCGCGACTGGATCATCGAGGAGATGAAGAGTTCGGGTCTGCGCGGGCGCGGTGGCGCCGGCTTCCCGACCGGCCTCAAGTGGTCCTTCATGCCCAAGGCCAGCGACGGCCGCCCGTCCTATCTGGTGGTCAATGCGGACGAGTCCGAGCCGGGCACCTGCAAGGACCGCGAGATCCTGCGCCACGACCCGCACACGCTGGTCGAGGGCTGCCTGATCGCCGGTTTCGCCATGGGCGCCATTGCCGCCTACATCTATGTGCGCGGCGAATTCATCCGTGAGCGCGAGCGCCTGCAGGCTGCCATCGACCAGGCCTATGACGCCGGGCTGATCGGCAAGAACAACAAGAACGGCTACGACTTCGACATCTACGTCCATCACGGCGCAGGTGCCTATATCTGCGGTGAAGAGACCGCGCTGCTCGAAAGCCTTGAGGGCAAGAAGGGCCAGCCGCGCCTGAAGCCGCCGTTCCCGGCGAACGTCGGCCTCTATGGCTGCCCGACCACCGTGAACAACGTGGAATCGATCGCCGTTTCCCCGACGATCCTGCGCCGTGGCGCGGTCTGGTTCTCCGGTCTCGGCAAGCCGAATAACGCAGGCACGAAGCTGTTCTGCGTGTCCGGCCACGTCAATCGTCCCTGCACGGTCGAGGAGGAGCTGGGCATTCCGTTCAGCGAACTCATCGAGAAGCACTGCGGCGGCATTCGCGGCGGCTGGGACAATCTGCTGGCGGTGATCCCGGGCGGCTCGTCCGTTCCCTGCCTCACCGGCGAGCAGATCAAGGACACGGCCATGGACTTCGACACCCTGCGCGGCCTCGGCTCCGGCCTCGGCACGGCGGCGGTGATCGTCATGGACAAGTCCACCGACATCATCAAGGCGATTGCGCGCCTGAGCTACTTCTACAAGCACGAGAGCTGCGGCCAGTGCACGCCGTGCCGTGAAGGCACCGGCTGGATGTGGCGCGTCATGGAGCGCATGGTCAAGGGCCAGTCCTCCCGTGAGGAAATCGACATGCTGTTCAACGTCACCAAGCAGGTGGAAGGTCACACGATCTGCGCCCTTGGCGATGCGGCTGCATGGCCGATCCAGGGCCTGATCAAGAACTTCCGGCCTGTGATCGAGGCCCGCATTGACGACTACGTGGCCAAGACCAAGGCTCCCAAGGCCTTGGCTGCGGCAGAGTAACCGGGAACGGAATTCGGAGACAGGCGATGACAAAGCTGATCATCGACGGCAAGGAAGTTGACGTCCCGGCGGATTACACGCTGCTGCAGGCCTGCGAGGAAGCAGGCGCGGAAGTGCCGCGTTTCTGCTACCACGACCGGCTGTCGATTGCCGGCAACTGCCGCATGTGCCTTGTGGAAGTGAAGGGCGGGCCCCCGAAGCCGACCGCCTCCTGCGCCATGGGCGTGCGTGACCTCAGGCCCGGCCCGAACGGCGAGCCGCCGGTGGTGCTGACCAAGAGCCCGATGGTCAAGAAGGCCCGCGAAGGGGTGATGGAGTTCCTGCTCATCAACCACCCGCTGGACTGCCCGATCTGTGACCAGGGCGGCGAGTGCGACCTTCAGGACCAGGCCATGGCCTATGGTGTGGACAGCTCGCGCTTTGCCGAAAACAAGCGTGCTGTCGAGAACAAGCACCTCGGCCCGCTGGTCAAGACCATCATGACCCGCTGCATCCACTGCACGCGCTGCGTCCGTTTCACCACGGAAGTCTGCGGCGTTGCCGACATGGGCCTGATCGGCCGTGGCGAAGATGCGGAGATCACCACCTATCTGGAAGCCGCGCTGTCCTCCGAAATGCAGGGCAACGTGGCCGACCTGTGCCCGGTGGGCGCGCTGACGCACAAGCCCTACGAATTCAACGCCCGCCCCTGGGAACTGGTGAAGACGGAAAGCGTCGACGTCATGGATGCGCTCGGCTCTGCCATCCGCGTCGACACCCGTGGCCGCGAAGTGATGCGCATCATGCCGCGCCTCAACGACGAGGTGAACGAGGAGTGGATCTCGGACAAGTCCCGCTACATCTGGGACGGCCTGAAGACCCAGCGCCTCGACCGGCCCTACGCCCGCAAGGACGGCAAGCTGGTTCCGGTGAGCTGGAGCGAAGCCTTCCAGATCATTGCGGACAAGGTGAAGGCCACCACCGCTGACAAGATTGGTGCGCTCGCCGGCCAGTTGTCCAGCGTGGAAGAGATGTTTGCGCTGAAGAGCCTGATGGACAGCCTCGGTGTGAAGAACATCGACAGCCGCTTTCCCGGCTCGCCGCTGCATCCCAAGCATGGCCGCGCCAGCTATCTGTTCAACGCCACGGTTGCCGGGATCGACGAGGCCGATGCCATCGTTCTGATCGGCACCAACCCGCGCCTCGAAGCTCCGGTGCTCAACGCCCGGCTGCGCAAGCGCTGGGTCAAGGGCAATGTCGAGATTTCCGTGATCGGCCAGAACGCCGATCTCACCTATCCGGCCACCTACAAGGGCGCTGGCCCCGACACGCTGGCATCCCTCATCGACGATGCGTCCTTCCTCGCCGGTGCGAAGAAGCCGCTCATCATCGTGGGTCAGGGCGCGATCAACCGTCCGGACGGGGCTGCTGTTCTGTCGCTGGCGGCCAAGCTTGCCCAGTCGCGCGGCGCGGTCCGGGAAGACTGGAACGGCTTCAGCGTTCTGCACACGGAAGCCGCTCAGGTTGGCGCGCTCGATATCGGCTTCGTACCGGGCGAGGGCGGTCTGTCGACCGGCCAGATCCTGGCTGAAAACAGCCTCGACGTGCTGTTCCTGCTGGGCGTTGACGAGATCGAGATCCCGGCCGGGGCTTTCGTGGTCTATCAGGGCACCCATGGTGACAAGGGCGCCCACCGCGCCGACGTCATCCTGCCGGGCGCTGCCTATACCGAGAAGTCCGGCCTTTACGTGAACCTTGAAGGCCGCGTCCAGCTGGGCGACCGTGCCGGCTTCCCCCCGGGTGAAGCGCGTGAGGACTGGGCCATCCTGCGTGCCCTGTCGGCGGTTCTCGGCAAGGCTCTGCCGTTCGACAGCCTAGCGCAGCTGCGCGCCAAGCTCTTCGAGGCATTCCCGCACATGGCGGCCATCGACACCATCGCAGCCGGCAACCCGGCTGACGTGGAGGCTCTGGCCGGCCTTGGCGGCAAGACCAATTCCGTCGCCTTCACCAACGTGATCAGCGACTTCTATCTGACGAACCCGATCGCCCGCGCGTCGAAGGTCATGGCGGAATGTTCCGCACTGGCCAAGTCGCGCCTGGCGGCGGCAGCGGAATAAGGGGCAGGGGACAACGATGTCGGAGTTTATGACGACCTACGGCTGGCCGTTCCTCTGGATGGCGTTCCAGAGCGTGCTGCTGATGGTGGTGCTCCTCGTGATCATCGCCTACATCCTCTATGCCGACCGCAAGATCTGGGCTGCCGTGCAGATCCGCCGGGGCCCGAACGTGGTTGGCCCCTGGGGGCTGCTGCAGTCCTTTGCCGACCTTCTGAAGTTCGTGCTGAAGGAGCCGGTCATTCCGGCGGGCTCCAACAAGGGCCTGTTCCTGCTGGCACCGCTCCTCACCGTGCTTCTGGCGCTCAGCGCCTGGGCCGTGGTGCCGGTGGCCGATGGCTGGGTGATTGCCGACATCAACGTGGGCATTCTCTACATCTTCGCCATCTCCTCGCTCGGGGTCTACGGCATCATCATCGGCGGCTGGGCCTCCAACTCGAAGTATCCCTTCCTGTCGGCCCTGCGCTCTGCCGCGCAGATGGTGTCCTATGAAGTCTCCATCGGCCTCGTCATCGTCACCGTCCTGCTCTGCGCCGGTTCGCTGAACCTGACGGAAATCGTCAATTCCCAGAAGACGGGTCTGGCGACGGCTGTGGGCCTGCCCTGGCTGTCGATCCTTAACTGGTACTGGCTGCCGCTGCTGCCGATGTTCGTGGTGTTCTTCATTTCGGCCCTGGCCGAGACGAACCGCCCGCCCTTCGATCTGGCGGAAGCAGAGTCGGAGCTCGTGGCCGGTTTCATGGTGGAATATGGCTCCACCCCGTACATGATGTTCATGCTCGGCGAGTATGTGTCGATTGCGCTGATGTGCGCGATGATGACCATCCTGTTCATGGGCGGCTGGCTGCCGCCGGTGGATGCGGCTCCCTTCACCTGGGTGCCGGGCTTCGTCTGGTTCCTGCTGAAGTCGCTGCTCGTCTTCTTCATGTTCGCCATGGTGAAGGCAATGGTCCCGCGCTACCGCTACGACCAGCTGATGCGTCTGGGCTGGAAGATCTTCCTGCCGCTGTCGCTGATCATGGTTGTGGTTGTCGCCGGCGTTCTGCAGGTGATGGGCTGGGCCCCGTAAGGCCATGGATATTTCCGTCGCCGGGTTGATTGGCGCAGCCATCGGGTTGTACATCGGCTGGCTCGACTACGGCATCCTGAACGGGCTGCTGTCGGCGATGGTCGAAAAGAACAAGCGCAAGGGCGGCGGATGGGCCGTACGGTTCGAGCCAGTCCTGCGCAAACTGGTTTTCATCCTTCCGGTCACCCTCTTTCCGGTGATCGGGTATCTGGCCGCGTTTCAGCTTGTAGGCTGAGCGGCAGGAAGGCAAAGAGGCTCTGGCGATGGGACTTGATCAGGCCATAAAGTCGCTGTTCTTGAAGGAGTTCGTATCGGCGTTCTTTCTCGCCATGCGCTATTTCTTCAAGCCGAAGCCGACTGTGAACTACCCCTTCGAGAAGGGGCCGGTGAGCCCGCGTTTCCGCGGCGAGCATGCCCTGCGGCGCTATCCCAACGGGGAAGAGCGCTGCATCGCCTGCAAGCTGTGCGAAGCCATCTGCCCGGCGCAGGCAATCACCATCGAAGCCGGCCCGCGCCGCAACGATGGCACCCGCCGCACCACCCGTTATGACATTGACATGGTCAAGTGCATCTACTGCGGCTTCTGCCAGGAAGCCTGCCCGGTGGATGCCATCGTCGAGGGCCCGAACTTCGAGTTCGCCACCGAGACGCGCGAAGAGCTTTACTACTCCAAGGAAAAGCTGCTCGCGAACGGCGACCGGTGGGAGCGGGAAATCGCCCGTAACATCGCAATGGATGCGCCCTACCGCTGAGGCGGCAGGCACAAGAAACAAGACCCCTGGCCGCTGCATGAAGCGGGCAGGGGATGCGCGGAACCGGCCGGCCGGCGGGGGACGCAAGAATGAGCCAAAGGCAAGAGCCCGAGACAGGCAGGTCCTGACATGATCCTGAAAGCCCTCTTCTTCTATCTGTTTGCCGGAGTGACCGTGGCATCTGCCTTCATGGTCATCTCGTCGCGCAATCCGGTGCACTCGGTGCTGTTCCTCATTCTGGCCTTCGTCAATTCGGCTGGTCTGTTCATCCTTCTGGGGGCCGAGTATCTCGCCATGCTGCTGATCGTCGTCTATGTCGGCGCGGTGGCGGTGCTCTTCCTCTTCGTGGTGATGATGCTGGACGTCGACTTCGTCGAGCTGCGGCAGGGCTTCCTGCAGTACATGCCGGTCGGCGCGCTGGTTGGGCTCATCCTGCTGGTCGAGCTGCTGATGGGTGTTGGCGCCTGGGTGATCGCGCCGGACCTGCTGGGCCATGGCTCACAACCGATCCCGCCGCTGGATCAGGTGTCCAACATCGAGGCCATCGGCCAGGTGCTCTACACCAAGTACATCTTCTTCTTCCAGGTTGCCGGGCTTGTGCTGCTGGTGGCGATGATCGGGGCCATCGTCCTGACGCTGCGCCACCGTGAGGGCATCAAGCGCCAGAGCGTTCCGGCTCAGGTTGCGCGCAACAAGGAAACGGCCATCGAGATCCGCAAGGTCGAGCCGGGCAAGGGCATTTGACGCGGGAAACCGCGGTTTTAAACCCGGGCAGGGGCATTTGATGCTCTTCTGCCCGGATCGGGGTAAACGAGGGAGCACTGCGAGGCGCCCATGGAAATCGGTCTGTCGCACTATCTGTCGGTCGCGGCCATCCTGTTCACGATCGGGATCTTCGGGATCTTTCTGAACAGGAAAAACGTGATTGTCATCCTGATGTCGGTGGAGCTGCTGCTCCTCGCCGTCAACATCAACTTTGTCGCCTTCTCCACACACTTGGGCGATCTCATGGGCCAGATTTTCACCATGCTGGTTCTGACCGTGGCGGCCGCCGAGGCTGCCATCGGCCTCGCCATTCTGGTCGTGTTCCACCGCAACCGCGGCTCCATTGCCGTGGAAGACATCAATGCGATGAAGGGGTAACGGACGGATGTTGTATTCAGCGATCGTCTTCCTGCCCCTGATTGGCTTCCTGATTGCCGGTCTCTTCGGGCGTGTGATCGGGCATACGGCCAGCGAGTACATCACCAGCGGTCTGGTGATCGTCTCGGCCGTGCTGTCCTGGATTGCCTTCTTCACCATCGGTTACGGCGAAACGGCGCTTGTCGAAGTGGAGATCCTGCGCTGGATCTCCTCAGGCGCGCTTGATGTCGCCTGGTCGCTGCGCATCGACACGCTCACCGTGGTGATGCTGGTGGTGGTGAACACGGTGTCGGCTCTCGTGCATGTCTATTCCATCGGCTACATGCACCACGACCCGCACCGCTCGCGCTTCTTTGCCTATCTGTCGCTCTTCACCTTCGCCATGCTGTCGCTGGTGACGTCGAACAACCTGCTGCAGATGTTCTTCGGCTGGGAAGGCGTGGGCGTTGCCTCCTATCTGCTCATCGGCTTCTGGTACAAGAAGCCCTCGGCCAATGCGGCGGCCATGAAGGCCTTCGTCGTCAACCGCGTCGGTGACTTCGGCTTTGCCCTTGGCATCTTCGGCGTCTTCATGATGTTCGGCACCATCAACCTGCCGGAGATCTTCGCCAACGCACAGGCCGTCGTTGGCGGCCACGGGGCAGAGGGCGCTGACCACGGCGCGGCCGTGCTGAACTTCCTCGGCCATCCGCTCGATGCCCATACGGCGATGACTGTTGTCTGCCTGCTGCTGTTCATGGGTGCCATGGGCAAGTCGGCGCAGTTCCTGCTGCACACCTGGCTGCCGGACGCGATGGAAGGCCCGACCCCGGTGTCGGCCCTCATTCACGCCGCCACGATGGTGACCGCGGGTGTGTTCATGGTCGCCCGCCTGTCGCCGCTGTTCGAGCTGTCCCATACGGCGCTGATGGTTGTGACCTTCTTCGGTGCCACGACCGCCTTCTTCGCGGCAACGGTCGGCCTCGTGCAGAACGACATCAAGCGCGTGATCGCCTATTCAACCTGTTCGCAGCTCGGCTACATGTTCGTGGCGCTCGGCGTCGGTGCCTATTCGATCGCCGTGTTCCACCTGTTCACGCACGCCTTCTTCAAGGCGCTCCTGTTCCTCTGCGCCGGTTCGGTCATTCATGCGGTGTCGGACGAGCAGGACATGCGCAAGATGGGCGGCCTGCGCAAGCACATCCCGTTCACCTACTGGACCATGTTCATCGGCACGCTCGCCCTCACGGGTGTCGGCATTCCGCTCACGCACATTGGTCTGGCCGGCTTCCTGTCCAAGGATCTGGTGATCGAAGCCGCTTATGCCGCTTCGTCGGGTGCGCATGCCAATGCCTTCGCGCTCTACGGCTTCTGGATGACGGTGGTGGCCGCAGGCCTGACTTCCTTCTACTCCTGGCGCCTGACCTTCATGACCTTCCACGGCAAGCCGCGCGCTCCGGTGGATGTGATGAAGCACGTGCATGAATCCCCGATGGTGATGCTGGCGCCGCTGTTCATCCTGTCCATCGGTGCCGTTCTGGCGGGCATGCTGTTCTACAGCCAGTTTGCCGGCGAGGGCTACGATGCCTTCTGGAAGGGTGCGCTGTTCACCGGTACCGAGAACCACATCCTTCACGCCATCCATGACGTGCCGAAGTGGGTCAAGGTTTCGCCCTTCGTCATGATGGTGCTTGGCCTCGGGACCGCCTGGTACTTCTACATCCGCTCGCCCGAGACGCCCAAGCGCCTGGCTGCCGAGCATGAGGGCCTCTACAAGTTCCTGCTGAACAAGTGGTACTTCGACGAGCTCTACAACCTCATCTTCGTGCGTCCGGCCATGTGGATCGGCCGCCAGCTCTGGAAGAAGGGTGATGGCAAGATCATCGATGGCTACGGCCCCGATGGCGTTGCCGCCCGTGTCCAGAATGTCACGTCCTGGGTCGTGCGCCTGCAGACCGGATATCTCTACCACTATGCTTTTGCGATGCTGATCGGTGTGGCGGCGCTCGTCACCTGGTCGATGTTCACCGGCGTTTCGACCGGCGGGGGAGCGCACTGATGATCGATTGGCCGATCCTGACACTGACCACATTCCTGCCGCTGGCAGGTGTGCTGGCCATTCTCCTGGTGCCGGGAGACGATGACGGGGCAAAGCGCAACATCCGCATGGTTGCGCTGGTCACCACCATCTTCACCTTCATCCTGTCGCTGTTCATCTGGGGCGCCTTCGACTACGCCAACCCGGGCTTCCAGCTTGTCGAAAGCAAGGAATGGCTCGGCGGCAACATCGGCTACCGCATGGGCGTCGATGGCATCTCGATGCTCTTCGTCATCCTGACGACGTTCCTCATGCCCTTCTGCATCCTTGCCTCCTGGGAGAGCGTGCAGAAGCGCGTGAAGGAGTACATGATCGCGTTCCTCATTCTGGAAACGATGATGATCGGCGTGTTCTGCGCGCTGGATCTGGTGCTCTTCTACGTCTTCTTCGAGGCGAGCCTGCTGCCGATGTTCCTCATCATCGGCGTGTGGGGCGGCAAGCGCCGCGTCTATGCCAGCTACAAGTTCTTCCTCTACACGCTGCTCGGCTCCGTGCTGATGCTGGTGGCCATCATGTCCATGTACTGGACGGCCGGCACCACCGACATCGCAGCCCTGATGCGCCATCCCTTCGCGGAGAATGCGCAGACGTGGCTATGGCTCGCCTTCTTCGCCAGCTTTGCGGTGAAGATGCCGATGTGGCCGGTGCATACCTGGCTGCCGGACGCCCACGTGGAAGCGCCGACCGCCGGTTCCGTGATCCTGGCCGGCGTGCTGCTGAAGATGGGCGGCTACGGCTTCCTGCGCTTCTCGCTGCCGATGTTCCCGCTGGCGAGCGAAATGTTCGCCCCGCTGGTGTTCACCCTGTCTGTTGTCGCCATCATCTACACCTCGCTGGTGGCGCTGGCGCAGGAGGACATCAAGAAGCTCATCGCCTATTCCTCCGTCGCCCACATGGGCTACGTCACCATGGGCATCTTCGCGATGAACATGCAGGGCCTGCAGGGCGCGATCTTCCAGATGCTGTCGCATGGTATCGTCTCCGGCGCGCTCTTCCTCTGCGTCGGCGTGATCTATGACCGGATGCACACCCGCGAGATTTCGGCCTATGGCGGCCTTGTCAACCGGATGCCGGTCTATGCGGTGATCTTCCTGATCCTGACCATGGCCAATGTCGGCCTGCCGGGCACCAGCGGCTTCGTCGGTGAAATCCTGACCCTGATGGGTGCCTTCGAGGCCAACACCTGGGTTGCCTTCTTCGCAGCCACCGGCGTGATCCTCTCGGCCGCCTATGCGCTCTACCTCTACCGCCGCGTCGTCTTCGGCGCGCTGGACAAGGAGAGCCTGAAGTCGATCCTCGATCTCGACCTCCGCGAGAAGGTGCTTCTGGTGCCGCTCGTCGTGCTGACCATCTTCTTCGGCTTCTATCCGTCGCCGGTACTTGATGTGACGACGGCCTCGGTGGAAGCCCTGATCACCAATTACAATGCAGCCATCGAGGCGGCTGGCCCGGCGCAGCAGGCACACATTCCCGCTGCCGCCCATGCCAGCCACTGATCCCGACTGGACGAAAGACGCGCGCAATGTCTGAAACCACTCAATTGCCCGACCTTCTGCCCGTACTGCCGGAGATCTTCCTCTCTGCGGGTGCCCTCGTGCTGCTGATGATTGGCGCCTTTGGCGGCAAGAAGATCAGCTTCCTCGTCAACGGCATGGCCATGGGCCTGGTCGCGGCGGCAGCGCTCTTCGTGCTGCCCTACGGCGCCCAGCTCGGGACGACCTTCCACGGCGCCTTCATTCTGGACGGCTTTGCCTTCTACATGAAGCAGCTGGTGCTGATCGGCTCGTTCTTCGCCATCGCCATGTCCTGGGCCTATGCCAAGAGCCAGTCCTTCGACCGCTTCGAGTATCCGGTGCTGATCCTCCTGGCCACCGTCGGCATGATGCTGATGCTCTCGGCCAATGACATGATCGCCCTTTACCTTGGCCTCGAGCTGCAGAGCCTGTCGCTCTACGTGGTGGCTGCGATCAACCGGGACTCCGTGCGTTCCACGGAAGCCGGTCTCAAGTACTTCGTGCTGGGTGCCCTGTCCTCGGGCATGCTGCTCTACGGTATCTCGCTGATTTACGGTTTCACCGGCCATGTCGGCTTCCCGGAAATTGCAGCGGTGCTGACGAAGGAGGGCGCGTCCATCGGTCTCGTCTTCGGCCTCGTCTTCATGCTTGCTGGCCTTGCCTTCAAGATTTCGGCCGTGCCGTTCCACATGTGGACGCCGGACGTCTATGAAGGCGCGCCGACGCCGGTCACCGCCTTCTTTGCGGCCGCTCCCAAGGTCGCGGCCATGGGCCTTCTGGTGCGCGTCGTCATCGACGTGTTCCAGCCGGTTGCCCATGACTGGCAGCAGATTGTGGTCTTCGTCTCCATCGCCTCCATGGTGCTGGGTGCCTTTGCCGCCATCGGCCAGACCAACATCAAGCGCCTGATGGCCTATTCCTCCATCGGCCACATGGGCTATGCGCTCGTCGGCCTTGCCTCCGGTACGGAACAGGGTGTGATGGGCGTCATCGTCTACATGACCGCCTATCTGGTCATGACCCTCGGCGCCTTCGCCTGCATCCTCTCCATGCGCCGCAAGTCGGGCATGGTGGAAGAGATCAGCGAGCTGTCCGGCCTGTGGAAGTCCAACCTGCCGATGGCCATCCTGCTCGCCTGCATCATGTGGTCGCTGGCCGGTCTGCCGCCCTTCATCGGCTTCTTCGCCAAGTGGTACGTGTTCTCGGCCGCTGTCGAGGCAGGGCTCTATCCGCTGGCGATCATCGGTGTTGTCGCTTCGGTGGTGGGGGCCTACTACTACCTGCGTGTCATCAAGGTGATGTTCTTTGATGAGCCGGCCGAGAAGTTCGAGCCGATGCCGGTGGAACTGCGGGTCGTGCTGGGCCTGTCCAGCATCGGCGTGCTGTTCTTCTTCGCCGGTGCGTCCAGCTTCATTCCGATCGCCACGGCGGCGGCCAAGAGCCTGTTCTGAGCCTTATGAGCGGGACATTGCAAGAATTTGGCCCGGTGCCTTGCGCACCGGGCTTCCGTTTTGAAAGGCACTCCGCGCTGGAGTCGACCAACACCCGTGCCATGGAACTGGGCCGGGCAGGGGAGGTGGGCGGCCTGTGGGTGCTAGCGGATGTGCAGACCGGCGGACGCGGCCGGCGCGGCCGGGCCTGGGTGTCGCCGAAGGGCAACCTCTTCGCCTCGGTGCTGCTGATCGATCCGGGCCCGCGCGACCGGCTGGGCGAGCTGCCCATGGTGGCCGCCGTTGCGCTGGCCGAGGCCGTGGACCGGGCGGTCGGCTCCATCGGCCTTGCACGGCTGAAGTGGCCGAATGACCTTCTGGTGGATGGCGGCAAACTTTCCGGCATCCTTCTGGAAGCTCAGCCGCTCAGTGGCGGCCGCACCGGGGTCGTCTGCGGTTTCGGTGTCAATGTGGCGGCTCATCCGCAGATCGAGGCCTATGCCACGACGGATCTGACCGCGCTTGGCTTCCGCGTTTCGGCGCAAGTGATGTTCGAGCGGCTGGCAGAACAGTTCGCCCTCTGGCTCGGCCATTGGCAGCGCGATGGTTTTGATCCGGTGCGGGACGCCTGGATGAAACGGGCGCTGCGGCTGGGCGAGAAGATTGCCGTGCGCATGGGGGAAGAGCTGATAGAAGGCCGCTTTGCCGAAATCGATACGCGCGGGCAGATGGTTCTCGTGCTTGACAACGGCAGCAAAAAAACAATTTCGGCCGGAGATGTTTTCTTCGGAACCACAGGCTGACCGCACGCAACAGACTGTGCGGACATGAATATGCAAGGAGCACACCGTATGGCGGATGCCAACGAAATCGTCTTCCTGCCGCTTGGCGGCGTTGGCGAAATCGGAATGAACCTGGGCCTCTATGGCTATGGCCCGGACGGCGACCGTACGTGGCTGATCGTGGATTGCGGCGTCACTTTTGCAGGCCCCGACCTGCCGGGCATCGATCTGGTGCTGCCGGACATCCGCTTTCTGGAAAGCGAACGCAACCGCATTGCCGGCATGGTGATCACCCACGCGCATGAAGATCACTACGGCGGCATCATGCACCTGTGGCCGCATCTGCGGGTGCCGGTCTATGCCACTGCCTTCACCGCCGGTCTGCTGGAAGCAAAGATCGAGAGCGAGCCGGGTGCCGAAGAGGTTCCCGTGACGCTTGTAAAGCAGGGCGACCGGCTGAAGATCGGCGCCTTCGACGTCGAATTCGTCGCCATGTCCCACTCCATCCCCGAGCCCTGCGCCCTGGCGCTGCGCTTTCCGGAGGGCATGGTGGTGCATACGGGCGACTGGAAGATCGACCGCACGCCCGGCGTCGGCAAGCCGATCGACCTTGACCGTCTGGCCGAACTCGGCCGGGAAGGGGTGACGGCACTGGTCTGCGACAGCACTAACGCCTACCGGGAAGGCTTCAGCCCCTCCGAAGGCGATGTGGCCGGTGAACTGACCAAGATTATGAAGCGGGCGAAGCACCGGGTGGCCGTGACGACCTTCTCGTCCAACGTTGCCCGCATCCGAGCCATTGCGGAAGCTGCCGCCGCTTCGGACCGCAACCTCGTCGTCGTCGGCCGCTCCATGCGCCGGGTGATCGAGGTGGCCGGAGAGCTGGGCTATCTCGATGATCTGCCGCCGTTCCTCGATGAGGACAGCTACGGCTTCCTGCCGCGCGAGAAGACGGTGCTGCTCTGCACCGGCTCGCAGGGTGAAGTCCGGGCGGCCCTTGCCCGTATCGCTGCGGGCGAGCACCGCAACATTGCCCTGTCGAAAGGCGATCTGGTGATCTTCTCCGCCCGCACCATTCCCGGCAACGAGAAGGAAGTGGGCGCCATCGTCAATGGCCTTGCCAAGTCCGGTGTGGAGATTGTCACCGACCGGGACGGGCTGGTGCATGTGTCCGGCCATCCCCGGCAGGGCGAACTTGCCGAGCTTTACAAGCTGCTTCAGCCAAAGGTGGTGGTTCCCGTCCACGGCGAACCGTTCCATCTTGCAGCTCACGGCGAGTTTGCCCGCTCGCAGAAGATCAAGTCGGTGGTGGTGGCCGGAAATGGCGACATCATCCGTCTGGCACCGGGCCGCGCCGAAGTCATCGATGAAGCGCCGTTCGGCATCACGGTGGTGGATGGCATGATCATGGGGGATCCGGAGGAGACCGGCGTGAAGGAGCGGCGCAAGCTGTCCTTCGCCGGGGCTCTTGTGGTGTCGCTGGTGATCAACAAGACCGGTGATCTTCTGGATGATCCGGCCGTCGCGCTCTTCGGCATTCCGGAAACGGATGGCGAAGGGGACGAGATGGAGGAGATCGTCATCAAGGCCGTGCATGGCGCTTTCGGCAGCATTCCGAAGGCCCGCCGCAAGGACCCTGATCTGGTGAGTGAGGCGGTGCGCCGCTCTGTCCGCTCCAGCGTCAATGAGGTCTGGGGCAAGAAGACGCTCTGCAAGGTGCTCGTCTCCCGGGTATGATGACCGGGTGCGGGCCCTTGGGAGAGGGGCCGCAGGCACGCGCTGGCGCGTGGCGGGCCATGTGACAACAGGCCCGCCGGGCGAAGGAGGAAAGATGATCGGACGACTGAACCACGTGGCCATTGCCGTCAGCGACATTGACGCAGCCGCTGCCGTCTACCGCGACACGCTGGGGGCCGATGTCTCGGCCAAGGTGCCGCAGCCGGACCATGGCGTGTCGACGGTTTTCATCAACCTGCCCAACACCAAGATCGAGCTGCTGGAGCCGCTCGGCGAAAACTCTCCCATCCTGAAGTTCCTCGAAAAGAACCCGTCCGGCGGCATCCATCATGTCTGCTACGAGGTGGATGACATTCTGGCCGCCCGTGACCAGCTTCTGGCCAGGGGAGCGCGCGTGCTGGGCGATGGCGAGCCGAAGATTGGCGCCCATGGCAAGCCCGTGCTGTTCCTCCACCCGAAGGATTTTCTCGGCACCCTGACCGAACTCGAACAAGCCTGAAGGATCTGCAATGTCGATTGCCTACGGCCTGGCTGTCTATTTCATGATGTGGTGGATTCTCCTCTTCGCCGCGCTGCCTTTCGGCGTGCGCACGCAGGAGGAGGAGGGCAAGGTCGTCCCCGGCACGGTGGAAAGCGCTCCGGCGCGCCACCGCATGTGGCGCGTTGCCATGTGGAACACGGTGGTCACGACAATCGTCTTCGCCGTCTTCATCTGGTTGCGCGAGTCCGGCCTCACGCTGGACGACATTCCGCTGCCGGGTCCGAGGTGAGGGCGATTGTCCTGCCGGGTTGCGTGATCTGACGCAGCGTCTGGAATTCCTTGGAATGGGGTCCTGAATTTCTTGTGAAGCAGGATGATATGCCGGCTGAAGTGGCTGGTGGTGCGTCAGCCATGCGTCACGGCTTCGCGTCGTGTGGTTGGGGCGGGAACCGGCTTGACCGCCTGCTTCTGTCTTGTCTGGTCAGGAAGGCTATTCCTGCCTCATTGATCGAAATGACGGCAGATATAGTGTGCCAGCTCTTCCGTATTCGTCATGCCATGACGGAGAGGGGTTTTACTTGGCTGAGTGTGGGATTTCTGCTGAAAAATTTGCAGATGTTTGATGCTTTCTGTTGATGCCAGGCCTTGCGATGCTCGGGCACTGCGCCTTGAAAAAGCCCAAGCGCTGCCAAGCCCTCGCAGTCAAAAATTATGCGCCAGAAATCCCTGCCAAAAATCCCGCCCCAAAATCCGGACGAAAAAAAAGCAGGACTTGCGTCCTGCTTCTTTAAGTTCCGCGTCTAAACTCCCCCGTTTTACACCAGTGCTCTTTTAAGCTTCCAGTGCCGGCTGCGAACCCGAAGGTGCGCCTGGGGGATCTTCCTCCCAAGACTCAGACCGCGATGCCTCTTTTCAGTGGCTCCGAACGTTGAAAATCAACGTCCTGTTCTTATGAAAGTGGAAACTAGCGCATCGACACAAACTTGTCACTATTTTGAGCGCATAAGCACAAACTTTTTGCATGCCGCTTTCTGATGCGGTTCGCCGGCTCCGGAAAATGGCTGCCTCTGGGCCGCCGGAGTGCGGGAAACGGCGGATAACCGCGCATTTGGCGGCAAGGGGCTTGAGTTTTTGCCGCACCTGCGGTTTCTCTCAGGCCGCGTCCCGCATATGGGCCCGGCTTGCGGGCCAAGCAAGACCAGAGAGAGACCATGCGCCTGTCCCGCTTTTTTCTGCCGATCCTGAAGGAAAACCCCAAGGAAGCGGAAATCGTTTCGCACCGCCTGATGCTGCGCGCCGGCATGATCCGCCAGCAGTCCGCAGGCATCTATTCCTGGCTGCCGCTTGGTTTCCGCGTGCTGCGCAAGATCGAGAAGATCGTTGAGGAAGAACAGAATCGCGCCGGCGCCATCCAGTTGCTGATGCCGACCATCCAGTCGGCCGACCTGTGGCGCGAAAGCGGGCGCTATGACGCCTATGGCAAGGAGATGCTGCGCATCGAGGACCGCCACGAGCGTGAAATGCTGTTCGGCCCGACCAACGAGGAGATGATCACCGACATCTTCCGCGGCTATGTGCGCTCCTACAAGGATCTGCCGCTGAACCTCTACCACATCCAGTGGAAGTTCCGTGACGAGGTGCGCCCGCGCTTCGGCATCATGCGCGGCCGTGAATTCCTGATGAAGGACGCCTATTCCTTCGACATCGACAAGGAAGCCGCGCGCCACGCCTATAACCGCATGTTCGTCGCCTATCTGCGCACCTTCGCCCGCATGGGCCTGAAGGCCATTCCGATGCGTGCCGACACCGGCCCGATCGGCGGAGACATGAGCCACGAGTTCATCATTCTGGCTTCGACCGGTGAAAGCGCCGTGTTCTGCGACAAGAGCCTGCTGGACATGCCGACCCCTGCCGCCGATACGGATTTTGCCTCGGACCTGACACCGCTGATCGACCAGTGGACGACGCCTTATGCGGCAACGGACGAGATGCACGATGAAGCTGCCTTCGAGGCGCTGCCTGCTGATGCGCAGGTATCCGCCCGCGGCATCGAGGTGGGGCACATCTTCTACTTCGGCACCAAGTATTCCGAAGCCATGGGCGCAAAGGTCATGACCAAGGAAGGCACGGAAGTGCCGGTGCACATGGGTTCCTATGGCGTTGGCGTGTCGCGCCTGATGGGCGCGCTCATCGAGGCGAGCCATGATGAGGAAGGGATCATCTGGCCTGCTTCCGTGGCGCCGTTCCATGTGGGCCTCATCAACCTGAAGCCGGGCGATGCGGAGACAGATGCGGCCTGTGAGGCGCTGTATCAGCGTCTTGAAAATGCCGGGATCGAAGTCCTGTATGATGACGTTGACACCCGCGCCGGGACCAAGTTCGCCACCATGGATCTGATCGGTCTGCCGTTCCAGCTGATCGCAGGACCGCGCGGCCTCAAGGATGGCGTGATCGAGGTGAAGGAGCGGGCCACGGGAGCCCGCGAAACACTCACCATCGATGCGGCCTTCAACAAGGTCCGGGAAGCTCTGGCTGTCTGAGCCAGTTTTCCGGCCCCCGCATCTGGGGGATAAGGGACCGGGCGCACAGGATTTCCTCCGCCCGGTCTTGTACTATCCGCAGTGACCACCGATCTGCCGCTTGTGGCCTTATGGCCAGCGGCTCCGGACGCAAGGCAGAGCATGAGCGGACCCAAGGACGTTTCCGGCAAGGGCAAGAACACCAAGGCAGCGCAGGATTCCCGCGCGCCGGGCAAGGCCTTTGCCCCTTTCGAGTGGATGCTGGCCGGGCGCTATCTGCGTTCGCGGCGGCGTGATTCCTTCATTTCCGTCATCGCCGGCTTTTCCTTTGCCGGAATCACCCTTGGCGTTGCCACGCTTGTGATCGTGATGGCGGTGATGAACGGCTTCCGCTCCGAGCTTCTGTCGAAGATCCTTGGCATCAACGGCCACATGCTGGTGCAGCCCATCGATCAGCCGCTGACGGATTTCGATGCGGTCGCTTCACGTCTGCAGGGCGTGGAGGGCGTGGTGGCGGCCGTGCCTTTCGTCGAAGGCCAGGCGCTGGTCACCGGGCCCGCCAACAGCCTCGGCGCGCTGGTGCGCGGCCTCTACGAGCAGGATCTGAAGCGCCTGCCGCTGGTGGCCGGCAACATCCGCATGGGTACGCTGGAGGGCTTTGATACCAGCGAGGGCGTTGCCATCGGCACACGGCTCGCCGCGCAGCTCGGCCTCACCATCGGCGACAATCTTGCCATCATCTCGCCGCGCGGAACGGTGACGCCGATGGGCGTGACGCCGCGGCGCAAGTCCTATCCGATCACGGCGATCTTCGAGATCGGCATGTCAGAATATGACGGCACCATCGTCTTCATGCCGCTGAAGGAAGCGCAGAGCTACTTCAACATGGACGACCGGGCGACGGGCGTTGAAGTCTATGTGAAGGACCCGGACAGCGTCGGCCGCATGCGTGCCGCCGTCGAGGACGGGGCAGGGCGCCCGGCTTTCGTCACCGACTGGCGCCAGCGCAACATCACCTTCTTCTCGGCGCTTGAGGTGGAGCGGAACGTGATGTTCCTGATCCTGACGCTGATTGTCGTCGTGGCCGCGCTCAACATCATTTCGGGTCTCACCATGCTGGTGAAGGACAAGGGCAAGGATATTGCCATCCTGCGCACCATGGGGGCGACGCGCGGCTCGATCCTGCGCATCTTCGTCATCACGGGGGCCAGCATCGGCGTGGTCGGCACCATCTCCGGCTTCCTGCTGGGCCTGCTCGTGTGCCTCAACATCGAGAGCATCCGTCAGGGCATTTCCTGGCTGACCCAGACCCAGCTCTTCGACCCGACGCTCTATTTCCTGTCCAAGATGCCGGCGGAAATGGATACGGGCGAAACCATCATGATCCTCATCATGGCGCTGGTGCTGTCGCTGCTGGCAACGCTCTATCCCGCCTGGCGGGCAGCGCGGCTCGACCCGGTGGAGGCGCTGCGTTACGAATGAGCAGCACGTCCGGCACTGCCCCCGCACCCTCCGCAAGACCAGCCAAGAGCCCGCCCATGTCCGTTCCGGCGCTGCGCCTTTCCGGTGTTTCCCGTGTCTTCCACGAAGCCGACCGCAAGCTTGAAATCCTGAAAGGCGCCGACCTGACGCTGGACGGTGGCCAGATGGTGGCGCTTGTCGCGCCCTCCGGCACCGGCAAGTCCACGCTGCTGCATCTGGCCGGCCTGCTGGAGCGTCCCGATGAGGGCGAGGTCTATGTGGGCGGCAAGGCCTGCAGCGCCATGAGCGATGATGAGCGCACGGCCATCCGGCGCAATGACATCGGCTTCGTCTACCAGTTCCACCATCTCCTGCCCGAATTCACGGCGCTGGAGAATGTGATGATGCCGCAGATGATCCGCACGCTGCCGAAGAAGGTTGCGGCGGAGCGGGCGGCGCAGCTGCTCGACTACATGCGCCTTGGCGAGCGCGGCAGCCATCACCCGTCCGAGCTTTCCGGCGGTGAGCAGCAGCGTGTTGCCATCGCCCGTGCGGTCGCCAACGCGCCGCGTCTGCTGCTGCTGGACGAGCCGACCGGCAACCTCGATCCGGAAACGGCTGCCTATGTGTTCGATGCGCTCTATGCGCTGGTCCGGGCTTCCGGCGTCGCCGCGCTCTTTGCCACCCACAACATGGATCTGGCCGGGCGCATGGACCGGGTCATCACCTTGCGCGACGGCAAGGTGGTGGATCTCTGACGTTTGCCTCTGAGGCAGTTCCTGCGGCGCCTCCGGTTCGTGAGGGCCGGTAAGTCCGGTTTTGCCTGGCTCTCTAAGAGAGAGCTCTGTTCATAGTCTGTTCACTATGGCTGATGCTTTTCGCCCGCTCCCTCCGGAGCGGGCTTTTTTGGTCTTGAAAGGTGAACGGGAAGAGAACAAAATAGATACATATTGAGCTTCTAGCTCAGATGACTTGGTCCAAGAGGAGGTATCCATGACCTTTTTCGCAAGAGACGTCGCAGCCTTCGGTTCGCTGGTCATTTTCGTTGCCACCATCGCCGTCTGGGGCGAGGTGCTGTTCGCCGTGCACTGATCCTGCCATCTGATGCTGGCAAAGCGTTGCTCCAGCATCGGCAGTGAAGGAAAGACGTGGCCGCGGCCTTCTGCGGTCATCCAAAGAAAACAGGCGCTGCCATGGCGCATTTCCCGCTTCCTGCAGCCTGCGGGGCTCGACAGGGCAAGGGCTGAGCGTTCATGGTAGGGGACACAGTTTCAAGGGCTGGCGCTTGCGGGTGCCGGCTGCCGGCAGGCCGGTTTCCGGTTGCCTGAAAGTGAAGTCCCATGTCTGCAAATCCCGGTTTCGTTCACCTGCGCGTCCATTCGGCCCTGTCGCTGCTGGAAGGCGCGCTGCCGATCAAGAAGCTGCTCGACCTGGCCAAGGCCGACGCGCAGCCGGCGCTGGCGATCACCGACACGGGCAACCTGTTCGGTGCGCAGGAGTTCGCCGGCAAGGCCTGGGGCTCCGGCATTCAGCCCATCATCGGCTGCCAGATCTCCGTCGCCTTTGACGAGGAGGGCGGCGATGACCGCCGGGGTGATCCGGCGCTGTTTGACGTGGTTCTGCTGGCCATGAGCGAACGCGGCTACGGCAACCTGATGGAGCTGACGAGCCGGGCCTTCCTCGACACGCCCACGGGCCAGCTGCCGCATGTGCCGCAGGCCTATCTCGAATCGCATGCGGAAGGGATCATTCTCCTGACCGGCGGCGCGAGAGGCCCCATCGGCAAGGCGCTGCTGACCGGCAACCGCACGCTGGCGCAGGCGCGGCTTTCCCGGCTGGCGAAATCCTTCGACGGGCGCTGCTACGTGGAGCTTCAGCGCCACGGCATGGCCGACGAACGGCGCACGGAATCCGGGTTCATCGATCTGGCCTATGACATGGGCCTGCCGCTGGTCGCCACCAACGAGGCATTCTTCCCCAAGCGCGAGGACTATGAAGCCCATGACGCGCTGATCGCCATTTCCGAAGGCCGGGTGATCTCGGACGAGGAACGCCGCCGCCTGACGCCGGAGCATTATTTCAAGTCCCGGCAGGAGATGATCGAGCTGTTTGCCGATCTGCCGGAGGCGGTGGAGAACACCGTCGAGATTGCGCTGCGCTGCCATTACCGGCCGCTGAAGCGCAACCCGATCCTGCCGCGCTTTGCCGGTGCCGATGCAGACCCGGAGGAGGCCGAACAGGCCGAGTCGGCCGAATTGAAGCGCCAGTCCCGCGAAGGCCTTGCCGAGCGTCTGCGCGTCCACGGCCTTGCCGATGGGCTGACGGAAAAGGACTACTGGGACCGGCTTGAGTTCGAGCTGTCGATCATCGAGCGGATGAAGTTCCCCGGCTACTTCCTGATCGTGGCCGACTTCATCAAATGGGCCAAGGCCCATGACATTCCGGTGGGGCCAGGCCGTGGTTCGGGTGCAGGCTCTCTGGTGGCCTGGGCGCTGACCATCACCGATCTCGACCCCATGCGCTTCTCGCTGCTGTTCGAGCGCTTCCTCAACCCGGAACGTGTGTCGATGCCGGACTTCGACATCGACTTCTGCCAGAACCGGCGCGAAGAAGTGATCCGCTATGTGCAGGAGAAATATGGCCGCAGCCAGGTGGCGCAGATCATCACCTTCGGTTCGCTGCAGGCCCGCGCCGTGCTGCGCGACGTGGGGCGTGTCTTGCAGATGCCCTATGGTCAGGTGGACCGGCTGTGCAAGCTGGTGCCTGCCAATCCGGCGAACCCCGTAACGCTGGCGCAGGCCATTGCCGACGAGCCGCGCCTGCGCGAAGCGGCGCGCGAGGAAGAGGTGGTCGAGCGCCTTCTGGAAATGGCGCAGAAGCTGGAAGGGCTGTACCGCCACGCCTCCACCCACGCCGCCGGTGTGGTGATCGGCGACCGTCCGCTGGAACAGCTGGTGCCGCTCTACCGCGATCCGCGCTCCGACATGCCGGTGGCGCAGTTCAACATGAAGATGGTGGAAGAAGCCGGGCTGGTGAAGTTCGACTTCCTCGGCCTCAAGACGCTGACCGTCATCGACACGGCGCTGAAATTGATCGCGCGCAAGGGCGTCCATATCAAGATCGAGGAAGTGCCGCTGGACGACGAGAAGACCTACCGTCTTCTGGCCGCCGGTGAAACGGTGGGCGTGTTCCAGCTGGAAAGCCAGGGCATGCGCCGCGCCATTGCGGGCATGAAGCCGGACCGTTTCGAGGACATCATCGCGCTGGTGGCGCTGTACCGTCCGGGCCCGATGGAGAACATCCCGGTCTATAACTCGGTCAAGCATGGCGAGCTGGAGCCCGATTACCTGCATCCGCTGCTGGAACCGATCCTGAAGGAGACGAATGGCATCATCGTCTATCAGGAGCAGGTGATGCAGATCGCCCAGGTGCTCTCCGGCTACTCGCTCGGCGAAGCTGACCTTCTGCGCCGCGCCATGGGCAAGAAGATTGCTGCCGAGATGGAGGTGCAGCGCGCCCGTTTCGTTGACGGTGCGGTGGAGCGCGGCGTCGACAAGGATCAGGCCGGCACGATCTTCGACCTTGTGGCCAAGTTCGCCAACTACGGCTTCAACAAGTCGCACGCGGCTGCCTATGCGCTCGTTTCCTATCACACGGCCTGGCTCAAGGCGAACCACCCGGTGGAGTTCATGGCCGCGTCCATGACGCTGGATCTGGGCAACACTGACAAGCTGGGCGATTTCCGCCAGGAAGCCCGGCGCATGCGGATCGAGGTGATGCCGCCGTCGATCAACCGCTCCATGGTGCATTTCGACGTGGACGAGGGCCGCATCGTCTATGCCATGGGCGCCATCAAGGGCGTGGGTGAGCAGGCGGTGCAGCATATCGTGGACGCACGCGGTGACCGGCCATTCCGCAGCCTCAGCGACTTTGCCAGCCGCATTTCGCCGAAGTTCCTCAACAAGAGAACGCTGGAAAGCCTTGTCAACGCAGGGGCATTCGACTGTATCGAGCCGAACCGTGCCCGGGTGTTCGAGGGGCTGGACCGCGTCATGGGGCTGGCGCAGCGCACCGAATCCAACGCAACCCTTGGCCAGAACGACATGTTCGGCGGGGCAGGGGCTGAGGAAGAACTGCAGCTGCCGGAGGTGAACGGCTGGCTGCCGGGCGAGCGGCTGCAGCGCGAACATGCGGCCATCGGCTTCTATCTGTCGTCCCATCCGCTCGATGAATATGCGCCGCTGCTGGAGCGCATGCGGGTGCAGATGTGGGCGCAGTTCTCCGAGGCGGTGAAGCGCGGTGCGTCGGCCGGGCGCCTTGCCGGAACCGTGATCTCCAAGCAGGAGCGCAAGACCAAGTCCGGCAACCGCATGGGCATCGTGCGTTTCTCTGATCCCACCGGCCAGTTCGAGGCGCTGCTCTTCTCCGAGAAGCTCGCCCAGTTCCGTGATGTGCTGGAAGTCGGCAAGTCGATGGTGGTGCTGGTCAACGCCGACATGCGCGATGACGAGCCCTCCATCCGCATCGAGCAGGTGGATCCGGTGGAGGTGATGGCTGCCCGCGTGCAGAAGAGCCTGCGCGTCTTCCTGCGCGACCCGCGCCCGCTCAAGAGCCTGTCGCGCCACCTTGGCGTCAAGGGCGAGGGGGAGGTGAACGTGGTCGTGCTGCTGGACGAGGGCAAGCGCGAGGTGGAAGTCCGTCTTCCGGGCCGCTACCGCCTGTCGCCGGAAATCGCCGGTGCGCTGAAGGCCGTGCCGGGCGTCACGGACGTGCAACTGGCCTGATCCTGCACCGGAAAACGGCGGGCGAGGCTGTTAAAACCTGTCATTTGCGCTTGTCATGGCGCGGATGCGCGCATATAAGGCGCCCATTCCACACACGGGGGAAGGCTTTGGCTTGTCCATTTGCCGTTCCGGTGTCTGCTTCAGCCTCAGGCTCCTGCTGCACGCTCCCCGTGGAGGTTCAACCGGAAAAATATGGAGTTCAGGGCCATGGCATTGCCCGATTTCACCATGCGTCAGCTGCTCGAAGCTGGTGTTCACTTTGGTCACCAGAAGCACCGCTGGAACCCGCGCATGGCGCCGTACATCTTCGGCGTTCGCAACGACATCCACATCATGGATCTCGGCCAGACTGTTCCGCTGCTGCACCAGGCTCTCAAGGCCGTCAGCGACACCGTTGCCAAGGGCGGCCGTGTTCTGATCGTCGGCACCAAGCGTCAGGCTCAGGAAGCTGTTGCCGAATCCGCACGCAACTGCGCGCAGTATTTCGTCAACGCCCGCTGGCTCGGCGGCATGCTGACCAACTGGAAGACCATTTCCGGTTCGATCCAGCGCCTGCGCAAGCTCGAAGAGACCCTGTCCACGGACACCTCGGGCCTGACCAAGAAGGAAAAGCTGTTCATGGACCGCGAGCGCGAGAAGCTCGAGCGGAACCTGGGCGGCATCAAGGACATGGGCGGCCTGCCGGATCTGATCTTCGTGATCGACACCAACCGTGAAGCCATCGCCATCCAGGAAGCCCGCCGTCTGGGCATCCCGGTCGCCGCGATCCTCGACTCGAACTGCTCGCCGGAAGGCATCACCTATCCGGTCCCGGGCAACGACGACGCCGGCCGTGCGATTGCGCTGTACTGCGACCTGATCGCCCGTGCAGCTCTCGACGGCATTTCCCGCGCCCAGGGTGGCATGGGCATCGACGTCGGTGCTTCCGAGTCCGCTCCGGTCGAGCCGGCTCTCGACGCTGAAGAAGAATCGGCTGACGCCTGATTCTGTTGCAGGTGCGGCGCCCGGCGCCGCACCTGTTCTGACCCTGGCAGCGGCCTCATGGCTGCGCCGTTTTGAGGTCAGGCGCGGCAATGCCGCTGACGGAGGCCCCTCTTGCGGGAACCGTCATAAAGGCGCGGTTGGCCATGGGCTAAACCGTGCGAAGCTTTAACTCCGATTCACGAGGCTACCATGAGCATTACCGCAGGAATGGTGAAGGATCTGCGCGAGAAGACCGGCGCAGGCATGATGGACTGCAAGGCTGCTCTGACCGAAACCAACGGTGACATGGAAGCAGCGATCGACTGGCTGCGTGCCAAGGGTCTCGCCAAGGCTGCCAAGAAGGCCGGCCGCGTGGCTGCCGAAGGCCTGGTTGGCGTTGCATCCAAGGGCACGACCGCTGCCGTCATCGAGCTGAACTCCGAAACCGACTTCGTGGCCCGTAACGACGGCTTCCAGGCTCTGGTGCGCGATGTCGCCGCCGTTGCCCTGACCGCAGGCGGTGATGTCGAGGCGATTTCCGCTGCCGGCTACCCGGGCTCCGACAAGTCCGTTGACGCATCCATCAAGGATGCCATCGCCACCATCGGCGAGAACATGACCCTGCGCCGCGCAGCCGTCCTGTCCGTCAACGACGGCGTTGTCTCTACCTATGTCCACAGCGCCATTTCCGATGGCCTCGGCAAGATCGGCGTGCTCGTCGCGCTTGAGTCGGCCGGCGACAAGGACAAGCTGAACGCTCTGGGCCGCCAGATCGCCATGCACATTGCCGCCACCAGCCCGCTGTCGCTGAACGTCGACCAGCTGGACCCGGCCGTTGTGGAGCGTGAGCGCGCCGTGTTCATCGAGCAGGCCCGCGAATCCGGCAAGCCGGACAACATCATCGAGAAGATGGTCGAAGGCCGTATCCGCAAGTTCTACGAGGAAGTCACCCTCGTGAAGCAGGCTTTCGTCATCGACCCGGACAAGACCGTCGAGCAGGCTGTTGAGGCTCTCGGCAAGGAACTTGGCACCGCAGTCACGCTCTCCGGCTTCGTCCGCTTCGCTCTCGGCGAGGGGATCGAGAAGGAAGAGACGGACTTCGCGGCAGAGGTCGCCGCGGCGGCCGGCCACTAAGCCCAGAGGGCGCCGGATCAAACCGGCGCCTTTTTTTTGACAGCCCTTTTTTCACGATCATTGAACCGGAAGGTATGCCCATGTCCAAACCGCTGCGCTGGCGCCGTGTGCTTCTGAAACTCTCGGGCGAGGCCCTGATGGGCAGCCAGTCCTTCGGCATCGATCCGGCAGTGGTCGAGCGGATCGCGCTTGAGATTGCCAGTGCGGTGAAGCTGGGTGCGCAGGTGGGTGTGGTGATCGGCGGCGGCAACATCTTCCGCGGCGTGGCTGTTGCGGCCAAGGGCGGCAACCGCGTCACCGGTGACCACATGGGCATGCTGGCGACGGTCATGAACAGCCTGACCGTGGCCGACGCCCTGCGCCGCCACGACATTCCGGCCCGCGTGCTTTCGGCCGTGCCGGTGCCCTCCATCTGCGAAACCTTCACCCAGCGCGGTGCCGAGCGCTACATGGAAGACGGCGACGTGATCGTCTTCGCCGGCGGCACGGGCAACCCGTTCTTCACCACCGATTCCGGTGCGGCGCTGCGTGCTGCCGAGATGAAGTGCGATGCCTTCCTGAAGGGCACGCAGGTGAACGGCATCTATTCGGAAGATCCGAAGATCAATCCGGATGCGGAGCGCTACACCGAACTGACCTATGAGGACGTGATCACCCGCAACCTCAAGGTCATGGACACGACGGCCATTGCGCTCGCCCGTGACAACAAGATCCCCGTGATCGTGTTCTCGATCCACACCCCCGGCGCTCTGGTGAGCGTTCTGGAAGAGCGCGGCCTCTACACGGTCGTCAGCTGATTTTCCGAAGGACGGGGGGCTTTTCCGGCCTTCCCGGCATCAGGAAAAGCAGAGTGGCGGAATGCGGCTTGCGCATCCGCCTGTCTCCTGCTTATTCAGGGGCTCTGCCTGAGTTGGTCTTGTCTTTCGGCGAGACTGTGCCATGTTTGCGCCGCGCCAGCAAAGCGTGAGCCAACGAAAAACAAAGCGAGGAAGTTATGCCGGTTGAAGGTGTCGATCTCAAAGATCTCGAGCGTCGTATGCAGGGCGCACTTGGTGTTCTGAAGACCGAACTTGCGGGCCTTCGCACCGGCCGTGCTTCCTCCAGCATGCTGGATGCCATCGTCGTCAACGCCTATGGCCAGTCCATGCCGATCAACCAGGTTGGCACCGTCTCCGTGCCGGAGCCGCGCATGGTCGCGATCCAGGTCTGGGACAAGGGCATGGTCAGCGCCGTCGAAAAGGCGATTCGCGAATCCAGCCTTGGCCTCAACCCGGTGATCGATGGCCAGCTGCTGCGCCTGCCGATCCCGGAGCTGAACGCCGAGCGCCGCCAGGAGCTGATCAAGGTCGCGCACAAATATGCCGAGGCCGCCAAGGTCGCCATCCGTCACGTGCGCCGCGACGGCATGGACATCATCAAGAAGCTGGAGAAGGATGGCGGCATCAGCCAGGATGACGCCCGTGTTGCTTCCGATGACGTGCAGAAGCTGACCGACGCCCGCATTGCCGAGGCCGACAGCATGCTGGAAAAGAAGCAGCAGGAAATCTCCCAGGTCTGAGGATCTGAAAGGGGGCTGGTTCTGTGCCTGCCCCCGCCAGCCTGGAAGTGTGCCCCGGGGGACTTGATGACCAGCCGACCTGAAACTGGCTCCAGCGTGACAGGCCCCGCTCCCGGCGGTGCCGCCGCGCCGCGCCATGTCGCCATCATCATGGATGGCAATGGCCGCTGGGCTCAGGCACGCGGGCTGCCCCGCACCGAAGGGCACCGCCATGGGCTGGAAGCGCTGCGCAAGATCATCCGCCATGCGTCGTCGCGCGGAGTCGATTTCATCACGCTCTACAGTTTCTCCTCCGAAAACTGGCGCCGTCCGCCCACCGAAGTCAGCTTTCTCATGTCGCTGCTGCGCCGTTTCGTGCAGCGCGATCTGAGCGAGCTGCACAAGGCCAATTGCCGGGTGCGCATCATCGGCGAGCGTGAAGGGCTGGATCCGGGCATCCGCAGCCTGCTTGAAGAAAGCGAGCGGGTGACGGCAGCCAACACCGGCATGACCGTTGTCATCGCCTTCAATTATGGCTCGCGCGATGAAATCACCCGTGCGGTGCGCAAGCTCACGCAGCTATATCTGGCGGAGGGGCGTGATCCTTCGGCCATTACCGATGCGGAGATTTCGGCCAATCTCGATACGGCCGGTATCCCTGACCCTGATCTCATCATCCGCACCAGCGGCGAGCTGCGCCTGTCCAACTTCCTGATGTGGCAGGCGGCCTATGCCGAATTCTATTTCACGCCGGTTCTGTGGCCCGATTTCGGGCCTGAGGAGTTTGACGCGGCGCTTGCCTCCTTCTGCGAGCGTGAGCGGCGCTTTGGCGGCGTGACCGCTACGGGATCCTGATCATGGCCGGGGGGGCAAATGGCAACAGCGGAACCGGCGGTCCGGCCGGGCCGATGGCGGACCTGAAACTGCGGTTCATTTCCGCGCTGATTCTGGGGCCGCTCGTGCTTCTCATCGCCTGGCGGGGCGGCGAGGCATTCTTTGCGCTGGCGCTGCTTGGCTGCGCGCTGTTCCTGAAGGAGTGGCTGGCGATTGTCGGGGCGCGGCCGGCCGGCCTGCCTGCACTGGCCGGCTTTGCAACGCTTCTGGCCGTCGCGGGGCTGATCTACGCAGGGCATGAGCTGTGGGCCCTTGCCGCGCTGGCCGCCGGTGCGGGACTCAGCATCTTGTCGGCCCGGGCCGGGAAGACTGGTTTCTGGACGGCTGAGGGCATTCTCTATTCCAGTCTCGCTCTCGGGGCGCTGATGCTGCTGCGCCGCGGCAGCGAGGGCGAGCTGCACATCTTCTTCCTGCTGGCGGTCGTCTGGGTGACCGATGTCGCCGCCTATTTCACCGGGCGCAAGCTCGGGGGCCCGAAGCTCTGGCCGCGCGTTTCGCCGAAGAAGACCTGGTCCGGCGCCATCGGCGGTCTTGTCTTCGGTGCGCTTGGCGGCCTCGGTGTTGTTGCGGTTCTGGGGCAGGGCGGCACGCTTTCCTGGTTTGCCTTCGGTCTTGCGGTTTCCGCTGTATCGCAGGGGGGCGACCTGCTGGAATCGGCGATCAAACGGCGCTTTGGCGTCAAGGATTCCGGGCGTCTCATTCCCGGCCATGGCGGTATCATGGACCGGATCGACGGGCTGGTGGCGGCTGCCATCTTCGCCGTGCTGTGCGGGCTGCTCTTCGGCGGCAGTCTTGCCGATCCGATGTCCGGCATCGGTTTTCAGTAAGTTCAGGAGCCTGGGTGGTTGGCTGTGGTGAGTGAGGCAGAGAAGGGCCGGGACGCTTCGGCAGGGCTTGAGGCAATGCTGGCAGGGCGGACTGCGCCGCTGCGGCTGGTCATTCTCGGGGCCACCGGCTCCATCGGCCGCAACACGCTCGATCTCGTTGCCCGTTATCCGGAGCATTTCGAGATTGCGGCCCTTGTGGCCGGTCAGGATGCGGCCGGGCTTGCGGAACTTGCCCGTCAGACCGGTGCCGGTTTTGCCGCTCTCGCCGATCCTTCAAAAGGCGAAGAGCTGGCCGCGTATCTCGCGGGAACTGGGATTGCCTGCGGTGCCGGTGAAGCTGCGGTGATCGAGGCCGCCCTTCAGCCATCGGATATGGTGATGGCGGCTATTGTCGGCGCTGCCGGCCTACGCCCCACCTTTGCAGCGCTTGAAGCGGGCCGCACCATCGCTCTGGCCAACAAGGAATGTCTCGTCTGCGCCGGTGATCTCTTCATGGCCGCCGCAGGGCGGGCAGGGGCTACGGTGCTGCCGGTTGATTCGGAGCACAATGCCATCTTCCAGGTGCTGGAGAGCCGCAATCTGGCGGAAGTGGAAAAGATCATCCTCACCGCTTCGGGCGGTCCGTTCCGCACCTTGTCCCTCTCCGAAATGGCGCATGTTTCGCCTCAACAGGCATTGAAACATCCCAACTGGAGCATGGGCAGCCGTATCACCATCGACAGCGCCACCTTGATGAACAAGGGGCTGGAGGTGATCGAGGCCTCGCATCTCTTCTCGCTGCGCCACGATCAGATCGAGATTCTGGTGCATCCGCAATCGGCTATCCACGGAATGGTTCAATATACCGATGGCTCACTGCTGGCACAGCTGGGACCGGCCGACATGCGCACGCCCATCGCTCACTGCCTTGCCTGGCCCGCCCGCATGCCGGTGCCGGGGGCACGGCTCGACCTTGCAAAGCTCGGCTCGCTGACCTTCGAAGCTCCGGATATCAAGCGGTTTCCGGCGCTTGGCCTTGCACTGGATGCCATGCGGGCAGGGGGCTGCGCACCGGCTGCGCTGAACGCGGCGGACGAAGTGGCGGTTGCTGCATTCCTGTCCGGGCAGATCGGCTTTACGGGCATTGCCGGGCTGGTTGGGGCGGTGCTCGACAGGCTGGCGGCTGGGCAGGATCTTGCCCCGGCGGCAGACATCGATTCCATCCTGGCGCTTGATATGCAGGCGCGGGCGGTGGCTCACGAATTGCTGAACCGCTTTGCATTGACCTGACCGCCGCCAGGAGGGAGGTTTTCCCCGCCGCATTTGGCGCTCGGGACTAATTTCCGCCATACATCTGGCATCACCTTGGCTGGATGGCTATCTTCCGGGCAGGAAAGGGGCGAAACATGACCGCCTCGCTACCCGCGTCTTGCGCAAGTTCAGGATAGGTGAATGGATCTTCTCGCAGCCCTGTCGTCCCAGCCGGTGCTCACCCTGCCAGCCTTCCTGTTCGTGCTGACGGTTGTCGTTTTTTTTCATGAGCTTGGCCATTTTGCGGTGGCCCGCTGGTGTGGCGTGGACGTGGAGGCCTTCTCCATCGGCTTTGGCCGTGAGCTGATCGGCTTCAATGACCGCAAGGGCACACGCTGGAAACTCTGCCTCATACCGCTGGGCGGTTATGTGAAATTCTCCGGCGATGAGAATGCGGCCAGTGTGCCTGATCACGAAAAGGTGGCGGCCATGAGCGAGGCGCAGCGGGCAGGGGCTTTCATGGCCAAGCCTGTCTGGCAGCGTGCGGCCGTGGTTGCCGCCGGCCCGGTCGCCAATTTCATCCTCGCCATCGTCATCTTCGCCTTCATTTTCGGCGCTTTTGGCCGTGTCGTTTCAACGCCGCTGGTTGGCGAAGTGCAGCCGGAAAGTGCGGCTGCGGAGGCAGGGCTTCAGCCCGGAGATCTGATCACTGCGGTCAACGGGACTCCGATCGAGACCTTTGCCGAGTTGCAGCGCATCGTCAGCGTCAGTGCCGGTGTGCCGCTGCGGCTGGAGGTCGAGCGGCAGGGGCAATTGACGGACCTGACCGTGACGCCGCAGCTGCGCGAGCTGAAGGACGACTTCGGCAATGTGCAGCGTATCGGTCTTCTGGGGGTGTCGCGGACCGTGCAGGAAGGCGACCGGATCCAGAAAACTTATGGTCCTGCCGCTGCAGTGAAAGAGGGTGTTAACGAAACATGGTTCGTTATGGTGCGGACCGTGGAGTATATCGGCAAGGTCGTGCGCGGACGCGAACCGGCTGACCAGCTTGGCGGCCCGATCCGCATCGCGGAAGTGGCCGGTCAGGTGGCGACGCTTGGCTTCATTCCGCTGCTGCAGCTTGCCGCAGTGCTTTCGGTCAGCATTGGCCTGCTCAATCTGATGCCGGTGCCGATGCTGGATGGGGGACATCTGGTTTATTATGCTGCGGAAGCTGTCAGAGGGCGGCCGCTCAGTGAGAAAGCGCAGGAATTCGGCTTCCGCATCGGCCTCACGCTGGTGCTGATGCTCATGGTTTTTGCGACCTGGAATGACCTGTCACGTCTTGTTGGCCGCTGGCTGCCTGCGTGACATGCCCGCAACGCATTCAAATGAAATCTGTTTCGTGTGAATCGTGCGGTTGCGTATTCGGCAAAAGGATGTAAAACCAAGGCCGGATGCTGAGAATCTGACTATGATCCTTCGGGATCAGTTTTGTAAAAAAGGCATAGCTCGAATATGCAGCGACTGCGGAAAATCTCCCGCGCCGTGATTTTGTCGGCGCCGCTCCTTGTCACCGGCGGGATGCTGCCTGACCCGTTCGGGTCGTTTGTTTCCACTGCGGAGGCAGCCGTTGCGGGTTCCATCGTCGTGCGTGGCAACACGCGCATCGAGGCCGAAACCGTCGCGAGCTACATGACCATCAAGCGGGGGCAGCAGTATTCTGCGGCCGATATCGACGAATCGCTCAAGGCGCTGTTTGCGACGGGGCTGTTCGAAGATGTCCGTATCGCGCAACAAGGCGGCACTGTGGTCGTCACGGTGGTGGAAAATCCGGTCATCTCGCGTGTGTCCTTCGAGGGCAACAGGCGTCTGAGCGCGGAGACCCTCAAGGGCGTCGTGCGCACCACCGAGCGCTCCATGCTGAGCCGCAGCAGGGTGCAGAGCGACGTTCAGAACATTCTGGAAGCATACCGCCGCTCGGGCCGTTACCGCGCCTCGGTTGATCCCAAGACCATCGACCGTGGCAATGGCCGCGTCGATCTGGTGTTCGAGATCAATGAAGGCGAAAAGACCGGCGTCGAGCGCATCAGCTTCGTTGGTAACAAGAACTTCAGTGACCGCCGCCTGCGCGATGTGATCCGCACGCGTGAAAGTGGTCTGCTGAGCTGGCTGCGCAGCTCCGACACCTATGATCCGGACCGTCTTGCCGCGGATCAGGAACTGCTGCGTCAGTACTATTATCAGAATGGTTATGCTGATTTCCGGATCATTGCTGCCAGTGCCGACCTCGATCGTGAGCAGAACGTCTTCTATGTGACCTTCACGATTGACGAGGGCGAGAAGTACCAGATTGGTAGTGTGGAAGTTCAGAGCTCCCTGTCGTCGATCGACCCCGAGAGCCTGAGGTCCTATGTGCGCACCAGCACCGGTGATACCTATAACTCCCGCCGCGTTGAGCAGTCTCTGGAAGACCTGACGCTGCAGGTGTCCAGGGAAGGCTATGCCTTTGCCGAGGTGCGCCCGCGTGCCCTGCGCAACTACGAGACCAAGACGATTGATCTCGTCTACAACATCGAGGAAGGCCCGCGCGCCTATGTCGAGCGGATCAACATCCGCGGCAACGATCGGACGCGTGAATATGTCATCCGCCGCGAATTCGATCTGGCGGAAGGCGATGCCTTCAACCGTGTTCTCATGGACAAGGCCGAGCGCCGCCTGAAGAACCTTGGCTTCTTCAAGGAAGTGCGCATCACCACCGAGCGTGGCAGCTCGCCCGACCGCGTTATCATCAACGTGGATGTGGAAGAGCAGGCAACCGGTGAAGTGTCGTTCGGTATCGGTTACTCGACCACCGATGGCGTGATCGGCGATGTTTCCATCAGCGAAAAGAACTTCCTCGGCCGCGGCCAGTATGTGAAGCTTGGCGTTGGTGGCGGCAAGAGCACCCAGTCCTACGAGTTCGCTTTCCAGGAGCCGTTCTTCCTGGGCCGCCGTATTGCTCTGGATCTCGAAGCCTATCGCCGTGTTTCGAAGAACAATGACTACCGCAGCTATGATGAAGAGATCACCGGTGGTGGTTTCGGCTTCACTCTGCCGCTGCGTGAGGATGAGCTTTCTCTGAAGCTGTTCTACAACATTTACCAGACCAAGATTAAGGATCCGAAGAACCTTGCCACCAATCTGGCAACCTGTTCGCGGAACGTTGATCTCTCCCCGGCTGTTTGTGACGCACTCGGTTCGTATCTGACGTCGCTGGCTGGTTACGCGCTGATCTACAACACGCTCGATAACAACCTGAACCCGTCGAACGGCCTTTACGGCAAGTTCCAGCAGGAATTCGCAGGTATCGGCGGTGACACGCAGTTCATGCGCTCGACCGTTGAAGGCCGCGCTTACCGGGAGATCTTCCCGGATGCCGGGATCGTCGGTAACGTCACGCTGCGTGCCGGTCATATCCAGGGCTTCGGCAGCAAGCGTCTGCGCATCTCCGATCAGTTCATGATGGGCGGTGAGCTGGTGCGCGGCTTCCAGAGCCAGGGTATTGGTCCGCGTGATCGCAAGACCGGTGATGCCATCGGCGGCCGTTTCTACGTGGCTGGTACTGTGGAAGCGACCTTCCCGTTCCCGGTCATTCCGGAAGAGTTCGGCTTGAGCGGTGCGGTCTTCGCCGATGCCGGTTCGCTGTGGGATGCCGACGACAAGCTGATCAAGGCTGTGGGCACCAACGGCGTGAACAGCAACAGCTTCAAGGTGCGCGCTTCGGTGGGTGCCGGTATCCGCTGGCAGTCGCCCTTCGGCCCGCTGCGCATGGACTTTGCCGTGCCGGTCGTCAAGGAAACAGGCGACAAGACCCAGGTGTTCCGTCTCGGTGGCGGCACCCGGTTCTGAGCCGGAGAAGCATCAATTCAACGGCCGCCGCATCAAACGGCGGCCGTTTTCTTTTGTAGTCAGAACATCTTGCGGGAGACAGTTCATGTCCGATCCCATCTTCTTCCCGCCCATGGCCGAGATGCCGCTTGAGCGGATCGTGGCCCTGTCCGGCGGCGAGCTTCAGCGCGGTGACCCGGCTCTTCTGATCAGCAAGGTGGCACCGCTTGAGGATGCGGAGCCGGGTGCGCTGGTTTTCTTCGATAATGTGAAGTATCTCGCTGAGCTCGGCAGCACACGGGCAAGTGCCTGCATCGTTGCGCCGAAGCATGTGGCCAAGGTGCCGGAGGAGGTGGCTGTCATCGTCTGCAAGGATCCGTACAGAGCCTGGGCGCTTGTGCTGGCCGGTCTGTTTCCTGCGGCCATGCAGCCGGAGCCCTTTTATGGCGAGACACGGATTTCGGAGCGGGCAACCGTGCATCCGGCAGCCGTCATTGAAGAGGGCGCCGTCATCGAGCCGGGCGCCGTCATCGGTGAGGGCGCCGAAGTTGGTGCGGGCTCTCATATTGGCCCCAATGCCGTCATCGGCTGCAATGTGCGTGTCGGCCGGGAGTGCCGGATCGGCGCCAATGCCGTGCTGCAGCACGCCCTGCTTGGCAACCGGGTCATTCTTCATCCGGGCGTCTGTGTCGGGCAGGATGGTTTCGGTTATGCCATGGGTCTTGGCGGGCATCTGAAGGTGCCGCAGATCGGCCGTGTCATCATTCAGGACGACGTGGAGATCGGGGCAAACACCACAATTGACCGCGGTGCCAACCGTGACACGGTGATTGGTGAAGGCACCAAGATCGACAATCAGGTCCAGGTTGGCCACAACGTCGTTATCGGCCGCCACTGCGTGATCGTTTCGCAGGTCGGGCTTTCCGGAAGTTCGACCCTGGCCGACTATGTGGCCATTGGCGGACAGTCCGGTGTGGCCGGCCACGTGGAAATCGGCATGGGCGCGCAGATCGCTGCGGTCAGCGTCGTCAATGACGCGGTTCCGGCAGGCGGGCGCTATGGCGGCGTGCCCGCCAAACCGGTGAAACAGTGGTTCCGTGAAATTACGGCACTGAAAAAACTGGCAGAACGTGGATCTGACGCCTGACAGGCGCGTTCTACTGCGATAAACAGCAGCAAATGACAGTTTCCCTGCAAGAGGGCGATGGATATGGAAGAACAGAAGACAACGCTCAACGCTGCCGACATCATGCGCGTGATGGAGCTCCTGCCGCACCGCTATCCGTTCCTGATGATCGACAGGATCATCGAGATGAACGGTGATGAATCCTGCATCGGCATCAAGAATGTCACGATCAACGAGCCGCATTTCCAGGGGCATTTTCCGGCTCATCCGGTGATGCCGGGCGTTCTGCTGATCGAGGCGATGGCGCAGACGGCCGGTGCCCTGTGCGTCAACTCCCTGAGCACCGACGACACGCCGCAGCTCGTCTATCTCATGACCGTCGACAAGGCCAAGTTCCGCAAGCCGGTGATGCCGGGCGATCAGGTCGAATTCCATGTGAAGAAGATCCGTAACCGCCTGAACATCTGGAAATTTGAGGCGATTGCCAAGGTGGATGGCGCTAAGGTCGCTGAAGCTGAAATCAGCGCCATGATCGTCGACGCCTGAGGAAATCATGTCCCACATTCATCCCTCCGCAATCATTGAAGACGGTGCGTCTCTCGGTGACGGGGCTCGCATCGGGCCTTTCTGCCACGTGGGCAAGGATGTGGTGCTGGGCGATGGTGTCGAGCTGAAGTCGCATGTGGCCGTTGCCGGATCCACCCGGATCGGTGCGCGCACGGTCATCTTCCCCTTTGCCTCCATCGGCCATCAGGCCCAGGATCTCAAGTTCAAGGGCGAACACGCGACGCTGAGCGTCGGTGAGGACTGCATCATCCGGGAAGGCGTGACGATGAACGCCGGAACGGAAGGGGGCGGTTCTTCCACCACCATCGGCAACCGTTGCGCTTTCCTTGCGAACTCTCACGTCGGCCATGACAGCCATCTGGGGGATGGCTGCGTGCTGTCCAACAATGTGATGATTGCCGGCCACGTCGAAGTGGGCAGCCACGTCATTTTCGGCGGCGGATCGGCCGTCATCCAGTTCACCCGCATTGGCGACCACGCCTTTGTTGGTGGCCTGGCGGGCCTCGAGAATGATCTCATTCCCTATGGCATGGTCACCGGCAACCGGGCGCGGCTTGGCGGTCTCAATCTCGTCGGCCTGAAGCGGCGCAACTTCCCGCGTGAGCAGATCCATGCCCTGCGAGCCGCCTACCGCGAGCTGTTCGAGAGCGAGGAAGGCACGCTGCGTGACCGCGCCCAGAAGATTGCCGCCAGTATGACGGACCAGCCGCTGGTGAAGCAGGTGACGGATTTCATCCTTGTCGAGGGTGAGCGCCGCTTCTGCACGCCGCGTGGCCCTGCGGGCGATGCCTGACATGACTGCCGCCAGCGATGCCGGAAAGACCGGGACCTCCACAGGATGTCTCGGTATCATCGCGGGCGGCGGCCGTCTGCCGGGGCTTATTCTGGCCGACCTGCAGGCCCGGGGCGAGCCCGTGCATCTTGTCGCCATCAAAGGCGAGGCCGAGCCGGAGCTTGCGGCCCAGGCCGATATCGAGCTGGGCTGGGGCCAGATCGGACAGCTGTTCAAGAGCCTCAAACAGGCACACTGCGACCGGGTGCTGCTGATTGGCGGCATCACCAAGAGGCCGGATTTCACCTCCGTCATGGGCGATCTTGGCACCATGCGCCGCCTGCCGGCCATCCTCAAGGCGATGATTGGCGGCGATGACAGTCTTCTGACCCGTGTGATCGGCATCTTTGAAGCCGAAGGCCTCAAGGCCGTTGGCGTGCGCGATGTGGCGCCTGCGCTGCTGGCGCGGGAAGGCCTGCTGGCAGGCAGGATGCCTGAAAGCGAAGCTCAGGCCGATATGGCGCTGGCCTACAAGGCGGTGCAAAGGCTGGGTGAACTGGATATCGGCCAGGCCGCTGTCGCCATTGGCGGGCGTGTGATCGCGCTGGAAGGGGCTGAAGGCACCGATGCGATGCTGGCGCGCTGCGCCGAGCTGCGGCGCATTGGCCGGGTCAAGACCAAGGGTGCGGCAGGTGTTCTGGTGAAGGCGGCAAAGCCCGGGCAGGACCTTCGGGTGGATCTTCCCACCATTGGCCCGCGCACGGTCGAGCTTGCCAAGGCGGCCGGGCTTGCCGGCATTGCGGTGGAAGCGGGCCATGCGCTGGTGGCCGATGAAGCCGAGACGGCGGCGGCCGCCAAGGCGGGCGGATTGTTTCTCTTCGGCCTGACGCGAAACGGGAGCGATGCAGCATGAACACTGAGGTGATGACCGGCAATCCGGGGCGTCCGCTGAAGGTGTTTCTGGTGGCTGGCGAGGAATCGGGCGATTCTCTTGGCGCCAATCTCATGGCCTCGCTGAAGCAGCTGCACGGCGGCCCGATTGTCTTTGAGGGCGTCGGCGGCGAGCGGATGGCGCATCAGGGGCTGGAGAGCCTCTTTCCGCTGTCCGACATTGCAGTGATGGGCCTGACGGCGGTCTTGAAGCGCCTGCCCACCATCGTCCGGCGCGTCTATCAGGCTGTCGACGCGGCAATTGCCGCCAATCCGGATGTGCTGATCATCATCGACAGCCCGGATTTCACGCATAATGTCGCCAAGCGGGTGCGCAAGCGCGCGCCGCATATTCCCATTGTCGATTACGTGTCGCCTTCCGTCTGGGCCTGGCGTCCGGGCCGGGCGAAGAAGATGAGCGTCTATGTGGACCGGCTTCTGGCGCTGCTGCCGTTTGAACCGGCGGCCCACAAGCGCCTCGGCGGCCCGCCCACCTTCTACGTCGGTCATCCGCTGATCGAGAAGGCGGCTCTGCTGCGCCCGGCTGCCGGTGAGCGCAGGCCGGTGGGCGAGGGCGCTCCCGTGCTGCTGCTGCTGCCCGGCAGCCGCCGCAGCGAGGTGGACGCACTGCTGGATGACTTCGGCCAGATCCTGTTGCAGCTTGCCCCGCTTCACCCGGGGCTGGAAGTGCTGCTGCCGGCGGTGCCGCATCTGGCGGACCGCATCACGGAGCGGGTTGCCGGCTGGCCGTTGCCGCCGCAGATCATCCGGGGCGAAGCTGAGAAATTTGCAGCCTTCCGGCGTGCGCATGCTGCACTGGCAGCCTCCGGCACCGTATCGCTGGAACTGGCGGCCTCCGGCGTGCCCATGGCGATCTGCTACCGGCTCGACTGGTTCTACCGCCGCCTGAAGCAGCTGCACAAGATCATGCCGATTGCCAGCGTCTCTTCCATGGTGCTGCCCAACATCATTCTGGAGCGCAATGTGGTGCCGGAATTCCTCGATGAGGAGGTCAATCCGGAGCGCCTTGTGCCCGTCATCTCGAAGCTGTTGAGCGATACGCCCGAGCGGCGCACGCAGGTGGATGCTTTCACGGCGCTCGATGGCATGATGCGCCTGCCGGATGGCCGCTCCCAGAGCGAGGCCGCGGCCCGGATCGTGCTGGATCTCCTCAAGTCGTAATACCAAGGCTTTCGATGCTGACGCATCACGCCTTGAAAAGGCTCAAGCCCGCCTTTTCCTGTTCTGCATGCACATAGCAAAAAGGGCGCCGTCTGGCGCCCTTTCCGTATTTATCAGATCAGAAGATCTCAGCTGCGGTTGCCGAGCGGCACGTAGTCGCGCTGCGGAGCGCCGGTGTAGAGCTGGCGCGGACGGCCGATGCGCTGGGACGGATCTTCGATCATCTCGTTCCACTGTGCGATCCAGCCCACGGTGCGGGCGAGGGCGAAGAGCACGGTGAACATGGTGGTCGGGAAGCCGAGCGCACGCAGCGTGATGCCCGAGTAGAAGTCGACGTTCGGGTAGAGCTTCTTCTCGATGAAGTACGGATCGTTGAGGGCGATCTTTTCCAGCTCGAGGGCAACCTGCATCAGCGGGTCATCCGCATGGCCGGTGGCCTCCAGCACTTCGTACATGGTCTTCTGCATGATCTTGGCGCGCGGGTCGTAGTTCTTGTAGACCCGGTGGCCGAAGCCCATCAGACGGAACGGATCGTTCTTGTCCTTGGCGCGCTCGATATATTCGGGGATGCGGTCAACCGAGCCGATTTCCATCAGCATGTTGAGTGCAGCCTCGTTGGCGCCGCCGTGTGCCGGGCCCCAGAGGCAGGCAATGCCGGCCGCGATGCAGGCGAACGGGTTGGCACCCGACGAGCCGGCAAGACGCACGGTCGAGGTCGAGGCGTTCTGCTCGTGGTCGGCGTGCAGGATGAAGATGCGGTCCATGGCGCGGGACAGGACCGGGTTGACCTTGTACTCCTCACAAGGCACGGCAAAGCACATGCGCAGGAAGTTGGAGGCGTAGTCGAGGTCGTTCTTCGGGTAAACGAAGGGCTGGCCGACGTGGTACTTGTAGGCCATCGCGGCGATCGTCGGCATCTTGGCGATCATGCGCAGCGAAGCGACCATGCGCTGGTGCGGATCGGTAATGTCGGTCGAGTCGTGATAGAAGGCGGAGAGGGCACCCACGGTGCCGACCATGACGGCCATCGGATGGGCGTCGCGGCGGTAGCCGGTGAAGAACCGGTTCATCTGCTCATGCACCATGGTGTGGTGCGTGACGCGGTAGTCGAAGTCCTTCTTCTGGGCGGCTGTCGGCAGCTCGCCATAGAGAAGCAGGTAGCAGACTTCCAGGAAGTCACCCTTCTCGGCCAGCTGCTCGATCGGGTAACCGCGGTGCAGAAGCACACCTTCGTCGCCATCGATGTAGGTAATCTTGGATTCGCACGATGCGGTCGAAGTGAAACCCGGATCGTAGGTGAACATGCCCGTCTCTTTGTAGAGAGTGGAGATGTCCACGACCGACGGTCCGATGGAGCCATCGAGAATCTTGAAATCGCTGGCCTTGCCGTCAACAGTCAGGTTGGCTTTCGTGTCGCCCATTCAGGTAACCCCTTCGTCTGGAACTGCCGGTGCATTCTGGCGTTGGGAGCGCCGCAGACCTTGACCGGTCTGCCTGATGCTTGCGCGGCGGTTGAAATAGCCCCGGATTGCGTAGCCCATTTGAGCGGGGGCCGCAAGCTGCATGCTGCGCTGCCCATGGCGCGAAAACGCCTGCGCCATGAGCCTTGTTCCACTGAATAACGCTGAACGTTATTCTTTAAATACCTGCCTGATCAGGCATCAAGCAGCCTGGTCGGCGATGCGGCCAAGGGATTCGTCCTTGCCCAGAACCACCAGCACATCATAGATGCCGGGCGAGGTGCCACGGCCTGTCAGAGCGGCGCGCAAGGGCTGCGCCACCTTGCCAAGCTTGAGGTTTTCGGCTTCCGCAAAGGCCTTGACGATGGCCTCCGTGCTCTCCAGCGACCAGGTGCCGTCGGCCTCGAGCTGCGGCAGAAGGCGGGCGAGGATCGACTTGCCTTCCGTGTCAAGGATGATGCCAGCCTTTTCATCAAGGTCAATTGGCCGCACCCGCCAAAGGTATGAGGCGCTTTCGGTGAGTTCCACCAGCGTTTTGGCGCGTTCCTTGAGGCCTGGCAGGGCCGCCAGCACCTTGGCTTCGTTGCCGGGGGCGGCCATCCAGTCGAGAATGGCAGCGCCGCCTTCGTTATGGGCAATGCAGGCCTTCCAGTGCACCAGCAGGTCCGCATCGGCGGTGGCGCGCATGTAATGGCCGTTGAGGTTCTCCAGCTTCTTGAAATCGAAGCGGGCGGGCGAACGGCCGATGGACTCAAGGCCGAACCAGGAAATCATGTCTTCGGTGGACATGATCTCGTCGTCGCCATGGCTCCAGCCAAGACGGGCGAGATAGTTGCGCATGGCGGCGGGCAGATAGCCCATGGCGCGGTAGGCTTCGGCCCCCAGCGCGCCGTGGCGCTTGGAAAGCTTGGCGCCATCCGGACCATGAATCAGCGGGATATGCGACATGCTGGGCACGTCCCAGCCCATGGCCTGATAGATCAGGGTCTGGCGGGCGGCGTTGGTCAGGTGGTCGTCACCACGAATGATATGGGTGATGCCCATGTCGTGGTCGTCCACCACCACGGCCAGCATGTAGGTCGGTACGCCGTCCGAGCGCATCAGCACGAGATCATCGAGATCCTTGTTCGGGAAGGTGATGCGGCCCTGCACCTGATCATCAACGATGGTCTCGCCCTCGAGCGGCGCGCGCAGGCGGATGGCCGGGGCAACGCCAGCCGGAGCCTCTGAGGCGTCGCGGTCGCGCCAGGTGCCGTCATAGCGCGGCGGGCGGCCTTCGGCGCGGGCCTTCTCGCGCATTTCTTCCAGTTCCTGCGGCGAGCAATAGCAGCGGTAGGCGGTGCCGCGGGCCAGCATCTCTTCCACCACTTCCTGATGGCGCTTGACGCGGCCGAACTGGGACACGGGCTCGCCGTCCCAGTCGAGGCCGAGCCAGGTCAGGCCGTCGAGCAGCGCATCCACGGCTTCCTTGGTGGAACGGGCGCGGTCGGTGTCCTCGATGCGCAGCAGCATCTTGCCGCCGTGGCGCTTGGCAAAGAGCCAGTTGAAGAGAGCCGTGCGGGCGCCGCCAATATGAAGGTAGCCGGTCGGGGAAGGCGCAAAGCGCGTTACGATCTGGTCAGCCATGGTCAGGATGTTGTTTCTCTGTCAGAGTGAGGTGATGCCGGTCAGAACCGGAATCCGGTTGCTGGCTCTTTAGCACAGGCGCGCGGCCCGGCAAATGTCCGGGGTGCAGCGAATGGACAAAGGGTATGGGCAAGGCCGGTGAGGCGCGTCGGCAGTGTGGGGCGGGTTTGCGTTTGGCGTATGAAGCGGGGGCCGCAGGGCCATGGCCGATGCAGGGCTGACAGGCTCTGCAACAGATGACAGGGCGCCGCCGCCGCGCCGGCCGTTTTCCATTCCTGACTGGTTTTACCGGCATGGTGAGCGCCTGTGGCGCAAGCGGCCATATACGCCGGATGCCGGACTGCTGAAACCGGCTGCAGCGGTCAGCCGCAAGGCACAGCGCGATCTTGCCCCCGTGCTGCAGGCCTTTGCCTTTTGTGGCGGCATTGCACTTTATTTTTCCCTCCCGCGTGAGCCCAATGCCTGGGTGCTGATGGCGCTTGCGGTTGTCTCCCTGGGCTTCGCCCTCCGGGCGCATTGGCGCGGGCGGCTTCATGCCGTGGCGCTGGTTCTGGCCCTGACGCTGGCAGGGGCGGCGGCAGGAGCCATGCGCACGGTGAGCATTGCTGCGCCCGTGCTGAAGGGGCCGGTTTCAGCAGAGATTTCCGGCCACGTTTCAGGCATCGCCGGGGCGGGCGCATCCCGCCAGGTGACGGTGGATGTGGCACACTGGTCGCGCCGGGGCGAGCCGCCAGCGCGGGTGCGGCTGGTGCTGCGGCAGGCCCAGAAGCTTGCCATCGGCGATGCCATCAAGTTCCGGGCCCGGCTGGTGCCGCCTTCTGGCCCTGTGCGTCCGGGCGGCTATGACTTTGCCTTCCGCGCCTATTATGACCGGATCGGCGCCACCGGCTTTGTGCTGGGCGCGCCGGAGATGATCGGCCTGCCGCCGCCGGGGCTCCGGCTGAAGGCGCTTCGGGAGATCGAGGCGGTGCGGGCGGGCCTTGTCGAAGGCATTCGCACCGCCCTTGGCGAGGGTGACCGGGCCGCATTGGCGGCGGCGCTGCTGGTGGGCGATCGAAGCCTCATTTCCGATGAAACGGTTGAGGATCTGCGCGAGGCCGGGCTGGCGCATGTGCTGTCGATTTCCGGTCTGCACATGGCGCTCTTTGCAGGCGGCGTCTATGCGGCGGCGCTGGCGCTGCTGGCCGCTTTTCCGCCGGTTGCCCTGCGCCTGCCCATCCACAAGATCGCCGCCTGTGTGGCGCTGGCCACGGCCACGGCCTATCTGCTGCTGTCAGGCGCCAGTGTGCCGACGCAGCGCTCCTATCTGATGATCGCGCTGGTGTTTCTGGGGCTTCTGACCGGGCGGCGCGGCCTCAGCCTGCGCAGCCTGTCGCTGGTGGCGCTGGCACTGCTGATCATCGCGCCGGAGGACCTCTATAACCCCGGTTTCCAGATGTCCTTTGCCGCCGTGCTGTGTCTTGTCGCCGTCTATGACGACTGGTCCCGCCGTCCGGCCACGAAGATGAATGCGGCACGGCGGGCGGGCCTCCCGCCCTTCCGCCGCATCCTTTCATCTGTAGCGTTATGGGCTGGCGGGCTGGCGGTGACCTCGCTTGTGGCCGGTGTGGCGACGGGGGTGATCGGGGCCTATCATTTCGACCGGGTCTCGCCCTACGGGCTGCTCGGCAACCTGCTGGCGATGCCTGCCGTCTCCTTCATCGTCATGCCGGCCGGAGTGCTGGCCTTCCTGCTGCTGCCCTTTGGCCTTGCGGATCTGCCGCTGGCGGTAATGGCCTGGGGTATCGACCTGATGCTGGCCTCGGCCAGTTTCACCGCCTCGCTCAGCGACACGGACGGGGTGACCGGGCAGATGCCCGCGCTCGCGGCGGTGATGCTGACGGCCTCGGTCTTCCTGCTGCTGCTGGCCAATGGGCGCTGGCGGGTCCTAGCAGCCATACCGCTCGGGATTGGCATTGTCTCACTGATGCTCTTCCGCCCGCCGGATGTGCTTGTCGCTGACCGGGGCATGCTGGTGGCCCTGCGCGATGCCTCAGGAGATTTGCGCGTTGCTGCCTCCAAGGTCGGCTTTGCTGCGGAGACCTGGCTGCGGGGCGATGGGGTGCCGCCGATGGCCTTCGAGGCCCGCCGCCTGCTGCCGCGGGACATGGCCTGTGATCCGTCCGGCTGCGTGGTCGAGGCCTATCCGCTGCCGTCAGAAGAAGGGGCTGGGGTGGCTCCGCTTCGCGTGGCTCTCAGCCGCAGCCTGGAAGCGCTGGAGGAGGATTGCCGCCTTGCGGATATGGTCGTCAGCAGCTTCACCCTTCCGCGTTCTTGCGCAAAGGCGCTGGCCATCGGCGGGCCGGAGCGCACGGAGAAAGGCGCGCTCGCCCTCTGGCTGGATGTGGTGGAGGGCAGGGTGGTGATCACGCACCTGCAATGGGCCCGCCCCGTCCGCCCCCGCCCCTGGCACGGGGCACCGTGAGGGGGGGAGCGTCCACGTGCTTTTCTCTCAAGCTTCATCCTGGGACGAACGAAGAGAGGATCCGGGACAGTGGCCAGCTTCAGCACTGCGCTTCAATCTCAACGCTCTGCAAGCGAGTGGTTCCCGGATCTCCGCTTTGCTGCGTCCGGGACGACGCGGAGCGTGTAGCAGATCTGTGCTTTTGCCTCGGCCTCGTGAAGGCCGCAGCCGCTGAAGGCGGCCTTGTCGTCAGGCACCGGGTCACCCCGGCCAAGCGCAGCGCGAGCCGGGGCCTACTCGCTCGCAGAGAGGTGCTTTGTCTTGAGCCGTGAGGCAGGGTTTTCTCTTTCGCCAGCCTCTGTGCGGCTTTCAGTCCCAAAGCTCTGCGAATGAACGCACCTCAGACTTACGCTTCGCTTCGGCCCGGGATGACGATGGAGAGGAAAGCAAGTGGGCTGGCCTCACTGCTGCCGGGGCAAGGGTGGAATGTCCTCGTGCGGGGCGAAGATGGCGGAGGCGGTCCAGTGTGGCTGCTCGCCGCTGAAAAGCTCCAGGAAGCTGATGGCAAGGTCCGGGTCTTCGAGGATGTTCTCCCGGAAGGACCACCAGGTGCGCAGGTCCGAAAGCTCAGGCACTTCATGCGGCTCTGTGTGGAATTCCTGCGCCAGAACCGCAGCGCGCACCGCAAGGCAATAGGTGACATAGACATGGCCTTCCGGCCAGAAGACGGCCGGGGCACCGCCGCCCGACGGGGCAGGTGCGTCCGCTGCCGTCCCGCCGCGCCGGGCCGTCAGCGGACCGAAATGCAGAAGTTCGCGCAGCATCAGGCCGGCGGCGAAGGTGACATAGCCGCGCCGGTCCGCATCCGCCTTGTGCTTCTGCGCTTCAAAGGCGCGGTACCAGCTCATGAAGGCGGCGGTCAGCTTGCCGTCATCCACGGTGAAGGGCTGGCCGGTCTCGGACGTCAGGCCGGAGGCATGCTCGTGGAAGGAAGCGATGAACCAGCGCAGGCGGCGGATTGCCTTGCGCACCGGCATGCGGGAATTCTCGAAACTGGCAAGCGGGCCGCTCATGTCAGATCCTCTCGGCCAGTTGTTGCAGCAGGCTGCCCAGCGCCTCCCGGTCGCGGAAGGCGCCCGCAATTTCGTCCTTGCTGCTGTCGCAGAGCAGCAGGGCGATGCGCAGCAGTTCATGCTCGCCCGAGAGGCTGCCCGGCGTTCCGGAGCGCTCCGCCAGCAGCCAGACCACAAGCGCGGTCATGGCAAGGCGCAGGCGCGCCGGTTCCATGCCGCTGTCCGGCACGGCAGCGGAGACGATGCCGGGAGCGGGGCTGATGAAACTGTGCCGGTCGAGCCCCTGCACAAGCGCTGCGGCACGGGCCGGGCTGTCGAAACTTTCATCCAGCGCCTCGTGCCAGCAGAGCGCGGCCACAGTCTCGCTGACGAGAAGGGTGGAAAGACCGGCCTCGGCCAGGAACACCGCGCCACCCCAGGCGAGCGCGCCGGCCACATCGGCGGGAGCGGCAGGACCGCCTTGCAGCGCAAGGCTGGCCCGCTGCAGGGAAACAGCATCCGGCGTGCGCACACGCAGGCGGCCGATCTTTTCACCGGCAACGTCCTCGACAATGCGGTTCAGCGAGGCGCGGATCTCGCGCGGCAGCAGGCTGAGGGCCGGTTCGATGAGCGACTTCGGCACCGGTGCCTTCTGGCGCAGGCCGCGCAGGATGTCCCTGAGCGGCAGGGCAAGTTCCTCAGGCCCCGGAACGGGCGGGTGCTTCATGGCGCAACTCCTGATCTTCCGCCCAAGTATAGGGGCGCAGCGCCGTGTTTTCCATAAACCTCAAGGTCGCATCGAGATCTTTCACAACAGCCTGCGAGCCGAGGCCCATGGCATTCTGGGCCGAGCTTGCCTGTCCCATGCGCACGCAGTCCTCGATGGGCAGGCCGAGGTGCAGTCCGGTGGCAAAGCCGGCGTTGAAACAGTCACCGCAGCCGCAGGTGCACACAACGTCGATCGCGTAGGCCGGAAGGTCAAACGCGATGCCCTTGCGGTCCCGGTACATGGCGCCCAGCGCGCCGAGGGTCAGGATGACGGCCCCGGTGCCCTGATCAAGCAGGAACCTGGCAATGTCCTCGAAATCCTCCAGACCGGACAGGGCGCGGGCTTCTTCCTCGGAGGGCATGAAATAGTCCGTATGCGCCAGCAGCGGCCTGACCAGCGGCAGGTCATCACGGGTGGAGGCGAAGACGTCGAGCGTGGTGGTGACGCCGCGCTTCTTGGCTTCCGCCATCAGTTCCGCATTGCGGCCCTTGTCCATGCGGTCCATCAGGCCGACGCCGCCCACATGCAGGATCTTCGTGTCGAGCACGGTTTCGGCCTGCGCATCGTCCACATAGAAGCCTGCCGTGGCGCCGCGCTTGTGCAGGGCGGGGCGGGCGCCATCTGGCCTCGTGGTGACGATGGAGGCTGAGGTGGAAAAGCCCTCGCAGCGCTGCATCAGGCTGGTGTCGACGCCGAAGCGGCCGAGTTTCATCAGCACCCAGTCGCCCATGTCGTCCTGGCCGACGCCGCCCACGGCCCGCACCTTCAGCCCGTGCTTGGCTGCAACGATGGCGGCGCTGCCGGCCGCGCCGGATACGGCCAGCGTGAAGTCCTCGACAAACAGGGTGCCGCCGCCCGCCGGAAGCTCGTTCACCGGGCGGCAGAGGGCGTCAAACGTGTAGAAGCCCATGGATGTGTAATCTGCCCGCATGGCCCACCTCACCGCAGCCGCTGACCGCTGGCCGTGTCAAAGAAATACAGCCGGGACAGATCGAAGGCGATAGCCTGCGTCCGGTCGAGATCCGAGCGGTAGCTGCGGTCGGCCTTCACCTCGAACAGCAGGCTGCCGGGCTTCAGCGTCAGATAGGTGAGGTCGCCGGTCGGCTCCACGCCATAGACCGGTGCGCTCATGTGGCCGCCGCTGTCGGTGACGTGGCAGTCTTCCGGGCGCACGCCGAGGGTGACGTCCCCGCTGTGGGCCAGGCGCACGTCCGGGATGGAGATGCCGGGGGCGGAGAACGTTCCGTTCTCCAGCCGCCCCGGCACCAGGTTCATCGGGGGAGAGCCGATGAACCCTGCAACGAAGGTGTTGGCCGGGTCGTTGTAGATCTCGTCCGGCGTGCCGGTCTGCTGGATCGCGCCGTTCTGCATGATGACGATCCGGTCGGCCAGCGTCATGGCCTCGATCTGGTCATGGGTGACGTAGACGGTGGTGATGGCCAGCTGGCGCTGGATGTGCTTGATCTGCACGCGCATCGCCTGACGCAGCTTGGCATCGAGGTTCGACAGCGGCTCGTCCATCAGGAACACCTGCGGCTGGCGCACGATGGCACGGGCAAGAGCTGCGCGCTGGCGCTGGCCGCCGGAGAGCGCGCCCGGCTTGCGGTCGAGATAGTCCGACAGCTCCACGAGGGCTGCGGCTTCCCGCACGCGCCGGTCATGCTCGGCCTTCGGCACGCCGCGCATGCGCAAGGGGAAGCGGATATTCTCGTAGATGCTCATGTTGGGGTAGAGCGCATAGCCCTGGAACACCATGGCCACATCCCGGTCGCGGGCGTCCACGGCATTCATCACCTCGCCATCCATGCGGATCTCGCCTTCGCTGGGGTCCTCCAGCCCGGCGATCATGCGCATGGTGGTGGTCTTGCCGCAGCCCGAGGGGCCGAGGAAGACGATGAATTCCTTGTCGGCGATGTCGATGTTCACATCGCGCACGCCCCAGAAGCTGCCCCAGGACTTCTGGATACCGGAGAGTTCGATACGTGCCATGGTGCTTATCCCTTGACCGCGCCCATCGTCAGCCCGCGCGAGAGATGCTTCTGGATGGCTGCGACCACCAGGAACACCGGAACGAACGCGAGGAAGGCGACGAGGGCAATTGCGTTGTAGATGACCCCGTCTGATCCGCCGGTGAAGTTGGCGAGCGCCACCGAGAGCGTATAGGCATCCTTGGTGGAGGCGATCAGAAGGGTGAAGAGGAATTCGTTGATCGCGAAAATGGCCGCGATGACGCCTGCGGTGATGATGCCCGGCAGGATGGCCGGGATGATGATCTCCCACAGGATGCGCAGGTCCGAGGCTCCGTCCGTGCGCGCCGCATCCTCCAGCTCTTTCGGGATGTCGAGCATATAGGAGCGGATGATCCAGGTGACGACCGACAGGTTGACCGCCGCATAGATCAGCATCAGCGCCCAGACCGTGTTGAGCAGGCCCATCGTCTTGAACAGGAAGAAGATCGGGATCGCCACAATAGCGGGAGCCATCATGCGGGTGGAAAGGATGTAGAAGCCGATGTCCTCCCGGCCCTTGTAGCGGTAACGGGCGAGCGAGAAGGCCGCCGGCACGGCCAGCACCAGATCGATGACGACGGATCCGGCAATCGCCAGCAGCGAGTTGCGCAGGTAATGGCCCATCGGCCAGTCGCGCCAGATCATGTGCCAGGCATCGAGGCTGAAGCTCGGCAGGTAGATCGGCTGGGGCGTGATGATCTCGGTCCGCGGGCGGAAGCCGATGGACAGGAACCAGAGCACGGGGGCGAGGCAGAACAGAGCCCAGGCCCCGAGGATGAGATAACGCAGGAAGAGCTTTTCGCCCTTGTTGCGGCGCTGCGAGGCCATGGCCTAGTCCCTCCCGGAGCGGAAGGCGCGCTTGACGGCAAGCTGCGCGATGATGACGGTGAGAACCAGCATGACCACCGAGGCTGCCGAGGCGTAGCCGAAGTTGAAGGTCTTGAAGCCGATCCGGTAGATGAAATAGCTGATCGTCTCCGTCGCGCCGCCGGGGGTGCCCTGGGTCATGATGAAGACGTTGGCGAACATGGTGGTGATGTCGATGCCACGCAGGATCACCGCCACGGCGATCACAGGCCGCATCATTGGCAGTGAAATGTTCCAGAAGATCGCGCCCCAGCTGGCGCCATCGAGGCGGGCGGCTTCCTCCACTTCCTCGTCCTGCCCCTGAAGCGCGGCCACGAAGATGATGAAGAGGAATGGCGTCCACTGCCAGATATCGGCGACGATCAACGTCAGGCGGGACAACCAGATCGAGGATGTCCAGGCGATGTGCCCGTCGATGAGGCCGATGCGCATGAGGAGGTCCGCAATGACGCGGCCATCCATGAAGGCGAGCTTCCAGATGAAGGCGACGGCCGAGGGCATGAACAACATCGGCACCAGGAAGATGATGCGCCAGCCCTTGATCCACGGGTCTCGGTAGGCGTGGAAGGCCAGCAGCAGCGCCAGCAGGCATTCGGCAATGAGGGCGATGCCGCCGATGATCGCGGTATTGGCGAGCGCTGCCCAGAACTCCCGGTCGCTCAGGAGATCCTGATAGTTCTCCAGCCCGACGAAATTCCAGGTGTTGAACTTCACATAGAAGAGAGACTGATAGATCGCATAGGCGCCCGGATAGAGCGTGATCGTCAGCAGGAAGCAGACGGCCGGAGCCACCAGCAGGTAGGGGAAAAGCTGGCGCATGCGCGGATTGCGGCGCCTGAAGGTACGGCCGGGCAGAGCCGGAGCGGCAGAAGCCGCCCCGGCTGCCGGCAGGTGGGTGCCGGTCATTGCAGGTCCTCAGAAGGGCAGAGCCTTGTCCTTGCCCACCCAGAGGCCGGGTGCGGCGGCGGCATAGTCGACCGGCGGCTTGCTGCCATAGAAGCCGTTGCGGTCCATGATCTTGCGGACGGCGGCCGCCGCATTGTCCAGAGCCTGTTTGCCGGAGATCTGGCCGGTCAGTGCGCGGTTGATCTCGTTGCCCATGACCTGTTCCATCTCGAACATGCCCGGCAGGCGCGGGGCGCACCAGGCATAGTCGAGCGACTTGCTCCACACTTCCGCCGGCTGTGAGGCCACCTGAAGGTTCGGATTGGTGAGAACCGACCGGTAGCCCGGCGCCACGCCATTGGCGTTGGCCTCGTTCATGGCCATGATCGAGGCGGTGGTGAGGAAGGCGAGCATCAGGAATGCGCCTTCCGCATTCTGGCTGTTTGCCGCCACGCAGGAGGTCGAGCCTGCGATATTGGGCGGTGCGAAATGACCGCCGGCAATGCGCGGCTCGTAGATGGTGACGAAATCATCGACGATCTGCGACTGGTCGGGGCGCATGGCCTGCGTGCCCGAATCCTGCCAGCTGATGTTGGTGGCGACCTGTCCGCCGAGCCATGCGGCGCGGTTTTCGCCCCAGCCTGCACCGGCAAAGCCTTCGATGGCGTTCTTGGACAGCGCAAGGATGATATCCATGCCCTTGTTGCCCGCGTCGCCGTTGAAGATGGGTTCCCACTTGTCGTCAAAGAGCATCATGCCGGCCTGCGCCGCCACATGCTCCCAGGTGTAGGTGGACCAGAAACCGCGCGCGCCCAGCATGCCGATACCGGCAACGCCCCGGGTCTTGTTGTTCAGTTCTGCGGACAGGCGGATCAGCTCGTCATAGGTCGGGACGGAGGTCCATCTGTCGATCGGGCCACCCAGAACCTCCTCGACCATCTTCTTGCGCAGATGCACCATCTGGATGTCGCAGTCGAACGGGATGCCGTACATGGTCCCGTTGAAATAGCCGTAGTTCAGGCGGTAGGTGTCGTAGAAGTCGTCGAGCGGCAGCTTCCACTTCTCGGCATAGTCGCCAAGCGGGGCGAGGAAGCCGGGGGCTGCGAAATCGCCGAGCCAGGGCGAGAAGAACTGCAGCGCATCGAAGGACGCATTGCCGGAGATGAACTCGGCGACGGCCTTGTCATAGAAGCTGTCATCGGGGATCGGAACCAGCTCCACCTTGATACCGGACAGGGCCTCGAACGGGTCAAGACCCTCGGCGGCTGATTCCTGATCGGCTGCACCGATGGCAAAGCGCACGGTCGTGCCTGCGAATTCCTTGCGCACCGCCTCCCAGTCGCAGGTGCGGATCCAGTCCTTTGCCGGGTCCCACAGCGGCTTGCTGTCGGTCAGGCCATAGAGCTTCTGATAATCGGCGCGGACGTATTTCGAGATGGAAATATCGTCCAGAACGGTCTGCGGATCGGGCAGGCCGTTCTGCGCCAGAAGACGCGTGCTCCATGACGTGCCGATCAGTGATGCGCCGGCGGCAGCAGTGCCTGCCTTCAGGAACGAACGGCGCGAAAGATTACCGGTGATACCCATCAAGTCTCCTCCCAGATGACGATGGCCATGATTTGCCGATGGCATTTCCGCGGCCCCGGTTGCGCAGAGGTTGCGCCGGGCAGGCGGTTCGTTGCCTGCGGAGATGGGCCGGAACATTTGAATGTTCTATAAAACAATTGTTCGCAATTTCGCACTTGTCAATCGGATTTGATGCAAAGTTGGATCTGAGGCGTTGTGCGGTGCGATCAGGTCTGTGAGCGATTGCAGTGACGAATGATTGAACAAGTTCGTTGACACAAGAACGAAAGTTCACAATGCTTGCGGCAACTCAACCCCCACCAAGGCATATGAAATGGCTTCAAACGTCGCGCTTACAGGTCTCGCCCGCGATCTGGCCGCCAGGGCGCAGGCGGGCCGTCCGGTCCGCATCGGACTGATCGGGTCCGGCGAAATGGGCACGGACATCGTCACCCGCGCCTCCATGATGGATGGCGTCGAAGTGGCTGCGATTGCCGATATCAACCCGGCGGCCGCGCACAAGGCCGTGGAGATTGCCCGTCAGGAGCAGGGCCACAGCCAGGATGCTGGCACGGTGGACAAGCTGAATGCCGCCATCGAATCCGGCCGCACGGCGATTGCCGCGTCTTCGGACATCATTCTCGAATCGGGCCTCATCGACGTGGTGATCGACGCCACGGGCGTTCCGGCTGTCGGTGCCGAGATCGGCCTCAACGCCATGGAGCGCGGCAAGCATCTGGTCATGATGAATGTCGAGGCGGACGTGACCATCGGTGCCTATCTGCGGCGCGAGGCAGACCGGCTGGGCGTCGTCTACAGCCTTGGGGCGGGCGATGAGCCCTCTTCCTGCATGGAACTGATCGAGTTCGTCTCCGCCATGGGCCACCGCATCGTCTGTGCGGGCAAGGGCAAGAACAACCCGCTCAACATCGACGCAACGCCGGATGCCTATGCAGCGGAAGCCAAGGCGCGCCACATGAATGCGCGCATGCTGGTGGAATTCGTCGATGGCTCCAAGACCATGGTGGAAATGGCCGCCATCGCCAATGCCACGGGCCTGATCCCGGACTGTGACGGCATGCATGGGCCCGCTGCCGGGCCGAAGGAACTGGCAACCACCCTCATTCCGCAGAAGGATGGCGGCGTGCTGTCCGGCATTGGCCGGGTGGATTTCTCCGTCGGCAAGGGGCTGGCGCCGGGCGTTTTCGTTGTTGCCGAAGCCGAGCATCCGCGCGTCTGGGAGCGGATGAAGGATCTGAAGATGGGCGACGGCCCGTATTTCAGCTTCATCCGGCCCTATCACCTCACCTCGCTGGAAGTGCCGCTGACCTGCGCCCGTGCCGTTCTCTACGGCAAGGCCGACATGATCCCGCTCGACAAGCCGGTGGCGGAAGTCTGCGCGGTGGCCAAGCGGGACCTGCAGGCGGGCGAGACGCTGGACCAGATCGGCGAATACACCTACCGCGCCTGGGTCATGGAAGTCTCCCGCGCCCGTGCCGCGAAGGGCATTCCAGCCGGTCTTCTGACGGGGGCCAAGGTCACCCAGCCGATCCGCAAGGGCGAACTGATCACCAGCGACAACACCGCGCTTCCCGCCAACTCCCGCATTGCCGAACTGCGCCGCCGCCAGGATGCGATGGTGTACGGGCAAGAGCTGGCGCATGCCTGAGGACAAAGCCATGGCCAACACCGCTGAAAAGGCAAAGGGCGCTGCGCCCGCAGCCGACGCCAATCTTCCCTATGCGCTGCGCAGCTACTCGCCCGAGGCGCTGACGGAAGCGCTGCGCAAGATGATGCTGATCCGCAAGTTCGAGGAAGGTGCGGAAGACAGCTACATGCGCGGCCTCATTCACGGCACCATGCACCTGTCGATCGGACAGGAAGCTTCCGCCGTGGGCTCGTCCATGTCGCTCACGGATGACGACAAGATCACCTCCAACCACCGCGGCCACGGCCACTGCGTTGCCAAGGGCGCGGATCTGGGGCGGATGTTTGCCGAGTTCTTCGGCAAGGAAACCGGCTACTGCCGGGGCCGGGGCGGTTCCATGCACATCGCCGACGTGGCCAAGGGCAATCTCGGTGCCAACGGCATCGTCGGCGGCGGTCTGCCGATTGCGGTGGGTGCCGCCCTTGCAGCCAAGCGGCTGGGCACAGGCGCTGTCACGGTCTGCTTCTTCGGCGACGGCGCCAACAACGAGGGCGCTTTCCACGAGGCGCTGAACATGGCTGCCGTCTGGAAGCTGCCGGTGGTTTTCGTCTGCGAGAACAACAAATACGGTATGTCCACCTCGGTGGAGCGCTCCACGGCTGTGAAGCACATTTCCGAGCGTGCCGCCGCCTACAGCATGCCGGGCGTGACCGTGGACGGGAATGACTTCTCCGCCGTTGCCGAAGCCGTGGACGCGGCGGTGGCAAGGGCGCGGGCAGGCGAGGGGCCGAGCCTGGTCGAGAACGTCACCTACCGCTGGCGCGGCCATTCCAAGTCTGACCGCAACCGCTACCGCACCAAGGAAGAAATCGCCGAGTGGATGGACCGCGACCCGATCAAGCGCATGACCGCGATGCTGGTTGATCACGGCATCCTGACGCAGGACGGCATCGAGGCACTGGAGGCCAGTGTGGCGCAGCAGATTGCCGATGCCATCGCCTTTGCCGCCGCGAGCCCGTCGCCACAGGCCTCCGAGGCCACCCGTTTCGTTTACACTGAAGAGACCGCAGCATGAACGCGCATCCGGCGAGCCCCCTCCGCGAACTCTCCTATGCCGAAGCCATCCGCGAGGCCATGGATCTGGCGCTGGGCTCAGATCCCCGCGTCGTTCTCATGGGTGAGGACATCGGCGTCTACGGCGGTGCCTTTCAGGTGACCGGCGATCTCGTGCACAAATACGGCACCGACCGGGTGATGGACACGCCCATCTCGGAACTGGGCGGTGCCGGTGTCGCCGTTGGTGCGGCGCTGACCGGCCTGCGGCCCATCTTCGAGTTCCAGTTCTCCGACTTTGCCGCCCTTGCCATGGAGCAGATCGTCAATCAGGCGGCCAAGCTGCGCTACATGCTGGGCGGCGCCGTTTCCGTGCCGCTGGTGATGCGCTTTCCGGCTGGCTCCGGCACGGGCGCAGCGGCGCAGCACTCCCAGAGCCTTGAAGCCTGGCTGGGGCACGTGCCGGGCCTGAAGGTGGTGCAGCCCTCCACGCCGGAAGATGCCAAGGGCCTGCTGCTGGCAGCATTGGAAGATCCGGACCCGGTGATGATCTTCGAGCACAAGATCCTCTACAAGATGAAGGGGCATGTGCCGGAGGGCCATTACACCACGCCGATCGGCAAGGCTGCGATCCGCCGTCCGGGCAAGGACCTCACCATCGTCGCCACCGCCATCATGGTGCACAAGGCGCTGGAGGCTGCCGCCACGCTGGAAGCCGAAGGCATCAGCGCCGAAGTGATCGACCTGCGCACCGTGCGGCCGATGGACCGGGAGACGGTTCTGGCCTCCGTGCGCAAGACAGGCCGGCTTGTCTGTGTCTATGAAGGGGTGAAGACGCTGGGCGTCGGTGCTGAGGTCAGCGCCATGGTGGCCGAAAGCGATGCCTTCGACTTCCTCGACGCGCCGATCATCCGCCTGGGCGGGGCCGAAAGCCCGATCCCCTATAATCCCGAGCTGGAAAAGGCCGTTGTGCCGCAGGTGCCGGACATTCTGGATGCTGCCCGCAAGCTGGCGAAGGGGCGTGTCTGATGCCCAATGAAGTGATCATGCCGAAGGTGGACATGGACATGGCGAGCGGCAAGCTCGCCACATGGCATGTTGCACCCGGTGACTGGGTGGAGAAGGGCGAGCCGCTCTTCGACATCGAAACCGACAAGGCCGCCATGGAGGTGGAGGCGCCTGCTTCCGGCTTCCTGCATCATGTCATTGCAGAAGGAACGGATGTGCCGATTGGATCAACGGTCGCCTGGCTCTATGGCAAGGATGAAGCCGTTGGTGAGCCGACTAACCAATCCGCCGCGCCTGCTGTTGAAACGCCTGCCGCTTTGCCGGAACCTGCAGCGGTTGCTCCCGCCGCTGCACCCGTTGCCGCGCCTGCGGGCGAAACAGCAGGCGGGGGGCAGGGCCTGCGCGCCACGCCTCTGGCCCGCAGCCTTGCCCGTGAGGGCGGTGTTGATCTTGGTGCCATCTCCGGCTCCGGCCCTCAGGGCCGCGTGCAGGGGGAGGATGTGCGCAAGGCGCTTGAGGCGGGCAGGGCGGATGTGACAGCGGAAGCGGTCCTTCCGGCTTCTGCATTGCCGTCGTCTCCCGAATGGCAGACGGGCCCGCTCTCCATCACCCGCAGCAAGGGCGGCACCGGGATACCCGTTGTGCTGATCCATGGCTTTGCCAGCGACGGGGCGAGCTGGGCGCCGCTGGAGGCCTATCTCAAGCACCGTCCGCTGATCCGCATCGAACTGCCCTCGCATGGCAAGTCGCCGCGCCTGCGCATTGCGGACTTCGCTTCGCTTGCAGCTGAGCTGCGCCGGGCGCTGGAGCAGACGGGCGAGGAGAAGGTGCATCTGATCGGCCACAGCCTCGGCGGCGCACTGGCGCTGGCGCTGGCCGATACGCGGCCCCGGCAGGTGGAAAGCCTGACGCTGATCGCGCCTGCTGGCCTCGGGGCGGACATCAACGGGCAGGTTCTCTCCGGCATCTGCCGGGCGCAGCGGGCCGAGAGCCTTGCGCCCTGGCTGCGCTGCCTCGTTGCCAATCCGGACATGATCACCGATGGCTACGCCAAGGCCGCCATGGCCGGGCGCAAGGATGCGGCCCTCAGGGCGGCGCAAACGGCGCTGGCCGATGTGCTGTTCCCCGATGGCACGCAGGGTTTCGACCTGCGCGCGGCGCTGGGCCGTCTCGATGTTCCGGCGCGGATCATCTGGGGCCGGCAGGACGGGATCATCCCCTGGCAGCATGCCTTGCGCGCCAGCGGTCAGGTGGCCTTGCACCTCATTGAGGGCGCCGGGCATATGCCGCAGGTGGAAGTCCCGGATCAGATTGGCAAAATCCTGCGGCAGCACCTATGATGGGGGATCACGGATTCCTCATCGATAACGGGAAATGCCCATGTCCGACAGCCAGAGCAGCCAGACGAACGGAGCGCGGGAGCGCGGCCCTGCCGACCAGCATGGCCAGCTCCGCATCCGCGCCGCCTGGCTCTATTATGTCGAGGGGCTGACCCAGTCGGAAGTTGCCAAGAAGCTGGACGTGAACCGCATTCTCATCACGCGGCTCCTGTCCGATGCCCGCAAACGGGGCGAGGTGATCATCCGCATCAAGTCGGACATCGCCCCGCTGGTGGAGCTGCAGCGCCAGCTGGAAGAGCGCTTCGGCCTGCGGCAGGCCATCGTCGCGCCGTTCTCCGATCCTGACGGCGACCCGACCCGGGCGATTGCCTCGGCGGCGGGCACCTATGTCTCCGGCATCATGGCCAACCGAATGACCGTAGGCGTGGGCTGGGGCCGCACGCTGCATCAGATGCTGCCCTTCATCGAGGGGCGGCAGCTGGAAGGCGTGCGCGTCATCTCGCTTCTGGGCGGTATTTCGCAGGCCAAGCGCTTCAACCCGGCGGAATTCGCCTGGCAGTTTGCCGAGCTCTTTGATGCCGAAGGTTTCCTCGTGCCCGCACCGGCGCTGGTGGATTCCGTCCAGACCCGCCACGCGCTGCTGGAGCATTGCGGCCTTGATCAGGTGCTGCAGATGGCGGAGACCTGCGATGTGGCGCTGCTCTCCTGCGGTGGCATCTCGACGCTCACCACCTCCTACAGGCTGGGGCAGGTGTCGGAAGCCGAGCGCCAGTCCCTTGTGGCGGCGGGGGCTGTGGGGGATGTGCTCTACCATTTCCTCGATGCCGAAGGGCGAACCGTGCCGCATCCGGTGAACGAGCGTTCCATCTCCATCCCGCTGGACCGGCTTGACCGGGTGAAGTCCAAGGTGCTGATTTCCGGCGGGCGCGAGAAGACGCAGATGATGCGTGCCACCCTCAAGGCGCTGGACATGGATGTTGTCATTACAGATGAACTGACTGCACAGCGGCTGCTGGGTCAGCTTGAGGCGTGAGCCAAGTTCACTGCCTTATTTTTCTTGCGGGCATTTCCGGCGGCAGCATGCCTTGACAGGCCTTTATACCTCTGGGACTGGTAGCTCTCCTTCCTTTGTTGCCTCAGGGCATCTCAATCAGACGGGTTCGGCCATGACACAGGCGAAACGCGCAGCACTGCTGCTTTCCTCTTCCGTTTTATTTGCCTTTGCGGCGAACGCGCAGGCGGCGGAGCTTCGCTTTGCCTCGCAGGGCGATCTGGTGTCCATGGACCCCTATGCGGTCGAAGAGGTGTTCACCTCCGGCTTCCTGGGCAATGTCTATGAAGGCCTCGTGCGCCGGACGCCGGACCTGAAGCTTGAACCGGCGCTGGCCGAAAGCTGGGAAATGCTGTCGCCCACCCAGTGGCGCTTCCATCTGCGCAAGGGCGTGACCTTCCATGACGGCAGCCCCTTTACGGCAGATGACGTGATCTATTCCGCCGAGCGCGTGCGCTCCGGTTCCTCCGACTTCAAGAACCGCCTTCCGGCTGGTGTCGAGATCGTCAAGGTGGATGATCACACGGTTGATTTTCTGACAAAGGAACCGAACCCGATCCTTAACTACACCTGGGCCAACTGGTACATCATGTCCAAGTCCTGGTCCGAGGCGAACAAGGTGGCGCCTCCGCAGAAGGGCGGGGACACGGAAAACTACGCGACCCTGCACGAGAACGGCACCGGCCCCTACAAGCTGGCCGCGCGTGAGCCGGGTGTGCGCACCGTGCTTGAGGCTTATCCGCAGTGGTGGGGTGCTTCAGCCAAGACAGGCAACGTCGACAAGGTGACCTATACACCGGTGCCGAACCCGGCGACCCGTGTGGCCGGGCTTCTGGCCGGTCAGCTGGATGTGGTGTTCCCCATTCCCGTGCAGGACATCCCGCGCCTCGAGGCTGCGGCCAATACGCAGGTTGCAGCCGGGCCGGAAGTGCGCACCATGTACCTGTCCATGAACCAGTGGAAGGACACGCTGCCGGGCTCCGGCCTTGAGGGCGTCAATCCGCTGAAGGACGTGCGCGTGCGCGAGGCCATCTACCGCGCCATCGACATCAACACCATCCGCGACAAGATCATGCGCGGCCAGACCACGCCTGCGGCCCTGATGGTGGCGCCGGGCGTCAACGGCTACACGGACGAGATCAAGCGGCTCGACTATGATCCGGAGAAGGCCAAGGCGCTGCTGGCGGAAGCCGGTTATCCGGACGGCTTTGCCCTGACTTACCAGTGCTCCAACGACATGTATGTGAATGACGAGGCGACCTGCCTTGCCATTTCCTCTATGCTGGCGAAGGTGGGCATCAAGGCCAAGCCGAACGTGCAGCCGCGTGCCAAGTATCTGGAGTCCATCACTGCGCCGAACATGGACTTCGGCCTTGCGATGCTGGGCACGACACCGGCCAGCCTCGACAGCCACATCGCGCTCTACTCCCTGCACATGTGCCCGCGCGTGGCAGAAGACCGGCCGCTGTGGGACAAGGACGATCTGACGAAGATCGTCGCGGGCAAGTCCAACTTCGGCGGGTATTGCAATCCGGAAGTGGACCGGCTGGCGGGCGAGATCCTGAAGGAAGCCGATCAGGACAAGCGCAATGCGCTGATCCGCGAGGCCTGGACCATCACCACCAATGACGTGGCCTATGTGCCGCTGCACCAGACCTGGGCCGCATGGGGCACGGGCAAGACCGTGAAGCTGGAGCGCCGTGCCGACAACGTCTTCGACTGGCGCCACGTGACCATCGGGCAGTAAGCTGGCCGTCAGAAGCTGCGGCATCCGGCTACCGGATGCCGCGGCGCAACCGGGATTCTCAGCGCAATGATCTTCTACATGCTCCGCCGCCTGTTTCAGGCGGGTATCGTGCTGCTGGTGGTGGCGCTGGTGGCGTTCTTCATGTTCCGCTATCTGGGCGATCCGGTGTCGCAGCTGGTCAGCGAGGAGACGAGCCTTGCCGACCGGGCGGCGCTGCGCGAGGCGCTGGGGTTGAATGATCCGGTGCTGGTGCAGTTCGGCCATTTCATTGGCCGGGTGGTGCAGGGCGAGTTCGGCCTGTCCTACCAGATGGGCCAGCCAGTGGGCCGGCTCATTGCCGACCGGCTTCCGGCCTCCATCGAACTCAGCGTCATTGCCTTCTCGCTGGCGCTGGCGCTGGGCATTCCGCTCGGCGTGCTGGCAGGGCTGAAGCCGGACAGCTGGCTGGCGCGGGCGATCATGATCTTCTCGCTCGCCGGGATTTCCATGCCCACCTTCTTCGTCGGGCTGATGCTGATGGTCTATTTCGGCGTGGAGCTGAACCTGCTGCCGACCTTTGGCCGGGGCGAAACAGTGGATCTCGGTTTCTGGACAACGGGGCTTCTGACCCGCTCCGGCTGGCTCTCCATCATCCTTCCGGCCTTCACGCTGGGCCTGTTCCAGCTCACCTTCATCATGCGCCTTGTGCGGGCGGAAATGCTGGAGGTGATGCGCATGGATTTCATCCGCTTCGCCAAGGCGCGCGGCCTTCCTGCCCGGCGCATCCACTTCCGCCATGCGTTGAAGAACACGCTGGTGCCCGTGATGACCATCGCCGGGCTGCAATTCGGCTCGATCATCGCCTTCGGCATCATCACCGAAAGCGTGTTCCAGTGGCCGGGCATCGGCCTTCTGTTCCTCCAGGCGATTTCGAGCGTCGATATCCCTGTCATCTCCACCTACCTGCTGCTGGTTGCGGTGATCTTCGTGACGGTCAACCTGGTGGTGGACCTGCTTTACTACGCGGTTGATCCGCGCCTGCGCGCCAGCGCCAGCTGAGGGGAAACGGATGCCTGCTTCTGCCACGCCATCCGGTTTGCGCCTGTGGATCGCCCGGCGCCCGGTGCTCTACCGCTTTCTGGCTTCACCGCTGACGGTTCTGGCTGCGTTCATCGGCTCGGTCATGATCCTTGCGGCCATCGCCGCGCCGCTGATTGCCCCGCACAATCCCTTCGACATTGCCTCGCTCGACCTTCTCAACTCGCTGCTGCCGCCGGTCTGGCATGAGGGCGGCAGCCCCGAGTTCCTGCTCGGAACCGATGATCAGGGCCGCGATCTCTTTTCCGCGCTGCTTTACGGCACCCGCACCTCGCTGATGGTGGGCGGGGTGTCGGTTCTGGCGGCTGTTCTCTTCGGTCTCGTATTCGGGCTGCTCGCCGGCTATTTTGGCGGGCTGACGGATGCCATCGTCATGCGCGTCGTCGATATCCAGATGACCTTTCCGGCCATCATGGTGGCGCTGCTGGTGGATGGCGTTAGCCGGGGCATCCTGCCGCCGGAGCAGCATGACCGGCTCGCCGTCTTCGTCATCATCTTCGCGCTCAGCCTGTCGATCTGGCCGCAGGTGGCCCGCACGGTGCGGGCCTCGACGCTGGTTCAGCGCAACAAGGACTATGTGCTGGCTGCGCAGGTGACCGGCATTTCCGCGCCGCTGATCCTCATCCGCCACATCCTGCCCAACGTCATGGGCCCTGTGCTGGTGATTGCCACCATCAACCTCGGCGTTGCCGTGCTGGGTGAGGCGACGCTGAGCTTCCTCGGCGTCGGCATTCCGGCTTCCGAACCCTCGCTCGGCACCCTGATCCGCATCGGCAACAACTTCCTGTTCTCCGGCGAGCGCTGGCTGGTGGTGTTTCCGGGCATGACGCTGGCGCTGCTGGTGCTGTCGGTGAACCTCGTGGGGGACTGGCTGCGCGATGTCCTCGACCCCAAGCTGCGCTGACCGGAGGCCTCCCATGTCCTTGCTCTCCATTTCCGGCATGAGGGTGGAATACCCGCAGCCCCTCGGCACCTTTGTGGCCGTGCAGAATGTCAGCCTCGAGGTTGGGCGCGGCGAGATCGTCGGCATCGTCGGCGAGTCCGGTGCGGGCAAGTCCACCATCGGCAGCGCCGTGATGGGCCTGCTGGAAGCGCCGGGCCGGGTGACGGCAGGCGAAATCCGCTTTGACGGCGAGGCCATCGATCCGGCCAGCGAAAAGACCATGCGCCGCCTGCGCGGCAAGCGTATCTCGATGATCTTTCAGGACCCGCTCACCAGTCTCAATCCTCTGATGACGGTGGGGGCGCAGCTGATCGAGACCATTCGCATTCATCAGTCCATGAGCGAGGGGGAAGCGCGGGAGAAGGCCATCGGCCTCTTGGCGCAAGTTGGCATCGCCAGTCCGGCAGAGCGGATCATGGCCTATCCTCACCAGTTCTCCGGCGGTATGCGGCAGCGTGTGGTGATTGCGCTGGCGCTGTGCTCAGACCCAGATCTGATCATTGCGGATGAGCCGACGACGGCGCTGGACGTGTCCGTTCAGGCGCAGATCCTTGATCTTATCCGCAAGCTGGTGAAGGAGCGGGGCATCGGCGTTATTCTCGTCACCCACGACATGGGCGTCATCTCCGGCACGGCAGACCGGGTGGTGGTGATGTACCGGGGCGAGGTGGTGGAAAGCGGGCCGGTGCGGCAGATCATCGATGCGCCCGGCCATCCCTATACCCGGAGCCTCATCGGCGCGGTGCCGCGCGGCGACCGCAAGCTGGACCGTTTCCCGCGCCTGACCTATCCGCCGCAGGCAGAGGACGCTCCGCTCAGCACAGATCGCAGCCCCGCGCTGCAGTGGCTGACGGAAGGGCGGGAGGGTGGCGCCAAGACTGTTGATGCAAAGCCCCTCATCGAGGTGCGCGATGTGCGCCTGCGCTTCCAGACAAAGGCGGCGCTGCTGCCGTCCAACCGCCGTTACTTCGAAGCCGTGCGCGGCGTCAGCCTCGATATCCGGCAGGGCGAGGTGCTGGGATTGGTAGGCGAATCCGGCTGCGGCAAGTCTTCTCTGGCCCGCATGCTGGTGCAGATCTACCGGCCGACCTCCGGCACCATCAGTTTTGATGGCAAGACCGTGGGCGGGGCGGCGAGCCAGGCGGAAGACAGGGCCCTGCGCCAGCAGGTGCAGATGATCTTCCAGGACCCGTATTCCTCGCTCAACCCGCGCATGAGCACGGGCCGGATCATTGCCGAGCCGCTGACCCATCATGGCCTTGCCACGTCATCTGCCGAGCGGCGCAGGATCGTGGCGGATTTGCTGGAAGCGGTGGGGCTTGGGGCGGCTGCGGCGGACAAGTATCCGCATGAGTTCTCCGGCGGCCAGCGCCAGCGCATCGCCATTGCAAGGGCACTGGCGACGCGGCCCCGGTTCCTCATCTGCGACGAGCCGACCTCGGCGCTGGATGTGTCCATTCAGGCGCAGATCCTCAACCTGTTGAAGGACCTGCGTGACGCGCTGGATCTCACTGTGCTTTTCATCAGCCACGATCTGCCGGTGGTGCGCCAGATGTGCGACCGGGTGATCGTGATGAAGGAGGGGCTGATTGTCGAGGAAGCTGAGACCGAACAGCTCTTTACCGCCCCCGCCAGCCCCTATGCCCGGCACCTGCTGGACCTGATGCCCAGCCTGTAACTCCAGACCCCGAGCGGCATCCGGGCCTTGGCATAAGTGCCCTCAGATCAGCCCGTGCTTGCGCAGACGGTATTCCAGCCGTGCCCGCGTCAGGCCGAGGCGGCGGGCGGCGGCGGAGATGTTGCCTTTTTCCTGCGCCAGCGCATCGCGGTAGAGCGCCTGTTCCTGTGCCTCGATCTGTTCAAGCCCTTCGCTGCGGGCTGGAAGCGGGGCGGTGCCGGGCGTCGTGCGCAGCACCGGCACAGGCCCTGTCGGCCGCTCGCTGCCCTGAAACACGTGGTGCAGGCCGATCAGGCCGTTGTCATCGGCAAAGACCACGCCGCGCTCCACAAGGTTCTGCAATTCGCGGATGTTGCCGGGAAAGTCATAGGCCAGCAGCGCGTCCATGGTGCTGCGGCTGAAGCCGGTGATGGCCTTGCCGTGCTTCTCCCGGAACTGGGCCAGAAAATGGGCGCAGAGCAGGGGGATGTCATCGCGTCGCTCCCGCAGCGGGGGAATGTGGATGGGGCAGACGTTGAGGCGGTAATAAAGGTCGCGCCGGAAGCGCCCGGCAGAGACTTCCTGCGCCAGATCCACATTGCTGGCCGCAACGATGCGCACATTCACCGGAATGGAACGGGTGCCGCCGAGCCGCTCGATGGTGCGCTCCTGAATGGCGCGCAGCAGCTTGCCCTGTGCGGAGAAGGTGAGGGAGGCGATCTCGTCCAGAAACAGCGTGCCGCCCTCAGCCCGTTCGAAATAGCCGGGACGGGCGGTAACCGCCCCGGTGTAGGCGCCTTTTTCGACGCCGAAGAGTTCGGATTCCACCAGATTGTCCGGAATGGCCGCACAGTTGATGGCGATGAAGGGCGCCTTGCTGCGCCGGCCCAGCTGGTGCAGCTGGCTGGAAAACAGCTCCTTGCCCACACCGGATTCGCCGATGAACAGCACGGTCGCATCGGTTGCGGCGACCTTCTCCAGAAGGTGGCTGGCACGCTGGAAGCTGGCGGAGACGCCGACCATGCCGCTCGGGCCCTGGGCAGCAGGCTCTGCTGCGGCCGTTTCCGCTGAGGTCCCTTTGGCGCTGGTTGCGGCGCTGCGCCCGCGCCAGGACAGGCCGAAATATTCCTGCTCCGGCGCATCCTTGCCCCAGGCCGCAGCATCGCGTCCCACCACAAGGCAGTGCGGTGCGCCCATGCCTGCGCATTCGATCTCGCGGAAGAATACCGGATGGCCGAGAATGCGGCTGGTGTAGCCGGAGGGCACACCGGTCTGCATCCAGCACACGGGCTCCTGCGCAAGGCCATGGCTGGCGTGATGCTCTGCGGCTTCCGAGGAGTCCTCCCAGACGAATTCGCCGTGATAGGTGCCCTTGTCCGCATCAAACTCGAAGTGGCGGGTCGTCACCTTGACGAAGCCCTCCAGTGTGTGAACGCGCGGACCTGCGGCCAGAAGCTGGGTGATGCTGGCTCCGGCAAAGCGGTCCAGCACCAGTTCCGCCGCCCTTACGCCCTGCAGATAGCCGACGCGCATCAGCAGCGCCTTGGCCCGCTCCATGCCCAGCGTATCGATCAACTCCGCGCGAAGCGCGCCCAGCACCTGCGACTGGATCAGCACCATGCGCTGGTCGTTGAGCCAGATGCGCCCGTCGCCGAGGGCAAAGAGCAGCGAATGCGCCAGATCATCCAGCGTTGGCGGGGCGGCGGTGGGCAGTTCGCTGAAGGCCCCGCGCCGGATCATCCGGCCCGTGCGGGCCGAGGCTTCGGCCAGGGAAATCAGATGGTCAGGGGTGCCGGGTGTGTTCATGAATTTCATGTTTTCATGAAACTGATGAGCTGTTCAATGAAATTCTGAAACCCTGCGGAATGCGGCATGGCTGCCCGTCCGTTGTTCCTCGCGGAAAAGTCCATGTTCTTCAGTGGCTTGCCCCACATGTCCGGCGCAGGCCCGTTGTGGCACGGCGCTTGCGTAAGGGAAACTACGGCCATTTGAGGAGATGGTCTGGCGGCGGAAGCTGCCAAGAGGAGGACGGCACGGGCGGTGCGGCAGGGCAAACTGCGGCGCCTCCGGCCAAAGGGAGGACCTGATCATGAACATGCTGCATGCCGGATTTCTGAAGCCGGGAAGCTGGAGCGGGCGCATCTTTGACGGCAGCTGGTCGGCATCTGCCGCCGGTACGCTGACCGTGCGCGAACCTGCGACCGGAGACGTGCTTGCCGAAACGGGCCTTGCCGGGCCGCAGGAGGTTGCCGCCGCAGCAAAGGCCGCCGCTGCGGCCCAGAAGGCCTGGGCCGCCGTGCTGCCGCAGGCGCGTGCCGCGATCCTGAACCGGGCGGCGGATCTTCTGGAGCAGAACGGGCAGGAGCTGATCCCCTGGATCATGCGCGAAAGCGGCTCGATCGAGGCCAAGGCCGGGATCGAGATCGAGCACGGCGCCCAGTTCCTGCGCCATGCGGCCTCGCTGGCCACCATGCCGATGGGGCTGGTTCTGCCGACGATGGATGGCCGCAGCAGCCACGCCCGGCGCCTGCCGCATGGGGTTGTGGGTGTCATCTCGCCCTACAATTTCCCGCTCGTTCTGTCGGTGCGTGCCATCGCCGCGGCGCTGGCGGTGGGCAATGCAGTGGTGCACAAGCCCGATCCGCGCACGCCCATTTCCGGCGGCATCATCATCGCCCGGCTGTTCGAGGAAGCTGGCCTTCCCGCCGGTGTCCTGCATGTGCTGCCGGGCGGTGCGGATGCGGGCGAGGCCATGTGCAAGGACCCGAACATTGCCATGATCTCCTTCACCGGCTCGGCGGCAGGCGGCTCGAAGGTGGGCGAAGTCTGCGGCCGCCACCTCAAGAAGGTGCAGCTGGAGCTTGGCGGCAAGAACGTGCTGATCGTTCTGGATGATGCGGATGTGGATGTGGCTGCCTCCAACTGCGCCTGGGGTGCCTTCCTGCATCAGGGGCAGATCTGCATGGCGACAGGTCTTGTCCTTGCACATGAAAGCATTGTGGAGGCGCTGGCGGAAAAGATCGCGGCCAAGGCGCAGCATCTTCCGGTGGGCGATCCAGCCTCCGGCCGTGTGGCGCTGGGGCCGGTCATTTCCCCCAATCAGGTGGAGACGATCCAGCACATCGTCGATGATGCGGTTGCCAAGGGCGCAAGGCTTCTGGCGGGCGGCAAGGCGGATGGCCTGTTTTATCCGGCAACCGTTCTGGCGGGCATCACGCCGGACATGCTGGCCTTCCGCGAGGAGCTGTTCGGGCCTGTGGCCTGCATCATGAGCTTTGCCGGCGATGCGGAGGCTGTCCGCATTGCGCAGGACAATGACTACGGCCTGTCCGCCGGCATTCTCTCGGCCAGCACCTCGCGCGCCATGGCCATCGGCAATCAGCTCAGGACCGGCATGCTGCATATCAACGACCAGACGGTGAACGGCGGGCCCTTTGCGCCCTTCGGCGGCTTCGGCAAGTCGGGCAACGGCACCCGCATCGGCGGGCCTGCCGACATCGAGGAATTCACCCAGTGGCAATGGGTGACTGTCCGCGATCAGGCCCAGCCTTATCCGTTCTGACATCCCTTCCGCCGGACGCTGACTGGCCTTGTGCGCCCGCGTCCGGCCCTTTCCGTTGCTGGAGGCAATCATGAAAATCAAGGCAGCCGTTGCGCGCGAGACGCGTGCGGAACTCGTTCTGGAAACGCTGGATCTGGAAGAGCCGAGGGCAGATGAAATTCTGGTGGAGGTGGTGGCCACGGGCGTGTGCCACACCGACGTCGTGGTGCGGGACGGCATGCTACCGACGCCCTTGCCGGTGGTTCTGGGGCACGAGGGGGCAGGCATCGTGCGCAGCACGGGCAGTGCCGTCACCAAGGTGAAGCCGGGCGACCGGGTGGTCATGACGTTCAACTCCTGCGGCCATTGCGAAACCTGCAAGGAGCATCAGCCGTCCTATTGCTACGAGTTCTTCCCCCGCAACTTCTTTGCAACGCGGCCCGACGGCTCGACGGCCCTGTCGAAGGACGGCGAGCGGGTGCATGGCAATTTCTTCGGCCAGTCCTCCTTTGCAAGCCATGCCATCTGCAATGAAAGAAATGTGGTGAAGGTGCCGGAGGGCGCGCCGCTGGAGCTTCTGGGCCCGCTTGCCTGCGGCATCCAGACCGGTGCAGGTGCAGTGCTCAATGCACTGAAGGTGCGCGAGGGCAAGAGCTTTGCCGTCTTCGGAGCCGGGTCCGTTGGCCTGTCCGCCGTGATGGCAGCCAAGGTGGCCGGAGCACGAACCATCATCGCCGTGGATCTCAATCCGGACAGGCTGGAACTGGCGAAGGAGCTGGGCGCGACCCATGTCATCAACCCGAGCGCGGAAGATGCCACGGCGGCGATCCTCGCCCTCACGGGCACGGGCGTGCATTATGCGCTCGATACCACGGGCCTGCCGCCGGTTATCCGCTCGGCCGTGATGGCGCTTGCCAATGCCGGAACCTGCGGCATTCTCGGCGCCTCGGGGCCGGAGGCGGAGCTGCAGATCAACGAGATGCATTTCATGAGCGGCGGCCGGCGGCTGATGGGCATCGTGGAAGGCGAGAGCGATCCGGATGAGTTCATTCCGCATCTGGTCGAACTCTACAAGAAGGGGCTATTCCCCTTCGACAAGCTCATCACCTTCTATGAGTTCGGCGAAATCAACGCCGCCATCCATGCCTCCGAAACGGGCTCTGCCATCAAGCCCGTGCTGCGGATGGCGTGAGGGAAAATTTGTTTCGTTGGATGTGAGATGAAACCCTGAGGCCGTCTTCATGGGCGTGAAGGCGGCCTTCTGCATCTGGCTTGGGCGTCCGCTTCCGCCGTCCGGCTTATCTTTGCGGGCGGGATGCGGTGCAGGCGCTGCTTTCTTGCGCTGGCTGCAACAGAGTTTTCCGGAATGCGCGATTTATTCCGGAAGATCAAAGTGCAAGCCTGACCCTGCAGCATGTTTCACCGGCAGGTGGTCCCATCGATAAACAACAAGATCCACGCGGGAAAAAAGTAATTTTCTCCCGATGCTGGCCCATGCCCAGAGGTTCATCATGAAATTCACCCGTTCTCTGCCGCGTCTGGCGGCCCTCGCATTGACAACGGCACTTGTGGCAGCCGCGCCAGCGCAGGCGGATACCGTTTCTCTGGATCTGCAGAGCGCCTGGCCCCTGACCATGCCGGCCAGCGGCCAGAATGCCGAATATCTGGCGGAGAAGCTGAATGCCCTGTCGGGTGGCAGCCTCAAGGTGAAGGTCTATTCGGCCGGCAAGCTTGTGCCGCCGCTGCAGATTTTCGATGCCGTGCAGCAGGGTTCGCTGGATGCGGGCTACACCTCGCCGCTCTATGTGGCCGGGCGCTTTCCCGCCGTGCAGCTCTTCGGCGGTATCCCCTTCGGTCCGGATGTGCTGACCCACGCGGCCTGGATCTATAACGGCGGCGGCCGGGAGATCTGGTCGGAGATCTATGCCAAGCAGGGCGTCGTCACCATTCCCTGCGGCCTGATGGAGCGGGAAGCGGGCGGCTGGTACTCTTTCGAGATCAAGTCTGTCGCTGATTTCAGCGGCAAGAAGCTGCGCTTTGCCGGGCTTGCGGGCGAGACCATGGTCAAGCTCGGCGCCTCCATCGTGCTGCTGCCGACCGGTGAGATCTATCCGGGCATGGAGAAGGGGGTGATCGACGGCGCCGAGCTGTCCATGCCCGCCATCGACGTCACCGTCGGACTCGATAACGTGGCCAAGAACTACTACCTGCCGGGCTGGCACCAGCCTGCGGCTATGAATGAGCTGATCATCAATCAGGCCAAGTGGGACAGCATGGACGAGGCCCAGAAGACGGCCATCGAGGAGGCCTGCAAGGCGACGAACCTGCGCTCCGTCATGTCCACCCAGACCGCCAATGCGGAAGCGGTGAAGGGCTTTGAGGCCAAGGGCGTGCAGGTGCGCCAGTTCCCGCCGGAGGTGCTGGAGGCCATCAAGGCCAAGGTGGATGAGGTGATGAAGGAGCAGAGCGGGAAGGACGCCGACTTCAAGCGCGTCTGGGAGTCCGTGTCGGCCTACCGTGCCTCGACCGAAGCTTGGGCTGCCCGCCAGTAACACGAGGATTGCGCGGGTGGCGGGGCACAGATGGCCTGCCGCCCGTCCGCCTTCACTGCAACGGGGCTGTCCTCATGCATTTCGTCGAACTGGTGGACCGGCTCAGCCGGTCGGTGGGGCTTGCAGGGGCGCTGGTGCAGCCGCTGCTGATGCTCACCATTCTGGTCAATGTGCTGCTGCGCTATGTGTTCAATCTCGGCATGATCGAGCTTGAGGAACTGCAGTGGCACATGAATGCCGTCGTGGTCATGTGCTGTCTTGCCTGGGCCTACCAGCGCGACATGCATGTGCGGGTCGATGCCCTGCACGGGCGCATGGGTGAGCGGGGCAGGGCGCTGGCCGAAGTGCTCGGCGTTCTCTTCCTGCTGCTGCCCTTCGCCGGGTTCCTCACCCTGAATTCCTGGAAGATCTTCGAATATTCCTGGCGCCTCAGGGAAGGCTCACCCATGCCCTCCGGCCTGCCGGCCCGCTACATCATCAAGGGCGTCATGGCCGCAGGCTTTGCCCTTCTCTTCCTGCAGGGGCTTTCCGTGCTCCTGAAATCCCTTGCCGTCCTGATCCGCCCCGGGAGGTCCGCCGATGGGCGTTGATGCGGTTTTCGTCTTCTTGCTGTTCTCCACCTTCATGGTGGTGATGTTCTCCGGCTATCCGGTGGCTTTCGTGCTGGGCGGCGTCGGCGTTCTCTTTGCCGTGCTCGGCAGTGTGCTGGATGCCTTTGCCTTTGATGCGGACATGGCCTCCATCCGCATGCTGGGCTTTGTCGCCAACCGGACCTTCGACACGCTGTCCAGCTATTCGCTCATTCCCATGAGCATGTTCATCTTCATGGGCCTGATGCTCGACCGCTCGGGCATTGCCGAAAAGCTGCTCACCTCCATGCACGGGCTGTTGCGGCAGGTGCCGGGCGGGCTGGCGGTGTCGGTGGTGCTGATCGGCGTCGTCCTGGCGGCCTCGACCGGCATCATCGGTGCTTCCGTGGTGCTGCTCGCCACCATCGCCATGCCGGCCATGCGGGCGGCAGGCTATGACGACCGTCTGAGCCTTGGCACCATTGGTGCGACCGGATGCCTCGGCATTCTCATTCCGCCGTCGATCATGCTGGTGGTCATGGGCGACCAGCTGCAGATCCCGGTGGGGGACCTGTTCAAGGGCGCCATCGTACCGGGCCTGCTGCTCGCCGGTGCCTATGTGGTCTATATCGTCACCGTGGCTCTGATCTGGCCGGACAGGGCCCCCAAAGGTCATACCGGTGATGCGGCAAAGGTGACCTTTGGCGAGCTGGCCCGGGTTCTTGTGGCGCCGCTGCTGCTGGTTGTGGCAGTGCTTGGGTCTATCGTCTTCGGCATTGCCTCGCCGACGGAAGCCTCCGGTATCGGTGCGGCGGGGGCAACGCTGCTGGCCATCGCTTCCGGACGGCTGGGCTGGAAGGGGTTCGTCGAAGTCTGCGAGGCAAGCGGGCTGACGACGGCCTTTCTCTTCGCGCTGATCTTCGGCGCCTCCTGCTTTTCGGTGGTGCTGCGCGGCTATGGCGGGGACGAGGTGATTGCCGATGCCCTTCATGCCATTCCGCTGCCGCCGGAAGGCACGCTGCTGCTGATCCTCTTCATCCTGTTCCTGCTGGGTTTCTTCCTCGACTGGATGGAGATCATCCTCATCATCGCGCCGCTGGTGATGCCGGTGCTGACGGCCATGGGCCACAATCCGGCCTGGGTGGCGATCCTGATGGCTGTCTGCCTGCAGACCTCCTTCCTGACGCCGCCGGTCGGCATGGCACTGTTCTATCTCAAGAACACGGTTTCCGATGCCGCCATCGGCACCATCTACCGGGCGGCGGTGCCTTTCGTGCTGCTGCAGATGGCGGTGCTTGCCGCCTGCCTCATCTGGCCGCAACTGGTGCTGGGGCTTGCGGGCATGAAGTGACACCGGGAGGGGGCTGATACCAACTCTCGATGAGCTTGTCTCATCGAGAGTTGGTCAAGCCCGTGCGGCGCATGAGCAAATTCAAGGCGTGATGCGTCAGCATCGAAAGCCTTGGTATAAGCCTACGCGCCGCCGGTGATCCACTCCTCCCCGTCATCGCCGCTTGCGTCCTGTGCCGCCCGGCGCTGCCCCTTGGCCGCGCTGGGCGGTTCGCCTTTCCAGCCCCGGTAGGCGCGCCAGAACACCGTGCCGTCGGCATAGCCCAGACTATGGGCAATCTGGGTGACGCGGGCATCCTTCTGGGTCAGCTGATTGGCCGCCAGCTGGATGCGGTGCTCCCTGACGAGATCACGCAGCGAGGTGCCTTCTTCTGCCAGACGCCGCTGCAGGCTGCGCGCCGACATGTTGAGCTCGGCCGCAAGGGCGGTCAGCGTCACCGGCTTCTGGCCAAGATAGAGGCTGATCCGGTTGCGGATGCGGTCCGTCATCGTCTGGCTTTCATCGCTTTCGTCGCCGATCAGGTCGGCAAGGTGATGCTCCAGAATGGTGACAAGCTCCCGGTCCTCGCTGCGGTAGATCCGCGTCGCATCATCCCGGCCCATGATGATCCGGTTGCTGGCCTGGCGGTAGAGCACGGGCGCGCGGAAAATCCGCTGTAAAAGCTGCGGATTGGCGCTCTCAGCATGCTCGAAATGCACTTCCAGCGGCTTCCACTCCGGCGAGAAGCAGGAGCGCACCAGCTGGGCGCAGGCGGCCAGCGTGTATTCCGCATCCTGCCGCCGCGGCCACATGACCGGATCCTGCAGCCGGTAGGTCCAGACCAGATCGCCATTGACCTCGAACATGTTGGACTGGGTGCCGCTCTGCAGGGCCATCACGTGGCTCGCCAGCCGCTGGAATCCGGCCGCAATGCTGGGTGACAGGGAGAACAGGACGCCCATCGGCCCCATGTCTGCCGGCTGCACCCGCATGGCCAGTTTCAGCCCCAGATCCGGATCCTTCAGATGGACGGCAGCCGCCTCGAACAGGGTCACATAGCGGCCCAGCGGCAGCACCGAATAGGGGTCGGAAAGCTGCGTCCGGGTGATGCCATATTTGGCGATGAACTCCTGTATATTGCTGCCCTGATCTGCGATGTGCTTCAGCAGCGGGGTCAAGACAGAGGCACGCACTGACTTTATTTTAGGCGTTCGTCCCATGCAGGAATTTCCCTTACGCAGAATTACGGGAATGTGGCGCATATTATCGGAAGTTTGACGCATAGTGCAATGGGACTGGCGCCGCGCGCGGTCATACTCAAAGAATAAAAATGAACTTCCAGGGGTAAAAACATGACGATCGACGCGAATACTCGCGCCGGCGGAGAGGTGCGGCTTGCCCGCAACTCGGTCGGGCTGGCGCATATTGTCTTCTTTGTGGTTGCAGCAGCCGCGCCTTTGACGGCTGTGGCGGGGGCTTCGCCTGTGGCTTTCGCCTTCGGCAACGGGGCCGGTGTTCCCGGCGCCTTCGTGCTGGCGGGTCTTCTCTACATCATCTTCTCGGCCGGGTTCACGGCCATGAGCCGCCATGTCGGCGGTGCCGGTGCCTTCTACACCTATATCTCGCAAGGACTTGGCAAGCCGATGGGCGTCGCCGGGGCCGTCATGGCGCTGGTGACCTACAGTTCGGTGCAGATTGCCGTCTACGCGCTCTTCGGCGTCTTCACGGCAGGTGCCATGGCCGGGCTCGGGCTGGAAGCGCCCTGGTGGGCATGGTCGCTGGCGGCCCTTGCGGTGGTCCATCTCTGCGGCCAGCGCAACATTTCCTTCTCCGGCAAGATCCTTGGCGTCGCCATGGTGCTGGAAATCGCCATCCTCCTGATGCTGGATGTCGGCATCCTGCTGCGCGGCGGTGGCCCGGAAGGCCTCAGCCTTGAGAATTTCGCGCCGTCCGTCGTGTTTTCACCGGGGCTGGGCGTGGCACTGGTCTTCGTGATCGGTTCTTTCATTGGATTTGAATCAACCGCCATCTTCGGTGAGGAAGCCCGCGATCCGGACCGCACGATCCCCCGCGCCACCTATACGGCGGTGCTGCTGATCACCGGTTTCTATGCCTTCTCCACCTGGGCCATCGCGCAGCATTACGGCTCGTCCGTGATCCAGCAGACGGCGGAAGCCGGTCTTGAGACGCTGTATTTCAATGCCGCTGCCGATGTGCTGGGCCCCTGGTCGGTCACGGCCATGGAAATCCTGCTCATCGTCTCGCTGTTTGCCTGCGTCCTGTCCTTCCACAACACGCTGAACCGTTATTTCTTCGCCCTCGGCCGTGAGGGGCTGATTGCGAAGATCTTCGGCAAGGTCAGTGCCGCGCATGGCTCTCCGGCGGCGGCCGGCTGGCTTCAGTCGGCGATTGCCGCAAGCATTCTTGCGATCTTCATCATCGGCGGCGCAGATGCCTATGCAGTGGTGTTCTCCTGGATGTCCGCTCTTGCGGTGCTTGGCATCCTGATGGTGCAGTTCCTCGTGTCGCTGGCCATCATCGCCTACTTCCGCCGCCAGCATGGCCATGAGCACAGCATCCTCGTCACGCGGATCATGCCGGCCCTGTCGGTCGTGGGGCTTGGTGGCGCCATCCTGCTGGTCAGCAGCAATCTGGAGCTTCTGTCGGGCAGTGACAGTGCGCTGGTGCAGTCCTTCCCGGTTCTCATCGCCCTTTGCGGCCTTGCCGGGTTCCTTTTCGCCATGCGGATCAAGAGCCGCCAGCCGGACCTCTACAAGAACCTCGGCGCTGTCTTCGAGTGATCCCTTCCTGCCGGGCGGTTCTGCCACAGAGCCTGTCCGCCCGGCAGCATCATTCCAACAAGCAAGAACACGAAATCCATCCAAAGGAGGAGCAGTCAATGCTCGACAAAACGTCCAACTTCATCCGCGAGAACAACACGCGGCATCAGTTCCACCCGATGATCCATCCGCTGATCTCGCAGGCCAATCCGCCGCAGATCATCGTCTCCGGTGACGGCTGCTATGTCACCGACATTGACGGCAAGCGCTATGTGGACGGTTTCGGCGGCCTGTGGAACGTCAACGTCGGTCACAACCGGCGTGAGGTGAAGGAAGCGATCATCGCCCAGATGGACCGCATTTCCTATTACTCGTCCTTTGCCGGTACCACCACACCGCCCTCCATCGAACTCTCGGCCAAGGTCTGTGAGATGGCCGCCGAGGAGGACATGGACAAGGTGTTCTTCAGCGCCAACGGGTCGGATGCGGTGGAGACCGCGCTGAAGCTCGCACGTCAGTACTGGCAGCTTGCCGGAGAGCCGGGCCGCTACAAGTTCATCTCCATGAAGAACGGCTATCACGGCGTGCATTTCGGTGGTGTTTCCGTCAACGGCTCGCCCTATTACCGCGGCGCCTACGAGCCGCTGCTGCCGGGCTGCACCCAGATCGACACGCCCTGGACCTACCGCAACCCCTACACGGAAGACCCGGAAGAACTCTCGGAAATCATTGCCCGCCTGCTGGAGCGCGAGATCTATCATCAGGGACCGCAGACGGTGGCTGCCTTCATCGCCGAGCCGGTGCAGGGCGCGGGCGGGGTGATCGTGCCGCCGGCCTCCTTCTGGCCGAAGGTGCGCGAGATCTGCGACCGCTACGGCGTGCTCTTGATCGCCGATGAGGTCGTCACCGGCTTTGGCCGGTCGGGCTCCATGTTCGGCTCGCGCGGCTGGGGCGTAAAGCCGGATATCATGTGCCTCGCAAAGGGCATTTCGGCCGGTTATGTGCCGCTGGGCGCCACCGTGCTGAACCGCCGCGTGGCCTCGGCCTGGTACAAGGATGTGACGCCGGGCGGCTTCCTGATGCACGGCTATACCTCCACCGGCCACCCGCTCGCCTGTGCCGCAGCTCTCGCGGCACTCGACATCGTCGAACGGGAAGACCTGCCGGGCAACGCCGCCCGCATGGGCAAGGTGCTGCTCGATGGCTTGAAGCCGCTGGAAGGCGTCTCCTCGATCATCGGCGAAGTGCGCGGCAAGGGGCTGATGGTCGGCATCGATCTCGTTGGCGACAAGAAGACCCGTGCACCGCTTGATCCGTCCAACGGCATTGCCGAGAAGGTGGCCTTCTACGCCCGTCAGGAAGGCGCGATTGTCCGCCCGGCCGGTTCCACCATCATCCTCTCACCCCCGCTGGTCATCGGCGAGGAGGAAATCTCCATCCTGGTCGCCGCCCTCGGCAAGGCCTTTGCCAAGGTCGAGAAGGAACTCTGATCCTGCAAATGGAAAGGCCCCGCCGGAGTGATATCCGGCGGGGCCCTTTCTTCACACCTCCGGCCTATCATGCCAAGGCTTACGATGCTGACGCATCACGCCTTGATATGGCTCAGGCGCCGCACGGGCTTAACCAACTCCCGATGAGTAAGTCTCATCGGGAGTTGGTCTCACATCATCCGCGGCACGAAGAGAACTATGGCCGGGAAGGCGAGGATCAGGGCGATGCGGCCCACATCCACCGCAACGAAGACGCCAAGGCCCCGGAAGATGGTGCCAAGGCTGACATCGCGCACCACCGACCGCAGCACGAAGGCATTGAGGCCGACGGGCGGGGTGATGTAGCTGACCTCGGTGACGATCACCACATAGATGCCGAACCAGATGAGGTCGAAGCCGGAGGCCGCGACAATCGGGTAGAACACCGGAATGGTCAGCGTGATCATGGACAGGCCTTCCAGCACGCAGCCAAGCAGCAGGTAGATGGCCGTGATCATCAGGATGATCAGCATCGGATGGTTGCCCACCGAATTGAGCATCGTCTGAATGTCCTGCGTCATGCCGGAGAGGTTGACATAGTTGGTGAAGGTGAGGGCACCGAACAGGATGAAGAACATCACGGCCGTGGTCTTGGCGGTCTCGTAGAGCGTCATGATCGTCTGGCGCAGGTTGAGCCGCCGCTGGATGATGACGAGCAGGAAGGCGCCTGCCGCGCCCATGCCGGCGCTTTCGGTGGGGGTGAAGACGCCGAGATAAATGCCGCCCATGACGAAGACGAAGAGCAGCATGGCACCGCTGATGCCCTTCAGCGCGCGGATGCGGTCCATCAGCGGCAGTTTCGGTTCCACCGGCAGATCCAGCTTGCCGATGCGCACGGAGATGATCACCGCAAGCGCATAGCCGAGAATGCCGATGATGCCCGGAACGATGCCGGCCAGGAACAGCTTGCCGATGTCCTGCTGGGTCATGATCCCGTAGAAGACGAGGATCACCGACGGCGGGATGAGAATGCCCAGCGTGCCGCCCGCCGCGATGGAGGCGGTGGAGAGCCCGTCCGGATAGCCATACTTGCGCATGGAGGGCAGGGCGATCTTCGCCATGGTCGAAGCTGTGGCAAGGGACGAGCCGCAGACGGACGAGAAGCCGCCGCAGGCAAAGACGGTCGCCACCGCCAGTCCGCCGCGCCGGTGCCTCAGCCAGGCATAGGCGGCGTTGTAGAGATCCTGCGCGATGCCCGACTGCACGACGAAGTTGCCCATCATCAGGAAGAGGGGAAGGATCGACAGGGAGTAGCTGCGGCTGTTGTCAAAGAAGGTCTGGCCCAGCAGGGACAGGGCCGGGTTGAGGCCGATGATGGCGACCGTTCCGGCGGTGCCGACGGCGGCCAGCGCAAAGCTGATCGGGAGTCCGGCGGCCAGAAGGGCGAAGAGGATGAGGATGCCGACTTCCCAATGGTTCATTCGGGCCTCCCAGCCTGCACCGGAAGGAGGCAGGCAATGGCTTTGGCGACAAGGATGAGGGCGGCAAGCCCGGTGAAGATCGAAACGAGGTAGCCGAGCGGGGCCAGCGGGATCTGCAGGCTGATCGTGGTGCCGCCATAGGAGCCGACCTGCGCGGCCGCGGCCCAAAGGCGCCAGCCGATGACACACAGGATGGCGGCGGAGGCAAAGGCAACCACGGGCCTGCGCAGTCTCTCCACCGCCCAGGGCAGGCGGGCGGTCAGCATGTCCACGGTCACATGGTCATCATCCAGCGTCGCGGCGGGCAGGCCGATGAAGATCACCGCCGCAAGCAGCATTTCGGTCAGTTCGGTGGCGCCCTGAACCGGGGATGCGAGAAAATAGCGGCCGACCACATCGGCCACGGTGAGCAGCATCATGGCGGTCAGCATGACCGCACAGATGCCGGCAAGGCCCATCCGGAACCAGGTCAGGCCCGCGCTGCGCGCAGGCCTTTCCCCGATGATGGGCGTCTTCTGGACGCAGGTGCTCATTCAGCGGCGGCCTTGGCGATTTCCGCCTGCAGCATCTCATAGGCCGCAGCGCCATCGACGCCGCTGGTGGAGACTTCCGCGATGCGCTTGTCGATCACCGGCTGGAACTTGACCTTGAGGGCCTCGACTTCTTCCGCCGTTGCCTTGTGCAGGGTGATCTTGCCTTCCATGGCGCTGCGGCCGGCGGCGTCGACGGTATCCCACATCTTGCCGGCGCGGCGGACCAGCGGCTCGCCGATGACGGTTTCGATGGCTTCACGGTCCTTCGGGTCCAGGCTGTCGAACTTCGCCTGGTTCATGACGATGAACATGGTGGTGTTGTAGAGCCCGCCGGGGAACTCCAGGCCCTGATCCAGCAGCGGGATCAGGTTGAAGAAGCTGACGGATTCGAAGGGGAAGAGAATGCCGTCGGCAATGCCCTGGGACAGAAGCTCGTAGGCCTTGGAGGAGGGGCCTTCCACGGGCACGGCGCCAAGGCCGGTGGCAAGGTCGTGGGCCAGCGTGCTGCCGACGCGCACCTTCTTGCCTGCAATGGCTTCCGGCGTGGTCAGTTCGCCGCCCTTCATGAAGATGGCGCCGGGACCGTGTGTGAACAAAGCAAGAACTTTGACACCTTCGTATTCGTTGGCGTCCTTCAGCATCTTCTCATAGGTGCGCCAGTAGCCGAGGGAGACGGCTTCCGCGCTGTCGCCCAGGAACGGCATCTCGCCCAGAACGGCGGTCTTGAAGCGGCCCGGCGTGTAGCCGTTGACGGCGTAGGTGATGTCGGCCACGCCATTCTTGGCAAGGTCGAAGGAGGCAGGCGGGGGAGCGAGCGGCGCCGGCAGGATCTGTACCTTGACGCGGCCTTCCGTGACGCGCTCGATGTCTTCTGCCATCGGCTGCATCAGCTGGGTGACCTGCGGGTGGCTGGGCGGCAGCCAGCTGTTCAGGGTCAGCACGGTCTGGGCAGAGGCCACGCCCGTCATCAGGCCAAGTGCCGTTGCACCGGCAAGAGCAAAACTTGTGATCACGTTCATTTTCATCTAATTCCCCTCTGGTGTATTGTTATGCATGCAACCGGCAATCGGCTCATTGCGACCGCCGCTGTTCGGAGGCTTTGCGCCCCTCGAAACCTTGGAAAGACTGGCCATGACTGCATCCGACACCGCTCACGTCTCTCTGGCCGCAGAGGCCGCTCTCAACGAGGGCGAGCAGGCTGTGAAGCGGATGAAGCGGAACTGGCCGTTTTACTGGATTTCCCGTGTGAACGGGCGTTACGTGCAGGTGCTGGAGCGCCGTCTGAAGCCCATCGATCTCGACATGCCGCGCTGGCGCGTGCTGATGTCGCTGCACGAGGACGGCTACCTCAGTGTCTCCGAGATTGCCGACTACAGCGTGCTCAAGCTCAACACCGCCACGAAGATCGTGCAGCGCATGCTGGCCGATGGTCTGGTCACCACCCGTGTCCGTCCGACGGATGGCCGCGTCACCGAAGTGACCCTGACACCCAGGGGCGACGATATGCGCCGCCGTGCCCTCATGGAAGCAGACAAGATCCTCGCTGCGTCCTTCATCAATATCTCCAGCGAGGAACTGGCAGCACTCAACGGCCTTCTGGAGAAGGTCTTCGACGGTCTGGGAGAGATCTGAGCGCGCTGCCGGTCCTGCCATCGCTTACCCCGCCGCGGCTTCAAGCTGATGGAAGGCGCGGCTGAACCAGATCAGCCCTTCCGGCGTGCCGGACCACAGCCGGGTTGCGGCCACCTCACAGAAGAGCACGGAATGGGTGCCCTTCTGCTGACGGTCGATGATACGGCAATCGAAAGCCACGGCTGCACCCTGAAGAACGGGGGCGCCCGTCTCCAGCGTGTCCCATCCGGCCTGCGAGAAGCGGTCTTCGCCCGTCCACCTTGTGAAGGCACGCGACAGATCCCGGTGCCCGGGCCGCAGCACATTCACGCAGAGCGTGCCATTGGCCAGAAAGGCGTCATGGGCATAGGCGTTCTGGTTGATGCAGGCCAGCAGCATCGGCGGGCTGTCGGTCACTGAACAGACGGCCGAGACGATCATGCCATGGCGCCCGGAGGGGCCATCGGTCGTCACCAGATTGACGGCGGCCCCCAGACGGCTCATGCCTTCACGGAAGGCTGTGATTTCCGGGGGAATTGGGGTCTCGGTCATGACTTTCCTCCTCAGATGTCGAGCACGAGGCGCGAGGTGCAGGCGCGTGAGCAGCAGGCGCAGATCATCGAGCCTTCTTCCTTCTCACCGTCCGTCAGGAACTGGTCGCGGTGATCGGGCGTGCCCTCCAGCACATCCGTCACGCAGGTGCCGCAGACACCTTCCTCGCACTTTACCTCGATTTTCACGCCTGCACGGGCCAGTGCCTTGGCGATGGTGTCCTCCGGGCCAACCGTCACCGTGACGCCGGACAGGCGCGCCTCCACCTCGAAGCTTTCGCCGGTGATGTCCACATCGGCGGAGAAATACTCGCGGTGCACGTGCGACGGGGCATGGCCCATTGCCTCGGCGCTGGAAATCACCCAGTCCATGAAGCCCTGCGGCCCGCAGACATAAAGGTGCGTTCCGGCGCCGGGCTCCGGCAGGTCACGCGGCAGCTGCAGGCGCTGGGCCTCGTCTTCATCGTCATGATGGAAGACCACCCGGTCCGCCCAGGGGCTTGCCGCAATCATGCTGCGGAACGCCGTGATGCCGGCCGAACGGGTGCAGTAATGCAGGGTGAAGTCCCGGCCGAGGGCATGGAGGCGCTGGGCCATGGCCAGCATCGGCGTGATGCCGATGCCGCCGCCGAAAAGCACCGTGCGGGTGGCGCTTTCCTCCAGCGGAAAGTGATTGCGCGGGCCCTCGATCCGGAAGCGCGCGCCGGGTGTTGCCAGCCGGTGGACCGCCTCCGAGCCGCCACGGCTCTTCGGGTCCTTCAGCACGCCGATTTCGTAAGCCGTATTCGTGGCAGGGTCCGAGCAGAGCGAGTACTGCCGCCACAGGTCGAGCCCGCCGTCCTGAAGGTGGATGTCGAGATGGGCACCGGCGGTGAACGGGGGCAGGGGCTCCCCGCCCGGGCTTGCCAGCCGCAGGCGGATGATGTTGCCCGGTTCCTCGATCCGCTCGGTGACGGTCAGCTCAAGCGTCTGTTTCGGACTGATCGCATTCATCGCATGTAGATCCCGCCGTTGACGTCCCAGCAGGCGCCGGTGACGAATGCTGCCTCAGGGCCGGCCAGAAGGGCGACCAGCCCGGCCACGAAATCCGGGTCCCCCAGTTTCCCCACCGGGATATTGGCCAGCGCACCGGCCATCTTTTCCGGGGTGATCACCGAGCGCACCATCGGCGTGTCCATGGGACCGGGGGCGATGGCGTTGCAGGTGACGCCGAAGGGGGCGAGATCACGGGCGAAGATCTTCGTCAGCGTCAGGATCGCGCCCTTGGAGGCGGCATAATGCGCGCCTGTGGCGGTGCCGCCGTTCTGGCCCGCGAGCGAGGCCATGTTGATGATCCGGCCATAGCCGCGGTCGCGGAAATGGCGGCCGAAGATCTGGCAGCCGGTGAAGGTGCCGCCTGCATTCACCGCCATGATGGCGTTGAAGTCAGCCGGATCGATCTCCAGCACGGGCTGGACGGCGGTGCGGGCGGCGTTGTTCACCAGCACCTCGACCGAACCCCAGCGCTCGACGCTGCGGTCGAGGATGCTCTGGAAGTCGTCCGGCTTCGTCACGTCCAGCGTGCCGATGACCGCCGTCTCCCCGGCCAGGTCAAGCTCCTGCGCCAGCGCTTCGGCGGGGCCGGGATCCACGTCGGTGATGACGACGCGGAAACCGGCCTTGTGCAGGGCCCGGACGGCCAGGGCACCGAAACCGGTGGCCCCGCCCGTCACGACGGCTGTCTGGATCTTTTCAGGAAGCGGCGCTGCCATCAGAACAGATAGCTGAGCGCAGTCAGCTCCCCGTCAGAGTTGAGCAGCGTTGCCACCTTGTCACGGATGCGCAGGCCGTTTCCGGTGCGCAGCAGCACATAGCGCAGGTTCGCGCCAAAGACGCGCTGGCGGCCGAACTTGTCCTCGATCAGGTGCTGGGAGCAGCGCAGCGTCACCGTCTCCCCGTCCTGTGCCTCGATAACGAAGCGCGAGACGGTGCGGATGGTCTGGGCCGGAGGCGCGGAGGAGATGGAGAAACCGGCCTGAAAACGCTCGATCCGCATCTTGCGCATCTTTGCGTCGTCGTAGCACAGGTTCAGCTCGTCCTCGTAATTGCCATCCGGATTGATCGGCATGATGTAATGGCCTTCGCCAGCCCACAGGGCGAGCCAGGCGTCATAGTCCTTGCGGTCCAGCAGCTCGGCCTCGTTCCAGACGAATTCGGCGATTTCCTGCAGGGTCACTGCGGATGTGATGGTGCTCATCGAGTTCATTGGTCCATCATCCTCTTCCACATCTGATAGGCGGCGCGCATGCCGGTCTCCGCGCTCACGTGGCCGCGCGGGCCGTGTTCGCCGGGCACTTCGTCAACAAGGCCGCGATTGACGAGGATCGGCAGATCCTCACCGCCCAGCGTGCCGCGCTGGACGCGTTCCCACACTTCCGCATCATCGGGAGAGCCGAAGCCGAGCGGGCCCTGGAAATGCTCGTGCAGGCGCAGGCGCATGCGGTTGGCCGCCACCGGGCCACCGTCCATGCCGAGCGCGATGTGGCGGATGCCGGTTTCACGCACGTTGATCGGGCGCAGCACGCGGAAGAAGGACAGGGAGAAGGAGACGTTCGGGAAGAGATTCAGGTTGAAGCCTGCACCGCCCACCGCACGCACGATCTTGCGCACCTGATCTTCCGGATAGCCTTCGTCCCGCAGTTCCTGCGCCAGCGCTTCAAAGCGCTGCGGAATGGCGGCGTCGAGGTTGTCGTCGAGGTCGACGAGTTCCGGCATCATCACCATCACCGAATGGCCGTTGCCGAGGTCTTCCACGAAGCCTTCGCCCTCAAGGAAGGTGAAGGTGGCTTCGGCTTCCTTGTCCAGCGACTGCAGGAAGGACTTGTGCACCACGGGGAAGTGGTAGGCGTCGGTGGTGTTCTCCAACTGGATCTTCCAGTTGCCCGGGAAGGTGAACTGATGTTCGCCCAGTACCTTGATGGGGAAGCCGCCGCCCTGCTTCATGAACAGGTCGATCCACTTCTTCGCTCCGGCAAGGAAGCTTTCCAGCGGCTCGATCTCCTCGTTGAAGGTGGCGAAGATCATGCCCTGATAGCTTTCCACCCGCAGCTTCTTCAGGCCGTGAGCTTCCTTGTCGAAGTCCTCGCCATACTGCTCCGGATAGGGCAACCCGCGCAGGGAGCCGTCGAGGCCGTAGCCCCAGCCGTGATAGGGGCACTGGAAGGAGGAGGTCTTGCCCTTCTTCACCTCGCACACCGTTGCGGCCCGGTGGCGGCAGCGGTTGACCATCACGTGGATCTCGTTCTTGCGGTCCCGCACCACGATGACCGGCTGGCGGCCAACCCAGGAGCGGACGAAGGAGCCCTTGTCCGGGATTTCGGAAGTGTGGGCGACCCACACCCAGGTGCGGCCGAAAATGCGCTCCAGCTCTTCCTCGAAAAGTGCCTCGTCCTCGTACATCGGCGTCTTGACCCGGTCGAATTCGACCAGATCACCGGGTTGCGGTTGTGTTGCGGCGATCGTCATTTGAGCTCTTTCCTCTGGTTTGTTGCTTTGACCCTGATGGCGGCGTCTCACAGATCCGGGATCTGCAGCGCACGGCCCATGCGTGCCTCGATGCGCATGTAGCGCCACAGGCGGTGGTTCTCGTCGCCGACCTGAATGGTGCGGAACAGGTTGCAGGCCGCGACTACGGCATCCCGGTCCGGGAAGTCGCAGAGCATGTAGCAGGTCCACGGGAAGCCCGTGGGCGAGGTGCCGACCATGGTCTCGTCGTCATCGATGGTGCCCAGGACGGTCACGCCGTCCATCTTGGCAACGCTCGACATGAACGTGGCAAAGCCCGTCCAGACGCTGCCGATCTTGTCGAAGGGCAGATCGAAGAAGTTCTGGTGCACGGCAATGCAGAGCAGGGTGCGGATCTGTTTGGCTTCAGCCATTTGTTTATCCTTTCAATGGAAATGAGAATGAATGTCTCACGGGTAGCCGGGGGGCACGGGCTGGCCGAGCAGCGCGGCGCCCGCCGCCTGCCAGCTGCCTGCGCCGATGAAGGCGTGCTGGGCAACGCAGGCCGCATCGATCATGCAGCGGCCGAGCGGATGACCGCTCATCATCGCGTCGGAGCCGCCCATGACGAAGGCAAGGCGGGCGGCCTCGGCACCGTCTTCGGCGGCCTTGGAGGCGGCATGGCGCAGGCGGATGTGCGTGGCGCGGTCAACCTCGCCCTTTTCGAGCATCTGCTGCCAGCCTTCCTCGATGGCGTCGTAGAAACCGGCCCTTGCGCCGGACAGAAGGCCTTCCGCACGGGCAAAGCCTGTCTGGATATAGCCGCGTGCCGCAGGGCTCGGTGCGCCGGTGATGGAGGCGCGCTTGGTGGCGTCCTCGCTCAGCCAGTCGAGAGCCGCACGTGCGGTGCCAAGGGCGACGACGGCCAGCACCTGTGCTGCGAGCGCCATCGCCGGATAGTGGAAGATCGGGTCGTCCATTTCCGGCTTGCCGCCCCGGATGAAGGTCCATTCTTCCGGCACCACGACCTTGTTTGCGACGATGTCGTGACTGCCAGTGGCGCGCAGGCCGACCGTGTCCCAGGTCTCGTCCACGGTAACGGCATGGCGGGGCATGACGGCGGTGCGGGGCAGCGGGCTGTCCTCGCCTTCGATCTTGATGCCGGCACCGACCAGAGAGGCGCCCATGACGCCGGAGCCCCAGGGCCAGCGGCCGGTGACTTCCAGCCCGCCGGGCACGCGCTTGGCAAGTTGAGGAGGGAACAAGCCGCCTGCAAAGACTGTGTTGGGGTCCTTGCTGTAGATGGAGGCATAGGTTTCCTTCGGCAGGGCCGCCAGATAGGTGGCCGAGACGCCAAAGCTGGCAACCCAGCCGGCCGAGGCATCGGCGCTGGCGATGTCCTCGATCAGCCGGCAGAAGGCCGCCGGAGACAGGGCGTCGCCGCCAAAACGCTGGGGCACGAAGGCACGGTAGACGCCGATGGCCTGAAACTGGCGCACGATATCAATCGGGATGTGGCGCAGCTGATGAAATTCATGCCTGCGGGACCGGATTTCCGCCTTTAGGCTTTCGAGTGTCACGTCCGCTGGGGACTGGGTAAGGGCATCCATGGTCATTCCTCCACCTGGAAGTCTTTGAAGGTCTCGCAAAGCCAGCGGGCGATGGCGCAGACCTGCTCATCTCCCTGCTTGCGGCCAATGATCTGAAGTCCGGCGGGCAGCCCGTCCGGCGTGAGGAGCGGCAGAACCAGCGCCGGATGACCCGACAGGTTGAACGGCCGCAGATAGCGTGTGAGGGGGAGAACCCGCTGCGGATCATCCGCTTGCGAAAGGCGCGGCGGCACCACCGGCAGGGCCGGGGTCAGGATCGCGTCATGGCTGGCAAGGGCGGCATCCACTTCGGCCGTGAACCGGGTGCGCACCTCTTCGGCAGCGGCCAGATCCTCATCCGTGATGGACATGGCTGCAGCGATGCGCGCCCTCACATCCGCGCCCAACGGCGCGCCTTCCGTGACCAGATGGCCGAAGGCTGCTGCTGTCTCGCGGCCGATCACCGTCATGCCCGCCTTGAAGGCGGCTTCCAGTGAGGGCAGGTTCACGGCGGTCAGCGCTCCTGCCTGCGGTGTGACCACCGGGGCGAGTGCTGCCAGGATGGCGGGCTCGGCATCCATGCCGGTGATGGCAAGTTTCGGCGCTGCAGTCAGGCGTGCCGGGGTGAAGCTGGCGTCGAGTGCGGCCATCGCCTGCTCGATCCGGTCCATGCTTCTGGCAAAGGGGCCGATGCAGTCGAGCGAGCTTTGCGCCGGGCTTGCGCCCTTGCGGCTGACCCGCCCGAAGGTGGGCTTGAAGCCGATGACGCCGCAGCAGACCGCAGGCTGGCGGATGGAGCCGCCGGTGTCGGTGCCGATGGCAAAGTCGACAAGCCCGCCAGCCACAGCGGCGGCAGAGCCCGAGGACGAGCCGCCGGGAATGATGTCCGGCCAGCGCGGATTGACCGGGGTGCCGAAGCGGGCGTTCACGCCCGTCATGCCATAGGCAAGCTCGTGCATGTTGGTCTTGGCGGTGATGCGGCACCCGGCATCAAGCAGGGCCGCCACCACATCGGCATGCACTGTGGCGGCAGGGGCCGCGTCGAAGGCCGCCGAGCCGCAGCGCGTCACGGTGCCCGCGATGTCGATGCAGTCCTTGACTGCAACACGCGGACCCGTCTGGCCAAGCGCAAGCGTGGCCGTAAAGACCGGCGAGCCGCCGGTCAGGGCTGAAGTGTCATTTGTCATTTTTCTATGCGGAGCGCTTGCGGCTCCGTTCCCTCTGGATACGGTAAAATTACCGCAAATCGAAAAGCCGTCAACGTAAAATCGTTGATGAAGATCAAAAAAATTATTTGAAATCAATTAGATGAACGAGAAATGCGGCGCCAGCCCTATCGGCTGTGCCGTTCTCTTCAGGCGCGGAATGAACACTCGGCGTAATTTCAACGAAATACAGACAGCCGAAGCGTAACATGTAAAATCACGTGAATTGTTGCGTATTCTGAAAGTCTGTTTTGCGCCGGTGATGTCTGCTGCACCGCTTGCCCTTGCGGCCTTTGCAAGGGTTCTTGGTTTTGAAGGTGTTTTGCACGCGGTGAAGAGTAATCCTGTATTGAAAACTCATCTTTTGTACCGTATTACGTGAATATTACCGCTTGACCCTGAGGGTGGACGGCGCAAGCCTTGCGCCAGCGCGCAGGCGTGTGCCGGTTCATCTGACGGCTCATGCGCCTGTTCATCTGCAACGAAAAGAGGGGAAGTCATGACTGAGACCACAAGGCTGGACGCACTGGTGCGGCGGATCGAGGTGCTGGAAGCGGAAGCCGATATCCGGCGCCTTCAGGCCCGTTACATGTTCCTGTGCGACACACCCATGCCGGAGTTCGGCGTGACCAGCGATGCGGAGCGCATCGACCTGATCATGGCGCTCTACACGGAAGATGCGGTGTGGGAAGGCGTTGGCGAATATTACGACAACCAGTTCGGCCGCGCTGTGGGGGCGGCGGCCATCCGCAAGCATTTCGAGGGCTTCTGGGGCGGCAAGACCGATCCGGCCCTGATCCTCAACTGCCACTATCTCACCTCCGAGCAGATCCACGTGCATGAGGGCGGGACAACGGCAGACGGGCAGTGGGTGCACATGCAGCCGTGGCTCTTCTCCGACGGCAAGGCGCTGCTGCGCTCCTCGCGCCTCAACAACACCTTCCGCAAGGAGCCGGACGGGGTCTGGAAGATCACCCGCACCCGCACGGAAAACGTCTTCGTTGCCCCGCTTCCGTCCACCTGGGCCTCGGACTATCCGTCAAAGTCCGTGCTGATGCGGCCCTGAGCAGGATCTCTTTCCGGAAACCGGCATAATACCAAGGCTCTGAGATGCTGACGCATCACGCCTTGAAAAGGCTCAAGCGCCGCACGGGCTTAACCGACACTCGATGAGTCAAGTTCATCGAGTGTTGGTATAAGCCCTGAAGCCCCGGTCACCGCTGGGGCTTCAGCTTTTTTGGGCATGGTGGCTGACCCGTGTCTTATTCTGCCTGCAGCACGAAGTCGTAGGCCGCGCGCCAGGTTTCGCTGTCCCGGTTCACCCGCTCGAAAGGCGTGATGAGCGAGGCCTTGACGCCGAACACGGCATCGCTTTCCAGATATGGATCACCTGAAACGAAAAGATGGGTGATCACCCTCCGGTAGCCCGGTGCGGTGACCATGAAATGCATGTGGGCGGGCCGCCAGGGGTGGCGGCCAAGCGCCTCGAGCAGCTGGCCGGCCGGCCCGTCATGGGGGATCGGATAGGAGACGGGCCGGATGCCGCGGAAGGCATAGCGCCCGTCTGCGCCCGTGCGGAAGATGCCGCGATTGTTGAAGGGCGGCTGCACTCCGGGCTGCTGCACGTCGTAGAAACCGTCTTCATTGTCCGACCACACGTCAATCAGCGCACCTTCGACGGGATTGCCATCCAGATCCAGCACCCGCCCCTCGAAGAGGCAGGTTTCGCCCTTGCCGTCGAGGCTGATGCTGTCGCCCATCTGCCGCTCCGGCGCGCCGTCCACGTGGAAGGGGCCGAAGACGGTCGTCTCCGTTGCGCCTTCCGGCTGGCGGTGGTTGATGGCGTCCACCAGCATCGACACGCCCAGAATGTCCGACAGCAGGATGAACTCCTGCCGCGTGTCCGAGCAGATCTGGCCGCTGCGCGTGAGGAAGCTGATGGCTGCGGCCCATTCTTCTTCGGTCAGTTCCACGTCCTTGATGAAGGCATGCAGGTGATTGACGAGTGAGGTCATGACATGGGCAAGGCGCGGGCTGGTGGCAGGTCCAATGCGGCCGTTCACCTGCTCGGCAGACCGGTCTTCTGTGAAGTAGTCGATCATGGCGGTCTCCTTCGCTGTCAGTTGTCCATCCGGGGCAGGGACCCGTCATGGGCGCGCCGGAGCAGGGCCAGAATGGCCTGCCGCTCCAGCGGCCGCGGATTCCAGTAGGGGTTGGAAAGGGCGATGTCTGCTGCCCGCTCAAGGCCGCTTTCCGGCATACCGATCTCAGCCAGGCTGACCGGTGCGCCCGTGGCGCGGGCAAGGTCCTGAAGGCGGCGGGCCGGATCGCTGCCCAGAACGCCGGCCAGCTGATCCATCACCTCTGGAATGGCCGGGGCATTATAGGCCAGCGCATGGGGCAGGAGCACCGTATGCGTCTCGGCATGGGGCAGGGCGAAACTGCCGCCCAGCGTGTGGCAGAGCTTGTGATGCAGCGCCATGCCGACGGAGCCAAGGCACAGGCCGCAGAGCCACGCGCCATAAAGCGCCTTGCGCCGTGCTTCGCCATCCTCAGGCGTGCGGTGGATGGCGGGCAGTGCTGCGGCCATGGCGCCGATGGCCTCGAGTGCCAGCAGGCCGATGACCGGATTGCGGTCCCGGGCATAAAGCGCTTCCACCGCATGGGCGATGGCATTCATGCCGCTGGTCATGCTGACATGGACAGGCAGGGCAAGGCTGAGGCTGACGTCATAGAGCACGGTCTGCGGCAGCACCTTGGCCGAAAGCTGCGTCTGCTTTTGGCCGTTGCGAGTCTCGCCGAGAATAGGCGTCATCTCCGAGCCGGAATAGGTGGTGGGGATGACGAGTTGCGGCAGGCCGGTGCGCAGCGCCACCGCCTTGGACAGGCCGATGGCGGAGCCGCCGCCTGCGGCCACCACCAGATCAGCCTTGCGGGTGCGGGCGGTGTCGGCGGCCAGATCGCTGATATCGACGGGCGTGTGCATCGCCGCACCGGCGAAGGTGCCACAGACCCTGCCCCCCAGCGCTGCCGTGATGGTGTCCATCAGCCCGGTCTGGCGCGGGGTGGTGATGACCAGCACCCGCCTTGCTCCCAGCCGCTCGGCCTCCGCGTCCAGCTGATCAAGAGCGGTATCGGCGAAAATGACCCGCGCCGGATGGGCCGTGTAGGTAAAGCCTGCCATCATTGGACCGTCTCCCCGTTCACTGGATAATCCACCTGATGGCGCGTGATCCGCAGGCCTTCCAGTGCATCACGAATGCGCAGATGGGCCGGATGAACTGCATAAGCCTTGAGCGCTTCGGCGCTTTCAAATTCGCTGAACAGCACCACGTCGCAGGCGTAATCGATGCGGCTCACATCGATGCCGATCTCCAGACGGGTCATTCCGGGGATCAGCCCGCGCAGGCTTTCAAAGGCCGTCTTGATTTGTGCCTTGGCCTTATCCCGGTCTTCCGGTGTCTCTCCGGCCACATTCCACATCACGATATGCCGCACCGCAGTGGTGCCCTTCGTCATCGCGTCCACTGCGGGCGCTCCCTCTGGATTGGTGCGGGCTGCTTCTCTTTGCGGCGGCCCTGTTCACGTGGCATCAGAGTTGCATTGGTTGATTAGGTGATAAATCCCGTAATCTGGGAATGTTTCTTGCCCGGCGCGCAAAAATCAACGCGTCCGCCGGGCATGCGACAGAACAATTGCAAGATATGTGTTTATACGGTAATAATACCGTAACAATCTTGCAGGAGGGGCAAGAATGGACCGGTTGGCAGAGCTTGAGGTATTCACCCAGATCGCCGATGCAGGCAGCCTGACGCGGGCGGCCGATGTGCTCGGCCTGTCTGTCTCCGGCGTCAGCCGGCATCTGACCAGCCTGGAAAACCGGCTGGGCGTGAGGCTGGTGCAGCGGACCACGCGGCAGCTGTTCCTGACCGGGGAAGGGGAGCGGTTCGCCGCCAGTGCCCGGGAAATCCTCTCCAGCCTCAATGAGGCGGAAACCAGCGTCAGTGCGGTTTCGGCCGAACCGCGCGGCACCATCCGTGTCGGTGCCTCGCTTGCCTTTGCCAAACTGCATCTGATGCCGGTGATCCGCGAGTTCCGGGCGCGCTATCCGCTGGTCAACATCGAGCTGCAGGCCTCCAACCGCTATTACGACATGATCGAGAACGGTCTCGACCTTGCCATCCGCACCCGGCGGGGCGAGGCGGACAGCTCGATCACCATCCGCAAGCTGGCGGAGACCCAGCGCACCCTCGCCGCCTCGCCGGACTACATTGCCGCCCGGGGTGCGCCTGTCCATCCGCATGATCTGGCGGACCACGACCTGCTGCTCTACAGCCTTGCCGATGACTGGGAGAACCTTACCTTTACCCGCGGCAACGAAAGCATGCGGCTTCCGGTCAGCGGCACCATGGTGTGCAATGACGGGCTGCTGCTGCGCCAGGCCGCAAGGGACGGGCTCGGCATTGTCGTGCAGCCGTCCTATGTGCTGCATGACGATCTTCAGTCGGGCCGTCTCGTCAAGGTTCTGGAGGGCTGGCATCTGCCGCGCCTCAGCATGAACCTGGCCTTTCCCTCCCGCGCCCATATGCCCGCCCGCACCCGGCTCTTCATCGATGCGCTGGTAGAGTACTTCCGGCGCAACAACTTCGAGGCGCTCTGGTAGGCCGTCTCTGAGAAGGGTTATCCCTGTCCTGCCGTGCGGCTGCGCAGGCGTTCCATGTTGGCCACAAGGTCCGAGAACCTGTCCCCCTGCACTGCGATATGGTCGCGCAGCTGGCGGCGGGCGCTGTCCTCATTGCCGTCAAGGATTGCCGCAACGATGCCGGCATGTTCCTGCAGGGAAACTTTCATGCGGTTGCGCACCCTGAGCTGCAGGCGGCGGTAGGGCCTGAGGCGCCGGTGCAGGGCGATGCACTGCTCCTTCAGGAAGGCGCTCTGGCTCGCGGCATAGATCGCGTGGTGGAACTGCTCGTTCTCGTAATAATAGGCGTCGGTGTCATCGCGCGCGGCAGCGGCCTCGCAGGCGGCATGCGCAGTTTCCAGTGCGGTTCTGTCTTCGGCCGTGTGGCGGCGGGCAGCGAGTGCCCCTGCCATGCCTTCCAGCTCCGCCATCACGTCAAACATTTCCAGCACATAGTGCGGACCCGGATCCACGATCACCGCACCGCGCCTGGGGCGGATCTCCACGAGGCCGATGGCGCTCAGCTGCATCAGGGCTTCGCGGATCGGCGTGCGTGACACGCCATAGCGGGTGGCAAGCTGCGTCTCGTCGAGCCGCTGGCCCGGCTCGAATTCACCCGTGACGATGCCATTCTCGATCTCGTCCCGAAGCTTCTGGAAGGTATTCTCTGACATCGCCCCGCCCTCGCGTACGCCGTGAAATTTCTTGTATACAAGATTATTGACATCGCGTGCAAGGCAAACGCATCATTCGCTCTCATCCGGCAGGGAGGCCGGATTTCTGGGAGGAAGAACGATGAAGAAACTCACTCGCATGTTGAAGACAGGTGTGCTCCTTGCAGGCATGGCAGCGGCGGCAGGGTCTGCCGGCGCGCAGACCGTGCTCAAGGCCTCGCATCAGTTTCCCGGCGGCAAGGGCGATATCCGCGACGAAATGGTGCAGGTCATTGCGCGTGAAGTCGAGGCGGCGAATGTGGGGCTGACCGTGCAGGTCTTCCCCGGCTCCTCGCTGTTCAAGCCAAATGAGCAGTGGAACGCGCTGACCCGTGGTCTGCTGGAGATGACATCCTTTCCGCTCGACTATGCCTCCGGCCGCCATCCGGAGTTTTCGGTCACGCTGATGCCGGGGCTTGTCGGCAATTTCGACCGCGCCAACCGGCTCAATCAGTCCGAATTCATGCAGGATATCAAGAAGATCATCGAGGACAACGGCGCCATCGTCATTGCCGATGCCTGGCTATCGGGCGCCTTTGCCTCCAAGAAGGGCTGCATCACCTCGCCTGAAACGATGAAGGGGCAGGTGATCCGCGCCGCAGGCCCGGCGTTTGAGGAGATGCTGGCCGCAGCTGGTGCCTCGATTGCCTCCATGCCATCGTCTGAAATCTACACCGGCATGCAGACCGGCGTGCTGGACGCGGCGAACACCTCGTCGGCCAGCTTCGTGTCCTATCGCCTGTTCGAACAGGCCAAGTGCCTGACGGCGCCGGGCGAGAATGCGCTGTGGTTCATGTATGAGCCGGTGCTCTTTTCCAAGCAGGTGTTCGAGCGCCTGACGCCCGAGCAGCAGGCCGCCGTTCTGGAAGCTGGCAAGAAGGCCGAAGCCTATTTCGACGCCGAGGTGCGCAAGGGCGATCAGCTGATGATCGACACCTACAAGAAGGCCGGGGTCGAGGTCGTTGAAATGTCCAAGGCCGATTATGACGCCTGGCTCGCGGTGGCTCAGGAGTCTGCCTACAAGAACTTTGCCGCCAAGGTGCCGAATGGCGGCGCCCTGATCGAAAAGGCCCTTGCGGTCGAGTGATACCGGCCCTCGCACGGCCCGGACCTGCCGGACGGACAGGGCCGGGCCGCATGTGGACGGTCAAACTGAGAGGTTTGAAATGATCGGGGCCTATATCCGGGCAGTCGGGCATCTTTCGCGGGCTTTGGCCGTGATTGCCACGCTGCTCATCATCGCGGCGATGCTGGTCGTCTGCCAGATGATCCTGATGCGCTACGTCTTTACATATCCAACGATCTGGCAGACGGACTTTGTGGTTTTCTCCGCGACTGCGGCCATGTTCCTCGGCGCGCCCTATGTGCTGATGAAGGGGGGGCATGTGGGCGTTGACGTGGTGGAGATGATGGTGGGGCCACGCACCCGCCACGGCCTCAAGATCCTCGGTAGCCTGCTGGGGCTCACCTTCTGCGCCATCATGCTCTGGGCGGTGTGGATCCAGTTCCACGAAGCCTGGGCCGGCAACTGGAAACATGCCAGCATGTGGGCACCGCCGCTGTGGATCCCCCTGTCGGCGCTGCCGCTCAGCTTTGCCATGCTGTGCCTGCAATATGTGGCGCAGATCCTGCTGCTCCTGACCGGTTCCGCCCCTGCGGATACAGGCCACGGGGCGCTTGCCGGGGAGGGGCGCTGATGAGCCCGATGCTGTCTGGTCTTCTCCTCATCGGTGCGCTCTTCGTGCTTCTGGGCACGGGCATGCCGATTGCCTTCGCCCTCGGCCTTGCCGCCGTCGCTGCCCTGTTCCTGCAGATCGGTCCCGGCATTGTCTATGTGCTTGGCGAAACCATGTTCGCCGGTATCGCCAACCTGGCCTATGTGTCGATCCCCATGTTCGTGCTCATGGGCGCGGCGGTGGCATCCTCGCCTGCGGGCTCGGATCTCTACACCTCGCTGGACCGCTGGCTCAACCGGGTGCCGGGCGGGCTGGTTCTGTCCAACATCGGTGCCTGTGCCATCTTTTCCGGCATGACCGGCTCATCGCCCGCCACCTGTGCGGCCATCGGCAAGATGGGCATTCCGGAAATGCAGAGCCGGGGTTACCCCAACTCCGTTGCGGCAGGCTCCATCGCGGCGGGCGGCACGCTCGGCATCCTGATCCCGCCCTCTGTGACGCTGATCGTCTATGGCATCGCCACGGAAACCTCCATTGGCCGCCTGTTCATGGCCGGAGTGCTCCCTGGCATCATGCTCACGGTCATGTTCATGATCTGGGCGCTGATCGACTGCCGCCGCAAGGGCTATGACCTCAGCGGCCGTGGCATCACCTTCACGTTGAAGCAGAAGCTGGAGCAGCTGCCGCGCATCCTGCCGTTCCTGCTGATCATCGCCGGGACGCTCTATGTGCTCTACGGCGGTGTGGCAACGCCGTCCGAAGCGGCCGGGGCAGGGGCGTTTCTGACGCTTGTGGTCGTGGTGATTGCCTACCGGCTGTTCCGCTTCAAGCCCGTGTCGCAGATCTTCGGCTCGGCCATGCGCGAGAGCGTGATGATCATGATGATCATGGCGGCGGCGGAGCTGTTCGCCTTCGCCCTGTCGTCGCTGTTCATCACGCAGACGGTGGCAACGGCGATTGCCGGGATGGATCTGAACCCCTGGGTGCTGATGCTGGTCATCAACGTGTTCCTGCTCGTCTGCGGCATGTTCCTGCCGCCGGTGGCGGTGATCGTGATGACGGCGCCGATGCTGTTCCCCATCGTTACCCAGGCTGGCTTTGATCCCTACTGGTTCGCAATCGTGCTGACGATCAACATGGAAGTGGGGCTGATCACGCCGCCCATCGGGCTCAATCTCTTCGTCATCAACGCCATTGCGCCGAAGATACCGACGAAGGATATCCTGTGGGGGGCGCTGCCCTATGTGCTGGTGATGTTCCTTGCGATCTTCATCCTGTGCCTCTTCCCGGGGATCGCAACCTGGTTGCCCAACCAAATGCTCGGAGCGGTCTGATGAACACCACATCCTTCTTCAGTGAAATGCTGCAGGCCATCACGGAACGGGGGCGCCGCCTCCTGTCCATCTCGCCCCAGACCGGAGATGACGACCCGCTCGTCATCCTGGAGCAGCGCTGCGACACGCTGCTGTCCAGTCAGGGCGAGGCCTCCGGCATGGCGCTGGCCAAGGATGTGCTGACCCGCTGGGATCAGCTGGACGAGGCCGGGAAGACCGGCTTCGCCCGGCTGCTGCTGGACCGCTTCGGCCCCAACACCGGACGGCTGGAAAAGGCCATCAAGGCCTATCAGGAGGACCCTTCGCCGGTGTCTCTGGCCGCCTTGCACATGGCCAGCGAGCCGCGCCGTCAGGAATTGATCCGCCGGCTCAATCTGGCGCCTGATGCCATTGCCACGCTGGTGCGCATGCGTGAGGCGCTGTTGAAGATGAAGGTATCGGACAAGGCGCTGGAGACGGTCGATCAGGATTTCGCCCATCTCTTTGCCTCGTGGTTCAACCGGGGTTTTCTCACCCTGCGCTCGATCAGCTGGTCGACGCCTGCGAACATTCTGGAAAAGATCATCCGTTATGAAGCGGTTCATCACATCGGTGGCTGGGAGGAACTGCGCCTGCGGCTGGCGCCCGAGGACCGGCGCTGCTTTGCCTTCTTCCATCCCCGCCTTGCCGATGATCCGCTGATTTTCGTGGAAGTGGCGCTGACGACCGCGACGCCGGACACGATTGCCGAGGTGCTGCGCGAGGAGCGTGAGCCGATTGGCGCCGGGGAGGCGACGACGGCGGTGTTTTACTCCATCTCCAACTGTCAGGACGGCCTGCGCGGCATTTCCTTCGGCAACTTCCTCATCAAGCAGGTGGTGGAGGATCTGCGGCGGGAGCTGCCGAAACTGGAAACCTTCGTCACCCTGTCTCCGGTCCCCGGCTTTGCCGCATGGCTCTCGCGCGAGCGGCGGGCGGAGGTTTGCGATGTGTTGAGCGCGCAGGACCGGGAGGTGCTGCAGGGGCTGGACACCGAGGGCTGGCACAGGAACGAGGAATTGGCTGCCCGCATCCGGCCCGTGCTGATGGGGGCTGCCGCCTGGTATTTCCTCAAGGCCCGCACGCCGCAGGGCAAGGTGGTTGATCCGGTCGCCCGGTTCCATCTGGGCAATGGTGCCCGGCTGGAACGGCTGAACTTTCTGGGAGACCTCTCGCCCCGCGCGCTCGAACAGTCGCACGGGCTGATGGTCAACTACCTCTACAAGCTCGACGACATCGAAACCAATCACGAGGCCTTCGCCGTGCGCGGCGAAGTGGCGGCCTCCTCTCAGGTCCGCAAGCAGCTGCCGCCGGACCGGCAGCCCCGCCAGCTCGTTCCCGTTGCCTCCAGCCCGTCCGAGGACGGCACAAAGACAAAATCCACCAAGGAGTTCACCGCATGAGCAATCACCTTTTCGATGCAATCCGGGCCGCCGCCACTCCGGCCGCACCTTTCATCGAAACCCTCGACGGCCGGTCCTGGACCTATCAGGACATGATGGACCAGTCGGGGAAGCTTGCGGGCGTGCTGATCGAACTGGGCGTCGAGCCGGGGGACCGGGTGGCGGTACAGGTGGAAAAGAGCGCCGAAGCGCTGATGCTCTATCTTGCCTGCGTGCGGGCAGGAGCGGTCTATCTGCCGCTGAACACCGCCTATACGCTGGCCGAGCTGGATTATTTCATCTCCGATGCCGAGCCGCGCCTCGTCGTCTGCGCGCCGAAGGCGAGAGAAGGGCTTGAGCCGGTGGCGGCGAAATATGGCGCCCGTGTCGAGACACTGGATGAGGCGGGCGGCGGCAGCCTGATGGACAAGGCCACCGGCAAACCTGCGGATTTCGCCAATGTCCAGCGCGGTCCGGATGATCTGGCGGCCATTCTCTACACCTCCGGCACCACCGGCCGGTCGAAGGGGGCGATGCTCTCCCACGACAACCTGCTCTCCAACGCCGCGACCTTGCGCGAATACTGGCGCTTCACCAGCGGTGACCGGCTGATCCATGCGCTGCCGATCTTCCACACTCATGGCCTGTTCGTTGCGTCCAACGTGATCATGCTGTCCGGCGCTTCGATGTATTTCCTCAGCAAGTTCGATCCGGAGGAGGTGCTGCGGCTGATGCAGTCGGCCAGCGTGCTGATGGGCGTGCCGACCTTCTATGTCCGCCTGTTGCAGAGCGAGGGCCTGACGAAGGAGGCAACGGCGCGCATGCGTCTGTTCATCTCCGGTTCGGCGCCGCTTCTGGCCGATACGCACCGCCAGTTCGAGGAAGCCACCGGCCATCGCATCCTTGAGCGCTACGGCATGACCGAGACGAACATGAACACGTCGAACCCCTATGAGGGCGAGCGTGTGGCCGGAACGGTCGGCTTCCCGCTGCCGGGCGTGTCGCTGCGTGTCACCGATCCGGAGACGGGTGCGTCTGTTGCCGATGGCGAGACCGGCATGATCGAGGTGAAGGGGCGGAATGTGTTCCAGGGCTACTGGCGCATGCCGGAGAAGACCAGGGCTGAGTTCCGCGACGACGGCTTCTTCATCACCGGCGACCTCGGCAAGATCGATGACCGCGGCTATGTCCACATCGTCGGGCGCGGCAAGGATCTCGTGATTTCCGGTGGCTACAATATCTATCCCAAGGAAGTCGAGACCGAGATCGACCAGCTGGCCGGCGTGGTGGAAAGCGCCGTCATCGGCGTGGCCCATCCGGATTTCGGTGAAGGTGTCACCGCCATCGTCGTGCGCCAGAAAGGCGCGAATCTGGCGGAAACCGATGTTCTGGCAAAGCTGCAGGACCGGCTGGCGCGTTACAAGCAGCCCAAGCGGGTGATTTTTGTGGATGAACTGCCGCGCAACACCATGGGCAAGGTGCAGAAGAACGTGCTGCGCGACACCTATGCCGGGCTTTATCAGTCCTGACACAAAGACGTGAGATTGTCCCCGGCCTCAAGATGATTTGCCTGAGGCCGGGGCTGGCGTGGTATTGCTGCCCGGTGTCAATGGATGGACGTAGATGGGCCGGACCAGTCATTCGCTTCTTGCTGCCGCCATGGCAGCGTGTCTCGCATTTCCTTTCGCAGCAGATCAGGCGCAGGCCCGTGTGACGGGCTTCACCATTGTCTCCCAGCGTCCGGTCTTTGAGGGCCGGACCTTTGGCGCAGTGGGTGCCTATGAGCGCATCGACGCCATTGCCGAATTCGCCGTCGACCCGGACGAGCCGCGCCTTGATGCGATTGTGGGAGTCGATGATGCGCCGGTGAATGCGCAAGGCGATGTGGAGTTTTCGGCCAATGTCACCATCCTGAAGCCTGCCGATCCTGCCCGTGCCTCCGGGCTGCTGTTCTATGAAATCGCCAACCGGGGCCGCAGCATCAGCCCCATTCTGCTGAACCTTGCACCAGGCGCCTCCGTTCCGGACAAGGCCGCCGATGCAGGCGATGGCTTCCAGATGCTGCGCGGCGACACCATCGTCTGGTCGGGCTGGCAGGCCGATGTGGCGCCCGGCCTCTTCCGCATCACTCTGCCGGTGCTGGAGGGCAAGACCGGGCTGGCGCGCGAGCAGGTGGTCTTTGACCGGCTGGAAGACAGCAGCACGCTGGCGCTGAAGTTTCCCATGGCAAGCCTTGATCCGTCCGCCATAAGGGTGACGGTGCAGGCAGGGCCCGATGCGCCGGCCGTGCCGCTGGCCTTTGTGATCGACAACGAGAGCCAGATCACCATCACCCGCAGCAAGGACCATGATGCGGGCGCCATCCATGAGGTGGTCTATACCGCGAAAAATCCGGTCCCGGCGGGGCTTGGTTTTGCCGCCGTCAGCGACCTCAATTCCTTCCTGCGCGGGTTGCCGGGGCATGAGGCGATGCCGCCGTTGAAGAACATCCGCCACACGGTCGTCATGGGCATTTCCCAGTCGGGCCGCTTCCTGCGGGATTTCCTTTATCACGGCTTCAACGCCGATGGCCTCGGCCGCAAGGTCTTCGACGGGGCGATGGTGCATGTGGCCGGATCGCGCAAGCTCTTCCTGAACTATCCCTTCTCGCAGCCGGGCCGCTATTCCCGTCAGCACGAGGAGCATGATTATCCGGGCGACCAGTTCCCCTTCAGCTATGCGATGAGCACGGACCCGCTGACGAACCGCTCCGATTCGGTGCTGGCGCGCTGCGAGGCCAGCAGAACCTGCCCCAAGCTGATGCATTCGGACAGTTCCACGGAGTTCTGGCAGGCACGTTCGGCGCTGATTACCCTTGGCCCCGATGGCGCGCCCCTGACCATGCCGGAGAATGTCAGGCTCTACGGCCTTGCCAGCGTGCCGCATCTCAACACCTGGACGGCACGGCCGACGGAAAATGCAAGCTGCCTGTTTGCCTTCAATCCCTTGAGCCCCGCGCCGGTGATGCGGGCACTCTATGATGCCATGGCAAAATGGGTCGAGGGCAGCGGGCTGCCGCCCGAGAGCCGGTTCCCGAGCCTCGCGGACGGCACGCTGGTGCCCCACGACGGTTTCACCATGCCGCTGATCGGCGGGGTGCATCTGAAGCCGCCCTATAATGTGGTCCGGGTGGAAAACCACACGGCTGTTCCCCCGCTGCATGGGGCGGCCTATCCGGCCTTTGTCCCGGCGGTGGATCAGGACGGGCTGGAAACGGGCGGTATCCGCCTCCCGGCTGTCGCGGCACCGGCAGCCACCTATCTGGGCTGGAACCTGCGGCGCAAGGGCTATGCGGAGGGCGCACTCTGCGGCCTTGCCGGGTCCTATATTCCCTTGCCCCGCAGCATTCTGGCCGAAGATGTCCGCAAACCTTTCGCTCAGCGTTATGCAAGCAAACAGGCCTACCTGGCGGCTGTCGAAGGGGCCGCGAAGGACCTGATCAAGGCCGGCTACATGCTGGAGGCCGACATGGGGCTGGTTGTTGAAAGAGCCAAGGAAGACGCCGCCGCATTGCCTTGAGCCGTGCCCGGCGCTCTTCGCACCTACCCCATATGCCGTTCCAGCACCATGTGGGTGGTGAGGCCTGAGATGAGGGGCAGGACGTCGATGGCGGCGCGGATGGCTTCGATGCCGGCCATATCCGCAGCCTCGGCGAAGATGACGAGGTCGATGGGACCGGCCAGAGCATGGATCCTGCGGATACCGGGGATCTTTTCCAGATGCGGCATCAGCTTGGCGCAGCTGCCGCCCGGCGCATGGGTGACGAGGAAATGGGCCGCCACCTTGCCCGTGCTCCCGGCCGGTTCCACCGTTGTGAAGCCACTGATGGCGCCGCTGCGCAGCAGCCGGTTCAGCCGGTCCTGCGTGGCACTGCGCGACAGGCCGATGTCCCTTGCCAGCGCCACGAGCGGGCGGCGGGCATCGCGGCGGAGCGCGGTCAGAAGCAGCTGATCCTTCTCATCCATGGCCTTAACCATCCTCCACGCCCAGACCGGCACAATGCCGGTCATATCCGGCGTCTTGCCGGGGTGCAACCGGCAGCGCTGCGGGCGATACAAGCGGCATCACTTCTGAGGTTCCTGACGGAGATCGAGACCCGTGCTGCCACTCAACGAAAGGACCGTGCTGCTGCCGGTCGACATGCAGGCCGCCTTCGACGGGGCGCCCTGGCCGCCGCGCTGGAACGCGGATGTCGACCGCAACGGGCTGGCGCTGCTGGGTCTGTGGCGCAAGCTGGGCCTGCCCATCATCCACGTGCGGCATGATTCTGCCGAGCCCGGCTCGACGCTCCGGTCCGGGCAGCCCGGCAACCGCTTCCGCCCCGGCTTTGAGCCTCAGGACGGCGAGCAGCTGGTGGTGAAGAGCGTCAACTCCGCCTTCATCGGCACGGATCTGGATCTGCGCCTGCGCCGCCTCGGGGCTGAGGATGTGGTGGTCTTCGGCATTTCCACGGACATGTGCGTTTCCACGACGATCCGCACGGGAGCGAATTTCGGGTGGCGCATGACGCTGGTCGAAGATGCCTGTGACTGTTTCGATTTGCCGGGAGAGGGCGGGACGGTCATCCCCGCGCGCACTGTTCACGAGGTGCACAGAGCAACGCTTGGCTTTGAGTTCTGCAAGCTCGTCAGGACAGCGGAGCTTCTTGCCTCTGCCAGCTGAACCGGGGGCGCGATCTTCCAATTGCGGACCGGAAGCCGATAGCCCACCCGTTGCTTCTGGCTGCAAGCGCATCACCGGTCCGTCAGCAGGATCCGGTGATGCGCGTTTTCTTTGGTTACTTCACTTCGATGACGAACTGATCGCGCGGGCGGCGCACCTTCTTCAGGCTGGCCAGCCAGTCATTGGCTTCATCCCGGTAGCCGAGCGGCAGAATGGTGACGGACCGCAGACCCTTGGCGCGCAGGCCCAGAATCTCGTCGAGCTTGTCCGCGTCAAAACCTTCCATCGGGGTGGAATCAACGCCTTCGAAGGCCGCTGCAGCCAGAGCGATGCCGAAGGCGATATAGGCCTGACGGGCGGCGTGCTGATAGTTGGTCTCGGCATCACGCGGCACATAGGTGTTCAGCAGCATCTGCCGGTAGTTTTCCCAGCCTTCGCTGGTGAAGCCGCGTTCCTCGTTGACGAGGTCGAACATCATGTTGATGCGGTCTGCGGTGTAGTTGTCCCAGGCCGCAAACACGAGCAGGTGCGACCCTTCGGTCACCTGCGCCTGATTCCAGGCAATTTCCTGAATCTTCGCCCGGACTTCCGGATTGGTCACGACGATAACCTCGAACGGCTGCAGGCCGCTGGAGGTGGGGGCAAGGCGGGCGGCCTCCAGAATGCGCTCGACCTTGTCTTCCGGAACCGTCTTCGACGGGTCCATCTTCTTGGTCGCATAGCGCCAGTTCAGCTTTTCAATCAGCATTCTATGGCCTTTCGGGCTGGAAAGCCGCGGCCAGGGGAGGGGAAAGGGGCTGGCCGCGTCAAGACAACTGTCTGCAGCTAGATAAACCTTCTTATCGCTGCTTCAAGGCTCCGGTTGCCCGCGGTCCGTTTTGTGTCAGCGTTTGGCCAGCGGCTCGGGCGGGCCGGAAAATTCCAGCCCGAGTTCCGTATCCGTGCGCCAGACAACGCGCACGGGCCGGCGGATATTCTCGCTGTCGATATAGAGCAGCAGCTCGTCCGGGATGAGATGGGTGTTATCGACCTTCACCATCACGCCCCCTTCAGACAGATTGCGGATCATGCCGTCGAAAACCCGGTCAAGATTGCCGAAGACCAATCTGGCCGATTTGAGCGCCCGCCGCCGCGGGCTGCTGCGCTTTTCCTCGTTCATGCGGATGCTCCCAGCCAATGCCCTTTGTTGGGTGCGTGTATCTGCTTGTTATATTTCAAGAATATTTCATTCGCTTCACATTGGAAAGGACAGTCTGCGAAATTGATGAATGACGTAAGGAGAGAAAAGCGCTGGTGAATTTCTGAAGTGTGCGTTTTACGCGTGTTTCACCTTGGATTGAGCTCTGCCTCGTCAGCCGGCCAAAAGAGAGCGTGATTCCGGATACGTTGCCCTTCAAAAAGCCGGATTGGCCGGATCTCGCCTCACTTGCGCCATCAAGCCATTGAAAAGAGCCGGATACAGGCGTTTGCCACAGGGCCGGTGACACTGTAATGTGGCGCCGCCTTGCGCGGGGTGTAAGGCCTCACACACAAGTCCAGATGTTTGCAGGAAGCTCGAACGCATGTCCGACATTTTCCGGGAAGTCGACGAAGATATCCGTCACGAAAAATTCCGTCGCCTTTGGGACCGTCTCGGCGTTTGGGTGATCATCCTGGCAGTTGCGATTGTGGCCGGAACGGCCGGATACCGCGGCTGGCTGTACTGGCAAGGCCAGCAGTCAATGAAGGCCGGTGATGCCTATATCGCGGCTGTGCGCCTGGCGCAGGAGGGCAAGGCCGAGGAGGCGGAAGCTGCCTTCGCCGCCTTGGGATCTGCCACCGGCGGCTATCCGGTGCTGGCAAAATTCCGCCTCGCAGAGAGCCTTGCGGCCTCCGGCAAGGCGGATGAAGCCGTCGCCGCCTATGATGCGCTGGCTGCCGATTCGTCCGTTGAATCGGTTCTGCGTGGCCTGGCTGCGGTGCGCGCCGGCTACATTGCCCTCGATACGGCTGATCTTGCGGCGCTGAAGGCACGGCTGGAGCCCCTGACGGCCGAAAACAATTCCTGGCGGTTTGCGGCCCGCGAAATCCTTGCCTTCGCGGCCTGGAGCGCAGGCGACATGGATGCTGCAACCGAATATGCCAGCCAGATTACGGACGATGCCGCTGCGCCGCGCGAAATTGGGGCGCGGGTTTCCATTCTCACCAAGGTGATCCGTGGCTCACAGCCCAGCATTGCCGACAAGGGAGAGACGAACTGATGTTGCGTATGACCAAGCCCTCCCGGCAGTTTGCCAGCGTTTTTCTGGCTGCCACGCTTCTGGCGGGCTGCTCCTCGGTGTCTGAATATACCGATGCCATCAATCCCTTTGCGACCAAGCAGAAGATTCTTCCCGGCGACCGTCAGCCGCTGTTTCAGGGTGCTGATCCGTTGGAGCAGACCGCAAACCGCTCCGCCAGCATCGGTTCCGCCACGGGCGGTCAGGACTGGCCGCAGGCTGGCGGCAATGAAAGCAATGATCCGGGCAATGTTGCCGTGTCCTTCAGTGGCCAGCAGGCCTGGCGCGCCTCGATCGGCAGTTCCGGCGGCGGCCTGACGTCTTCGGGCATGCGCACGGCTGCAAGGCCTGTGGCCTCTGGCGGGCGTCTGTTCGTCTACAAGCCTACGGGTGAGGTGATTGCCATGAGCACGGGCGGCGCCCGTGCCTGGACGAAGAACCTGCGTCCGGCCGACGAGAACGGCATTGCCTCCGGCGGCGGTGTTGCCGTTTCCGGCAACCGTGTCTTCGCCGCAACCGGCTATCGCTCGCTGGCTGCGCTGGACGCCGGATCGGGTCAGGAATTGTGGTCCGTCGAACTCAGCGCCCCGGCGCGCGGCGCCCCGGCGGTTGGCGGTGGCCATGTCTTCGTCGTGACGCAGACCAACGAGGTCTATGCGGTCAAGCAGGACGATGGCACCGTGGCCTGGACCTATTCCGGCATTCAGGAAAACGCAGGATTGCTGACGGCCGCGTCCCCGGCCGTTTCGGGCGGAACCGTGGTGGTGCCGTTCTCCTCCGGCGAGATCATGGCCTTCGACATCCGCAAGGGCGAGCCGATCTGGGCTGAAGGCGTTTCGCGTGCCTTCCGTACGCTGGCGGTGTCCACGCTGACGGATGTTGCCGCGAGCCCGGTCGTCTCCGGCGGCACGGTTTATGCCACGGGCGTCGGCGGCAAGATCGTCGCTGCCTCGCTCAGGACGGGTGAGCGCCAGTGGGAGCAGAACGTAGGATCGGTGCACACGCCGGTCGTCTCCGGTAATGCCATTTTCATGGTAACGCTGGATGACAAGATGGTTGCTCTTGACCGCAAGACCGGTGACGCTCTATGGCGGGCAGATCTGCCGCAGCTTGACAACAAGAAGAAGCGGCGCAACTGGGCGGGCCCGGTGCTGGCGAACGGCACATTGGTGGCCTTCTCCAACGATGGCCGCATTGCCCTTGTGGACGCTGCCAGCGGCCAGATCCAGAGCGTGCGTGACATTTCGGCCAAGGTCTTCGTGACCCCGATTGTTGCCGGCGGCCGGATCGTGGTGCTGGAAGGCGACAGCGGCATCGCCGGATTCAACTGATAGATGGGCCGCAGGGATTGCGGCCTGAGGAGTAAGGGGCTTGGGCGCTACCGTAGCCATTATTGGCCGTCCGAATGTGGGCAAATCGACGCTGTTCAACCGGCTGGTCGGCAAGCGCCTGGCGCTTGTCGATGACACGCCGGGCGTCACCCGCGACCGGCGGCCGGGCGAGGCGCGCCTGGGCGACCTGCGCTTCACCATCATCGACACCGCAGGCCTTGAGGATGCGGACGCAACGAGCCTTGAAGGCCGCATGCGCGCCCAGACCGAAGAGGCCATCGCGGAAGCTGATGTCGTTCTGTTCGTCATCGACGCCCGTGCGGGCGTAACGCCGCTTGATGCGCATTTTGCCGCCGTTGCCCGCAAGAGCGAGACACCGGTGATCCTGCTGGCCAACAAGGCGGAAGGCCGGGCAGGCGAGGGCGGTCTCTACGAGGCTTTCTCGCTGGGTCTTGGCGAGCCGGTGGCCATCTCCGCCGAACATGGCGAGGGTCTGGCCGGTCTCTACGAGGCGCTGCTTCCCTATGTGGAGCAGGTCGAGGAAGAAGAGCAGGCGGCCAAGGACGAGGCAGACTTTTCCGTTGAACTGGACGAGGACGGCAATCCGCTTCTGCCGGAAGCAGCTCCCGCGGGCACCAGCGAGCGCCCGCTGCGGGTGGCCATCGTCGGGCGTCCGAATGCGGGCAAGTCGACGCTGATCAACCGCATGCTGGGCGAAGAGCGCATGCTGACCGGGCCTGAAGCCGGCATCACACGCGATTCCATCTCCGTCGACTGGCTGTGGCGCGAGCGCCATCTGAAGCTGTTCGACACGGCGGGTATCCGCCGCAAGGCGCGTGTGCAGGAGAAGCTGGAAAAGCTCTCCGTTGCCGACGCCTTGCGCGCCATCAAGTTTGCCGAAGTGGTTGTCGTGGCGCTGGACGCGACCAATTCCTTCGAGAAGCAGGATCTGCAGATCATCGAGCTGGTGGCCCGTGAAGGCCGCGCGCTGGTGATCGCCATCAACAAGTGGGATCTGATCGAGGACCGGGAAGCGGCCTGGGCCGCCATCAAGGACGCGCAAGACCGCTATCTCAACCAGATCCGCAACGTCCAGATCGTCACCATGTCCGGCCTGCAGGGGCAGGGCATCGACCGGCTGATGGAAGCGGTGTTCAACGCCTATGAGGTCTGGAACTCCCGCATTTCAACTTCGCGCCTCAACCGCTGGCTCCTGAAGATCCTCACCCACCATCCGCCCCCGGCGGTGCAGGGACGCCGCGTCAAGCTGCGCTACATGACCCAGGCGAAAACCCGTCCGCCGCATTTCGTTGTGTTCTGCTCGCGCCCCGAAGAGCTGCCGGAAAGCTACACCCGGTATCTCGTGAACGGCCTGCGCCAGACCTTCGACATGCCGGGCACGCCGATCCGTCTCAGCTACCGCAAGGGCGAAAATCCCTATGCGGGCAAGAAAAAGAAAACCCGTTAGGCCCCGGCAAGGGCCCTTGCGAGGCCGGGGCATCCGCTCCGGCCTTTTCTGTGACCTCTTTCCTCTCCCATCGGGGCGCCTCAGCCCCGCACACCATCTGCAACCGAATGACATGGGGACCGCGATGACGACGACGCAACGCATGGAGTTTGCCGTTGGCCTCGCCCGCCGCGCAGGCGCGCTTGGCCTTGACTATTTCCGCAAGCTGGAAACGCTGACCATCATCAACAAGGGCCATCAGGACCTTGTGACGGAAGCCGACCGTAACGTGGAGACGCTGGTGCGCGACGAGATCGCAGCCGTCTTCCCGGGCGATGGCATCGTCGGCGAGGAGCATGGCCGCGTGGAAGGCTCGTCCGGCTACACCTGGGTGATCGATCCGATCGATGGCACGGCGAATTTCGTTGCCGGTATTCCGCAGTGGTGCGTCATCATTGCCTGCGTTCACAACGGGGAGACCGTCATCGGGGTCATCCATGATCCGGTGTCGGGTGAAATGTTCGCCGCTGAGCGCGGCAAGGGGCTGACGGTCAATGGCCGCCCGGCGCGGGTCTCCGCCAGCACCAGCCTCAAGACCGGCTCTGCCGGTGTCGGCTTCAGCGGCCGCAACAAGGTCTGCGGCGCCGTGCAGCTGATCGATGCGCTGGTGGACCGGGGCGGCGTCTTCTTCCGCAATGCCTCCGGCGGGCTGATGCTGGCCTATGTGGCCGCCGGCCGCCTCATCGCCTATGGCGAGTCCAAGATGAACGTCTGGGACTGCCTCGCCGGTCTCCTGATGATCGAAGAAGGCGGCGGCAAGGTCACGGGATTTGACGTGGATGCGTCCATCGCCACGGGCGTGCGCGTCATCACCGCTTGCCCGGGTGTCTATGACGAATGGTCCGGCATGTGTGAGGCAGTCTTCCCGCCGCTGGCAGCGCACTGAGGGCCAGCTTGAACGAAAAAGGCCGGAGCGATGCTCCGGCCCGAAAGATCTCTCCGCATTCGTCATGCCATGACTTGATCATGGCATCCACTCTGTAGCCTGTCCGCTCAGGCAGCGCCTCCGGAACGCTTGCTGCATCATCCCGCTCCTCATGTGATGAGATGATGCGGCATGGATGCCATGATCAAGTCATGGCATGACGGAGGAAGGGGTAAGGCAGTAGATATTCCAGCTGCTTATGGCGTGCCTGCGCAAAGTTTTTGAAGCTGCGCATGAGGGTGATCTGAAAGCAACGAGGCCGGAGCGGTGCTCCGGCCTGAAAAATCTCTCCGCATTCGTCATGCCATGACTTGATCATGGCATCCACTCCGTAGCCTGTCCGCTCAGGCAGCGCCTCCGGAACGCTTGCTGCATCATCCCGCCCCTCATGTGATGAGATGAAGCGGCATGGATGCCATGATCAAGTCATGGCATGACGGAGGGAAAGGGTGAGGCAAGAAGCAGAAAGCCCTCCGTTCCAATCCCTTACGATGCGACCTGCACAAAATCCTTGAAGCTGCGCGAGGGGTGGTCGTAGAGGCGGCCGCCGTCCGTGAAGGTGGGCAGCGTCAGCGGGATGATCGCCTTGGCCACGTCTTCGGGATGCGGCAGGGTCGCGGGGTCTTCGCCGGGCATGGCCTGTGCGCGCATGGACGTGCGGACGGGGCCCGGATTGACGAGGCTGATCTGCAGCGGCGTCTGGCGCGTCTCGGCGGTGTAGGTGCGCACCAGAGCTTCCAGCGCGGCCTTGGAGACCGAGTAGGGCCCCCAGTATGCCTTGCACTTGTGGGCGGCGCCCGAGGACAGGAACACGGCGCGTCCGGCGTCGGACTGGCGCAGCAGCGGATCGAGCGAGCGGATCAGGCGCCAGTTGGCGGTGACATTGGCCGCCATCACCTTGTCCCAGGTCTTGATGTCCACATGGCCGAGCGGCGACAGGGTGCCGAGCACGCCCGCATTGCCCACCAGAATGTCCAGCTTCTTCCACCGTTCGAAAATGGCAGCGCCCAGACGGTCCAGCGCGTCATAGTCGGTGACATCGAGAGGCACGAGCGTGGTCTGGCCGCCTGCGGCCTTGATCTCGTCGTCCAGCTCTTCGAGGCCGCCTACGGTGCGCGCCACGGCGATCACATGGGCGCCGAGGCGGCCGAGTTCCCGGGCGATGAAATAGCCGATGCCGCGCGAGGCGCCGGTGACGACCGCAATGCGGCCGTCGAGGATCTTGTCAGTCATTGTGCCTTATCCAACTTCCACCAGACGCGGCGGCTTGCGGAACTCCACGTCATCCGACAGGTCGGTCAGCGGCGTCGGATAGTCACCGGTGAAGCAATGGTCGGTGAACTGCGGGTTCTCGTTGTCGCGGCCTTCAAGCCCCATGGCCTTGTAGATGCCTTCGATCGAGAGGAAGGCGAGGCTGTCGGCGCCAATGAAGGCGCGCATCTCTTCCAGATTGTAACGGGCGGCGAGCAGCTTTTCGCGCACCGGCGTGTCGATGCCGTAGTAGTCGGAGTAGCGGATCGGCGGGCTGGCGAGGCGGAAATGCACTTCGCGCGCGCCGGCATCGCGGATCATCTGGACGATCTTCAGCGAGGTGGTGCCGCGCACCAGGCTGTCATCAATGAGGATGACGCGCTTGCCTTCGATCTGCGCCCGGTTGGCCGAATGCTTCAGCTTGACGCCGAGGGTGCGGATCGACTGGGTGGGTTCGATGAAGGTGCGGCCCACATAGTGGTTGCGGATGATGCCCAGCTCGAAGGGAACGCCCGATTCCTGGCTGTAGCCGATGGCGGCGGGGACGCCGCTGTCCGGCACCGGAACCACAACATCAGCGTCCACGTGGCTTTCGCGGGCCAGCTGTGCGCCCATCTGGCGGCGCACGTCATAGACCGAACGGCCGCCGACGACGGAGTCGGGCCGGGCGAAATAGACATATTCGAAGATGCAGGGGCGGGCCGGGCGGCGGCCGAAGGGGAAGTAGCTCTCGATGCCGCCGGAGGTGCAGACGATCACCTCGCCGTTCTCGATCTCGCGGATGAACTTGGCGCCGATGATGTCGAGCGCGCAGGTTTCGGAGGCAAGGATCGGAGCACCGTTGAGGTCACCCAGCACCAGCGGGCGGATGCCCAGCGGGTCGCGGGCGCCGATCAGCTTCTTGCGGGTGAGGGCCACCAGCGAATAGGCGCCTTCCATCTGCTTGATCGCCTCGATGAAGCGGTCGACGATCTTCGGCTGGCGGCTGCGGGCGACGAGCTGCAGCACCACTTCGGAATCCGACGTGGACTGGCAGATGGCCCCGTCGCGGATCAGCTGGCGGCGCAGCGTCAGGCCATTGGTGAAGTTGCCGTTGTGGCAGATGGCGAAGCCGCCGCCATCCAGCTCCGCAAACAGCGGCTGCACGTTGCGCAGGGCCGGTTCGCCGGTGGTGGAGTAGCGCACGTGGCCGACAGCAGCGGAGCCTGCGAGGCGCTTGATCGTCTCGGCGCTGGAGAAGTGATCGCCGACGAGGCCGAGATGGCGCTCGGAGCGGAACTGCTCGTTATCGTCATAGGTGACGATGCCGGCCGCTTCCTGTCCGCGATGCTGCAGGGCGTGCAGGCCAAGGGCGGTCAGCGCGGCGGCATCTTCATGCCCCAAAACGCCGAACACGCCGCATTCTTCACGCAGCGTGTCCCCGTAGATGTCGTCCGTATCATCGGAACGGAACTGTTTCCCTGCGCCCTGGAAGTCGGTCAGACCGGACATGGCGAAGCTCCTTGAGAGGTTGTGCGGCCAGCCTTGCTGGCAAAAAGATCAGTTTCCGGTGCCGCTGGTCGTCAGCTGGTCGATGCCCTGACGTTCCGCGGCGCTGTAGCCGGTATTCTCGTTGCCGCCCTGAGGTTGGCCCTGAGCTTGGCCTTGGGGCTCATCGGCATTGCGGCGGCTGGAGCGGTTGAACTCCTGGATCGTCTTTTCCGGATCCTCCGGAAGGGCGGCCTGCAGCTGCTGGCCGATCGAGGTCAGCAGGTCACGGGACTTGGCCTGAACCACCCACTGGGGCTGGCGCTCCGCCGGAACGAACCAGTTGAAGAAGGCAAGACCGACGACAACGAGCAGCATACCGCGTGCGGCGCCGAAAACGAAGCCGAGCGTGCGGTCCAGCGCGCCGATGCGGCTGTCGAGCACGAAATCGGAAATGCGCATGGTGATGTAGCTGACGATGATCAGCGTCAGCAGGAACACGCCCGCAATGGCAGCGCCGAGGGCGACATAGTCATTGCTGATGTACTGCTTTGCATAAGGAAGCACGTATCCATAGAGCATATAGGCCGCGACGGCTGCCGCCACCCATGAACCAATGGAGAGAACTTCACGGACAAAGCCGCGCACCATCGCCAGAACGGCGGAAATCAGCATGATGACGAGAAGAATTCCGTCGAGGAGCGTGATTGGCATCGTCCGGTTTTACCCTTGTAGCCCGCAGTCCCGGCAGCCGCTTGCGGCGCCTTGCTGCTGTCAGTCGTTCCGCACATCCCGGGCCCCGCCGCCGGCCCGCCCGCTGCCCTTGGCAGCAATCTTGGCGATGAAGGCGCTCAGGTCCTGTATTCCTTCCGCGCTCAGCTCCGGCCCGGTCCCATCCTTGATGTTTCCGGCCGGGCAGATGGCGCGGTCAAAGCCGAGCTTCTGCGCTTCCTTCAGTCTTGCCTGTCCCTGGGCCACCGGCCTGACGGCGCCCGAGAGGCTTACCTCGCCGAAATAGACGCAATTCACCGGCAGGGCAAGCCCGCTGAGTGAAGAGACCAGTGCAGCGGCCACGGCAAGGTCTGCGCCCGGCTCGTTGATCCTGAGGCCGCCGGCCACATTCAGATAGACATCGTGCTGCGAAAAGCGAACCCCGCAGCGCGCTTCCAGCACGGCCAGGATCATCGACAGGCGGGCGCTGTCCCAGCCGATCACGGCGCGGCGGGGCGTGCCGAGCGGCGAGGGGGCGACGAGCGCCTGAATTTCAATCAGCAGCGGGCGCGAGCCCTCAAGCCCGGCAAAGACCACCGAACCCGGTGCATTGGACGAGCGTTCGCCGAGGAAAAGCGCTGAAGGGTTGGCCACTTCCTGCAGGCCCGCGCCTGTCATCTCGAACACTCCGATTTCATCAGTGGCACCGAAACGGTTCTTCACCGAGCGCAGGATGCGGTACTGATGCGCGCCGTCACCTTCGAAATAGAGCACCGCGTCGACCATGTGCTCCACCACACGGGGGCCTGCGATCTGGCCGTCCTTGGTGACATGGCCGACGAGCACCATGGCGGTGCCGGATTTCTTGGCATAGCGGACCATGGCCTGCGCCGAGGCGCGCACTTGCGTCACCGTGCCGGGAGGCGAATCCGCCAGCTCCGTCCACAGCGTCTGCACGGAATCAAGGATCAGCAGCGCAGGGGGAGGACCGGCTTCCAGCGTCGCCAGAATGTCCTCGACGCTGGTTTCGGAGGCGAGCGCTACGGGCGCATTGGCAAGGCCGAGGCGTTCGGCGCGCAGCCGCACCTGATCGATCGCCTCTTCGCCCGAGATATAGACCGAGCGCAGGCCCTTGTTGGCGAGTGCGGCGGAAGCCTGGATCAGCAGGGTGGACTTGCCGATGCCCGGATCACCGCCCACCAGCAGGGCCGAGCCCTTGACGAAGCCGCCGCCGGTCACCCGGTCCAGCTCCTTGATGCCGCTCTGGAAGCGCGGGGCTTCCTTGGCCTCGCCCGAAAGGCAGACCAGCGGCACGACGCGGCCACGGGTGACCTTGCCCTTGGAGGGGCCGCCGCCGACGCCGCTGCCTTCGGCCTCCTCGACGATGGTGTTCCATTCGCCGCAGGATTCGCAGCGGCCGGTCCATTTGCCCGTGATCGCACCACAGGCCTGGCACACAAAGGATGAGCCGCGGCGGGCCATGTCAGTCTCCGGTCGTCCCGCCGTCCAGCGGCCCGTAGATGCGCGCGTGGCGGCTTCCAAGGCCCGTCAGCAGTTCATAATCAATCGTTCCGGCCGCCGATGCTGCCGCCTGAAGGCTGGCGTTGGGGCCCAGAAGCTCCACATAGGTGCCCCGGCGCAGCTTGTCTGCCGGAACATCGGTGGCATCCACAGCCAGCATGTCCATGGAGATCCGGCCAAACAGAGGCAGGACGTGACCATCAACCCAGGCCGATGCGCCCGGCTTGCCGTCGGCGCTGCCTGCGCCCCTGAGGAAACCGTCGCCATAGCCGCAGGACAGCATGGCAATGCGGCTGTCGCGCTCCGCCGTGCGGGCAAGGCCATAGCCGACGCCTTCGCCAGCCGGGACCTTGCGGACCTGCAGCACGCGGGCCTCAAGACGGATCACCGGTTCAAGCTTCAGGGGCGGATGGTCGATGATCTGGCCGCCGTAGAGCGCAATGCCGGGGCGCACCAGATCGAAATGGAACTCCGGTCCCAGAAACACGCCCGCCGAATTGGCCAGCGAGCGCGGCACGCCGGGGAAATGCGCGCTCATCGCCTCGAAAGCGGCAAGCTGCGCCTTGTTCATCGGATGGGCCGGTTCCGGCGCACAGGCCAGATGGCTCATCAGCAGCGACGCGGTGAAAGCTTCCAGCAGCGTGCCATCCGCCGCCAGCCGCTCGCATTCGGGGGCGTTGAGGCCGAGCCGGTTCATGCCGGTGTTGATGTGGATGGCCGCTTCCAGCTTCACCTTGCGCTCGCGGCAGAACAGCGCCCATTCCTCGATTTCCGGCAGGGACCCCAGCACCGGCCGCAGCCTTGCCTCGGCCAGCAGGGGAGCTGCGCCCGGGAACAGGCCGTTGAGAATGTAGATGACGGCGCCGGGCGCTGCCTGACGGGCAGTGACGCCTTCCTGCGGCGTAGCCACGAAGAAGGTGGAGCAGCCGGCCTCCGCCAGATGCTTTACCGTGACGGCAAGGCCACAGCCATAGGCATCGGCTTTCACGGCGGCGGCGCACTGGGTGCCGGGCGTGAGCTGGTCCTTCACACGGCGCCAGTTGCGCGCGATGGCGAGCGGATCGATCGTCAGACGGCTGCCGGCCGGGATGACGGTTTGCCCGTGACTGGAGCTTGTCATGCTCTGCGGGTCCTGTGTCATGAAGCCAAAAGCAAGGCAGAGCCCTCACGCAGCGGTTTCCACGCGGAGCGGCGAATCGGGACCTTGCCCATATCTGCGGCCATCATAGACCGGCTGGCGGGCTTTTTTCCAAGTCTTCGGACGCATGTGCCGGATGCGTCCTGTCTGGACATCGCACCGGGAAACGCCCGTATCCGGTGCTTGCGAACGAAGGGGCGCCCTCCAGTTCTCTCGGGCGTCACCCCGGGCCGAACGGAGTGAGGACCCGGGGACCACTCATTTCCAGAGAGATGCCGTTTTCCTGAGGCGGGCCAGCTGTGGTGTTCCGCACAAGCCTTTGGACAGCGCCTCAACCTTGCCGCTCAACCTTACCGCTCCGGGAGCGAGTGGTCCCCGGATCTCAGCTTCGCTTCGTCCGGGGCGGCGGCCCAGGTGTGTGGTGACGCTGTGCCAACATCTGCCTCTGAGTGGCTTGCCGGACGGGTTACTCCATCCGCTCGGGCATATAGTCTTCCTGCGCCAGATCCGAGAAGCGGGTGAATTCGCCCTGGAAGTGCAGCTGTGCCGTGCCGGTCGGGCCGTGACGCTGCTTGGCGATGATGACTTCCGCCTTGCCCTTGACGCGCTCGAACTTGTCCACCCAGGCCTCGTATTCGGGCGTGCCTTCCTCGGGCATGGTCTTGGACAGGTAATATTCCTCGCGGAACACGAAGAGCACCACGTCGGCGTCCTGCTCGATGGAGCCCGATTCGCGCAGATCCGACAGCTGCGGGCGCTTGTCTTCACGCGATTCCACCTGACGGGACAGCTGGGAGAGGGCGATGATGGGAACGTGCAGTTCCTTCGCCAGCGCCTTCAGGCCCGTCGTGATTTCGGTGATTTCCTGCACGCGGTTGCCGCTGTTCTTGGACGAGCCGGAGAGCAGCTGAATATAGTCGACGATGAGCAGGTCGAGGCCGCGCTGGCGCTTGAGGCGGCGGGCACGGGCCACCAGCGAGGCGATGGAGATGCCACCGGTCTGGTCCACGTAAAGCGGCACGGTCTGCATGTGTTGGGCAGCGGCTGCCAGTTTCTCGAAATCGGCCTCGGAAATGTCGCCGCGGCGGATCTTCGAGGAGGAAATCTCGGTTTGCTCGGAAATGATACGGGTGGCCAGCTGTTCGGCCGACATTTCCAGCGAGAAGAAGCCGACGACACCGCCATTCACCGTCTTCAGCGAGCCATCCGGCTGCTCTTCGGCCTGATAGGCCTGGGCGACGTTATAGGCGATGTTGGTGACGAGCGAGGTCTTGCCCATGGCGGGACGGCCGGCGAGCACGATCAGATCCGAATGCTGCAGGCCGCCCATCAGCCGGTCAAGGTCGGTCAGGCCGGAGGAAATGCCCGACAGGGCGCCTTCGCGGTTGTAGGCCGCGTGGGCCATGTGGATCGTTTCGGTCAGCGCATCGCCGAAGGTGACGAAGCCGCCTTCGCTGCGGCCGGTTTCCGCCAGTTCGAACAGCCGCCGCTCGGCGTCGTCGATCTGCTGGTTCGGCGGCATGTCGATGGGCGCGTCATAGGCGATGTTGACCATGTCCTCGCCGATGCGGATCAGGTTCCGCCGGACGGCAAGGTCATAGATGATGCGGCCATAATCTTCCGCGTTGATGATCGAGGCGGCGTCGGCGGCAAGGCGCAGCAGGTACTGCGTCGCGCTCAGATCCGCGATCTTGATGTCGGCGGGATAGAAGGTCTTCAGCGTGATGGGCGAGGCGGTCTTGCCTGCGCGGATCAGCTGGCCGATCTTCTCGTAAATGTCCTTGTGCGGCGGCAGGAAAAAGTGGTGCGGCTCCAGAAAGTCGGAGACGCGGTAATAGGTCTCGTTGTTGACCAGAATCGCACCCAGCAGCTGGCGCTCAGCCTCCGCGTTATGCGGAGCGACGCGCACGGTCTCGCTCGCGGTTTCGATCTTCTGGATAGTGCCCTTCATGTGGTCCCCCGGTCGCGGTCATATTTCGTTTACCGGGGTTAAGGGCGCAGGAAAAGGCCGCAGTTCAGGGGAGGCAATTATCCTCAGCCTGCGCAAGATCAACGGGGACAAGTCATCTCGCGCCTTGACTGGTGCATGTGGACAAGGGCTGGGGGCAGGCTGTGGATATCCTGCGCACATATTGGCCGGAAGCCGCGTCAGCGCGCCCATAAAACAGGCAAAGAAAAAGGCGGCGCCCCGGAAGGCACCGCCTGATCTTGCGCCGGGCAAACCGGGCCGGAGAGGATTACTCCTCGTCTTCGGCCTCGACTTCACCTTCTTCGGCTTCTTCGTCTTCCTCGAACTCGAAGCTGTCCTGCTCGCGCAGGGTCAGGTTCTCACCGGCTGCCTGACGCTCGGCTTCGTCAGCGGAACGGGCAACGTTGATGGTGATGGAGACTTCGACTTCCGGGTGCAGGGCGATGGCGACCGTGTGCAGGCCGATCGTCTTGATCGGCTCGGACAGGTGCACCTGGCCGCGGGAAACGCTGAAGCCGCCAGCGGTCGCCACGGAGGCGATGTCGCGGGTGGAGACGGAGCCGTAGAGCTGGCCGGTTTCGGCAGCCGAACGGATCACGATGAAGCTCTGGCCGGCCAGCTTTTCGCCAACGGCCTCGGCGTCCTTGCGGCGCTCCAGGTTACGGGCTTCGAGCTGAGCACGCTCGGCTTCGAACTTGGCAAGGTTTGCCTTGTTGGCGCGCAGCGCCTTGCCCTGCGGCAGCAGGAAGTTACGGGCGTAACCGTCGCGCACGCGCACCTTGTCGCCCATCTGGCCAAGCTTGGCCACGCGTTCCAGAAGAATGACTTCCATGGGATTTCTCCAGTCGGTCTGTCCCGCCTCTCGGGCGGTTAGAAGCCGGTCCACAAACCCGCCGGCCCCAATCCGGGATGCCGGACCCTCAAGAGTCCGGCGCGGCCCGCAGCAGGTGCTGGCAGGCCGCGTCTTTCAGATCAGGCGTGAGCCGTGATCTCAGCTGATGACGAAGGGCAGCAGCGACAGGATGCGGGCGCGCTTGATGGCGCGGGCCAGCTCACGCTGCTTCTTCGCGGAGACCGCGGTGATGCGGCTCGGAACGATCTTGCCACGCTCGGAAATGTAGCGCTGCAGCAGACGGATGTCCTTGTAGTCGATGACCGGAGCACCCTCGCCCGAGAACGGGCAGGTCTTGCGGCGGCGGAAGAACGGACGGCGCGTCGGGATCTGTGCGATTTCAGGCATGTCAATTACTCCGCTTCTGCACGGCGGGGAGCGCGTTCGCTCCGCTCACCACGGGGCTCACGGGCCGGGCGGTCGCTGCCGAACTTGTCGTCGCGGCGGCGGCGGTCATCACGGTCGCGCTTCTGCATCATGGCAGACGGCTCGTCATCGTGGGATTCGACCTTCAGGGTCATGAAACGAAGGATGTCTTCGTTGATGCCCATCTGACGCTCCATTTCGGCAACCGCGGCATGCGGAGCTTCGATGTTCATCAGGGTGTAGTGGGCCTTGCGGTTCTTCTTGACCCGGTAAGCCAGCGCGCGCAGGCCCCAGTTCTCGATCTTGCCGACCTTGCCACCGTTGGCTTCGATCAGACCCTTGTACTGTTCAACGAGTTGCTCGACCTGCTGGGTCGAGATGTCCTGGCGCGCCAGGAACACGTGCTCATAAAGCGGCATGTGTGTCTTGCCTTTCTCTAGCGTCTATCCGGGAAAACCTGGCGCAAAGCCTCAACGTGCCTACGGAAAGGTACGTAAAGTCCTACGAGAGCGGAGACACGGGAAGACGGGAGTTTGACGCCCCTGATGCTTGCGCATCCTTCCGTTCAGCCACCAGCCAAGGTTCCGGATAGTGGCGCTGTATATAGAAGGCGCCCGCAAATGCAAGCGCAGACTGCATCAAATCACAGCCGGCGAACGGAGCGGAGCAGGGCGCCGGCTGGCCTCTCGTCAGCGTTTCGGCCGCATGCTGCGGGCAGTTTCCCACGGACTTTGGCCGCTTTCGCTGCGGTGCGGGGGGCATATGCTCTTGACATGGCCCTGTCTGCCAGACCATAGCGGCGGATCATTTTGCCGCAAGAGGGCGGCGGGGACATATCGAATGGCGGGTTTCTCCGCCCGTCTGTCTTCCCGTCCCTTGCATCATGAGTTGAGAACAGCCGGCCGCTCCAGAGCCGGTGCCAAGCGACGGAGGCCGCGCATTATGGGCGTTGCATTCATTTTCCCCGGTCAGGGCAGCCAGGCCGTGGGCATGGGCAAGGAACTGGCGGAAGGCTCCGCCGAGGCACATGCCGTCTTTGCAGAAGTGGATGAGGCGCTCGGCGAGAAGCTCTCCGAACTCATGTGGAATGGCCCCGAGGACCAACTGACTCTCACGGCCAATGCTCAGCCCGCGCTGATGGCCGTCAGCCTTGCGGCGCTGCGCGTGATGGAAGCGCGCGGCATCGACCTCAAGGCCTCTGCGTCTTATGTCGCCGGTCATTCGCTCGGCGAATATTCCGCTCTTGCGGCTGCTGGGAGCCTGTCCATCGGTGATGCGGCCCGTCTGCTGCGCCTGCGCGGTCAGTCCATGCAGGCTGCCGTGCCGGTGGGCGTTGGCGCCATGGCGGCGCTGCTCGGCCTTGATTTTGATGTTGCCCGCGAAGTTGCGGCGGAAGCCAGCGCTCCGGGCGAGGTCTGTGAGGCGGCCAATGACAATGCTCCGGGGCAGGTTGTGGTCTCCGGCCACAAGGCGGCCGTGGAGCGGGCGCTTGAAATTGCCAAGACCAAGGGCGGGCGCCGCGCCGTGCTTCTGCCGGTGTCCGCGCCCTTCCATTGCTCGCTGATGCAGCCCGCTGCCGATGCCATGGCTGAGGCGCTGGCGGGCGTGACCATTCATGCGCCGAAGGTGCCGCTGGTTGCCAACGTGCTGGCGCGCCCGGTGACGGATCCGGCGGAAATCCGCAGCCGTCTGGTGGAGCAGGTCACCGGTACGGTGCGCTGGCGCGAATCCATCGAGTGGCTTGCGGGCGAGGGGATTGATACTTTCGTCGAGATCGGCGCAGGCAAGGTTCTGACCGGCATGATCAAGCGCATTGCCAAGGATGCGGGCGGCCTTGCCGTCAACACGCCGGGCGATGTGGATGCCGTGCTGGAGCGCCTGAACGGCTGACAGCGGATCATATGCGGCGCTGCCGTGGCCTTTGGCCGGGCTGCACCGCTGACAGGAAACTGGAAGGAAACATCACGATGTTCAGCTTGACCAACAGGACGGCTCTCGTCACCGGCGCCACCGGCGGCATCGGCGAGGCCATTGCCCGCGCGCTGCACGCACAGGGCGCCACCGTGACCCTGTCCGGCACGCGCGCTGAAAAGCTGGAGGCGCTGGCCGCCGATCTGAAGGAGCGGGTGCATGTCGTCCCCGCAAACCTTTCCGACCGCGCCGCCGTGGAAGCGCTGGTTCCGGCAGCGGAAGCAGCCATGGGCCAGATCGACATTCTGGTGAACAACGCCGGCATCACCCGCGACAACATCTTCATGCGCATGAAGGATGAAGAGTGGGATCAGGTGCTGGAAGTGAACCTCACCTCCAACTTCCACATCTGCCGTTCGGCCATCAAGGGCATGATGAAGCGCCGCCATGGCCGCATCATCGGCATTGCCTCCGTGGTTGGCGTCACAGGCAACCCGGGCCAGGCCAACTATGCTGCAGCCAAGGCCGGCATGATCGGCATGTACAAGTCCATCGCCCGCGAGATCGCCAGCCGCAATGTCACGGTCAACACGATCGCGCCCGGTTTCATCGAAACCGCGATGACGGACGTGCTGAACGACAAGCAGAAGGAATCGATTCTCGGATCGGTTCCGGCAGGCCGTTTGGGCACGGCTGCGGAAATTGCCGGTGCAGCTGTGTATCTTGCCAGCGACGAGGCAGCCTACATGACCGGCCAGACGCTGCATGTGAATGGCGGCATGGCCATGATTTGACTTTGGAATCCGTGTTTTACGCCATTGGCGGAAAACACGGGTCCACTCCAGGGGCGGCGGCTGGTCAAGCCTGATAAAGTGTGATACCTAGCCGCCGATTATTCTGGAAAGACTGACGGAATGGCTTGATTTCATGGGCCTTCCGTTGCTCTTGTCCGGGTAGCGCCCGTAAGCAGGCTGTGCGAAGACTGAGGTCCGGTTCATCCTGCAGCGTGTGTCCGGTTCGTAAAAACCACCGAGGTAAATAAAATGAGCGATATCGCGGAACGAGTTAAGAAGATCGTTATCGAGCACCTGGGCGTCGACGCCGACAAGGTCGTCGAAGCTGCAAGCTTCATCGACGACCTCGGCGCGGACAGCCTTGACACCGTCGAGCTGGTGATGGCCTTCGAAGAAGAATTCGGCGTCGAGATCCCCGACGATGCAGCCGAGACGATCCTGACCGTCGGCGACGCGGTCAAGTTCCTCGAAAAGAACGCCGGTTAATCTCCGGTTATTCGTGACCTGTGGGGGGAAGCGGCGACGCTTCCACCCGAAACATGTGCGGGCTGATGAGACGAGTAGTTATTACCGGTATGGGCATGGTGACGCCGCATGGTAGCGGCGTTGACGTGACGTGGAAGAAGATCCTTGAGGGCAAGAGTGCTGCGCAGCGCGTCAGCAACTTCGAAGTCGAGGATCTCGCCTGTAAAATTGCCTGTCAGATCCCGCGCGATCCGTCAGTCGAAGGGGCCTTCAATCCCGACGACTGGATGGACCCCAAGGAGCAGCGCAAGGTCGACGATTTCATCGTCTACGCCATGGCTGCTGCCGACCAGGCGCTCGCCGATGCAAACTGGAAGCCCGTGACGTACGAGGAGCAGATCCGCTCCGGCGTGCTGATCGGCTCCGGCATCGGCGGCCTGCAGGGCATCGAGGAAGCAGCCCATGTGCTGCGGGACAAGGGGCCGCGCCGCCTCAGCCCGTTCTTCATTCCCGGCCGTCTGATCAACCTGGCCGGCGGTCAGGTTTCCATCCGCCACGGCCTCAAGGGGCCGAACCATGCCGTCGTGACGGCCTGTTCCACCGGCGCGCATGCGATCGGTGACGCGGCCCGCCTCATCGCGCTTGATGATGCCGATGTCATGGTGGCTGGTGGCACCGAATCTCCGGTCTGCCGTCTTGCTCTGGCAGGTTTTGCCGCCTGCCGCGCGCTGTCGACCCTCTACAACGACACACCCGAAAAGGCCTCGCGCCCCTACGACAAGGACCGTGACGGCTTCGTCATGGGCGAGGGCGCAGGTGTGGTGGTGCTTGAAGAGTACGAGCATGCCAAGCGCCGCGGCGCGACCATCTATGCCGAAGTCATCGGCTATGGCCTGTCGGGCGATGCCTATCACATCACGGCTCCGTCCGAAGATGGTGACGGCGCTTACCGCTGCATGAGCGCAGCGATGAAGCGTGCCGGCATTACGGCAGCCGATATCGACTACATCAACGCCCACGGCACCTCGACGATGGCTGACACCATCGAGCTGGGCGCTGTCGAGCGTCTGGTGGGTGATGCGGCGGACAAGATCTCCATGTCCTCCACCAAATCCTCCATCGGCCACCTTCTGGGTGCTGCCGGTGCGGTCGAGGCGATCTTCTCTGTCCTCGCCATCCGCGACAACATTGCGCCGCCGACGATCAACCTCGACAATCCGTCCGTCGAGAGCCGGATCGATCTGGTGCCGCATCAGCCGCGCAAGAAGCAGATTGATGTTGCCCTGTCGAATTCCTTCGGCTTTGGCGGCACCAATGCTTCGCTGATCCTGCGGCGCGTCGAGGGCTGACAGCCCTCCCGTCACGATTTCCTCGTTTCGCCGCATTGACAAGGTTAATCCCTTGATCTGCGGCGGAGCCGGGCGGTGTCACAGAACCGGGCCGGAGTGCTTCCGGCCATCTGGCCGCAGTTGAACGAGAGGGGAGGGGCTGACGGCCGTGCCGTGCGGGTCTCCCTCACACCCTTGACAATCTGCTGCGGGCCCTCTTTGCGGGGCGCCGGGGGCGGCAGGATCCGAAGGAGCGAGCGACCATGCGTGTCAAGCCAAAGAGCCCACGCGAGGCCATCCAGCCCGACCGGGCGCCAGAACCGCCCCAGCGGTCGCGCCATGCGCGCAATCCCATTGTCATCCTGATCAATCTGGTGCTTTCCAGCGCCGTCATCCTGATTCTTGCCATTGGTGCAGGCATCTACTGGGGCAAGCAGGAGTTCGATGCGGCTGGTCCTCTGACGGAAGACAAGACCGTGATCATTTCCTCCGGCCAGGGCCTCGGCGGCATTGCCGATATCCTCGAGCGCAATGGCGTGATCACCGATGGTCTGGTGTTCAACCTGGGTGTGCGGGCCTACAAGAATGCGGCCCGGCTGAAGGCCGGTGAATACGAGTTCAAGGCCGGCTCCAGCATGCGCGACGTGATGACGGACCTGGTGGAAGGCAAGGCGGTGGTCTATTCCGTCACCATCCCCGAGGGCTGGTCCACGGCGCAGGTGATCCGGCGTCTGCGCGAGAACGAGATTCTCACCGGCGAGATCACGGACATCCCGCCGGAAGGGGCGCTGCTGCCTGAGACCTACACATTCACGCGCGGGGCCTCGCGTCAGCAGATCCTCAACCAGATGCAGGCGGCGCAGACCAAGCTTCTGGCGGAAATCTGGGCGCGCAGGGTTGAAGGCCTGCCGGTGCAGACGCCCGAAGAGCTGGTCATTCTGGCGTCGATCGTCGAGAAGGAAACGGCTCGCGCCGATGAGCGCCCGCGCGTTGCCGGTGTCTTCGTCAACCGGCTGAACAAGTCGATGCCGCTGCAGTCTGACCCGACCATTCTCTACGGGCTTTATGGCGGCGACGCGTGGACCACCGACCGCAGTGCCATCACCCGCGCCGATCTCGACAAGAAGACCGAATACAACACCTATCAGATCCGTGCGCTGCCGCCGGGGCCGATCGGCAATCCGGGCCGTGCGGCCATGGAAGCGGTGTCCAACCCGTCGCGGACGAAGGATCTCTATTTCGTTGCCGATGGCACCGGCGGTCACGTCTTTGCCGAAACCTATGAGCAGCATCAGGCCAATGTGCGCAAGTGGCGCGAGATCGAGCGCGCCCGCCGGGCACAGCAGGCCGGTGGCAACGGTGCCGCCGCCAGCGAGGCCGCTCCCGAGGCGCCCGCGCCGGAAGAGGCTGCTCCGGCAACACAGAACTGAACCGGCAGGAGACAGACGGCGGGCCCGCAGCTTGTGCTTGCAGCCCGGCGTCTGTCTCCTGAACCGGTTCCGGGGGGAAGGATCAGGACATGGCTTTGTCCAGCATGACCGGCTTTGCCCGGGTTGAAGGATCTCATGGCGCGGTGCGCTGGCACTGGGAACTGCGCTCCGTCAACGGCAAGAGCCTTGATCTGCGCTTCCGTCTGCCTCCGGGCATGGAAGATCTGGAAGCGCAGCTGCGCGAGCGCTGCGGCAAGGCTCTGGCCAGAGGCAATGTCTCCATCTCCCTGTCGCTGCAGCGGGACCAGGGCGATGCAGTTCTCACCATCAACGAGGCAGCGCTCGAAGCCGTTCTGCATGCGGTGCAGCTGCTGAAGCGGCGCCTGCCCGAAGCCGTGCCGCCGAGCCTTGATGGCATCCTCGCCCACAAGGGCGTGCTGGAACTGCGCGAGCCGGAGGAAGACGAAGAGGCCCGTGCGGCTTTGATTGTAGCGCTCGCCGGGTCCTTCGATGAGGCGCTGAAGGCGCTTGCCGCCATGCGCAAGGCGGAAGGTGCGGCCATCGGCGCCGTGCTGGACGGCCAGCTGGCCGCCATTGCCGCAGCAACGGATGCAGCCGAAAGGCATCCGGCGCGCACGGTAGAGGCCATTCGCGACAGGCTTGCCGCACAGGTTTCGGCGCTGCTGGAGGCTGCGCCCGCGCTGGAGCCGCAGCGGCTGCATCAGGAGGCGGTGCTGCTGGCGACCCGCGCCGACATCCGCGAGGAGCTGGACCGGCTGGCCGCCCATGTGGCTGCCGCCCGCAAGCTTCTGGCCGATGGCGGGCCTGTGGGCCGCAAGCTCGATTTCCTCGCACAGGAATTTAACCGGGAAGCGAATACGCTCTGCTCGAAATCCAATGACGTGGCGCTGACGGCCATCGGCCTTGAGCTGAAATCCGTCATCGACCAGATGCGTGAGCAGATCCAGAATCTGGAGTGATCAATGGCCGGCAGCAAGTCCGCCCGTCCCGCCGGGACATCCGTTACCGCCGATGAGGCCGAGGCACACCGCCGCGGCCTCATGCTCGTTCTGTCCTCGCCTTCGGGCGCGGGCAAGTCGACGATTGCCCGCAATCTGCTGGGGCAGGAGACAAGCCTGTCCCTGTCCATCTCCGTGACGACGCGCCCGCGCCGCACTAGCGAGATTGACGGCGTGCACTACCATTTCATTTCCCGCGAAAAGTTCGAGCTGATGCGCGACCGGGAAGAGCTGCTGGAATGGGCCGAGGTGCATGGCAATTACTACGGCACGCCGCGCGATCCGGTGGAGCAGGCGCTGCGCAGCGGCCGGGACGTGCTGTTCGACATCGACATCCAGGGCACCTTCCAGCTTTATGAGCGGATGCGTGAGGATGTGGTGTCCATCTTCATCCTGCCGCCGTCCATTGCCGAGATGAAATCCCGCCTGCACCGTCGTGCAGAAGATGCTGATGACGTGATCCTGAGGCGGCTAAAGACTGCTGTCGGCGAGATGCGCCACTGGAGCGAATATGACTATGTGGTCGTCAATGACGATCTCAGCCGCGCGTTCCTGGCGGTTCAGTCCATCCTGCGCGCCGAGCGCCACCGCCGCTCCCGCTCCGCCGCCATCGGCCCCTTCATCGACGGCATGGTGGACGACCTGCGCCGCGAGCTGGGCGAGGCCGGTGCGAGCGATGCCGAAGGCTGATTTTTTCCTTCATTTGAAACGAAACAGGGCTCCGCATGCGGAGCCCTGTTTGTTTTGAAAGAAATGAAATGACTTTCCTCCGCGCTGTCCCGGCCTTGTACCGGGACCTGTCAGGGGCGCAAGGAGCCCGCCCTGCCAAAGGCGTCTTCAACCTGCCACACTCAGCCCGCCATCTGCGGAAGACTGATTTCTTGCACCCAGCCGCCGAAATCGCTGCGGGCCCGCTGGGTCATGGCGAGCTTGCGGGCCTTGGCCTTTTCCGCCCCGCGCAGGCGCTTGCCGTCTTCGCCCTTGTTCGGGGCTTCCACCGGCGGGAACAGGCCGAAATTGACATTCATTGGCTGGAATGAGCGCGGCGCGCCTTCTTCCTCATGCACAAGGTGGCCGCCGGTGATATGCGCCAGCAGCGCGCCCATGGCCGTGGTGGCGGGCGGCGGCGTCAGCTCGCGTCCTTGGGCGGCCGCAGCGGCAAACAGCCCGGCCATGCAGCCGACGGAGGCCGATTCCACATAGCCTTCGCAACCGGTGATCTGGCCGGCAAAGCGCAGGCGCGGATCGGCCTTCAGCCGCAGCGTGCCATCGAGCAGCTTCGGCGAATTGAGGAAGGTGTTGCGGTGCAAGCCGCCGAGACGGGCAAAGACGGCGTCTTCCAGCCCCGGGATCATGCGGAAGATCTCGGCCTGCGCGCCATATTTCAGCTTCGTCTGGAAGCCGACCATGTTGTAGAGCGTGCCGAGCGCATTGTCCTGGCGCAGCTGCACCACGCCATAGGCCTTGACGGTCGGGTTATGGGCGTTGGTAAGGCCCATCGGCTTCATCGGCCCATGGCGCAGGGTTTCGCGGCCACGCTCCGCCATCACCTCGATGGGCAGGCAGCCGTCGAAATAGGGGGTGTTGGCCTCCCATTCCTTGAATTCGGTCTTCTCGCCTGCGATCAGCGCATCGATGAAGGCCTCGTACTGGGCCTTGTCCAGAGGGCAGTTGATGTAATCCTTGCCCGTGCCGCCCGGACCCACCTTGTCATAGCGGGACTGGAACCAGGCCACATCCATGTTGATGGAATCAAAATGCACGATCGGGGCAATGGCGTCGAAGAAGGCGAGCGAATCCTCACCCGTGCGCGCCAGGATCGCTTCCGACAGGGCCGGAGAGGTGAGGGGGCCGGTGGCAATGATCACATTGTCCCAGTCCTCCGGCGGCAGGCTGGTCAGCTCGCCGCGCTCGATGGTGATCAGCGGGTGCGAGGTGAGCATCTGAGTCACCGCTTCCGAAAAGCCGTCCCGGTCCACCGCCAGCGCGCTGCCGGCGGGCACCTGATGGGCATCGGCCGCCTGCATGATCAGCGAGCCTGCCTGACGCAGCTCCCAGTGCAGCAGGCCGACGGCGTTGTAATCCGCATCGTCGGAGCGGAAGGAGTTGGAGCAGACCAGCTCGGCCAGCCCGTCCGTCTTGTGGGCATCGGTTGCCCGCACCGGGCGCATTTCATGAAGAACAACCGGAACGCCGGCGCGGGCGATCTGCCAGCTTGCTTCCGAACCGGCGAGACCGCCGCCGATCACATGAATGGGTTTCGTCACGTGGCTCTGCCTGTGCTTGTGCTGAAAAGGGGCTGGACCGGACATATGTCCCGGCGGCCGGTCCTGCGGCGCCAGTCCGCGCTGCGGTCCTGCATCTCAAGCCCCTGATACCTGCATGACAGAGGCGATGCAACGGAAAGCCGCCGTTGAACCTGAGCCGGGGCGGTCTGGCGTTTGGCGGGACGGGGGCGTTTGACGTAGGCTGCGCAGAGAGAGGTCCGGAGACTGGCGCGGACGGGCAGCGCTCCGGCTGAAAAGGAAGGCGGCACATGCAGACCAAGGCAAGGCACCTGCGCCTCAGCAAGGCAGGACGCGCCCTTCAGATGCTGCTGGCGGCCGCGATGCTGGCGGGCTGCGCGGCGCAGGCGGAGCTGGGGCCGGAGACCTGGTACCGCGACCGCAAAGCGCTGCTCCCCCGGGAGGACAGGCTCTACATCTGTCACGGCTTCGGCTGCACCTACAAGGCGCCGGTGGATTTTTCCGGCGCGGACAAGCGGAAGCTTGCATCGATTCTCGCCTCAGGCAAGGAATCGCCTGCGGCAGAGCGCAGGGCCGTGTCCAGGGCCGTGCAGTGGCAGGAAGCTCGTGTGACGGCAGCGCTTGGAACCGCACCGGATATTGGCGGCCTCGACATGCGCAATGCCGGTGTGCCGGGTCAGATGGATTGTATCGACGAGGCTAGCAACACCACCAGCCTGCTTCTTTATGCAGAACGCGCGGGGCTGTTGCGCCACCATCGTGTCGCATCGCCCGTGGCGCGCGGCTTCCTGCTGGACGGGCGCTATCCGCATGCCACGGCGGTTCTGCGGGAAAGCGCGGGCGGTCAGGCCTATGCCATCGACAGCTGGGTGCGCGCCAATGCCGAGCCGCCTGTGGTGCAGCCGCTCGAAAGCTGGTTTGCCGCAGCAGGTGCCTGGTGATGAAAATTTGAAGGGGTGCTTAAAACGAGAAAAGCGCTCGCCGATGGGAGGAGGAGTTCGGCGAGCGCTCTTTCCAGAGCCGGTTCGGGAGGAGGAGAACCGGCTTGTTCCGGACCGCAGGTGGGAGGAGGAGTCCTTTGGTCCGGGAGAACTGAGGCACCGCTTGGCGCCCCGTTGTTGAGTATGTTGTACCGCGGGCCGGGCGATACCGCCATGCACAATTCTGCATGGCTGGCCTGCTTATGCTGCAGAGCAGCGAAAACAGGGTTGGGGCTGCGTCTTAGCGCATGGCCCCGCGGGCGACGGAGGCGATGTCCGCGCGGGAGATGCCGATGTCGCTCAGCTCACGCGAGGACATGCGGGCCAGCTCTTCATAGGTGGCGCGGTACTTCTTCCACGAGCGATACTTGGAGACGATGTCGTGCAGCATGATTTTATCCGTTCTTTGCTTTGTCTTTGAAGCTGTGGCAGCGCTCTTGTTGGCGTTGCATCTTGTGACCCTTATCTAGGCCTGTTCGCCGGTTTCAGCTATGGGGGCTTCAACATGCCTGCCCTGCAGGCAATGCAATGCATGATTAATGTGCATCTGCACAGGTGAAGGGCATGTGGCCGGATTGTGGCGAAGCCCTCCGCCGCAGGGCGGAATCAGGGCCGCGCACCTGCCGTAGAGTTGCTTTGCCGGAAGGGAAAGCGGCGGGCGGAGGGAAGGGCAGGGCGGACAGCAAAAAGGCCGCCGGCAAATCTGCGGCAGCCTGACATGAGAGCTAGCGATTTGATTTGAAAGACGTATCGAACGTCAGACAAACGAACGCCCGCCAGTGGGAGGAGGTACTGGCGGGCGCTGTTTCAGCAGGCAGGGTTTGGGAGGAGAAGAACCCCGCCGGCACACAGTCACAAGGCTTGGGAGGAGGAGAGCCTGTGACCGCGATCTCGATTACATGCTGGCGCGGCGTGCGATGAAGCGGATATCGCCGCGGCCAATGCCCAGGTCGCTGAGTTCGCGATTGGACAGACGGGACAGCTCGTCCACCGTGCGGCGGTAGTTGACCCAGGAATTGTACTTGCGAACAACAGTGTCGATCATTTTCGTGTTCCTTGAACCGTCTGGAGCGTCAGCTGTCGGCCCGCGGCCGGTTTGGCCATTGTGCGGTGCAGCGCCGTTCCGATGTCCAAGAGATAGTCCGTTTTCGCATTTGCGAGAAGTGGAAGTTTGGCATGTCAGTCATGCGAATTATGCAAGGCGGAAAAACAAACGATGATGAGCGGTCATCAGGCGAGGTGAAGGGCATTTAAACCGATAAAATTGCAGGAATTTGCGCTGCAGCAGGAAATATGCAGGAGGCCTTCGGTTGTGTCCCGATTGCGTGGTGCCGCAAGACTTGTGTTGCAATGCAGCGATAGCCGGATTCGCGCTTGCCACATGCGCCGGGTGCATGGCGTGAGCCACATTTCAGAAGCTGCCACAAGGGATTCATAGTCAGGGATCTGCGGCCTTGGAGCCCTCCCGGGCCGCCGCTTCAGCCCGCGGGTCAGTCTGCTTGCTCGCGGAAGAGATGCCGGAAACTGCTGAAAACAGCCCGAACCGGCACCCGGCAGGCCTCACGCCTATACCGCCCGTCATGCCGGTCCCCCGGAGACCTCCCGCTGCGAGCCGTCCCCGGATCTCCGCTTCGCTCAAGGCGGCCGGCGGCCGATATGCGGCGCGTCTGTGCGTCCTCAGCCTCCGGCGTCCGCTCCCGGAAGGGGGGGCACCCGCTCAGAGGCGCCCTTTCCTTGTCACTCGGCTGCGGCGGTCCGTTTCTGCGGGCGGCGCTCCAGCAGCTCCTTGAGGAACTGCCCGGTATGGCTTGCGGGATTCGCGGCCACATCCTCCGGACGGCCTTCGGCCACCACCGTGCCGCCGCCATCGCCGCCCTCAGGACCGAAGTCGATCAGCCAGTCCGCCGTCTTGATGACCTCGAGATTATGCTCGATCACCAGCACCGAATTGCCCTGCTCGACCAGTTCGTGCAGCACTTCCAGCAGCTTGGCCACATCATGGAAATGCAGGCCGGTCGTCGGCTCGTCCAGGATATAGAGTGTGCGGCCGGTGGACCGGCGTGACAGTTCCTTGGCCAGCTTCACACGCTGTGCCTCACCGCCGGAGAGCGTCGTCGCCTGCTGGCCCACCTTGATATAGCCGAGCCCCACCCGCGCCAGGGTTTCCATCTTTTCGCGCACCGCCGGAACGGCCGAGAAGAATCCCGCCGCCTCTTCAACGGTCATGTCGAGCACGTCGGCGATCGACTTGCCCTTGAACTGCACTTCAAGCGTCTCGCGGTTGTAGCGCTTGCCCTTGCAGACGTCGCAGGTGACATAGATGTCCGGCAGGAAGTGCATCTCGATCTTGATGACGCCATCGCCCTGGCAGGCTTCGCAGCGGCCGCCCTTGACGTTGAAGGAGAAGCGTCCGGGCTGATAGCCGCGCGCCTTTGATTCCGGCATGCTGGCGAACCATTCACGAATCGGCGTGAAGGCCCCCGTGTAGGTCGCAGGATTCGAGCGCGGGGTCCGGCCGATGGGCGACTGGTCGATGTCGATCACCTTGTCGAGATGCTCCAGCCCCTCGATCCGGTCATGCGGGGCAGGGTTCTCGCGTGCGCCGTTGAGCCGCCGTGCGGCCGACCGGAACAGGGTGTCGATGAGGAAGGTGGACTTGCCGCCCCCCGAGACGCCGGTGATGCAGGTGAAGGTGCCAAGCGGAATTTCCGCCGTGACATTCTTCAGATTGTTGCCGCGCGCGCCGATGACCTTGATCTGGCGCTTCTTGTTGATCTTGCGCCGCTCTGCGGGCAAGGCGATGCCGCGCGTCCCGCTCAGATATTGCCCTGTGAGCGAATTCGGGTCTGCCATGATCTGCGCCGGCGTGCCCTTCGCAACGATCTGGCCGCCATGGACGCCCGCGCCCGGCCCCACATCCACCACATAATCGGCCGTCAGCACCGCATCCTCGTCATGCTCCACGACGATGACGGTGTTGCCGAGATCGCGCAGGTGGCGCAGCGTGTCGAGAAGCCTTGCATTGTCGCGCTGATGCAGGCCGATCGACGGCTCGTCCAGCACATAAAGAACGCCCGTCAGGCCGGAGCCGATCTGCGAAGCCAGACGGATCCGCTGGCTTTCGCCACCCGACAACGTGCCGGAATTGCGTGACAGCGACAGATACTCCAGCCCCACATCATTGAGGAATTTCAGCCGCTCGCGGATTTCCTTGAGAATCCTTGCGGCAATTTCCTGCTGCTTGCCGTTGAGCGCCTCATCCAGCCCGTTGAACCAGGCCCCGGCATCGCGGATCGACATGTCCGCCGCGTGGCCGATGTGCTTGCCGCCAATCTTGACGGCGAGGGCCTCGGGCTTCAGGCGGTAGCCGTTACAGGCCGGGCAGGGGTGGTTTGACTGGAAACGCTCCAGCTCTTCACGGACCCAGGCCGAATCCGTTTCGCGCCAGCGCCGCTCGATATTGCCCAGAACGCCTTCGAAGGTCTTCTTTGCGCGGTAGCTGCGCACACCGTCGTCATAAACGAACTCAAGCTCGGTCTTGCCGGTGCCGTACAGCACCGCATGGCGCACGTCATCCGGCAGCTCGCGCCAGGGTGTTGCCATGGACACCTTGAAATGCCGGCAGATGGCTTCCAGCGTCTGGGCATAATAGGGCGAGGTCGAACCGGTCTTGGCCCAGGGCAGCACCGCGCCCTCGCGCAGCGACAGGCTCTGATCGGGCACCACAAGGTCAGCCTCGAAGGCCAGTGTCGTGCCAAGGCCGTCACAGGACGGGCAAGCGCCGAAGGGATTGTTGAAGGAGAAGAGGCGGGGCTCGATCTCGGGGATGGTGAAGCCGGACACCGGGCAGGCGAATTTCTCCGAAAAGATGATCCGCTCATGGGTTTCATTGCGGTTCTGCAGCACCGCATCCTTGCCGGTGGCGATTTCCAGCGGCTTGTCCGCAAACTCGGCAATGGCAATGCCATCGGCCAGCTTCAACGCCGTTTCGAAGGAGTCTGCAAGACGGCCTGCAATGTCCTCGCGCACGACGATGCGGTCCACCACCACATCGATGTCATGCTTGAACTTCTTGTCGAGGGCCGGGGCCTCGGAGATCTCATGAAACTCGCCGTTGATCTTGACCCGCTGGAAGCCCTTTTTCATCAGCTCGGCCAGTTCCTTGCGGTACTCGCCCTTGCGCCCGCGCACCACCGGAGCCAGCAGGTAAAGCCGGGTGCCTTCCTCCAGCGACATGACCCTGTCGACCATCTGGCTGACGGTCTGGCTCTCGATCGGTAAACCCGTCGCCGGCGAGTAGGGGATGCCCACGCGCGCAAACAGCAGGCGCATGTAGTCATAGATCTCGGTGACCGTGCCCACCGTCGAGCGCGGGTTGCGCGAGGTGGTTTTCTGTTCGATCGAGATGGCGGGAGACAGGCCGTCGATCTGATCCACATCCGGCTTCTGCATCATCTCCAGAAACTGGCGGGCATAGGCCGAGAGGCTTTCGACATAGCGGCGCTGGCCTTCCGCATAGATCGTGTCGAAGGCGAGAGACGACTTGCCCGAACCGGACAGGCCCGTCATCACGATCAGCTTGTCGCGCGGCAGGTCCAGATCAACGTTCTTGAGATTGTGCTCGCGCGCGCCGCGGATGGAAATCATCTTGTCACGGCTGAGGCCCGTCAGGGCAGATCCCTGTTCCTTGCTCTGCGGTTCGGCGGCGGCATCCTTGGCCATCGGTATCGTCCTGAACTTGCCCGGCGCGGGCATGAAAACTGGCAGCAGTTATAAGCGCCGCACAACAGGCCTCAACTGGCAAAATGCTGTGCGGGTGAGAATGTCCTGGCCTGTTCCGGTCAGGCGCGGTGGAAGGCTCGTGAAAAAATCAGCCTGAGAAAAGCCTGAGCTGCGGCGATGGTTCGTGCTTGACCGGCAAGGACGGACCCGTCTGTCCGGAATGTTCCGTCTGTCTCATCTGCGGTCCTTCCTTCGCATCTTCAAGGGCAGGCCTTTGACAATCTGCGGCTTGGCCTACGTTTTTTGCGGGTCTGCCGGATCACATTTCGTAAGGAACGTAACAGGAACAAAAATCTGAAGCAAGCCGCATCTCCGCGAAAAACTGCTGTCGTGCCTCTTTTCCGGTGGGGCCGGGTCTTTTCCGCCAAGGCAGGAAAATGGCTCTTGACGACAGGAACAAAAAAAGAACAATCTATGCCAGCAGCGGCTTGAAAGCGGCCAGCTTTGTGGACAACGCGGCGCAGCCGGGCAGAATGGTTCGCATGAGGGGCGAAGAGGCGTTAGGGTCGCCCGATCAACCGGTTTCTGCTGCCGTCCAGAAGGGCGCCTGATCTGGCTTCCGGGCCGGAAGGGGCGTGTTTCCAGGCTGTTCTTGTGAGCAGCGGGCAGGCGCAGGGCGGCGCCGGCCTTGGGCTGTGCCCGTGCCGGGATTGGACGACAAACGACAGACAAAAGCAGGAGCCACTGGTATGGCGGGTAGCGTGAACAAGGTCATTCTGGTTGGCAATCTGGGGGCGGATCCCGAGATCCGCCGCACGCAGGATGGCCGTCCCATCGCCAATTTGCGCATTGCCACGTCCGAGACGTGGCGGGACCGCGGGTCGGGGGAGCGGCGCGAGCGCACCGAATGGCACCGGGTGGTGATCTTCAATGAAGGCCTTTGCAAGATCGCCGAGCAATATCTTCGCAAGGGCGCGAAGGTTTACATCGAAGGGCAGCTGCAGACCCGCAAATGGCAGGACCAGAGCGGCCAGGAGCGCTTCTCCACCGAAGTGGTGCTGCAGGGCTTCAACTCGGCACTGACCATGCTGGACGGGCGCGGTGAAGGCGGCGGCGGCGGTGGTGGTGGCGCACTGCCGGATTACGGCTCAGGCGGCGGCTATGAAGGCGGCTCCAGCGGTGGCGGCGGCTATGGCGGTGGTTCGAGCGGCGGCAGCGGTTACGGTGGCGGCTCCAGTGGCGGCGGCGGGTATGGCGGTGGCTCTGGCGGCTCCGGTGGTGCAGGCGGCGGCTATGGCGGCGGCATGGACGACGAGATCCCGTTCTGACGGAGTGTTGCGGAAGCCTACGGATGGCTGGACCTGATGGCCGCCCTTGCAGAGAAATGCAGGGGCGCGCCGGGGCCGGGCATCCGCTTCAAACTGTTGTGAAGGTTGGGTTTCATTAACCATCTGGTTGCTGCGGGCAGGGTAGCTTTGCGCTCTGCCAGCGGAACAGTCTGCAGGGTCTGAACGTTCGGAAACCGGGCTCCATCTGCCGGTCCGCCGTTCCTGTGACACCGGTCACAGCGGCAAGATCTTATACCTGCGAGGCTTTGTGGACTGCCCCGGCATCATTGAGCGGATTGGCCCCGGGGGCGAGTGGCCGGTCCTCATCTGATTTCGAGCTTGAGGCCTTTTGAGACCATGCGTCATACGCTGCAGCCCGCACGTTTCCTCTCCACACTTCTGGCAAGCGCTGCCATTGCTTCCCTCACGCTGACCGCCAGCGTTCAGCCTGCCGATGCGTTTCTGGACCGGATTTTCGGCGGACGTCCCGTGGACGAGCCCCAGCCTGTTCAGCCGGCACCGGCGCCGGTGCTGGACAAGGCCGTGATCGCCGCCAACAAGGTCTCCGCTCCGAAATATTACACGTACAAGGCCGATCAGCTGGCGGCCTTCTCTCTGAAGGCGCTGGCCGTAAGCCCCCAGCCCGCAGCAGCTCAAACGGCCGGCGGTGCCACGTCCGGTGAGACTGGCACAGCGCTGACCGTGTCCGCTCAGCCCGTTGCACCTCAGGCCGTTGCACCTCACTCTGTGGCTGACCAGACCGGCAGCATCGCTTCGCCGGCCGTTCAGCCGGAGCCCGCCGAGGATAAGGCGGCTCTGGCCTTTGACGCGGCACGCCCGGCCTTTGCTGCGCTCAGCTTCAAGGCCTTGCCGGAAGTGGCAAAGGTGGTCGAAGCGTTCTATGCGCAGGAGCCGCGTTTCATCTGGGTCGAAAATGGTGCGCCCGGTGCCCGGTTTGCCGCGCTGAAGTCCGAGCTGGAGCGGGCAGGGGATTTCGGGCTGGATCCGGCCGATTACCGGGTCGAGGCGCCTGCGCTCACCGGCCTTGAGCCGGCGGCCCGCGATGCGGCTCTGGTGGATTTTGAGGTCAAGGCGTCCATCGCGGCGCTGACCTATGTGCTGGATGCGCGCCGTGGCCGTGTCGATCCGAACCGCATCTCCGGCTATCACGACCTGCCGCGCCACAAGGTGGACCTGACGGCCGAGGCGAAAGGACTGGCGGCGGCTGCCGATGCGGGACAGTACCTGCGCTCGCGCCAGCTGGCATCGCCCCAGTTCACCGCGCTGGTTGAAGAGCTGGCGCGGCTGAAGCGCGAGACCGCCGATACCCCGCAGGTGGTGATTGCGGCCGGCACGCTGCTGAAAGCCGGCAAGTCCAGCCCCGAGGTGAAGAATGTGGTCGCCGCCATCCGCCTGCGCGGCTCGGCGGCGCTTCTGGAGGCGCACAAGGATCTGCTCGACACCTATATGGGCGAGGAGCTTTACAGCGATGCCATCGCCGGTCTGGTCAAGGCCTATCAGGCCGAAACCGGGCTCAATGCCGATGGCGTGGTGGGGGCGGGCACCATCCAGGCGCTGACGGGCGAAAGCAACGCCTCGAAGATCGCCAAGGTGGAACTGGCGCTGGAGCGGATGCGCTGGCTGCCGGAAAACCTGGGCGAGCGCCGCGTCTTCATCAACCAGCCGGCCTTCACGGTTGCCTATTTCGAGCCGGGCAAGACGCCGCTGGAAATGCGCGCGGTCATCGGCAAGAAGTCGAACCAGACCAACTTCTTCTACGACACCATCGAGACGGTGGAATACAACCCCTATTGGGGCGTGCCCTATTCGATCATCGTCAATGAGAAGCTGTCGAAGCTGCAGCAGGATCCGGCGTGGCTCGACAAGGCCGGATATGAGGTGACGACGGCGGCGGGCAAGCCGATTTCCTCGGCCAGTGTCGACTGGCATGCGGTGGCCACCGGCAAGATGCGGGTCAACGTGCGCCAGCGCCCAGGCGATGACAACGCGCTTGGCGAGCTGAAGATCCTCTTCCCCAACAAGCACGCCATCTACATGCATGACACGCCGTCGCGCTCGCTGTTCAAGAAGGACATGCGCGCCTTCAGCCACGGCTGCGTGCGCCTTGCCGACCCGCGCGCCATGGCCGCCGCCGTGCTGGGCAAGACCGAGGCGCATGTGGCCAGCCGCATTGCCACAGGCAAGAACAACTCGGAAGACGTTGCCGGGAACATCCCGGTCTATATCGCCTATTTCACCGCCTGGCCGCAGACGGATGGCAGCATCGGCTATTTCGGCGATGTCTATGACCGCGACGCCTATCTGCAGAAAGCCCTCGAGGCCACCCGCAAGGCGCGGGGAACGGCGGAAAGCTGAGATCTGAACGCATAGAACTCATGAAGGCGGCCCAACCGGGGCCGCCTTCAGTTTATTGACAGACACGTCACCTCTCCATCGTCATCCGGCCAAGCCCAGGACGCGCCAGGACCAGTGAGCCAGGACCAGTGAGCCGGCGGGCAGAAGGTGATGACGCACGAAGCCGTAACGCTCGTCCGCCACACGGTCCCGGACGCTCTTCACGCATCCGTTGTTACCGTCTGCTTGCCGATGACCTGCAACGGTCCTTGCCGGTCGGCGGAGCCCGTCTGATTGGACAGTCTGCCAAGCAGGCGGCATGAAAGGTCCCCCGCGAATGGGCAGCCTGCGTGACGTCACCACGCAAGCCGCCAATCTTTCGGGGATTGTTCCTGTCGTGGTCTGCGCCCTCCCGGAGCCGGGCGATGCCGCGAGCATGGTGTTTGGGATCACGGGGCGTTCGTTCCGCGGAGCCTATAGGCCAACTGGGGCCTGCTCAGTCCAAGCAACTCGGCGGCGCGTGCCACGTTTCCGGCAGCCCGGTCCATGGCGAGCGCATAGAGCATTCCGTTCAGACGCTGCACATCAAAACCGTCGGCATCAAACGCCATGCGGGCGGCGGTCTCAAGAGATCCGGCCGAAGCCGTGGGCGCCATATAGGCGCGGAGTTCAGCCCAGGCTTTTTCAACCGGGGCAGCTTCGATCTGCTGCGACGGCGATGCCTCCATCATCGCCTTGCCGATGATCGTTTCAAGGGAAATCAGGTTCTGCTGCAGAGGCAGGTCCGATAGAACGCGTGCCGCTGCTGGGCTCAACTCCCGGACGGGCGCGTGGATTCTCGCGGCAATCGTCTCGGCCATGCTATGCGCAATTTCCGGGATATCGCTGCGGCGCGCCGACAGCGGCGGCATCACCACGCAAGTTGCCGTCAGGATGCATCGAAGTGCAGGACGCAGACGGCAATCGGCGCTGAAGTCTGCCGGTGAGGCTTCGCTCAACATGATCAGCAGAGGGCTGCGGCGCAGCAGATCAGGGGCGGCGCGCAGATGGTTCTCCAGCAGGATCTGAGGGCCTGGGTCCAGCGCTTCGGGATCCTGCAACACAAGCACCTGGCGCGTACCCGACCGGTTTGCAGGTGGCGTGAGCAACGCAAGCAGTTTCTCCTGCGTCAATCCATGTCCAGGCACGAAGTCCAATGTCCTGGTGCCCGGAGCCACAAGCTTGGCGAGATAGCCGGCAGCGATGGCCTTGCCACTGCCGGCCGGCCCGCTGATCAGCGCCGGCAAGCCCGACGCGGCAATTCTCTCAAGCTGGCCGCGCACCGGTTCCACCACCACGGCTTCGAGCCGCGCAATTCCATCCTTCGGGTTCGCCCGCGGACTGGCCCGCTGCGGCCGCGTGCGGACTTCCTCACTGAGATACCGCGGCATGATCTGCTGGCGGAACAGCTGGACCGTGAGATCATCCTCTCCCCAGACCTCCGCCGGTTTTCCGACCACCCGGCAGTGCTTGTGGCCCATCGCCTTGCACTCGGTCTCCTTGTAGACAATCAGTTTACCGAGCGCGTGGGTGGCGTAGCCGGATGCGTAGCCGACCAGCGACCAGCAGACCGGCTCACTTGCGTCGCCATAATGTTTGCGGTGTTCGGAGGCTTCGGCGCTTTCATGCCAGAGGAACTCGCCCGAGAATTTGCCCTTCTTGAAGTCGAAGTCATTGTGGACGGTTTCCACGCGGGTAACGCCGCTGACGGTATGCAGCCTCGTGCCGGCGGTAAAGGCATCACCCGGATCAAGATTGGGCCAGGATGCCTGGACAAAACGGGAGTCTTCGACACCAGCCTGAAAGCCGAGCCGCAGCAGAAGCACGAACGCATCCTCGCGCCCGTAGTTGCGCACGATCTCCTCACGCAGATGGCTGAGAAAGCTCGTCCGCTGCAGGACCATCCTGGCGTCGCCGAGACGCAGGACCCCATTCACCGGACTGAAGACGAGATGCGCCAGCAATTCGCGCAAGGTAGGCCTTCCACCCCGGTCGAGAAGCGCCTCCTGACCGCTGTTGATCTTCATGATGACCTCCCGTTCATCAACCGCACCGACTGGCTCGATCGAGCCATAAAGTGACGAAATAATAAACCGGTTTCATCATTTCATTCATTGCAAGGCTGATAAACGGGCGGCTGGTCCTGTCATTTTTGCGCTGCAGCGACGATTTTAGATGTTTTGAATCAATAGCTTGAGTTCTGTCTTCAATGTTCCTGGAGTTTCGCGGAATTATCCCGTTGACCCTCTCCTGACCTGAAATCCAGAGTGATCTTACTTGCTGAGACAAGGAAAACCGGGAGGAGATTTTCCATGACCAAGCTGGCGCAGATCGTCAGACTGCCTGAAGAACCGCATCACCAGACCATTCTGAAATATGCCCGCGAGGGCGCTCATATTCCGGGTGATGATGCCCGCAACCCCTGGGTTCCCTTCGGCGACAGCGCTGCGATCAAGCACTTCTGTTTCGACGTTCGGACCAACTCGGTCGCCAATATTCTCTGGGTGAAGGGCGGCGGCCGGATCGGTACGCACCGTCACCGCGGGGTCGTCTCGGCTCTGACGCTGGAAGGCTCTTTCGCCTATTACGAGTATAGCTGGGTCGCACGGCCGGGTGATTTCATCTACGAGCTGCCGGGTACTGACCACACGCTTTATTCAGACGATCCAAACGGCGTGAAGGCCATTTTCTGGATCAATGGCCCCATCGAATTCTACGACGACAAGGGCCAATACGATTTCACCGCGGATGTCTTCTGGTTCATCAACCACTATACGAGCTACTGCGAGGAAAAGGGCATTCCAATCAACCAGGAAATGTTCATCTGAGATCTTCCAGACATCAACGGATTGCTCGCATGTCATTGCAGAAAATGTTCGATGTGGCCGGAAAATCGGCCATCGTCACGGGCGCAGCCAGCGGACTTGGCCGCGCTTATGCGGAAGTACTGGCCGAAAACGGCGCCAAGGTCTGCCTGTTCGACATCAGCCGGACCGAACTCGACAACACGCTCGGCGCGCTTCGCCGGGCGGGGGGAAATGTATGGGGCGCCAATGTCTGGGGACAGGCTGTGGATGTCACCGACCGGACCAATATGGAGGAGGCCTTCGCCCGCGTCTTTGCCGAGCATGGCAGCATCGATATCGTCTTCGCCAATGCCGGGATCGATGCGGGGCCGGGCTTTCTGACGCCAGAGGGCGAGCGCAATCCGCATGGGGAGATCGACAATCTCGAAGACGAGCATTGGGACAAGGTCATCGCCACCAATCTGACGAGCGTCTTCAACACGATCAAGCTGTCTGCGCGCTACATGAAACAGTCGGGCGGCGGGCGTATCATCGCCACATCATCCTGTGCCGCCCTCTACAACGACGGAATCGTCGGCACACCCTACATGCCGGCCAAGGCCGGCGTGGCGCATCTGGTTCGCCAGGCCGCCATGGAACTGGGCCGTTACAACATTCTCGTCAATGCCATCGCACCCGGACCGTTCGTGACGAATATCGCAGGTGGAAGGCTGCGGAACGCCGCCGACCGGGCGGCCTTCGAGAAATGGTCGGTCCTGCATCGCGTGGCCGAGACCTCCGAGATCAAGGGGCTCGCGCTCTATCTGGCATCACCGGCCTCGTCTTACGTCACGGGCGCGCAAATGGTGATCGACGGGGGGCTGCATCTACGGCCCGGAGATTGATTCATTCGGGGCGGCGGGCATGGAGGAGATGACCCGGCGCCGTTTTTTCAGCAACGGGAGGGGAGCATGAAAACTTTACTGGAAGGCATCAACGGGACGCGGTTTTCGCGCCGCACTGCATTGAAAACCATGGGGGCAGCTGCCGCGACTCTCGCCATGCCCGGCCTGGTCCGGGCATCCGGCGGCAAGATCAAGGTCGGCTTCATCAGTCCACTGACAGGTCCGCTTTCGCCATTCGGCGAGGCCGACAGCTACACGCTTGACATCGTCAGGGAACTGCTGGCGAACGGCATCCAGAACGATGGAAAGACCTATGAGGTCGAGATCCTGGTGCGCGACGCCCAGTCCGATCCCAACAAGTCGGCGGAACTCGCGGGCGAACTGATCCTCAACGACAATGTCCAGCTTCTGATCCCTGCATCCACCACCGACGTCATCAATTCGGCCGCCGATCAGGCCGAGCTCAACGGCGTGCCCAGCATCTCGTCCGCCGCGCCATGGCAGGCTTTTGTGATGCCGCGGGGCGGCGATAAGATGCCTTTTGACTGGACCTATCACTTCTTCTGGGGGCTTGAGGACGCGCTCGCAACCTTTGTCGGCCTCTGGCAGTCGCTGGAGACGAACAGGAATGTCGGCATGCTGTTTCCGCGCAATGCGGATGGCGAAACCTGGGGCAACCGCGATTATGGTCTGCCGCCAGCTGTCGAAAATGCCGGTTTCACGACCATCGTGCCGAGCATGTTTCAGCCGCGCACGAATGATTTCTCCGCGCAGATCTCCGAATACAAGAGGGGCGGCTGCGATATCGTTGGCGGCATCACCTATGTGTCGGACCTCAAGACCTTCATCACGCAGGCCAGCCAGCAGAAGTTCAATCCGAAGGTGGTCACGGTCGCCGCAGCCCTGCTGTTCCCTTCGGGCGTGGAGGCGATGGGGCCGCTCGGCGAAGGCATGAGCTCGGAAGTCTGGTGGACGCCGGCCTTCCCGTTCAAGTCGTCGCTGACCGGCGAAGACAGCCGCGCCGTGGCCAATGCCTGGGAAAGCAGGATGAAGAAGCAATGGATCCAGCCGCTGGGTTATGCCCATGCGCTGTGGGAAGTTGCCATTGACGCCTTGAAACGCGCGCGGGATCCGCTGGACCGGACTTCCATCCGCGACGCGTTGAAGGCGACCGACCTCAACACGCTGGTCGGCCCGATCAAATTTGGCTCCGGGCCGCATGCCAATATCTGCAAGACACCGATCTTCGGCGGCCAGTGGGTGAAGAGCGACAAGTGGATGTACGATCTGAAGATCGTCGACAACTCCGTCAGCAAGCTCATTGAGCCCGAGGCCCAGCTTCAGCCGATCAAATGGTCGTGACGCTGTGAAGCGCTTCCGGACACCCTGAACAGGATGTCCGGAAGCGCCGGTTTCAATGCACAAGAGAGCATGTGATGGCGCAGATCATTCTATCGGGCCGGGGAATATCCAAGTCCTATGGTGCCCTGAGGGTCCTGCATGACCTGGATATCGACGTCCACACCGGGGAGATCCTCGGAATTCTGGGACCGAACGGGGCAGGCAAGACCACGCTGTTCAACATGATCAGCGGTGACGTGACGCCGGATTCCGGCGAGGTCGTGTTCAAAGGCGAGAGGCTGCGGTCCGAGCCGGCACACAAGCGCTGCCGCCGTGGCATTGGCCGGACCTATCAGATTCCGAAGCCTTACGCCGGCATGACCGCTTTTGAAAATCTCATGGTCGCTGCCATGTTCGGCGCATCCTTGAGCGAAAGGCAGGCGAATGCCTTTTGCGCAGCGATCCTTGAGGAATGCGGCCTGTCGGCAAAGGCCAATCTGGCAGCCGGATCGCTCACACTTCTCGACAGGAAGCGCCTTGAACTGGCGCGGGCATTGGCAAGCAACCCGGCACTGCTGCTGCTCGATGAAATCGCCGGGGGGCTTACCGAAGAAGAATCCCGCCAACTGGTTGAACTCGTCCGGAAGATCCGGGAGCGCAACATCACGATCATCTGGATCGAACACGTGCTCAACGCAATCATGGCGGTGGCCGACCGGCTGCTGGTCCTGAATTTTGGCGAGAAAATCGCCGAGGGGCCGCCGAAGGAGGTGATTGCCAATCCGGATGTCCAGCGCGTTTACATGGGGATCGAGGCATGACAGCGGCGCCACCTCTTGTTGCAACACGGAACCTCATGGCCCGCTATGGCGATTTCCAGGCCTTGTTTTCGGTGAACTTCAACATCTCCGCCGGAGAGACCGTTGCCCTCATCGGCGCCAACGGTGCCGGCAAATCGACATTCCTGCGGGCGCTCATGGGGCTGCTGCCCGTTGACCGCGGCATGGTTCTGTTCGAGGACCAGCCGGTTGGCGGCAGTCAGCCGCATCACATGGTTCAGCTTGGCGTCGCCATGGTGCCGGAGGGACGGCGCCTCTTTGCCGGAATGTCGGTCGAGGACAATCTGAGGGTTGCCATCGATCATGCCCGCAAGACCAGCAGCAGGATCTGGACACTGGAGCGCATCTACAAGCTCTTTCCGGTTCTGCGGGAAAGGCGCAGTGCCCAGGTCGAAAAGCTGTCGGGGGGACAGCAGCAGATGGTGGCCATCGGGCGCGCGCTTCTCGCCCAGCCCCGGCTTCTGCTCTGCGACGAAATCTCGCTTGGCCTTGCGCCCAAGGTGATCCGCGAAATCTACGAGGTTTTGCCGGAAATCGCCCGCACAGGCACCTCCATCGTGCTCGTGGAGCAGGATGTGATGCTCGCCCAGAGCGCCTCCAACCGCCTGTACTGCATGCTCGAAGGGCATATCACGCTCGAAAGCATGTCGTGCGACGTCACCCGCGCGGACATCGCGCAAGCTTATTTCGGAGCTGGTCATGAAGTGGCTTGATGCCTTGATCCAGGGCGTTCTGCTTGGCGGCATGTATGCCCAGTATGCGCTCGGCATGGCGCTGATGTTCGGTGTCATGCGCCTCGTCAATATCGCGCATGGCGATCTGGTCGTGCTGCTGGCGCTGATCGGCATATCCGCCTCCGTCGCCTTCAGCATGGGACCGCTGCCGCTGGTTCTGGTTCTCGTGCCCCTGGCGGCGCTGATCGGCTGGGGCCTGCAAAAACTCGTGCTCAACAAGGTGGTCGGCGGAGATCCGCTGCCTTCCCTGATCGCCACCTTCGGTCTTTCCATCGCATTGCAGAACCTGATGCTGGAGATCTGGTCGGCTGACACCCGCTCGATGCAGGGGGGAGGCATCGAGGCGGCCTCGGTGGATATCGGCGGCATCTATATCGGCCTGCTGCCGTTGCTGATCCTGATCGCTGCAACGCTTCTCACGGGAGGGCTTGACCTCCTCATGCGCCGTACGCGTTTCGGCCGCGCGCTGCGCGCTGCCGCTGCTGACACCGAGGCAGCGGCCATGACCGGTGTGAACCCGCTGGTCGTCTATGCCTATGCCACGGCCATTGCCGTGGGCATTCTCGGCCTATCAGGCGTCTTCTTCGCGCTGCGCGCCACCGTGTCGCCCGCCGATGGCCCGGCCCAGCTGATCTTCGCCTTCGAGGCGGTCATCATCGGCGGCATGGGCTCGATCTGGGGTGGTTTCGCCGGCGCGATGGTGCTCGGCATTGCCCAGGCCATCGGCTTCCGCATCGATCCGGGCTTTGGAACGCTGGCGGGCCATCTTGCTTTTCTGATCGTTCTTGCCACCCGCCCGCAAGGCCTGATGAGCAGAGGCTGACCCCATGACCACCGCAAATACAGCTCTTCCAACCGCTGCCGGCATGGCTGGTCCCGATGTGACGGTGATCCGCCACACAGGTTCCAGCCGGGTTGCTGCGGCGTCCTGCATCGTCCTTCTCGCCGCGATGATCACAATGCCCTGGTGGGGGCATTCAGGCCATATACGCTGGGTGGTGGAATTTTCCGTCTACCTGGCGATTGCCCAGATGTGGAACCTTCTGGCCGGTTATGCCGGTCTCGTCTCCGTCGGCCAGCAGGCCTTTGTCGGCGTCGCCGGGTACACGGTGTTCGTGCTTGCCTCCAATTTCGGCATCAATCCATTCCTGGCTGTCTGGCTCAGTGTCCTCGTGCCGGGGCTGCTCGCGCTTCCGGCCTATGCCCTGCTTCATCGTCTCGACGGGCCCTATTTTGCCATCGGCACCTGGGTGGTGGCAGAGGCGGTGATGCTGATCGTGTTGAATATCGATTATGTCAACGCGGGCTCGGGCATGACGCTTCGTGTGATGAGCCAGTATTCTCTTCATGAGCGCCAGGTTGGAATTCTCTGGCTTTGCGCCTCGATGCTGTTTGTGACCGTGGGCGGCAGCTACTGGCTGCTGCGCTCGCGCCATGGGCTGGCGCTCAGGGCGATGCGCGACAATCCGGTTGCCGCCGAAAGCCAGGGCGTCAACGTCAAGAGACTGCGGTTCCTGATTTTTGTGGCCGCGGCCATGGGAACCGGACTTGCCGGTGCGATCTACTACATGGCGCAGTTGCGCATCACGCCGGCCGCCGGGTTCAATCCAAGCTGGGCGAACATCTGCATCTTCATCGTCATGGTCGGCGGTATCGGAACCATCGAAGGCGTGCTGGTGGGGGCGCTGATCTATTTCGTCGCCGACCGCTTCTTTGCGCAATATGGCGCGGTCTACATGGTGGTGCTCGGCCTGATGACGCTGCTGACCGCCCTTTATGCCCGTCAGGGCGTATGGGGCCTGATCTCCAGCCGCATCCACATCCCGCTGTTCCCCGTTGGCCGCAAGCTGGTCACACCTCAAGCAACCAGGACCGGGAGGACGTCATGAAGGCCGCGCTTTTCGACAGGATCGGTAAACCGCTCGTCATCGGCGATGCCGAGGATCCGAAACCGCGGCGCGGGCAGGTTCTCTTGAAGGTTTGCCGCTGCGGGATTTGCGGCAGCGATCTGCACATGACCTCGGAGGAAGTCTTCGGCGTTCGCAAGGGCGATATTCTCGGCCACGAATTTTCCGGGGAGATCCTCGAGACCGGCGGCGATGCCTTCGGGCTGAAGGTGGGCGATCAGGTCAGCGTTGCGCCCATTCGCGGATGCGGGAGCTGCGCCTCATGCCTGCGCGGTGAACCCGCATGGTGCGAAAAGATGACCCTGATCGGCGGCGGCTTTGCGCAATATGCGGCCGTCGAGGCGCATCAGTGCCGGCGGCTGCCATGGGGGATTTCCGCGGCCGATGGCGCGCTGGCGGAGCCGCTGGCCGTGGCGCTGCATGGCATTGCCCGGTCAGGGATGAATCCGGGCGATACCGTTCTGATCGCCGGTGCCGGCGCGATCGGCCTTGCGGTCGCCTTCTGGGCGCGGCGCATGGGCGCGCGCAAGGTTGTTCTGGCGGATCTGACCGATTTGCAGGCAGAGCGTGCGATGACCCTCGGGGCCACCGGCTTCGTGATTTCGGGCCCGGACATGGCAGACAGGGTTGCTGCCGAATGCGAGGGACCGCCGGACATCGTGTTTGAATGCGTCGGCCGGCCCGGCCTGATCGACCATTGCATCGGACTGGTCCGCCCGCGCGGCAAGGTCGTCGTCCTGGGGCTTTGCACGGCGCCGGATCATCTGGATTCCTTCCGGGCGATCTCGAAGGAAGTAACGGTCGTCATGTCCGTCTTCTTCAACATGCACGAATTCGCCAATGCCATCGACGCCCTGGATTCGGGCCGCTTTGCGCCGCAGAACCTGATTTCCGAGGTGGTGGGACTGAACGCCATGCCCCTGGCGTTCGAATCCCTGCGCCAGCGCACAACGCAGTGCAAGGTCCTGGTCGATCCCTTCGCTGAGCAGATGGCCATGCTGTGACCATCACCCCTTGCGCGGCCACAGCCCGCCGCGCAAGGCCCATTCCCCGCAGTGCCGCGAAGGGCATCGGCAGAAACCGGTCTCGCCTGCGCCCACCCGCACCTCCACCGCGCCGCCCCGGCCTGGAAGTCTTCGGCATGCCGGGGCCTGTCATGGTCCTCAAAGCTCCCAATAGGTCATCCCGGCCTCCGAGCCGGGACCGGAGAGCCGGGGTGCTAGTGGAGCGTGACGGGAAGCCCCGGCTCACCGCTCCCGGATCTCCGCTGCGCTGCGTCCGGGATGATGATGGAGGGGAGGGGGCTGACCTGTCGGGAGTTACATTCTCTACAGTTTTCCTGCCATTGCGTCCCTTACAGGTCCCGGCACAGGACCGGGACGGCGCGGAGTGTGGGATGGTGCTGGTGCCCGCCTAACCCGCTCTTGGATCGGTTTTTGTTATTGCTTGCGCTTTACGGATGGGACACGGCTTGCGGACGAAAGCTGTCACTGCCGCCACCTGCTCGAGCCGGTCGGAAACTTCCACCGGCAGAAGCCGAGGCCAACTTCTACGCAGCTCTCGGAATTGAAACCATGGCCGCGTAACTAAACGAAATCGGCCTCCGGCAAACCCAGCGCTGCTTGGTGATCACCAAACGTCAAATCAAAGTTTATTTATTTTGCTCTAAACTCTTCAGTTTGGACGAGAATGGCGATATATTCTCGGTTGCATTATAAGAAATTAGGGAGATAGCCCCTGATTGTACTAGGCTTTCGAAGCGATCCAGCGACACCGCGTTATGCAATTGTCGATGGTACTACAATACCGTTGGTGCTCCTCAATGTAGACGCCGAAAGTCGTCTACGCTTCCCCGCCGATTGCGCAGAGGATGCCGCAAAGGTGACCTGGCTCTATCGTGAGTTTGAGCGGATTTTCCATACACATCCTGATATAGCCCGCGTTGTCATCAAGAAGGGTGAGTTTACGCAGGGTGATAACAACGCGAAACGCGTTGCATCGTATCAGGAAGCCGCGCTGCTTCTCTATTGCGGTCTGCACAACAAGCCTGTTGTTACGAAGATATACGCTTCTCTCGGCACAAGGAGCGCTCAGGTTCGCGACCACGCTATTGCGCGTGTCGGTCAGACGACACGCTACTGGGACAGCAAAATGGCCGACGCGATTATAGCGGCATGGTGGGGGGCGAGTAACCCATGAACCTCGTCCCTGCCGCCCTGCCGATCACGAACGGTACCACGTTCTACAATAAATATCGCCTGATGCGGCCTATCGGGCGTGGTTCTTTCGGTGAGGTCTGGCTGGCACAGGATCAGGCGGTAAATCACGAGTACGCAATCAAGGTCCTGAATGCTGGAATTGGCATCGACGAGCGTCTGCGCGAAGCTCAGGTTGGTCATGCGTTCACGCACAACAATCTTGTGCGGGTGCATCAGGCTGATGTTGCTACCGACGGTAAAGTGGTCATCGCAATGGATTATTTTCCAGAGGGTTCAATAACGACTCTCGCAAATCCGCGAAACTTTTTGCCGTTGCCGACTGCCTTGCGCACGGTAATCGATATGCTTCAAGGGTTGGAGCACCTGCATCTTCACAACTTCTTCCACAACGACGTGAAACCGCAGAACATTTTGCGCGGTCGGCAAGGTCAAGCTAAACTTGCCGACTATGGAATCGTCGGCATTTCAGCTACCGGAGCGCCCGTTCAACCTTCGAGTTGGTATGTGCTTCACGCCGCCCCAGAGACGGTTGCAGGCAACGGCATCGAAGCGCGCACAGACATTTTCCAGACCGGCCTTACCCTTTTTAGATTGCTGGTTGGTCTTCCTGCCCTCGAAGCGAAGTTTAACACGCTTGGTGATGCTGCTTATGCTGATGCACTTGCGAGGGGATCGCTAATCACCCGCGCAGACTTTCCGCCCTTCATCCCGAATGCGGTTTGCCGTGCGGTCATGACATCAATTGCCCCAAATCCCGCCAAACGCTTTCAGTCGGCATTAGATATGAGGCGCGCGCTCGAAAAACTCTCGTATTCGGGACACTGGACAGTTGATGCCACGGGAATGCTACGCGGCGAAGATGCGCGGCACACCTATCGGTTTGAGCAAACGCCTGCAGTTGGATCGAACGCTTCCGTTTCCGCTTTCAAGACAAATCGGACTTCGGGCCGGGAAACTCGCATTTCCCAATTCACCGATAAGAACCTCAGCAAACCCGAGGCAGGCAAACTTATCGTCAGCTTTCTCAAAGCCGTCGTGGATGGGAAAGTGTTATGACCGTCAAAATTTTCGACTTCGGTCAGGCACTCAAAAACGCTGACATATACGGCAAGAAGCACCTTCTGATTGGCAACGGCTTCAGCATCGCCTGCAAGCCGGACATCTTTGCATATGGCTCTCTCTTCGAAGAAGCCAAGAAGACCATGTCCAACGAACTGGTCACGATCTTTTCGGAGATGGCCACTCAGGACTTCGAAGAGGTCATTCGTGCGCTTCAGAACGCCGCTACGATCGTCAGTGTCTATAGGCCAAAATTCGTAAAGACTAAGGGGCGGCTGCTGGCCGATGCCGATAAGCTCAAGACTGATCTTATCCAAGCCGTCGCAGGCCGTCATCCGGCCCGGCCAAGCGACATCTCAGATGAGCGCTATGCCGCTTGCCGCACCTTTCTCTCAAACTTTGTCGGCGAAGGAGCGAGCGGTAAAATTTATACGATGAACTACGACCTGCTGCTCTATTGGGCACTGATGCACGAAGAAGAAGATGTGCTGGCACGTATTCAATTGAATCACGATGATGGATTCCGAAAGGATCAAGAAGACTACGACGCACCTTATGTCGAATGGCAGGGTGAAGGAGCCGCACATGGCCAAAACATCCATTATCTGCATGGAGCGCTTCACTTGTTCGATGCGGGTTACCAGCTACAGAAGTACACGTGGGTGAATACCGGGAAGGCGTTGGTTGACCAAGCAAATGAAGCTTTGACAAAGAACTTGTTCCCAGTTTTTGTGGCAGAGGGCGACAGCAAGAGCAAGCTGACGAAGATCCAGCACAGCGCCTACCTTCACCACAATTTCAAAAGCTTCGCCAGCGTGTGTCAGACGAAATCAAGGGAAGGCACGGCGTTATTTGTATATGGCCACTCGTTCGCGAAGACTGATTCCCATGTTCTAAATATGATTGGTCGCGGGAAGATCGTTCATCTGTTTGTCAGCCTTTACGGCGACCCATCCAGTAAAGCGAACCAAAAAATCCGCGCTAACGTTGATCAAATCGTCGGGCTGCGACCGCGAACTTTTCCTGCACTGAAGGTTGAATACTTTGACGCGGCCTCGGCCAAGGTCTGGGGTTGAAACTCAGTTTTAACGAGAAACAAGTTTTAGACGCGAGAACCTAGAATAACCGATACGCTCTATATATCATCATCTTCTTAGGCATCTGTAACAGATGTGATGTTGGACGTCATCGATGCAAGCGCCGCGTTGAATATTTTAGAGAGTGTTCTGATTTGGCAATTGCGGTGAATATCTTCTTCTCCAGTCTACACAGAAGTAATTTTTGAATAGAAGGAATTACCCACAAATTCTGGAAGTGGCGGTACAATTGCAGAGCGATAGTTTTTGCTTTGTTGAAGCAATAGCCAAGAGCTGCCAGTCAGCTCCCACTTCTAAAGCCGCTATCAGCGCCCAAAAACCCGCCCGCCGTCTCCGGCAAGCGGGTTTTTCCGTTTTCATGGCTTCCCCAAACCACCCGCTGGCTTAATCAGCCGGGGCGGTTCGGGGCAAACCTCACCCCCCTCAGCTGCACCCGCTCGTGGAACCACAGGTGTCGCACTTCAGGCAGGTGCCGTTGCGGACCATGGTGAAGTTGCCGCATTCGGAGCAGCTTTCGCCTTCGTAGCCTTTCATCCGGGCCTGGGCGATGCGCTCGGCTGCCAAGGAGCTGGGGGAAGAGGGGGCCGCTACCGGGGCGGGGGCGGTTTCGAGTTTGACGGCCAGTTCCGTGTTGCCCGAGCGGGCAAAGGCGGTGGCGACGGCGGAAGTCTGGGCGATGGGGGCGGTTGCGGTGCCCTTTACGGCCGGAGCGATGCCCCCTGCTGCTGTACCGTGCGCTGCGCTTTGACCGGCGAGCGAGCCGGCCGGTTCGCCGCTGGCGGAGACGAGGCGGAAGCGCTCGGTCTGGCCGCGCACGAGGCCGTGGGAGACGACGCCCTGTTCGCCGCGCCCTTCGCTGGCGCCCGCGCTGATGCCGGTGTTGCCGATGGCTTCCGGCGGCACGTGGGCAAGGTCATGACGGCCCAGGTAGGAGACGGCGAGCTCGCGGAAGATGTAGTCGAGGATCGACGTGGCGTTCTTGATCGCCTCGTTGCCCTGCACCATGCCCGCCGGTTCGAAGCGGGTGAAGGTGAAGGCGTCGACATATTCCTCCAGCGGCACGCCATATTGCAGGCCGAGCGAGATGGCGATGGCGAAATTGTTCATCAGGGAGCGGAAGGCGGCGCCTTCCTTGTGCATGTCGATGAAGATCTCGCCAAGGCGGCCATCCTGATACTCGCCGGTGGTGAGATACACCTTGTGGCCGCCGACGCGGGCCTTCTGGGTGTAGCCCTTGCGCCGGTCCGGCATCTTTTCGCGGGCACGGACGGTGCGCTCGATGATCCGCTCGACGATGCGCTCGGCGATGACTTCAGCCTTGGCAGCGGCGGGCTTGGCGGCAATTGCCTCGGCAGCCTCTTCCGCGTCCTCGTCCTCATCGGCGATGAGCTGGGAGTTGAGCGGCTGGGACAGCTTGGAGCCGTCGCGGTAGAGCGCATTGGCCTTCAGCGCCAGCCGCCAGGACAGCATGTAGGCTTCCTTGCAGTCGTCGACGGTTGCCTCGTTCGGCATGTTGATCGTCTTGGAAATGGCGCCGGAGATGAAGGGCTGGGCGGCGGCCATCATGCGGATGTGGCTTTCCACCGAAAGGTAGCGCTTGCCGGTCTTGCCGCAGGGGTTGGCGCAGTCGAAGACCGGGTAATGCTCCTTCTTCAGGAAGGGCGCGCCTTCCAGCGTCATGGCGCCGCAGACGTGAATGTTGGCAGCCTCGATCTCGGCCCTGGAGAAGCCGAGGAACGGCAGCAGCTCGAAGGCCGGGTCGTTCATCTGCTCAGCCGTGACGCCAAGGGCGGTCAGCTGTTCATCGCCCAGCGTCCAGCGGTTGAAGACGAACTTGATGTCGAAGGCCGACTTCAGCGAGCCCTTGAGCTTGGCAAGGCTCTCCTCGGTGAAGCCCTTGGCCTTGAGGCTGGACGGGTTGACGCCGGGCGCCTGATCCAGCGAGCCATGGCCGACGGCATAGGCCTCGATCTCGGCGATTTCGCTCGGCTTGTAGCCCAGCACCTCGAGGGCTTCGGGCACGGCGCGGTTGATGATCTTGAAATAGCCGCCGCCGGCCAGCTTCTTGAACTTCACCAGCGCGAAGTCGGGCTCGATGCCGGTGGTGTCGCAGTCCATCACCAGGCCGATGGTGCCGGTGGGGGCAATGACGGAGACCTGCGCATTGCGGTAACCGTGCTTTTCGCCCAGCTCCAGCGCCCGGTCCCAGGCCAGCTTCGACCGCTCGATCAGCACCTTGTCCGGGCAGGAGGCATGGTCCAGCGGCACCGGATTGGTGGAGAGCAGTTCGTAGCCCGCGGCCTCGCCATGGGCGGCGCGGCGGTGGTTGCGGATGACGCGCAGCATGTGGGCGGCGTTATCGCCATAGCCGGGGAAGGCGCCCAGCTCACCGGCCATTTCGGCGGAGGTGGCATAGGACACGCCGGTCATGATGGCCGACAGGGCACCGCAAAGGGCGCGGCCCGCATCGCTGTCATAGGGGATGCCGGAGGTCATCAGCAGGCCGCCGATGTTGGCATAGCCAAGGCCGAGGGTACGGAAGCGGTAGGACAGCTCGGCGATTTCCTTGGACGGGAACTGCGCCATCAGCACGGAGATTTCCAGAACCACGGTCCACAGGCGCACCGCATGCTCATAGGCGTCCACGTCGAAGGAACGGTCCTCGCGGCGGAACTGCATCAGGTTCAGGGACGCCAGATTGCAGGCCGTGTCGTCCAGGAACATGTATTCCGAGCAGGGGTTGGAGGCGCGGATCTCGCCCGAGGCCGGGCAGGTGTGCCAGTCGTTGATGGTGGTGTGATACTGGATGCCGGGATCGGCCGAGGCCCAGGCGGCATAGCCGATCTGCTCCCACAGCTCGCGCGCCTTCAGCGTCTTCATCACCTTGCCGTCCTTGCGGGCGGTCAGGTCCCAGGTGCCGTCATCTGTCACGGCCTTGAGGAAGCCGTCGGTGACGCGCACGGAGTTGTTGGAGTTCTGGCCGGCGACGGTCAGATAGGCTTCCGAATCCCAGTCGGTGTTGTAGGCGGGGAATTCGATGTTGGTGTAGCCCTGACGGGCGAACTGGATAACGCGGCGGATGTAGTTTTCCGGCACCATCATCTTCTTGGCGGCGCGGATCTCGCGCTTCAGGGCCGGGTTCTTGGCCGGGTCGAAGCAGTCGCCATTGTCCGCCTCGCAGTTGACGCAGGCCTTCATGATGGCGGTCAGGTGCTTCTGGCAGATCTTCGAGCCGGTGACGAGGGCGGCCACCTTCTGCTCTTCCTTGACCTTCCAGTTGATGTAGTCCTCGATGTCCGGATGGTCCACATCCACGACCACCATCTTGGCGGCGCGGCGGGTGGTGCCGCCGGACTTGATGGCGCCCGCCGCGCGGTCGCCGATCTTCAGGAAGCTCATCAGGCCGGAGGAGCGGCCGCCGCCGGACAGCTTTTCGCCCTCGCTGCGCAGGCGCGAGAAGTTGGAGCCGGTGCCCGAGCCGTATTTGAACAGGCGCGCCTCGCGCACCCACAGGTCCATGATGCCGTTCTCGTTGACGAGATCGTCCTCGACGGACTGGATGAAGCAGGCGTGCGGCTGCGGGTGCTCATAGGCGGTGGCGGACTTCACCAGCTCGCCGGTCTGGAAGTCGACATAGAAGTGGCCCTGGCTGGGGCCATCGATGCCATAGGCCCAGTGCAGGCCGGTGTTGAACCACTGCGGGCTGTTCGGCGCCACCTTCTGGGTCGCCAGCATGAAGCGCAGCTCGTCGTAGAAGGCCTGGGCGTCGGCTTCGCCGTCGAAATAGCCACCCTTCCAGCCCCAGTAGGTCCAGGTGCCGGCCAGACGGTCGAAGACCTGGCGTGCGTCGGTTTCAGAGCCGAAGCGTTCACCCTCGGGCAGGGCTTCGAGAGCGGCCATGTCGGCCTCGCGGCGCCACAGCCAGGAGGGAACGGTGTTCTCTTCCACCGGCTTCAGGCGGGCCGGAACGCCGGCCTTGCGGAAATACTTCTGGGCGAGAATGTCGGAGGCGACCTGCGAGAACTGGGCCGGAACCTGAATGTCCGCGAGACGGAACACGACGGAGCCATCCGGATTGCGGATCTCGCTCGTGGTCGTGGTGAAGTCGATCTCAGCGTAAGGGGACTGTCCATCCTTGGTGTAACGCCGTTCAATCCGCATTCCCATGCCCCCTTCAACGTGCCGGCCCGGCAGGCGATCCGCCTTGCGTCAGGCCGCAAAAATCCGTTGCCCGGGCGCAGCCGCATCCCGGACGTTCAATAGTGCCGCTACCCTGTCAATCGAGGCCCGGTTCAGAGCCGGGCTCACTCTTTCAGTGAGGAATTCCCTGATCCTGCCACCCTGGTGGCCTGCCACTGGTGTTTCCGCATGCGGACGGCCAGAAGCCGGGTGCCGCGATGTCCAAGCTGCCAGCGCAACGGAAGGCGGCGCGCGGGAGGCCGCTGCCGCTGTCCATGATGCTGCCGGAAACCGGTTCTACTGGGCGGAAACAGACGCCAGTCTGCCCGCCGGAACACTCATCGTGACGTTCCGGACATTAGTGTGAATCATCGGTTACCGTCAAGTTTGTGGAACTATCGCTTGTGTGTAAAAATTGGCCGGCAATCTAAATCTAGTAGCTCTTGTGGAAATCGGGGAGAGCGGGGGAAAGCCGTGATTTGATGCAGGTCATTGCAATTTTGCATCAAATTGAAGCGCGCGAGGGGCCCAAGCGGTGACGATGCCAGCAATGCCTGCCATGTTGCTGATTGATGATGACAATTTGACGAAAAGGCCGCCACCGCATTTCAAGCGGGCTTAAGCGCGGCATGCGAGAAGAAGGGCGGTTCATCTCCGGCAGGGGCCCTGATTTCATGTCCAACCATCATGCGGCCTATGGCCTGACCTTCGAGGAACTCGACGTGGTTGTCGTCGAGGATTCAAGGCAGATGCAGACCATTCTTCGCTCGATACTTCTAAGCTTCAAGGTCGAGCGGGTTCGGGTGTTCGATACGGTGGATGCGGCGCTGGAATCCATGCTCACCGAGCCGCCCAATCTCATCATCTCCGACTGGCGCATGGAACCGGCGACGGGCTACCAGATGTTGCGGCTGATCCGGCACAAGAACATGGCACCGCTCTGTTTTGTGCCGCTGCTGTTCGTCACCGCCCATGGCACGCGGGCTTTTGTGGAGAAGGCCTTCCGGGCAGGGGCGCATCATCTGTTGGCCAAGCCCGTTTCGCCCTCCATGCTCCACGCCCGGCTGAACTGGCTGCTCAATGATGCAAGGGAGATGATCCCTGACAAGAACGGTTTTTACTCCATTGAAGGCGTTGGCCTTTTGCTGGAGCAGCAGGCGGACAAGATGAAGACGCTGGATGGTGCACGCGCCTATCACCAGCGGGCGACCCGCCGCTATCAGGAAGTGAAGGAGACGGTGGAGCACGTCTTCAACGAGGATGGCTCGAACGCTGCTGCGGCGCTTGATTCGCAGGCCGGACGCATGGCGGCCGTTGCCCGGACCGCCCCAAAGCCGGTGCAGAAGCCGAAGACGGACGAGCCGAAACCGCCGGTGCCGGGGCCGCGATTCGCTGCGCTGCGCAAGGCTCTGAGATAGCTGCAGCGCCAGGCGGCCGGTTTCCTGTTCCGGCGCTGCGGCGAAGCGGCGCAAAATGCCGCAGCCGTGTGGACGGGCCGGAGAATTCCGGCTACATGTTGCCGCAACATCGGGCTGCAGTGGCAGCCAGTCCTTTTCGGGGGCGGCAGTTGGTCCGCCCGATTCGGAGCAGACAGCGGATGAAGACCCTTCTCCTGCAAATCTTCACCTGGTGGAACGGCCAGACCATGGGCACCCGGTTCTTCACCTGGCGCAAGGGCGAGCTTGTCGGTCAGGACGAGTTCGGCAACACCTATTACAAGGAGCGGGGCGGCAAGAAGCGCTGGGTCATCTATAATGGCCTTGCCGAAGCCTCGATGATCCCCCCGGGCTGGCATGGCTGGATGCATCACCGCGTCGATACGCCGCCGACGGAAGAGAACTATCACGCCAAGTCCTGGCAGGCGCCGCATCACGGCAACCGCACCGGCACGCCGGAGGCTTACCGCCCGAAGGGCTCGATCCTGACCCCGGAAAAGCGCCCGGAAGTGACCGGCGACTATCAGGCCTGGACGCCTGGCCAGTAATGGGGCCAGCAACTGGGCCAGTAAGCCGCGCAGTGCTGCCTGAATTCGAAGAACCCGCTGGTGTGGTCCGGCGGGTTTTTTTGTTGTGCGGGGGGCGAGGCCCTTGCCTCCTCTCGGCCGTCGCCCCGGCCAAGCGGAGCGCGAGCCGGGGCCTACTCATTTGCAGAGCGCTACCGCTGCGCCGAGCCTTGCGGCAGTCCCTGCTAGCCCTGCGAGCCTCAGCTTTGGAAACATGTCATCGCTGCTCTGGAAGCGAGTGGTCCCCGGCTCGGTGGCCGGGGCGACGGCCCAGGCGAGATGGAAGGCACAGAGCCCCTTACAGCCCCCTCTGCAGAGCCCCCCGCACAACAAAAAACCCGCCAGATTGCTCTGACGGGTTTTGATACGCCGTGAACGGCTTTCGCCGGACAAATGACGGGGATCACTCCTCGTCTTCGTCCAGATCTTCGGCAAACTCCTCGCCCGTGTCCGCCGGGGGCGGCGGCAGGACGGGGAGGGCGTCAACGCCGAGGCGCTTGTCGAGATAGGTGCCACAGCGCAGCATCAGTTCCTCGACGCTGTTCTCGAAGAAGTGGTTCGCGCCGGGCATCGTCTCGTGATCGATGACGATGCCCTTCTGCGTCTTCAGCTTGTCGACGAGGTTCTGCACGTCCTTCTGCGGCACGACCTTGTCGTTATCGCCATGGATGAGCAGACCGGACGACGGGCAGGGCGCGAGGAAGGAGAAGTCGAAGAGGTTCGCCGGAGGGGCCACCGAGATGAAGCCTTCCACTTCCGGACGGCGCATCAGAAGCTGCATGCCGATCCAGGCGCCGAAGGAGAAGCCGGCAATCCAGCAGCCGCGTGCGTCGGGATGAACCGTCTGCACCCAGTCGAGGGCCGCGGCGGCATCCGACAGCTCGCCCTGGCCGTGGTCGAAGGACCCCTGCGACCGGCCGACGCCACGGAAGTTGAAGCGCAGCACGGCAAAACCACGCTGGGCGAACATGTAATACAGCTGGTAGACGACCTGATTGTTCATCGTCCCGCCGAACTGCGGATGCGGATGCAGCACCAGTGCGATGGGCGCGTTCCGCTTTTTGGCGGGATGGAAACGGCCTTCCAGACGTCCGGCAGGGCCGTTGAAAATCACCTCGGGCATGAAGCGCGATGTCCTTTTCTCGTTTTCCGGGCCTTCTGGTCCGGAAAAAATGAGGAATTTGTACGTGGAATCCCTGAGCAGGAAACTTGACTCTGAGGTTCCGAGTTTCTAAAAGCTTCTTTAGAATGCTTCAAATTCGAATGCAGCCGCGTGAAGCGTGCCGGTTCGAATTCGGGCGCTTGGCGCACTTATCATCATGTGGGCGGGGAATTTCAAGTTTTCCGTTGACTTGACTTGAAAAAGAGGCGCTACCGGCCTTGTCCGAACGCCAGCAGGCGAAGAGGGCAAACCAGGCTGAATGGAGTTGGAACCGGGCCATGAACGGCGGAACCGAGCGGCTTTATCTGGATCACAACGCGAGCGCGCCTCTGCGCCCGCAGGCGCTTGCGCGCATGGTCGAGGTGCTGGGCGTCACGGGCAACCCGTCTTCGGTGCATGGGGAAGGGCGCAAGCTGCGCGGCGTCGTCGAGGATGCGCGCGAGGCGCTGGCAGCCATGTGCGGCGTCAAGGCCCGCTCTGTCATCTTCACCAGTGGTGCGACGGAAGCCAACGTGCTGGCCCTCAGCCCGCGCTGGCAGGGCAATGACGGTCCGGTCTATCTGGACCGGCTGCTGATGTCCGCCGTTGAGCATCCGAGCGTGCGCGCGGGCGGGCGCTTTGCTGCGCGCGAGATTTCCCATATCGCCACCGGCGAAAACGGCGTCCTGCGGCTTGATCATCTGGACGAGCTGCTGGCCGCTGGAGGCCCCGCGCTTGTGTCGGTGATGGCGGCGAATAATGAAACGGGCGTCATTCAGCCTCTGGCCGAAATCGGTGCAAAGGTGAAGGCCGCTGGCGGCATCTTCCATGTGGACGGCGTGCAGTTCGGTGGCCGCCTACCGGTGGATATTGCTGCATGGCAGGCGGATGCGGTGAGCCTGTCGGCCCACAAGATGGGCGGCCCGCAGGGCATCGGCGCGCTTGTGCTGCGCACATCTGCGCTGGCGCCTGCGCCGCTGCTGATTGGGGGCGGGCAGGAGCAGCACCGGCGTGCGGGCACGGAAAATGCCGCCGCCATTGCCGCCTTTGGTGCCATTGCGCGCGATGGCTCCACAATGCTTGAGGAATTTGCAAGTCTCGCAAGGCTTCAGGGGCTTCTCGAAGAGGGTTTGCGCCTTATATCTGGTTCAACGGTGGTGTTTGGCGCGGATGCGCCCCGCCTTGCGAACACGACGTGTTTTGCCGTTCCGGGCGTTCCGTCCGAAATGGCGCTTATGGCTCTGGACCTCAACGGCATCGCCCTTTCCTCCGGCTCGGCTTGCTCCTCGGGCAAGGTCGGCGCGTCGCATGTGCTCACCGCCATGGGCGTTTCGGAGGATCTGGGACGCTGTGCGCTGCGGGTCAGCCTTGGCTGGACGACGCAGGAAGCGGACATTGCCCGCTTCCTGGAGATCTGGGCCAGGGTGGCGGCCACGCTCAATCCTTCGGCAACCGGCAAGGCAGCCTGAAGATACGGCTTTGAAATTGCCCCGAACGGGGCCTGAAACCGCCCGCGGCCAGTTTTGTGCCGGCGGGCTGAACCTGAGATGACCCTGCCGCCGTAAAACGGGGGCAGGGAAGATGGACCGCCCCGCACTTGAGGGCGGCGGAATGGAGACAAAGACATGCCCGCTGTGCAGGAAACGATCGACCGGGTCAAAGCGATTGACGTCGACCAGTACAAATATGGCTTCGTCACCGACATCGAGTCGGAAACGGCGGCAAAGGGCCTTTCCGAGGAAACCGTGCGCTTCCTTTCGGCCAAGAAGAACGAGCCGGAGTGGATGACCGAGTGGCGCCTTGATGCGCTGCGCCGCTTCCAGACCATGGAAGAGCCCACCTGGGCCCGCGTCAGCTATCCGCCGATCGACCTGCAGGAGTTGTACTACTGGTCTGCGCCCAAGTCCGTTGAAGGGCCGAAGAGCCTTGACGAGGTGGACCCTGAGCTGCTGCGGACCTACGAAAAGCTGGGCATTCCGCTGCGCGAGCAGGAGATCCTTGCCGGCGTCGAGCCGAAGAACCGGGTTGCCGTGGATGCCGTGTTCGACAGCGTGTCCGTGGTCACGACCTTCAAGGACGAGCTGAAGAAGGCCGGCGTCATCTTCTGTTCCATCTCCGAAGCCCTGCGCGAGTACCCGGACCTCGTCCGCAAGTATCTCGGCTCTGTGGTTCCGGTGACGGACAACTATTATGCGACGCTGAACTCGGCGGTCTTCTCCGACGGCTCCTTCGTCTATGTGCCGGAGGGCGTGCGCTGCCCGATGGAACTGTCCACCTACTTCCGCATCAACGAGAAGAACACCGGCCAGTTCGAGCGTACGCTGATCATTGCCGACAAGGGCGCCTATGTGTCCTATCTGGAAGGCTGCACCGCGCCGCAGCGCGACGAGAACCAGCTGCATGCGGCTGTCGTCGAGCTGATCGCGCTGGATGATGCGGAGATCAAGTATTCCACCGTCCAGAACTGGTTCCCAGGCGACAAGGACGGCAAGGGCGGCATCTACAATTTCGTCACCAAGCGTGGTGACTGCCGTGGCAAGAACTCCAAGATCTCCTGGACGCAGGTGGAGACCGGCTCGGCCATCACCTGGAAGTACCCGTCCTGCATCCTGCGCGGCGACAATTCGCGTGGCGAGTTCTACTCGATCGCCGTTTCCAACGGCTATCAGCAGGTCGACAGCGGCACCAAGATGATCCATCTCGGCAAGAACACGTCGAGCCGTATCATCTCCAAGGGCATTTCCGCCGGCAAGTCGGAAAATACCTACCGTGGCCTCGTCTCGGCGCACCGCAAGGCGTCCAACGCCCGCAACTTCACCCAGTGCGACAGCCTGCTGATCGGGCAGGACTGCGGCGCGCATACGGTGCCCTATATCGAGAGCAAGAACGCATCGGCCGTCTTCGAGCACGAGGCCACCACCTCGAAGATCTCCGACGACCAGATGTTCTACTGCCTCGCCCGCGGCCTTTCGCAGGAAGAGGCGGTCGCCCTGATCGTCAACGGCTTCGTCAAGGACGTGATCCAGCAGCTGCCGATGGAATTCGCCGTCGAAGCCCAGAAACTGATTTCGATCAGCCTGGAAGGCAGCGTGGGGTAACATTCTTTCCTTCGTCATCCTCGGGCTTGTCCCGAGGATCTGCCAGGCTGGATCAGCATGTATGGGTTATGGGACGGGATCGGGAATGCCAAATCAAAACACGAGGACGTGGAATGACTGCAATCAGCCGGACCGGTCTTCGAGTGGAAACTGATGTAGACCCTCGGCACAAGCCCGGGGATGATGGAAGCAAGGCCTTGGCCAAACGCAATTGAACGCCGGATACAGGCAGACGCCCGGCATCCGGCTCCTGAGACTGATGACACACACCGGACCTTGAATCCGGACCGAAATGAGGACCATCTCAATGCTTGAGATCAAGAACCTGCACGCCCGCATCGCCGAAGACGGCACCGAGATCCTGCGCGGCATCGACCTGACCGTGAAGGCAGGCGAAATTCACGCCATCATGGGCCCGAACGGCTCCGGCAAGTCGACCCTGTCCTACATTCTGGCGGGCAAGGAAGACTATGAGGTCACCGAGGGCGAGATCCTGTTCAACGGTGAGAACCTGCTGGAGATGGAAGCCGACGAGCGTGCGGCTGCCGGTGTGTTCCTCGCCTTCCAGTATCCGATCGAGATCCCCGGCGTTGCCACGATGGAGTTCCTGAAGACCGCCCTCAACGCACAGCGCAAGGCGCGCGGTGAGGCGGAGCTGTCGGTTCCGGATTTCCTGAAGCTGGTCAAGGCCAGGGCGGCCGACCTCAACGTCACCATGGACATGCTGAAGCGTCCGCTCAACGTCGGATTCTCCGGCGGCGAGAAGAAGCGTTCGGAAATCCTGCAGATGGCGCTCTTGGAGCCCAAGCTCTGCGTGCTGGACGAGACGGACTCCGGCCTCGACATCGACGCCCTGCGCATCGTCTCGGAAGGCGTCAACAAGCTGCGCTCGCCGGAGCGGGCGATGATCGTCATCACCCACTACCAGCGCCTGCTCGATCATATCGTGCCGGATGTCGTCCACGTTCTGTCCAAGGGCAAGATCGTCAAGACCGGCGGCAAGGAACTGGCGCTTGAGCTGGAGAAGAACGGCTACGCCGATTACGCCGGCGCGGCGGCCTGAGCCACGGGGAGTGACCATGACTGCGAACCTGCGTGTCGTCTCGACACAGGCCGAAACCGATCTTGAGGCGCATTTTGCTGCGCTCAAGGACGGTGGCGCCGATCTGATCAGCCTGCGGGAAGCCGCCTTCGCCCGGTTCCGGGCGACCGGCCTGCCGCACCGGCGGATCGAGGAGTGGAAGTACACGGACCTGCGCGCCTTCCTGAAGAGCTACGCTGCCCCGGCAGCCGCGGCTTCCCTGGAGGCGGTCAAGGCTGCTCTCGCAGATGCCGAGACCTATGCGGAGCTGGAGCGCCTGCGCATCGTGCTCGCCAATGGCCGTCTTGTGGCCGAAGTGTCCGATCTGACGAAGCTGGAAGCAGCTGGCGTTGAGGTTTCAAACTTCAATGACGCTGTGAAAAATTCTGCACAAGCCCTTCTTTCCAATTCGGAAATCGCCGGAGTTAATCCGGCACTTGAACTCAATACGGCGCTGCTGCAGGGCGGTGTGGTGCTGAAGGTCAAGGCGGGCACGGCCGTGGACCTGCCGGTCGAAATCGTGCATCTGGCGCTTGGTGGCGCGGTCTATTCCCGCGTGCGGACCGAACTGGCCAAGGGCGCGAGCCTGACCCTGCTGGAGAGCTTCGTCACCGCCGGTGAGGATGCTGTCGTCAACGCCGTCTCCGATCAGGTGCTGGCCGATGAAGCTGCACTGACCGTAACCCGCCTGATCGTGGGCTCGGGCCGTGCGCCGCATATCTCCACCGGCTTCTCGCATCTTGGCGCGAAGGCCGAGCTGAAGACGCTCGGCTTCATCGCCGGGACCGACTTTGCCCGCAACCAGTCCTACGTCACCTTTGCCGGAGAGCATTCCACGGCGAAGCTCTATGGTGTGACCATGGTGCGCGGCCAGCAGCTGGGCGACCAGACGCTGGTGGTGGACCATGCGGTGCCGAACTGCGAGAGCCGGGAATTCTTCAAGACGGTGATCGACGCCGGTGCGAAGGGCGTCTATCAGGGCAAGATCATCGTGCGGCCGCACGCCCAGAAGACGGACGGCCGCATGATGACGCAGGCACTGCTCCTGTCCGAAGATGCCGAGATGGCCAACAAGCCGGAACTGGAAATCTTCGCCGATGACGTGCAGTGCGCCCACGGTGCGACGAGCGGCCAGATCGATGAAGACCTGCTGTTCTACCTGCGCGCCCGCGGCATTCCGGAGGCGGAAGCCCGCACCCTGCTGGTCCTCGCCTTCCTGTCGGAAGCCATCGAGGAATTCGGCAGCGAGAGCGTGACCGAGCTGCTGGAGACCCGCGTGCGGGAGTGGCTGGCTATCGCCGGCTGACCGTAAGCTGCTGTTGATTGGAGAGAATGATGACCGCCAGCCAGACTGCTGCTGCCCCTGCCACCGGCTATGACGTTGCCGCCGTGCGCCGTGATTTCCCGATCCTGTCGCGGGAAGTCTACGGCAAGCCGCTCGTCTATCTGGACAATGGCGCCTCGGCGCAAAAGCCGCAGGCGGTCATCGATGCCATGGTGAAGGCCTATTCGCAGGAATATGCCAACGTGCACCGTGGTCTGCATTTTCTCTCCAACACGGCGACGGAGAACTACGAAGCCGCGCGCGAGACCGTGCGCCGCTTCCTCAATGCGGGATCCGTGGACGAGATCGTCTTCACCCGCTCCACGACCGAGGCCATCAATCTCGTGTCCTACGGTCTTGGCCCGGACACGTTCGGCCCGGGCGATGAGATCGTCTTGTCGATCATGGAGCATCATTCCAACATCGTGCCCTGGCACTTCCACCGCGAGCGCAACGGCGCGGTGCTGAAGTGGGTCTATGTGCGCGAGGATGGTTCCTTCGATCTGGAGGCCTTCGAGGCTGCGCTCACGGAACGCACCAAGCTCGTCGCCATCACCCAGATGTCCAACGTGTTGGGCACCGTGGTGCCGGTGAAGGACGTCTGCCGCATCGCCCATACGCGCGGCATCAAGGTGCTGGTGGATGGCAGTCAGGCTGCCGTGCACATGCCCGTCGATGTGCGCGACATGGACTGCGACTACTATGTGCTGACCGGCCACAAGGTCTACGGCCCGACCGGCATCGGCGTGCTCTATGGCAAGCCGGAGGCGCTGGAGCGGCTGCGCCCGTTCTGCGGCGGCGGTGAAATGATCGCCGATGTGACCGAGGATATCGTCACCTATGCGAAGCCGCCGCACCGGTTTGAGGCCGGTACGCCGCCCATCGTGCAGGCGATCGGCCTTGCCGCTGCGCTTGACTACATGGACAGCCTCGGGCGCGAGAACATTGCCCGGCATGAGGCATCGCTGCTGGCCTATGCCACGGAGAAGCTCGCCGGTTTCAACTCCTTGCGCATCTTCGGCTCGGCGCCGGGCAAGGGCGCGATCATCTCCTTCGAGATGAAGGGCGCCCATGCGCATGACGTGGCCACCGTGCTGGACCGGGCAGGCGTCGCGGTACGGGCCGGCACCCATTGCGCCCAGCCGCTGCTGGCGCGCTATGGCGTCACCTCCACTTGCCGTGCCAGCTTCGGCCTTTATAACACCTTCGAGGAAGTGGACGCCCTTGCGGCCGCCCTGCAGAAGGCGCAGGACTTCTTTGCCTGAGGATCGACCCATGAACGACAGTCCCGCTCACGTTTCCGCTGAGCCGGAAACCGCCGCAGACACCAGCTCTTCCGCCATCCCGGCCGAGGAACTGGCGCGGATGACCGATGACATCATCGCGGCGCTGAAGACCGTCTATGACCCGGAAATCCCCTGCGACATCTACGAGCTTGGCCTCATCTACAAGGTCGATATCGAGGATGACCGCTCGGTGAAGGTGGACATGACGCTGACCGCGCCGGGCTGCCCGGTGGCCGGGGAAATGCCGGGTTGGGTGGAGAATGCCATCAGCGCGGTGCCCGGCATCGGCGCCGTCGACGTCAGCATGGTGTTTGACCCGCCGTGGACGCCGGACCGCATGTCCGAGGAAGCCCGCGTCGCGCTCAACTGGTATTGAGCGCGGGCAGGGGAGGCAAGCCGGTTGGAAAGCTGAGCGGAATCCCCATATAATACCCATCGGTTTATTTGAAGGGGGCATTTCCCCCGCAAAGGAACAAGCCCATGGCACTGGCCCGCAAGATGCAGATCATGAAGGTGAGCCCGGCAGCCGCAGAGCGCGTGCGCGAACTGGTGGACGGCGCCGATGAGCCCAAGGCCGGCCTGCGCATCAGCATCAAGAAGGGCGGCTGCGCCGGCATGGAATATGCCATGGCGCTCGTTGATGGCGTTCAGCCGGGCGATGACGTGATCGAGGCGGATGGCGCGAAGGTCTTCATCGATCCGGCGGCGGTGCTCTATCTGATCGGCAGCGAGATGGATTTCGAAACGACGAAATTTCGCTCCGGCTTCGTCTTCCGCAATCCCAATGAAGTGTCTTCCTGCGGCTGCGGCGAATCCGTATCGCTGAAGGCGGCCGATCCGGCTGCGCTTTCCGCCTGACACGTCTTTCGCCTGACATCTCCGCCAGAATCTTCAGAAGGCAGATCCATGAGTTTCTTTGCCCGCCTGCGTGAGGCCGCCGGTCCGGACTGGACGGCCTATGTCGAGCATTCCTTTGTCCGCCAGATGCAGGACGGCACGCTGCCGCAAGCCGCTTTCCGGCATTATCTGGTGCAGGACTATCTGTTCCTCATCCAGTTTGCCCGGGCCTATGCGCTGGCCATCTACAAGAGCCCGACGCTCGGCGACATGCGCCACGCGCTTGCCGGGGTGAAGGCCATTCTCGACATGGAGATGGATCTTCACGTCGAGCTCTGCGCCGGCTGGGGTCTTTCGCGCGAGGATCTGGAAAAGGCGCGGGAAGAGCGCCAGACCATGGCCTACACCCGCTTCGTGCTGGATGCGGGCGGGCAGGGGGATCTGCTGGATCTTCTCGTCGCGCTGGCCCCTTGCGTTCTGGGCTATGCCGAGATCGGCGCCAGGCTCGCAAAGACGCCGTCCGGCTCGGACCCACAGAACCCTTATGCCCGCTGGATCAGTGAATACGCCAGTGAAGCCTATCAGGACGTCGCCAGCGGCTTTGCCGCCTGGATGGACCGGCTGGCGGCAGACTATGAAACACCGGCACGCAAGGCCCGGCTGGAGCATCTGTTCCGGCAGGCCAGCGTTCTGGAGGCTGATTTCTGGCAGATGGGGCTGGACGGGGCCTGAACAGTGCCCGAACAGGGCGCGGTCCACTGAGGGGTGTCAGGCGACGCGGCTGCCGTTCTGATGGGCCGCAAGCTCGTTGCTCTGCAAGCTGCGGACGGCGTTGCGGCCGCTGTGCTTGGCGGCATAAAGTGCAGCGTCGGCGCGGCCGATGATCATCTGGCTCGTATCACCGCCTTCATACAGACTGACGCCGATCGACAGGGTCAGGCGGCCCAGATTTTCACCCGTCGAGCGCTTCACCAGTTCCTTGCCCATGACGGCCTTGCGGATCTGCTCTGCCACCTCCATGGCATCGTCGATCTGCGCCTCGGGCAGGATAATGGCGAATTCCTCGCCACCGTAGCGGCAGGCAATGTCCTGACCCTTGATGCTCTGCTTCACGGCCAGAGACACGAGCCGCAGAACCTGATCGCCGGTCTGATGACCAAACCGGTCGTTGAAGCTCTTGAAGTGATCGATATCCGTCAGCAGCAGGGCAAAGCCTTCGCCGGTGCGTGAAGCCAGTTCGATCGCCCGGTCAATGGCAAGGTCAAAATGCCGCCGGTTGCTGAGCGTGGTCAGTTCATCGGTGAGGGATTCGTAGCGGATCGCTTCGAGGTTTTCCTTGAGTGTCCGGATCTGCCGGTTCGATTCCAGCAGCTGACTTTCGAGATTGCGGTTGGCTGCAATGGCGGCATGGGTCGCCTTGACCATGGCCGAGGTCAAATCCCTCAGCCCTTCATCATTCAGCGCTTCATGCAGCTTGCCCAGAACATTGTCGAGGGCTCTTCCGAAGTCAGACGTCGCATCGGTGCTGATGCGGATCGCATCGACCAGGTCCTGCACTTCTTCGGCAACGCGTGTGCCCACCTCGTCAACCCGGTCACCAAGCCGGTTGGGAGACAGGAAGCGCGAATAGATTCGCTGCAGATCGTCGGCTGAGATCGAGCCCTTCGTCGCGATCAGATCGTTGATCGCGCGATTGAGGGCCTGGTTGAAACCGGCCGCATATGTATACCAGGTTTCGTAATTGCGCGGATGCGCAGGAATCACATTGCGTCGAATATACGAGAGCGCCGCTTCACCATAAGTGATGGTTCTCTTGAAATCCTCCGCATCTGCCATCCTGGCCCCCACCAAAAAAGAGCGCCACTTGCAAAGAGGCGCTTCGATATGTTGTAACACTAGTAGTATGTAATTTAACGCTGAGTTAAATTGCGCATAAATCTGGGGCGGTTGCCCTCCGTTCTACTGTATACAATGTTTCCGTTACGGCCAGAGATTGCCCTGTACGTTCCGGCTGCAGTTGGCGCAGGCTGCGTTGCCGCAGCAAAACGCCGCCGCACTGATCAGATGCGGCGGCGCTTCCACACCTGACTTCAGAACCTGGATCAGGACGCCTTTTTAGCGCGCGGATCCCGGAGCAGGAAAGCGGGAATGTGATCGCCGAGGCCGATAACCGGCTGGTCGTCATCCTGATGGCGGCCGCGGCGGTTGTTGCCGCCGTTGCGGTCGCGCTGCGGCTGATTGCGGTTGCCGTCGCGGGGGGGCCGGTCGTTGCGCTCGCGGCCGGTGTCCTGCGGCTGTGCCTGCTGCGGGGCAATGCGCGGCTGCGGAGCGTCTTCCGCCATCACGGCCGGCGCCGCATCCTGCACCTCGGCCGTCTCGCTCTTGCGCGGACGGCGTGTCCGGGTGCGGGCGGGTGCCTTGGCCTCAGCAACCTCTGCAGCTTCCTCGCGCGGGCTTTCGTCCGGCGCAGCCTCCTGGGTGCGGCTGCCGCCGCGGGGGCGGCGGGCAGGGCGCTCGGCTTTGGCACCGCCGGAGCGGGCGGCCTTGCGGCGCTCCTTGCGCTCGGCAATGGCAGCTTCAAAGTCCAGCGGCTCGCCCAGCCAGTCGATGCTCTTGCCGATCACCTTCTCGATGGCGCCCAGATACTTCTGGTCGTCGCCGTCAACCAGCGTATAGGCAACGCCGAGGCGTCCGGCGCGGCCCGTACGGCCAATGCGGTGGACATAGTCTTCCGCATGGATCGGCACGTCGAAATTGAACACGTGGCTCACATCCGGAATGTCGAGACCACGGGCAGCCACGTCGCTGGCGACGAGCAGCTTCAGGTTCCCCTTGCGGAAATTGTCCAGCATGGTCATGCGGGTGCGCTGGTCCATGTCGCCATGCAGCGCGCCGACATTGAAGCCATGCCGCTCCAGCGAGCGGAACAGGGTGGCCACGTCAACCTTGCGGTTGCAGAAGACGATGGCGTTCTGCAGATCTTCGGCCTGGGCGAGAAGATCGCGCAGGGTCTGGCGCTTCTCGTAATCCTCGCCGCCGGTCGCCACCAGATGCTGGGTGATGGTCGAGGACGTGGAGGAGCGTGTCGAAACTTCAACCTTGGCCGGGTTCTGCAGGAAGGTCTCCGTCAAGCGCTGGATTTCCGGCGGCATGGTGGCCGAGAAGAACAGGGTCTGGCGGGTGAAGGGGATCAGCTTGCAGATCCGCTCGATGTCCGGGATGAAGCCCATGTCGAGCATGCGGTCGGCTTCGTCGATCACGAGGATCTCAACGCCCTGCAGCAGCAGCTTGCCGCGCTCGACGTGATCCAGCAGACGGCCCGGGGTGGCGATCAGAACGTCGGCACCACGGTCAATCTTCTTGTCCTGCTCGCCGAAGGAAACACCACCGATCAGCAGGGCGACATTCAGCTTGTGGTTGACGCCGTACCGCTCGAAATTCTCCTGAACCTGCGCCGCGAGTTCGCGCGTCGGTTCAAGGATCAGGGTGCGGGGCATACGTGCGCGGGCGCGGCCCTTTTCGAGAAGGGTGAGCATCGGCAGCGTGAAGGAAGCCGTCTTGCCGGTGCCTGTCTGGGCGATGCCCAGAACATCGCGCCGTTCCAGCACGTGGGGAATGGCGCCCTTCTGGATGGCAGTCGGTTCGTTGTAACCGGCAGCGGTGACTGCCTGAAGTACTTTCTCGCTGAGGCCGAGAGTGTCAAATGACATTGAGAACGAGGTCCGATTCTGGGTCGCTGTAGCTGGACGGACCCAAGCTCTGCCCGGGTCCGGAATTGGCGCCACCCTACAGTTAAAGGCCCTCTTGTCAATGTTTTCCTGAGGTTTTGACCCTGAAACGGCCCTGTTAATGCTAACAGCCGCCAGTTGGGAGCAAATCAGCAGGCACGCGGGCGCCTGCCTCTCATCGCAAATGCCGCAGCTTGACTTCGCCGTCAGCTTGAAGCGGGCGCTTCACGCTCAGATATCGAGGTCATGCGCGAATTCGGCGCGGTCCTGGATGAAGCGGAAGCGGGCTTCCGGCTTGTTGCCCATCAGCTGTTCGACGGTGTCGCTGGTGCCGGCCTCGTCGCCCGCCACCACCTGCACCTTCAACAGGGTGCGCTTGGACGGATCCATGGTGGTTTCCTTGAGCTGGCCCGGCAGCATTTCACCAAGGCCCTTGAAGCGGCCGATCTCGACCTTGCTCTTGCCCTTGAAGACGGTGGCCATCAGCTCGTCCTTATGCTCATCCGTGCGGGCATAGATGGTCTTGCCGCCCTGCGTCAGGCGGTAGAGCGGCGGCACGGCGAGATAGAGGTGGCCGTTGTGGATCAGCTCCGGCATCTCGCGGTAGAAGAAGGTGATCAGCAGCGAGGCGATATGCGCACCGTCCACGTCGGCGTCGGTCATGATGATGACCTTCTCGTAGCGCAGGTCCGCATCCTTGTAGTGGGTGCGGGTGCCGCAGCCGAGCGCCTGGATCAGATCCGCCAGCTGCTGGTTGGCGACCAGCTTGTCACGCCCGGCATTGGCAACGTTCAGGATCTTGCCGCGCAGGGGCAGCACGGCCTGATTGTTGCGGTTGCGGGCCTGTTTGGCGGAGCCGCCGGCCGAGTCACCCTCGACGATGAAGAGCTCCGTGCCTTCCGACTGGTTGGCCGAACAATCCGCCAGCTTGCCCGGCAGGCGCAGCTTGCGCACGGCGGTCTTGCGGGCCACGTCCTTTTCCTGGCGGCGGCGCAGGCGTTCTTCTGCCCGGTCGATCACCCATTCCAGCAGCTTGTTGGCCTGGGTGGGGGAGGCGGTCAGCCAGTGGTCGAAGGCATCGCGCAGGGCATTCTCAGTGATGCGCGTTGCCTCGTTCGTGGCCAGCTTGTCCTTGGTCTGGCCGACAAACTCCGGCTCGCGGATGAAGACCGACAGCATGCCGGCGGCCGAGGTCATGATGTCTTCCGAGGTGAGGATCGCGGCCTTCTTGTTGCCGACGAGATCCGCATAGGCCTTGAGGCCGCGCAGCAGTGCGTAGCGCAGGCCCGCCTCATGCGTGCCGCCTTCCGGCGTCGTCACCGTGTTGCAGTAGGAGGACAGGAACCCGTCGCCCGCAAACCAGGTCACGGCCCATTCCACGGCACCATGCTTGCCGGGCTGGCCCAGCTTGCCGGCGAAGATGTCGTCGATGACCTTGCGCTCCTTGCCGAGCTTTTCGGAAAGGAAGTCCTTCAGGCCGCCAGGGAAGTGGAACACGGCTTCGGCCGGTGTCTTGTCCTTCTCGTCCAGAAGCGCCGGGTCGCAATGCCAGCGGATCTCGACGCCGCCGAACAGATAGGCCTTGGAGCGGGCCATGCGCAAAAGACGCGCCGGTTCGAACTTTGCTTCCTTGCCGAAGATCTGCCAGTCGGGCTTGAAACGCACCAGCGTGCCGCGCCGGTTCTGCACGTCGCCGACGAGTTCCAGCGGCCCCACGGGCTTGCCGCGCTGGAAGACCTGACGGTAGAGCTTGCGCGCCCGCGCCACCTCGACCACCATTTCCTCCGACAGGGCATTCACCACCGACGAGCCCACGCCGTGCAGGCCGCCCGAGGCCTCGTAGACCTTGCTGTCGAACTTGCCGCCCGCATGCAGCGTCGTCATGATGATTTCGAGCGCGGACTTGTCCTTGAACTTGGGATGCGGATCGACCGGAATGCCGCGGCCATTGTCCGTGATGGTGATATAGCCATCGGCGCCAACGGCAACGTCGATCCAGGTGGCGTGTCCGGCCACCGCCTCATCCATCGAGTTGTCGATGATTTCGGCAAAGAGGTGATGCAGCGCCTTTTCGTCGGTACCGCCGATATACATGCCCGGACGGCGCCGCACCGGCTCAAGGCCTTCCAGCACCTCGATGTCGGCTGCCGTATAGTCCTCACCGGCTGCGGAACTGCGCTGCGGTGCCGGGCTTGCCGCTTCAGCCGGTGCTGTTGCGGCCGCTAGGACGGCGGGCGCGGGCGCAAGGGCTGCTTTGCTGGCTGCCTTGGGGGCTGCCTTTGCGGGCGCACTCCCTGCCGCTGCTGCTGATCCTGCGAAGAGATCTTCGTCTGCGCTCATGCCGTTTCCATGTTCCATAGTCTGTGGGGCAGGCCCTTGCGTGTGACGCAAATGGCCGTGCCGTGTGTCCGGTTCCCGTTGCCGGAGTCCGATTCGCTGCTGCCCGATTCGGCGCGATTGTCTCAGCCGCCAGCCTGCGGCGAAAGGGGAAAGCCCCGGAACCGCGCGGATTTCCAACGAAACGGCGCTTTTGAACGGTCTGGACAACCGAATGTCAACCGCTTTCATCCAGTGTGAGTGCAAGGGCCGTCCGGCCCCGCGCCAGTCCCTGCCATGAAGCAGCAAGAGGAGCTGTGCAGCCGTGAATGGTTGCCCGGCTTGCTTTTTGGAAGGTGTTCTGGCGGCAGGACGCGGCAGAAACCTTGAGCTTTGCGGCGCTCAGGGTGGCGGGATTGAATAAAAAACAGACGCGAGTCTGTGGCGCCGCCGCAACAGTCAGACGCGATGTGATGCGCTATGACTTGTGGCGCCGGAATTGCCGCCGTTCAGCCACGATTGGGCTTCAACCCTTTCTGGCATGGAAGGGCAGAATGATCTTCAGCAAATTGCCGCCGCCCCCTTGGGGGAATGAGTGGCAGGCATGAAGAGCGAGGCAGTCAAGCGGGCATACGCATCAGTGTGTATGCCATTGGATCAGGGGTTTGGTGTGCGCGTTATCTTTGCGTTGAACAGGACAGGGAATGACGGGATGACATCCCGAGTCTGTCTTTACAGCGGTGAAACGCATTCCTCTTTCCTTGGTTCCATCTCCCGCAGATTTTTTTCGCATGGTGCCGCAGCTGCCAGCTCAAATACCGGCGGCCGGAACGCTGCTGGCCCAAATGCTGCCGGAATGCCGGGGTATTTTTCTCTCCATCGAATTCACACAGGGCCAGCGCCGCACGGCGCCACGGGCATGGCGGTCAGGCTGGCTGCCAGCCGCGCTGCAGCTTTGGCCGGAAAAGGTGCGCCAGTCCGCACCAAGGTGAGATCCAGAGTCATGCGTATCTTGCGGAATCTCGTCCAGATAGCCGGTCTGCAGCTCATGCTGTTGGTGCCTGCTCATGCCTTTGACGGAACACCGGCCAGCAACGAGCAGATCACGCCGGAGCGCATGACTGCGAGCGAGGCGCTGCGCCTTGGCGCCAGGAAATACTATTCCGGCGACAAGCAGGCCGCCCTTGATTCCCTGCGCTACGCGGCCGAAAACGGACAGCCGATGGCTGCCTGGAAGCTGGGCCAGATGTATGCGGCCGGTGACGGCGTTGCCGAGGACGACTACAAGGCTTTCGAGTATTACAATCAGGTCGTAAGCCTCTATGGCGACGAAAGCCCCACCTCTCCGCAGGCACCTTTCGTCTCCAGCGCCTTCGTGGCGCTTGGCAAATACTACATGACCGGCATCAAGAATACGCAGGTCAAGGCCAATCCGGCCCGTGCCCGCCAGATCTTCACCCACGCCGCCTCGTATTTCGGCGATGCGGAGGCCCAGTATGAGCTGGGGCAGATCTACCGCGAGAACAATGATCTGATGGCCGTGCGCTGGTTCAACCTTGCGGCCCTCAAGGGGCACATCGGGGCGCAGGCGCTTCTGGGCGAGACCCTGTTCAACCTGGCCGACTCGCTGGAAAACCGCGAACGCGGGCTGATGTGGATGACCATTGCCCGCGCCCATGCGGCTGAAGAGGGCGTTGGCGATCTGGGCTGGGTCGTCGACATGCAGGAGCGGTATTTCTCGCTGGCAAGTGAGGATATCCGCCGCTCCGCCGCCCGCCGTGCCGATGCCTGGATGGCCAAGCATGAGCCGATGCGCGCGCCTTCTGCCGAAGCGCTCAGCGCATCGACGCTGCGGTAACATCTCTTTGCATCACGTGGAAATTGACGCCTGTGGCCTGCGCCGCAGGCGTTTTGCCATTCCGCGCCGCAGGCGTTTTGCTATTCAGCCACGGGAAGGGCATCCGGCGCATTACGCCTTGAAATCGCTCAAACGCCGCACGGGCTTGATCAACTTCCGATGAGCCAAGCTCATTCGAAGTTGGCATAAGCCAGATCCGTGGGCTCGCCGGTTTCAGGCACCGGAGCTTCAACCGAAGGGCAGGGGGCCTTGCTCACGTCCCAGGAGGTCACGTTCTGTGACATCACGCATTGGGCGATGACGCCGCGCAGGCAAATCACATCGCCCACGTGATAGTCCTGACTGTTGGCCTTGCAGATGCAGTTGACCTTCGGCTTCTCGCCGGCCCCCGCAGGAGCCGGGAGAGTTGCCGTGATCAGGGCGGGGATCAGTGCCGATAGCAGAGCCCCGGGGATCAGGCGCAAGGTCTTCATGGCTTGAGCGTAGCACGGGAGGCGCGGTCTTCAAGCCGCAAGGGCACTGATTACGGTAATCACACCCGGATGGCGACGGCTCACCAGCCGTTTACACGCGGCCACCAGCCCGTCACGGCACCGCTTTCGATCATGTTGGTAGCCGTATAGGCCGCCGCCGTCATGCAGGCGTGGCTGGGCAGAACCCGGAACCGCGAGCCGGCCGGATAGGCCGAAAGATCCACCGGCGAGCCGTCGAGGCTCGTCACATATCAGGCGGCGAGGTCGACCCAGACCGGCACATGGTCGGAGGGCTTTTCCCAGCCGCGAACATGGGCGTCGATGCCGCAGCCGCGCATCAGGTCGCTTGCCTGCGGCGACAGCAGGATGTGGTCGATGCGGATGCCGTTGTTCCGCTGCCAGGCGCCTGCCTGATAATCCCAGAAAGTGTAGGTTTCGGCGGCATCCGTCGAGGCGCGCACGGCTTCGGTGAAGCCGAGATTGACAAGGCTGCGGAAGCGGCTGCGGCTCTCGGGCTGGAACAGGGCGTCGCCCAGCCAGTCCTGCGGATTGCGCGCATCCTTCGGCTCGGGGATGACGTTGTAGTCGCCCAGCAGCAGGAACGGCGTTTCTTCGGCAAGGCGCGTGCGGGCATGGGCGATCAGCCGGTCCATCCAGCGCAGCTTGTAGGGGAATTTTTCCGTGCCCAGCGGGTTGCCGTTGGGAAGGTACAGGCAGCCGACGCGCAGCGCCCCGCCGTCTGTCGAAACGGTTGCTTCGATGTAGCGGGCCTGCTCGTCGCTGTCATCGCTCGGCAGGCCGCGCTGGATGTCCTCCAGCGGCTGGCGGGAGAGGATCGCAACACCGTTGAAGCCCTTCTGCCCGTGGGTGGCGACGTGATAGCCCAGTTCCTCGAAAGGCGCGGAAGGGAAGGCCTCGTCCACCGACTTGATTTCCTGGAAGCAGGCAATGTCCGGTTTTGCCTCGGAAAGCCATTGCAGCGCCGTGTCGATGCGGGCCTTGACCCCGTTGATGTTCCAGGTGGCGATCTTCATCCCCGCAGCCCGTCCTTCTGCCGATCTCATGTTTTCCGGCTGACAGTGTTAGCAGGCACATGGGGGGATGGCCAGAGAGGGGGGATTGGCAGCAGGTGGATTGCAAGGAAATGCTGGTGTGAGTGGGCAACTTGCCTTGCTCCAGCTCTTCCATCGTCATCCCGGCCGAAGCGAAGCGGAGAGCCGGGACCGGTGAGCCAAGGCCTTCCAGATATGGTTCGCGGCACAAACAACAACTGCCCCGGCTCACCGGTCCCGGATCGCGCGGCGCGCGTCCGGGATGACGATGGAGAGGTATTGTAAACACTTGGCGCATCCAGCGCGGAACTGCGCCGGACTGCGCCTCAGATCGTAAAACTCGTGCCGCAGCCGCAGCCGGCGACGGCGTTGGGATTGCGGATCTGGAAGGACTGGCCCATCAGATCGTCGATGAAGTCGATTTCCGAGCCTTCCATGTACTGGAGCGACACCGAATCGACCAGAACCGTGGCGCCCTCGCGCTCGATCACCAGATCATCCTCCTCGCGGGCGGTGACCACGTCATACTTGTACTGAAGGCCCGAGCAGCCGCCGCCTTCGACGCTGACGCGCAGCATGGAGCCGGGCGTTTCGCCGGAGAGAATCTTTGCAACACGGCGGGCGGCGCGGGCGCTCAGGGTGACCGGGGTGGCGGCTTCCAGGGTGTCTGTGCTCATGAAATCGGCTTCCCTTGGGGTGCGGCGCTGGATTTCTGCAGGAAAATGGCCATATCCAGCCATTCACAGGGTGTCATCACAGTTGCGCCTTGTCTTGACTAATAGGTATGTACGCATTGGGCCTGCGTCAATTGCAGAAGCGCAAGGTCAGGAATGCCGTCCGGTACGGTCTGCTTGCAGGTGGGGTGATTTGAATGACAGTAGCGAGCCTTGGTTATGGGGCGCAGGCACGGGCCGTCTATGCACAGGACCCGGCACAGACGCAGGGGCGTCTTCACCCCGAGCCGGAGAGCCCGACGCGCACGCCCTTCCAGCGCGACCGGGACCGCATCATTCATTCCACCGCCTTCCGCCGCCTGAAGCACAAGACGCAGGTTTTCGTCTATCACGAGGGCGATCACTACCGCACGCGTCTGACCCACACGATCGAGGTGTCGCAGATCGCCCGCGCGCTCGCCCGCGCCCTGAGGCTCGATGAGGATCTGGCCGAATGCCTGGCGCTCGCCCATGATCTCGGCCACACGCCCTTCGGACATGAGGGCGAGGATGTGATGCATGAGTGCATGGCCCCTTACGGCGGCTTTGACCACAATGCCCAGTCCCTGCGCGTGGTCACCTCGCTGGAACATCGCTACGCCGAATGGGACGGGCTGAACCTCAGCTGGGAAACGCTGGAAGGCCTTGTGAAGCACAACGGCCCACTGGTGGATGCCTCCGGCGCGCCCCTCGGCAAGTTCAAGGACAGCGTGCTGCCCTTCGCCATCCGCAGCTATGCGGACAAGCAGGATCTGCGCCTCGACAGCTGGCCAAGTGCAGAGGCCCAGGCCGCCGCCATTGCCGATGACATTGCCTATGACGCCCATGATCTCGATGACGGGCTGCGGGCGCGGCTGTTCAACATTCAGGACATCGCCGAAGTGCCGTTCCTGGCGGATATCCTGCAGGAAGTCGACAGCCGCTATCCGGGGCTGGACGAGCCGCGGCGTATCCATGAGATCGTCCGCCGCCAGATCACCCGCATGGTGGAAGACGTGATCCGCGAGGGCATCCGCCGCCTGCGCGAGCTGCAGCCGAAAAGCGCCGAGGACATCCGCAACGCCGGTCATCCGGTGGTGGACTTCTCCGCCGAAATGAGCAAGGCCGAGAAAGAAGTGAAGCGCTTCCTCTTTGCCCGCATGTACCGGCATCCGGATGTGCTGTCGGTGCGCAAGCTGGTGGCGCGGATCACGCGCGAGCTCTTTGCCCATTACATGGCCACACCGGCCGACATGCCGCGCGAATGGGCTGCCGGGGCTGCCGGCCTTGCACCGGAAGCGAGGGCGCGGCGCGTGTGCGACTTCATCGCCGGCATGACCGACCGCTATGCCATCGAGGAACACCGCCGCCTGTTTGACGATACACCGGATTTGGGCTAGGCCCGCCGCCAGACATGCCCCAGGGTGAAACCGGGGCGCTCAAGCCATTCCTTTTCAAGACAAGCCAGATTGGCCATACGATGAACATCTTTGCTGAATTCACCACCCGGGTGCAGGCTGCCGTCAAGGCGCTCGATCTTCCCAGCCCCTTGAGCGATCAGGATCTTGCCCGCATCACCGTGGAAAGCCCGCGCGATCCGGCCCATGGCGACCTTGCCACCAACGCGGCCATGGTTCTGTCCAAGCCGCTCGGCATGAAGCCGCGCGATCTGGCCGACCAGATTTCCGCAGCTCTTGCCAAGGATGCCGAAGTTGCAGAGGTCAGCGTTGCCGGTCCCGGCTTCATCAACCTGCGCGTCAAGCCCGTGGTGTGGCAGCGGATCCTGAAGGCTGTCGTCAGCGGCGGCCTTGACTTCGGCCGCTCCGCACTGGGCGGCGGCGCCAAGGTCAACGTGGAGTATGTTTCGGCCAACCCGACGGGCCCGATGCATGTGGGCCATACGCGCGGCGCGGTCTTCGGCGATGCGCTGGCCAACCTGCTGGCCTATGCCGGTTATGAAGTGACCCGCGAATACTACATCAACGACGCAGGCTCGCAGATCGACACGCTCGCCCGCAGCGCCTTCCTGCGCTACCGCGAGGCTCTGGGCGAGGACATCGGCGAGATTCCGGCTGGCCTCTATCCGGGCGACTATCTGAAGCCGGTGGGCGAGGAACTGGCCAAGGCTCATGGCAAGGCGCTGCTCGACATGGGCGAGGATGCGGCTCTGCCCATCGTCAAGGAAGCTGCGATTTCGGGCATGATGGAGCTGATCCGCGGCGATCTGAAGCTCCTCAACGTGCATCACGATGTGTTTTTCTCCGAGCGCACCCTGCATGAGCGCAGCGAAGGCGGAGAATCGCCCATCGACCGGATGCTGGACGTGCTGCGCGGCCGTGATCTCGTCTATGAGGGCACCCTGCCGCCGCCGAAAGGCCAGTTGCCGGAAGACTGGGAAGACCGCGAGCAGACCCTGTTCCGCGCCACCGGTTTTGGCGATGACATCGACCGGCCGCTGAAGAAGTCCGACGGCTCCTACACCTACTTTGCCGCCGACGTTGCCTATTTCCTGTCGAAATACGAGCGCGGCTTCAAGGAGATGGTCTATGTGCTGGGCGCCGACCACGGCGGCTATGTGAAGCGTCTGGAGGCGGTCGGCAAGGCCATCTCCGGCGGTTCGTCCGAAGTGATCGTGCGCCTGTGCCAGCTGGTGAAGCTGTTCCGGGCGGGCGAGCCCGTGCGCATGTCCAAGCGTGCCGGCGATTTCGTCACCCTGCGCGATGTGGTGGAGGAAGTGGGCCGCGATCCGGTGCGCTTCATGATGCTGTTCCGCAAGAATGACGCGCCGCTCGACTTCGATTTCCAGAAGGTGACGGAACAGTCGAAGGACAATCCCGTCTTCTACGTGCAGTATGGCCATGCCCGCTGCTGCTCTGTGCTGCGTCAGGCGGCTGAGGAGCTGAAGGGACAGGATTTGTCGGACGCTGCGCTTGCCGCGGTGAGCTACGAAGGCCTGAGTGATTCTGGCGAACTGGAGCTGATCGGCAAGCTTGCGATGTGGCCGAAGATGGTCGACGCCGCCGCCGAGGCGCATGAGCCGCACAGAATCGCGTTTTTCCTGCACGATCTGGCAAGTTCCTTGCATGCGCACTGGAACCGTGGCAAGGAAATGCCGCAATTACGTTTTATTAACCCTGAAAATACAGAGTTGACTCTCGCGCGTCTTGCTCTTGTGAGGGCAGTATCTTTGGTTCTTGCTTCTGGGCTTGCAATTCTTGGAGTCGACGCCCCCCAGGAAATGCGCTGAGGCAGGAGAGCGTGTCCGGCCGGGTGATCCCGGATAGCCAGTTGGCCTGGCCGGATGCCATCGGTGGAACGCAACACGAATATGTCTCAACGCTCTGACTTTCCCAGATCCGATTCTTTCCGTGAGGCAGATGCTGCCGCACGGCATACGGACGATCAGCTGGGCGCTGAGGATCCGCTGGTTCAGCTGGCGCGCATCGTCAACCGCAACCGTCCCGCATCTTCAGAATCTGGCGGCGATTACTTCGCAGCACTGGATCAGGATGATCTGCTGCGGGAGCCGGCGGGGCAACCTCCGGTTTCCGAGCCTGCCGGCTACGGCGGTGACGAGAGCCAGGGCGCTTACGGCCAGCCGGAGAGCTATGCTGGCCAAGAGGCTTATTCCGGCGCCGGATCCTATGCGGATGAGCCGTACGAAGCCTATCCGGACCAGCCGGACTATGGCGCTCCGGCCGTGGCCCTGCCTGAGGACTTCCATCTGGAAGACCCCTATGGCACTCCCCGCAGCGAGGAGAGCGGCTACCCTGAGGTCGTGTCGCAGCCTTTCGTGACACCGGATCTGCGCGGCGGCGGTGATCCCTTGCGCTATGAAGAGGCAGAGCCGGCGCAGTATGCCCCGTCAGTGGAGAGCTATGGCTTGCGCGGCTCGTCCGGCCTTCAGTTGGACGAAGATGCCTTCGCCTCTTCGCTGGCTGCCGGTGAGGGGGACTATTACGCTGGTGAGAGCGCTGAGGACGAGGCCGTTGCCAGCCTGCGCCCGGGCTTGAACCTGTCTCTCGATCCGGAAGAGCTCGCGGGCTATCCGCAAGATGATGCCGCCATGACCGGCGGCGAGGTTTACACAAGTCAGTCTTATGGCGCATCGGCCTATGCTGACGAGGGCTACGCAGACGATGGCGCTTACCCGGCAGAAGAAGCCTATACGGAAGCGGCTTATCCGGCTGAGGACTACGCTGGCAATCTGACGGCGGCTGGCAGCCGGTATGACGCCGGGGATCAGGGCGCGTTGCGCGGGTCTCTGGATCGGGGAAGCGGTTTTGATTTTGCTGCCAGCCTGGAGCAGGGGCTGGAGGATGAGCTGCAGGGCGCCTTCGAGGCAGGGCTTCAGGAACAGGGCCGCGTTCAACCGGCCTCTTCCTTCGCTGGATATGGCGAGGAGAGGCCTGCTCCTTCCGCTCATGGCCCAGAGGGGGGATCCATGGCGGCAAGTCTTTCGGCCGCTCTTGCCGGGTCGCTGGTGTCTGCGCTGAGCGAAGAGGTTTCTCCGGCCGGGGCAAAATCTGCGGAACGGACCTTCAAGCCGCGCGCAACACCCCAGATGCCTCAGGCCAAGGCCGAGCCTTCGAACAAGGCCGCCAGTGCGCCGTCCTACGGAGGCTATGACCCCGAGGCCCTGGCTGCGGCGCCCCAGCCGAGCAAGGCGGCCACCGCTGCTGTTCCCTTTGTGCCGGATGCCACGCAGCCCTGGCCATCGCTGGCGTCCGATGCAGCCGTGCGCAGCGCAAAGGAGGCTTCGGCCAGCTTTGCCGAGCTTGATGATCTGGTCGGGTCCCTGTTCAAGGATGAAAGACTGCAGCGGGGCAATGAGCCGGAGCGCAAGTCCTCCGGCCTTGATCCTGCCGATATCGATGACATGGCCTGGCCGGACGCCTTGCGCAATCTTCCGCGTGAGGCCGGTCCTGTCGAGGACGACCTGTCTGAGGGCGAGATTGCCGATATCTTTGCCCAGAGCCGTCCGCAGGCTCAGCAGCTGCCGCTGCTGTATGACGAGGACGAGGCACCGCCCCCTCCCGGTGGCTATGACCTTGATGCGGTGGCCCGTGCCATGCAGGAAAGCGATCCGACGCTTGCGGGCGCCGGTATCCTTCCGCCCCATTCCGCCTATGAAGAGCAGGCAGCTCCGCATTCGGGCAACAACCGCCGGGGCCTGAAGATTGCCGCCGCCGTGCTTGGCGTTGCCGTTGTCGGAGGGGCTGCCTTTGCGCTGCTCGGATCTGGCGGCTCGTCCGTGCCGGATGGCCCGCCGCAGGTGATTGCAGGGCTCGAAGAGCCGCTGAAGACCTATCCCGAACCGGCCGAAAGCGGCGCCAGCCAGCCCGCCAAGCTCATCTATGACCGTGTTGGCGGAGAGCCGGCCGATGGTGAGCGCATGGTCGTGCAGGACAGCCCGGAGCCGGCCGAACTTCCCCCCGCACCGGTGGATGGTTCTGCATCGGATCTGACGCCGGGGGCACCGAAGCGGGTGCGCACGCTCGTGGTGCGGCCCGACGGCACGATTATCAACGGCGCTTCGAGCGCTGACACGGCCGGTGCAGGGACAGTACGGACCGTTTCGCCCACGCCGGTTGCGCAGACCCCGGCACTGGAAACGCCGGGCATGCCCGGCGCAGCCGGTGCACTGGCTCCGGTTGCGGCCCTGACGCCGGCGCCGGGCGCCGAGGAGGCCGCAGGGCCTCTGACGCCGGTAACGCCGGAAGAACAGCGGGCTGCGGATGCGATTTTCAACGGTGCAACACCGCGGGTGAAGCCGGGTCCGGGCGCGCAGGTTGCGGCTGTTCAGCCGCAGCCGGTTCCGGCCCAGCCTTCCACGCCGCAGCCTGTCAATTCCGGACCACTCAACCTGACTCAGCCGGCGGCACCCCAGCCCGTTGCGGCTCAGCCCGCGCAGCAGCCGCAGGCCACCGCTCCGGCCGCGTCTTCGATTGCGCCGGGCACCTATGTGGTGCAGGTGACGTCTCAGCGCAGCCAGGAACAGGCGCAGACCGCCTACGCCGCCCTTCAGCGCCGCTACCCGTCGGTGCTGGGCGGGCAGACGCCGGTGATCGAGCCGATCGAGATCGAAGGCCGCGGCACGTTCTACCGCGTGCGCATTCCGGCCGGGTCCAAGGACGCTGCCGACGCGCTCTGCGGCAGCTTGCAGTCCGCCGGCGGCGATTGCTTCGTCCGCCGCAACTGAGACGGACAGCCAGAGACGAAAAAACGCCGGTCACGTGACCGGCGTTTCTCTTTTAAGGGTAATGCTTTACATCAATGCCTTCACAAGGTGCGGCAGGCTGCGCTCCAGCCGGTAGTCGATGGAGGAGTGGTTGTCCGGGAACTCCTCATAGACATGCGCGACGCCCCTTGCGGTCAGCGTCTGGTGCAGGCGGCGGGCGCCGTAGAGAAGATTGTACTGGTCGACGTCACCGCAATCGATCCACAGCGCCTTGAGGCTTGCAAGCGCGTCCAAATGCTGGGTGACGATCTGCGCCGGGTCATGTGCCAGCCAGTTGGCCCAGCGTTCCGGGATGAGCTCGCATGTGCCGGAGGTGACCGGCAGGCGGATGCCGCAGAAACTGTCCGGGTCCGGATCATAGCTCGCGGCCATGGCGAGAGACATCAGCACATGCATGTCGGCGCCGGAAAACTTCGGTCCTGCCTCGAAGTCGGTGATGAAACGCTCCACCGAGCCGCCCTTGCGCGCCAGCGTGCGCAGCACGTTGGGCATGTCGGGCAGGTAGCACAGCTCGAAACCCATGTCGCCGGAATGACAGGCGGCCGCCGACCACACATCCGCGTGCCGCATGGCATGCATGATGGCGCCATAGCCGCCGGAAGACTTGCCGAAAAGCCCGCGCTTGCCCTTGCCGCCGCAGCCGAAGCGGCCCTCGACCGCCTCCAGCATCGGGCCGGTGAGATATTGCGCCCACAGGCCCATGGCGGCCGAATCGACATACTGGTTGCCGCCCAGCCGGGTGAAGCAATCGGGCATGGCAATGACAACCGGGGGCAGGGTGCCATCTTCGATCATCCGGTCCAGCCGCTCGGGCAGGTTCTCGCCGAAATTCTTCCAGGCGGCATGGCCGGGGCCCGATCCGGTGAAGCCCGCAAGATCGACGAGAAGCGGAAGCCCCTTGCCATCATGGCCATGGGGCACGTAGACGATGACCTCGCGCTCTGCCGGATCGCCCAGGAGATTGGCTGCCAGCAGGGGGCTTGCGACCGTGAGGCTGTGAAGACTTCCCTTGGGTGTGTCGTGGCGCTTGCGCATGATGGCATCCTGTGATTGGCACATGGGTCTCAGGGCATGTTTATGAGCCAGGCGCACAGAGGGTGCAAATCAGCCCTTTGTGCGGCCTGACAGATCCGGGCGGTTCCTGTGGAAGGACGCCCGCAAAGGTGTTTGATGACGAAGGCATTCATCACGGGCTGTGCGGGGCTGGAACTTTCGCAGGATGAGCGCGCCTTTCTGGCTGCCGAAGACCCGTGGGGGCTCATTCTCTTCCGCCGCAACTGCGAGAGCCGCGAGCAGATCGGGGCGCTGACAGCCGCCTTCCGTGAGGCAGTTGGCCGCAGCGATGCGCCCGTGCTGATCGACCAGGAAGGCGGGCGGGTGCAGCGCCTGCGCCCACCGCTCGCCCCGTCCTATCCGGCTGCGCGCCGCTTCGGAGCGCTTTATGAGCTGGACCGGGAAAAGGGCCTGCGCGCCGCCTTTCTCGGCGCGCGGCTGATCGCCCATGACCTGGCCGAGCTCGGCATCACCGTAGACTGTATGCCCGTGCTGGACGTGCTGTTCCCGCAGACCGTGGATGCCATCGGCGACCGGGCCTATGCGGAGGAGCCGGAGACGGTGGCGGCACTTGCCCGGGCCGCCTGTGACGGCCTGCTGGCAGGCGGAGTGCTGCCGGTGATCAAGCATCTTCCCGGACACGGGCGGGCGGAAGTCGACAGCCATTTGGAACTGCCGCGCGTGCGGGCACCGCGCACTGATCTGGAAGCGGTGGACATGCTGCCGTTCCGCAAGCTTGCAGATTTGCCGCTGGGCATGACCTGTCATCTGCTGTTCGAGGATATCGATCCGGATCATCCGGCCACCCAGTCGAAGATCATCATTGAAGAGGTCATCCGCGGCCAGATCGGCTTTGACGGCGTGTTGATGAGTGACGATCTTTCCATGGAGGCTCTGGGCGGCGATATTGGCAGCCGGGCTGCGAAATCCTTTGCTGCGGGCTGCGATCTTGCGCTTCACTGCAACGGGGATCTCAAAGAGATGCGGCAGGTGGCGGCAGTTGCGCCGGTGCAGCAAGGCGGCAGCCTTGACCGCTGCGCGCGGGCCCTTGCCGCGCGCCGGATGCCGGAAACGGGCTTTGATACGCTTGCGGCGCGGGCGGAAATGGATGAACTGCTGGGCGGTGCGGGGCTTGCCTGAATTTGTGTGACCCGGAACCAGCGCGTGAAGGAAACGGCAGATGGTGATACAGCCGGACTTTCTGGAAGGCCCGCCCATCGACAATGAGCGGGCGGTGTCCGATCCGCAGCTTGTCGTGGATGTGGACGGCTTTGAAGGCCCGCTCGATCTGCTGCTGACGCTGGCGCGCGGCCAGAAGGTGGATCTCACCCGCATTTCCATTCTGGCGCTGGTGGAGCAGTATCTTGCCTTCGTCTCCGAAGCCCACAAGATGCGGCTGGAACTGGCGGCCGACTATCTGGTGATGGCGGCCTGGCTCGCCTATCTGAAGTCGCGCCTGCTGATCCCCGAGCAGAAGAACGAGGATGAGCCGACAGGCGAGGAACTGGCCGCAGCACTCGCCTTCCGCCTGCAGCGCCTTGAGGCGATGCGCAATGCTGCCGCTGCGCTGATGGCGCGCAACCGGCTGGGCCGGGATGTGTTTGCCCGCGGCGCGCCGCAGCAGCTCGCCGTGCAGCGCAAGAGCGTCTGGACGGCGACCATCTACGAGCTTCTGACCGCCTATGCGGCGCAGCGTCAGCGCCAGTCGGTCACCCACGTGCGGGTGCGGCTCAGGACCGTGTGGTCACTGCAGGAGGCGCGCGAAATCCTCACGCGCCTTGTCGGCAGTATGGCGGACTGGGCGCCGATCAATTCCTATCTGATGGACTATCTGATGGACGATCAGGAACGGGCGACCGTGCTCGCCAGCACGTTCTCCGCCAGCCTCGAAATGGTGCGTGAAGGGCATATCGAGCTGCGCCAGTCCGGCCCGTTCGAGCCGGTCTATATCAGAAAACGGCAGGAGGGTTCCCGCGATGGCGGATGAGATCGACCGGGATGGCCTGCGCATGGTGGAGGCGCTGCTCTTTGCCTCTGCCGAGCCGCTGGCGCGGGACGACATTGCCGCCCGGCTGCCGCAGGGCATGGATGTGGATGGCCTTCTCTCGGAGCTGAAGCGCCATTATGCGATGCGCGGCGTCAATCTGGTGCGGGTGGCCGGCAAGTGGGCCTTCCGCACCGCCGAGGATCTGGCCTATCTGTTGCAGCGCGAGGCGGTGGAACAGCGCAAGCTCTCGCGGGCGGCGCTGGAAACCCTTGCCATTATCGCCTATCACCAGCCGGTGACCCGCGCCGAGGTGGAAGAAATCCGCGGCGTTTCGACCAACAAGGGCACGCTGGACGTGCTGATGGAAACCGGTTGGATCCGCATGCGCGGCCGCCGCAGGACACCGGGCCGCCCGGTCACTTACGGCACCACGGATGCCTTTCTCGACCATTTCGGGCTGGAGGTCATCGGCGATCTGCCGGGCCTTGAGGAGCTGAAGGGGGCAGGGCTGCTCGACAGTGCCATCCCCGCCAGCTTCCATGTGCCGATGCCTGACGATTCGGATGCCCTTGCCCCGGATGAAGATCCGCTGGAGACAGGGGAACTGTTCGATTTCGAGGAGCTTGAAGAAGAGGAACCGCAGCAATGAGCGCAACCGCCCTGAAGGAACGGCCCGAAAGCGGCGATACCCCCGGCTGGGGGGCGCGCGGCACGGCGGGGGCGGCTTTCGCAGCTGGTCTGGCCTTCGAGAATGTCTTTCATGCCTATGATGGGGTGCCGACGCTGCATGGTGTCAGCCTCAGCATCGAGCCGGGCGAAATTCTCTGCCTTCTGGGGCATTCGGGCTGCGGCAAGACAACGCTGATGCGCATTGCGGCCGGTGTCGAGCCGCAAACGTCCGGCCGTGTGCTGATCAACGGTGAGGAAGTTGCCGGGCCTGCCCGCTTCCTGCCGCCCGAGAAACGCGGTGTGGGCCTGATGTTCCAGGACTATGCGCTGTTTCCGCATCTCACCAACCGTGAGAACGTGATGTTCGGCCTGACGCAGTTGAGCCGTGATGCGGCCCGCTCGGTGGCCGGGCAGATGCTGGCGCGGGTGGGGCTGGCGGGCTACGCGGATGATTATCCCCATTCTTTGTCCGGCGGCGAGCAGCAGCGCGTGGCGCTGGCCCGTGCAATTGCGCCGCGCCCTGGCATCCTGCTGATGGATGAGCCGTTTTCGGGCCTTGACCGGCGCCTGCGCGACGATGTGCGCGAGGAAACCCTGATGATCCTGCGCGAGACGCGGGCGACCTGCATCATGGTGACCCACGACCCGGAAGAGGCGATGCGCATGGGCGACCGGATCGCCCTCATGCGGCGCGGACGGCTGGTGCAGTTCGGCACGGCGCGGGAGCTTTATCTCCAGCCCACAAGTCGGTTTGCCGCCCGTTTCTTCTCCGAGGTCAATGAACTGGAGGGCGTGGCCACGGCAGACGGGCTGGACTGTGCCCTGGGCCGGCTGGCGCTGGAGCCGGAGCGCTGCTTGCCTGCCGGCACGAAACTGGACATCTGCGTGCGCCCGGAAGGCGTGATTCTTTCCGGCGCAGAGGGCAAAGGCTGCAAGGGGCGCATTCTCAGCCGCCGCTTCATCGGCATGGCAGATCTGGTGCTTGTGGACGTGGAAGGACTGTCCCAGCCCCTGAAGGCGCGGTTGCGCGGTGATGAGGGCCTTACTGCAGGTTCCGATGTGAGTGTGGAGCTTGATCCACGGGATGTACTTGCCTTTGCCAAAGAGGCCGTAACCGACTAGAAGGAGCTTGCGGGGCCGTGTTCCGGGTCCCACATCTATCGGGCGCGGCGCTTCCTGGAAAAGCGTCCTGCGCCAGGGGCAAGGGTGCACGAGGGCAGGGCATTGCGTATCTGACCCATATTGGGAGTTCAGGGAATGAGTATTGGTATCTGGCAGCTGCTGATCATCGCAGTGATCGTCATCCTGCTCTTCGGGCGTGGCAAGATCTCCGACCTGATGGGCGACGTCGCCAAGGGCATCAAGAGCTTCAAGAAGGGCATGGCCGAGGACGACACGGCCGAGAAGGCTCCCGAAGCGTCCAAGACCATCGAACACAAGCCGGCCGATCCGGTTGCTGCCGACAAGGTACAGGACCAGTCCAAGGCTGGCTGATCCGTCAGTCGCTTTGTCGCTAGGGATGGCGGTTATTCATGTTCGATATCGGATGGGCTGAACTTATGGTGATTGCCTGCGTGGCGATCATTGTCGTTGGCCCGAAAGACCTGCCGCGGATGCTGCGGACCTTCGGTCAGATCGTCGGCAAGGCGCGGCGTATGGCGAACGAGTTCCAGTCGACCTTCAATGATGCCATCCGCGAGGCTGAGCGTCAGGCCGACATCGACGACATGCGCAAGGCGGCCGACGCTGCTGCCAACTTCAATCCTCTGGGGGACCTGAAGAAGTCGATTGAAGGGGACCGCGCGGCCGGCAAGGAAGCCGCCTCTCCGGCTCCAGCTGCGGATGCAGCGGCACCCGTTTCGCCGCCGGTGCCCGTTTCCGCCGCCAGCTCGACGGAAGACCAGCCGCTGGCGGTTCCCGTGACGGGGCCTCAACCACCCGAACCCGTGGTTGAGCCCAAGTCTGAGCCTGCTCCAGCCGCTCCGGCCACCCCCGCAGAAGCACAGGCTGCACCCGCTTCCCAGGACAAGACAGCATGAGCCAGGACGACATCGACGCCTCCAAGGCGCCGCTCATCGAGCACCTGATCGAGCTGCGCTCCCGCCTGCTGAAGTCGGTCATCGCCTTCATCATCATGTTTGTCGTGTGCTTTTACTTCGCGACGGACATCTACAACATCCTGACGGTGCCGTATCTCAAGGCAGTGGGATCGGCCAAGCCTGTGGAGATGATCTTCACGGCGCCGCAGGAGTGGTTCTTCACCCAGATGAAGCTGGCGCTGTTCGGCGCCCTGTTCCTGGCGTTTCCGGTGATTGCCTCGCAGATCTACATGTTCGTGGCGCCGGGGCTCTACAAGAACGAGCGGCGGGCCTTCCTGCCGTTCCTGGCGGCCACGCCGGTTCTGTTCCTGATGGGGGCATGCCTCGTCTATTTCTTCGTCATGCCGATGGCGATGGGCTTCTTCCTGTCGATGGAGCAGACGGGCGGCGAGGGCAAGGTGGCCATCCAGCATCTGGCCAAGGTGAGTGAATATCTCGGTCTCATCATGACCCTGATCTTCGCCTTCGGCCTCGTGTTCCAGCTGCCGGTGGTTCTGACGCTGCTGGGCCGCTCCGGCTTCCTGACGTCGCAGACGCTCAAGGAAAAGCGGAAATATGCGATCGTGGTGGGTTTCATCGCGGCCGCCGTTTTGACCCCGCCCGATCCCATCAGTCAGATCGGCCTTGCGGTCCCGACCTTGCTTCTCTACGAAGTGTCCATTCTTTCGGTGCGGATGATCGAGCGCAAGCGGGCCGAAAAGGAAAAGGAAGACGCGGCGGCGTGAACCGCCTCCAGCCTTCCTTGCCTTTGCCCCTTCCGCCGGTCTGTCCGGGCCGCTTTTCCTGTCTTTCAGCGGAAGCCTGACATGTTCGACATCAAGTGGATCCGGGACAATCCCGACGCCTTCGACGCAGCCCTCGCACGCCGTGGCCTCGACAAGGCATCCGCCCGTCTCATCGCCCTCGACGATGCGCGCCGCAGCCACATCGCCCGTCTGCAGGAAGCCCAGGAGCGCCGCAATGCCGCTTCCAAGGAGATTGGCAAGGCCAAGGCCACGAAGGATGAGGCAGCGGCTCAGGCACTGATCGATGAAGTTGCCAAGATCAAGACCTTCATTCAGGAGGGCGAGGAAGAAGAGCGCCGCCTGAACGAGGCACTCGACAAGGCGCTCTGCGTCATCCCCAACCTGCCGCTGGACGATGTGCCTTATGGCGAGGATGAAAGCGGCAACGTTGTCTACCGCACCTGGGGTGAGAAGCCGGAGCTGAGCCTTGGCTTTGCGCCGAAGGAGCATTACGAGCTGGGCGAGGCCAACGGCGGCATGGACTTTGCCGTTGCAGCCAAGCTGTCGGGCGCGCGTTTCGTTGTGCTCAAGGGCCAGCTGGCGCGGCTTGAACGGGCGCTCGGCCAGTTCATGATCGACCTGCACACGACCCAGAACGGCTACACCGAAGTGTCGCCGCCGCTCCTCGTCAATTCCGAAACCCTCTATGGCACCGGCCAGCTGCCGAAGTTCGAGGAAGATCTCTTCAAGGCCGGTGACAACCACTATCTCGTGCCCACGGCTGAAGTGCCGCTGACCAATCTGGTGGCGGGCGAGATCCTGACGGAAGACATGCTGCCGCTGCGCGTCACGGCGCTGACCTATTGCTTCCGTTCGGAAGCCGGTTCGGCCGGCCGCGATACGCGCGGCATGCTGCGCCAGCACCAGTTCCAGAAATGTGAGCTGGTGTCGGTGACAACGCCCGAAACCTCGCTGGACGAGCTGGAGCGGATGCTGGGTTGCGCCGAGATGGTGCTGCAGAAGCTCGGCCTGCATTACCGCGTCATGACCCTGTGCACCGGCGACATGGGCTTCGGCTCGCAGAAGACCTATGACATCGAGGTCTGGCTGCCGGGACAGAACACCTACCGCGAAATCTCGTCCTGCTCGGTTTGCGGCGACTTCCAGGCCCGCCGCATGAGTGCGCGCCTGCGCCCGTCCGATCCGGCGGCCAAGGGCCTGCGCTACGTGCATACGCTCAACGGCTCGGGTCTTGCTGTCGGCCGCACGATGATTGCGGTGATGGAGAACTACCAGAACGCCGATGGCAGCATCACGGTGCCGGAGGTTCTGCGCCCCTACATGGGCGGCCTCGAAAAGATCGGGTGAGCCATGCGCATTCTCATCACCAATGATGATGGCATTCATTCTCCGGGGCTCTATGCCCTGGAGCGGATTGCGAAGACCCTGTCCGACGATGTCTGGATCGTCGCGCCGGAAACCGACCAGAGCGGCGTTGCCCATTCACTGACCTTGTCCGAGCCGCTGCGCCTGCGCCAGGTGAACGACCGCCACTTTGCCCTGCGCGGCACGCCGACGGACTGTGTCATCATGGGGGCCCGCAAGGTGCTGCCAGATATGCCGGACCTCATTCTCTCCGGCATCAACCGGGGTGAGAATGTCGCCGATGACGTGACCTATTCGGGCACCGTTGCAGGCGCCATGGAAGGGGCCATCCTCGGCATTCCCTCGATTGCCATCTCGCAGGCCTATGGCTACGGGCAGGGGCGCAACCCGGACTATTCCACGGCGGAAACGCATGGCCCGGCGCTGTTCCGCAAGCTGCTGGACTTCAGGCTGCCGCGTTACACGCTTTTGAACGTCAACTTCCCCGCCTGTCCGGCGGATCAGGTGGCGGGCGTGCGGGTGACGGTGCAGGGCCATCATGAGCAGACGGGCCTGATGGTGGATGAGCGCGTCGACGCGCGCGGCTTCCCGTATTTCTGGCTTGGCTTTACCGCCCGCACGCATGATCCTGTCGGCAACAGCGATCTCAACGCACTCAATGCCAATTGCATCTCCGTGACGCCGCTGCGCCTGGATCTGACCGCGCATGATCTGGTCGGGCTGGTGGCAGAGCATCTGGCCTGATTGCGGGATGCAACGAGGGGCATGAAAGGGGTGGGGCATGCCGCAGGTGTTCGACACCGGTCCGGAATCGGTCACACAGGATGAGTCGGAGGCCCGTGCGGCGCTGGTTCTGTCCCTGCGCCGCCGCGGGCTGAACGACAGGCGTGTGCTCTCCGCCATCGAACGGGTGCCGCGCCGGCTGTTCCTCTCTGCCCGCCATCACCGCTTTGCCTATGAGGATTCGCTGCTGCCGATCGAATGCGGTCAGGTGGTCAGTGCGCCGTCGATGGTGGCCAGGATGGTGCAGCTTCTGGAGATTGCGCCAAACCACCGGGTGCTGGAGATCGGCACCGGGTCTGGCTACCAGACGGCGATTCTCTCCCACCTGAGCCAATATGTCTTCACCGCAGACCGCTACCAGACGCTGATCAATCTGGCCCGCCAGCGCATTGCAGCGCTGAAGATCCAGAATGTCGAGTTTCATCATGCCGATGGGCTGACGGGTCTGCGCGAGAGAGCCCCCTATGACCGGATCATCCTGACAGGTTCGGTTCCGGCCATCCCTGATTCTGTGCGCCTGCAGCTTGCGCCGGATGGCATCCTTCTCGCCCCGGTCGGCCCTGCGGGACAGCAGCAGGATCTGATGTGCATGCGCAAGGTGGATGGTGAATACCAGAGCAGCAAAGTTGGCGAAGTCCGGCTGGTCTCCTTGCGCGATGGGATCGCACAGGTGCTCTAAACGCCCGCAAATCAAGGAGTTTACCTTTTGTTGATGCGGCGTTTAGGCTTTGTCAACCTTACTCGCTTCTAATGATTGCCAGTGGTTTTCAACTGTGGATCAGAGTAGGGCGATGGCAAATCCGATGCGTGAGTATCGCAGCTCCCTGCGTTTGCGGGTCGCAGCAATCTGTGTACTGGCTTCTGTAGGCGCCGGGTGCAGCGGCAGCATGGAGCGCTTCGCTGACGGCCCCATTTACACCGGCAGCACGCCTAATCAGCGTTCGATCCTTGCAAATTCCGGCGGTGGCCAGCCGACCTATCAGGACGTGGTGGCCGGGCGTGGCAGCAATAATGGGGGCTTGCCTGCTTCCGGCGGCTCGCCCCGCACGACAGGTTCGGTCTCCGGTTCGTCGCTGCCGCCGCTGGCGCAGTCTTCCGGTTCTCCGGTGCCGCAGCCGGTTGCTGCTGCTCCGGCACCTGCCCAGCCCGTGGCTGCTCTTTCGCAGGCACAGGGCGAGCGGTCCTGGCGTGGCTGGTCAAGTGCAGGCGGGACCCGCGTGACCGCACGCCAGAACGAAACCGTGACTTCCATGGGCCAGCGTTTCGGCGTTCCTGCCGATGCCATCGCGGCCGTCAACGGGATCGACAAGAACGCCCCGCTGCAGGCCGGGCAGACAGTGCTGATTCCCACTTATTCCACGGCAGGCGTTTCGGCTCCGCAGGCAACGCTGCCGCCCGCCGGCGGGGCTCCTGCAACAACCGGAACCATTGCGCCTGCTCCGCAGCAGCTCGCTGCCGTGTCAGCGCCGGACCGCAAGCCGACTAATGCCCGGCAGGCCGCAAATGCTCCGGCCCCGGCCAAACCGGTGACCCGCACGAATGAGCCGAAGCCGGCTGCCCCGATCGCCGCCCTGCGTGAGGTGCAGCCTTCCAGCCTGCCGGCCAATGACAAGCCGGCCATAGAGGCTCTGAATTCTGCCGCCGGTGAAGGCAAGCCGGTGCAGACCGCGTCCATCGACCCGGATGAGGCCGTAGGCGGGCCGATGTTCCGCTGGCCGGTGCGTGGCCGCATCATTTCCGAATTCGGCTCCAAGCCGGGCGGCGCGCGCAATGACGGCATCAATCTGGCGGTGCCGGAAGGCACGCCGGTGAAGGCCGCCGGTGATGGTTCGGTCATCTATGCCGGAAATGAGCTGCAGGGCTTCGGCAATCTGGTTCTGATCCGCCACGCGGATGGCTGGGTTTCGGCCTATGCCCACAACAGCGAGATCCTGGTCAAGCGCGGTGACGAGGTGCAGCGCGGTCAGGTGATCAGCAAGGCGGGTGCCACCGGCAACGTGACCCAGCCGCAGGTGCATTTCGAGCTGCGTCAGGGCAACCGTCCGGTGGATCCGACGCGCTATCTGCCCAAGGGCTGACCGGCGCTTCGGATAAGCTCAATGAAGAACAAGGCCCGGAAAGCATGTGCTCTCCGGGCCTTGTTGATTCTGTGCCGCAGTTGCCTCAGGACAATGGTTTGCCGAGGCGCCCTGCCAGATCCTGGATATACTGGAAGGCAACGCGGCCCGAACGTCCGCCCCGGGTGGTGGACCATTCGAGAGCCTCTGCCCGCAGCGTTGCGGCATCGATCTCCAGCCCGAAATGTCGCACATAGCCGCCGACCATCTCCAGATAGTCGTCCTGGCTGCAGTTGTGGAAGCCGAGCCACAGGCCGAAACGGTCGGAGAGGGAGACCTTTTCCTCCACCGCCTCGGCCGGATTGATCGCGGTCGAGCGCTCGTTCTCGATCATGTCACGCGGCAGCAGGTGGCGGCGGTTGGAGGTGGCGTAGAAGATGACATTCTCGGGCCGTCCCTCGATGCCTCCTTCCAGAACCGCCTTCAGCGACTTGTAGGAGGTATCATCGTGATCGAAGCTCAGGTCGTCGCAGAAGATGATGAAGCGGTGCGGGGCGCCCTTGATGATCTTCATCAGGGCGGGCAGGGTGTCGATATCCTCGCGGTGGATCTCGATCAGCTTCAGCGCGGGCACGCCGCCGTCAGAATTGATCGCCCCGTGAACGGCCTTCACCAGCGACGATTTGCCCATGCCTCTGGCGCCCCACAGCAGGGCGTTGTTGGCCGGAAGCCCCTTGGCAAAGCGCATGGTGTTTTCAAAGAGGAGGTCCCGCACGCGCGAGACGGCGCACAGAAGGTCCAGGTCCACCCGGTTGACCTTCGGCACGGGCGACAGTTCGCCCGGGTGAGGCTGCCAGACAAAAGCGTCTGCAGCGGCAAAGTCCGGGGCAGACGGCTCAGCGGGAACAGCCCGGGCGATGAGGCTGATCAGTGTGTCGAGCTTTGCCGACAGCAACTGGAAGTCCGGGTTGATTTGTGGAAAATCTTTGGCGCCTTGGGTCATCTTGCAGGTGTAACTCGCGGTCTGAGTGCCTATATGGCGCGAGGAAACGCGTCTTTGTCAGGCTTAGCATGTGGGGAAGGGGGCCGAAATGCCGGTTTTGGCTGGATCGGTACGCTCAATATTGCAGCATGGCTTGAATTGCGGGGCTCCCTCGGTATAGTCCGCGCAATCTGATGAAGGCGAAACCAGAAATAAACTGGTGGTGCCATCCGCCAATGGTGAGAATCGCCCTTCTGCGAGGAGAGCTTGATGTTGATTACCCCTGCCTATGCCCAGACCGGTGCCGGTGGCCCCGACTTCCTGATCCAGATGCTGCCCTTCGTGGCCATCTTTGCCATCATGTATTTCCTCATCATCCGCCCGCAGCGTCAGCGGGTGAAGAAGCACCAGGAAATGGTCGCCAACCTGCGCCGCGGTGATACGGTGATCACGGCTGGCGGTCTGATCGCCAAGGTGGTCAAGGTGGTTGACGATTCGGAAGTGCAGGTTGAACTGTCTGAAGGCGTGCGCGTGCGTCTGGTGCGCTCCATGGTGCAGGAAGTGCGTTCCAAGTCCGAGCCGGTCAAGGACGGCGAATAATCCCATCCCTGCGGATCCCATTGGCCCGGCCCCTTGTGCCGGGCCTTAATACAGGCGTTTCGACATGCTCTATTTCGCACGCTGGAAGATCGCACTGATCATTGGTGTGATTCTTGCGGGCATTGTGTCCGTCTTGCCGAACTTTCTGCCGGCATCGACACTTGCATCCTGGCCCAAGTGGCTTCCCCAGCGCCAGATTGTGCTTGGTCTCGATCTTCAGGGCGGCGCCTATCTGCTCTATGAGATCGACCGGCAGGACTATATCCAGAAGAGCCTGACGACGCTGACAGGTGAGATCCGCAGCGAACTGCGCAAGGAGCCGCGCATCGGCTACACCGGTCTTGGCATCCAGGGTGAGAGCGTGCAGCTGCGCATCCGCGATATGGACCGCCTGAACGATGTGCGCGAGCGCCTGCAGCCGCTGGTCAATCCGCTGGTGAACTCCCTGTTCGGCGGCGGCTCGGTCAATGAATTTGCCCTCTCGGTGGATAACGACGGCCTCGTCCGCTTTACCTTCACCGAAGACGGCCTCAACCAGCGCATGGCTTCAATCGTGCAGCAGTCGATCGAGGTCATCCGCCGCCGCGTGGATGAACTGGGCACGACTGAGCCCAATATCCAGCGCCAGGGCACCGACCGCATTCTCGTGGAAGCGCCGGGCGAGCAGAACCCGGAGCGCCTGAAGTCGCTGATCGGCCAGACGGCGCAGCTGACCTTCCACCTCGTCGACACCACCATGTCCGCCGAACAGGCCATGCAGGGCCGCCCGCCGGCAGGTACCGTGGTGATCAGCTCGGTGGACGATCCTCCGATGCCGTATCTCGTCGAGGAAGTGCCGCTGATGACCGGCGAGGATCTGTCCGACGCGCAGGTCTCGATCAACCAGCAGACCAACGAGCCTGTCGTGAGCTTCCGCCTGAACACGGCGGGCGCGCGCAAGTTTGCGACTGTCACCACGCAGAACGTCGGCCGTCCCTTTGCCATCGTGCTCGACAACGAGGTGATTTCCGCCCCGCGCATCAATGAGCCGATCACGCAAGGGGCGGGGCAGATCTCGGGCAATTTCACCGTCCAGACCGCCAATGATCTGGCCGTTCTGCTGCGCGCCGGTGCGCTTCCGGCGAGGCTCACCGTGATCGAGGAGCGGGCCATCGGCCCCGGCCTTGGTCAGGATTCCATCGATGCCGGCCGTCTTGCCTCGATGATCGGTGCCGCAGCGGTGATCATTTTCATGCTGCTCGCCTATGGCCGTTTCGGTCTGTTCGCGGACATTGCCCTGGCGGTGAACGTGACGCTGATCTTCGCCATGCTGACGCTCTTGCAAGCAACGCTGACACTGCCCGGTATCGCCGGTATCGTGCTCACCATCGGTATGGCCGTAGATGCCAACGTGCTGATCTATGAGCGCATACGCGAGGAATACCGCAACGGACGCTCGGCCATTTCGGCGATTGACGCAGGTTTCTCCCGCGCGTTCAGCACCATTGTGGACGCCAACGTGACGACGCTGATTGCAGCCCTTGTGCTGTTCCAGCTCGGCTCCGGCCCGGTGCGCGGCTTTGCCGTGACGCTGGCCATCGGCATCCTGACAACGGTGTTCACCGCCTTCACCTTCACTCGGCTTCTTGTCGCGATCTGGGTCCGCAGGGCCCGGCCGACGAAGCTTGCGCTCTGATCCGGGAGAAAAACGTCATGGCTTTGCTCCGTCTCTTTCCGGACAACACCAAATACCGCTTCATGTGGTTCAGGACGGTCAGCTATCCGCTGTCCATCGTCATCGCCATCGTGTCCTTCGGCCTGTTCTTTTCCGTGGGTCTCAACTACGGCATCGACTTCAAGGGCGGCAGCCTGATCGAGCTGAAGACGCAAGGGCCGGCAGACCTCGCCGCCATCCGCGGTGAGCTTTCGGCCCTCAATCTCGGTGATGTGCAGGTTCAGCAGTTCGGCGATCCCGACGAGGTGCTGATCCGCATCGAGCAGCAGGATGGGGGAGAGCTGTCCCAGCAGGCGGCCATCAACAACATCCGCGAGACCTTCGAGGGGCAGGTGGAGTTCCGCCGTGTCGAGATCGTCGGCCCGCGTGTCTCCGGTGAACTGGCGAGAGCCGGCACCATTGGCGTGACCGTGGCGCTGATCTGTATCCTGTTCTACGTCTGGTTCCGCTTTGAATGGCAGTTTGCCGTGGGCGCCATCCTGACGACGCTCAACGATGTGATCGTCACCATCGGCCTTTTCGTGGTTCTGCAGCTCGACTTCACCCTGTCGAGCATCGCGGCCATCCTGACCATCATCGGTTATTCGCTGAACGACACGGTGGTGGTCTATGACCGTATCCGCGAGAACCTGCGCCGCTACAAGAAGATGCCGCTAGCCGAGCTTCTTGATCTGTCGATCAACGAGACCCTGGCGCGTACGACCATGACCTCGGTGACGACGCTGATCGCCCTTCTGGCGCTTTACACCTTCGGCGGTGAGGTCATCCAGTCCTTCACGCTGGCCATGATCATCGGCGTGGTGATCGGCACCTACTCGTCGATCTTCCTGGCGGCTCCCTTGCTCATCCTGTTCAACCTGCGCGGTACCGGCGGCGGTGAGGAAGAGGATGGCGCCAAGGACGGCAAGTCACCGGCCAAGACGGCCTGAAGGCGGTCTCATGGAAATCCGCAAGGCGCATTTTCCCGGACGTGCACCCGTCGACTCCTATGGAGGCGGCGGGTTCCGCTTTGCGGGCATGTCCCATCACGGGTCGATCCTGTGCCTGCCGAGCGGGATCCACGGCTGGGATGTGACGGGCATTGGGGATCTCTCGCCAGACGTGTTTTCCAGGGTGCTGGAGCAGGCAGAGGACATCGAAGTGCTGCTGATTGGCACCGGCGCGGAGCTCAAGCCTCTTGGCAGTGAGTTGCGCTCCCTGTTCCGCGAGACCGGGATCAAGGCCGAGCCCATGTCCACCGGCGCCGCCGTCCGGACGCTCAACGTTCTCCTCTCCGAAGACCGTGCCGCCGCGGCAGCGCTGATTGCGGTGGACTGACCTGAAGGCCAGGCCAGTTCCCTGACACTGTGCCCTTGAGGCATCCGCAGTTCACCGCTCTGGTCCACGCTGGAAAGAGGCCTATTTAGGCAAGAATGCAGACGAATTTTAGCCACGCACAGGCACTGGTGCGCCAGCACGATCCGGACCGTTATCTGACGGCATTGCTCGCTCCGGAAGAGCACCGTGGCGGGTTGATGGCCCTTTATGCCTTCAACATGGAAGTGGCGCGGGTGCGTGAGCTGGTGCGCGATCCTCTGCCCGGCGAGGTCCGCCTGCAGTGGTGGCGGGATTTTCTTGCAGGCAGTGCGCATGGTGATGCCAATGCCAATCCGGTGGCTGCTGCCCTTGCCAGCACCATCGAGCGCTACCGGCTGCCTGTCGAGGCCTTGCAGGGGCTGATCGATGCGCGGGTCTTTGATCTTTACGACGATCCCATGCCAACCCTGCATGATCTGGAGGGCTATACCGGAGAGACGTCCTCGGCGCTGATGCAGCTGGCCTCGATCATTCTGGCGGGCGGGGATGAGGCCGGCACCTGTGACCTTGCGGGACACGCCGGTGTTGCCTACGGCCTTACGGGGCTGCTGCGGGCTCTGCCCTGGCATGCCTCCCGCCGGCAGCTTTATCTGCCGGCCGATGTGCTGGACCGGCATGGGGTGGACCGGGAAACCCTGTTCCGGGGCGAGGCGACGCCGGAACTGGGAGCAGCTCTGGCCGAAATGCATGAGCATATCCGCCATCATCTCGGCCGCGTGAAGAGCCTGAAAACGGTCTGCACGCCTGGTATCGTGCCCGCCTTCCTGCCGGTTGTGCTCGTCGAGGCGTTTCTGGGGAAGATGGAGCAGAAGGGGTATGATCCGCTGCGCTCCGAGGTATCCCTGTCCCAGCTGCGGCGCCAGTGGCTGATCTGGCGCGGTGCCCGGCGCCTGCTCGGCTGACCGCTCAGCTTTTGATCAGGCGTGTCGCTCAGGCCCCGGCAAAGCGCCGGGCCAGAGCCACGAAACCGGCGATATCAATTTCTTCCGCCCGTGCCGTCGGCGCAAGGCCGCAATCATTGATGCGCGTTTCCGCATCCGCCTTCAGCCCCTTCAACGAGGCACGCAGCATCTTGCGGCGCTGACCGAAGGCAGCCGCCGTCACCCGCTCCAGATCCTTCAGATCACAGGGCAGGGGCGCGGGATTGGGCGTGAGATGCACCACCGACGAGGTGACTTTCGGCGGCGGTGTGAAGGCCTGCGGATTGAGGTCAAACAGGATCTTCGCCCGCGTCCGCCAGCCCGCCAGCACGCCCAGCCGGCCATAGGCATCATCCTCAACCGTCGCCACGATGCGCTCGGCCACTTCCTTCTGGAACATCAGCGTCAGCGATTCCCAGAATGGCGGCCAGGTGGGGGAGGTGATCCAGTTGAGCAGGAGCTGTGTGCCGACATTATAGGGCAGGTTGGCGACGATCTTGACCGGATAGCCTTCACTCAAGGCGGCTGGATCAATCGTCAGCGCATCGGCTTCGAGCACCTCGAGGCGGCCCGGATAATGCGCCGAGATTTCGGCAAGGGCCGGAAGGCAGCGGCTGTCCTTCTCGATGGCCACCACCTTGCGTGCGCCATTGGCGAGCAGCGCCCGGGTCAGGCCACCGGGGCCGGGGCCGACCTCGACCACGGTGCAGGCCGAAAGATCTCCGGCGGAGCGGGCAATGCGTGAGGTCAGGTTGAGGTCGAGCAGGAAATTCTGGCCGAGCGACTTCTTCGCGTCGAGGCCGTGCGTACGGATCACCTCGCGCAAGGGCGGCAGGCCGTCGATCTGGCTCATTCAAGATTCTCCGGCTCAGCCAGGACGGCGGCCATGCGCAACGCGGCCGCAAGGCTCTGCGGCCTTGCCTTGCCTGTGCCTGCGATATCGAAAGCCGTGCCATGGTCGGGCGAGGTGCGCACGAAGGGCAGGCCGAGGGTCACGTTCACCGTGTCGTCAAAGGCGATGGTCTTGACCGGGATCAGAACCTGGTCGTGATACATGCCGAGCACGCAGTCATAGGTCTTGCGGGCCTCCGGATGGAAGAGCGTATCGGCCGGCCAGGGACCGCTGACATCCATGCCCTCATTCCGCAGCTGCTCAAGGGCAGGGGCAATGATATCGATATCTTCCCGTCCCATGCTGCCGCCTTCGCCAGCATGCGGGTTAAGCCCGGCAACGGCGATGCGTGGCCTTGCAAGGCCAAAGCGCTTGCGGAAGTCCCTGTCCACAATGCGTGCGGTCTCGAGGATGAGCTCAGCCGTCAGCGTGGCCGGAACGGCACTGAGCGGGATATGGACGGTGACGGGCACCACCATCAGTTCAGGCCCCGCCAGCAGCATCACGGGCGTATGGGGACCTACCCCAAACTGTCCGGCCAGCTCTCCCAGATATTCGGTATGGCCGGGATGGCGGAAGCCGGCGTCATAGAGCGTCTTCTTGGCGATGGGATTGGTGACGACGGCCGCAGCCCGGCCTTCGCGCACATCGGCCACACAGGCGTCAATCGAGGCGATGACGGCGGCGGCGGTGGCTGGATCCGGTGTTCCCGGCAGATCAGCCATGTTGTGACCGTCCGCAACCACCGGAAGCGCGCTGGAAAAGGCTTCGCAGGCATCTTCCGGGGCAACTTCGATGATGGGCACGTCAAGGCCGAGCCGCGCGGCTCGGCTGCGCAGAAGTTCGGGATCTGTCCGCACATAAAAGGGCGGCAGCGCCATAAGGCTCCGCTCTGCCCAGCATTGCAGGGTGACATCCGGTCCGATGCCTGCGGGTTCGCCGCTTGTCACGGCAAGCGGAAGACGGATGTCAGCCATCGGCGGAGCCTTGCCCGGTTTGTTACCTGTAGGAAATCACCGACTGGCGGCGCAGATCCTGGATGTAGCGCCGGGTCAGCTGCTCGCCCTCCTTCTGGCGCAGCTCGTCCTCGATCTCGGTGCGGGCCGCCACATCAGACGCCAGTTCACGCTTGCCGCAAACGGCGATCATTTCAAGCCCGCGCGGGGTGACCTGGGCCGGGGTCAGGCGGCCAACTTCCGTCTTGGCAATCACGTCCTTCATGTCACCCGGAAGCTCGGTCTCCAGACGGAAGCCAACAGTCTTGACGACGACTTCATTGAAGGCCCGTGCCTTCTCAGCAGCCTGTTCGCAGCTAGTGAAGCTCTGGCGGAACTGGTCGGCCTCTCTCTTGCGCTGCGCCTTGAAGTTGCCCGAAGCCTTTTCGGGCACGACGAAGATCACCTGCTCGAGCCTGTATTCGATGCTCTTGAGAGGCTGGTCCTTCTCGTTCCTCAGCTTCTGCAACTGAGCTGCGATATCGGATTCGCTGACCGAGACCCGGCCCTGGAAACGCTGACGAAGTATCTGTGACCAGGCGATTTCCGTGCGCAGGCGATCGCGCAGCGTCTGAGGATCAACACCGCTCTGGCGCAAGGCTGCGGACAAGTTGGCAGGGGTCAGCTTGACGCGTGACGCAATCGTTGCAAAGGCATCGTCGACCTGCTTCTTGGAAACCGAGATGCCGTAGCGCTTGGCTTCCTTGAGTTTCAGCACCTCGTCAATGAGCTCATCCTGAGCCGCTTTGGTGGCCGCAGCGCCGCTCTTGCGTTCGGTCAGGGAAATAAGGCGGGCCCGCTGCCCGATCTGGAACGAGGTGATGGCCTGATCATCCACAACCACCTTGATGGCAGACTGGGCGTACACGCCGACAGGAGTTGCCGCCACAAGGCAAAGGGCGGCGCAGGCGATCATCAGTGATTTTTTCATCTCATCCCAGCCGGCACGTGCTCCCGGCGTCTCCCTTATGACGTCGTGGACATGAATTTGACCCGTAACAAGGCTTAGTCAGTCACGGTCAATGCTTTTATCCACGCAATGCCCTGAAACAATGGCCAAATTGAGCCGTTTACGCAAGTGCTGGCCACCATTTCGTGAACGCATCAAGACGAAAAATGCCACGTCACGGACAAGCTTGCAGGGCAGCAGAAACCTGCTGCCCTGAATGGTTTACAGGCCGCCGCTGCTGGAGACCTGCGTGTCACCAATCGTGCGCAGGCCGAACCGGAAGAAGAATGTCCGGTTCACCGTCTCGCCATTGTTGCGGCTGCGGTCCTGCTGATAGGAAAGCGACATGGAGAAGCCTTCATCATCATAGCCAAGGCCGCCGGAGTCCTGAACAATGTTCTCATTCTTCAGGTCATAGCGCACGCCGCCGAACAGCCGCCAGTTCTCTGCAATCCGCAGACTGCTGGAGGCCAGGATCTCTTCCCGCTTCTTGTCGATGCCAAGATTGGGCTGCTTGTCGAGGAAGGCATAGGCCAGTGTGCTGACAACTGGGCCATATGTCCCAGTCGCCTGCACTTGAAGGCGGCGTAAGGAAAGATTTTCATTATCAAAGCGCGCCTGTGAGCCGAGTGCTATCCCTCGCCGTGTGTCCAGAGCAAAGCCGGCCACATAATCCGACTGGCGTGTATCAAGACCGGAATCCAGCGAAGAGCCGAAGAGGTCCGCTTTGGAGAAGGAGTTGCGTCCCGACAAATGGAAGGACTGCCCTATAAGCGCACTGAAATACTCCCCGCTATCCATCTGCAATTTATAGTTAAATCCCAGGTTCGCGCGAGTGCCGCCTTCGGACCGGTCGTAACCGGAGAATTTGTCATAAGCAAAAAGCGTGGTCGTATCGAAAACCAGGCTCTGAGCATCTTCGTTCGGCAGCTCTCCGATGCGCTGCTCATCCGGCCGTACGATAATCTGCGCGATCGGCTCGAAGATCTGGTTGCCGCCATTGAAGCTGGCGATGAACGGATAGCGGTACTCCAGGCCCACGGCCGGCATGACGCGGCCGACAAAGGCCTCATTCGTCAGCGTGGTGACGTTTTTGTCCTGCGAGGCCAGGAAGAACAGATCGCCGCGCACATAGGCAAAAGGTGTGAACATCTGACCGATCGGATCGATCAGGGTCCGCCGCCATTGTGTGTTCACGCTCCAGCGCGAGAATGTGCCGTCTACACCGCGGTAGCGGTTCACGCCGTTGACGGAATAGGCATCAGTCTCAGCCCGGGTCAGACTGGTGAAGTTGCTGTCGAAAGATAGTTCGCCACCGGCAACTGGATGATCAAAGACATAATTCACATCAGCAACAGGGAAGACATAAGGTTGCTTATCCTGCAGTTTTGAACCAACCGGCGCAAACTGGCCTACCGGATTCTGGCTGCTGGTGGATGTGTAATCTTCCTGCGAAATCGAGAAAGCATAGGCATAAATGGTCGCGGCATTTCTGCCTGAGTAACGTGAGAGTGATATCTCGGACACGTCACTGGTGTTGCCGAGCTGCGTCCTTGCATAGTCGGTGAGGAACGCCCGGTCCGATTTATAGGTCGCGTTCCACGCAAGAGACCAGGCTTCAAAGAGCTGATAGGAACCTTCGGTGTGAAGCGCGCCGCGCCAGCGGCGGTTGCCGCTTGATATCAGAAATTCAGACGGATCGGTCTGAGAGATCAACGCACCGGAGATCAGGTATTGGCCTCTCTCGAGCTCATGCCGCCAGATAGCCGACCCCAAGGCCCCCTGCTTGGTGAACCCGGTTGCCGTCACGGTCAAATCATAATGAGGATCGAGAGCCCAGTAGTAGGGAACTGAAACGCCATAGCCAAGGCGTGAAGAGATGATCCCGGTTGGCGTCAGAAAGCCGGACTTCCGCTTGACCGAAGGATCCGGCATCGACAGGTAGGGAACATAGGCGATTGGGGCGCCGAAGAACTCCAGCTGGGTATCCTCGAACCGGATAACCTTTTCTTCCTGATTGTGGACAATCTTCTGGGCACGCAGGCGCCACAGCGGCGGTTTTTCAGCCGGCTGGCGGGTGTAGACGGTGTAGAGCCCGTTGTTGAAGGTGGTCACGTTACCGCCTTCACGATTCGCGCTTTCCGCGATGAACCGTGTGCGCTGGGGCGAATCCACCTGCAATGAGCGGGCAAAACCTTCGGCGAAGTTGTCCGTCAGTTCCATTTCCTGCGTCGTGACGATGTTGCCATCCGGCTCCGCCATCTTGACGTTGCCCTTGGCAAACATACGCCCGGATCCGCGGTCGAAGATGACTTCGTCCGCTTCCAGCGTGTAGCCGTCATAGAAGATCTGCACCTTGCCGCGCGCCAGGATCTTGTCCCGGTCGTAGTCATAGGTGAGATCATCCGCTTCCAGCAGCATCTCCGCGTTGGGATTCACGTTGGCAGAGACGGACGCAGACGCGGGCGACTGTGCCAGAACCACAGGCGCGGCCCAGGGAGCGGTGATCAGTGAGCAGGCAATAACGGTACCAAGGCCGCGGATGAAAAGTCCGCGAACCGGGGCACAGGCACCCGAATTCAGGAGGCCCGGCTTGAGACGCATCTTGTTCGCCATCTAGCCGTCTTCCTGATTGAGCAGGATCGTCAAACCCATGAGAACTCCAAACACTCCCGGGGCCCAAGCAGCGATCACTGGGGGGACGATACCGGCCCCTCCGAGATCGCGTGCGAGCTCAGAGAGAACGTAAAGCACGAACCCGGCGGCGATTCCACCCAGAATCATCTTTCCGAGACCACCAAAGCGCGAAACCTTTAAAGAAACTGCTGCTGCGATGAGCACCATCGCCAATAAAAGCAGGGGACGAGCCAGAAGCGTTTGATATTGCAGCGTATACCGATAGGCCGGAAGACCGGCGCGGCTGGCCAGTTCAATGAAGCGCGGCAGGTTCCAGAATGAAATTGATTCGGGCGAGCCAATGCTCTCGCGCACTTCCGTCGGCGTCAGGAATGTGCTGACCTGATAGGTGTTGTGGCGCTGCGGATCGGCATTGGTGCGGTAGACAACCGCGTCCTTGAGCACCCAATAGCCGTCATTCAGCTCCGCTTCACGGGCTTCGATCCGCTCATCGAAGCGCCCCTGCCGGTTGAATGTGAAGACGGTGACGCCGCGCAGCGTCGTACCCTGCGCCAGCAGCTGCTCCGCATTGAGAACTGATTCGCCGTCAAGACCATCCTGCCTCATCCACACCGCGTTGGTCGTCTGCAGCAGGAAGCTGTCCTCACCGCCGAAAAGACCCGCGGCAACCCTGTCGGACTGCTGCTGCATCCATACGGCGACCGGATTGTAGAGCACGACCGACAGGCCGCCGAGCACGAGAGCCACCAGAGCGGCCGGTGCGCCGAACTGCCAGACCGAAATGCCCGCCGCCCGGGTGACGACCAGCTCCAGGCCGCGGCTCAGGGTGACAAAGGCGGAGATGGAGCCGAACAGGACGGCAAAGGGGATGACCTGTTCCAGCAGCAGCGGCACGCGCAGAAGTGAAATGATGCTGACACGCAGCACGGAAATATCACCCTGCTCACCGGCACGGCGCAGCAGTTCCAGCACATCGAACAGGAAAATCAGGATCGCAGCCAGCAGGAACAGTCCGAGGATGGACCGCAGGAACCGGCGGGAGAAATAAAGGGAGAGGGTCGGCCCAAGCATTCCGGTCAGGCTCCCTTCGACAGGCGGCGGCTGAGACGGTTCTGCAGGCGCTCGCCGAAGTCTGTCATGCGTTCAACCAGCTTTGCAAGCCAGCGGGGGGCCGCCCCCGTGTCGGACTGGAGAATGAACCAGGCTGGCAGCACGATGCCGAGCACCGGCACGGTATAATAGGCCGCGATGATCGCAGCCGAGCCGCTTGCAAGCGATGTCGCGCCAAAGCCTGCCGTGCGCAGCAGGATGCAGCCGCCAAGCGCTCCCAGCAGCGCAAGCCCGCGGTCCTGACGCGTGGTACGGGCCTGGCCAAGGAAGACAAAGACAATCAGGCCAAAGGCAATGGCATAAAGCGGCTGGCTGAAACGGTTGTGAAGTTCCGCCGCGATCCGCTCCGGATACCGCTGTGAAAACTCGTCAGGCGCCGGATTGCTGATGAGAGCCCATGTGGAGCGCTCGCTGGCCTTGTAGACTGGCTCAACCGCTTCCGGAACAAGGCTCGACAGGTCGAAGGCATAGGACTGGAAGCGGACGATCGAGATGTCGCCGCTCGTCTTCGGACGGCGCTGGATCGTGCCGTTCTGCATCACCAGCAGCGTCAGCCCCTGCACTTCGACAATGTGCCCGACCTCGGATTCATAGGTGAAGATCGTGGCCGGATCGCGTGTGTCATGCAGCAGCAGCCCATCCAGCGCACCATCACCGGAGCGGTTGCGGATATGGAATGTCAGACCATCGGCCATGGAAATGAAGCGGCCGGGTTTGACGATATTCGCCACAAGATCGACCCGCACGCGGGTGATTTCATCGCGCAGCCGTGCCAGCCCCTCCGGCGCCACGTAAAGCGACATGGCGCCCGTCAGGAGGGCGATGCCGAGCGCGAAGATGAGGACTGGCCGGAGCACCAGATAACGGGAGCCGCCGGTGGCATTGATGACGATCAGCTCGCTGTCACTCGACAGGGCGTTGAGAACGAGGATCAGGGCAATCATCAGCGCGAAAGGCGCCACGATGACGACCAGAAACGGCATCGCCAGCATCGTGATGGAGATGAACTGGACAATGGTCTGGCCCTTGGACGTGACCAGATCGAGCTGACGCAGGGCCTGCGTCGCCCACACCACGCCGGTCATGGCCGCGAGGGTCATCGTAAAGACGAAAACAGACCGGCGGATGATGTAACGTTCGAGTGTCTTCATGCTCTCTGCCGGACTGCAACGCGGTTCAACCGCAGACCTGTTCCACCCGATCATGGCCTTTCAAAGCCGCCGGATGCCGGACTGCAGCAGACTGCCCGATTGCAGATTTATTCGGCAAAGGCTTGCTGCACAAGGCATATCAGGCCACATTGCTGGAATTTACCGCATCCTGGCCCGTCTTTTACGGGCGAGTGAACCCAAGATGGAAAAATGAACAAGCTTACGAAAATCCAATTCGGCAAGGCCTCCGCTGCGCCGGCCCCTGCCGCTGTCGTTCTGGCTGACGATTCTCTGGCCGCCGGTCCGCTGGCCGCAGGCCTGCTGGATGCGCTGCCGGGTGGCCTTGCCCGTGCGGCCAGTGCCGGCGGCTTCAAGGGCAAGCGCGGCTCGAAGCTGGATCTCGTGGCGCCCGGCGGGCTTGATCTCGACCGTGTTTTCGTCTTCGGCCTCGGCAAGGCGCAGGACATGCAGGACACCGACTGGCTGAAGCTGGGCGGTTCCGTGCAGGCGGCACTGGCCGGTGCCCGTGCTGCCGATGCCATCGTCTATCTGGAGCTGCCCGGCGGCGGCGAGGTGAGCGCCAAGGCCGCCGCCCAGTTCGCGCTTGGGGCAAAGCTGCGCTCCTACAGCTTCGATGCCTACAAGACGAAGAAGGATGAGGACGGCCAGCCGGTCGAGCTGACGCTCAACATCATCGGCCCGGAGTCCAAGGCTGCCAAGAAGGCCTTTGCCGATGCGGAAGCTGTCGGTGACGGCGTGCTGCTGGCGCGTGATCTGGTCAATGAACCGGCCAATGTGCTCGGACCCGTGGAGTTCGCGGACCGCGCCGCGAAGCTCGAAAAGCTCGGTGTGGAAATCGAGATCCTCACCGAAAAGGAAATGAAGAAGCTGAAGATGGCCGCGCTTCTTGGCGTGGCCCAGGGCTCCGTCCGTCCGCCGCGCCTTGTCATCATGCGCTGGAACGGCGGCAAGAAGGATGAAGCCCCGGTCGCCTTCGTCGGCAAGGGCGTCGTGTTCGACACGGGCGGCATTTCCATCAAGCCGGCGGCCGGTATGGAAGACATGAAGGGCGACATGGGCGGCGCAGCTGCCGTCACCGGCCTGATGCATGCGCTGGCGGCCCGCAAGGCCAAGGTTAATGTCATCGGCATCATCGGCCTCGTCGAGAACATGCCGGACGGCAACGCCCAGCGTCCGGGCGACATCGTGCGTGCCATGTCGGGCACAACCATCGAGATCCTCAACACCGATGCCGAAGGCCGTCTCGTGCTGGCCGATGCGCTCTGGTACACGCAGGAGCGTTTCAAGCCGAAGTTCATGATTGATCTCGCCACCCTGACCGGCGCCGTCATCATCGCCCTCGGCAACCAGAATGCAGGCCTCTTCTCCAACAACGACGAACTGGCGCAGCGCCTGTTTGCCGCTGGCGAGACGACCGGCGAAAGCGTCTGGCGCCTGCCGCTGTCCAAGGCCTATGACAAGCTGATCGACACCCCCAATGCGGACGTGAAGAACACCGGCGGGCGCACCGCTGGCTCCATCACGGCAGCACAGTTCCTGCAGCGCTTCGTCAATGATGTGCCCTGGGCGCATCTGGATGTGGCGGGAACGGCCATGGGCTCCGTCAAGGACGAGATCAGCCAGGGCTGGGCTTCCGGCTTCGGCGTGCGCCTGCTCGACCAGCTGGTGCGCGACCACTACGAAGGCTGACACAGCTCCTAGCTGTTTTGGGGCGGCGGCCTAGCTGCTGCCGCCCGGGTTCCACTTCTGCCGGGGGACGCGATGTATACGCCCGCGCATTTTGCCGAAGCCGATCCCGATGAAATCGAACGCCTGATCAGCGCATTTCCGCTGGCGGCGGTGGTGGCTGACACGCCGGGCGGACTTTGCGCCAATCATCTGCCGCTTTTGCTGTCCGGGGACAGGCTCGCCGGCCATGTGGCGCTGGCCAATGCGATGCACGAAGAGGTGCCGGACGGTGCGCCGGTGCTGGCCATCTTCCGGGGCGGCGATGCCTATGTCAGCCCCAACTGGTATCCCAGTAAAGCCGAGACCCACCGGGCGGTGCCGACCTGGAATTATCAGGTGGTGCATGTCCACGGCCATATCCGCTGGCTGCGGGAGGCGGCGGCCAAGCGCCGGATCGTCAGCCTTCTGACCAGCCGCTTCGAGAAACCGCTGAACGGGGAGGGCGCCTGGAAGATGGGCGATGCCCCGGCCGACTATCTTGAGGACATGATCAGCAAGATCGTTGCGCTGGAAATCTCCATCTTGCGGATCGAGGCAAAGTCCAAGCTGAACCAGAACCACCCCGAGGCAAACCGCCGCGCCGTCGCGCAGGAACTTGCCGCACGCGGCGTTGATCACCTTGCTGCTGCAATGCGCCGGAAGAGCGGGGAGTGAGGCTCTTCAGGACCCAATCTCAACGGCGCCGCAGGTCAAAGGCGGCACGCGTTATCCACAGCATTTCAACAGAAAACCCGCCGGTTTTCCGGCGGGTTTTCAAAACGCTTCTTCACAGGATGCAGCAGGTCTGCAGACCCGCGTCACGCCAGGTTCAGGGGCTCAGCAGGCCTTGTAGGTCTGGCACTGCGTGGTGTTCTCCGTCACCACAAGACCCAGTGCTGCCGTTGCTCCGGCCAGACCCATGACCATGGTGAAGAACAACGCAACGCGAACAAGCATGAAAACCCCCGGGGAAATGGCCGCAAACGGCCCTGAAACTTCTGCGCCGGTTCATTCAGAATCGACCTGAATGTTTTCCGGTTCCTTCACCATACCGGCCGCGCATTTGCGAGCGGTTAATGCTAGATGTCTGTCCGCATGTCCATTCCGGCACAGCACGTTTTGCGCTTATTGCCCGGTGATGTTGCACCTGCGCATCACCAATGGGGCGCCTGCGCGGCGGGCGGGGCAAAAAGGTCTGCAAACGTGGCGCAAGCATGGCAGGCTGGGGCGCTGCCGGGGATAACCCGCAACTTTTCACCGCGCAGCGCGGAAGGCCGCAAGCGACCGGAAATCATGTGAGGAATCATCAGTGAGCACGGAAGTCCTGTTCTACCACCTGACCCGTCAGCCGCTGGAAGACGTGCTGCCGGGCCTGTTGATGAAATGCCTGGAACGGGACTGGAAAGTCGTGGTGCAATGCGGCTCGGATGAGCGCTGCGCCGCACTGGATGCGCATCTGTGGAGTTTCTCCGATCATGAGTTTCTGCCCCACGGTACCATCGCCGACGGCTTCCCCGAGCATCAGCCGGTGTTCCTGACCACAGGGCCGGACAATCCCAATGGGGCTGAGGTGCGCTTTCTGGTGGACCGGGCCGCGCCGCCCCCCATCGAGGGCTATGGCCGTGTCGTCGTCCTGTTCGATGGCAACGATCATGAGGCTCTGGCGGATGCGCGCCAGCACTGGAAGCTGTTCAAGGGGCAGGGGGCCGAGGTCACCTACTGGCAGCAGCGCGATGGCGGCGGCTGGGAGCGCAAGGCCTGACGGTGAGCTTTTCAACGCCCGCTCCTCCTGTTCTGGCGGAAGGCTCGCACCGGTTTCATTGGCTGGCTCAAGAAAAACGCGGCCGCTGCTTTTGTAACCTTCTGAAACCCGTTCGTTTTGCTGCACCGCCGCTGCCTGCAGCCCTGTGCTGCGGCATGTGTTGAAAATCAGTTTTGAATTTTTCTTGCGTTGCAGCTGCCGCAGCTTTCTCTTTTTTACCAAGGCCTCCGGTGTGAGGCCTTGCACTGATGTTGCTGCTATTTGCCCCTGGGCAAGGAAAAGGCGCGTAATTCATCGCCGGGTACCGATTTTCATTGAGTGTTGCGCCCAAAGGGGGTAACAGCCCCCCAACAGGTTTTGTCCCTGTCCTCAGGACCGGATCCGCAAAGGGCACGAGATGATTTCCACCCCCTATTATCTGATCGACAAGTCGAAGCTTCTGCCGAACATGGAGAAGATCGCATGGCTGCGCGAGGCCTCCGGCGCAAAGTCGCTGCTGGCGCTCAAGTGCTTTGCGTCCTGGTCCGTGTTCGATTTCATGTCGAACTACATGGACGGCACCACTTCGTCGTCGCTCTATGAGGTGAAGCTCGGCCGGGAGAAATTCCCCGGCGAGACGCACGCCTATTCGGTGGCCTATGCGCCGGATGAGATCGACGAGGTGATTGCCTCGTCCGACAAGATCATCTTCAACACCATCGGCCAGCTGGAGCGTTTCGAGAGCCAGTCGGCGAACCATGTGCGCGGCCTGCGCGTCAATCCGGGTGTCTCCACCTCGGACTTTGATCTGGCTGACCCGGCCCGCCCGTTCTCGCGCCTTGGCGAGCATGACCCGGAGACCATCGCAAAGGTCGCGGACAAGATCACCGGCTTCATGTTCCACAACAACTGTGAGAACGCCGATTTCGACCGTTTCGACGGCATGCTTGGCCATATCGAGCAGCGCTTCGGCTTTCTCATCCGCCAGATGGAATGGATCAGCCTCGGCGGCGGCATTCATTTCACCGGCGAGGGCTATCCGCTGGAGAAGTTTGCCGAGCGGCTGAAGCGCTTTGCGGGCGAAAACGAAGTGCAGGTCTATCTGGAGCCCGGCGAGGCGGCGATCACAAAGTCCGCCACGCTGGAAGTGACCGTGCTGGACACGTTGCACAACGGCAAGAACCTTGCCATCGTCGACAGCTCCATCGAGGCGCATATGCTGGATCTGCTGATCTACCGGCAGAGCGCCAAGGTCGAGCCGAATGCGGGCGATCACGAGTGGATGGTCTGCGGCAAGTCCTGCCTTGCGGGCGACATTTTCGGCGAGTTCCGCTTTGAAAAGCCGCTGGCTGCCGGTGACCGGCTCTCCATTCAGGATGCGGCCGGCTACACGATGGTCAAGAAGAACTGGTTCAATGGCGTGAAGATGCCGGCGATTGCCGTGAAGGAGCTGGATGGCTCCGTGCGCCTTGCCCGCGACTTCACCTATGACGATTTCACGGCGGCCCTGTCGTGATTTCAGCCTCACACTGAGGCTGTACAACCCTTAGAGACCCAAGGAGGACTATGGGCGAAATGAAGCGCAACGTACTCATCATCGGCGCCGGTGGCGTAGCGCAGGTTGTCGCGCATAAATGTGCGCAGAACAACGACCTGCTCGGCGACATTCATATTGCTTCGCGCACCGTTGCGAAGTGTGAGCGGATTCTGGACAGCGTCCGCGAAAAAGGCAGCCTGAAGGTCGAGGGTGTTCTTCAAGCCCATGCCCTCAATGCGATGGACACTGCCGCCGTTGCGGACCTGATCCGCAAGACCGGCGTGCAGATCGTCATCAACGTCGGTTCGGCCTTCGTCAACATGACCGTACTGGAAGCCTGCATCGAGACCGGTGCGGCCTATATGGACACGGCCATCCACGAAGACCCGAAGAAGATCTGCGAGACGCCGCCCTGGTACGGCAATTACGAGTGGAAGCGCCGCGAGCGCTGCGCTGAGAAGGGCGTCACCGCCATTCTGGGCGTCGGCTTCGACCCGGGCGTCGTCAATGCCTATGCGCGTCTTGCCATCGACGAATATGTGACCGAGCCCGAGTCGATCGATATCATCGACATCAACGCCGGTTCGCATGGCCGCTGGTTCTCCACGAACTTCGATCCGGAAATCAATTTCCGCGAGTTCACCGGCACGGTCTATTCCTGGCAGCAGGGCGCCTGGCAGTCGAACAAGATGTTCGAGGTCGGCAAGGTGTGGGACATGCCGGTCGTCGGCGAGCAGCAGACCTACATGACCGGCCATGACGAGGTGCATTCGCTCTCGGCCAACTATCCGCAGGCGGACGTGCGCTTCTGGATGGGCTTCTCCGATCACTACATCAACGTCTTCACCGTGCTGAAGAACCTCGGCCTCCTGTCCGAACAGCCGGTCAGGACGGCGGAAGGCGTGGAAGTCGTGCCGCTGAAGGTGGTCAAGGCCGTGCTGCCGGACCCGTCCTCGCTCGCGCCCGACTACACCGGCAAGACCTGCATCGGCACGCTGGTGAAGGGCAAGAAGGACGGCAAGCCGGCCGAAGTGCTCGTCTTCAACGTGGCCGACCACAAGGAAGCCTACAATGAAGTCGGTTCGCAGGGCATCAGCTACACCGCCGGCGTGCCGCCGGTCGCCGCTGCCATGCTGATCGCGGATGGCACCTGGGACGTGGGTACGATGAAGAATGTCGAGGAGCTTGACCCCAAGCCCTTCCTCGCCATCCTCAACCGCATCGGCCTGCCGACCGAAATCAAGGACGCCTCCGGCACCCGGACCTTCACGGCCTGACCCGGACTGCACCGCAAGACCTTCTCAGGCCTCCGGGAAACCGGGGGCCTGATTTGTATTTTTGGGGGGATATGGCTGGGGCGCTCACCCCATCACTCCGTCATGCCACGGCTCGACCGTGGCACCCATGCCGTTGCCTCTCGATACGGCGCAGCTTGCAGGTTTCCCATCCGCGCCTGTCCCCGTGCGGTGAATTCAGGGAATGGATGCCACGATCAAGTCGTGGCATGACGAAAGTTGAGAGGGCGTGCCGTGCGGGGAGGCAGTGCAGCGAGGAGGAAGCGCGGCGAGGCGATCGTCCGATCGAGGCGGGGATCCCGGTGCAAGATGCGAGGCTTGAGGTGAGCAGTGCGCTCAACCCATCCTCCGTCATGCCACGGCTCGACCGTGGCATCCATGCCGTTGCCTCTCGATACAGCACAGCATGCGTGTTCCCATCCGCGCCTGTCCCCGTGCGGTGAATTCAGGGCATGGATGCCACGATCAGGTCGTGGCATGACGAAAGTTGAGAGGGCGTGCCGTGCGGGGAGGCAGTGCGCTCAACCCATCCTCGTCCTGCCAGGGCTCGACGGAGGCGGGGAGGGGCAGATTTGGTTATCCTCTTGCGCAGGCCTTTGGCTGCCCGAAGAACGGCAGCGCGCCGTAATCCCGTCGCGTCCCGGCACGCGTGATCATCCGGCCTGGTGGCTGCAGACCGGCGCAGACGTCCTGTTCAGCAGAAGAAGAACATCGGAAAGCGGCATGGGCTGGCCGAGAAGATAGCCCTGCACCTGCGGGCAGCCTATGCTGCGCAAAAGCTCCATCTGGTCTTCTTTTTCGACGCCTTCTGCAATCACCAGCATGCCGAGAGATTTTCCAAGGTCTATGATGCTGCGCATGATCTCCTTGACGCGCAGGTTCGGCTCATTGGGATCAAAACGGGCAATGAAACTGCGGTCAATCTTGAGAATGTCGACCGGTACCCAGCTGAGATACTCAAATGACGAGTAGCCTTTGCCGAAGTCGTCCAGCGCCACCCGCACGCCAAGGGCCCGCCATTCGTTGAGCCGCTCCACGGCAGCCTTTTCGTTGTCCAGAAACACCGATTCTGTGATTTCCAGCTCCAGCCGCTGTGCCGGCAGACCGGTCCGTGCCAGGATATCCGCGACCTTTTGCGCAAAGCGTGCATTGCCGACCTGGACCGGCGAGACGTTGACGGCCACACTGAGATGACCTGGCCATGACCTGGCCTGTTCGCAAGCTGCCGCAAGCACCCATTCGCCAACCTGATCGATCAGGCCCGTTTCCTCCAGAATGGGAATGAACCGGCTTGGCGGAACGGGACGGTTGTGCTGGTTGCGCCAGCGCAACAGCGCTTCGAAGCCAATCAGCCGGCGCGTCATGGTGCAAAAGCGGGGCTGATAGTGCAACTCGAACTTCTGCTCCGAGACGGCTGTCCGCAACGCGGCAACCAGATTCCGGCGGCTGTTGAGTTCATCCAGCATGATCGGCCGGAAGAAGGCGTAGTCGCTGCGTTTCGGCTTGCGGCTCTTGGCGTGGTACATTGCGACATCGGCATCAACCAGAATGTCACGGCGGCCGGCCCTGTCTCCGGTGGCAATGGCGATGCCGATACTGCATCCCATGCGGAAGACGCGCGTGTTGGATTCTATCGGGCTGCCAATGCTGGCGATCAGTTGGCGGGCCAGCGACCGCAGAGCCATTCTGGAGGTCTGGTTTTCCAGCACGACGACGAATTCGTCCCCACCAAGCCGGGCGATGGTGTTTTGTCCGTTTCCACCGGCAGATGCGATGCGTTCTGCCAGAACCTTGAGCACCTGATCGCCGGTGTCATGCCCATAGGCATCATTCACAGCCTTGAAATCATTGAGATCGATCAGCAGCACGGCGAAACCGTTGATGGCACCGGCCTCGAGCCTGGCCGACACGGCCGTGATGTGCTGGCGCAGGAAGGCACGGTTGTGCAGACCTGTCAGCACATCGCGGTAGACGAGTTCCTTGAGTTCACGCTCCCGCTCGCGCAGCTTTGCCGTGATCTGCCATTGTTCCGTGATGTCGATACGGCGCGACATGGTGGCGCCTGTTCGGGACTTCATACGGAAATAGATATAGGTCCTGCCGCCAAGGGTCTGGATTTCCCTGTGGTGGTCAACGAGGGTGCTGGCGAGCTCGGCACGCCCGGCAAGATAGGCATCCGGATCGGTGCGGGCGAGGGGATCATCGATGATGCCTGCTTCAAGGTCGAGCTTGTAGAGATCGAGGTGCCGCGCCCCAAGCAGGCCTTGCCGCCCGGGATAATGCGGAAAGACCCGGTGGTATGCCGGGTTGGAGAACACCACACCATCTTCCTCATCATAAAAGGAAATGGCTTCCTCGCTTTGCTCCAGTGCCTCCAGCACCATCTGCGTGAGCTTCTGACGCTGCAGCGTGCGCAGGCTGCTGTCTGTCAGGCGGATGAGATTCTGCCGGACGGCCTGCTTTCCGGCATCAAGCTGCGGACAGCGCAGGACAACTCCGCCGATGATCTGCCCGTCACTGTGAAGCCGGAAAAATACCGGGCGCTCAAGGCTTGCGGTCCCGGCCAGCTCCGGCTCCGGGTTTTGCCTATCCGCAAGCCAGGCGCTGATCGCTTCCACCGGCAGGTCTGTCATGCCGGCGCAGTAAGCCCGGCGGATGGAACGTCTGTTCAGAGCAGCAACGAAGCCGGCAAGCTGGGTTGGCCCCAGCATCCGTTCACAGGCGGTATGGAGCGCCTGGAAAATCCCGGTTTCATCCGCTGCCTGTTCCATGCCGATAACGGCGTCCGTAAAATCACGGGAAAAAGCAACGGCTTGGGTCATAATCTCTTTCAAAGAATCAGGTGGCGGGAGTCGGAGCAGAACTCATCTCGAACTTGATGATAAACGACATTATTGGCATGACAGTTTGATGTCATTTTGGTTCAGCGTTTTCGCTGAGGTGTTTGACAGGCTGTCTGCTGCATTTGGTTGTGAAGTTTTTGGTATATATCTTTGGTTGATTTTGTATGGAGCTGCCTGAGCGCGCCCGGCAGTGGAAATTACTGCAGGGCAGAGCCTGAAGCCTGAGCTTTGACGCAGAGGTGTGACGGCTGGCCGTGGCATGCAGGTGTCCCTCCGCGCCTGTCGCCGTGCAGTGAATTCAGGGAATGGATGCCACGATCAGGTCGTGGCATGACGAAAGCGGGGAGGGCGTGCCGTGCGGGGAGACAGTGCAGCGGGGAGGCAGCGCGGCGGGGCGATTGTCCGTTGAGGGCGGGGAGCTTGGTACGAGGGGCAAGGCTTGAGGTGAGCAGTGCGCTCACCCCATCCTTCGTCATGCCACGGCATGACGAAAGCGGGGAGGGCGTGCCGTGCGGGGAGACAGTGCGGAGGGAGGTTGTGCGGCGGGGCGATTGTCCGTTGAGGGCGGGGAGCCTGGTACGAGGAGCAAGACTTGAGGTGAGCAGTGCGCTCACCCCATCCTTCGTCATGCCACGGCTTGACCGTGGCACCCATGCCGTTGCCTCTCCACACAGCGGATCATTCGTGTTTTGTCGCCGTGCGGTGAATTCAGGGAATGGATGCCACGATCAAGTCGTGGCATGACGAAAACGGGGAGGGTGGCGGAACGAGCGCCCCTCAGAACGGCAGAAGCCGGGTTGCCTTTGGCGTAATCCCCTCGCGCATGAGGAATTTGCGCAAGGGCGGGAAGCGGCCGGCGGCATAGAGGCCGAGGGAGCGCAGGGCCTGAACGGGGAGCATGTCCGTCAGCAGCGAGCGGTTGAGGAGATCCACGGCCGTGGTGCGGCTGGTGATGTCCGGCTTGCGGGCGCTGTCATAGCGGGCGAGCGTCAGAGCGCTGCCCACATCCTCGCCACGGGCCTTGGCCTCGCCTGCGATACGGGCGAGATCGGCCACATCGCGCAGGCCCAGATTGAGGCCTTGCGCACCGATGGGCGGGAACACATGCGCCGCCTCGCCGATGAGGGCGCAACGGTTGGCGGCGGCTTTCTTCGCGATCATGCCGCTGAGCGGATAGACCTGACGGGGGCTGGCGATGCGGAAGGCGCCGAGCACCGAATGGGCGCGCCGCTCCAGCTCCAGCGCCAGTGCGCCATCTTCGTAAGCCTTGAGATGCGTGGCTGTTTCCGGCGTGACGACGCAGACGAGCGACGACATGCGCCCCGGCAGCGGCACCAGCGTGAAAGGGCCGGTGGGCGTGTGGAATTCGGTGGAGACCGAGCCATGCGGCCGGTCATGCTCCAGGTTCATCACCAGCGCCATTTGCGGGTAGGACCATTCGCGCACGTCAATTCCGGCGGCTTGACGAACCATGGACGTGCGGCCATCGGCACCCACGGCGAGGGCAGCCGTCAGCGTGGCACCGTCTTCCAGTGTCAGACGCACCTCTGCCTCGGCAGGCTCAAGCTTTGCAAGGCGGGTCTTGATCCATGTGAGGCCGTCAGCCTTCAGGACGGCGGCTTCCAGTTCCGCGTTCAGCTCCCGGTTCAGCACATTGTAGCCGAAGGCCTCCAGTCCCAGTTCCGAAGCATCAAAGGTGGTTTCGGGTGCGCGGATCAGGCGGCGGGTGTCGTCGATGAGACGCATGTGGGCAAGAGGCGCAGACCGGGCGGCGAGCTTGTCCCAGACGCCGATTTCGTCCAGCAAGGCGACAGAGGCCTGCAGCAGCGCCGTGGTGCGAGCGTCTTTGGTGTTCACCTCCGGCGCGACGAGAGCGGTGCGCAAGCCCCTGCGGGCCAGCAGCAGGGCAGCGGCCATGCCGGAAGGCCCCGCACCAATGACGGCAGCGTCAAAATCCGTGGTGCGGTTCTGGCCCTCTGCCTTGTCCATCGTGCCTGCTGCGGAAGCTGTGTTCATGTCTCTTGCCCGATCTGTGGCCTGATCTTTTGACCTGTTGAGGACAGGATGGCGCCCCATGAGGGAAATGCAAGGCCTTGACCTTGCGCAAAGCGTCGCGCCCCGCGCCGGGGTAAGGGGTATGACACTGACAGGCAAGTGCTTTCGCTGCAGGGGCCGGAACACTTGACCGGTGGACGGCAGGAAAGATGCTCATGAGCAGCAGTGCGCCAATGCCTGAGAACGTCAAGGCTGAGGAAGCGGGGGAAAAGACCGGGGGCAGCGATGCATCCGGCGGACGCCGTCTCGTCATCCTTCTGTGCAGCCTGCTGGCGGTGGCTGGATGGCTTTACCTTGCCGCCGTGGTCGCGGCGATGGTTCCGGTCATGGATATGACCGAGGCCGGGCCGGGCATGGGTCTCTTCAACGCCTTCAATATTTTCGACGGGTTGCCGAAGGACGTGCGTGCTGCGCTGGCCGTGCTGTGCCTGCCAGCGGGTGCCACCACATTCGGCATGCCGGCCGAGGACTGGGGCGTGGGCGGGGCGGGGCTTGTCTTCCTCATGTGGATGATGATGACGCTGGCCATGATGCTGCCCACGGCGATGCCGGTGTTTCTGTCGCATGCGAAGCGCCGTGCCGGTGCCGTCTCCGGTCCTTCAGCCGCGGTCACGGTCAGCCTGCTGGCGCTCGGCTATCTCACCATCTGGACCGCCTATGCGCTTGCCGCGACTCTGGTTCAATGGCTGCTGACGGATTACGGCCTGCTGTCGTCCATGATGGCCCCGGTGTCTCTGGTGTTCTCGGCCACCACGCTGATTGCTGCCGGGTTGTACCAGTTCACCCCGGCCAAGCAGGCCTGCCTGCTGCGCTGCTGGTATCCGCGCTGGTCCAGCCCTGTTTCGGGCGGTGCGGCGGCGGCATTCTACCGGGAAGGCCTGATCCAGGGGCTGGCCTGCCTTGGCTGCTGCTGGGCGCTGATGACCGTCATGTTCGCGGTCGGCATCATGAACATCATCTGGGTGGGGCTGCTCGGGGCGGTGATGGCGCTGGAAAAGAACCTGCCGAGCCGCTGGTTCTACAAGGCCGCCGGCGTTTTCCTGCTGCTGTGGGGAGCTTCGCTGATGGGGGCCATGCTGTTTCTCAGCGGAAAAATTTGAGCTCAAATTCGCAGAAATCCGCCGGATTTCCTGAAAATCCTGCTTTGCTGCCTGTCATGATATTGAAATATTGCCCAAACAGGTGCATTGATCTTGCTTGCGCAGGTGTGAGCCGGGCGTGGTGGGAACCAATGCGCCGGCCGTGTGTTATGTCACGGATGCGGGCAGGGGCGTGCCGGCATCCGGTTCAAGGAACCGGTTCTGGCAGGATCTGTGCCTGCCGCGCGCAAGAAGCGTGAAAGCATGGACAGATGTGCCGTTGAAGGCACCGGCATCCGGACTGCCGCAGGGCGGGCCGGGCAAAGGGAAAGTGAACGCCGTGACTGACATTACCCCTGAAAAGCGGTCCCATGTGCCGGCGCTGTTCCTCATCCATGTGCTGACGGCCTCCGGCGCGCCGATTGCTCTTGCTGCGCTCCTGGCTGGCGCACGCGGCAACTGGCAGGAAATGTTCGTCTGGCTCGGCCTTGCGCTGGTGGTGGATGGCATCGACGGCCCCCTGGCGCGCAAATACAACATCGCCGAACGGCTGCCGCGCTGGTCCGGCGCCTCGCTGGATTTCGTCATCGACTACGCCACTTACGTGTTCCTTCCCGCCTTCGCCCTGGCCGCCGGCCCCATGCTGGACCGGCCGTGGAACTGGATCTGCGGCGGCCTCGTCGTCTTCACCGGTGCGCTCTATTTCGCCGACAACGGCATGAAGACCCATGACAAGGCGTTCAAGGGCTTCCCGGCCTGCTGGAACATGGTCGTCTTCGGCCTGATGCTGCTGTCGCCCTCGCAGGGCTTCACGATCGCCGTTGTCCTGGCCTGCTGCCTCTTCACCTTCATGCCGGTGCGCTTCGTCCATCCGGTGCGCGTCAAGCGCTGGCGTCCGCTGACGCTGGTCATGACCGCCGCCTGGCTTGCTGCCGCCGGCATCGGTCTGTGGAACGAAATGACCCTCAGCGAGCCGATGGCCTGGGTCTTCGGCATCTCCAGCCTTTACCTGCTGACGGTTTCTGCCGTGCATCAGGCGCTGGAACGCTACGCCTGACCGGAAGGTCACATGGGCCGCTTTCGCATCAGAAAGCGGCTTTCCCATTGAACGGTATTGCCTTTATCCTGCGCGCGGAAATGCCCTGCGCGGGCGTGGCTTTCTGCGGCCCGCAGGCAGGGCCTGATTTTGCCGTAACGGCGCAAATGATCTGGAGGAGACATCATGGTTCATGCCATCCGCATTCATCAGACCGGTGGTCCCGAGGTTCTGACCTGGGAGGCCTTCGAGCCGGGCAAGCCGGGGCCGGGTGAGGCGCGGGTGCGCCATGAGGCCGTGGGGCTGAACTTCATCGATGTCTATTACCGCACGGGGCTTTATCCGGCGCCGAACGGCCTGCCCTTCATTCCCGGCAACGAGGGCGCGGGCGTGGTGACCGAGGTGGGCGATGGCGTTTCCCACGTGGCGCCGGGCGACCGGGTCGCCTATGTCGGCCCGCTCGGCTCCTATGCGCAGGAGCGCCTTGTCCCGGCAGACCGTCTGGTGAAGCTGCCGGAGACGATTGCCAGTGACGTTGCCGCTTCCATGATGCTGAAGGGCATGACGGCGCGCTACCTGCTGCGCCGCACCTTCAAGGTTGGTCCCGGTTCCACCATCCTGTTCCATGCGGCCGCTGGCGGCGTCGGCCTCATCGCCGGACAGTGGGCCGCGCATCTGGGTGCCACGGTCATCGGAACGGTTGGCTCGGACGAAAAGGCGGAACTCGTCAAGGCCAATGGCTACACCCATGTCATCAACTACCGGACGGAGAATTTCGTCGAGCGGGTGAAGGAGATCACCGGCGGCAAGGGCTGCGATGTGGTCTATGATTCCGTGGGCCGCGACACCTTCCCCGGTTCGCTCGACTGCCTGAAGTTCATGGGCCTCTTTGCTTCCTTCGGCCAGTCCTCCGGCCCGATCACCGATTTCAACATCGGCATGCTGGCGCAGAAGGGCTCGCTGTTTGCCACCCGCCAGACCCTGTTCAATCACATTGCCGCCCGCTCCGACCTTGAGGAAACGGCAGGCGAACTGTTTGACGTGGTGGAGCAGGGCGTCGTCTCGATCCAGATCAACCAGCGCTACAAGCTGTCCGATGCTGCCACCGCGCACCGCGATCTGGAAGCGCGCAGGACCACCGGCACATCGGTGATGCTGCCCGAATAAGGCTGGCGGCATTTCGGGCCGAAAAAAGGTGAGGGGGCATGGAAACCGGGCGCAAGACAGCCGAACCTGACCGGTCGCGCAGTCTCTATGCGCCCGCCATGCGCTACTTTGCGGCTGTGGCCGAAGCCGGATCGATCCGCGCTGCGGCCCGCCAGCTCAACGTGGCTTCATCGGCGGTGAACCGGCAGATCCTGTGGCTGGAAGAAGCGCTGGACCTTGCCCTGTTCGAGCGACTGGGCCGGGGCCTGCGCCTGTCTCCGGCAGGCGAGGTGCTGCTTGCCCATGTGCGGCGCACCTATTCCGACTTTGAAGGCACGGTGGCGGAACTGGACGCGCTGAAGGGTCTGCGGCGCGGCACCGTGTCGGTGGCAACGGTCGAAAGCGTTGCCGATTCGATCCTGCCGCAGATCATCGGCTCCTTCCGCAAATCCTATCCGGGCATCCACGTTTCGGTGACCGTAACCAGCGCCCTGCAGGCGACCGGCATGGTGGAGCGGGCGGAGGCGGATATCGGCTTCACCTTCGATCCGCCGCGCACCTCGGCGCTGACAACCGCCTTTGCCCATGAACTGGTGATCGGTGCCGTGATGACGCCGGATCATCCGCTGGCCAGCCATGCCGGGGATCTGACACTGGCGGATTGCCTGCGTTATCCTCTGGCGCTGCCTGCCAAAGGCCTGTCGCTGCGCACCCGCATCGATGCGGCGCTGTCGCGTCTGCCGGGCACCATCCGCACCTATGTGGAAGCCAATTCCCTCAGCTTCATGCGGGCGCTGACAAGGCGCGGGGCGGTGGTCAGCTTTCAGACCAAGATCGGGCTTGAGGCAGATCTCGCCGGCGGGCTGCTGGTGTTCCGGCCCTTGAGCGATGCGCCGCTTCAGGCGGACAGGCTGGCGGTGGTCACATCCTCGCTGCGCGCGCTCGGGCTGGCGCCGGGCATGTTCTACGATCATGCCATGCTCGCCATCAAAGAGCACTTGCCGTTGATTGATGCCATTTAGGCATCGCTCCGCCCCCTAATCGGTTCTATTGTTTCCCCGGAAAGTAAGGCAACCTCAGGGTTGAGAAATTGCGGCTGGTGCGGGACGCCAGCCAGCCCGGGCCTGCGGACGCGCGGCAGCCCCGGGACCGGATGAGAGGGAGAGCAGAATGGGCCGTCTGACCACGCATGTCCTTGATACCGCCTTGGGCAAGCCCGCGGCAGGACTTGTGATCGAGCTTTGGGCGGTGGAGCCGAAGCCCTCGCGCCTGCGCCGGGTGGAAACCAACGCCGATGGCCGGGTCGATGGGGCGATCCTGGAAGGATCGGAATTTGGCCCCGGCATCTATGAGCTGCGGTTCTTTGCCGGAGATTACCTCAAGGCCAGCGGCGCGCCGGTCACAGAGCCTGCCTTCCTCGACATGATCCCGATCCGTTTCGGCATTTCCAATGCGCGCGAGCATTATCACGTGCCGCTGCTGCTCTCGCCCTACGGCTATTCGACCTACAGGGGGAGCTGAGCCATGCGGGACACGATCCGCTTCCTGCGGGCAGGAAAAGTGGTGGAGCTCACGGATATCGGGCCGATGGATACGGTGCTCGACTATCTGCGCCTCACCGAAAGGGCGACCGGCACCAAGGAAGGCTGCGGTGAGGGCGACTGCGGCGCCTGCACCGTGGCGCTTGGCCGGGTGATTGGCGGCAAGCTGACCTATCAGCCGGTCAATGCCTGCATCCAGCTTCTGGGCATGATCGACGGGGCGGAATTGGTGACGGTGGAGGATCTCGCCGCCGATGGCCGCCTGCATCCGGTTCAGGTGGCGATGCGCGACCTGCACGGCTCCCAATGCGGCTTCTGCACGCCGGGCTTCATCATGAGCCTTTTCACGCTCTATCACGCCGAAGGCATGGAAAAGAGCCGCAAGGCGGTGACGGAATGGCTGGCGGGGAACCTGTGCCGCTGCACCGGTTACCGGCCGATCATCGACGCGGCGCTGGCCAGCTGCTTCGAGGCGGCGGATGATGCCTTCTCCTGGCGTGCGGCCGAAACCCGCGAGGCCCTGCGGCGGCTGGCCGATTCCCGGGATGTGTTCATCGGTTCCACCGATAACTTCTTCGCGGCTCCGGCGACGGTGGAGGGCCTTGCCGCGCTTTACAGCCAGTTTCCCGATGCCACGCTCGTTGCAGGTGCGACGGATGTGGGCCTGTGGATCACCAAGAGCCTGAAGTCCCTGCCACGCATCATCTGGCTGGGCCATGTGGCAGGGATGGACCGGGTGGAGGTGACGGGAGAGGGCATCATCCTCGGCGCTGCCGCCACCTATGCGGCGGCCGAACCGGCGCTGCGCGCTCTGGCGCCGGATCTGGGCGTGCTGCTGGGGCGCATCGGCTCCAAACAGGTCCGTGCGTCCGGCACCATTGGCGGCAATATCGCCAATGGCTCGCCCATCGGCGACATGCCGCCGGCCCTCATTGCGCTTGGCGCCAGCATCGAGCTGCAGCAGGGCGACAATCTGCGCGATCTGCCGCTGGAAAGCTTCTTCATCGATTATGGCAAGCAGGACCGGCTGCCGGGCGAATTCGTGGCCGGTGTCTTCGTGCCGCGTCCCGGCGCCAACCAGCATTTCCGCTGTTACAAGGTGTCCAAGCGGTTTGATCAGGACATTTCCGCCGTCATGGCCGCCTTCAATCTGACGGTCGTGGACGGCGAAATCACCGCTGCCCGTATCGCCTTCGGCGGCATGGCGGCAACGCCGCGCCGGGCGCTGCTCGCAGAGGCGGCGCTGACGGGTGCGCGCATCGATGATCCCGTCACCTGGGGCGCGGCCATCCGCGCGCTGCAGGAGGACTTCAAGCCGATCACCGACATGCGCGCGAGTGCGGCCTACCGTATGGAAGTCGCCCGCTCGCTCCTGGCCAAGGCCTTGATGGAGATTGCCGGGCCTGCCGAGCCCGTGCGCCTGCCAGCTCTCCAGCCGGAAGGAGGCGATCATGAACGCGCCGCATGACACCGCTCTGACGGAAGGCGCAGAGGCGCTGACCCATGTGCACCGCTCTCTGCCCCATGACAGCGCTGAACGGCATGTCACGGGCACGGCGGTTTATATCGATGACATGCCGGAGCCGCAGGGCACCTTGCATGTTGTGCCGGGCTGGGCGCGCCATGCGGTGCGCGGGCCGCTGCTGGCGATGGATCTGGACGCGGTGCGCCATGCGCCGGGTGTGGTGGCGGTGCTGACCGCTGCCGATGTGCCGGGCCTCAACGATTGTTCGGCCTCCTTTGGCGGCGATCCGGTGCTGGCGGACAAGGAAATCCTCTTTTACGGTCAGGTGGCCTTTGCCGTCGTTGCCACCAGCCGGGATGCTGCGCGCCGCGCAGCGCGGCTTGCGCAGATTGATGCCGGGCCGCAGACGCCGATCATCTCCGTTGAAGATGCCATCGCCGCCGATGTGACGGTGCTGCCGGACTACCAGTTCCGCCGCGGTGCGCCGGAGGCGGGGCTGGCGAGTGCCGAGCACAAGCTCTCCGGTGTGTTCCATGTCGGCGGGCAGGAGCATTTCTACCTCGAAGGCCAGATTGCGCTGGCCATTCCGGGCGAGGAGCGGGCCGTTCAGGTCCATTCCTCCACCCAGCACCCGACCGAGGTGCAGCATGTGGTGGCCAAGGTTCTGGGCGTGCCCGATGCGCTGGTGACGGTGGACGTGCGCCGTATGGGCGGCGGCTTTGGCGGCAAGGAATCGCAGGCGAACCAGTGGGCCTGTCTTGCCGCGCTCGCCGCCCGCGTCACGGGCCGGCCCTGCAAGCTGCGGCTCGACCGGGACGACGACATGATCATGACCGGCAAGCGGCATGACTTCCGTGTCGAGTGGACCGTTGGCCATGACAACACGGGCCGCATCCGCGCCGTGGACATGACGTTCTTCGCCCGCTGCGGCTATTCGGCGGATCTGTCGCTGGGGGTGGTGGACCGCACCATGTTCCATGCGGACAGCAGCTATTTCTATCCCGACGCCCAGATCCGCAGCCGCCGCCTGCGCACCGACACCTGCTCCAACACCGCCTTCCGGGGCTTTGGCGGGCCGCAGGGCATGCTGGCGGCAGAGCGGATGATTGACGCCATCGCCATCACGCTGGGGCTCGATCCTTTGGAAGTGCGCAAGCGCAATTTCTATGACTGGGCCCGCAACCAGACGCCCTATGGCATGGTGGTGGAGGAATGGCAGACGCTGCACACCGTCGTGGAGCAGCTGGAGGTCACCTCCGCCTATTGGCAGCGCCGGGAAGAGGTGCGCGCCTTCAACGCCCGCAACCACGTGCTGCGCAAGGGGCTGGCTCTGACGCCGGTGAAATTCGGCATCTCCTTCACGCTCAAACACCTCAATCAGGCCGGGGCGCTGGTGCATCTTTACACCGACGGCTCGATCCAGCTGAACCATGGCGGCACCGAGATGGGGCAGGGGCTCTATCAGAAGGTGGCGCAGGTGGTGGCGGAGGAATTCGGCGTCACTCTCGACAAGGTGATCATCACCGCCACCTCTACCGGCAAGGTGCCGAACACCGGCCCCACGGCAGCCTCTTCCGGCACCGATCTCAACGCCATGGCCGCGCGCAATGCGGCACGCGCCATCAAGGACAGGCTGATTGCCTTTGCGGCGGGGCACTTCCATTGTTCGCCGGAATCCGTTGTCTTTGCGGACAATCGGGTGCGCGCCGGAAGCGATGTGGTGAGCCTGGCGGAACTGGCCAAACTTGCCCACATGGGCCGCGTCCACATGTCGGATGCGGGCTTCTATGCCAGCCCCAAGATCACCTGGGACCGGGAGAGCGCCAGCGGCCGCCCGTTCCTCTATTTCGCCTACGGAGCGGCGGCGGCGGAAGTCACCATCGACACCATGACCGGCGAGATGAGCGTGGACCGGGTGGACATCCTTCACGATGTGGGCCGTTCGCTCAACCCGGCCATCGACATCGGCCAGATCGAGGGCGGCTTCATTCAGGGCATGGGCTGGCTGACGACCGAGGAACTGGTGTGGGACGAGCAGGGGCGCCTGCGCACCCATGCACCCTCCACCTACAAGATCCCGGCCATATCGGACACGCCGGCCGAGTTCAACGTGGCGCTCTATGCTTCCGCCGGCAATCCGGAGGAGACGATCTACCGCTCCAAGGCGGTGGGCGAGCCGCCGGTGATGCTGGCCAATTCCGTCTTCTGCGCCATCACCGATGCGCTCGCCTCGCTGCGGCCCGGCACCGTGCCGCAGCTGGACGCACCTGCCACGCCCGAAGCGATCCTGAAAGCGGTGCAGGCCATGCGGCAGGCAGGAGGGGCGCGATGATCCTCTGGCGGCGGATTCTGGATGAGCTGCGTGAAGGTGGGGCCTGCTGCCTCGTCACCGTCGCAGCATCGGCCGGATCCGCCCCGCGTGAGGCGGGTGCGCGCATGACCGTGCGTGCGGATGGCAGCATTTCCGGCACGATCGGCGGCGGAACGCTGGAGTTCGAGGCGATCCGCTGGGCGCTTTCCGGCATGCGCGAAGGCCGAAGGGGGCTTGCCTTCCGCCGTGTGTCGCTGGGGCCGGATCTGGGCCAGTGCTGCGGCGGACGCGTCGATCTGGCGCTGGAGCATTTCACGGCAGAGGATATCGAACCCGTGCGGGCGTTGGTGCATGCGCAGGAGGAGCGCGGCGGACAGCTGGCGGTCCGGGCGGCTTTCACGCAGGAAGGCGTGCCCCTGCAGCGGCAGGTGCTGGGGGATCTGCCCGCCGGGCCGGATTTCCAGCTGGCGGATGGCAGTCTCACCGAGCGTTTCGGGCTTGAGCTTCAGCCCGTGTGGCTGTTCGGGGCCGGGCATGTGGGCCGGGCCGTTGTGCTCGCACTGGCGCCGCTTCCCTTTGACGTCACCTGGATCGACAGCCGCCCGGACTTTTTTCCACCGGCGATGCCGGGAAACCTGCGCTACGTCAGCGTCAGCCGCCCGGCGGACTTGCTCAAGGATGCGCCGGACAGTGCCTTCATTCTCGTCATGACTCATTCCCATGCGCTGGATGAGGATATTGTGGCGGCAGCGCTGGCGCAGGACCGGTTTGCCTATGTTGGCGTGATCGGCAGCGAGACCAAGCGCGCGCGGTTCACGAGCCGCCTGCGCCGCCGGGGACTTGCGGAACGGCAGGTTGGCGGGCTGGTGTGCCCCATCGGGGCGGGTGGGGTGAAGTCGAAATTACCGGCGGCCATCGCGGCCTCTGTTGCTGTTGAACTCCTGATTAAAAATGAGGCAGTAAAGCTGGAAGGTCTATACAATCAGCCTCTTGCGCAGGGGCAGAAGCCGGTCAATAACGCGGGGTGAACCCGACGGCAGAAGGGGCAGTGTGGAGTGGGCAGTCTCGATCAGACCGCAGATGGACAGCAGGCCGCTGGGGGCATGGTGCGGCGGGCGCAAGGTGCGCCGCTGCTGAATGCGCGCGGCATCAGCAAGCATTTCGGCGCCATCGCGGCCAACAATGCGGTCAATCTCACCATCAACAAGGGTGAAATCCACGCGCTCCTCGGCGAAAACGGCGCGGGCAAATCCACGCTGGTGAAGATCCTTTATGGCGCTCTGCAACCGGACGCCGGCACCATCGAATGGGACGGGCGCAAGGTGCGCATCAACAGCCCCGCCGCCGCCCGCCAGCTGGGCATCGGCATGGTGTTCCAGCATTTTTCCCTGTTCGAGGCCCTGAGCGTTGTCGAGAACATCGCGCTGGCGCTGCCGAAACCCGGCTCCATGCGCGAACTGGCGGCGCGGATCGAAAAGGTCTCCCGCGAATATGGCCTGCCGCTGGACCCGCATGCGCTGGTGGCCGATCTGCCGGTCGGCATCCGCCAGCGCATCGAGATTGTCCGCTGCCTGCTGCAGGCGCCGCGGCTGATCATCATGGATGAGCCGACCTCCGTCCTGACCCCGCAGGAGGCGGATGAGTTGTTCGTGACGCTGAAGCGGCTGGCGGACGAAGGCTGCGCGGTGCTCTATATCAGCCACCGGCTGGACGAGGTGCGCCGCATCTGCCACCACGCCACCATTCTGCGTCATGGCCGCTTCGTGCGCGAATGCGATCCGGCGCTGGAAACCCCCGCCTCGATTGCCCGCATGATGGTCGGTGCCGATGTCTCGCATGTGACCAGCTCCGGCGCGCTGACGGGCAGCGGCCCGGTGCGCCTTGCCGTGCGCAATCTTGCCACAAGCCCGCTGACGCCTTTCTCCGTGCCGCTGGCGGGCGTCAATCTGGACGTGCGCGCCGGTGAGGTCGTGGCAATCGCCGGCGTCGCCGGAAACGGGCAGGGCGAGTTGTTCGATGCCATCAGCGGTGAGCGGCGCTGCGCGCCGGGCATGGTGGAAATCGATGGCACGCCTTGTGGCAATGAAAGCGTCACCCGCCGCCGTCAGCGCGGGGCGGCCTTCGTGCCGGAGGAGCGGCTGGGGCACGGTGCGGTGCCCGGCATGCGCCTGTCGCACAACATCATCCTGACGCGCCATTCCACCGGCGATGATCTGGTCCGCTCCGGCTTTGCCGCCTATGGCCGCGCCGGGGAGATGGAAAAACACATCACGCGGGCCTATGACATCCGCATGTCCCATGACGATCCGGAGGCGCGGTCGCTGTCGGGCGGCAATCTGCAGAAATTCGTCGTTGGCCGCGAGCTGAGCCGCAATCCCGGCATTCTGGTGGTCAATCAGCCGACCTGGGGCGTGGATGCAGGAGCTGCAGCGCTCATCCGCCAGTGCCTGTTGGATCTGGCCCGCAAGGGATCAGCGGTTCTGGTCATCAGCCAGGATCTTGATGAAATCTACGAGATCGCCGACCGCATCGCCGTCATTTCGCGCGGGCACCTGTCGCAGGCTGAGCCTGCTTCGTCCATGACGCTGGAGCGGATCGGCCTGTTGATGGCGGGCGGTGCGGAAAAGCCTTCGTCTGCAAGTCTGTCCGGGGAGGGCGCGTGATGCGTATCGAACTCGTCAAGCGCGCCGAACACAGCGGGTTGATGACCGCCGTTTCCCCGTTGATTGCGGTCATGCTGACCATGATCTGCGCTGCCGTCCTGTTTGCCATGTCCGGCGCGGACCCGCTGGAGGCGCTGTTCCGCTTCTTCATCGAGCCGCTGACGGAAGCCTGGTCCCTGCAGGAAGTGCTGGTGAAGGCGACGCCGCTGGTGCTGATCGCCTGCGGCCTCAGCGTCTGCTACCTCTCCAACAACTGGAACATCGGTGCGGAAGGCCAGTTTGTGGCTGGCGCGTTGGCCGGTTCCATCCTGCCTGTCATGTTCCCGCATCTGCAGGGCTTTTACACTCTGCCCTTGATGCTCCTCTGCGGGGCGCTTGGCGGGGCGGCCTATGCCATGATCCCGGCCATCCTGAAGACCCGCTTCAGCACCAACGAGATCCTCACCAGCCTGATGCTGGTCTATGTTGCCAATCTGCTGCTGGACTATCTGGTGCGCGGTCCCTGGCGCGATCCGCAGGGGTTCAATTTTCCCGAGACGGCCCTGTTCTCGGCTTCCGCTACGCTGCCGTCCCTTGGCATGGGGCGTCTGTCGGTATCCGTTTTCGTGGCCCTCGGCGTTGCGCTTCTCCTGTGGGTGGTGCTGTCGCGCTCGCTGCGCGGCTATCAGATCCGTGTGCTGGGCGAGAGCCCCCGGGCTGGCGCATTCGCCGGGTTCTCGGCCAAGCGGATGACGGTCTTCGCCTTTGCGCTTTCCGGGGCGCTGGCGGGCCTTGCTGGCATCATGGAGGTGTCCGGTTCGCTGAACCAGCTGCTGCCCACCATCTCGCCGGGCTACGGTTTCACCGCCATCATCGTCGCCTTCCTTGGCCGTCTCAATCCGCTGGCGATTGTCGTGGCCGGTGTTGTTCTGGCCTCCAGCTACATCGGCGGGGAAAGCGTGCAGGCGTCGCTTGGCATCTCCGACAAGATTGCCAGCGTGGTGCAGGGCATGCTGCTGTTCTTCGTGCTCGCTTGCGACACCCTGATCTTCTACCGCGTCCGCCTGCACCGGAAGGTGCTTTCTGAAAATGCCGGGGAGGGCGCCCATGTTTGAAGCCATTCTTCTCACCGTCATCACCGCGGCAACGCCACTGCTGCTGGCGGCCATCGGCGAACTGGTCGTCGAGCGTTCCGGCGTTCTCAATCTGGGCGTGGAAGGCATGATGGTGATGGGAGCGGTGACCGGCTTTGCCGCCGCCAATCTCACCGGCTCCGGCACGCTCGGCATTTTCGCGGCCATTGCGGCCGGAATGGCCATGTCGGCCCTGTTCGGCGCGCTGGTGCTGGGCCTTGTCACCAATCAGGTGGCCACCGGACTGGCGCTCACGCTCTTTGGCCTCGGACTGTCCGGCCTTGTCGGCGAGCGCTTCATCGGCGTTCCGGGCCTCAAGCTGCCGAAGCTCGACATTCCGGTCCTGAGCGACCTGCCGTTCCTGGGGCCCGTTCTGTTCCGGCAGGATGCCATTGTCTATCTCGCCTTCGCCCTGGTGGCCGGTGTCTCCTACATGCTGACCCGCACACGCATGGGGCTGATCCTGCGCGCCGTGGGCGACAACCATGCCTCGGCCCATGCGCTTGGCTATTCGGTGCTGAAGGTGCGCTTTCTGGCGGTGCTGTTCGGCGGCGGCTGCGCCGGTCTTGCGGGCGCCTACATGTCGCTCGCCTATACGCCGCAGTGGGTGGAGAACATGACGGCAGGGCGCGGCTGGATCGCGCTGGCGCTGGTGGTCTTCGCCTCCTGGCTGCCCTGGCGCGTCGTGGCCGGTGCCTATCTCTTCGGCATGGTCACGGTGCTGACCTTCCATGCACAGGCGAAGGGCATGGGCATTCCCTCGCAGCTTCTGTCGAGCCTGCCCTATCTCGCCACCATCATCGTTCTGGTGCTGATTTCCGCCAACCGGCGCCTGACGCTCGTGAATACGCCGGCCTGCCTCGGCAAGCCGTTCGTGCCGGATCGCTGACATCCGGTCCGAGCCGGGACCTCAATGGGGTCCGGTCCCGGCCGCCATCTTTGGACCCGCTGCATACCCGGTCCCAACGAGAACCGAAGGGGAAGTGTGAACATGAAGACTCTGCTGAAAGCCACTGTCGCCGCCGCCGCACTGGCCGGCTCGCTCGCAACTGCTCAGGCTGCCGACCTCAAGGCCTGCTTCGTCTACATCGGCCCGGTGGGTGACTTCGGCTGGACCTACCAGCACGATCAGGGCCGCCAGGCTGTCGAAGCCCATTTCGGCGGCAAGGTCGAGACCGCCTATCTGGAAAACGTGCCGGAAGGCCCGGACAGCGAGCGGGCCATCGAGCGCTTTGCCCGTGAAGGCTGCGGCATCATCTTCACCACCTCCTTCGGCTACATGAACCCGACCATCAAGGTGGCGCAGAAGTATCCGAACGTGAAGTTCGAGCACGCGACCGGCTACAAGACCGCCGAAAATGTCGCGACCTATAACTCCAAGTTCCACGAAGGCCGCTACATCATCGGCCAGATCGCAGCCAAGATGTCCAAGACCGGCACCGCCGGCTACATCGGCTCCTTCCCGATCCCGGAAGTGGTCTCCGGCATCAACGCCTTCCTGCTCGGCGCCCAGTCCGTCAACCCTGACTTCAAGGTCAAGATCGTCTGGGCCAATTCCTGGTTCGATCCGGCCAAGGAAGCCGATGCGGCCAAGGCGCTGATCGATCAGGGCGCCGACATCATCTCGCAGCACACCGATTCCACCGCACCGCTGCAGGTGGCCGAGGAGCGCGGCGTGCTTGGTTTCGGTCAGGCCTCCGACATGATCAACTTCGCACCGAAGTCGCAGCTGACCGCCATCATCGATGACTGGGCACCCTATTACATCGAGCGCGTTCAGGCTGTCCTCGACGGCACCTGGAAGAGCGAGCAGACCTGGCACGGCCTCAAGGAAGGCCATGTGGTGATGGCGCCCTACACCAACCTGCCGGACGATGTCGTCGCCATGGCGAAGGAAACCGAAGAGAAGATCAAGGGCGGCTGGGAGCCTTTCACCGGCCCGATCACCAAGCAGGACGGTTCGGAAGCCGCTGCTGACGGCGTGCGTCTCGACGATGGCGCCATCCTCGGCATGAACTGGTACGTCAAGGGCATCGACGACAAGCTGCCGCAGTAAGGAGAGCCGCGGCCCGCAGGTGCCGAACCTGCGGGCCGGTTTGCTCCTGCACCACGATCGTGCGCGGCCGGGCCTTCCGGCGTGGCTGCGCATGTCTTTCAGATAATAACAATCCCGATCCAGAGCCTGTCCATGACCATGACCTTTGCCGCTGAATGGCTGAATCTGCTTTTCCGCTGGGCCCATCTGGTGGTGGGCATCGGCTGGATCGGCACCTCCTTCTATTTCATCGCCCTTGATCTTTCGCTGCGCAAGCGCGAGGGCATGCGCGAAGGCGTCTACGGCACGGCCTGGGAAGTGCATGGCGGCGGGTTCTATCACGTGGAGAAGTTCACGGTCGCCCCGGCCTACCTGCCGCAGGATCTCATCTGGTACAAGTGGGAGGCCTATCTCACCTGGGTGACCGGATTTGCCCTGCTGGTGGTGCAGTATTACTTCAACGCATCGTCTTATCTCATTGATGTGAATAAGCTTCAGATGCTGCCGTCAGAGGCGGTGCTGATTTCCGTTCTGAGCCTTGTGGCAGGCTGGTTCATCTATGACGGGCTGTGCCGCTCGCCCATCGGCCGCAGCACGCCGCTGCTGGCGCTGTGTGTCTTCGTGCTGATCATGGCTGCGTCCTACATGTTCACGCAGGTGTTCTCCGGGCGCGGGGCGCTGATCCACGTCGGCGCATTCATCGGCACGATCATGGCCGTCAATGTGTTCGGCCTGATCATCCCGAACCAGAAGAAGATCGTCGCCAGCCTGCTGCGCGGTGAGGCGCCGGACCCGAAGCTGGGCCAGATGGGCAAGCAGCGATCCGTGCACAACAACTATCTGACGCTGCCCGTGCTGCTGATGATGGTGTCGAACCACTATCCCATGCTCACCGGCCATCCGCAGGCCTGGCTTCTCGTCGGCCTCGTGCTGCTGATGGGCGGCATGGTGCGGCATTTCCTCAATCGGCATGAGGCGGGCGACCCGCTGAACCGTTACTGGTGGAGCCTGCCCATCGCCGCGCTCGGCTTTGCCGCAGCGCTGGTGATGACCGCCCCCCGTGATTTTTCCGGCGGTCAGGCTGTTTCCGATGCCACGGCGCTGACGCTGATCCGCAGCCACTGCGCGGCCTGCCATGCGGCAACCCAGACCCATGAAGGCTTCACGGATGCGCCCAAGGGCATTCATCTGGAAACGCTGGCAGAGCTGCGCCGCTACGCCGATCAGGTGATGGCACAGTCCGTGCTCTCCGATGCCATGCCGCTCGGCAACGAGACGGGCATGACGCCGGAACAGCGTGAGGAACTGGGCCGCTGGATCGCGCAGAACAAGTGAATGGACCGGGATACAAGACAGCTGGAGCACACCCTCATGTCCGCCACGCCGATTGCCTTTCCCATCGCCGAAGCCTTGCTTGCCGGGCTCGATCATGAGGCCTTCATGGCCGCCTTCGCGGATGTGGCCGAGCACTCGCCCTGGGTGGCGGAGGATGCCTTTGCGGCGGGGCCTTTTGTCCGGCGGGAGGATCTGATTGGCGCGTTTGAAGCCGCCATGCGCGCGGCTTCGCATGAGCAGCAGCTGGCGCTGATCCGGGCCCATCCGGATCTGGCGGGCAGGGCCGCAATTGCCGGGGACATTGCCGAGGATTCGCGGAAGGAACAGGCGGGCGCGGGCCTTGACCGGCTGACGGCAGAGGAATTTGCCCGGTTTACCATGCTCAACGATGCCTACCGCGCCCGCTTCGGCTTCCCGTTCATTTTTGCGGTGAAGGGCGCAACGAAACACATGATCCTTGATGCTTTCGAGGCACGGCTTGGCAACAGTCCGCAGGCCGAATTCGAAACCGCACTGACACAGATCTCGCGCATTTTCCGTTTCCGGCTCGAAGACAGGGTACTTACGGCCTGAGGCTCAGTTGGCCTCCAGAGGCTCGAACCGCCCGTCCATGAATTCGCCGCAGGGGCGGGCCCAGATGGTGCCGTCGGCCCCCTGATAGAGGAAGGCCTCTTCGCCCGTGGCCTCGATCCGGCACTTGCCAACGATCCGGTAGATGCCGCCTGTCTTGCGGTGCTGCCACCGGGTGCCGCGCAGGGCCGGATCAAGCCCGTCGCGGGCGGTCATCATCGTGGCATCTTCCGGTGCAGGCATTTGTGCTCTCCGCTCTCCGTTTGCTTGCCAGCCAGCATGAGGCTGGCAGGCCGGTTCAACTCAGCTTAGCGGCGTGTGATCTCGACGGGAACGTTGAAATTCCACGTCGAGCGGCCTTCTTCTGCCGGAATGGGCGGGAAGGGAGCGGCGCGGCGGACGAGTTCCAACGCGACTTCATCCACCTCCGGATTGCCGGAGCTGCCGGAGATGCGAATGGCCGAAACGCTGCCGTCCTTGCTGACGACAAAGGAGACGGTCGCAAGGCCTGCCTCGCGGGAGCGGACGCGGCGCATCGCACGCTGCAGCGCGCGCTGAACCTGGCCCTTGTAGTTGGTGCGGTCCGAATTGCCGAGGATCGTGGAGCGGCCCTGGTTTTCGGAACTGCCCTGCGAGGCCACCTGATCGGCGGCGCCGCCTGCGCCCTGAACCGCATTGGCCCTGCTGTTGCCCTTCTGTGTGCTTGGCTGGCGCTGTGCTTCCGGTTTCTTCGTCTGGGTCTTTTTGACCGGCTGCACGGGCTTTGCTTCGGCCACCTTGACCGGCAGATCCTTCGGCCGCATTTCCGGCACGGGAACAGGCTCGATTGCGGTGACGGTCTCTTCCGGCGTCTCGTTGAGCGGCGCGATGGCCTCCGCGCTGGTCAGCGGCTGGATGGCCAGCTCTTCCACCGGCGCAATTTCCTTCGGCTTGATATCCTGCGGCTGGACTTCCGCCATCTGCTGCACTGGTTCCTGAACAGGCGTTTCGGTGGCTTCCTGTACCGGGATGTCCTGCGCGGTGATCTGCTCCTGTGTCTCGGGCTCGGCGGCATCCGGATCAACCGGCGCCAGCGTGTCGGGGGACTCGGCGGCAACCGCGTTGGCGGTGTCCGGATCGCCGGAGGTCAGCATGTCCGTATAGGCTTCGCCCAGCATGGAGACGGCTCCGCCACCGCCGCCTTGAAGCAGGGCCGGCTCCTCGGAGGTGTCAACGGTCAGGGCAACTGCGCCGAAATGCAGTGTCACCGATGCCAGAAGGGCTGCACCCAGGTGCCAGGGTCTCAGTTTCATTGCGTGCCTGCCTTTTGCGTGACGACACGGATGCCGGGAGCGCCAGCGCCATAGAGCTCGTCGACGATCTCCACGAGACGGGCAGCATCAAGGTTCCGGTCGACGGCCAGTTTCAGGATGCTTTCGGGACCTTCCTCCGGCAGCGGGTTGGCAGCAAGATAGGATGCCGCATCGGTGGGCTGGCCACGGAATACCAGTGTGCCGTCGGCGCGGGCATAGAGCGCCTCCGGCGGCGGCAGGCTTTCCGCATCGGTGGTCTCCACCAGATCCACTTCCTTGTCCGCCGGAGGGGCGAGCTGCCCGGCCACCAGAAAGAAGATCAGCATCAGGAAGACGATGTTGATCAGCGAGATGGTGCTTTCCATCTTCCGCTTGGTTTTCTCGCGCGGGATCCGCACAGCCATGTCTGTAGCTCCTTGCCTTCCGCGGCCCGTTACCGGGCGACGTGCAGGGTGAGCGCCGGCGCAAGGCGGCGCACGGTCTGAACGGCGTCGATCAGGCCCTGGGCGTTTGCCCCTTCGCGGGCAACGACGAGCGCAGAGGTCGCGCCCTTCTCCTGCAGCCCGGCCAGCCGGTCCCCCATGTCCTCAGGCATTACGGTCACGCCGTTGATCCGCAGGCCATCGGCCTCGACAAAAACGAGGATGCCCGGCGTGCCGGAGGCGCCGCCGCCAGCCTGACCGGGTTTGCCCAGATCCACCCCCGCAAAGCGGGTGAAGGTGGTGGAGAGCATGAAGAACAGCAGCAGCAGGAAGATCACGTCGATGAGGGAGGTCATCGACAGCGGCCGCCTGCGCCGCTGCGGCATGTTAATGCGCATGGGAAACCTTCCCGAGGGCAGCGCCATCCTGTGCGGCCGGGGCGTGGCGCTCGTGGTCGTGATGGACCACATCCACCAGAACCTGGGCGCTCAGGGTCTCCACGGCGACGCGCTCGGCCTCGATCCAGGATTCGAACATGGCGAGCAGGGCGGCCACCGGCATGGCGACGGCAAGGCCAGCAGCGGTGGTCAGCAGAGCCACCCAGATGCCGCCGGCAAGGATCGACGGATCCACCGCATCTCCCGCATTCTGCAGCGCCTGGAAGGCGTCGATCATGCCCAGAACCGTGCCGAACAGACCCAGCAGCGGAGCCAGCTGGGCGATGTTGTCAAGCGCACGGGTGCCGGACTGGAGCGAATGCAGCTGCTGCGCTGCCACCCGGGCGATTTCGTCTTCAATGGCGCTGCGGTCCATCTGGCCGGCTGCCGTCAGGCGCATGGCGGTGACGACCGCATGTTCTGCGGCGCTGACGGGACGGGCGAGGCGCACCAGCGCTTCCTTGCGCCTGCCGGCCCGCCACAGGCCTGCTGCTTCCCGGGCCCGGCCCGGCCGGGCGGTGCGGAAGCGGGCGAACTGGACGAATTTGGCGATGACGATGGCGCCAGCCACAACCGACATGACGGCGATGAGGGCCACGACCGTACCGCCAAGTTCGATCAGGCTGAAGACCGGGGCGAGATAGGGAGAGTCCAGCATGTCCGTGTCCTTACCGGGTGAAGCCGATGTCTGTGCGGCTTGTTGTGGTCAGCGGCGCGCTGCACAGCGGGCTGGCAGCGGCAGCCTTGCAGCCGGATGCGCCGTTGACGAGAATGGAACCGATGCCCGCGCAGGGCTGGTTCGGGATCTGGAACTGGCGGACCACGGTCTTGCCTTCCGGCAGGGCGCCGAAGTCGAAGACGGTCATGCGGTCCACCAGTCCTTCCTTGTTGAAAAGCACGAATTCGAAGCCTGCCGTCTCCAGCGCTGCCCCGGTGCCATTGGTGGCAACGAAGGTCAGAAGGCAGCCGTTGCCGGCATCCGCCGCACGGTTCAGCTCCAGCTTGACCCCGTCCGCTGCAGCCGGGCTTGTCTGGGCCAGAGCTGCGCCGGAAAGGGTGGAGACCGACAGCGCGGCGGCTGCGATCACTTCGAATTTGCGTGCCAGTATCATGTCACCATCCGAATTTCTTGTTGACGGACAATTTGAACGTGCGCCCCTTGCCGTCATCGCCGGAGAGATTGTTGCGGTAGCGCTTGTCAAAGATGTTTTCGACGGCGGCGCGCAGCTCCAGTCCCTTGAACTGGCCCTCATCGAGCTTCCAGTTCACGAAGGCATCGTGCAGCGCATAGCCGGGGAAGGGGCCTGTGGTGGCGCCGGCATCGGCAGAGCCGGTGAACTCGGCGCGCCAGCCGAAATTGACGTTGTAGTCCGGGATGCGGCCGCCGAGGGTGACGGCCACCGTTTCTGCCGGAATGGTCGTCAGGGCCGCATTGGTGGTCTCATTCTTGCCGCGCGTCCAGCTGTAGGCGGCGCTGGCAAACACGTAGCGCGAGTCATAAGCGGCTTCGAGTTCCACACCATAGATGTGCGCGCTGTGGACGTTCACATAATAGGGGACAGCCGAGGCTTGCCGCTGCGGGCCCGTGGTGATCAGGTTCGTCAGATCGTTGTAGAAGCCGGTGGTCTTCAGCGCGATGCTGTCATTGTCCTGGAACAGGTCCTGCCGGTTGACGGCAAAGCCAGCCTCGTAGTTGAAGGATTCCTCCTTCTTCAGATCAAGACTGACGGTGCGCCCGCCGGGATAGGTCGAGGTGCGGGCGCCTGTCGAGAACAGTTCGTCCAGTGTCGGCAGGCGTTCGGTGCGGGCAACCGAGCCGAAGACCGAGAAACTGTCCGTGAACTTGTAGAGCGCGGCGAGCTTCGGCGAGAAGGCGTAATCCGTCTGGGTGGAGGCATTCGGGATGACGCTGTCCGGACGCACGGTCACATAGTCGAGGCGCATGCCCGGTGTGATGGTCAGCCGGTCGTTCCAGATGAACTCGTTCTGCGCAAAGACGCCGACCTTGGTGTCCGTACCCTCGGGATGGAAGTCGATCCAGCCCACGCCGCCCTTGGTGCTCGCGGTGCGCTCCTGGTAGCTGACCTGCGTGCCGGCGGTCAGATAGTTTTCCCAGGTATCGCCCTTGAACTCGAAGGTGTTTTCCACCTTCGCCTGCCAGGTGCGGTAGCCGTAGTCGGCATCGTAGAACAGCTCGGGCGAACGCATCCTTGAGGCCGCTGGCGCACGGGCGTTGGTCTGCGCAACCTGCGTGTCGGAGAAGGAGAGGTTGACCTTCAGATCCAGGAACGGATTGCCGCTTGCCGGATTTTCATAGCGCAGCACAACCGTCTGGTCGGTGATCTCGCGGTCGATGTTGCCGAAGGCATCCAGCGTACCGGTCTGGGAATAGGCGGTGTTGTCCGCATCGCTCTGCCAGCGCTCATAGGACAGGCGCACCGACTGCTCGTTGTTCTCGCCGAAGTAATGGGTGACCTTGGCAAGGCCGGAGAAGCTGTCGAAAGCCGAGCCCACCACACGGGTGCCATTGCCCGTCTCGTAATCGGACGAGCGGCGGAAATTGCCGTTGATCAGGGCTTCGGTGCTGGGACCAAGCCGCATGGCGGCAATGGCAGAGGTCATCAGACCGTTCTTGTTGCTGTCAAATCCGGTCTTCAGGCGGAGGGCCACCGTCTCTCCCTCTTCAAGGAAATCGGAAGCATCCTTCGTCTCGAAGGCGATGACACCGCCAAGGGCGCCGGCACCATAGAGCGTGGAGGAGGCGGGGCCGCGCAGCACCTCGACGCGCTTGTAGAGTTCAGGGTCCGAGAAGAAGGAGCCCATGCGGTACATTTCGAAGAACTTGTTGGCGCCATCCACGGTGATGATGATCTTGGACTCGTCCGCCGAGCCCAGATCGCCGATGCCGCGGATGTTGAAGGCCTGCCCGCCGATGCGGTCGCTGCCGACCACTGTGATACCCGGTGTCTGCTTGAAAATATCGCCGATGGTCGTCGCCTGGGCGTTGTCGATCTGCTCCTGATCGATCACCGTCACAGCCTGCGGCGTGTCGATGGCGACCTTTTCCTGCCCGGCGCCGAGAACGATCTTCTGCAATGACGTCGTGGCCTGCGGCTTGTCGGCCGCCGTCTCTGCCACAGGTGCCTGCTGCGCATTTGCGCTGCCTGCATATGCGAGCGCAATCAGCGCCACGCCGTTCAGCCAAAACCCTGCCGTGCCCCGTCCGCGAGTCATTTCATACGCCTCTTTCTGGTCTATCCCGCTGGCTGGCAAAGGGCTCGCTCGCTGAACTGTGAAACTCTAAAACCTGATTAACGTATTCAGGTATTGCGGTCGATACAAAAGATGAATATTGAAGTCAACTATCGGCGGTGACGATCCTGTCGCGGGTCAGCATTTTCTGCAGGCCCTTGCGCGGTTGGACCTGCCGGATGGGTTTGAACAAAACGGCATGCCTGCCAGGCAAAACCCCAGCTTCCGGCAGCCGGAACCCTACGCGCCATTCAAAGATGCGCCTGCAAAGCTCTGCCTTTGGCAGGCGCGGGCCCTTGCCGGTCCTCAGGAGCCGGCCACGCAACAAAGCGGGGAAGACACATGACCACGACTGCCTATCGCGATCTGGCGCCGGAGGAGATCCGCGCCGCTGTCAGCGCCAATCCGGACCGCCGCGAGCGCGATCTGGCGCAGGAACTGGGGATCAGCGAGGCGCAGCTTGTGGCCGCGTTCTGCGGCCATGGCGTGCGCCGTGTCGAGGCTTCGATGGCCGGTATCTGCGAGGGCATGCAGGCTGTGGGGGAGGTGATGGCGCTGACCCGCAACGAAAGCGCCGTCCATGAAAAGATCGGGCCATTTGAAAAGTTCGTGAACGGCACCCGCACCGGCCTGATGCTGGGCAGCCAGATCGACACCCGCATGTTCCCTTCCCATTGGGTGCATGCCTTTGCGGTGGAAAAGCCTTCAGATCAGGGCCCGCGCCGCAGCCTGCAGGTGTTCGACGCCCATGGCGAGGCCGTGTTCAAGGTGCATCTGCGTGCGGCCTCCAATGTGGAGGCCTATGAGGCGCTGGTGGAGCGCCTTGTGCTCTCTGACCAGACGCCGGGCCTCGGCACAGTCCCGCAGCGCCCGCAGCCTGAGCCACGCCGCCCGCTCGATGGCAGCAAGGCCGGCGACCTGCGCAACCGCTGGTCGGCCATGAACGATCCGCATCAGTTCTTCAACATCCTGCGCGAACTCGACATCGAGCGCATCAATGCACTGGCGCTGGCGGGCGAAGACAAGGCCTGGCAGGTGGATGGCGACAGCATCCGCGTCATGCTGCGGCTGGTGTCCAGCAATGCGATCCCGCTGATGTGTTTCGTTGCCAACCGGGGATGCGTGCAGATTCACTCCGGCCCGGTGATGAACATCAAGGAGATGGGGCCTTGGATCAATGTCATGGACCCCACCTTCCATCTGCATCTGCGGCTCGACCACATCAGCGAGATCTGGGCCGTGCGCAAGGGCGCGGATGTGGGGCATGTGACGTCGCTGGAAGCCTATGGGGCCGAAGGCAATCTGATCATCCAGTTCTTCGGCGTGCGCGGTGAGGGCAACCATGAGCGCAGCGACTGGCGCGAACTGGTGGAACACCTGCCGCGCCTTGCTCCGCAGACAGCGGTGCTGCCGTTTGCGGCCGAATAAGCCCTGCGTCTTGTAAGGATATGATGATGCGTCTGCTTTCCTCTCTCTCCCGTCCGTGCGGCCTGGCGCTCACGCCCATGGCCGCCGCGCTGTTGAGCCTTGGCCTGGGCTTCACGGCACCTGAAGCCCGTGCGCAGGAGCCTGCCTCTCTGGCCGGGGCGCAGCGGATCGTCTCCGTTGGCGGAGCCGTCACGGAAGTGGTCTATGCCCTTGGCGCGCAAGACCGTCTGGTGGCGCGGGACAGCACCAGTTCCTATCCGCCCGAGGCTCTGGCGCTGCCCGACACGGGTTACATGCGCGCCCTGTCGCCGGAAGGCGTGCTGGCGGTCGCCCCCGATGGCCTGCTTGTCATTGAAGGCAGCGGCCCGGCGGAAGCGCTGGATGTGCTGAAGAAGGCCGGGGTGCCGCTCGTCATGGTGCCAGACCGCTACACCGCAGAAGGCGTTGCCGAAAAGGTGCGGGTGGTGGGCAAGGCGCTGGGGCTGGAGGACAAGGCCGAGGATCTGGCGGTGAAGCTGGAAGCCGATCTCCAGGCCGTGGCGGAAGCTGCGGCCAAGCGGGAGGTCAAGCCGCGCGTGCTCTTCATTCTGTCCCTGCAGGGCGGGCGCATCATGGCTTCCGGTGAAGGTTCTGCTGCCGATGCGGTCATTCAGCTTGCCGGCGGCGTCAACGCGGTGTCCGGTTTCAACGGCTACAAGCCCTTGAGCGATGAGGCGATCACGGAGGCCAAGCCCGACATCATTCTGATGATGGAGCGCGGCGGTCAGCATGATGCAACGCTGGAGCAGTTGCGTGCCAATGCGGCGCTGTCGCTGACGCCTGCTGTTCAGGCCGGGCACATCGTGCGGATGGACGGGCTGTTCATGATCGGCTTCGGCCCGCGCACCGCCGATGCCGTGCGCGAGCTTTCTGCCGCATTTGACAAGGCCGCAGCGGCCAGCCAGTGAGGGACCGGCAGATGGCCATGACAGCAGCTGAAACCGTGGCCGCAGATCACGGGCCTCTCGAAGGGGACCGCAGCGGGCGGGCGCAGGCGGTGATTGCCGGGCTCTCCGTCCTCCTGATCCTTGCCATCCTGCTGGCGCTGATGACCGGCCCGACCGGACTTGCGAGCTTCGATGCACTTCTCGGCATTCTGACGGGCCGGGAGAGCGAGGGGCCGATGGCCATGCGCGACCGGATCATCCTCGCCGATATCCGCTTTCCGCGCATGGTGGTGGGCGTCTTTATCGGCGCGGGGCTGGCTGTCTCCGGCGTGCTGATGCAGGGGCTGTTCCGCAATCCGCTGGCCGACCCCGGCATCGTCGGCGTTTCGTCAGGGGCGGGGCTTGGGGCGGCGCTGATGATCGTCGCCGGGTCCTGGCTGCCGGCAGGCCTGATGGCCTCGCTCGGGATTCTGGCGCTGCCTTTCGCTGCTTTTCTCGGCGGTCTTGCCGCCACGGCGCTGCTTTACCGGATCGGCACGCGCGGCGGCTACACCGATGTGGCCACCATGCTGCTGGCAGGCATTGCCGTGGCTGCGCTGGCGCAGGCTGCCATCGGCCTGCTGATCTTCACCGCCGATGACCGGCAGCTGCGGGACATCAATTTCTGGCTTCTCGGATCGCTTGCGGGCGCGACAACAGACAAGATCCTGATGTGCGTACCAGTGATCGCCGCCGTGCTTGCGTCCATGCCTTTCATGGCGCGCGGGCTGAATGCGCTGGTGCTGGGCGAGGCGGCGGCGGGGCATCTGGGCATTCCCGTACAGCGGCTGAAGCGGCTGAGCATCGTCGCCGTGGCGGCGGCGACCGGGGCAGGGGTGGCGGTCAGCGGCAGCATCGGCTTTGTCGGCATCGTCGTGCCGCATCTGCTGCGGCTGACCATCGGCCCTGATCACCGTTACCTTCTGCCCGCCTCGGCGCTGCTGGGGGCAAGCCTGCTGCTTCTTGCCGACACGGTGGCACGCACCATCGTGACGCCAGCCGAACTGCCCATCGGCATTCTCACCGCGCTGGCCGGCGCGCCCTTCTTCCTCTGGATCCTGCTGACACGGCGGGGCTTTGCGCTGAGGTGACGGACATGGCAACGCTGGATGTGAAGACCCTCACCGTTTCGCTCTCCGGGCGCGACATCGTGCGGCAGATTTCCTTCGAGGCGCGGGCTGGCGAGGTGACGGCGATTGCCGGGCCGAACGGTTCCGGCAAGAGCACGCTGCTCAAGGCCATCTGCGGCGAGCACCGGCACGGCGGGGACGTGCATCTGAACGGTCATGATCTGCGCCGCGTCCCGGCCCATGTCCTGGCCCGCTTCCGGGCCGTTCTGCCGCAAAGCTCGGCCATCGCCTTTCCGCTGACCGTGACCGAACTGGTGCGGCTCGGCGGCGCAGGAATGCCGCCGCCGGATTCCCGCGTGCGCGAGGCGCTGGCGCGGGTGGGCCTGAACGGTTTCGGCGGGCGGCAGTATCAGTCGCTGTCCGGCGGCGAGCAGCAGCGGGCGCAGCTTGCCCGCGTGCTGTGCCAGATCTGGGAGCCTGTCGGCCCGGAAGGACCGCGCTGGCTGTTTCTGGACGAGCCCGTCGCCAGCCTCGACATTCACCACCAGCTGATGATCATGGATCTGGCCGCAGATTATGCAAAGGCCGGAGGCGGCGTCGTTGCCGTGATGCATGACCTCAACCTGACGGCCATGTATGCGGCGCGCGTACTCGCCCTGAAAGCGGGGCAGGTGATTGCCTGCGGCACCACGGCCGAAACGCTGACGACAGAGGTTCTGTCCGAGGTCTATTCCTGTCCCTTGCGCGTTGGCGCCGTGCCGCCGCCCGGAACGCCTTTCATCCTGCCGCATCTTTGCCATGCGCGTCTGCATGCTGCGGAATGAAGAGGATCTGTGCGTCTCCGGCCGCATCCGGCCCGTGAGCGTGCAGATCGAGCCATTCCAGATGCAGGAAACCCGATGATGCGACTTGTTCCAGATCCCTCCCGCGCCTTTGCCCTTGCGGCCGTGCTGGCTGCCGCCCTTGTTCCGGCGGGTTGCGCGTCAGTTGGCGCCGGTGGTGCCGTGATCACATCAAACCCTGACAGCGGCACGCAGGTGCGTGGCGGCGCCGTGGGGCTTTCAACAGGGCCCGATGGCGTGACCGCCAGCCGGGTGACCATCGATGGCCGTTCGGCTGGCGGCTATTGAGTTCAGCCTGCCGGTTCCAGCCGCACCAGCTTGCCATCGGGCGCATCCGTCAGCAAATAGAGGAAGCCGTCTGGGCCAGAGCGCACGTCGCGGATGCGCCAGCCCTTGTCTTCCAGCAGCCGCTCCTCACCCACGATCTTGCCGTCCTCCATGTCGAGCCGGTTGAGATGGGTCAGCGCGAGCGCGCCGATGAACAGGTCGCCCTGCCAGCCCTTGAAGGCATCGCCCTGATAGAAGGCCATGCCGGACGGGGCGATGGACGGGACATAGACCTGGATCGGCGGCGTCATGCCTTCCTTCTCCTTGCCCTCCCCCATGGGCAGGCCTGAATAGGCGCGGCCATGGGTGACGACGGGCCAGCCATAGTTTGCTCCGGCCGTGATCACATTCACTTCATCGCCGCCGCGCGGCCCGTGCTCGTTGGCCCAGAGTTCTCCCTCCGGTGTCAGCGTCATGCCCTGCGGGTTGCGGTTGCCATAGGTGTAGATTTCCGGCAGCGCGCCAGCGGTGTCGAGGAAGGGATTACCCGGTGCTGGCGCGCCATCCTTCGTGATGCGGATGATCTTGCCCGAGTGCAGCGACAGATCCTGCGCCGTATCGTCTGCGCCATGGTCGCCGATGCTGGCGTAAAGATAGCCGTCTGTCCCGATGACGAGCCGGGAGCCGAAATGGCGTCCGTTCGAGCCCGGCGTCGTCGCGGTGAAGAGGACGGTCACATCCTCCAGCCCTGTATCCGTCAGCTTTGCCTTGGCAATGCGTGTGGTGCCGCGCCGCTCCACCGGCGTGGAATAGGAGAAGTAGATGGTGCTGTTCGAAGCAAAATCCGGATCGAGGATCACATCCAGCAGCCCGCCCTGGCCGCTGTCGTAGATCTCCGGCAGGCCGGTCAGCGGCGCGCTCAGGCTGCCATCGGCACCCACGATCCGCAGCCGTCCCGGCCGCTCGGTGACGAGCATCCGCCCATCGGGCAGGAAGGCAAGACCCCAGGGATGCTCCAGATCCGTGGCGACTTCCACGATCCTGAAATCTGCGGCTTTGGAGCGGACGGTTTCCTGCGCAATGGCAGCAGGTGCGGCGCCCGCCATGAGGGCGGCAAGACCAAGGGGGAAGAGGCGTGACAGGGGCATCAAGGATCTCCGCAGCTTGAACATGAGGCATCAGCAGGCGGCAAGACCGCCCGCAGCGTATCCCGCATATGGGGCAGGGGATCGTGAGAACCAACAGGGGCTGCCGGGAATGGGCCGGAGCCTCACGCAAGCGTGACTGGGGAGGGGAAGTGCAGGAACTGCAAGTCGAACTGCCTTGAGCTGGCATTGCGACGCCAACAGGCACTGATGCCAAGGCTTTCGATGCTGACGCATCACGCCTTGAAATTGCTCAGACGCCGCACGGGCTTGACCAGCTCTCAATGAGTCAAGCTCATCGAGAGCTGGTATGTGTCACCCCGGCCAAGCGGAGCGCGAGCCGGGGCCTACTCGTTTGCAGAGAGATGCCGAAATCTGCTGAACTGAAGCCCGGGTGACATCAGGAGCTTGCCGCACCTTCCGCAGTTCCAATGACTGCTCTGGGAGCGAGTAGTCCCCGGGTCTTCACTTCGTTCCGCCCGGGGCGACCACTGCGGTGGGCTAGAGGCTGTGCCTCGATAACATCAGCTCCGCCTCACCGGCAGCTTAAGGCGATTGCTTCACATCACCCCCGGCGCGGCAGGGAGGTGCCTTTTTCCGCGATGTCCAGGAACAGGCCGGTCATCAGGCGCATGCCTTCTTCCATCACCGGCAGCAGCACATGCTCGTTGGGGCCGTGCTGGCCGCATTCGGCGTGGGAATGGGGCACCCAGATGGTCGGCAGGCCGAGGATTTCGGTGAAGGCGTCGTTCGGCAGGGAGCCGGCGAGGTTCGGCAGCACATGCGGCTTCCTGTCGGCGGTTTCCGCCAGCGACTGTTCCACGAACTTGACCCAGGGGTGATCCGGCGGGAAGCGGGTGGCGCGGAAGGCTTCGCCGCGTGAGGGCTTCACGGCGACCTGAGGGAAGCCTTCCCTGTCCAGATGACGGCGCAGGGCAGGGATGACGCCCTCCACATCCGTGCCGACCACAAAACGCAGCTGGATCGTCGCCCTTGCCTTGCCGGAGATGGCGTTCTGCGGGGCATCGATGTTGCCGTTGGCCATGGCAAGCACGGCCACGGAGTTCCAGCCGAAGACGCGCTCCGAAGGCGTCAGGTCTTCCTGTCCCCAGTCCGCATCATGGCGGCGGGGCGGCAGGTCCTTCAGCGCTTCGCGGATGTCCGGCGTCAGGCTGTCGGGCAGCCATTCCTTGATGCGGATCTGGCCGCGCTTGTCGGTGATCGAGGCAATGGCATGGGCGAGGATGATCGCCGGATCGGCCAGCAGCCCGCCGAAATTGCCGGAGTGATGGTCCGAAGGGCGCAGATCCACGGTGAGATCGATGCCCATGCCGCCGCGCGAGCCCATGAACATGGTCGGCGTATCAGCGGCAAGGCGCGGGCCGTCCGAGGCGATGAGCACGTCCGAGGCGAGCAGGTCCTTCTTCTCCTCGAAGAAATCCCTCAACCCATAGGAGCCGGTCTCTTCGGCCATCTCGATGATGACCTTGGCATTGAAGCCGAGGCGGCCGTTTTCCTTGAGGATCAGATCCATGGCCTTCAGGTTGATCAGATGCTGCACCTTGTTGTCGGCGGTGCCGCGCCCGTAGAGCTTGTCATCCTCGCGGGTCAGCACGAAGGGGGAGAGGCCCTCGCGCCAGCGGTGCGCCTCGCCATTGCACACATCGCCGTGGCCATAGACCAGCACGGTGGGCAGGGCCGGATCCTCGATGCGCACACCCGTCAGCAGCGGCGCGCCGCCCGGACGCGGGTTGGCATGGATGGCCACGTCAAAGCCCATGGCGGTCAGCATCGGCTGCATTTCGCCGGTGAGATAGGCCATCAGGTCTTCCGGCGTGCCTTCTGACTGGCTGACCGACTTGTGCGCCACAAGCCGGGCGAGATCGGTTTCCAGCCCGCCTTCCGTGACATAGCGGGAGGCGGCGGCAATGAGGTCCTGTCGTGTGGTCATGTCTGAAATGCTCATGCTGGGATGGGTTGCGCCGCCGGGATGGCAGGGCCAAGGGCGGCGATGTCGGGCACTTCCCAGCCGCGGCCGGGCATGGCGGAGAGAAGCTGGCGGGTATACTCGTTCTGCGGATTGCCGAAGACCTCGTCCACCGTGCCATATTCCACCGCGACGCCTTTCTGCATCACGAGGATATGGTCGGAAATCTCGGCCGCCACCCGCAGGTCGTGGGTGATGAAGAGGATCGTCAGGCCGACATTTTTCTTGATATCCGCCAATAGTTTGAGCACGTCCTTCTGAACCGATACATCAAGCGCCGAGACGGCCTCGTCGGCAATCAGGATCTTCGGATCGACCATCAGCGCACGGGCGATGGAGATGCGCTGGCGCTGGCCGCCGGAGAACTGCGACGGATAGCGGTCGAGCGCATCCTGCTCCAGCCGGACGATACGCAGCAGCTCCTTCGCCTTTTCCATCGCCTGCGCACGCGGCACGCCGAAGTTGGTGGGGCCTTCGAGCAGCAGGTCGCCAATTTTGCGCCGCGGGTTCAGTGAGCCGTAAGGATCCTGGAAAACGATCTGGATATGGCGGCGGAAGGCGCGGCGGCCCGCAGCCGTCGTGATGTCCAGCCGCTCGTTGCCGATGTAGACCGAGCCTTCATCCGGCTCTTCCAGTCCCATCAGGCAGCGCACCAGCGTCGTCTTGCCCGATCCGGACTCGCCGACAATGCCGAGGGTCTGGCCCTGCAGAACCTCGAAGTCGATGGGCCGCACCGCATGGACCGTTCTTGCGGGTTTGAACAGGCTGCGCGGAGAGCGGAAGGTCTTTTCGATGCCGGCGACCTTGAGGGCCACGGGTTTGCCGGTTTCCGGCCCGCCCTTGCCGCTGTGCTTGCGCGGCACGGCGTCGATGAGCATGCGGGTGTAGGGATGCTTCGGCCGGTTCAGCACCTCGTCTGCTGTGCCCTGCTCGACGACAATGCCCTTCTGCATCACCACCACACGGTCGGCGAGTTCCGCCACCACGTCGAAGTCGTGGGTGACGAAGAGGATGCCGGCCTTGTGGGTTTCCTTCAGCTGCTTGAACATGCTGAGGATCTGCGCCTGTGTCGTCACGTCCAGCGCCGTCGTCGGCTCGTCGGCGATCAGCAGGCGCGGCTCCATGGCCAGAGCCATGGCGATGACGATGCGCTGGCGCTGGCCGCCGGAGAGCTGGTGCGGATAGGCATGATAGATCCGCTCCGGATCCGGCAGGCGCACTTCCGTCAGCAGCGCAATCGTGCGGGCCTTCTGCTCGGCGCGGGGCATGGTGGTGTGGGCGCGGAAGACTTCCTCGATCTGTTCACCCACCGTGTAGCACGGGTTGAGCGCGCTCATCGGCTCCTGGAAGATCATGCCCATGCGGTTGCCACGCAGCTGCATGTGCTCGCGCGGGGACAGCTTGAGCAGGTCCTTGCCCTCGAACCAGATTTCTCCGGCCGATGGCTTCAGCGCCTTGGGCAGCAGGCCCATGGCGGCAAAGGACGTGATCGACTTGCCCGAGCCAGACTCTCCGACGATGCAGAGGATTTCGTTCTCGCGGATTTCGACGGAGAGATTTTCCACCGCATGGGGCCGGTCGCCGCCTTCCGGCAGGTCGATGGTCAGGTCCTTGATGGACAGAACGGTGTTGCCGGTCATGGTCATCAGTTTCTTCCTTCGGGCGCGGTGATGTCGCGGATGCCATCGCCCAGCACGTTGATGCCGAGAACAAGGGCGAAGAGGGCGATGCCGGGGATGGTGATCAGCCAGCTTTCGAACAGGATCATGGGACGGCCTTCGGAGATCATCAGCCCCCAGGACGGCAGCGGCGGCTGCACGCCGAGGCCGAGGAAGGAGAGGGCGGCTTCCAGAATGATGGCATGAGCCATTTCCAGCGTGATGACGACGATCAGCGCATTCATCACGTTGGGCAGCACATCCTTCCACAGGATGCGCGGCAGGCTGGCGCCCAGCACTTCGGCGGCGGAGATGTAGTCCATCTGCCGCACCTGCATGGTGGCGGCGCGCATGACCACGGCAAAGCGGTCCCACAGCAGCAGGCCGAGTACGGTGACCACCACCTGCAGCGAGCCGCCGAAGATGGCGACCACCGCCAGCGCCACCAGCGTGGCCGGCAGGGCAAGGCGCACGGACAGGATGAACATCACCACCGCATCGACGCGCCCGCCGAAATAACCGGCAAGCACGCCCAGCGTGGTGCCGATGACGGCGGAGATCATCGCAGCCACAAGGCCGATCAGCAGCGAGATGCGTGCGCCATAGATGAGGCGCGAGAGATAGTCGCGGCCGAGCTGGTCCGTGCCCAGAATGTGCTCCCATGTGCCGCCCATGAAGACGGGCGGCTTCATGCGCATCAGCAGATCCTGATGATAGGGATCATGAGGGGCAAGGACCGGGGCCAGCAGCGCCACGGCGGCCGTAAAGGCGACGATGATGAAGCCGATGAGAAAGCCCTTGTGGCGGAAGGCCCTGCGCAGGATCTGGCGCGAGGGCGAAACCGCAACGCGCGGCGCAACTGCGGCCGGGGTTGAAGACGGTGTGCTCATGTCAGGCGCTCCTCAGCCGCGGGTCCAGCCAGGCATTCAGCACATCGGCCAGGAAGGTGAAGACGATGTAGAGCATCGCAAAGATCAGGATGAGCGCCTGCAGGGTCGGCAGGTCGTTGCGGGAAATGGATTCCCAGGCGAGATACCCGGCGCCATGCAGTGCGAAGATGGTTTCCACGATCACCGAGCCGCCGAACATGAAGCCAAGCTGCACGGCGGCGAGGCTTACGACAGGGATGATGGCATTGCGCAGCGCATGCTTGAACATGATGATGCGCCAGTTGAGCCCCTTGGCCCGGGCGGTGCGGATATAGTCGGCGTTCAGCACTTCCAGCATGCCCGCACGGGTCAGGCGCATGATGGCGGGTGTGGCGTAATAGCCGAGCACGACCATGGGCAGGATGTAACCGGTCCACACGCGCGTGCCGGAGGCCGGAACGACGCCGAGATTGACGGCAAAGATGACGATCAGGATCAGAGCGAACCAGAAGCTCGGGATCGCCTGGCCGACAACGGCGATGGTCAGGGCGATGCGGTCGATGATCGTGTTCGGGAAGGCAGCAGCAATGACGCCCATCGGAATGGCAACGATGAGGGCAAAGCTCATGCCCAGGCTGCCGACGATGAAGGTGACGGGCAGCCGGTCGGCAATGAGATCAGCCACCGGCACCTTGAAATAGTAGCTCATGCCGAAATCGCCGGAGAGCGCCCGCATCAGCCACTCTGCGTATTGGGTCAGCAAAGGCTTGTCGAAGCCGTACTGGGCCCGGATGGCGGCAATGGCTTCCGGCGGAGCTTCATGGCCGGCGATGGCGATGGCCGGGTCGCCTGCCATGAACAGCAGCATGAAACTGAAAAAGGAGACCGTCAGCGCCACGAGGGCCGCCAGTCCGAGTTTTGAGAGAATGAATTTGAGCATCTTGCCGCCTGCATGAAAAGGAAGGGAGACGGGCTTGCCGCCTCCGGTCTTGTCTTGGCGCAGCTTCGCCGGGGGCGAAGGCACGGTCGGCCCGGAGCCGGGCGGACCCAGCTCCGGCGGATCAGGAGCTTATTTCCAGCTGATCTCGTTGAACCGCACCAGCTCGTCCGGGGTGGGGGTGAAGGACACGTCCTGGCCCATCACGTAGTTGGACGAATAGGTCCACAGCGGCACCCAGTAGGCCTTGTCGACGATGTAGGTCAGGGCTTCCTTGTAGGCGGCCTTGCGCTCGTCGTCGTTCACCGAGAAGTCACCCTTGTCGAGGATGGCCTGCAGGTCCGCGTCACGGGCATCATCCTCGCCCTGCATCTTGAAGAACTGGCTGGCGATGGCCGACACATCGGCGATGGAGTTCGAGCCCCAGGTCTGGAAGGAGATCGCAACCTCGCCCTTGAGGCGCTTTTCGCGCAAGGCCGAGTACTGCAGGTAGTTGAGGTTGGCCCTGATGCCCACGCCAGCCAGCATGCCGATCATGGCTTCGGCGAGCGGACGGTCGCGGTAGGCGTAAAGATCCATCTCGAAGCCGTTCGGGTACCCGGCCTCTGCCAGAAGGGCGCGGGCCTTTTCCTGATCATAGGCATAGGTCGGCAGGTCCTGATCACAGCCGAACTGGACGGGCGAACAGGCGCTGTCCACCACCTGCGACGAGCCCTTCAGCAGCGCATCGACGATGCCCTGCCGGTTGATGGCGTGATAGAGCGCCTGACGCACCCGCACGTCCTTCATCGGCGTGTCGGGAGAGGAGCGGCCGGCGGCATCCATCGACAGATAGCCGATGCGCATGGTTGGGGCGTTGACGATCTGGAACTGCTCCAGCGTCGCCATCTTTTCCGCCTGATCGGCCGGTACGCCCCAAACGAGATCAACGGAGCCGCTGAACAGTTCGGCCATCTGCGTGTTGGTGTCCGGAACGGTGCGGATGTCCACGGTGCCGATGGAGGCTTTCGGCTTTGCCGTTTCGACATATTCGTCAAACCGCTTCAGCACATAGTGCTTGCCGGGATCAAGGCTCTCGACCTTGTAGGGGCCGGTGCCGACCGGCTTGGTCGCAACGCCGTCCGGGCCGACGGCGGCATAATATTCGTTGGGGTGAATGATCACGCCGTTGGCGAGATATTCAAGCGCAGCCGGGAAGGGGCCCTTGGTGTGGATGCGGACCGTGTACTGGTCCACTTTCTCGGCATGGTCGATCCAGCTGGTCTTGGCGGTTGCCTTGATGCCGTTCTTCGGATCGACCGTGTAGTTCAGGGTGTAGACGACGTCATCGGCGTCGAAGTCCTCGCCATTGTGGAACTTGACGCCTTCGCGCAGCTTGAGTTCCAGGGTCTTGTCGTCCACCCAGCTCCAGCTGGTGGCCAGAACGCCCTTGTATTCGCCGGTTTCCTGATCGCGGTAAACCAGTTCATCCCAGATGGCGGTGGCTAGAAGCAGGCCTTCACGGGCCGTGTTGAAGTAAGGGTCGATGTGCTCAACTTCCTTCGTGAAGGCAATGTTGAGCGTATCGTCCGCCTTGCCGGCGAGTGCGGAGGTGGTGAGCAGGCATGCAGGCAGGATCGCTGCCGCGGCAGTCGTCAAAAGCTTCATCAATCTTCCCCTCTTGCCCGTTTCGAGCTTGTTACATTGTCAGCGTACGCGATTTTTCATTTTTGTACACAAAAAATGACACTCTACATGCAATCGGGTGTTACGCTGTCTTGACCTTGCGGGAAGTCCGGCTTCCCGCCATAGAGGTTTGCGGGAGAAGGAGAACGGCTGTGAGCACTGTCAGACTGCCAACCGCAGAACATATCTTTGAACAGCTTGAGGGCCTTATCGCCGAGGGGCGCTTCAGCCAGGGGGAACGGCTGGACGAGGTGTCGCTGGCCCGTGAGTTTGGCGTGTCGCGCACGCCGCTGCGCGAGGCCTTGCGGCTGCTGGCCGCCTCCGGCCTGGTCGAACTTATCCACAACCGCGGCGCCTTCGTCCGCCAGCCCGACTTCGTGCGGCTGGTGGAGATGTTCGAGGTGATGGCCGAGCTTGAGGCCTGGTGCGCCCGTCTTGCCGCGGCCCGGATCACGGCCGCCCAGCTGATGCTGCTGCGCCGGGCGGCGGATGGATGCGAGCGGGCCTTCGCCGCCGGCGATTTCCGCAAGTACTACGACGAGAACGCCATCTTTCACGGCCTGATCTATGATGCGTCCGGCAACAGTTTTCTGGCGGAAGAAACGCGCGCCATGCAGCGCCGCCTCAGGCCTTTCCGGCAGGCACAGCTTTCTGCCGCAGACCGGCTGCGCGCCTCCATGCAGGAGCACCGGGACATCCTCAACGCTCTGGAGGCCGGGGACACGGCTGCGGCCGAGCGGCTGATGCGCTCCCACATTCAGGTGCAGGCGGCCGTTTACGGCGAATTGCGCGGTGAATTTGCCATGCGCACGCTGGAGCAGGCCAGCGCCTGACTTCGGCTCCGGCGCGCGGGTCACGGGCCGCCGGTGATCGGCTCGCCCAGCGCGATGCGCATGGAATTGGTGATGTGGAGGTTCAGCGCCTGCTGTGCTTCGGCATGCCGCCCCTCCGCCATGGGCTCCAGAAAAGCCAGATGCTCGCGGATGACGCGCACCGCATTGGCTGGTGTCACCTTGATCTGCGATTGCACTGCCATGCGCACCTTGATGGCATTGACGCGGTAGACATTGCTCATCACCGCATTGCCCAGCGCCGCAATCAGGCCCTCATGCATTTCCCAGTCGAGATGCTGGATCATGTGGGCGGCGGCGTCATGGCCTGCGGGGTCTGCCTGCAACAGCTGCGCCTGGCCTTCCTGGTGCCGGGCAATCCAGTTTCTCAGCAAGGTAGGGTCGAGTTTGGCGGCGATCTCCGGCAGGGCTGCGACTTCGAGCAGGCGGCGCATCTGATAGGCATCACGAACGAAGTGAATGTCGAGCCCCGGCACCATCAGGCCGCGTTTGGGCACGGTCACCAGCAGGCCTTCTGCCTCGAATCGGGGGATGGCTTCACGCACGGCGCCGAGGGTTGCGCCGGTCATATCCATCAGTTCACGCTGGCTGATGAGTTGCCCGGGGCGCAGGCGGCCTGAGTTCAGCAGCTCTTCGATCCCCTCATAGGCGGCCTGACGCAGAGAGACAGGCTTTGCCGCCGCACCTTCTGCCTCAGGCGTCCGGCCGTTCTGCCGGGATATCGTTTGCGTGTTCATTCCTGCTTTACTCAGATTGCTAACCGCATGCTGACATGTTACGACACTGTCACGCCGTTTTCCAGTGGGGTGAATTTCACGCTGGTCTGGGGACGGGGCGGCCAGCCGGCTTGGAGGAGCAAGACCGGGGCCATAACAAGACCGATCTGGGAGGATATGATGGATCTGAGCCTGACCCGCCGCAAGTTTCTGAGCACCGTTGCTGCCGTCTCCGCGGGCGCAGCCGTTCTGTGCACGATTCCGGCACTCGCCGCTGACAAGATCACCCTGCGCATGTCGACCCCCGCGACCGAGACGGACAGCCGCACCGTGGCGCTGTCCACCATCTTCGCTCCGGCGATTGCAGAATTTGCCGAGTATCAGCCGCATTATAATGCCTCGCTGTTCAAGCAGGGCACTGAACTGGAGGCCATCGCCCGCGGCAACCTGGAAATGGCCATCACCTCGGCGCAGGAACTGGCGGCCATTTTCCCGGAATTCTCCATCTTCACCGCCGGTTACCTGCACAAGGACGCCGAGCACCAGAAAAAGGTGTTTGCCGCCGAATTCATGCAGCCGCTGAAGCAGAAGGTTGAGGACGAGCTTGGCGTCAAGCTGCTCTCCGTCATGTATCTCGGCCGGCGCCAGCTGAACCTGCGCACGGACAAGGAAATCAAGACCCCGGCAGACCTTGCAGGCGTCAAGCTGCGCATGCCCGGTTCCGAAGCCTGGCAGTTCCTCGGCAAGGCGCTTGGCGCGAGCCCGGTGCCGATGGCTTTCACGGAAGTCTACACCGGCCTGCAGACCGGCGCGATTGATGCTCAGGACAACCCGCTGCCGACGAACCGCGACGTGAAGTTCTATGAAGTCACCAAGCAGATCGTTCTGACCTCGCATCTGGTGGACCTCAACTACATTGCCTTCTCCAAGAAGGTCTGGGACAGCCTGACCGCAGAACAGCAGGCCGCCGTGCAGAAGGCCGCTGATGAGGCTGCCGAAAGCGGCCGCCAGAAGCAGCTGGCGCTTGAGGCGGAGCTGGAGCAGTTCTTCAAGGATCAGGGGCTCAAGGTCTACACGCCGGATATCGAGGCTTTCCGCACCCATGTGCAGAAGCAGTATCTGGAATCGGACTTCTCCAAGTCCTGGCCGGAAGGCATGGTCGATCAGATCAACGCCCTCTGAGTTCCGGAGATAGAGGTCATGCGTGAAATCGCCCGCCGCTTGCAGGCCGGGGCGGATCATGTGGCGGCGGGCTTGCTCGCCGCCCTGTTCGCCACCTTCATCTTTCAGGTCCTGTCCCGCTATGTCTTCCTGCGGTTTTATCCTGGGATCGAGATCGGCTGGACGGTGGAATTCAGCATGACACTGTGGCTGTGGGTGGTGCTCTGGGGGACGGCGTTCTGCCTCCCGGAAACCTCCCATGTCCGCTTCGACCTGTTCTATCAGGCTGCAGGCCGGCGCACGCGCCGTGTCATGGCCCTTGTGGCCGCGCTGGTGATCGTGGCAGCCTTTGCCGCGGCACTTCCCGCCACCTGGGACTACATCACCTTCTACAAGATCAAGAAGAGCGCCATCCTGAAGTGGCGTCTGGACTACGTCTTCGGCATCTATGCGCTGTTCGCTGCGGCCATCATCGGCCGCTACATCTGGCGGGCCGCCAGGATCGTGCGAGGGGAAGCGCCCGGCGAAGACGATACGGACAATTCGGCTGAAATCCTGGCCAATGGGGGAGGGCGGCTGTGACCCTTGCATTCATCGTCTGCCTGGGCGTGCTGCTTGCGCTGGCCGCCCTCGGGGCGCCCATTGCCCTGTCCATGATCGTGTCCTCGATCGTCTATGTGGCCATGCGCGGTCAGGATATGGCGCTGCCCGCAGAGCAGCTGATTCAGGGCATCTATGACAGCTATGTCATTCTCGCCGTGCCGCTGTTCATCGTGGCCGCCAACATCATGAATGCGGGAACCGTGTCCGAACGGCTGCTCGGCTTTGTCGTGGCCATTGTCGGGCGCTTCCGGGGCGGGCTCGGCCATGTGAATGTGGTGGCAAGCCTCATCTTCGCCGGCATGTCCGGCTCGGCGGTTGCCGATGCGGCCGGTATCGGCAAGCTGATCATCAACATGATGCGCGAGGGCGGGCGCTATACGGCCGGTTATGCGGCGGCGATCACGGCGGCTTCTTCCACCATCGGCCCCATCATTCCCCCGTCGATCCCGATGGTGCTTTATGCGCTCGTGTCGGACCAGTCGATCGGCTACCTGTTCCTCGGCGGCATCGTGCCGGGCCTGATCATGGGGGCCGTGCTTATGCTGATGAACGCCCGCATTTCTGCGCGGCGCGGCTTCAAGCTGGAGGAGCCGGTTCCGGTCCGGCAGATCCCGCGCCTGACGGTCAATGCCTTTCCGGCGCTGATGATGCCGGTGATCCTGCTGGTCGGCATCTACGGCGGCATGACCACGCCGACGGAAGCCGCCGCTCTGGCTGCGCTTTATGCCCTGTTCCTGTCGGTGGTGTTCTACCGGGCGCTGTCGTTCCGCGCGTTCTGGGACATCATGCGCGTCAGCGCAAGGCAGTCGGCCTCGGTGGGCGTCGTCATCGGCGGGGCGCTGATCTTCAACTACATCGTCGCCTCGGAGAATATTCCGGCGCATATGCGGGCCTTCGCCGGAGCGCTCGACATTTCGCCGCTGATGTTCCTGCTGATGATCAACGTGCTGCTGCTGCTGCTCGGCTGTCTTCTGGATGCCTCGACGCTGATCCTCGTCATCATTCCGCTGTTCCTGCCGGCCTGCCGCGAGCTTGGCATCGATCTGGTGCATTTCGGTGTCGTGGCCATCGTCAACTGCATGATCGGCCTGATCACGCCGCCTTATGGTATCGTGCTTTTCGTCATCAACGCCGTCACCGGCATTTCCCTGCGCGAGATGATCCGCGAGATCTGGCCCTTCCTCGGGGCGCTTCTGGCGGCGCTGCTGGCGCTCATCCTCTTCCCTGATCTGGTCCTCTGGCTGCCCCGCATGTTCGGCTACGCCGGCTGACCTCACCTGTCCTTAATGCTGAAAGGAACCTGACGTGTTCGCTCCTATTGGCGGAATTGTGCCCGTTGTCCTGACCCCGTTTACCCCGGACAACCGGATCGACTGGGAGGGCTACGAGGCCCTGATCGAGTGGTATCTGGCCCATGGCAGCGAGGCGCTCTTTGCCGTCTGCCAGTCTTCCGAAATGCAGTTCCTGAGCCTTGAGGAGCGGGTGGACCTTGCCCGCTTCACCATGGAGAAGGTGATGGGCCGCGTGCCGGTCGTCGCCTCGGGCCACATCTCGGACAGCGCCGAAGACCAGAAGGCGGAAATGACCGCCATTGCCGCCACGGGCGTTGACGGGCTGGTGCTGGTGACCAACCGCCTGGCGCAGAAGGACGAGGGGACGGATGTGTTCCGCGCCCGCCTCGATGATCTTCTGGCAGCTCTGCCGAAGGATGTACCGCTGGGCCTCTACGAATGCCCTGCGCCGTACCGCCGCCTGCTGACGGATGACGAGATCAGATTCTGTGCAGACACAGGCCGCTTCCTGATGCTGAAGGATGTTTCCTGCAATCTGGACGTGGTCAAGCGGCGCGTCGCCCTGACCAATGGCTCGCCGCTTGCCATCAGCAATGCCAATGCGGCCATTGCCTATCCGGCGATGCAGGCAGGCTCCAAGGGCTTCTGCGGTGTCATGAACAACGTGCATCCGGACCTCTACCGCTGGCTGGAAGATCACGGAACCTCTCATCCGGAACTGGCCGAGGAACTGGCCGTGTTCCTCGCCCTTGCCGCCATGTGCGAGCCGATGGGCTATCCGAAGCTTGCCAAGGTCTATCACCAGCGCCTCGGCACCTTCCGGCATGACCACTGCCGCACCATCACCTATGACATCTTCGACAAGTTCTGGGCGCTGGATGTGATCCTCGACCGGATTGAGCAGGGCACGGCGCAGTTCCGTGAAAAGATTGCAGCGCTCGGCTGATACCCGCACTCAACGGGCTTGACCGCTTGAGTGCTGGTCAAGCCCGTGCGGCGCATGAGCAATTTCAAGGCGTGATGCGGCAGCATCGAACGCCCTTGTATGCGGAGCTGCCGGCAAGGCCGGATGGAACCTTCCCTGGACTTGCGGAATTTGACGAGGGCGTTAGTCCTTGTCCAAAGCGGCGGTGATCCGTTGCGCGCAAGTCCATGGAGCCGCCCTGCATGTTCAGCCAGACGCCTGTTCTTCAGTCCCGCAAGCCCCTCCAGGCCGTCTTGAGAGACCGGGCAGTCAGGCTGAAGATCAGCACGGGCGCTCTGCTGCTCGCCCTGTTGATGGGCGGAACTGCCCTGCCGCCATCTGCCTTTGCGCAGCGGCAAGAAGACCTCACCATCCCGCAGGACATGACCCGCTACATTGGGCCTGTGGTGGCGGAGCGGGATGATCTGCGGCAGGCGCTGACCCATGAGCTTGCCGAGAAGGAACCGTCGCGGGCGGGCAAGCTCATCACTACGCTGGTCAACAGGACGGCAACCGCCGGCGGCTGGCCCGAAACCTATGCCGTCATTGCCGCACAGGCGGCTCCGCTGATGGAGCGGCTGGAGGGAACTGAGCTTGACGCCTTTCTGTTCGATTTCTCTGTCGCTGCCGGCAATGCCGGAAAGCCCGCCGAGCAGGATGCCTTGCTGCGGCAGATGGTTGAAGGGGCGCAGGAGAACAAGACGGAGGACGCCCGCCGCTACCACCGCGCGCTGGTGAACAAGGCCTATGCGCTTCTGTCCACGGACCGGGACGATGAGGCCTTCGACGCCCTCATGGCCGCGCTGGACACGCTGGAGGCCTCCCGCGAGGACGGCCACTTCTTCAACACCGTGTCCGAGGGCGGTGATGCCTTCATGACCCACGGCTCTGCGGAGATGGCAGCCGAAATCTACGAGCGCGGCATGACCTCGCCGCTGTTCGCCAGCACCACGAGCCCCGGCCGCGCCTTCCTCATGTTCAACTATGCCGTCTTCCTGCGTGATACGGGGGCGTATGACGAGGCGCTGCGGCTGCACCTGCCCGCGATGAACGAGCTCTTCAGCATCTTCGGGCCGGAGAGCAAGGAGGGCTACGATGCCTATGACGGCCTTGCCCAGACCATGCATGCCGCCGGGCAGCTGGCGGGGGCGGAGGCGGCCTACAGCTATATGGTGCCGCAGATGTGGCGCCTGTTCGGGGCGGACGATCCGGACTACTGGCGTGTCAGGAACAATCATGCAGCCGTGCTGCGCTCGCTGAAGCTGCCGTCCGATGCGCTGATCATCGACTTTGACGTCTACCTGAAGCGCCATGACAAATACGGCAATGCGGCGCCCCTGACGCTGGCGTCGGCCCTGAACATGGCCCATGACCAGCTGGATCTGGAACGCTGGGAGGATGCGGAGCGGACGCTGAAGTCGCTTGAGTCCATCGCCACCGATATGGACTACGCGCCGCGCTACATCCAGATGATCGCTGCCTGGCGCGATTATGTGGCTTACCGCAGCGGTGTGAAGACGATTGAGGATGCGGCGCTGCGTGATACGGCCGGGCTTGAAGGGCGTACTGCCGGAACCGAGCAGCGGCTGGCCTATCTTGATCTCTATGCCTCGGAGGCGGAGCGGCGGGGCTATGACGATCTGGCGCTGACCTACCGCGAGAGCGCCCGGGATGTGGCCTATGAGCGGTTCACGGACGCTCATCCCTTGAGTTTCGACGCGGAGCTTGCGCGCCTGCGGCTGCTGAGCCGGTTGAAGCCGGAAGAGGCCGCAGAGGGCTTCCGCCAGCTGGATGCAGCGATGTCCGGCTGGACAAGGGCTAATGTGACCGCAGCAGGTAGTCTCAGCGCCGCCCGCTCGGCGCGCATTCTGGCCGATGACATGCTGGCGGCCTTTGCGGATTTTACGCGGGACAACGCGGATGCGGCCCGCCACTTCGCCGCCTCGCTGGACAGCTGGAAGACCCTGACGCGCCAGACCGAGCTCGATCTGCGCCGGGAAGCCGAAACAACGCAGGACCAGGCCTACCGGGAGCTGATCCTCACCTATTTCCGCAAGTCCGGCCGTTTCCGCGAGCTGGTGACGGGCACGCTCTATACGGACGAACTCGATCCCCAGCGGCAGGAAATGGAGGAGGCCCGCAAGGCACTCAACGAGGCCCGTGCGGCGCGTGGCCTGACCGAGGTGACACCCTGGTTCCGTGGGCCGGTGACGGTTCCAGAAGCGGTTGCCGAACCGGAAGCGGGGGATGTGATCGTGGATCTTGCGGTCACCCGCAGATGGCCGGTGGAGCGCCGGGGCTATCCGGATGCTTACGAGCTCCGTGCCGTGATCTCACGTCCCGGCCAGCCGCCGCAGGTGGACCAGATCGGCACCATCCGCATGAAGGACGGCGAGGCCCCGGCAGGTTTCGTGATGAAGGCGATCGAGACGCGCCTTGCCAAGGTTCTGGCTTCGGCCGCCGAGGGCGCGGGCTCGCTTTACATCATCCCGGACGACTCGCTCTATCAGTGGGCGCTTGCCGAACTGAGGACCGGGGATGGCAAGCGGCTGGGCGAGCTGGTGGACGTGCATCTCATCACCAGCCGGGAGGCCTATGCCTACCGGGACAGCCACAGCAGGCCGGAACCGGGCGCGGGGATTCTGCTGGCTGGCGGGCTGGACTATGGGCCCGATGCCAGTGTGGTGCCCTTGCCAGGAACGGCCAGCGAGGTTCAGGCGATTGCGGAGCTTGCCGGTGCGGCCGGCTTCAAGCCCAGCCTTCTCACCGGCAAGACGGCGACTGAGAGCGGAGTGCGGGCCGGGGTGGAAAGCTCTTCCATCATCCATCTCGCCACCCATGGCTTCTACCGGGAAGACGATGGCGGCGCCGCGCGGCTGACCAATACGGGTTTCGTGCTGGCGGATCTCAAGGACAGTGGCGAGGGCGATGATCCGTCCGACAATGTTGTCCATGCCCGCGAGGTGCTGGACTGGAACCTGAGCGGCGCCGGGCTTGTCATCATCGCCGCCTGTGAAACCGCACTGGGAGACCCAGGGGTCACGGCCACGGTGCGCGGCCTGCCGATGGCGCTGTCCATCGCCGGTGCCCGCCGCTCGCTGCTGACCATCGACAATGTGCCGGACCGGGCGACCTCCCGTTTCATGATCCGCTTTCATGAACACCTGCTGCGCGACGGCATGACCTATTCCAAGGCCTTCATCGCCACCAAGCGCGATGCCTGGGCCGGGCGGATCGAGGGCGTCGATCCGGAGCTGACCTATGCCTTCGTGCTGTTCGAGCACTGAGGCCGGGTCAGATGTGCCGCCAAGAGGCGTTGAGGCGCGCACGGGCATACCGGGAATTACACATTGGCAGGGCTGAGGCTTAGTCTTATATTTTCAAAATAATGAAAATATGGGAATCCCAATGCCCGCATCGACTTGTCCCGTTCCTTCCGCGCCGCTGCGCGGCCTTTGTGATCCTCAGCGCCTGATCTGCATGGCCGCTGTCATTGCCGCCTTGCTGCTGCCCGCGGGGGCCGGTGCGGCTGATCTGGCGGTCCAGCCGCTGGAGGTGACCGACTGGAAGGCGGTCTATGCGACCGTCGAACCGGCCGTCCGGGTGCCGGTGCGGGCCCGCACGCAAGGCACGGTGACGGAGCTCGCCGTGAAAGAGGGCGATGCCCTGCAGGCGGGGCAGAGGATTGGCCGCATCGTCGATGAGAAGCTGGCGCTGCGGCGGCAGGCGCTCAGCGCCCAGATTGCGGCAGCGCAGTCCGAAGCGGCCAATCTGGAGACGGAGGCCGGCCGGGCGCGGCAGCTGCTGGCGCGCGGCACCATCTCGCAGGCCCGTGTCGATCAGCTTGAAACCCAGCTGGAGGTGGCGCGCAACAGCCTGAGAGCCGCCGAAGCCGAGCGCGATGTGCTGGACCAGCAGGAGCGGGAAGGCGAGATACTGGCGGCCGCCAGCGGCCGTGTCCTGTCCGTGCCCGTCGCACTGGGGGCGCTGGTGATGCCGGGCGAAACCATTGCCGAAATCGCACGCGAAGGCTTCATCCTGCGGCTGGAGCTTCCCGAACGCCATGCGGGTCTGATGAAGGCCGGAGACACCCTGCACCTGCCGCAAGAGGCGGGCGCTGCCCGGCGCAGCGGCGAGATCACGCTGGTCTATCCGGAGCTGCGCGGCGGGCGGGTGATTGCCGATGCCTCTGCGCCGGACATGGGCGATTTTTTCGTCGGCGAACGGATTCCGGTCGAGATCGCCACGGGCACCCGAAGCGTTCTGGCCGTGCCGGAGGCGGCGCTGACCACCCGTTACGGGCTTGATTATGTGCAGCTGCGCCGCAAGGACGGCAGCGCTGCGGCCATCACCGTGCAGCGCGGGCAGGTGTTCGAAGCGCAGGATGGCCCGCAGGTGGAAGTCCTGAGCGGTCTTGCCGCCGGTGATGTGGTGGTTCTGCCATGAGCCAGACACCCAACGGTATGCCGCCGCAGGCAGGCCTCGGCCTGTCGGGCCACCTGACCGCCGCTTTCATCGCCTCGCCGCTGACGCCGCTGCTGCTCTTTGCCTCGCTGATTGTCGGGCTTATCTCGCTGGCAACGCTGCCGCGCGAGGAAGAGCCGCAGATTTCCGTGCCCATGGTGGATATTCTGGTCAACGCCGATGGCCTCAAGGCCCCTGATGCGGTCAAGCTCGTCACCGAGCCGCTGGAGACCATTGTCAAGGCCATCAATGGCGTGGAGCATGTCTATAGCCAGACGCAGGATGACCGGGTCATGGTGACGGCCCGGTTTCTGACCGGCACGCCCTCCGACAGCGCCATCCTGCGGGTGCATGAGAAAATCCGCGCCAACATGGACCGCATTCCTTCCGGCATTCCCGAGCCGCTCGTCGTCGGGCGCGGGGTGGATGATGTGGCCATCGTGGTGGCAACGCTTGCCCCGGATGCGGCCTCGGCAGAAAACTGGAGCCCGTCAGCGCTCTACGGCCTGGCGCAGGAAGTGCGCACGTCGCTGGCGCGGCTGGATGACGTGGGGCTGACCTATCTGGTGGGCACGGGCCCGGACGAAATCCGGGTGGAGCCGGACCCGGAACGGCTGTCACGGCTCAACGTGACGCTGGACCAGCTTCTGGGCAAGATCACCAGCGCCAACCGTTCGTTCCTCGCCGGCACCGTGCGGCAGGATGGTGAGGCGCTGCAGGCTGTGGCGGGGCAGACGCTCGGCACCATTCCGGCCATCGGCAACCTCTTGATCACCAGCCGCGATGGACGTCCGGTCTATGTCAAGGACGTGGCCACCATCACGGTTGGCGCAGGCACGGAAGACCGTCAGGTCTGGCATTACGGCCGTGACGCGTCCTCCGGCAGCCTGACGCCGGTGCCGGCCGTCTCCATTGCCGTGGCCAAGCGGGCAGGGGCCAATGCGGTGCTGATCGCCGAAGAGGTCCGCGAGCATCTGGAGAGCCTTGAAGGCTCACTGATCTCGGAGGGCGTCTCCGTCCACATCACCCGCGATTATGGCGAAACGGCCAATGAAAAGGCCAATGAACTGCTGTTCCATCTGGCGCTGGCCACCGTGTCCATCGTCATTCTGGTGGTGGTGGCCATCGGCTGGCAGGCGGGGCTGGTGGTGGCCATCGTCATTCCCGTGACGATCCTGCTGACGCTCTTTGCCGCCCAGATGATGGGCTACACCATCAACCGGGTGAGCCTGTTTGCGCTGATCTTTGCCATCGGCATTCTGGTGGATGATGCCATCGTGGTGATCGAGAACATCGCCCGCCACTGGGCCATGAATGATGGCCGCAGCCGGGCCAGCGCAGCGATTGCCGCCGTGGCGGAGGTCGGCAATCCGACGATCATCGCCACGCTGACGGTGGTGGCCGCCCTGCTGCCGATGATGTTCGTCTCCGGCATGATGGGCCCCTACATGAGCCCGATCCCGGCCGTGGCCTCGGCGGCGATGCTGTTCTCCTTCTTCGTCGCCGTGGTGCTGACACCCTGGGCCATGCTGAAGATCGCCGGGCGCAAGGCGGGCGAGGGCCACCACGAGGCAGCTGATGGGGGCAAGCTGGGGTGGATCTTCCGCGCCGCTGCACGGCCAGTGCTGAAGACGCGGGGCCGGGCGCTTGCCTTCCTGCTGCTGGTCGGCGTGGCCACGCTTGCCAGCATGGTGCTGATCTACACCCGGCATGTGACGGTGAAGCTGCTGCCTTTCGACAACAAGTCGGAGGTGCAGGTGGTGCTGGACATGCCGGAGGGCACGGCGCTGGAAATGACCGCCCGCCAGCTGGGCGAGGCTGTGCGCCTGCTGGAAGGCGTGCCGGAGATCCTGTCCGTCCAGGCCCATGCCGGGACGGCTGCGCCTTTCAACTTCAACGGCCTTGTGCGGCATTACTTCCTGCGCAGCGGGCCGGAACTGGGCGACCTGCAGGTCAACCTCCTGCCCAAGGGCGAGAGGTCCCGCGAGAGCCACGCTATTGCGCTTGAAATCCGTGAGCGGCTGGCGGGGCTTGATCTGCCGCTCGGCGCCTCGGTGAAGGTGGTGGAAGTGCCGCCCGGACCGCCGGTGATGGCGACGTTGCAGGCGGAAATCTATGGGCCGGACCCCGACACACGCCGGGCCGTGGCCCAAAGGGTCGCGGACGTCTTCAAGGCCGTGCCCTACATCGTCGATATCGATCTCAGCCAGGGGCTTCCTGCCGAGCGCATCCGCATCGAGATCGACAGCGAGAATCTGGAGTTCCATGGCGTCTCGGAGGCTGACGTCTACCAGACCATCAGCACGCTTCTCGGCGTCACGCCTGCGGGCTATTCGCACCGGGGCGAGGGGCGGGCGCCGCTCGCCATTGTTCTGGCGCTGCCGAAGGCGGACCGGAGCCTCGGACAGAGGCTTCTCTCGACGCCCGTGGCCGCCAATGCCATGCCGGGCAGCCGGGGTGTCGTCGAACTGGGGGACGTGGTGCGCCTCACCCGCGAACCGGCGTCCCACCTCATCTACCGCCACAATGGCCGCCCGGCCGAACTGGTGACGGCGGAGCTCGCCGGGGAGTTCGAGGCGCCCATCTACGGCATGCTGGCGGTGGCGGACGGCATTGATGCGGCAGACTGGGCGGATCTGCCGAAGCCGCAGATCAGCTATCACGGCCAGCCTGTCAGCGATGACGAAACCGTGCTTCTGTGGGACGGGGAGTGGGAGGTGACCTTCATCACCTTCCGCGACATGGGCGCGGCCTTTGCCGTGGCGCTGCTCGGCATCTACGTGCTGGTGGTGGGGCAGTTCCGCTCCTTCACCGTGCCGCTGGTGATCCTGACGCCGGTGCCGCTGACACTCATCGGCATTCTGCTCGGGCACTGGATCTTCGGCGCGCCTTTTTCCGCCACCTCGATGATCGGTTTCATCGCGCTGGCCGGTATCATCGTGCGCAACTCGATCCTGCTGGTGGATTTCATCCGCCATGCCCGCAAGCCGGAACGCTCCCTGCGCGATGTGCTGCTGGAGGCCGGGTCCATCCGTTTCAAGCCGATCCTGCTGACGGCTGTGGCGGCGATGATCGGCGCCGCGGTGATCCTCACCGATCCGATCTTCCAGGGGCTGGCGATTTCGCTGCTCTTCGGCCTTGCATCCTCGACGCTGCTCACCGTGCTGGTGATCCCGGCGATCTATGTGGTGCTGCGGGAGGATGGCCGGGCGTGAGGCAACGGCCTGAGATGTTCTTGTCTCAGGCCGTCCTTTTCCTCACTGCGCCATGGCACCATTGGCAAAGGCGATGACGCCGTCGGCGATGAACTGGATGGATAGGGCCGCCAGAAGCACGCCCAGAAGCCGGGTGACGACCATCTGCACCGTGTCGCCCATCAGCCGCTCGATCTTGTCGGCCAGCAGGAACGCGCCCATGCAGCAGGCAAGTATGCTGAGGATGACGCCGCCCACACCGGCGTAGGTCGCCGTATCCGGCGCCTGGCTCGACAGCAGGATGACGGCGGAAATCGCCGCAGGGCCGGCTATCAGCGGGATGGAGAGCGGGAACACGGCGAGGGCATGAAGATCCTGCCGGCTGTGCTCCACGGCCTTCTCGGCCGTCTCCGACTTGCGCTTGTTGCGATGGTCGAACACCATTTCAAAGGCGATGGCAAACAGCAGCAGGCCGCCCGCAACGCGGAAGGCCGGAACGGAGATGCCCAGAAGGTTCAAAACCGTCTGGCCGCTGAAGAAGAAGACGAAGAGAATGGCCCCCGCCGTCAGCGTCGCCCGCACCGCCACGCGGCGCCGGTCGGCGGCGGAAACGCCAGAGGTCAGCGCCAGGAACATGGGTGCCAGACCCACCGGATCAATGGTGACGAAGAGCGTGGCAAATGCGTTCAGGATGAACTCGATCAAGACCATTCCCCCCAAGGATTCCGGAGACCTTATGCTTCTTTATAGCAGCGCAGCGGGCCATTTTGCCCGCATGCTGCCGCATTCTTTTCCGGGGGCTGTGAATTGTCGCTGTAAATCATTGAAAAACATAGAGAATATCTGGCCCTGCCAGGGCAGGGCGATTTGGAGAGCAGGGCGGAATCGGCTATAAACGGCGCAGCATAAAGAGAGAAGGCGAGCAACTCCTTGGCCGATCAGGATTCAAGTACGCCGGGCGCATCCCTGCCGTCCGACATTCGCCCCGTCTCCATCACGGATGAGATGAAGCGCAGCTATCTCGATTACGCCATGAGCGTGATTGTCAGCCGCGCGCTTCCCGACGTGAGGGACGGGCTCAAGCCTGTTCACCGGCGCATCCTCTATTCGATGCACGAGAACGGCTACGAATGGAACAAGCCCTATCGCAAGTCGGCCCGCGTGGTCGGTGACGTGATGGGTAAATATCACCCGCATGGTGACAGCGCGATCTATGACGCCCTCGTGCGTATGGCGCAGAACTTCTCCCTGCGCCTGCCGCTCATCGACGGGCAGGGCAATTTCGGTTCGGTGGACGGCGACCCGGCTGCGGCCATGCGCTACACCGAATGCCGTCTGCAGAAGGTTGCCCATACGCTTCTGGATGACATCGACAAGGACACGGTCAACTTCCAGGAGAACTACGACAGCTCCGAGACCGAGCCTGTCGTCCTCCCGGCGAAGTTCCCGAACCTGCTCGTCAATGGCGCAGGCGGCATCGCCGTCGGCATGGCCACCAACATTCCGCCGCACAACCTCGGCGAAGTGATCGATGGCGCCATCGCCGTGATGGAAAATCCGGCGATCAGCCTCGGCGAGCTGATGGAAATCATCCCCGGCCCGGACTTCCCGACCGGCGGCACGATCCTTGGCCGCTCCGGTATCCGCTCGGCCTATGAGACGGGCCGCGGCTCGCTGGTCATGCGCGGCAAGGTCGAGGTGGAGCAGCTGCGCGCCGGGCGCGAGGCGCTGATCGTCACCGAGATCCCCTATCAGGTCAACAAGTCCACGATGATCGAGAAGATCGCCGAACTGGTGCGCGAAAAGCGCATCGAAGGCATCTCCGACATCCGCGACGAGAGCGACCGCCTCGGCATGCGCGTGGTGATCGAGCTGAAGAAGGATGCCGTCGCCGACGTGATCCTCAACCAGCTCTACCGCTTCTCCTCGCTGCAGCAGAGCTTCGGCTGCAACATGGTGGCGCTGAACGGCGGCCGCCCCGAGCTGATGACGCTGATGGACATGCTGAAGGCCTTTGTTGTCTTCCGCGAGGAAGTCATCGGCCGGCGCACCCGCTTCCTGCTGGCCAAGGCGCGTGACCGCGCCCATGTGCTGGTGGGCCTTGCCATTGCCGTTGCCAACATCGACGAGGTGATCCACCTCATCCGCACCGCGCCGGACCCGGCCACCGCCCGCGCCCTGCTGATGGGCCGTGACTGGCCGGCCAAGGACATGGAGCCGCTGGTCCGCCTCATCGATGACCCGCGCCACACCGTCAACGCCGACGGCAGCTACCGGCTCTCCGAGGAACAGGCCCGCGCCATCCTCGACCTGCGCCTGCAGCGCCTGACCGCCCTTGGCCGCGATGAAATCGGCGACGAGCTGAACAAGCTCGGCGACGAGATTTCCGACTATCTGGACATCCTGCGCTCCCGCGCCCGGGTGCAGCAGATCATCCGCGATGAACTGCTGGCCATCCGCAACGACTTCGCCACCCCCCGCAAGACGGAGCTGGTGGAAGGCGGCGCGGATCTGGAGGACGAAGACCTCATCCAGCGCGAGGACATGGTGGTCACCGTCAGCCATGGCGGCTACATCAAGCGCGTGCCGCTGGCGACCTACCGCGCCCAGCGCCGGGGCGGCAAGGGCCGTTCGGGCATGGCGACCAAGGACGAGGATTTCGTCACCCGCCTGTTCGTGGCCAACACCCACACGCCGGTGCTGTTCTTCTCCTCACGCGGCATCGTCTACAAGATGAAGGTCTGGCGCCTGCCGCTGGGCGGCCCCACGTCGCGTGGCAAGGCACTGATCAACATGCTGCCGCTGGAACCCGGCGAGCAGATCTCCTCGATCATGCCGCTGCCGGAGAACGAGGACACCTGGGGCGATCTGGACGTGATGTTCGCCACGACGCGCGGCACCGTGCGCCGGAACAAGCTGTCCGACTTCACCCAGATCAACCGCTCCGGCAAGATCGCCATGAAGCTGGAAGAGGGCGACGGCATCGTCGGCGTCTTCACCTGCACCGAGCATGACGATGTGATGCTGACGACGGCGGCCGGCCAGTGCATCCGCTTCCCCGCCTCCGATGTGCGCGTCTTTGCGGGCCGCAACTCGGTCGGCGTGCGCGGCATCAATCTGGCGGACGATGACCGTCTGATCTCCATGACGATCCTGCGCCACTTCAACGCCACCTCGGAAGAGCGTGCCGCCTATCTGAAGCTTCGCCGCCTGATGCGCGGCGAGGCCGATGATGCGGGCAGCGAAGCCGTGGCCGAGGACGGCGAGGAAGCCGCCGCCGGCGAACTGCCGCAGGAGCGCTACGCCGAAATGAGTGCGGCGGAACAGGTGATCCTCACCGTCTCCGAAAACGGCTACGGCAAGCGCACCTCGTCCTTCGAGTACCGGGTGACCGGACGCGGCGGCAAGGGCATCACGGCCATGGCGGTGAACAAGCGCAACGGCCCGCTGATTGCCTCCTTCCCCGTGGAAGACCGCGACCAGATCATGCTGGTGACCGACGGCGGCCAGCTGATCCGCTGCCCGGTGGACGGCATCCGCGTCGCCGGCCGCGCCACCCAGGGCGTCATCGTCTTCAACACCGCCGAGGACGAAAAGGTCGTCGCCGTGGAGCGCGTCAGCGAGGAAGACGACAGCGAGGAAGCCGTGGATGGCATCGCCGCTGAAGGTACTGCCGGTGAAGGCGCTGGCCCGGAAGCTGGCGAAGACACCGGCGGTGAGGACACGGGCGGCGAAGAGTAAGCTGCACGGTGTTCTGACGCAGAAACGAAGAAGGGCCGTCCCGTGTGGGCGGCCCTGAGGTTGATGACAAAGCAGGCTTTCTTCTCGTTCGTCATGGTCGGGCTTGTCCCGACCATCTGCAAGCCATTGATTTGTATAGATCCTCGGCACAAGGCCGAGGATGACGATGGAGAGGCCGAAGGTTTGTCAGCAGTCTGAGGGCCGTCCCGTGTGGGCGGCCCTTTTGCTTTCTTGCCACTCGCCGCCCACCCCTCCATCGTCTTCCCGGACGCGCCCTGCGCGATCCGGGATCGGAGAGCCGGGGTGCTGATTGGTTCTGTCTGAAGACCAAGCAGATAGCCCGTGGCTCACCGGTCCCGGATCTCCGCTCCGCTGCGTCCGGGAAGACGAAGGAGGGGTATGGTGGGGGCGGAACGCATGGCCTCACGTGTGACTCAGCATTGCTTCAGGCCTGCCTGTGTCTCCTGAGCTATCCAATATGTGCGGCCCCGAGGATGATGGCAAAGCAGGCCTTCTTCTCTTTCGTCATGGCCGGGCTTGTACCGGCCACCTACAAGCCATTGACTTGTGTAGATCCTCGGCACAAGGCCGAGGATGACGATGGAAGGGGGGTAGCGTGGCAGAAACGCATGGCTTTCCGCGGGAAACACTCGGTCCTCCTGCTTGCGGACAAGAATGGGTTGATGCCGGTTCAGGCTGAGGGGGATATGACACTTATGGCGAGTGCCTTAAGGTGTCGGTGGCGGGTCGATCTGTGGAAAACGGCTGATTTCCGCCCGAATATTGGGTTTTTACTTTTACTTAGAATGCTCAAAGGGGCCTTGTTCTGGTGGCAAAGAATATAGCATAATCTTCTCTATTGGTAATTAAGCTTCGATGGTGCGGCGGAGGTTGTCGATGACAGACGACACGGAACGTGGACTTACGCAAATTTCGATCTATCTTGCCAAGCCGGAGACGAGTTTCGAGGACTCTCTTGAATGGGACAAGTTGACCAAGAAGCCGAAGTTTACTCAAGCTAATTTCAATATCTCTGGAACGCAGTGCCGCTTCGCCTATTTCGAAAGCGAGATACCCAAGGTAAATCCGCCTTGGCTGGATTTTGCGAATGAGCAGCTTAAAGCACCAATAGCATTTGCCGGTATTAGCAGAAACGCAAATGCCCTCTTGGGGCTCATCGTCGACAATCGACTGCTCATAGCGGCGTTCGGGCGTAGCGCTTCGGCTCTACTCCAACGTAAAAATTTTGAACGTGACTTTGGCATACGAACTGCGATGAATCTATGCGGGAACGAGGGTATTAGGCAGACTCGGACTCAGACTCAGTCGCTCACGCCAACGTTGATTGACCGCCAAGTCGGGCAGCCGACCAACAGCTTTATCTTCGGCCTCAGCGAGGCCGAAGACCTCAAGTCGATGGCTGCGCACCTGAAGAATAACCCGTTGATCACTCTCCAAGGTCGCGATCACCTCACATTTAAAGGTGTTGGAAGCGAGAGGCTCACTTGGGAGAAATTGATTGAGCACAGTGAGCGATTCCTTGCCGCTTATGCAAAAGACGACTTCATCAAGCTCTTTCCAAATTACCGGAACTTCAAGGCCGCTACTGATGAGGATGTTGAACTGCTTGACGCAGAGCTATTGAAGGTTCTGCAGGCAGGTAATATCGACCAAATTATGCTTTGGATCCCCGAATTCCTCGCTGCGGAAGAGTACAGCTTTTCCTATAGCGACCATGCAGCCACAGAGAATCATATCTACGCGCATCTAGATCCTATTCAGCTAAAGACGGTTCTTAAACTCGATCAGATTACAATCAATAAGCTGCATAGCAAGAAGATTTGGGCTTATTCGCACGCCGACGAGCGCGTAATTTCGAACAAGTGGTGGTCACTATACGACTGCATCATCTTCGAGAAAAAGCTAGGCGAACAACACTTCATTCTTACAGACGGTGAATGGAAAGTAGTCGCTGGTGATTTCTACAATAGTGTTGTCGACTTTGTCGCGAAGGAGGTGCGTCAAGAGCCCGCCGAGGCCCTCTATTCTAATATTTTGATATTCGATCCCGTGCTGGGTAAAAATAGGGAAGGCATCTTTAATGACGAGGCATGTAAGCGTCGGCCACAGAGTATCAAGTTTGATACGGCGAAATTAAGAATAGGAGGTAGCCGGAGTGACAAAGAGTTCTGTGATATCTTGGATCTAACTGACGAAGGGGTGATGAGAATCATCAATTGCAAGCCCTATGGAGGCTCGTCATCGCTCAGCTACTTGTTTGCACAGACTCGATTCTACTGCGAAAGTTTCGTTCGTGATCAAACGTTGCTCGACGAGATTAGAAAGCATATCGGTGAATCCGCTTCGTCGACGAAGCAGAAATACCTAGACCACATCCCCGAGAACATGAAGGATAACTCCGGCAGCGGATATCGGGTGTGCCTCTGGATCTTGTGCGACAAAAAGAAAAAAATTCCAACTGCATCTGATATGCCTTTCATGGCTCAATATGAGTTAAAGCTTCTACACGACCAACTTCAGAATATATGCAAATACTCAGATATTATATTGCGTTTTGTTCCGGTTGAAATCTGTTCCTATATGAAAGCAGTCCCTGCGAGCAAACCGAAGAAGCGACTGGCGTCAGTCTGAGCCTCGCGATGAACTTAGGAAAAGCCGTCAGCGCAGGACTGCGTCAGTCTGCTCAAAATACGGTGCTGGCGGAAGTCAGGGATCTGTACGAAAAAAATTCCGGGAGGGTTCACTGGGAAGAACAGCCCGCCCACTTGTATCGGCATTTCGCAGTCTCCGTGGTGCCCTCTGCACAGTATGATGCCTTTCAGCCCTCCTTCAGCCCATACCCCCATCCCCAAACAGAAAAAAAGGCGGATGAGGCTGCTGCTCTCATCCGCCTTCAGTCGCGGGGGGAAGTTTGGGGGAGGGAGGAGGTCGGGGGTGGGGATCAGCCTTCGACCGGGGTCCGCACGAGGACCGAGACCGGGCCGCCGGGGCGCTGTTCCACCGTGGTGGTGGTGGAGATGGTGCGGACCGTGCGCTCGCCGTTGAGGGTGGCAAGGCAGGCGGCGGACCAGTTGCCCCAGCTCTGACCATCGCAGGCGGAGGGAAGACTTGCTTCGATCCGGTTGCCCTTGGTGGCCTGAACGGTCTGGGTGGTTTCGAACTGGGCGAAGGCCAGCGCCACGGAGGCAAAGACGCCGAGGATGGCCAGCGCAAAAAGTCCGGCAACTCCTGCAAAGCTCAACTTGGCAATGTTGAAGCTGGCGGTATCGGAAACATGCGGTGTAAAGCTGTGCTGCGTCGTCATCTGGCTCTCTCCTGCCATCTGGTCAGGTTGTGAGAGCATAACACCTCAAAAACGGCTTTGGTTCCGTGATGGGTATCACAAGATGACACGAAATGAGCGGCTGGCCGCCACGATCATGCCAAAACTTACCTTTGGTCATGCCAGATGCGGCGGCCTGCTGTCTGGATCAGAGGGCAAGAATAAGGGGGGCAGAATTCAGAGAGCCAGAATTCAGAGAGCCGGGCCGCCATTGCGCGGCTTGTCGTCGCGGGCGCGGTAGGAACAGGCCGGCTCTTCCTTCAGGAACCTCAGTTCGGCGCAGCCATGGGGATCCTTCACGGCCGGCTTGCCGGGTGTCAGCGCATGAGGGGGCAGAGGGGCTGCGATCGTGTCGATACGGGCAATGCCCGCGCCCATGAGGAGGACAAGTCCGGCCAGCGCCGCCAGCCAGAAAGCAACAGGAGTTGAGACGCGCGAAGAGAGCCCGTCTCTCAGGGAGGAGAGGAATGTGGTGTTCATGATGAGCCGGATATGGGCCTGTTCGGGCTCTGTGTCCAGCCAAGCTGGCTAAACAAATTGTCAACGTTATGTGAACATGTTGAAACTATGTTCAGTGATTGCCGCTCCGGTTTCGCGGCCTTGCGCGGGAACGGCGCAGCTGTGCCGGAGCGCTTGCCCGGCCGCCGCAAGGGCGCTATCACTTTGCCATGACACGTACCGCCCTTTACGCCGGATCCTTCGATCCCATTACCAACGGCCATCTCGACGTGCTTGCCCAGGCGCTCAGCCTTGCGGACAAGGTGATCGTTGCCATTGGTGTCCACCCCGGCAAGACGCCGATGTTCTCCTTCGAGGAACGGGCGGATCTGATCCGCGCCTGTGTGGCAGACAGGCTCGGGGCAGGGGCCGGGGAGCGGGTGTCCGTGCTGTCCTTCAGCGGTCTGGTGGTGGAAACGGCGAAGGCCGAGGGCGCCTCCCTGCTCATTCGCGGCCTGCGTGACGGCACGGATTTCGACTACGAGATGCAGATGGCGGGCATGAACGGCACCATGGTGCCTGATGTTCATACCGTTTTTCTTCCCGCCTCACCGGGGGTGCGTCACATCACTGCCACGCTTGTGCGTCAGATCGCGCGCATGGGCGGTGATATCACTCCCTTTGTCCCGGCACCGGTCGCAGGCCCGCTTGCGGCCCGGGCTGCGGAAAAGGGCTGATCCGTCAGCCGTTCCAGCTTTTTTGTTGTATCAGGAGCATCGCGTGAAACGCCTTTTTGCTTGCCTTGCGGTCATCATGTCGCTCGTCCTCGCCCCCGCGATGCCGCAGGCGCAGACCCTCGACCCCCAGAACACCCTCTATCTGGATCTGAAGGATGGCCGCGTCGTCATCCGCCTGCGTCCGGACCTTGCGCCCAATCATGTGGAGCGAATCAAGAAGCTGACCCGCGCAGGCTTTTATGACGGCCACGTCTTCCACCGCGTCATCGACGGATTCATGGCCCAGACGGGTGACCCCACCGGCACCGGCATGGGCGGATCGGAGGAGCCGGATCTGGCGGCCGAGTTTTCCCGCACACCGTTCAAGCGCGGCACGCTCGGCATGGCCCGCGCCGCCTCGCCCAACAGTGCCAATTCGCAGTTCTTCATCATGTTCGCTGATGGTGACTGGCTGAACGGCCAGTATACGGTCTGGGGCGAAGTGGTCGAAGGCATGGAATTCGTCGACAAGATTGCCAAGGGCGAGCCGCCCGCCAACCCGGACAAGATCATCAAGATGACGGTTGCTGCCGACGCGGGTTGACCGCGGCGCTGCGCAGGCTAAAACCCGTTCATACACAAGCATCCGAACTGGAGATCCAAGTGGCAGACTACAAGGACAGCGAAAACACGCTCCTGATGGAAACGACCAAGGGAGCCGTGGTCATTGAAATGCGTCCGGACCTTGCGCCGAACCACGTGGCCCGCATCAAGGAACTGGTCCGCGAGGGCTTTTACAACGGCATCGTCTTCCACCGCGTGATCGAGGGCTTCATGGCCCAGACCGGCTGCCCGCACGGCTCCGGCACCGGCGGCTCGGGCCAGAAGCTGAAGGCTGAGTTCTCCAAGGAGAAGCACAAGCGCGGCACCTGCTCCATGGCCCGCGCCATGGACCCGAACTCCGGCGACAGCCAGTTCTTCATCTGCTTCACCGACGCGCCCTGGCTCGACGGCCAGTACACCGTCTGGGGCGAGGTGATCTCCGGCATGGAAAACGTCGACCAGATCAAGCGCGGCGAGCCGGTCCGTGACCCGGACAGCATCGTGTCGCTGAAGGTTGCGGCGGACGCCTGACATGATCAGCGCACCGGCCTCTTCTTATCCGGTGCTGAGAGTTGCAAGGGCAGCAAGCAATCTTGCTGCCCTTGAGCATTTCTATTGCGATGCTGCCGGGCTTGCCGTGCTGACGCGGTTTGCCGGCAATGCGGGGTACAGCGGTTTCATTGCCGGAGCCGCGCATGCGCCCTGGCATCTCGCCCTGTTCATGCGCGAGGGGCTGACGGTGCCGCGTTGCACGGACAAGGAAAGCCTGCTGGTGCTCTACCTGCCGGACAAGAGCTTGTGGACCGCCAGCGTTGACCGGATGCAGGCAAGCGGTTATCAGCCTGTGCCGCCGGAAAATCCCTATTGGGCCGAAGCAGGCATGACATTCGAGGATCCGGACGGGCACCGGCTGGTGTTCCAGAACCGTGGCTGGGACCTCTGACTGTCACGCAGCCCCCGGCGGGATGCCGTTTGATCCCAGGACCCCGCACCCATGCGCGTTGACGATTTCGACTTCGACCTGCCGCCTGAGCGTATTGCCCTGAGGCCCGCCCGGCCGCGCGACATGGCGCGCATGCTGCTGGTGCGCCCGCAGGGCGGGCCTGTGCTGGAGGACCGGGGCGTTCTCGATCTGCCCGCGCTGCTGCAGCAGGGCGACGCGCTTGTCTTCAACAACACCAAGGTGATCCCGGCGCAGCTGGAAGGCACGCGCCAGCGCGGTGAGGCCATCGCCACCATCGGCGCCACGCTGCATCTGCGCGCCGGTGCTGACCGCTGGTGGGCCTTCGTCCGCCCGGCCAAGAAGCTGGTTCCGGGCGACCGGGTGCGCTTTGGCTCGCAAAGCGAAGGCATGGCCTGCATGGCAGGTGTGCTGGACGCGACCGTGGCGGAGAAGAAGGACACGGGCGAGGTGCTCTTCGTCTTCGATCTTTCGGGCCCCGATCTTGACGCGGCCATTCACGCCACCGGCCACATTCCGCTGCCGCCCTATATCGCGGCCAAGCGCGGCGAGGATGCGCAGGACCGGGAGGACTATCAGACCATCTATGCGGAAAAAGAAGGCGCCGTCGCCGCGCCGACTGCGGGCCTCCATTTCACCCCGCGTCTGTTCGAGATGCTGGATGCGCGCGGCATCGAGCGCCACACGGTGACGCTGCATGTGGGCGCCGGCACCTTTCTGCCGGTGAAGGCCGATGACACGGACGAGCACGAGATGCACGCCGAGTGGGGCGAGATTTCCGGTGAAACCGCTGCGGCGCTGAAGGCGGTGCGGGCGCGGGGCAACAAGGTGGTTGCCGTCGGCACCACCTCGCTGCGCATTCTGGAGAGCGCCGCGCAAGGGCCCGGCGGCCTTGCCGCCTTCCGGGGCGAAACGCGCATCTTCATCACGCCGGGCTATCGCTTCCGCGCCATTGATGCGCTGATGACCAATTTCCACCTGCCGCGCTCGACGCTGTTCATGCTGGTGTCCGCCCTCAGCGGCCTCGAGACCATGCGCGCGGCCTATGCCCATGCGATTGCCGACGGCTACCGGTTCTACAGCTATGGCGACAGCTCGCTGCTGTTTCCCGCTGCCGGAAGCATCGCCGCCCAGGACGAGATCGACCGATGACCGGTGACACCCAGCGCTTCTCCTTCCGCCTGCTTGCGACCGATGGCATGGCCCGGCGCGGGGAGATCACCACGCCGCACGGCCTCGTGCGCACGCCTGCCTTTATGCCCGTGGGCACGCAGGCGACCGTCAAGGCCATGTACACCGATCAGGTGCGCGCGCTTGGCGCCGATGTGGTGCTGGGCAACACCTATCACCTGATGCTGCGCCCCGGTGCCGAGCGCGTAGCGCGTCTTGGCGGGCTGCATCACTTCATGAAGTGGCCGCACACGATCCTGACCGACTCGGGTGGCTTTCAGGTCATGTCGCTGGCGCAACTTCGCAAGCTGGACGAGACGGGCGTGAAGTTCCAGAGCCATATCGACGGCCAGCGCTATCACCTCACGCCGGAGCGTTCCGTTGAAATTCAGGGGCTGCTCGGATCCGACATCCAGATGCAGCTGGACGAATGCATCGGCCTGCCGGCGCCCGAAAAGGAAGTGCAGCGGGCGATGGAGCTGTCGCTCCGCTGGGCCGAGCGCTCGCGCGCCAAGTTCGAGGCCATGGGCGGCGTTGAAAAGGGGCAGGGGCTCTATGGCATCGTGCAGGGCGGTGACGTGCCGCATCTGCGCATCCGCTCCGCCGAAAGCCTCGCGGCCATGCCGTTCGAGGGCTATTCGGTCGGCGGCCTTGCAGTGGGTGAGCCGCAGGACGTGATGCTGCGCATGCTGGAAGTCACCACGCCGGTGATGCCGGTGGACAAGCCACGCTATCTGATGGGCGTCGGCACGCCGGACGATATTCTGGAAAGCGTTGCGCGCGGCATCGACCAGTTCGACTGCGTGATGCCGACCCGCGCCGGCCGACATGGCCTTGCCTTCACCCGCCGGGGCAAGATCAACCTGAAGAACGCCCGCCACGCCGATGATCCGCGTCCGCTGGACGAGGAAAGCGATTGCCCGGCCGCGCGCGACTATTCCCGCGCCTATCTGCATCATCTGGTGAAGGCGGGCGAGGGGCTGGCTGCCATGCTGCTGACCTGGAACAACCTCGCTTACTATCAACAGCTCATGCAGGGCATGCGCGATGCCATCGAGGCTGGCCGCTTCGAGGATCACCGCCTCATCGTTAAGGAAGGCTGGGCCAGGGGCGACCTGCCGCCGCTGTGATGGGATGGCGTGGCTCGCTGCCTGCCGAAACACTCCCGAGCAGTCAGGGCGCGCGGGAATCTATTGTTGCGTGCAGCACCTCCGTCTTGTTCTGGTGTTGCCATTCTCTCCGCGTCACCCCGGCCTTGAGCCGGGGACCACTCGTTCGCAGAGAATTGTTGCCAAGTTCGCCGAAGTACAGCGCGGATGGCCCCATGCGCTTGCCGCGCCCCTTGCAACTCAACTTAATGCTGTGCAAGCGAGTAGGCCCCGGGTCTGCGCTTCGCTTCGCCCGGGGTGACGCCGCGTAGGCCTTGCGGCTGTGCTCTCACTTCTGCAGCCCGCGACCTTTGCATCCTCCCGGCTCAGTCTTGGGATTTTATGCCGGAGCGGTGTGGGAGGAGGAGGACCTTCAGGCCTGAAAGCCCTTGTCCTTGCGCAGGATGCAGCCGGAGATGCCCCAGGTGCCGTCTTCCCGCTGTGCGAAGGAATAAAGCGCCAGCCAGTCATCCCCATCGGGACCGGTGACGAAGACCTCCTGAACGGGGCCGTTCTTGGTCTGGCGCAGCTTGCCGAAGCTGACGCTCTTCGGCCGGTAGACCGGCATGTAGACCTCTTTCACCATGTTGATGAAGATGTCCGGCGTCATGAACTGCTGCTGCAATCCGGGTGTGGCAAATGAAAATGCCCCCGCAGCGTCATTGCGCCGGAAGGCCTGCATCTGCTGCTGGATGAGCTGGCGGAACTCCTGGCCCGAGGCCTCTTCGGCCTGAACCGCCTGAGGCCCGAGCCTCTGCGCTGCCGGGTCCGGGGACAGCACAAGGCCCAGACTTCCGCATAGAACCCACATCACCCCCCACATCACCCTTCTGGCCACCTTGTTCATGGCGCGTCTCCTCGCGTGTGGAACATGATGAGATTACGCCAGAAAACGGAAATGGGATCTGCCTGTTTCGTCACGTTTTCGGGAGGAGAGCGGGTGTGTGCAGAGAAAAACGGCGGCGGGAAACTGTTTGCCGGGAAAGGGCCGTTGTTCCGGGCTCTGCGGTAAGCTCCACTCAGGCCAATTTGAGCTGCGGAAACAATTCTCATCACTCTACGAACGAGTGGTCCCCGGCTCGCGCTGCGCTTGGCCGGGGCGACGCCGTGAGGATACACTTCCTCACGGCTTTTCCTTTGCGTTTCCCGATCCTGCCAGCTTGGCGAAGAAGGCGGAGGTGCGCAGGAGGGAGCGGAAGCGGCTGCGGCGGCCTTCGGCCGGAACGCCTTCGCGCTGCATCATCCGCATCACCGTGTAGACCATGAATAGCCCCTGCACGGCGGCGGTGTACCAGAAGAGGGAATGCGGCCCGTAACGGCCCATCAGCATGGAGGCAAAGAGCGGGCCGGCGATGGCTCCGACCGACCAGAAGAACAGGGTTCCGGCCGAGACAAGCGCATGCTGACCGGGGGCTGCGTGGTCATTGGCGTGGGCCGAGCACAGGGAATAGAGCGGCATGGCGAATGCACCGAAGGCGAAGATGCCCAGATAGTTGAGCCAGACACTTTCGCCCGCCACCTGCGCCAGGAAAATGCCGGAGACGAAGGAGCCGAAAGTGGCGATGAGGATGATCAGCCGCCGGTCCAGCTTGTCCGAATAATGCCCCAGCGGATATTGCAGCACCACACCGGCAAAGATGCCCGCGCTCATGAAGGTGGCGATGGAGGTGACCGTCATGCCGATGCCGTCCGCATAGACGGGGCCAAGCGAGCGGAAGCTGGCGTTGGTGAAGCCGACAACGATGCAGCCGATGGTCGCCAGGGGCGAGACACGCCACAGCACCCGCACATCGAAGCGCACATGTTCGGGCACCGCCGGGCTGGTGCGGTCGGTGAGGGAGATCGGCACCAGCGAGAGCGTCAGCGTCATCGCGATGATGACGAACAGCTCGAAACCGCTGACGCCGACCGCCGGGATGATGTACTGGCCCAAGGTTACCGCGCCCAGATCGACAAAGCGGTAGATGGAAAGCGTGCGGGCGCGGTTGGCATTGGTGACGCGCGCATTGAGCCAGCTTTCCACCACGGCAAACAGTCCGGCGATGCACAGGCCCTGAACGAGGCGCATCAGGAACCAGGGCAGGGGCGCGATATAGAGCAGCATCAGCATGGAGGCGGCGGCGGCGATCGCTGCCAGGGCGCAGAAGGCGCGGATGTGGCCGATGGCCCGGATGATCCGGGTGATGTAGATGCAGCCCACGGCAAAACCGATGTTGTAGCCCGTGCCGATGACGCCGATGGTCTGCGGCGAAAAGCCTTCCTCCAGCGCGCGCAGCGAGATGAAGGTTCCCTGCAGCCCGTTGCCGCCGATGAGAATGCCGGCGGTGGCAAGCAGGGGAATGAGCGGGCGGATCGTTGACATCGGTTTCTCTGGAAGGCGCGTTGCGATTGCGGGCCGGCGCCTTGCTGCTGCGCTCTTGGACCTCTGGTCAGTTCTGTGTGCGGCGGTGCCGGCCCCGACTCAAAGGCCGCAGGCCGCCTGCAATTCCCTTGTATCCCGTTGTACTCTGCGTTTGCCGGTGAAAACAGTTCACGAGGTGAATGGACACTTCACGGAAAGTGATCGGTCGGCGCGCAAGGCCGTGGCACGGCATGCCCCGGAAGGGCTGGAACGGGGGAGGAAACCCGCCTGCGTCTTGACTTTGGCGGCACAACGTGGCTTGTCGCTCGCACGATTGCGTGCCCTTTTGCGGGGCGCGCTCCTTGTTCATTGCCGAGATTGTCGAGGACTGCATGCACCGCTACCGGAGCCACACTTGCGGCCAATTGCGCGCGAGCCACGTTGGGGAAACCGTTCGCCTGTCGGGCTGGGTTCACCGCGTGCGCGATCATGGCGGGCTTCTTTTCATCGACCTGCGTGACCATTACGGCATCACCCAGTGCGTGGTTGACCCGGACAGCGCCGCCTTCAAGCTGGCGGAAACCGTCCGCTCCGAATGGTGCATCCGCATCGACGGCGAGGTGAAGGCCCGCACGGCAGAGACGGTGAACACTGGCCTGCCGACCGGCGAGATCGAGCTGTTCATCCGCGACATGGAAGTGCTGGGCGCTGCCAAGGAACTGCCGCTGCCGGTGTTCGGCGAGCAGGAGTATCCGGAAGACGTCCGCCTGACCTACCGCTTCCTCGACCTGCGCCGCGACACGCTGCACAAGAACATCGTCAAGCGCACCCAGATCATCGCCGCCATGCGCCGCGAGATGACCAAGGGCGGCTTCACCGAATATTCGACGCCGATCCTCACCGCCTCCTCGCCGGAAGGCGCGCGTGACTTCCTGGTGCCGAGCCGCATTCATCCGGGCACCTTCTACGCGCTGCCCCAGGCGCCGCAGCAGTACAAGCAGCTGCTGATGATGGCAGGCTTCGACCGCTATTTCCAGATCGCCCCCTGCTTCCGCGACGAGGACCCGCGCGCCGACCGTCTGCCGGGCGAGTTCTACCAGCTCGACCTGGAGATGAGCTTCGTCACGCAGGAAGACGTGTGGACCACCATGGAACCGGTGATCCGCGGCATCTTCGAGGAATTTGCCGAAGGCAAGCCGGTGACGCAGACCTTCCGCCGCATCGCCTATGACGATTCGATCCGCATGTTCGGCTCCGACAAGCCGGATCTGCGCAACCCGATCGTCATGCAGGAGGTGTCCGACCACTTCCGCGGTTCGGGCTTCAAGATCTTCGCCCGTATGCTGGAAGACGAGCGCAACCAGGTCTGGGCCATTCCGGCCAAGACCGGCGGCAGCCGCGCCTTCTGTGACCGGATGAACTCCTGGGCGCAGGGGCAGGGCCAGCCGGGCCTCGGCTACATTTTCTGGCGCAAGGAAGGCGATGTGCTGGAAGGTGCTGGCCCCATTGCCAAGAACATCGGCGAGGAGCGCACCGAAGCGATCCGCCAGCAGCTCGGCCTTGAGGACGGTGACGCCGCCTTCTTCGTCGCCGGTGATCCGGTGAAGTTCTACAAGTTTGCCGGAGAAGCACGCACCCGCGCAGGCGAGGATCTGAACCTCGTGGACCGTGACCGGTTCGAGCTGTGCTGGATCGTGGACTTCCCGTTCTATGAGTGGAACGAGGACGAGAAGAAGCTCGACTTCGCCCATAACCCCTTCTCGATGCCGCAGGGCGGCATGGAGGCGCTGGAGAACCAGGACCCGCTCACCATCAAGGCCTATCAGTATGACATGGTCTGCAATGGCTTCGAGATTGCGTCCGGCTCGATCCGTAATCAGTCGCCCGAGCTGATGGTCAAGGCCTTCGAGAAGGTCGGCCTCAGCGCTGCGAACGTGGAAGAGCGTTTCGGCGGCCTCTACCGCGCCTTCCAGTATGGCGCACCGCCGCATGGCGGCATGGCTGCTGGCGTGGACCGCATCATCATGCTGCTGGTGGGTGCAAAGAACCTGCGCGAAGTCTCGCTGTTCCCGATGAACCAGCAGGCGCAGGACCTTCTGATGGGCGCGCCGACGCCGCCCAGCAACGAACAGCTGCGGGAGCTGCATCTGCGGCTTAACCTCCCGGCCAAGTGATCTGATGCTGCGCCCGCCCAAAAGCGGGCGCAGCCGTATTATCCGGCGGTGATCCTTGTGCAATGGGCGCAGGCCGCTGCAGACCAGAGGCGTGAAACGTGAGCGTCAAGACCTGGTTTCAGGACCCGGACGGCACCTATGAGGTGATCCGGCGTCTCGTTTCCGAAAATGCCCGCGCCCATGTGCCGGGCTATCTCCTGTCCTTCCTGTTCATGGGCCTCGTGGCCGGTTCGACCGCTGCCAGCGCCTGGATCATGCGCGACGTGATCAACGAGGTCTTCGTCAACCGTGACCAGTCCATGGTCCGGCTGATTGCCTTTACGGTGATGGCCATCTTCGCGGTGAAGGGGATCTCGACCTACGGCCAGCAGGTGACGATGAGCCGGATCGGCAATGCCATCGTTGCCGATTGCCAGCGCCGCCTGTTCCGCACCATCACCCGGCAGGACATGGCCTTCTTCGACCGCACGCCGCTGGGTGATCTGGCGACGCGGCTTTCGCACAATGCACAGGCCGCCCGCAGCGTGCTGGATATGGTGGTGCTGTCGCTCGGCCGCGATCTGTTGAGCGTCGTGGGCCTGGTTGCCGTCATGGTCATTCAGGACCCCGGCCTCAGCGCCATTGCGCTGCTGATCATGCCGCCGGCCGTCTTCGGTGTGTCGCTGCTGGTGCGCCGGGTGCGCAAGCACGCCAAGTCCCAGTTCGTCTCCACCACCAAGATCGTCTCCGCCGTGCAGGAAACCGCGATCGGCGTGCGCGTGGTCAAGGCCTTCCGCGTCGAGGACCGGATGCGCGCCGAGATGGACAAGGCCATCACCGATGTGGAGCGCCGGGCCAACCGCATTGCGGCGCTGACGGCCCGCACCTCGCCCTTGATGGAGACACTCGGCGGTTTCGCCATCGCTCTGGTCATTCTCTATGGCGGTTTCAGCGTCATAGAGCAGGGTAAAGATCCGGGAGGGTTCTTCTCCTTCATCACCGCGCTGCTGCTCGCCTATGAGCCGGTGAAGCGTCTCGCCCGTCTGCATGTGAACCTCAGCTCCAATCTGGTTGGCGTGCGTCTCATGTTCGAGATGCTGGACCGCCCGCCCGCCTTCGAGGATGCGCCGGATGCCGTTGAGCTGAAGACCGGCAAGGGCGAGGTTCGGTTTGAGGGCGTGCATTTCACCTATGGCGACAAACCGGTTCTGACCGGGCTCGACCTGGTGGCGCAGGCTGGCAAGGTAACGGCGCTGGTCGGCTCTTCGGGGGCCGGCAAGTCCACCACCTTCTCGCTGCTGGAACGGTTCTACGACATTCATACGGGGCGCATTCTCATCGACGGACAGGACATCCGGCAGGTGACGCTTGCCTCCCTGCGCGACCAGATCGCGCTGGTGACGCAGGATACCTTCCTCTTCGATCTCTCCATCCGCGACAACATCGCCCTCGGCCGCCCCGGTGCCGGGGATGCGGATATCATCCGTGCGGCCGTGGATGCCAATGCGCATGAGTTCATCGAGGCGATGGAACAGGGCTATGACACGCTGGTGGGCGAGGGCGGGGGGCGGCTCTCCGGCGGACAGCGCCAGCGCATCGCCATCGCCCGTGCCATGCTGCGCGACGCGCCGATTCTGCTGCTGGACGAGGCGACCTCGGCGCTGGATGCAGAATCGGAAGCCAAGGTGCAGGGTGCGCTGAAGCGGCTGATGCAGGGCCGCACCACGCTCGTCATCGCCCACCGCCTCTCCACCGTGCGCGATGCGGATTGCATCGCCGTGTTCGACCGGGGCCGCGTGGTGGAAACCGGCACGCATGAAGCGCTTCTGGCCCATGACGGTGTTTATCGTAGGCTCTACGATCTGCAGTTCCGGGAGACGGCGAAGGGGTGACGCGTGGTGGCAGGCCTGATGTCCTTTCGGGCCTAACCAAACGGTCAAAGCGGTGCGTCCGTGACAGTGACCCGCATCACGTCGCCCAGCACCAGGAACTCCTCCACGCCGGTTCGGCGCGCCGTGAAGACGACGGCACGTGCAGGTGTCTCGCCCTTGCAGAAATTGCTGTTGCGTCTGACGATCCCGCCGTCCGAGAAATCGCCGATGCGGCTGACGGGCAAGCGGGTCAGCACATACTCCCAGTCTGGTGGCAGCTTGCCACAGTCGCCGCGCTCGCCGTGAATGACGATGCTTTCGCCCACAGCCATGGACACATGCGGGCGCAGCACGATGAGAGGGTAAACCGGGCCGGAGTGAAACCAGAGCCATGGCTCAGCCCTGTAGAGCTCCGAGGCGCCGATCCCGCACAGGAACATCAGAAGACCAAAAGCGGCTCCACGCAGTTTTGCTGGCCGTAGAGAAATATCCGCCACCAGGGCCGGCGGTACCAGGCCCGGAGGCGGGGCCGGCTGCAACGGCCCAACCTCGAACGCCTCCTGGTCCTTCTCAAGCTCGTCATCCGTGCCGTTGCCGGTGCTGCCGCCAGTTTTGTCCTCAAGCTCCCGCGCCTTGGCATAGAGAGCGTTCCACCGGGCGCGCAGGGCGGGGCTGCGCTGCACATTCATCAACTCGGAAAGAATCATGAAATTCCGCTGCCGGGGAATATGCCGGCCGGCGCGCCAGTTGCGCAGGTTCCTGACGGCCGTTTCGAAGTGCGTATCTTCTCTTTTGCCAAGGCGGCGGCAAAGCTCGCTACCCAGACGGGCATTGTCATAATCACCGGACTGGTTGCACAGTTCATCCAGCAAGAGGTGCCATCTGTCGATTTCAGGCCCGTTGTCAGCTTCCCCTTCGCCCATTCCTGCCCTCCAAGAAATAGCTCAAGTGTTTGAATTCAAAATCTAAACATCCGGAAATTTTCCGCTTTTACCGTTGCTATCAGGTTTTTCAATTGACTTGGGTGGGGCTAGAATAAACCAATGGTTCCTGTCAGTCATACTGAAAAGGAAATCATCTGATGAGCCCCGTTATCAGACTTTCAATCGCAGCATTCGCCCTTGTGGCAGTTACCGCTTCTGCTCACGCAGAATGTAGTGGTTCAAACGGCCGCGGGTGGGGAACGGGAAATGGCAAGGGAAGCTTCGAAATGACTTCCGCCGACAAGGTTTGTAAAATCAGTTTTCCCGGATTTATTGACGAGGTGAAGAAAACACGCGAACCTGCCACGGATGTAACCATCACCCGGCAGCCGAAAAACGGGAAGGTGTCGGTGGTGAAGGGGCAGGGGTTGATCTATACGCCTGCGCGCAACTTCAAGGGTGAAGATCAGTTCTGCACCAAGAACACGACGCCCAAGGTGAAGGGCAAGAGCCTCTCCGGCTGTATCACCGTCATGGTGAAGTAACGAGAACTGACCCTGTCAACGTGATGGCGGTGTGAGCTGATCCGGAGCTGCCGGATTGGCAATGCGCGGCCGGAAAACAGAAACGCCGGGCAGATCCCTCTGCCCGGCGTTTCTGTTTGCTGTGTCAGCTGTGCTGTTCCCGATGCGTGAGGCGCACCGGGAACGGGGGTTACTTGGCCGTGGCGCTTGCACCCAGCAGATCCGGAAGGGTCTGCGGAGCGGTGGCGCCTGCACCCAGAAGCTGCGTGACCGGGACCGGTGCCTTCGGGGCCATTTCGATCACGATGTTCTTCGGGTCGGCGGCAAAGGTGCGGGCAGCCTCCAGCAGTTCCTCGCCGAAGCGGGTGCCGGTGAGCGGGCCCATGTCCTGCGCCATCGCGTCGACGAGGCCGGCGGCGAGCTCTTCCTGAGTGAGGCCCGCCTCGTCCGCCTGAACGCCGATGAAGGCCGACAGGACAGCGAGATTTTCAGCTTCGATACGGCCAGACTTGATGCTGGCGGTTGCCAGGGCCAGCTGCGCCAGTTCCGGGTTCTCGAAGATGTCCTTCGGGATACCGCCGATGGTGAAGGTCATGTGGATCCTGCCACCGTCCTTCATCTCAAGGCTCAGGTCCTTGAGTGTCAGGTCACCGGTTGCTTCATCCCAGTTCATTTCGAAGTTCTGGTCGATGACCACTTCGGTGATGTTGAGGCGCGCGGCCAGGTCCTGGAACTGCGGGTCGGGCACAATCGCCGCCGGGAAGCGCAGGCCCTTGATGACAAGGCCAGCCTCGGTCGGGATGCGGTTGATGTGGCCCTTCTCGGTCTGGCGGTAGGTGTCCAGAGCGATCTCCTGATCGCCGATGGCGGCCGCCTTGACCGAAACGCCCAGAACCTCGGCCAGACCGATGATCGGACGGGCATCGAGAATGTCCTGCACGGAGGGCTCCATGCCGCTCATGCTGGCAACGGAGATCCGCACCAGGGAGTCCATCAGCGGGAAGTCGATTTCGCCCACCGCGATGCGGCCCAGATTGATCTCGACCTTTTCCTGCGGCTTCGTCACATCGACCTTGAGGCCGTCGAAGGCAACAATGCCGAGGCCGTTGCTGCTGATGTCCTTCATCTCGAACTTGTCGAGACCGCCGCTCACGTCCGGAGCGGTGAAGCTGACACCATTGACGGTCATGCCGTCGGCCTTGAAGAACTGCAGCGAGGCGAGGGCGGCCTTGCCGGCCTCGTCGCTGTCAACGGCATCTTCATCCAGCACCAGCTGGTCAAGATAAGGCCAAAGGGGCAGGGTTTCCGCCTTGGTGATGCTCATGGGATCCGCGGTGAGGCTGTCGATCTTGACGTCGACGCTGGCGACGTTGACGGTCATCTCTTCAACGGTCTGGCTGCCCATGATGGTCAAGCGGCTCGGGTCGGAGCCCTGGCCGATCAGGGTCAGCAGCGGCATGAAGTCGATGTCCTTCACCACCTGCTTGCCGATCGTCATGGTCATCTGGGCCATCTGGCCGCCGGGTTCCAGGGGCATGAAGTCCTGGGTCTGGACCGTTTTGCCGACCGAATACTCGTCGATCCGGAAGTCCTTGTACCCGGTCATCGCATAGTCTTCGTAGACGGTCTTCTGGTTCATGCCGTCCGGGCCGGTCATCTCCAGTGTCATCGTCTCGATGTGATAGCGGTCACCCTTGCCGTCCAGCAGCGTGCGGGCAATGTCGAAGTAACGGGTCACCGGGCGCTGCGGATCTTCCGGCACATCGGGGATGCGGCTCCAGGCCATGCCTTCGGCCACATAGCCGGTCTGGCTGAGGATGATCCTCACCGGTTCGGCAGGCTTTGCCTCCGGTGCGGCCGCCTCGGGAGCTTCGGCGTTTTCCCCGGCTTCGCCGTCTGCCGGTGCATCCGCAGTCTCGTCTTCCGGGTCCGGGATCTCCAGCGTGGTCTGCCGGTGTGAGGACGTGTCGAAGAACTTGCCGGGGATTTCAACGTCTGCCTGGGCTGTTCCCGGCACGGAAATCCTGGCGGCCTCGTAGCCCTTGTCCGTCTCGGTCAGGCCCTCGAAGGAAACAGCATCGATGCCAAGTTTCACGTCCACCTTGTCCTCGCCGCCGGGCAGCGGAATGGCGAACTCGATCTTGACGCCATGGATGGTGACGTCATTCTCGGTTGCACCGTCTTCGGCGCGTTCATAGCTGGCAACGGAAGCCCCCATGCTGGTGAAATCCGCCATCCAGCGGTCCACCAGCACGCTGGCCTGGTTGGCAAAAGCGTGCGAGGGCAGCGACATGACCAGCACCACCGTGGCGGTGCGGGCGCTGAAGCGGGTGAAGATCGGGTTCGGCAACAAGGCTTGGCCTCCTTTTGTGAAAATGCAAAGCGCGGCAGTTCAGTCAAACCGCCGCGCTGGCTGGTTCTGAATTCAGGCGTCCGGTCTATGGTTCCGTTGATGGGGGACCATCGCCGGATGCGGGACCGTCAAACGGCGCTTATTTCTTGTTGGCCGTTACGTCGATCCCGAGGATCTGCGGCAGGCCCTGCGGCGCCATGACGGCCGTTCCGAAGATCTGCGCGATGGAGACCGGTGCAGACGGCTTGGCATCAGCCTGCAGCGACACCGGGTTGTCCAGGAACTCGGCAGCGGCGGTTGCTACCTTGGCCTGGAACTCCGGGTTTTGGAGCAGGGCAAGCATCATCGGCAGGCCGGTCTTGAGCTGGCTTACGACTGCGGCGCGGTCCGAACCGGCGGTCTTGGCCTGCTGGTCCAGCAGACGGTCGACGATGGAGCCGTTGTCGAAGCGCAGGCGCATGGAATTGACCGTCAGCCCCTGGAGAATGGCCATGGCTTCTTCGCTGTTGTCCTTTGCGGCAGACAGTTTTTCGGCCACTTCCTTGGTGAAACCGCCGATCTGGACTGCGAGGGAAACACCGCCCATGTCGGCGGCGGTGATGTCCAGCTTCTGCAGGTCCAGAACCCCGGTCACGGGATCCCACTTGAAGTCGGTCGAAAGGTCAGCGGTGACGGTCTCGTAACCCAGATCGGTCAGCTGCTTTGCCGAGGAGGCATCCATTTCCGATACGGCCATGGTCAGGCCGGAAAGGGTCAGTTCGCCCGAGGTCGGCAGGTTGTCTTCGCGGCTGTTGATGGCGGCATAGGCCGATTCCAGGCGCGCCTTGGTGCTGTCGCCTTCCGTAATCTCGATGCCTTCGGCCTCGATGCTCTTGTAATCGGCCACATCCTCGAAGGACTTGGAGCCGTCGGCCGGGGGCAGGACCACCTCGCTGGCGACGAAAGAGGCCACCGAAACGGCCGTGCCCGTCTTGTCTTCCAGATAGGCTTCCTCGAAGGCGAGGCCGTCCAGCGTCATGGTGCCGTCAGCCTGCACCACACCGTTGGTCAGCGTGATGATGCCGATGGAGCCCGTGCCGTCATCCGGCGTCTTGCCTTCGAGGGCGACGTCTTCAATGGTGACCTCGCTGCCATCCTCAGAGACGCCGCCGACCGACAGAACCTTGACTTCCCCGGCTTCAAGACGGGTCAGGAAGGCGTCGGCAATGTCATTGCCGGTCGCTTCGAAGGCCAGTGCGCCGTGGGCCAGCACCAGGGTCATGACAGAAGCGCTGACACCGCGCATCAGAAAGGATCGCATTTGAAGCTCCAGATTGAGAACTGAAATCTAAACCGCCGGAACCATGTCCCAACCTTGCCATCCGGGTCCGTGACTTGCGTCACACACAGGTCTTTGGCCGGAACATGACCGTCCGTAAGGCAGGTTAAACTACTCCGGCATAACGGCTTTGTGAAATGATCTGTCAAAGGGGGCGATTTCACGGCGCTTTGCCGCGGCAGGCTCATACTTTTTACCGGTGTGTGGAGGCCTTGCGCGCCTGCACAAATGCTTTGGCATTGTTTCCGCGTGAGCTAGAGTGCCGCTGATGGGTTGCACAGACGAGGTCTGCTGCGGCAAAAATCAGGGAACGGGGTGAAGGGCTTGCACATGAGGCAAGGCCTGATTCCCCGGCTGCCCCCGCAACTGTAAACGGCGAGCGACGCCCCGATGCCACTGGCCCCAAAAGGCTGGGAAGGCAGGCGAAGCAGTGAACCGTGAGCCAGGATACCTGTCCATCACATGACCGGGCGCAAAGCCCCACCCAGTCCCATGCGCGGCGGGCGCAGAAAGGAACGAGCATGCATATCGAAGAAGGCGTCGTTGAAGGCGCGAAGATCATCCTGAGCTATGGCACGGCGGCAGCGGCTTTCGGGCTTGCGGCAAAACTCGCCGTTGACGACCTGCGGACCAATGGCGGCGCCATTCCGCTTCTCCTGCGCAGCATCATGACGACTGCGCTTGTGTTCTGCTTCTTCGAGGTGCTGCCGCATCACCCCGTGGGCGTGTCGGAGGTGCATCTGATTCTCGGCTCGACCCTGCTGCTGCTGTTCGGGGCAGGGGCGGCCGCCATCGGTCTTGCGGCCGGGTTGCTGATCCAGGGGCTGTTCTTTGCGCCCTTCGACCTGCCGCAATACGGCATGAATGTCACCACGCTGCTGGTGCCGCTCTTTGGCATCAGCCTGCTGGCAAAGCGAATCATTGCGCCGTCGACGCCTTATGTGGACCTGAAATATTCGCAGGCGCTGGCGCTTTCCACCGCCTATCAGGGCGGCATCGTCGCCTGGGTGGCCTTCTGGGCCATCTATGGCCATGGCTTCTCTGCGGAGAACCTGGCGGACGTAGCCAGCTTCGGTGCGGCCTACATGACCGTGATCATTCTGGAGCCGCTGGTGGATCTTGGCGTGCTGGCCGGTGCAAAAGCCTTGAAGCAGCTGAGCCGCAGCCCGCTGTTCAATTCAAGGCTTCATGTAGCGGGCTGAACCTTTGACATGAAAGGAGGCCGGGCTGTCCCGGCCTCCATGCAGATGATCTGGTCAAAAAGGATCGATGCCGATGCGGCCCAGCTTGTCCTGGGTCCAGCCGTCGCCTTTGCAGCCCTTGTAGGCGCCGCCGGAAGCGTAATCGAGCAGCTCGTCCGGGAGTTCATCCGCTTCGATGCGGCGCGGCAGAACCAGCACGACCTCTCCTGCGGTTTCTTCCAGAACGCGGATTGCAAGGCTGGGCACCGGATCCGTGCCGAGCAGATCCAAGAGCGCTGCGTGCGGATCGCTCAGAAGCGCAGCGCGGAAGGCTGTGTCTGATTGTGCCTTGGCTCGAAGTTCGGCCTCCAGCAGGGCGCGGGCTTTCTCGAATGGATAGGCGATGATTTCGCTCATGGTCTTCTCCTTGATTACCAGAGGCCGCGGCCTTCGATCGGCTTGAAGAAGCCGATATCCCGCAGGCATTTGTCGAGGCTGCCACCGGAGGCATAATCGAGCAGTTCATCCGGCAGCTCGTCTTCGGCGATGGAACGCGGCAGCACGAGAAGCACTTCGCCGGCCTGTTCCTCGACGACGCTGATCTTCATCGAGGGGATCGGATCATTGCCGAACATCTCGCGGATGGCGGCATGCGGGTTGCTCTTCAGCAGCTCGCGGAAGGCCGTGTCGGAGGTTGCCCTGGCAACGAGCGCAGCCTCAATGTGGGCACGGGCGCCGGCAACGGCTTCGATCATGGACGTCATCTGAATATCCTTTCTGATCAAGTGATGAGTGGTTACTTCTTCTTGTCGAACCGGCCGAAGAGCCAGTCGTTCTTGAACTGGTTCCAGCATTCCTGCGCATTGCCGCCAGCGGCATAGTCGAGGATTTCGTCCGGCAGTTCGTCCTGGGCGATCGCACGGGGCAGGACGAGGGTGACCTCGCCGGCCTGTTCTTCCACAACGGTGATCTTCAGCGACGGGATCGGATCATTGCCCAGCAGCTCGCGAATGGCGGCGTGCGGGTTGCTCGTCAGCAGCGCGCGGAAGGCTGCGTCAGACGTGGCCTTTTCGATCAGCGCAGCCTCGATGTGGGCGCGGGCGGCTGCCATGGTATCTGTCATGTGCGGCATGGTGTCTTTCCTTGCAGGGCGTGAGTTCAGGGCTGCAGGGCCGGTTTGCGTGCGCAATGCCTCAGGCGTTCCCCCGGCAGTTTCTGCTGCAGGTGGCCCTCGCCGGATTCTTGCCTTGCTGTTTCTGGACTAGGTGAAGCGCGCGATCATAGGCTCTGTCCGTCCGAGGAGGCATTGCTTGCCGTCGCCGCCAGAGGCGTAGTCAAGCAGCTCGTCCGGCAACTCGTCCTGCGCAATCGCCCGGGGCAGAACGAGCGTGATTTCGCCTGGCTGCTCTTCAATCACGGTGATCTTCAGCGAGGGGAGCGTGTCAACGCCCAGCAGCTTGCGGAGAGCGGCGTGAGGATTGCTTGTCAGCAGAGCGCGGAAGGTTGCGTCAGAGGCCGCTTTTTCGATGAGCACTGACTCGATGTGGGCGCGTACCGATGCCATGGGAACCGTCGTATACGTCATGGTCTTCTCCTTTGAAGATTGCTTTCTCAGGGCATCCAGTCCTGCTTGTAGGCCCACTGGTTGAACTTCCACCAGCACTCCTTGGCATTGCCGCCAGAGGCAAAATCGAGAAGCTCATCCGGCAATTCCTCCGGCAGATCTTTCTGCGAAATCGCACGGGGCAGGACGAGGGTGACCTCCCCGGCCTGTTCCTCGATGACGCGGATCTTGAGCGAGGGGATCGGGTCCACGCCAAGCAGCTGCTTCAGGGCAGCGCGCGGATCGCTCAGCAGCAGGGTGCGGAAGGCGGCATCTTCGCCAGCCTTCGCCAGCAGCGCTTCCTCAACATGCTGGCGGACGCGAGCCATCGGGTCTGTTGAACTGATCATGTGAATGGCCTTTTCCGTTTTGCTTGCTGCTTGTGGCGGCCAGCGCCGCCGCAAAATCCAAGCATTGACCTTTGAAATATCGTATTGTTCTGCCGTTGATCTGCGGGCTTCGCAGAGACGCCGGGAGGTGGAAAGCAACTCTGGAAAATCGAGCCGCGCATTACTCGGTGCGTGCCCGCTTTCTGATGTTTCTTTTCTATTGCATGGCTGGCAGCTTCTGGTGATTGGACCTGAAAAATTCCAAATCACGCCGGAGCGGGCATTGGGGCAGCTCTGCCGCAATCATGGCCTCGACAAGTGCCGCCGGAATGGAGGACGATTGCAAGACCCGCGAGGCCGCGCAAAGGATCAGGAGCCGCCGAACCATCATGCAGACCGGCATTACAACGCTTTCCGCCGTCCAGCTGTCCGCTGCCATCCATCAACGGCAGATTTCCTGTGTCTCCGTGATGGAGGCCTATCTGGAGCGGATCGGGCGGATCAATCCGCTGATCAACGCGATCATCTATCTGCGCCCTGAAAGGGAACTGCTGGAAGAGGCGCGCGTGTGCGACCGCGAGCTGGCGGAAGGGCACTCACGCGGCTGGATGCACGGGATGCCGCAGGCGGTGAAGGATCTGGCGGAGGTGAAGGGCCTGCCGTGCTCATGGGGCTCGCCCCTGTTCCCCGGCTATGTGTCCCCGGCTGATTCCATTCACGTGGCGCGGGTGCGGGCGGCAGGGGCCATCTTCATCGGCAAGACCAACACGCCGGAATTCGGCCTTGGTTCCCACACCCGCAATCCGGTCCATGGGGCGACCCGCAATCCGCATGATCCGGTACGCAGTGCCGGGGGCTCCAGCGGCGGCGCGGCTGCGGCACTGGCAGCAAGGCTGCTGCCGGTGGCCGATGGCTCGGACATGATGGGCTCGCTGCGCAATCCCGCTGGCTTCAACAATGTCTACGGTTTCCGCCCCAGCTTCGGCCGGGTGCCGAACGGCAAGAGCCCGGATCTGTTCTTCAGCCAGCTTGGAATCAACGGCCCCATGGGGCGCACGGTTGCCGACATGGCGCGGCTGCTGGAAACGCAGGCCGGATATGATCCGGTTGACCCGCTGTCGCTCGCCGATGAAGACCTTGCCTTGCGCGGAGCTGCCAATCTCACGGGCCGAAAGGTGGCCTGGCTGGGGGATCTGGGCGGCTATCTGCCGTTTGAACCGGGCGTGCTGGAGGTCTGCCGCAAGGCGCTGGATGTGCTGTCCGCGATGGGCTGCGAGGTGGTGGAGGTGACGCCGCCGTTCGACTTTACAAAGCTGTGGGAGTGCTGGCTGACCTTGCGCAGCTTCTCCGTCGCCCATGGCCTGCGCGGGTTCTACGACAAGCCGGAGGCTCGGGCGAAACTGAATGCGCAGATGCATTACGAGTTCGAGCTGGCCCTGAGCAAGAGCGCGGCAGACATTCACGCTGCTTCCGTGGTGCGCACCAGCTGGCATGCCGCGATGCGGCGCATGTTCGAGACCTACGACTTCCTGATCCTGCCGTCGGCGCAGGTGTTTCCCTTCGATGTCAATCTGCCCTGGCCCGGTGAAATTGGAGGGCGGACGATGGACACCTATCACCGCTGGATGGAAGTGGTCATCGGCCCGACGCTGGCAGGACTTCCCGTGGCTGCAGTCCCTGCCGGTTTTGGGGCGGGTGGATTGCCGGCTGGCGTCCAGCTCATCGGCCCGCCAAGGGCGGACCGGCAGACGCTGGAATTTGCGCTGGCCTATGAGGAAGCGGCGGGGATCGGGACAGGCGGGCTGGAGTTGTGAGAACTACAATTACCAGCGCGGCGCGGTAAGGCGGCCTTCGGCATCCTCAGCCGCAGCGCGGCAGACGGCCTTGCCGTCTTCCAGCAGCACCTGACCGGAGGCAACCAGCGCCAGCGCCTGCGGATAGATCTGGTGCTCGACACTCAGCACCCTTGCCCCCAGCGCCTCGGGCGTGTCGCCGGACAGCACGGGCACGGCGCCCTGCGCAATGATGGCGCCTTCGTCCATGCCGGGCGAGACGAAATGCACGGTCGCGCCATGCAGGCGCACGCCCGCTTCCAGAGCGCGCTCATGGGTGTGCAGGCCCTTGAAGGAGGGCAGCAGGGCAGGGTGGATGTTGATCATCCGCCCGTTCCAGCGTTCCACGAACCAGGGCGTCATCAGCCGCATGAAGCCCGCAAGCACCACCAGTTCGATGCCCTCCGCCACAAGCATGGCGTCCAGCTCGCGCTCGAAGGATTCCCGGTCGCGGCCATAGGTTTTGTGATCGAGAACCTTGGCCGGAATGCCAAAGCTTTCCGCCCGGGCAATGCCGCCCGCATCCGGCCGGTTCGAGACAACGAGGACGATCTCTGCCGGATAGGCAGGGTCCTTCGCAGCCTCGATCAGCGACAGCATGTTGCTGCCCCGGCCCGAAATCAGAACGGCGGTGCGCTTGCGGCTCACGGTCATGCGAAAATGCTGAGGTGATTGTCGAAGATGACTTCGCTTTCGCCTTCGGCACCGGCTTCCATGCGGCCGATCACAGCAACGGTCTCGCCTTCGGCCTCAAGGGCTGCCTTCACGGCTTCCACGCTGTCAGCGGCAACGGCCACGACCATGCCCGCGCCGCAGTTGAAGGTGCGCAGCATTTCCTTTTCGGCGACGTTGCCGGTGTTGGCAAGCCAGCCGAAGACCGGGGGAACGGAAACGGCGGACAGATCGATACGCGCATTGATGCCTTTCGGCAGCACGCGCGGCAGGTTTTCCGGCAGGCCGCCGCCGGTGATATGCGCCAGCGCCTTGATGCCGGAGGTGGCCTTGAGGGCGGCCAGCAGCGGCTTCACATAGATGCGCGTCGGCGTCATCAGGGCTTCGCCCAGCTTGCGGCCATCCGCGAAGGGGGCGGCGTCCTCATAGGTGAGGCCGGAGACTTCGACGATCTTGCGCACCAGCGAATAGCCGTTGGAATGGACGCCGGAGGAGGCGAGGGCAAGCAGCACGTCGCCTTCCTGCACATCGGCACGCGGCAGCAGGCCATCGCGCTCGACAGCGCCGACGGCGAAACCGGCAAGGTCATAGTCGCCCTTGCCATACATGCCCGGCATTTCCGCCGTTTCGCCGCCGATCAGCGCGCAGCCGGCGATCTTGCAGCCTTCCGCGATGCCGCCAACGACGGCGGTTGCCGTGTCCACATCCAGCGCGCCGGTGGCGTAATAGTCGAGGAAGAACAGCGGCTCTGCGCCCTGAACGACCAGATCGTTGACGCACATGGCAACGAGATCGATGCCCACGGTGTCATGGCAGCCGGTGTCGATGCCGACCTTCAGCTTGGTGCCGACGCCGTCATTGGCGGCAACCAGCAGCGGATCGGAGAAGCCTGCAGCCTTCAGGTCGAAGATACCGCCGAAGCCGCCGATGGCGCTGTCCGCGCCGGAGCGGGCGGTGGCCTTGACCAGCGGCGCGATGCGCTTGACCAGAGCGTTGCCTGCGTCAATATCAACGCCTGACTGGGAATAGGTGAGGCCGTTCTTCCCCTGGCTGTCCTGCGCGCTCATGGGTCAAGTCTCCGTGCCGGTTGCGGTTTGCCAGCGCAATGCCCGATTTTCGGCCGCCTTGCAACGGCTGAGAGGGTGCACATCACGAAAAACCGCCGATTGCGCCCGCATGAGCCGTGGACGGCGGCGGCCAAGGAAGCAGGCGGGCAGCTTCCGGCTTGACCTTGCGGCCTGAAACTGCCCCTATCGCGCTCATATGCCCTGTGTTGCGGTGCATAACGGAGTTGCTTCATGACGTTACGCCGGCAGGTCCAGTTCTGGCTTCTGTCTCTCTTGGCCTTCATCCTGTTCATGATGGTCTTCAGCGCGGTTCTGCTGCCCTTCGTGGCCGGCATGGCATTGGCCTATCTGCTGGATCCGGTGGCAGACTGGTTCGAGCGCCGGGGCTTCAGCCGGCTTGCCGCCACGCTGATGATCCTGCTGCTGTTCGTCATTCTTCTCATCGTGGTTCTGGTGCTGCTCGTGCCGGTTCTGGGCAACCAGATGCTGGGATTTGTCGACCGGCTTCCCTCGCTGGTCCGCTCGTTGCAGGACCTCCTGACCGAGCAACTGGGCGACCGCCTCACCAAGTTCAGCGGCCTGAAGGTCGAGGACATGCAGTCGTCCCTTGGCGACATCATGGGCAAGGCCGCAACATGGATCGGCGGCGTGCTGAAATCGGTCTGGAGCGGCGGACAGGCGCTGATGTCGATCCTGTCGCTCTTCGTGGTGACGCCTGTGGTTGCCTTCTACATGCTGCTCGACTGGGACAACATGATCGAGCGCATCGACAGCTGGCTGCCGCGCCAGCATGCGGAAACCATCCGCGAACTGGCGCGCGAGATGGACAATGCCGTCGCCGGATTCGTGCGCGGGCAGGTGTCCGTCTGCCTGCTGCTGGGCCTCTTCTATGCCGTGTCGCTGGTGATGCTGGGGCTGAATTTCGGCCTGCTGATCGGCATTGGCGCGGGGCTTGTCAGTTTCATTCCCTTTGTCGGCGCGGCGCTCGGGTTCATCGCCTCCATGTCGGTCGCGCTGGTGCAGTTCTGGCCCGACTGGCACTGGATTGCAGCGGTGGCAGCCGTGTTTGCCGTGGGGCAGTTTCTGGAAGGCAACATCCTGCAGCCGAAGCTTGTGGGCAGCAGCGTCGGCCTGCATCCGGTGTGGCTGATGTTTGCCCTGTTTGCCTTTGGATATCTCTTTGGATTTGTTGGTATGCTTGTGGCTGTTCCGGCGGCTGCCATGGTGGGCGTGCTTGCGCGTTTCGCGCTAAGGCAGTACCTAGCCAGTGCCCTGTACAAGGGCACGGGCGTTCCGGAACAGTCCGGAGCTTCTGACGAGTAGAGTTCAAAGCCCAAGAGACCATGGCTGACACACCGCGCCAGCTGCCGCTGATCCTGCCGCATGAGCAGGCCCTGAGCCGGGATGACTTCCTGGAAGGCGAGGCCAATCATGCCGCGCTGGAGATGATCGAGTCCTGGCCTGACTGGCCGGCCCCCGTCACCGTGCTGGCGGGGCCCGTGGGCAGCGGCAAGACGCATCTGGTGGAAATCTGGCGGGCGCTGTCGGGGGCGGTGGTGATCCAGGCCCGTGACCTCACCTCTGAAAAGGTGGCGGATCTGGTGGCCGCCGGGGCTGTTGCCGTCGAAGATGCCCATCGGGGCTTTGACGAGACGGCGCTGTTCCACCTCATCAATGCGGCGCGGCAGGCGGGGGCAAACCTTCTCATCACCAGCCGCACGTGGCCGTCGAGCTGGCCGCTGACGCTGCCGGATCTGGTCTCGCGCCTCAGGGCTGCGACACCTGTGGAAATTCTGGAGCCAGATGACGGGCTTTTGCGCTGTGTCCTTGTGAAGCTCTTTGCCGACCGGCAGGTTGCCATTGACCAAGGGGTGGTGGACTATCTTGTCGTGCGCATGGAACGCTCGCTGGGCGTCGCGGGCCGTCTGGTGGCCGCGCTCGACGCAGAAGCGCTGGCCGCAGGCAGCCGCATCACCCGCAGCCTTGCAGGCAAGGTGCTGGAGCGACAGTCCGGCAAGGCCTGACGTCATTTGAAACGGGAGCAGCATTTTGGTTGACAGGGAAGAGACACAGGCAGCACCGCAAGCGGAGGGCGCCCAGCCTGTACCTCAGGCCAGGACAGCGCCGAATGGTGTTGATCCTGCGGCGGTGGAGCAGATGATGCAGTCGCCGGCCCGGTTCATGAACCGGGAACTCTCCTGGCTGCAGTTCAATCACCGGGTGCTTGAGGAATCCATCAACAAGGATCACCCGCTGCTGGAGCGCCTGCGCTTCCTGTCGATCTCGGCGAACAATCTCGATGAATTTTTCATGGTGCGCGTCGCAGGCCTCAGGGGGCAGCTGCGCGCCGATGTGAGCCTGCGCTCCGACGATGGCCTGACACCGGCCGAACAGCTGGAGAAGATCGGCGCGGCCTGCCAGCGCCTGCAGAGCGAGCAGCAGCGCCTGTGGCGGCAGATCCGTTCGGAGCTGGTCGGCGCCGGCATCCGCATCCTGCTGGCAACGGACCTCGCTGAAGCAGAACGCGACTGGCTGGAAGGCCATTTCCTTGCGCATATCTTCCCGGTGCTGACGCCTCTGGCGATCGATCCGGCGCATCCGTTCCCCTTCATTCCCAATCTCGGCTTCTCGCTGGTGTTCGAGCTGGTGCCGGTGAAGGGCGGACGCGGCATGACGGCGCTGATCCGCCTGCCGGCCCATATCGACCGCTTCGTCCGCCTGCCGGATCTGGGGCAGGGCGAGGGCGAGGTCCGTTACATCACCATCGAGAAGGTGATCGGTCTCTTCATCGGCCGCCTGTTCCCCGGCTACGAGATTCGCGGCAAGGGCACCTTCCGTGTCATCCGTGACAGCGATCTTGAAATCGAGGAAGAGGCGGAGGATCTGGTCCGCCTGTTCGAAACCGCCCTCAAGCGCCGCCGCCGCGGCTCGGTGATCCGGCTGGAGATCGACGCCAATGCCCCGGCCTCGCTCAGGGCCTTCGTCGCCAATGCGCTTGGCGTGACGGATAACGAGATTTTCCTGGTGGATGGCCTGCTGGCGCTGGACAACCTGTCCCAGCTGGTCGCCATGGACCGGGACGACCTGAAATTCACGCCCTACACGCCGCGCTTCCCCGAGCGCATCCGCGAGCATGGCGGTGATTGCCTTGCCTCCATCGTGCAGAAGGACATCATCGTTCACCACCCCTACGAATCCTTCGATGTGGTGGTGCAGTATCTGCGCCAGGCGGCGCAGGACCCGGATGTGGTGGCCATCAAGCAGACGCTCTACCGCACCTCGAAGGACTCGCCCATCGTCAAGGCGCTGGCGGAAGCGGCAGAGGCCGGAAAGTCGGTCACGGCGCTGGTGGAGCTGAAGGCACGGTTCGACGAGGAAGCCAACATCCGCTGGGCCCGCGATCTGGAGCGGGCGGGCGTGCAGGTGGTGTTCGGCTTCATCGAGCTGAAGACCCACGCCAAGCTTTCCATGGTGGTGCGCCGCGAGAACGGCGAGCTGAAGACCTATGTGCACATCGGCACGGGCAACTATCACCCGATCACGGCGCGCATCTACACGGACCTGTCCTATTTCACCGACGATCCGGAAATCGGTCAGGATGCGGCCCGCGTCTTCAACTACATCACCGGCTATGCGGAACCCGCCGAACTGAAGCGGCTCGCCGTTTCGCCCGTGACCATGCGCAAGCGCATCATGGAGCTGACGGAAGCCGAGATCGAACATGCGCGGGCAGGGCGGCCGGCGCAGATCTGGATGAAGATGAACTCGCTGGTGGATGCCGGCATCATCGATGCGCTCTACCGGGCAAGTCAGGCAGGCGTGCAGATCGATCTGGTGGTGCGCGGCATCTGCTGCCTCAGGCCCGGCATTCCGGGCCTTTCGGAGAATATCCGGGCCAAGTCCATCGTCGGGCGGTTCCTGGAGCACAGCCGCATCTTCTGCTTCGGCAATGGCCATGGCCTGCCTTCGCCGCAGGCGCATGTCTACATCGGTTCGGCCGACATGATGCCCCGCAACATCGACCGGCGCGTGGAAATCCTTGCGCCCATGCTGACGCCGACGGTGCATGAACAGGTGCTGGACCAGATCATGGTTGCCAACCTGCGTGACAATCAGCAGAGCTGGCGCATTCTGGCCGATGGCACCCACGAGCGCATCATTCCGGGACCGGGCGAGGAACCTTTCAACGCCCACCGGTATTTCATGACAAACCCTTCACTCTCGGGCCGTGGCAAATCGCTCAATGCTGACAGACCTAAACCCTTCATGGAGCGGCCAAAGCGTGGCTGATTCAAGCGAAAAGCATCCTCCGGCCCGCGGCCGTTTCAATGGCAGCGGGCCGGTCGCAGTGATCGACATCGGATCGAATTCGGTCCGCCTTGTCGTCTATGAACGGGAAGCGCGCTCCCCGACGATCCTGTTCAACGAAAAGGTGCTGGCAGGCCTTGGCCGCGGCATTGCCACCACCGGGGAACTTGCCGAAGAATCGACCGCTTCGGCCCTGGCGGCGCTGAGCCGGTTCCGGTTCCTGTGCAGCCATCTGGACGTAAAGGCGGTCTATGTGCTGGCAACGGCAGCCGCCCGCGATGCCAGCAACGGCGCGGCTTTCGTTGCCGAAGTGGAACGTGTGACCGGCCAGACGGTGCGCATTCTCAACGGGCCTGAAGAGGCCTATTACTCGGCTCTGGGCATCATGGCCGGCTTCTGGAAGCCGCATGGCGTCGTCGGCGATCTGGGCGGCGGCAGCCTCGAGCTGGTCAGCATCGGCGCCCGTGGCCCGGGCGAGGGTGCAACTTTCCCGCTGGGCGGATTACGCCTGCAGGAAGCCTCGGGCGGGCGTATTCCGCGCGCCCAGAAGATCGTGGATGATGCGCTGGCGAAAGCCAACTGGCCTGCCCGCGCCGCGCGCCATACGTTCTACGCGGTCGGCGGAACCTGGCGCTCGCTGGCCCGGCTGCATCTCTTCCAGGCTGGCTATCCGCTGCATGTGATGCACAACTATGCCATTCCGGCGGAAGAGGCGATCGAGTTCTGCCGGGTGGTCTCCACCCGGGACGTCAACACGCTGGACTTCATCGACGTCATCTCCCGCCAGCGCCGCGCGCTGCTGCCCTTTGGCGCCATCGTGATGGAGCGGGTGCTCAGGGCGATGAAGGCCGACCGGGTGATCATGTCGGCCACCGGTGTGCGCGAGGGGCTGCTCTACGAGCACCTGCCGCCTGCCATCCGCCGTCAGGATCCGCTGCTGGAATCAGCCCGTGAGCTGGCGCATCTGCGCGCCCGTTCGCCGCAATATGCGGAGGAACTGATCACATGGACCGATCAGCTCATGCCGGTGATCGGGGTGGATGAAACCGAGGAAGAGCTGCGCCTGCGCCATGCAGCCTGTCTTCTGTCCGATATCGGCTGGCGCGCGCACCCCGATTATCGCGGCGAGCAGAGCCTCAACATCATTTCCAACGCAGCCTTTGCCGGTATCGACCATGCGGGCCGCGCCTATCTGGCGATGACGGTGTTCTTCCGCCATCAGGGGCTGATTGACGACGCCCTGTCGCCGCGTCTGCGCGAGCTGGCCCCGACCCGGCTGAAGGAGCGGGCGCGGATTCTGGGTGCGGCGCTGCGTGTGGCATCGCTGATCTCCGCCTCCATGCCCGGCACGCTGCTGAAGACCCTGATCCAGCGCGACGAGGACAGCCTGACGCTGACCTTGCCCGGTGAACTGGCGATGCTGGATGGCGAGCGCCTGCGCAAGCGTATGGTGCAATTTGCCAAGCTGGTCGGCGCCAAGGGCGAAGTTCTGCCGCTGCCGTGAGTGACTGAAGTGACTGCGGCAGATCGCCCGCAGTCAGTTGACGGTGACGGGCTCGTCGGCCGTGCGTGTCGCATCGGCGTGCAGGAGGGCCGCAGAGATGGTTTCCGGGCTTTCCGCCCCGGCGATCGCAAAGCGGCCGTCGATGATGAAGAAGGGCACGCCGGTGACGCCCATGCCGCCGGCCTGCTCGATCTGGCTGCGCAGCTTGGCAAGGTCGCTGTCCGTTTCCAGAAGCTGGGCAACAAGATCGGACTCCATGCCTGCCTCTGCCGAGATATCGACCAGCGTCGAGGCCTTGGAAAGATCGCGGCCTTCGATGAAATAGGCCCGGAACAGCCGCTCCACCACGTCATCCTGCAGCCCGTCCGCCCGGGACCAGAGGATCAGGCGGTGGCTGTCGAGCGTGTTGGGGGACACGCGGATCCTGTCGAAGGCGAAGGCAATGCCTTCTTCCGCCCCTGCGGCGCTCACCTTCTGGTAGATGGCGGCTGCCTTAGCCGGGCCTCCGAATTTCTCGTTCAGATAGGTTTCCCGGTCCTTGCCTTCACGCGGAAGCGACGGATCGAGCTGGAAGGGATGCCAGCGCACTTCGATGTTGAGGTCCGGCACTTGCCGGATGGCTTTTTCGAGCCTGCGCTTGCCAATGTAGCACCAGGGGCACATGACATCTGAGATGACATCGACGGTAAGGGGCGGTTGTTCCGCCATGGCTGCCTCCTGGCTGCGGGCTCGTGTAGGGTCAGGCTAGACAGACTTGTTGAGCCACGCAAGGGCAACCAAAACGGATATCCGCTGCACTGCTTACAAAAGGGTTGAGCCCAGAATGGCGTTGATGCGCCGCTTCAGGCTCGGTCCGGCCTGATCATGTTTCAGCACCGCCACAGGTCCCCGGCCCGCCACATAGCAGATGAGGTCCTCCTCCCGGCTCGTGGCATCGGCAATGGAGAGGATCGTGCCGGACAGATCGCCTGCGAGCTGGGTGACGGGGATATTGGCCGCGTCCGCTTCCGGGGACAGCCGCACCTCATCCAGCATCAGCCCGCGCAAGGCCGCCTGATCGGCGCTGCGATGCAGATAAGCCTGATAGAGGGGCAGGGGCAGGCCTTCCTCGCCCGCCTGCCGCAGCAGCCAGACACGGCTTTCCGCGAGCAGGCGGTCGGCGAGCCGGCGGCGCTTGCCCATGCGGATGGCGCTGGCAATCCTGGCTGACAGCATGGCCCGCGTCAGGTCGCCATGCAGCACATCATTGGCGCCCATCTCGAACAGGGCCGCCACTTCCTGCCGGTCGTCGGCAAAGGCCAGCACAGGGATCTGGGAGAAGCGGGCATCACGGCGGATGCGCTCGATCAGATCGAGGCTGTCGTCGATCCCGGCCTCGATGATCACCGCGTCGAACGCGCGCTGGGAGAGGTAGTTTTCCGCCATGTCGGCGGACAAGGCACCGATCAGATCCACATTTCTTGCGCGAGCGTCGAAGAGCTCGATGAAACGGCGGCCAAGGCCCGCGACCAGAAGGCTGGAGCCGCCCTGCTGATGCGGCGCAGAGCCATAGCTCGGCACACGTCCAAAAACGAGCCGGCGGATGCGCGCCTCGTCACTGCGCAGGATGGCACGCTGGCGCGCACAGATCATGCGGAACAGGCTTGCTTCGGGGATATCCGCGTCAACAAGCCCATGGGAGCGGCGCAGCGGCAAGCCGACAGCACTTCCGGCGCCGCACAGGAGCAGGGCAGGAACCTCCACCGGCAGCTTGCTCTCGGCCCTCGCAAGCCGGGCGAGCGGCGCAAGCGTCTGGTCCAGCCGCACCACAACAGCCGCCGGCAGTTCTGCCAGATCGTCATCGCCCGCCGTCAGCAGGTCGAGCTCACGCGGCCAGCCGGGAGCTCCAGCGCCAAACACCGGCTCCGGACCAATGCGCCAGACGGGCCCCTGCCAGACGAGGGCACTGTCGCCATCTCCGTCAAAGGCCGCCATTGATCATGCCACCTGCCGGTCCTGGCGCTGAAGCCGTGCCGCCAGCCGGTGCCGGTCGACGGTGCCATCCTCCAGCCTCGGGAGTGCCTGCAGCATCAGGACACGTGTGGGCACCTTGGCGAGGTCAACCCGTTCGGTGTCGAGCCAGGCAAAGAAGGCACGGGCATCGGGCGAGCAGCCGGGGCGCATGACAAGGGCCGCATGGAGCTTTGCGCCCAGGATCGGATCATCCACCAAAAAAGCGGCAGCCTCCGTCACCTCGTCATAGGCGGCGTAGATCTGATCGATCCCTTCCAGCGCGCCGGCGCCGGGGGCCAGTTCGCCCGGAATGCCGAAACCGGCAAGTCCGCCTTCAACGGGGATCACGGAAACGCCTGTCCGGAGAAAACCGGCCGCGTCAGTCAGTGGACCCGGCCCGGCCTTGCGGCCGGCCTTCCAGCCGGCATCGGCAACCATCGGGCCGCGGGCCAGCAGCTTGTGCGGGCTGCCGTTGTCGCCGCCTTCCGTCTTGATCTCCAGGACGCCGGCGGAAATATCGGTTCCGGCCGGAGCGCCGAAGCTGCCAAGCGGAATGGGGTGGATGCGGGCGGATTTGCCGCGCAGTCTTGCGACCAGCGCATATTCATCCGCCACGTGCAGGTCCACCAGCTGGTGGCGCGGCACGAAGGTGGTGGCCTGCGGCGAGGAAATGCTCCAGCATGCAACGATGCTGGTGGACTTGCGGCCCAGCCGCACATCCAGCGCCTCGGCCAGCGGGCCGGGCGTCAGCACATAATCGGCTTCCACGGCCTCGGCATGGGCCGCAAGGCGCTGCAGCGAGGTGGGATGATGCAGGTGCATGGTGCCGCCGGACAGGAGCCACGGGACAAGCCCGGCACCGACACCGGTCATGCCGCTGAAGGCATAAGGCACAACGATGCTGGCCCCATCCGGCAGGCGCGTTTCGAGATAGGGCATGAAGCCGGCGGCAATCCACTGATTGTGGCTGCGGGTCACGGGCATCGGCTCGGCGCCATTGCGCGACCAGGTGACCGTTGCCGTATGTTCCGCCGAATTGGGCCGTGACAGCTGCGGGGCGGGCATGTCGTCGCCCATCTCGGCAAGCACGGGCCCCAGTTCGATCAGCCCGTCCGGAATGTCCTTGCCCAGGCCAAAGACGAAGCGCAGGCTGAACAGTTCGGCTGCCACATCGCGGGCGGCATGAGCCACCTGCCTTGTCTCCAATCTGTCCGCTGCCACAAGGCCCTTGGCACCGAGACTGTTGAGCGCTTCCAGCACGTCCTTCTGCCGCCAGTGCAGGGGCAGGGGCGAGACGATCAGCCCGGCCCTCAGCGCGGCCAGAAAGGCAATCACCGTATCCACGGTGTTCGGCGCCTGAATGCCGATCACATGGTCGGTGGACAGGCCAACGGCGGCATAGAAGGCGGCGAGCTTCTGGATCTCGCGCTCGGCTTCGGCATAGGTCAGCTGGCGGGCTTCACCGCCGGTCCAGGAGGAACGGTCGGGCGCGTCCACAAGGGCGAGCCGGTCCGGATTGGCGGCGGCCGTCTTGCGGAAGATCTCGTCGAGCGTCACGCGGCCCCAGAAAGCGCTGAGGCGGTTGCGTTCGATGGAGTCTGCAGGCGTTGTAATCATGATCCTGGTCCCTTGCCGGGTCTCAGTTGGCGCCTTCGGTTTTCCACCACGTCGTGGTTTCGAAACCGTAAATCGGGTCTATCTGAGGTGACGTGATTCTGGTCCAATGTCCAAGCCATTCCGCAGGCGGATGGAACAAGGGCACGGCGTAACGGCCTGAAATCAGAACACGGTCGAGCGCCCGGACGGCCGATATGAAGTCTTCCTTGCTGTGTGATGCGACCATCGCGGCGATCATCGCGTCAATTGCCGGCTCCTTCGCGCCGGTGATGTTGAACGAGCCGGGTGTGTCGGCTGCGGCGATCGACCAGCGTCCCATCTGCTCGCCGCCTGGGGAGAGAGACGAGCTCCACATGTGGAACACCATGTCGAAGTCGAACTTGATGCGCCGGTCCTCGAACTGGGACGGGTCCACCGTGCGCACGTTTGCCTTGATGCCGATCACATCCAGATTGCGGGCATAGGCGAGGGCGATCTTCTCCTCGTCCTCGTTCTTGGTCATGATTTCGAAGCTGACCGGCTGGCCGTCGGGCCCCTTCAGGATACGGCCGTCGAGGGTGTAACCGGCCTCCTTGAGCACGGCCATGGCATCGCGCAGCACGGCCCGGTCACGTCCGGAGCCGTCGGTTTCGGCAGGGCGCCAGGTGCCATCCATCACATCCGGATCCACGACGCCGGGGAAGGGGGCCAGAAGCTCCTTCTCCCGCTCGCTGGCCGGATGGCCGATGGACGACAGCTCCGACTTGTCCCAGTAGCCGGCGGTGCGGTCATAGAGGCCCGCATAGAGATTGCGGTTGATCCATTCGAAATCGAACAGCATCGACAGCGCCTTGCGCAGGCGCTTGTCGGCGAAGACCGGGCGGCGCGTGTTGAAGGCAAGGCCCTGGATCACCGGCGGGATGCCCTTGACGATCTCCTTGCGCACCACCTTGCCTTCATTTGCCGCCGGGAAGTCGAAGCCATTGGCCCAGCGGGAGGGATTGTTGAAGGGCAGCACGTCGATCAGCCCCTTGCGGAAGGCTTCCTGCAAGGTGGTCTCGTCGCGGTAATATTCGATGCGGATCTCGTCGAAATTGTCCATGCCGCGCTTGGAAGGCAGATCCTTGCCCCAGTAATCCGGATTGCGCCGGTACACGGCGCGGCGGCCGGGGACGATCTCGGCAAAGACATAGGGGCCGGTGCCAAGCGGCGGCTTCAGGCTGGACTTGTCGAATGTGTCCGGGTTCGTGGCGGCCTTGGAGAACATCGGCGCCAGCGCGATGAGCAGCGGCAGCTCGCGATTCTCGTTGTTCTTGAAGGTGAAGCGGACGGTTCTTTCACCGGTGACTTCACTCTTCTCGATCTCGGCATACCAGTTGCGGAAGGGCGGGCGGCCCTTCTCGCGCATGATATCGAGCGAGAAGATCACATCGTCGACCGTGAAGGGGCTGCCGTCCGAGAACCTGGCCTTCGGGTTCAGGCGGAATTCGATCCAGGACCGGTCTTCGGCCATGCGCACGGCCTCGGCGAGGTGGCCGTAGAGCGAGAAAGCTTCGGCGTTGGAGCGCACCATCAGGCTTTCGATGATGTTTTCGCCGAATTGCCGCTCCTTCATGCCGCGCGCGCTGGTGAAGCCGCCCTGCACCACGAAGGAATTGAGGCTGTCGAACGTGCCCTGCACCCCCAGCGTCAAAGTGCCGCCCTTGGGCGCATTGGGATTCGCATAAGGAAAATGTGAGTAGTCCGCAGGCAGGGCCGGATCACCATGCATTGCGATTCCATGGACCCAGGGAGCCGGGTTTTCCTCACCCGCGGCAGCTGTTTCCGGGGTCTGAGCGCGGCAATCCTGCGTGAAGGTTAAACCGCCCGCTGCCAGCACAAAGACCGGAAAAGCCAGCGCAAACCGGCGGAAAGCCGTCATGCGTCCGGTCTTTCCAGAAACAGTTTTCAGGGAAAAAGCCATTGTGTGATGCATGTCCATCTTGATTCTGTCGCTGGAATGGTAACACACCAGTGGCTACCCGCGCATTCCGCGCCCGGAGATGCTGGAAATCCGCTCACGATGCGGTTAAACATGGGCCCGCGCAGGTGAAGGGTCACCCTGTTGCCGCAATCTTCCGGCATCGGGGCTGGTGATGTCGGCCAGCGTGGCGGCGGCAGTTCCGCTGGACGCGCGGGGCCGTGGGGAACGCAAGGCCTGGACGAGCGAACGCACAATCGAGGATGTTTCGAATGAAGAGTTTTCTGATGAGGGGGATGGCGGGCTGTGCGGTCGCTGCGCTTGCCATGCTTGGTGGCACGGCCGCCGTTTCGGCGCAGCAGGCCGAGGCAGATTCCCCCTGGGTCAAGGTGTGCAATACCGATCCGAACGTGAACAAGGAAATCTGCCTTGTGACGCAGGAGCTGCGGACTGCCACGGGCCAGTTCCTGTCGTCGGTTGCGATTCGCGAGATCGCCGGCGAAGCGCGCAAGACGCTGCTCATCGCCGTGCCGACCGGCATGCTGATCCAGCCGGGCATGCGCGTGCAGGTCGATGCCGGCAAGCAGACGGAAGCCAAGTACGGCATCTGCTTCCCGAATGCGTGCTATTCGGAGCTCGTCATTGATGATGCCTTCGTCGCCCAGCTGAAGAAGGGCTCCAAGCTCGTCATCACCGCCTTGAACCAGCAGGCAAAGCCGGTTCCGCTGGAACTGACGCTCGCAGGCTTCACCAAGGTCTATGACGGCGCCGCCATGGATGTGGGCGAGATCCAGAAGAAGCAGGAACAGCTTCAGAGCGAGCTGCAGCGCCGCGCTGACGAAGCCCGCCAGAAGCTGATCGACAAGCAGAAGGAACAGACCCAGTCGGGCAACTGATCGGCTGGTCTTTCCTTACATGAACACGAAACGCCGCGCGGGAAACCGGGCGGCGTTTTCATTTGGGCCTTGCAGATGCCGCAAGCGAGCCGGGCACGCCAGCCTGCCTAGTGCAGGCCGGTCGAGCGCGGCAGATAGGAGCCGTCATCCTGCTCTTCGAAGATTTCCTCGATCTGCGGATGGCGCACCGGTTCGCCCGTGTTGTCCGGCACGAGGTTCTGCTCGGACACATAGGCGACATATTCGGTTTCCTCGTTTTCCGCGAGGAGATGATAGAAGGGCTGATCGCGGCTCGGGCGGACATCCTCGGGGATGGCGTTCCACCATTCCTCGGTGTTGGAAAAGGTCGGATCCACATCGAAGATCACTCCCCGGAAGGGATAGACCTTGTGGCGGACGACCTGTCCGATCTTGAATTTTGCCGTACGCATGACTGTCACCGTGGCTTGAACCGGCGGAGACGCCCCATGGTGTGGAGGGGCACGATGCGGCGTCAGCGCGCGGTGAAGACTTTCCCTTATAATAGGGAACCGTCTAGAGTCCGTAAACCTCTGCAAACTTGGTGTCGCGCGCCGCAACAAGGCGTGCAAGGTCAACAATCACCTTGGCCTGTTTCCAGGTGGCATCATCCTGCATCTTGCCGTCGATCATCACGGCGCCGCTGCCGTCGGGCATGGCGTCCAGAATCCGGCGCGCAAAGGCGACTTCCGCCGGGTCCGGGCTGAACACGGTCTTGGCTATGTCCACCTGAGACGGATGCAGCGACCAGGCCCCAAGGCAGCCCATCAGGAAGGCATTGCGGAACTGGGCCTCGCAGGCCGCCGGATCGGAAAAGTCGCCGAAGGGGCCATAAAAAGCCTTGAGGCCGGCGGACATGCAGGCATCGACCATGCGGGCCACCGTATAGTGCCATGGGTCCTGCTGCATGCGGGCGCGGAGCACGCCGCTGCCGTCCTCATCCGCCAGCACCGCATAGCCGGGATGGCCGCCACCGACGCGGGTCGTTTTCATGCCGCGCGAGGCGGCAAGGTCCGCCGGTCCGAGGCTCATGCCGTGCATGCGCGGAGAGGCCGTGGCAATGGCCTCCACATTCTTCACCCCCTCAGCCGTTTCCAGAATGGCATGAATGAGGATCGGCTTCGTCAGGCCCGCGCGGGCTTCAAGCTGGGCCAGCAGCTGATCGAGATAATGGATGTCCCAGGGGCCTTCGACCTTCGGCAGCATCACCACGTCGAGCTTGTGCCCCACGGCCGGAATGATCTCCAGCATATCGTCGAGGAACCAGGGGCTGTTGAGGCAATTGACACGGGTCCACAAGCCCGTGCTGCCGAAGTCATTCGCCCTGGCCATTTCGATGAAGCCATGCCGGGCTGCCGTCTTGGCATCGGCGGGGATGGCGTCTTCCAGATTGCCGAGGATCACATCCACCTGCGAAATGAGATCCGGGATCTTGGCACGGATCTTTTCCAGATGCGGCGGCACGAAATGGATCATGCGCTCCAGCCGCACCGGCAGATCGCGGAAGGGCGCCGGCGCGCCAATGGCAAGCGGGGCATAAAAGGCGCGTGGTGTCTTCGTCATGCTGCGGCTCCTCCGGTCCTCATGACCCACAGCTATAGCATCATGGTGCGGAGCAGCAATTCACCGAAAGACGGAAGCGCAAGCAGCGGATCAATCCGCCCACTTGCGGTGGATCCACATCCATTGCTCCGGCACTTCGCGGATCCATGCCTCGAACTGGGCATGGATGGCGGCAGTCGTCGCCAGAATATCGGCCTCTTTATCACCATCCGACGCCGGATCGATGCAGATGCCCTCGATGCGGAAGCGGGCGCCTTCCAGCCGCACCACGCGGCCAATGACGATCGGCACGCCGCAGGCGCGGGCGAGGGTGGCCGGCACCGGCGTCGCATAGGCCTCCCGCCCGAAGAACGGCACTTTGACGCCGCGCCGCTCGCGCAGGTCCGCCATCAGCGCAAAGACGCCGCCGGAGCGCAGGATGGACAGCAGCTTGCGCGCCGTCTGATGCCCCTTGGAATAGAGCCCGAGCGGATAGAGCGTGCCGCGCAGGCTGCGCAGCAAGGCGTCGGAATAGGGGTTCTTCAACGCCTGATAGACGCCGGCCATCGGCAGGCCGCGCTGGAAGGCGGGCGTCACGCAAAGTTCCCAGCAGGCCGAATGCATCGACACGAAGACGCAAGGGCCTGCGCCATTGAGGATGGCATCGGTGCGCGCGTCCACCTGCAGCTCGAAACGGCTTTCATCGCGGATCATCCGGTCGATCTGGAAGGTTTCGGCGGTCACCCGGCCGAGATTGTCCCACATGCCGTCGATGATCTGGCGGCGTTCTGACGCCGTCAGCTCCGGCATGGCCAGTTCCAGATGCTTCAGTGCCCGCTTGTGGCGCTTGTTGAGCGGGGCAAGCTTGCGCCACAGAAAGCCCATGGCAGCCGACGCCCGGTCCACCGGCACGAGGCGGAACAGGAACACAACAGCGGCCAGAACGGCCCATTCAGCCTTCAGTGCGAGAGTGCGGAATGGGGAGCGCGGGGTCATGGGCAGCGGTCGGATCCGGGTCATGGCCGGCAGGGCATGCACGTATGGCACATGTGTCCGGCCGGCGCGTCACATAGCCAGAGGGTTCATTGACCGTCTGGCGCGAACAGGTTAGGCGTGGATTACCCAAGCCACATGCCGGTTGCAAGCGGCAGATCCTCTGACGCTGTGCATTCCTCACCCTGTCTTGGCCCCTCACGTCTTGGCCCCGAAGTCTTGGCCAAAGGTCCCGGATCCTGCCATGCAAGATGTCATCGCGCTCGCCTTTCCCTTCTTCGGCCTGATTTTTCTGGGCTTCGGAGCGGGCAAGCTCAGCAAGATTCCGCCGTCCGGCATGGCGTGGATGAATTTCTTCATCATCTATATCGCGCTGCCGGCCCTGTTCTTCCGCCTCCTGTCGGAGACGCCGGTGGAACAGCTGACCGACCTCAGCTACGTGGCTGCGACCACCTTCGTCACCTACACGGTCTTTGCCATCTGCTTCTGCATCGGCGTGCTGGCGACCAAGGGCAGCATCCCCGAATCCACCATCATGGCCATCGGCGGCTCCTATTCCAACGTCGGCTACATGGGGCCGGGCCTGACCATGGCGGTGCTGGGACCGGCCGCCACCGTGCCTACCGCCTTTGTCCTGTGCTTCGACAACACGCTGATGTTCATCCTGGCGCCGCTGATGATGGCCATGGCCGGAACGGAAAAAGAGCATCTGTCGCAGACCATGAAGAAGGTGGCGGTGCGTGTCTTCACCCATCCCTTCATTCTGGCGACGATCGCGGGTGTCGGCGCCGCCTTCATCGGCTTCAAGCCGCCGCAGGGGCTTGATACCATGCTGAAATTCCTCAGCGGCGCGGCAGCCCCTTGCGCGCTCTTTGCCATGGGCGTGACCGTGGCGCAGCGCCCCATCGAAAAGGTGCCGCTGGAACTGCCGGTCATTCTGGCGGTGAAGCTGATCCTGCACCCGGTGCTGGTCTATCTGATGCTCACCTGGGTCGGCGGCTTTGATCCGGTCTGGATCGCCACCGCCGTCCTGATGGCCTGCCTGCCGCCCGCCACGAATGTCTTCGTCATCGCGCAGCAGTATCAGGTCTACGTCAACCGCGCCTCCAGCCTCGTCATGATCGGCACCATGGCATCCGTGGTGACGGTGACGGGCGTGATCTGGGCCATCCAGCACGGGTGGCTTTAGGGGGATTTGCCTCTCCACCGTCATTCAGGACGCGCCTGCGCAATCCAGGGCCGCTGAGGCAAAGCCTGTAAGGCGGGAATAGCCTATCCGGTTGAGCTTGATCCCCGCCTTTCGCGGGGATGACAAGGTGAGAAGCTGTAGAACGATTGACGGCGCTGCGGTGAGGGACGCTCTGCCTTGCCCTTCACCGCAGCGTCGCCCCGGCCTTCGAGCCGGGGCCCACTCATTTGCAGAGGGATGCCGAAATTCTTCGCAAGTGAGACATAGATGGCCTGATGTGCCCGTTATGCCTTCGGCGTTTCAACGCGCCGCTCTGCAAGCGAGTGGTCCCCGGGTCTGCGCTCCGCTCCGCCCGGGGTGACACCGAATTTGCGGTTCGCCTGTGCTTCCCTGCGAGCAGTTGCAGTCATCGCTCCGCCCCAGCCTCAAATCTTAACAATGGGCCGGAGCCTGTGCGGCGGGCATGGTGCCTGCCGCAGGACGGCCATCTATCCCTCTTCCAGCTCCGCTGACAGCAGCAGCCATTCTTCTTCCGTGGTGACGAGCTTCTTTTCGATATAGGCCCGTTCCTTGGCGAATTTCGCCGCCCGCTCGGGATCGCGGGTGAAGAAGTCCGGTTCGGACATGGTGGCGTCCAGCATGACGATCTTGTCGGAAAGCCGCGCCATTTCCTTTTCCGCCGCCTCGATCTTCTTGCGCAAGGGTGCCTCGCGGGCGCGCCGTTCGGCGGCCTCGCGCCGCTTGTCCGTGGCGGAGGCCGCCTTGGCCTCGTCCTCGCGGGCCTTCTTCACCGCATCCGGCCCTTGCAGGATGTAGCGGCGGTAGTCTTCCATGTCGCCGTCGAAGGTGCTGACCTTGCCGTCGGCCACCAGCCACAGCCGGTCGGCGCAGGCTTCCACCAGATGCCGGTCGTGCGAGATCAGCACCACGGCGCCCTGAAACTCGTTCAGCGCCAGAACCAGCGCCTCGCGGCTGTCGATGTCGAGGTGGTTGGTCGGCTCGTCGAGGATGATCAGGTTCGGCCCATCGAATGTGGCAAGGCCGAGCAGCAGCCGCGCCTTTTCGCCGCCCGAGAGATCCTTGGCCGGTGTTTCCATCCGGTCGGTCGGCAGGCCGAAGCGGGCGACGCGGGCGCGCACCTGCGCTTCGGCAGCCTGCGGCATCAGCATGCGCACATGCTGGACGGCGCTTTCGTTCGGGCGCAGTTCATCCAGCTGATGCTGGGCGAAGAAGGCGATCTTCAGCTTGGTGGCGCTGGTCACCTCGCCGGACAGCGCTGCCAGACGGCCGGAAATCAGCTTGGCGAAGGTGGACTTGCCGTTGCCGTTGGAGCCGAGCAGGGCGATGCGGTCCTCGGTGTCGATGTTGAGCGTCAGGCGCGACAGCACCGGCTTGCCGTCATAGCCCACCGAGACATTTTCCAGTTTCAGGATTGGCGGCGACAGGCGCCCCTGCGGATCGGGGAAATGGATCGGCCGGCCGCTTTCCTCGGTCAGCGCGGCGATGGGCTCCATCTTCTCCAGCATCTTCAAGCGGGACTGGGCCTGCCGGGCCTTGGTGGCCTTGGCGCGGAACCGGTCGACGAAGGCCTGCATGTGCTTGCGCTGCGCGTCCTGCTTTTCCTTGGCCTTCTGCTGCAGCATCATGGTCTCGCGCCGCTGCCGGTCGAAGCTGTCATAGCCGCCGCGGTAGAAGGTCAGCTTGCCCCGGTCCAGATGCACGATGGAATCAACCGCCTTATTGAGGAGGTCGCGGTCGTGCGAGATCAGCAGCACCTGATGCGGATAGCGTGCCACATAGCTTTCCAGCCACAGCGTGCCTTCCAGATCGAGATAGTTGGTCGGCTCGTCCAGCAGCAGCAGATCCGGTTCGGAGAAGAGCACCGCCGCCAGCGCCACGCGCATGCGCCAGCCGCCGGAAAAGGCCGAGCAGGGCCGCTTCTGCGCCTCCGCATCAAAGCCAAGGCCGTGCAGAATGGCGGAAGCCCGGGCCTCTGCCGTGTGGGCGGAAATATCGGCAAGGCGGGTGTGGATGGCGGCGATCCGGTCCGGATCCTTCGCCGTTTCCGCTTCTGCCATCAGGGAGGCGCGCTCTGTGTCAGCGGCCAGCACCACTTCAATCAGGCTTTCCTCCGTGCCCGGTGCTTCCTGCGCCACCTGGCCGATGCGGGCAAGGCGCGGCACGCTGACGGAGCCGCCTTCACTCGTCAGATCGCCGGTGATCAGCTTGAACAGGGTGGATTTGCCCGCGCCATTGCGGCCCACAAGGCCGGTCTTGCTGCGGGCGGGCAGGGTGACGCTGGCATTGTCGATGAGGAGACGGCCGCCGATGCGATAAGTGAGGTCTGAAATCTGCAACATGGGCGGATCTTTGGGCGAGCTTGGCCCGCATTGCAAGAGGGCAACGTGCGGCCAGCGTGTTTGCGCAAGGGCCCCATGTCTTTCGCGCCGCCCCCCTTGCGGGGCGCGCGAGGCAAAGCTATAGGAACGGCCAAGTTTCCGCGCCCGTCAGCCGATGGGGCGCAGCGCAACGCGGCCGCTCCCAAAGGGCGGCCTTCACACACTTCACCGCCGCATGCGCGGCACCCGTATTTTTAAAGGATGAGACCAATGGCCATCGAACGCACTTTCTCCATGATCAAGCCGGACGCCACGAAGCGCAACCTGACCGGCGCCATCACCGCCAAGCTCGAAGAAGCCGGCCTGCGCGTCGTTGCTTCCAAGCGCGTGTGGATGAGCCAGCGTCAGGCTGAAGCCTTCTACGCCGTCCACAAGGACCGTCCGTTCTTCGGCGAACTGACCGAGTTCATGTCCTCCGGCCCGACCATCGTGCAGGTTCTGGAAGGCGAGAACGCCATTGCCAAGAACCGCGAAGTGATGGGCGCCACCAACCCGGCCAATGCTGACGAAGGCACCATCCGCAAGCTCTTCGCCCTGTCCATCGGCGAAAACTCCGTGCACGGCTCCGACGCTCCGGAAACCGCTGCCGAAGAAATCGCCTTCTGGTTCGCCGGTCACGAAATCGTCGGCTGATCTGCCTGACATTTCCGGAAACGCGGAAAGGCCGGCCTCGCAAGAGGCTGGCCTTTTTGCTTGCCGGCAGACCGTCCGTCCCGTGAAAAACGGAGCTTCAAAACATCGCGGTACGGGCCGTTTTCACGCAAGGCCCCGATTGATAGTGCGCCCCTCATATGCTCAACTCCTGCGTGAGCATGACAGCAGGCAGGGGGCGCCGCATGGTAGTGTTCGAATGTCTGGCACAGGTGTGGACCATTCTGGCTCGTGAAGTCGGGGCAGGCGTGATCGCCGCCCTTGCCGTTTACACTGTCACTTTTCTGGTCATGCGCGGCACGCTGGCCAGCGGCTTTGGCCTGATGCAGCTCTTCTGCGACCAGCGCGCCCATGAAGAGGCGATCCGCAGGCGCGGGTTCTGGCGGCTGTATCTGAGCCCTGCCTTCACCGCGACGCTGCTGCTGTTCATCTGGATTGGCGTGGCGCTCTATCTGACCCGGATCCTGCCCGTTGCGCTGGAGCGGGATGTGGGCACCTCTGTCCGTGCGGCCTTGCATGCCGGGCAAATGCCCTATGGTGTCCTCATCTGGCTGGTGTCTGGCACCATCGCAGCCGTCTGGGCGCGCCCGCCGGACACTCCCTGGCAGCCGGGAGAGCCGTTCCGCCGGTTCGCCGGGGCGGCCATTGGTTTTGCGGTCACGCTCGCGGTTCTCTACCTCTATCTTCCGGCCTTGGACCCGTTGTTTGCCAGCCGTGAGGCGGGACCTCAGCTGGCCCTTGCCGTGCTGGTGCTGGTGGCCTTCGTCGGAGCGGAGAGCCTGAGGCTGCAGACCTGCGCGGCCTGGTTCCTGCTGCTGCTTCTGGTGACGGCGCTGGTGGCGCTGGCCTCCGCCTTTGATGCGCTGGTCCTGACCCTCGGCCTTGCCGCTGGGATCGGGGTTCTGGCGTGGCGCATGCCCGTATTCCGCTTGCGCATTCCCGGTCTTGACTACTCCGGCGAGCTGCCGGATCCCTCAAATCCCGGACAGGACGGCTCTGTCTGGGCTGACCGCCCTGAACCGCCAGCATTGCTGGCGCCGGAAGCCGTTCTGGCTGCCTGGGCCGCGCGGCTCGGAGCAGAAAATCCGGCAAGCCAGGATGGAGATGCGGGGCAGAAGACGGATGATCCGGAACCCCTGAAGCCCAAGCTCGTGCTGCTGGCAACGTCAGGCGGCGCCTACCGGGCTGGCTTCTGGACAGCGGCCGTGCTCGACGGCCTCAGCCGTCATGACCCTTTGTTTCCGGGGGCGGCCGCGGAGGCTGGCAAGGGGCAGGGGACGCAGAGCAATGTGCAACTGCCCGGTTTCATGAATGCCATCCGCTTCATCACTGGGGCTTCGGGCGGCATGGTGGCGGGTGCTTACCTGACCGAACAGACCTCGAAGGCGGCACAGGGGCTGCCCGTCCGCCCGGTGGCCCGGATGATCGAGGACGACATTGCCGCCTGGCAGCAGCAACAGCCGCCGCAGGCGCCTCCCGGCATGCGCTATCCCGCAAGGGAAGGCGTGATCGTGCCGCGTGACAGCATTTCACCGGTGGCGCGGCAGATGGTGCGGGACGTGGGCGCAGGCCTGCTGCCGCGCGTGCGGCGGGCCGACAGGGGGCGTGTGCTGGAGGCCCAGTGGGGCACGCTGCGCCTTCCCTTCAACGGCTGGAGGGAGGAGGAGCGGCAAGGCCTCAGGCCCTCCGTCGTCTTCTCGCCCATGCTGGTGGAAACCGGCGCGCCGCTGTTCATTTCCAATCTCGACCTTCTGGAAATGCGCAAGCATTTCGCGGCGGAGGATCCGGATGTGCATTCGGCGGAGATGTTCCGCGTCTACCCATACGCACAGGTGGGCGGATCCGGGGAGGAGGGACATGCCGTCCGCACGGGCAAGCGGGGCAAGGATGAGTTCACCGTTGCCACGGCTGTGCGTCTCAGCGCCACCTTTCCCTATGTCTCGCCGGCCGTATCCCTGCCCGCGATGCCGCAGCGGCGGGTGGTGGACGCAGGCTATTACGACAATTACGGCGTGATGGCCGCCACGGGCCTCATCAATGCACGAGCCGTGCGCAACTGGGTGGTGCGCAACACGTCCGGCGTGCTGATCGTCAATGTCAGGGCCTTTCCCGATCAGGATCGGGCGAAGCCGGCCAGCGCCCTTGCGCGCCTGTTCTGGTGGCTGACCAGCCCGCTGGAAGGCGTGTTCAATGCGCGCGGCTCATCCCAGACCATCCGTAACCGGGACATGCTGCGCATGACCCGCGACCTTTATGGCCTTGCCCTGCAAGAGGCCAATCCGGGCGTCACGCCGCCAAAGCCCTGGCGGGAGATCGGTCAGGATTTCGTCACCATCGCCAACTTTACCTTCGATGATCCAACCACCATGTCCTGGTTCCTCATCGACAGCGACTACACCCGCCTGCAGGCAGAGGCCGAACGCGATACAGCCGCCACGAACCCCACTGTGCAGCGCATAGCCGAATTCTGGCAGCGTAACCCTCTGGCTTTCCTGAAGGGGGAATAGCTTGAAAGATGGGACGGCGAGATCCAGAACGATGTGGGTTTGCCAGGCTTGGCGCCGTTCCATGAAAGCTCTGACAAGGGATCTGATCGCCGAGCTGCCTGCCCGGACGTGCGGCTGCAGGCGCTGACAGCATTCTTATCATTGAACTTCAGGGACAAAGCCCCACCTGCGGGGCGGTGCTGCAGTGGCCCGGCCGGGCAGAGCGGCACCGGACAGACGTTTGACCATGGAGTTTTCATGCAGCCGATTGAAACGGCCCGGTTGATCATCCGCAATTTCCGCCGCAGCGATGGCGAAGGGCTCTATGCCTATCTGCGCGAGCCGGTGGCAAGCTGCTTCCTGTCGATGCGGCTGGAGAGCCTTGAGGCCTCCGAAGCGGAGGCCGGAAAACGCGGCCTGGATGACGAGTATCTCGCGGTTGCCCTCAAGGAGACCGGCGCACTGATCGGCGATGTCTTCGCCATGCAGGAAGAGGACACCTGGTCCGTGGGCTGGAACTTCAACCCCGCCTATGGCGGCGCAGGCTATGCGCTGGAGGCGGCGCGGGCGCTCTTCACCCATCTCTTCACCACCTGCAAGGCCCGCCGGGTCTATGCCTATGTGGAAGACCACAACATGGCCTCGCAGCGCCTGTGCGAAAAGCTGGGCATGCGCAAGGAAGGCCTGTTTCTGGACTACATCAGCTTCCGCAAGGATGCAGCGGGCAATCCGGTCTATGAGAACACGTTCCAGTTCGCCCTGCTGCACAAGGAGTGGGTGAGAGGCCTCACGCTGCCGGAAGGCTGATCTGCCGGGTGCTGTTGCGGCGGTGTTCGCTGAACACCGCCGTGATGGCGCGCAGGGTTTCGCGGGTTCTGGCGTCGGTCAGCGACGAATGCAGCACGATGGACTGCGAGGGGATCGGCGGCAGGTTCAGCGCTTCGCTGACTTCCACCATGTCAGCCGTCGCCAGGCGGCAGGGGAAGGCGGCCACCGCCAGCCCGGCGGACAGCGCCGCAATGACGGCCGTGGTGCCGCCGACAAAGACCTCCACCCAGGGAATGCCCGCCCCGTTGAGCAGATGCACCGCCACTTCGCGGACCGTGCAGACCGACGGATGGCTGGCAATCCGCAAGGGCTCGCCCGCGTGATGCTCGAAGGCCGGCGAGGCATACCAGCCGAAATGCTCGGGGCCCAGCACCTCGCCATCGCGGCGGCCATCATCGCTGCGGGCGATTACCGCATCCAGCGCACCATTTTCGAAGGAGTCGATCAGCACCCGGGAATTGTCGACGATCACCTCCACCGTCAGGCAGGGATCGAGCGATTTGAGCCGGGCCAGCAGCGCCGGCACCTCCGGCCCCATGACATGGGCGGCGATGCCCAGCCGGAAGCGGCGGCGCTCGGCCGAAAGAGCCGCGAGCGCCCGTTCATGGGCCGCCAGAAACTCCCTTGCAGGCGCCAGAAAGGTTTCCCCCTGTGCCGACAGGCGTACCTGCCGGGGCGTGCGCTCGATCAGCTTCTTGCCGAGCCGCTCCTCCAGCCGCTTCAGCTTCACGCTGACTGCCCCCTGCGTCGAGCCGAGCGCCACCGCCGCACGGGTGAAGCTCTGAAGATCGGCGATCATCACGAAGGCCCGGACGGCCTCGACCTCAAGCGCGCTCATCTATCCAAATCCGTTATCTCTGATATGCCCTGCCATGCGATTGCCAAATGATCATAGCTCCTGCATTCCTGCAAGTGAACCTTACCGCCGCACAAAGTGGATCAGCCGGGCAGCGCATGCTGCCAGCGGCAACGAACCCGCTTGCGCGGCATTCAACTGCAGGGTCAGACAATGAAATCAGCCACCTCATCCGGAAACAGCTTCGCGCTGGCCGCCGTGTGTCTTTCGGCGCTCATGCTGGGGCTGGAGATCACCAGCATTCCGTCCATTCTTCCCACGCTCGAGCATGTTTTACCGGCGGACTTCCGCCAGCTGCAATGGATCATGAACGGCTATACCATCGCCATGTGCGCGGTTCTGATGGCCATGGGCGCCCTGGGCGACCGGTTCGGCCGCAAGCGCATCTTCATCGCCGGTGTCGCCGTTTTCGGCGTGGCCTCGCTCGTCTGCGGGCTTGCCACCAGCGCCCCGCTGCTTATCGCGGCGCGGTTCCTGCAAGGCTTCGCCGCCGCCGCCATGCTCGCCTGTCAGGTGGCGGTGCTGTCGCATCAGTTCCCGGACGGCGCGGGCCGGGGCAGGGCCTTTGGCTGGTGGGGCATCATCTTCGGGATCGGCCTCGGCTTTGGCCCCATCGCCGGGGGCGGCATCATCACGCTGGCCAGCTGGGAATGGGTGTTTCTCATCCATGTGGGCCTTGCCGCTCTCACCGTGCTGTTTGCCCTCAAGGGCGTTGAGGAATCACGCGATCCCCACGCGGTGCAGATCGACCTTGGCGGCATGATCACCCTGTCGCTGGCGGTGCTCGGCATCGTCTATCTGATCACGCAAGGGGAGCAGCCGGGGCTGGACAATCCGGAGGGCCTTGCCATCCTGTCGGCCTGCATCGTTAGCCTTGGTCTCTTCGTTCTGATCGAGACGCGCATCGCCCGGCCGATGTTCGACTTTGCCGCCCTGCGGATCCGCAGCTTCTCCGGCGCGCTGCTCGGCTCCTGCGGCATGAATTTCAGCTTCTGGCCCTTCGTCATCTATCTGCCGATCTATCTGCAGGCCGTGCTCGGATATGATGCCATCGGCGCCGGGCTGACCGTGCTGGCCTATACCGTGCCGACGATCCTGGTGCCGCCGCTGGCCGAAAAGCTGCTGCTGCGCCGCGGCCCCGGCATGGTCATCCCCCTTGGGCTTTTCCTGACCGGCGCCGGGTTCCTGCTGCTGCATCTGGCTGTCGTCAGCGGGGAGGCGGGCTGGCTGACGCTGCTGCCCGGCTGCGCCGTTGCCGGGATCGGCCTTGGCTTCACCAACACGCCGGTCACCAACACTGCAACCGCCGCCGTGCCGCCGGAGCGGGCCGGCATGGCTTCGGGCATGGACATGAGCGCAAGGTTCATTTCGCTCGCCGTCAACATCGCGGTCATGGGGCTGATCCTGTGGAGCGGCGTCCACGCCCATCTGGCTAACGCCTTCACCGGAGCGCCCGCTGACGGCGTGCTGGCGGGTCTTGCTGGCGCCGTATCCGCCGGAAATCTCGCCGCCGCCAGCGGTCACGGCCTCTCCCTTGCGGAGGCCCGGGGCGCCCTGACACAGGGCACCGGCTGGGTCACGCTCTACGGCGCCATCGCCGCCTGGTGCTTCGCCGGCCTCTCACTCCTCACCTTCGCCAGCCGCAAAACATTCCCGGCAGATGCCTGCCTGAGGTGACAGGAACGAGAAAAGCCGCTGGCGGATTTCCGCCGGCGGCTGTTTCCTGCAGAAGGGTGTCATGCGGCAGGCAGCTGGCGCCGTTGCCAGTCTCCGGGATTGGCTGGCATAAATGGCTGGACGAGAACGGAGCAAGACCATGAATGATGTCATCGAGATCAATGGCGAGAAAGCCGTCATCGCTCTCGACCCGGAGCTTCAGATGCTGCGCGGCGAGTTCGTGGGCCTGAGTGGCGGGGCAGACTTCTATGCTGAAAGCGTCCACGAACTGATTGAGGAAGGCCGCAAGTCACTGGCTGTCTATCTTGAAATGTGCCGGGAAAAGGCATCTAGCGGCTCCGGAAGTTCTCCGGAAAGTTCAATGTCCGCTTGAGCCCGGACGACCACGCAGCCGCCGTTATAGTGTCCTATCTCAGTCTAACGTAACAGTGATCAGCCGTTCGTCGATAGCGGGCCCCTTGAAATACGTATACTTCAGCTGAGCGCCTTTACCTTGGATATTGGTATTTCTATTGCCTCGGAATGCGTTGAGAACCTCCTGAACGCTCTCCGGTGCATACCGAGTCGCCAGTGCTGTAACCCAAGCTTCGGCCTGCTCCCTGTCTGTATGGACACCATAGCCAATGTCACGGGTCCAGTCATTCCACATAATTTTCACGTTACTGACACTTGAATTGTCATCAGTGGCGTTGACAAAAATTTTCAGGACCTCTGCCTTTGGTAAGATACATTCCCAAAGGTCAGGAAGACCTTGCGTTTTCGTAACTTTCGGGGTCGGGCATTTAACAAGGTCCGCGATTGCGTTTGTCTCATCTACGAAGCGCCGAGACCCGCCAGCATTGCTTGTATCGACAAGGATATCGCTCATAGTGGTGTTTACTACGATAGCTGGTGCAGAGTTATTTGCGGATTCATTTGACGCCACTGTTCGGGCAGCTGGGAAAAGCCAATTGTATGTTTTGTACGCTCCAGGAGAAATTAGAACTATCGCAAAAAACAGCATTGTGAAACGTTCTCCAGGCTTTTCCTTGTTGGGAAACATGGCCCCCAGTCCAAAGATTGCACCTAAAATCGCGGATACAACCGTTATTATTGGGAAAATAACGGTAGACCAAGGCCAGGATGCAACATAAGCCACGAAAGTGGCAATAATAGTCAGAGCGATAAATGGCATCAGTAATTCTCCATGCTATCTACGCTTAAATATGTTTAAATTTATTAAGGATTTGCAACTGGAGTGTGTTAATTATTGGATGATCTTAAAAAAGTTGTCGAGTGCTTTAAGTTTGCCAACTGGAAGGTAACCTTCATCCGCATGGCTTTGAATGGCATACAACAGGCAGGCCCATGGTCCGCGGGGAACGGCGGCGCTGATCGAGATGCAGGCCTGAAGTCAGTTCCGCACCGGTCGGGCAGAATCTGCTGCGCCACCACCAGCCTCTGGCGGCACAAAGGTGCAGGCGAACTTGCCCGGAAAAACGGCTCCGCTTCTCCCCACCCATGACAGGTGAGCGTGATGATCTGTACCAGGGGCTTGCAGAGCCATATCACCCGGTTGAAGTTGAGCCGTTTCCAGAAGTGGGTGGATTATGAGCGAGTATCAGTTTTATGATTTTCTGGCCGTCGACAAGCCGCTTACCAGGACAGATCTGGAGGCTCTGAGGTCCTTGTCCACGCGTGCCCGGATTTCCTCCACCAGCTTCACGAACTCCTATGAATGGGGCTCCTTCCGGGGGGATCCGGATAGCATGATGGAGCGCTGGTTCGACTTGCATCTCTATCTGGCGAACTGGGGAGCCCGCCGGCTGATGATGCGTTTGCCTGCCGATCTGGCCGGCCGCGCCCGGCTCGATCAGTTGGCCGGAAGCCTCCATTGTGTAGAGCTGCGTGCCGCTGGCCCAAACCTCATTCTGGATATTTCCATTGATGAGATGGAGTTGGATGGCTGGGAGGATGGCGCGGGATGGCTGGCAGCACTTGCGCCGTTGCGTGCTGACGTGCTCGCCGGGGACCTGCGGCTTTTCTATCTTATGTGGCTGATGGAGGTTGATCTGGGGCTTGCGGAGGCGGGCCAGCTGGAGCCAATGCTCGGTATCGGACCAATATCGGATGCGCTGGAAGCTTTCGCAGATTTCTTTGGAATTGACTGCGATCTCGTGGCTGCCGCCGCCGAACGGGAAGACGACGCTTATACGAGCGTGGACGCATCTTCGGAGACCGCAGTGCAGGTTATTGCCGGGCTACCTGATGCGGACAAGTCCGGTTTTCTTGTCCGCCTTGTCTGTGGCGATGCGCATGTTGCCAGCGAATTGCGTGCCCTTGTCCGCAACAGCCTTAAATCTGCCAATACAGTCTCTCCCGTTGCCGCGCGAACGGCAGGTGACCTTTGTGCCCGCGCCAAGGTGATCCGCCAGGAACGTGAGGCAGAACAGGCCGAGCAGGCGGCGGCCGAGAGCAGGCGGCGCGAGGAAGAACAGCTGCAGTTTTTCCGGACCAGGGCCGATCAATTGATGCGGCACGGGTACAACGTCTGGGATGAAATCAACTCAGAGGCCGAACGGCGCAATGCGTCAGGCTATGACACAGCCGCCAATCTGATCCGAGCACTCAGGTCCATTTATGAAGAAAACGGATCGCTTGACGAATTCAGGCTGCGCCTTCAGGAAATTCGCGATCTTCACGCAAGAAAAGAGCGGTTTCTGGAGAGATTTTCGGATTTGGGGTGAATGACGCCCCGTCGTACCGGAAGCTCTCCTGAAACTTCAAAGTTCGGCGCAGCTAGGCTGTCTTCACATAGGCAGGCCCCCGCCACTTCAGGACCTGTCTGGTATGGGCACGATGGACCGGAACCGGCTGCCAGCGTTCGAGACGGCTTTTCTTCGGCGCGAATACTGCCAGTACCGCCAAGCTGTTTGCCGCCGGTGTCAGTGCGGCACGCGCTGCGGCGCTGCCCGGGCTGCATGGCCTGACGTCAGAAGATGCAGGTCTTGAAGGGCAGGGCGGCGGCGCCGACGGCGGAGGGTTCGCCTTCGAGGTCCGAGACGATGAGCTTGGGCGTCCGGCGGCGGTTGCCGTAGCGCGGGCTGTTGTTGAAGGTGACGCGCTCAATCAGCATGTCGGCGAGCTTGCGCGGGACTTCGCCGCCAAACACGATGGCCTGCGGATCGATCACCGACCAGATGGCGTTGAGCAGCGTGTTGGTGAAGGGAGTCACGTCGTCGACCCAGGCCTCGACGCCAGGCCAGTCGGGGCGAAAGTTGCGCCTCAGCCATTCCAGGCTCGGCACATGCATGCCTTCGGCCTCGAGACGGGCGATGAGCAGGTGCAGGGCGGGGCGCCGCTTGTGCCCTTCCGCATCGGCCAGGCCACTGAACTCGCCGGCGTTGCCGTTCGAGCCGGCATAGAGCTCGCCGTTCAGGATCAGCCCGCCGCCGAAGCCGTAGTTGAACGACAGATAGGCAAAGCTCTGGATGTGGCGCCCGACGCCCAGCATCGCCTCGCCGACGGCGGCGGTGCTGGCGCCGTTTTCCACCCAGACCGGCAGGTTGAAGCGGCGCGACAGCAGCGGCCCCAGTTCGATCAGCGACCAGTCATGCAAGGGCAGCGGCGCGTTGTAGACCGTTCCCTCGATCCGGTAGCCGGCAATGCCGAGGCTGAGCCCCAAGATCCGGTCGGCGGCAACGCCGCGCTGGTCGAGGAGTTGTGTCAGCCGGGTCTGGATGCGGTCGAGGCTGCCGGTCAAGGTCTGTCCGCCAATGTCGATGGACACCGTTTCGGCCGGGCCGGCGAAGGGCATAAGGCAGAGGCCGGCGCGGTCCGTGTTCACCGACAGGCCGACTGTCCAGGCGAATTCCGGGTTGAGCGACACGGTCGGGCTCGGCTGACCGCGGCCGGTGCCGGGCCTTGGGCTGCCGAGCAGAATGAGGCCGCGTTCGGCGAGGGCATCAATGATCCGGTGCACGGACTGCTGCGCCAGCGGCAGGCGCGCTGCGATCTCGGAGCGGGAATGGCCCGGATAGGCCCGCGCCAGGCGCAGCAAGGCGCGCTCGTTCTCAGATACGACCTCACAGGGATCACTGGAGCGTAGGAACCGGGGCGAGATCAGGGCAACGGGATCATAGGTCATGGCCGGAGTTAAAGCACAGGGCGAGCCGGCTGCAAAGGCGTTCCGCGTCATGGCATTGTCACACTTAAAGTGTAGTAATCCGCCTGCCTTCACCACTGCCCCATGAGGAGCCTTCATCATGATCCGATCCACTGCCGCAGCCCTGTGCGCGCTGGCTTGCACTGCCCTTTCAAGTCCCGCCTCAGCGACCGATTTCGAGTTCTGGTATGGCAACACCGGCAAGATCGAAGAGGCGATTCAGGCCAACTGCGCCGGCTTCAATGCCGCCCAGAGCGAGCACAAGGTCACCTGCGTCGGGCAGGGCGGCTATGAGGTTGCCATGCAGAAGGCAATCGCCGCCTATCGCTCCGGCACCCATCCGGTGCTGATCCAGTTCTTCGACGCCGGCACGCTCGACCTCCTGCTGTCGGACGCCGTGGTTCCCGTCTCGGACGTGCTGCCCGGCGTCGACTGGAACAGCTACATCGGCGGCGCGCGCTCCTATTACGAGACGTCGAAGGGCGCGCTCTGGTCGCAGCCCTACAATGCCTCGACGTTGATTTTCTACGGCAACCGCGAGGCGCTCGCCTCCGTTGGCGTCAGCGAGCTTCCGGCCACTTGGGAAGGCGTGATCGAGGTCGCGACCAAGCTGCGCGATGCCGGTCATGCCTGCCCCTTCGCCACCGACGGCCATCCCTGGCGCGTGCTGGAACAGTTTGCGGCCCGTCACGGCGCACCGGTTGCTACCCAGGGTAACGGCTTTGCCGGTCTCGATGCGGAGTACGCCTTCAACGCCGGCCTGCCGGCCAAGCATCTGGAAAACCTTGCGGGCTGGCGCAAGGACGGGCTCGTCCGTCTGGCAGCCGACACGCGCGCTGGCAAGTTCGTCGACGCCTTCAACTCTGGCGAATGCGTCATGATCGAAAACTCTACGGGTGGATACTCCAGCCATCTTGCCGCGCTCGGCGACAAGCTGATGGTGGGCCTCGCACCGATGTACGAGGGTGCCGAACGGCGCAACACGCTGGTTGGCGGGGCCTCGATCTATGTCATGAAGGGACATGGCGCCGAGCAGACCGCAGCAGCGAAGGCGTTCCTTGACTACCTGCGCGAACCGGTTCCGCAGCTCGAGTTCGTCAGGGCGACCGGTTATGTGCCGGTGACGCAGGCCGCCCTTGACCTGATCAAGACGACCGGCCGGGCCTCGGATCCGGCCTTTGCAGTGGCAGAGCTGGGCGTCAGGTCGATGGACGTGGCCGGCAACGAATACAGCCGCGGCATCCGGCTCGGCTTCTTTGTCCAGTTCCGGGACATCTTCATGGAAGAGACGCAGAAGGCCTTCAACGGCGAGAAGCCGATGCAGGCAGCCCTCGACAGCGCTAAGACCCGTGGCGACGAGCTGCTGCGCCGCTTCCAGGCAACCTATGCCGGCGTGACCCTGCCGTAAGCAAGACGGCCCAGCCCCTGGCCGTGAGCGTCAGGGGCTGGTCTTTTTCCCGGAAGGATCCTTGATGCTCGCCCTGTTTCCCCAGCGCTGGCTGGCCTTTGCCCTCGTCTTGCCGCAGACGCTGCTGATTGCGCTGTTCTTCTATCTGCCGGTTTATCTCGCGTTCTACTGGTCGTTCACGCTGGAGCGTCCGTTCGGCGGTGGATCGGAGTTCGTTGGCCTGCAGAACTACGCAAGAGTGCTGGCTGATCCGGAGTTCTGGGGATCGCTGCGCCTGACCTTTATCTTCATGGTGATCGGCTCGACGCTGGCCATCGTCATCCCGTTGATCCTTGCGCTCGCCGCCGACCGGCACATCCGGCTGAGCCAGCCGGCGCGCAACATCCTGGTCTGGCCGAAGGGCGTCGCCGGGGCCTCGATCGGTCTTGTGTTTGTATTCATTTTCAACCCGTTTCTGGGCCTGCTGGCGCCGCTCAACGGCCTGTTTCCGGGGATCTGGAACCCGCGCATCGACGGAGCTGACGCCTTCACGATGATTGTCGTGGCCCATGTCTGGGGCGGAATCCCGTTCAACTTCGTCGTTCTGCTCTCCGGCCTTCAGGCCGTGCCGCAGGTGCTGCACAGGGCGGCGGCGCTGGATGGGGCAGGGCCCTGGCGCCGGGTGCGCGACGTCCAGTTGCCGCTGATCGCGCCGCAGCTGTTCCTGTCTTTTGCCCTCGAATTCACCGAAAGCGTCACCGGCGCCTTTGGCCTGATCGACTCGATGACCGAAGGTGGTCCGGGCGGATCTACTACACTTCTAGTGTATAAAATCTACTCGGACGGCTTCCGTGGGTATGACCTGTCGGGCGCTGCGACCCAGACGGCCCTCCTGATGATCTTTGTCCTGATGCTGACGGCCTTCCAGTTCCTCGTTCTGGAACGCCGCGTGAGATACGAGCGCTGACATGGTCGAGAACACCAAGAGCATCGACCGCGCCGCCGGTCTCATTTTGGCCCTCGGCATGGGGTTCGTGCTGCTGCCCCTCGTCGTCGCGGTCATCACGGCCACGCAGGCCTATGAAACGGTACTGACCGGTGGCCTGAGCTGGATGCCGGGTGACCAGATCCTCGCCAACATCGCCCGCGTGTTCGAGGAAACGGCACTCCCCGGCCAGCTGGTCAATTCCTTCGTCGCGGCCATGCTGGTCGCGACGCTGAAGTGCCTCTTCGCCTTCATGACCGCGCTGGCGATCGTGTTCTTCCAGATCCGCTGGGGCGGGGCGCTGTTTGCCCTGACGCTGGTCACCATCATGCTGCCGCTCGACCTCCGGGTGATCACCACCTATCAGGTCGCCGCCGATGTCGGCATGCCGGTTAACATCCTGCTGGAACTGTTCGGCATCGGGCCGCTGATGCGCCTTTCGGTGCTGGACACCTGGTTCGGGCTGGCGGCGCCGCTGGTGGCGCATGGCACCGGCACTTTCCTGTTCCGTCAGGCGTTTCTGGCGATGCCGCGCGATCTGCCCCGGGCGGCCGTGATGGATGGGGCGGGGCCGGTCCGCTTTGCCCTCGACATCCTGCTGCCGCTGTCCCGCGCGCCGCTCATCGCCCTGTTCATCATGATGTTCCTCGGCGGCTGGACCCAGTACCTGTGGCCGCTGGTGGCCGCCTCGCGGCCCGACATGCAGACGGCCGTTGTCGGCCTGTCCCGGCTGGCCAACGACATGCCGGGGGCGGTGCCGGACTATCCGCTGATCATGGCCGGCGCGCTCGTCGTCTCGGCCATCCCGCTGGCCATGGTTGCCCTGCTGCAACGCTTCATCGTGCGCGGCTATGCCCTCTCGGAGAAATGACATGACACAAGCCGCTGAAATTGCGCTGAAAGGCGTAGCCAAGCGCTTCGGCGCAACCGAGGTGCTGCCACCGCTCGACCTGACCTTCACCGCCAGCGCCTTCACCGTCATCCTGGGGCCGTCCGGCTGTGGCAAGTCCACGCTGCTCAACCTCATTGCCGGGCTGGAGGCGGTCTCCGGCGGGGAGATCGAGATCGGCGGACGGAAAGTGCAGGACCTGCCGCCGCGTGAGCGTGGCTGCGCCATGGTGTTCCAGTCCTATGCGCTCTATCCGCACATGACGGCGGGCGACAACATCGGCTATCCGCTGAAGGTCGCCGGTGTGCCGCGCCGCGAACGCATGACCCGGATTGCGGAAGCCGCCCGCGTGGTGGGACTTGGCGATCTGCTTGCCCGGCGCCCTTCGGAGCTGTCGGGCGGTCAAAGGCAGCGGGTGGCGATTGCCCGCGCCATAGTGCGTGCGCCGCAGGTGATGCTGTTTGACGAGCCCCTGTCGAACCTCGACGCGCTGCTGCGCCATGAAACCCGTGCGGAACTCGCCGGCCTGCACCGCCGCATCGGTGCGACGACGGTCTTCGTCACCCATGACCAGGCCGAAGCGCTGACGCTGGCCGACCAGATTGTCGTCATGAACGCTGGCCGGGTCGAACAGATCGGAACTCCGGCTGACATCTACCACCGCCCGGCCACGCGCTTCGTCGCCAGCTTCATCGGCCATCCGCCGATGAGCCTCATCACGGCCATGGGCGACGGCACCTGGCTTAGGCTTGGTGACGGCACGCCGCTGGCCGCCTCCACGCACCGAGGTGCCGTTCTGGCCGGTGTCCGGCCGGAAGCTGTGGTTCTGGACGCGGGAGGGGCATCATTTGTCCCGCTTCACCGGGAAGATTTTGGCTCGCATGTCGTCCATTTCTTCCGTCTGCCCGATGGTCAGACGGTGGCCGTGCAGTCTCCGGCCGGGCGTCCGGTGCCTGCCGATGCTGGTCTCGGCATTCCCGAGCACGCCCTGCATCTCTTCGACGCCGAAACCGGCGCTCGTCTTGTCTCCTGACCGAAAGGACATTTCGTTGTTGAACTACCGTGACTTCGTCGCCCGCAAGAACCGCCAGCCGTTGATTGTTGCCCATCGCGGGGCCTGGACCACCGGTCCCGAGAACAGCCTTCTCGCCATCCGCGGCGCCTTTGACGCCGGGCATCAGATTGTCGAGATAGATATCCAGGAGAGCGCTGACGGGATCCTGTTTCTGATGCATGATGACACGCTGGAGCGGATGACCGGCGAAACCGGCGCGGCCTCGGACAGAACCATGGCCGAGTTGGCGAGCTTCAGGCTGCGCGAGCGCGATGGCGGCAGCGATTCAGCCGCGTCGGATGAGCCGGTTCCGGCCCTCGCCCAGGTTTTGGCACAGGCGGAAGGCCGCGGCTTTCTCGATCTCGATGTGAAGCATCCGCACCTGATCGAAAAGGTCGCTGAAACGGCGGCCGAGCTGGGTGCCGCAGCCCGGGTGAACGTCAAGTTCCCGCTGCGTACGGCCGAGGACCTTGCCCGGCTGCGCCACATCGAGGCCACGACGGGCGTCATGGTCATGCCGATGCTGCGGCTGACGGTTGAAACTTGGGCCGATGATGTCGCGCGCGTGCTGGAAAGCGGTGCGGTGATGACCGAAATGAAGTTCGACAGCCTCGACACACTTCGTGCTGCCGCTGGCCAGCTCAATGCGGGCGGCACCTCGGTCTGGGTCAATACGCTCGATCCCGTCTGCTCGGCCGGGCTCAGCGACAGCCGCGCCGCGCATGAACCGGATGCGATCTGGGGTGTTCTGGTCGAGGCCGGGGCATCTGTCTTCCAGACCGACATTCCCGATCTGCTTTCTGCCTGGATCAAACGGCGGGGAGTGGCAGCTTGACGGCACCTTCGTCCAAAATCTGGGACTGGTTGATCGACGAGGTGCGCGCGGGTGCGGCAGAAGAAATCCTGCCGCGCTTCCGCCGGCTGTCCTCTGACATGGTCAGCGCCAAATCCGCGCCGGATGATCTGGTGACCGAAGCGGACCGGCAGATGGAAGAGCGCCTGCACGGGGCCTGCGCGCGCCTGATGCCGCAGGCCCTGTTCCTGGGCGAGGAGGCGGTTTCCGCCGGCCGGCGTCTACTGGAGGATTTGCCGCAGGCGGAACTGGCGATCGTCTGCGCTCCGGTCGACGGCACCTGGAACTTCGCCGGGCTGTCGCTCCTCACCTTCGCCAGCCGCAAGGCACTTCCGGCAGATGCCTGCCTGAGGTGACAGGGACGAGAAAAGCCGCTGGCGGATTTCCGCCGGTGGCTGTTTCCTGGAGAAGGGCGTCATGTGACCGGCTGCAGGTAAAAGCCTGAATGAGCGGTTCGCGCCGCCATCCTCTGTGCCCACATTTGCCCTGTCTCTGTGCCCACATCGTGCCCACATTTGTTCTGGCTGGTCGTGGATTACGATGGACGGGCACGGACAATAAAGCCGCCGAAAATGGCGGCTTGCAAGGAAAAATGGACGCTGGCGGAGGGTAATGGATGTGGCAATGGCGGAAGAGGTGGGATTCGAACCCACGGTAGGCTCTCACCTACGCCGGTTTTCAAGACCGGTGCCTTAAACCACTCGGCCACTCTTCCGTTGTGCACACCGTTTCGGGGCTTTGGGGGGGAATGTCAAGCGGGGTGGTGTGAATTTGTGAGGACTGCCCGGAACTTGCCAGAAAACGTGCCGGTAACCTGCCAGAAAACCTCGCAGAAACCTTGGCTGAAAACTCCGAGGGACGGGGCGGGTGGCACCTTGGGGCGCATCCCCGGAACAGCAGGATTGACGCGGAAAGGCGGCCTCAGCCTTGCCATATCCTCCGGCGGTCATCCCGGGCGGAGCGGAGCGCAGACCCGGGAACCACTCGCTTGCAGAGCCGCTCGCGTGATGTGTGGCGGCTACGGCAGATGCGCAAAGATGTCTTTGCGGGAAATTTTGCAGGATTCGGCATTTCTCTGGAAACGAGTAGGCCCCGGATCTCCGCTGCGCTCCGTCCGGGGCGACGCTGCGGCAAGGGGGCAGTCGCTCCGCAGCCAGAACGGCTGCCGCCGCGCCGCGCATACAATGCATTGTCAGGAAGAGTTGCCCGCCGTGTATCCCCCGGAAGGGGGCCGCTGATCCGGCGTGTCGTGGGCAGGGGTGCAGGATCAGCGGCCGGTGCCGGGAAGGCCCCAGCCTGCGCAGGGCGGGGCGGCCCGTTGCAGTGACATCACCTTAGGCGCTGCCGCCGCTGCGGTTTGTGATGACGATCACAAAGTGATGCAATGATGGGCCCGAGCCTTGCTGGACCCAAGCCTTGATGGGTCTGAGCCTTTTTAGGGCGGGGCGCGTCAGCGTTGCAAAGCCTGGACAGACCGGCAGGGGGATATGCCAGAGCCGGGCAGGGGTGCAGATTCGGGGCATGAGCCCTCTGCCATGTTGCAGGATGGTAAATTATTTCAAGAAGGCAGCGGCGCTTCCGGCCCTGCCGGAACGGTGGAAAACAGCCGCCCCGGGACTATACGGTGTACCGGATACGGTTTGATGGCCTCTGCGGCGCTTTGGGACTTGGCGAAGCGGTAAGGATCAGGTAACCACTATGCGATTAACTGCGGCTGTTGCATTTCTGCGGGGGCGGAATGCACTTGCGCGCAAGAGACCGAACGGTCAGTTTGCGCAACCGCGAGACAGTGCCGGGAAACCGGCTTCATGGAGCGCGTGTGCTGGGGCCGCCAGACGCGTTGTGAGTGGGACGGCAGGATGCAAGGTTTGGGGAAACGCCCGATGGCAGCTATGGCTGAGAAGGCCGTATGCGCCAGCAAGGACGCTCAGGAGGCAGGCGGTGTGAAACTCCGCAAGCCCGCCCTGAAACTGATGATCGCGCTGACTGCAGCGCTCGCACTGGCAGCCTGCGAAAGCGCGCCGACCAAGAAACGCTCCTCCGAATATTTCCCTGAATCCAAATACGGCGTGAAGGCCAGCCCCCGCGTGGTCGCCGATGGCAAGCCGGTGCCCAAAGGCGGTGGCCGCGCCATCGTCGGCAAGCCCTACAAGGTGGCCGGGCGCTGGTATTATCCGAAGGAAGAGCCGGGTTACACCAAGGTCGGATTTGCGTCTTGGTATGGTGAGGCCTTCCACGGCCGCAAGACCGCCAATGGCGAGATCTATGACCGTCACTCGCTGACGGCTGCCCACACCACCATGCCGCTGCCGTCCTATGCCCGCGTGACCAACGTGGAGAACGGCCGCTCGATGATCGTGCGCGTCAATGACCGCGGGCCGTTCCACGGCAACCGCGAGATCGATCTGTCGCAGCGCGTCGCCAAGATGCTGGGCACCAAGCAGGCCGGTATCGGCAAGGTGAAGGTGGAATATATCGGCCCGGCCCGCATGGACGGCAATGACGAGGCCTTCCTGATGGCGAGCTATGACGGACCGGGCGCCGTGACGCCGGGCGGCACGATGCCGGGCACCATGCTGGCACAGGCCCCTGCTGCGCCTGCACCTGCAGCAGGACCCGTCCGCGCGCCTGCCGCTTCTCTGATGGTTGCCTCTGCCGAGCCGCTGGCGCAGGGCGCCGGCAGCACGAATTATGTGCCGAGCTTCGCGCCGCGCCCGCGTCCCCTGACACTGCCGCAGCCGGTGACGGTGGCTTCCACTTCCGGCACCACTCATCCGCAGCTTGATCCGTCCTACATGATCGCCTTCGATCCGGCGGTTGCCTATGAAAGTGCGGCGCAGATCATGGTCGCCTCGGCAAGCCCTGCGGCCTCTGCGGTCAATGCGTCGGCGGCTGCCGCTGAAGCCCAGGCCATCATGAGCCCGGCCGCAGCCACCGCTACCGAGGTTCCCGCTGCCGCTCCCGCCGTCCAGACGCTGGGTGAACAGCCGCAAACCCTTGGCACCATCCGCGTGCCTGCGGCATCGCCGGTAAATGCGGCGCCTGCGGCCTATCAGGATCCGTCAGCCGCCGGTCAGCCGCAGATGATCTGGCAGCCGGGGCTGAATGCACCGCGCAACCTGCTGCGCGGCGGGGCCGTGTCGTCCTATGCCGCCAACGACCGTATCAATGGTGTTTTCGGTGCGTTCGAAACGTTCGAGAACAGCGCAACGTCCCTTCAGAAGCTGAACCGCTGATCTGGCGGCAGGCGCAGGCTGGATTCCGGCTGTTTGGGGCGGTTTTGAGCGGTTTTCGGCCGGGTGGAACATGATCGGGCAGGGTGAAACGGCCGCGCGGCCGCTGCAGACAAGGTTCAAACGCTTCAGCCTTGCGGCCCTTGTCGCAGGGCTTCTGCTTTCCGGCCTGTGCATGCCGCGCCCCGCTGCGGCGCAGGATGTGCTGGCCACCCGTGCCACGACCGCCATTCTTCTCGACCAGTCCAGTGACACGCTGCTTTATGCCAAGGCGCCGGACCAGCCGTTTGAGCCGGGCTCCCTTGCCAAGGTGATGACGGCGGCGATCGTCTTTGATGCGCTGAAGGCGGGGGAAACGTCCGAAGACACGCTTTACACAGTCAGCGAACATGCCTGGCGCACAGGCGGAGCGCCGTCACGCGGGGCGACGATGTTTGCGGCCGTGAAGTCGCAGATCGCGGTGTCCGACCTGCTGCAGGGGCTCCTCGTTCACAATGCCAATGATGCGGCCATCGTTCTGGCTGAAGGACTTGCAGGCAGCGAGGAGGCCTTTGCCGGGCGCATGAACGCTCTTGCGGTCAAGCTTGGCATGAAGAACACGCATTTTGCCAATCCGACCGGCTATCCGGCGCCGGGCGTGAAAGTGACGGCACGCGATCTCAGTCTGCTGGCCGGCTATATCCTGAGCGAGCACAAGGACCGCTACGGCCTGTTCAGCCAGCCGGAGTTCACCTGGAACAACATTTTCCAGCGGGCGAAGAACCCGTTTCTGGGCAATGTTACCGGGCTCGACGGGCTGGGGGCAGGTCAGACCGAAAAGGATGGGTTCAGCGGTCTTGTTTCGGTGGAGCGGAACGGGCGGCGGGTGATTGCGGCCCTTTCCGGCCTTCCCACGGACAAGGCACGGCTGGCGGCGCTGAAGGATCTTGTCGAGGGGGCATGGGATGCCTTCACCCTCAACCGCCTGTTTGATGCCGGGGCACAGGTGGCCAGCGCGCGCGTGTTCGGCGGCACGGCAGGCGAGGTGCCGCTGGTGGCGGCGCGCACTGTCGAGGTTCTGTTGCCCACGGGCGGCACGATGAACTACCGTCTGCGCGCCGTTTATGACGGGCCGCTGCTTGCGCCGGTTGAAAAGGGCACCGTGGTGGGCGAAATCAGGGTGCTGGGGCCGGATGATGCCATCGTTTACCGCGCACCGCTTCTGACTGGCGGTGACGTCAGCGAGGGCACGCTGAGCCAGCGGGCGATGAATGGTGTGCGTCAGCTGCTGTTCGGCTGGCTGTGATGCAGCGCCCTGCGGGGCGGATGAGTTGGAGAGTTTCGTTGGCGCTGGGGCGGTTCATCACATTTGAAGGCGGAGAGGGGGCGGGCAAGTCCACCCAGATCCGCCGCCTGCGCGAGCGCCTGCTGCAACAGGGGCTGCGGGTGACGCTGACGCGTGAGCCGGGCGGCTCGCCGGGGGCGGAGATGATCCGCGAGGTGCTGCTGTCGGGTGCGGCGCGCAAGCTGGGCCCGCGCGGTGAGGCGATGCTGTTTGCCGCCGCCCGTGCCGACCATGTGGATGTGACCATCCGTCCGGCGCTGGAGCGCGGGGAGTGGGTGCTGTGCGACCGCTATGCCGATTCGACCCGCGTCTATCAGGGCGAGGCGGGCGTCGAGGCCCAGGTGCTGGATGTGCTGGAGGTGACGGCCACAAACGGGCTGAGGCCTGATCTGACGGTGCTGATCGACGTTCCGGCTGCCATCGGCCTGAAGCGGGTGGACACGCGGGCGCAGAATGCCAGCGGCAACAGCCCGGACCGGTTCGAGACCGATGCCATGGAAACCCACGAGCGGCGGCGGCAGCTGTTCCTGGAGCTTGCGGACGCCGAGCCGGACCGCATTGTGGTCATTGACGGCGCGCAGGATGCAGGCGGCGTGGAAGCGGCCATCTGGCAGGTGGTGTCCTCCCGTTTCGGCCTGAAGAACAGGGAAGGCGCAGGATCCGGCCATGGCGCGTAACACGGACATCGAAGCCACCCCGGAGGTCGACGCCATCGACGGCGTGCCGCTGCCGCGCGAGCAGTTTGCCCTCGTGGGGCAGGAGGCAGCCGAGCGCGAGCTGATCGAGGCCTACCGTTCGCCGCGCTTCCATCATGCCTGGCTCGTCGGCGGGCAGAAGGGCATCGGCAAGGCGACGCTTGCCTTCCGCTTTGCGCGTTTCGCGCTGGCCCATCCGGACAGGTTTTCACCCGAGGTTGCCGCAGCCAGCAGCCTTGCCGTGCCGGAGGGGCATATCGTCAGCCGCCAGATCGCGGCGGGTGCGAGCCCCAATGTGCTGCATCTGCGCAGGCCCTATAACGACAAGACCAAGCGCTTCAAGACCGATCTGCCGGTGGACGAGGTGCGCCGCACCGTGTCCTTTTACGGCACCACGGCATCGGGTCAGGGGCTGCGGATCTGCATTGTCGATGCGGCGGATGACATGAACGCCAGTTCCGCCAACGCGCTGCTGAAAATTCTGGAAGAGCCGCCCGCCAACTCTCTGTTCTTCGTGCTGTCGCACGCGCCGGGGCGCCTGCTGCCGACCATCCGCTCGCGCTGCCGCAGGCTGGATCTGCAGCCGCTGGACGAGCGCGCCATGACCCAGGCGCTTTCCGGCCTGGGCGGCAGTGCCGATCCTTCCGCCATGGCGGATGTGGCGCGCTTTGCCGGCGGCAGCCTGCGCTCGGCCCTTCTGCTGCTGGCCGGTGAGGGGCTGGCGGTGACGCAGGGCTTCCACAATCTCGCCGCCCGCCTGCCGCGCATTGATCCGGTGGCGCTGCATGCCTTTGCCGATCTCGTTTCGGCACGCGGCGAAACCGACAACTGGGAAGCCTTCCTGTCGGTGGCGCGGGACTGGATGCACGCCCAGTTGCGCGGGCCGGACGCAGGGCACGCCTCACGGCTTGTCAGGTGGACCGAGGTATGGGAAAAGATGGGCCGCGCGGCGGCGGATGCCGAGGCGCTCAATCTTGACAAGAAACAGGTAGTCATCGACGTGTTCCGGTCCCTCTCCGAGGCCATGCGAATGCCCGCATGAAGCCTTGCCGCCCGCAAGGCACCTGCTGATGACCGGACACCTGTCCGGCTGTTTCTCCCGTTTGTAGCCAGTTCTCGCCCGAAAGCATCCGAAGCGTCATGACCGACAAGCCCCGCTACTACATCACCACGGCCATTTCCTATCCCAACGGTGTGCCCCACATCGGCCATGCCTATGAGGCGATTGCCACCGATGCGATGGCCCGTTTCCAGCGGCTGGATGGCAAGGATGTGTTCTTCCTGACGGGCACGGATGAGCACGGCCAGAAGATGCTGCAGACGGCGCGCAAGGAAGGCATCACCGCGCAGGAACTGGCCGACCGCAACTCCGCCCGCTTCCGCGCCATGGTGGAGGCCCTCGGCTGCACCAACAACGACTTCATCCGCACCAGCGAGGAGCGCCACCACAAGGCGAGCCAGGAAATCTGGAAGCGGATGGCGGCGAATGGCGACATCTACAAGGACAGCTACTCCGGCTGGTACTCCGTGCGTGACGAGGCCTTCTATCAGGAGGGCGAGACCGAAGTGCGCGCCGATGGCGTGCGCTACGGCCCGCAGGGCACGCCGGTGGAATGGGTGGAGGAGGAGAGCTACTTCTTCCGCCTGTCCGCCTATCAGGACAAGCTTCTGGCCCATTACGAGGCCAATCCGGACTTCATCGGCCCGTCCGAGCGCCGCAACGAGATCGTCAGCTTCGTCAGCCGCGGGCTGAAGGACCTGTCCGTTTCTCGCACGACCTTCGACTGGGGCATTCCGGTGCCGGGTGACGAGCGGCACGTGATGTATGTGTGGGTGGATGCGCTCACCAACTACATCACCGGTGCAGGCTTCCCGGATGAGGGGGATGCGCGCTGGTCCTACTGGCCGGCGGATGCCCATATCATCGGCAAGGACATCATCCGCTTCCACGCGGTCTACTGGCCTGCCTTCCTGATGTCGGCCGGCATCCCGCTACCCAAGCGCGTCTATGCCCACGGCTTCCTGTTCAACCGCGGCGAGAAGATGTCGAAGTCGGTCGGCAACGTCATCGACCCCTTCAGCCTGATCGAGCATTACGGCCTCGACCAGACCCGCTACTTCTTCCTGCGCGAGGTGCCCTTCGGACAGGACGGCAACTACAGCCACGAGGCGATCGTCAACCGCATCAACGCTGATCTGGCCAATGACCTTGGCAATCTGGCGTCGCGTTCCCTGTCGATGATCTCCAAGAACTGCGACGGCAAGCTGCCGCAGCCGGGTGCGCTTCACCCGGCCGACGAGGCCATTCTGGCGCAGGCCGACGCCATGCTGGAGACCTGCCGCGCGGCCTTCTCCAAGCAGGAAATCCATGCGGGTCTTGCCTGCATCTGGGCCTGCGTGGCCGAAGCCAACCGCTACTTCGCCGCACAGGAGCCCTGGGCGCTGAAGAAGACCGATCCGGAGCGCATGAACACGGTGCTCTATGTCACGGCCGAAGTGATCCGCCAGATCGCCATCCTGGCCCAGCCGGTCACGCCGGCTGCAGCGGCCAAGCTGCTCGACAACCTGTCGGTTCCGGCCGGCGCCCGCAGCTTTGCAACGCTCGGTGCAGCCGGGCGGCTTGCCGCCGGCGTGGAAATCCCCAAGCCCGAGCCGGCTTTCCCGCGCTATGTGGAGCCGGAACAGGCAGACGCATAAGCTGCGAAAATGCGAGAGAGCGGGGAAATCCCCGCTCTTTCAAAGAGTTCCGAGGTTGATCCACAGGGGAGGGCACCGGTTCTCCACATGGATTGCCCGCATGTTATCCACAAGGTTCCCCCAAGGCTTTCCCATGCTTGTCGACAGCCACTGCCATCTCGATTTTCCCGACTTCGAGGCCGAACGGGACGAGGTGATTGCACGCGCCCACGCGGCTGGCGTGAAGCTGATGGTCACGATCTCCACCCGGGTGCGCAAGTTCCCGCAGGTGCTGGCCATCGCGGAAGCCTATGACAGCGTCTATTGCTCGGTCGGCACCCATCCGCACAATGCTCACGAGGAACTGGACGTCACGGCGGACGAACTGGTGCAGCTGGCCCAGCATCCCAAGGTCGTTGCCATCGGGGAAGCAGGGCTCGATTACTTCTACGACAAGGCACCGCGGGCCTCGCAGGCGCAGGGGCTTCGCACCCATATCGAGGCCGCCCGCCGCACCCAGCTGCCGCTGGTCATCCATTCGCGCGATGCGGATGAGGACATGATGGCGATCCTGACCGAGGAAATGGGGAAGGGGGCCTTCCCGGCGCTGCTGCACTGTTTCTCTTCCGGCCCGGAGCTGGCCCGGCGCGGCGTGGAGCTGGGGCTTTATGTTTCCTTCTCCGGCATTCTGACCTTCAAGCGCTCGGAGGAGATCCGCGAGATTGCCGCCAGCGTGCCGCGTGACCGGCTGCTGGTTGAAACCGATGCGCCTTATCTCGCCCCGCAGCCCTGGCGCGGCAAGCGCAACGAGCCGGCCTATACGGCCTTCACCGCCCAGATCCTTGCCGAAGTGCATGGCGTGAGCGCGGAAGACATGGCCCGGCAGACGACGGACAACTTCTTCCGTCTCTTCACCAAGGCGAAACGGCCGGAGGCAGAATGAGCGCAGAGCTGGAGATCACCATCCTCGGCTGCGGATCATCAGGGGGCGTGCCGCGCCTTGGTGACGACTGGGGACGCTGTGATCCGGCCGAGCCGCGCAACCGCCGCCGCCGCTGCGCCCTGCTGGTGCGCCAGAAAGGCGAGGGGGGCGAGACAACGGTTCTCATTGATACGGGGCCGGACATGCGCGCTCAATTGCTCGACGCCGGGGCAGGGTATCTGGATGCGGTGATCTACACCCATGCCCATGCAGATCATCTGCATGGTATCGATGACCTCAGGATGCTGGCGCTGCGCAACCGCATGAAGGTGCCCGTCTACATGGACGAGCCCACCTCGGCCCGCGCGCATGAGGCCTTCGACTACTGTTTCACCACACCGCCCGGCTCCTCCTATCCGCCGATCCTGGACGAGCGGCGGCTGGCGGCAGGAGAGGAAACCGTGATTGGCGGAGCAGGCGGACCGATCGCCTTCCAGCCCATCCGGGTGCATCACGGGGAAATCGATTCCCTCGCGTTCCGCTTTCAGGACGTGGTCTATCTACCTGATGTGTCAGAGATTCCCGAAAGCGAAGTGGCGCGGTTCGCCGGTCTGCGGCTGTTCATCATCGATGCCCTGCGCCGCACGCCGCATCCCAGCCATTTCTCGCTGGACGATGCGCTGCACTGGATCGCCAGCCTGAAGCCGGCGCGGGCGATCCTCACCAACATGCACAACGACATGGACTATGCCACGCTCTGCCGTGAGCTTCCGCCGCATGTGGAACCTGCCTATGACGGCATGGTGATCAAGCTGGCAGGCGGGGGAGCGGCGCCCGGCTCTTCGGACTGACCGGGCTCAAGCTCCTGTCAGGCTTTGCTCATCGCATAGGACTTCATGAACACGCGTACGGCTGAGGCGACGATTGCCTGCTGCTCGGCCTGAGAGGGCGCCGAGCCTGAGGTCAGCAGCATGCGGCGCATGGTGCCGGAGATGCAAAGATCCAGAAACTGGCTCGCCGCCAGTTCCAGATCGCAGTCCGTGATCTGGCCGATTTCGTGCCGGTGCAGCAGGAACTGCTTCAGGTGGCGGATGCCCTTCTTCGGGCCTTCCTCATAGAGCAGGGCGCCAAATTCGGGGAACTTCTCCGATGCCCCCATCACCATGCGCAGGGTCGAGATGGTTTCGGGCAGGATCATCCGTGAAAGATAGACGATGCCAAGCCGCATGAGCGCGTCCTCAAGCGGCGCGCTGTCATCCAGATCCGTGATGCAATGCTCGGGCTGAAGCTGCCGGTCCTTCAGGATCAGCGCCTTGAACAGGGCTTCCTTGCTGTCGAAATAGACATAGAGCGTGCCCTTCGACACCCCGGCCTCACGGGCGATGGTTTCCATGCTCGCCCCGTCAAAGCCATTGGCGCGGAACACACGGCGTGCGCCGTCCAGAATCTGGTGGCGTTTGGCATTGGCGGGCTGGCCGGACTTGTCTCCGTCCACCTGGGCATCCTGTGCAGTCATGATCCGTTTCAGCTCTGTTGCAGCGGCGTTGCCCCTACGTAGGTTCGTGAAGGGCCCTCTGTCAAATTCCACCCGGAAGATGCCGTGATTTCAGCGGGGGAGGAACCCTGTTCCGGAGGGCTGTCTTTTCAAATCATCTATTGACCGAACCGTTCAGTCAAACTATTTATGTGCGAAAGGCACACAACGAAGGCTCCCCCGCCGTGACCAGCACTGCCACACTTCTCAAGACTGAAACCCAATCTCCCGCGTCCGGTACCCCCACCGGCAGCGGAGAGGAACGCCGCGCGGCTGCACCCGCGGCGGATGGCAGCGGGTCTCCCGCTGGCAGCCCGGAAGCACCATCCCCCACCCGTGCCCGGAATGCCCAGGGAGACCCGCAGCCTGCCACCGGCCAGCAGGCCGGCGAGGGTGGCAGCACGCCGAAGAAGAAGGGCAAGGCGGGCAAGGTCATGCGGGTCATCCTGCTTCTTGCCGCCGCTGCCGGGGCCTATGAGGGCTATGGCTGGTGGACCCATGGCCGCTTCATGGCCTCGACGGATGATGCCTATGTTTCGGCCGATATCACCACGGTTCTGTCCAAGGTGTCGGGCTATGTCGCCAGCATCGAGGTGGCCGACAACCAGCATGTGGACGCAGGGCAGGTGATCGCCCGCATTGATGACGGCGATTACCGGCTGGCCGTGCAGTCCGCAAAGGACAATGTGGCCAGCGCCGAAGCGACGGTGGAGCGTATCGCCCGCCAGATCATCGCCAGCCAAGCCTCCGTCGAGCAGGCGAGGGCCTCTGTCGAAGCGGCTGAAGCCCGCGACATCGAGGCAAAGGCAAGTTACGAGCGCCAGGTGAAACTGACCGCGGGCAAGGTGTCGAGCCAGGCCTCTCTGGACACGGCGCTTGCCAACATGCGCGACGCCTCCGCCACGGTTGCCAGCAGCAAGGCGGCCGTCTCGGTCGCCGAAGCCAACGTGGCCGTGCTGGAGAGCCAGAAGAAGGAAGCCGAGCAAGCCATTGCCTCCGCCCGCACGGCGCTGGAAAAGGCCGAACGGGATCTGGACTTCACCGTGGTGCGGGCGCCGGTTTCCGGTGTCGTCGGCAACCGGGCGGCGCAGGTGGGCTCGCTGCTGCAGACCGGCAGCCGCGTCGCCTCCATCGTGCCGCTGGCCGATGCCCGTATTGACGCCAATTTCAAGGAAACCCAGCTGGATGCCATCCAGCCCGGCGCTTCGGTGAAGGTGACCGTCGATGCCTACCCGGAGCTTGAGCTGCACGGCACCGTGAAGAGCCTGTCCCCGGCGACCGGCTCCGTCTTCAGCCTGCTGCCGTCCGAAAATGCCACGGGCAACTTCACCAAGGTGGTGCAGCGCGTGCCGGTGCGCATTTCCGTTCCGGTAAGCGAAGAGGGCGCTTCCGTGCTGCGCCCCGGCATGTCGGTGGTCGTGGAAGTCGATACCCGCACCGGCACGCGGATCACGGGCCTTCCCGGCAGCGAGACCGCGAGCGCCCGCTGACAGCGGGCGCCCCAGAAGGGCGGCGGACGCAACATGACAGACGCAACGATGGCCGTTCCGGCCCAACCCGTCGTGACCCCACGCAGGATGCTGACCTTCCTGTGCATGGTCTTCGGCATGTTCATGGCGATCCTGGACATCCAGATCGTCTCGGCCTCCCTGTCGGAGATCCAGGCCGGGCTTGGCGCCTCCAGCGATGAGATTCCGTGGGTGCAGACCAGCTATCTGATCGCCGAAGTGATCATGATTCCGCTGTCCGGCTATCTGTCGCGCATGCTCTCGACCCGCTGGATGTTTGCCATCTCCGCCGGCGGCTTCACCGCCATGAGCTTCATGTGCGCCACGGCCACGACGATCAACGAAATGATCCTCTGGCGCACGCTGCAGGGCTTTCTCGGCGGCGGCATGATCCCCACCGTGTTTGCGACGGCCTATCTGATCTTCCCGCGTGAGAAATTCAGCATCGTGTCGCCGATCATCGGCCTCGTCGCAACGCTGGCCCCGACCATCGGCCCGACGCTGGGCGGCTATCTCACCGACTTCATGTCCTGGCACTGGCTGTTCCTGATCAACGTCATTCCCGGCATCTTCGTGACGATTGCCGCCATTTCGCTGATCGACTTCGACGAGCCGGACATGAGCCTTCTCGACAAGTTCGACTGGACCGGCTTTGCCGCAATGGCGGTGTTCCTTGGCTCGCTCGAATATGTGCTGGAGGAGGGGACCAACGACGACTGGTTCCAGAGCGAGCACATCGTCCTGTTCTCCGTGCTCTCGGGTGCCGCCGCGCTGCTGTTCTTCTACCGGGCTTTCACCGTGGATGAGCCGGTGGCGGACCTGCGCGCCTTCGGCAACAAGAACTTCGCCATGGGCAGCCTGTTCAGCTTCGTCATGGGCATCGGGCTCTATGGCCTGACCTATCTCTATCCGGTCTATCTCTCCGGCATCCGCGGCTACACCGCACTGCAGATCGGTGAGACCATGTTCGTCAGCGGCCTTGCCATGTTCCTGACAGCGCCCATCGCCGGACGGCTGATGAGCGTGCTCGATCCGCGCGTGATGATGGGCATCGGCTTCGGCGGCTTTGCCCTTGGCACCTATCTGGTCACCGGTCTGACGCAGGACTGGGATTTCTACGAACTGCTGCTGCCGCAGATCCTGCGCGGCTGTTCCTTGATGCTGTGCATGGTGCCGATCAACAACATTGCCCTCGGCATGCTGCCGCCGCAGATGATCAAGAACGCCTCCGGCCTGTTCAATCTGACGCGGAACCTCGGCGGTGCCGTGGGCCTTGCGCTGATCAACTCCTTCCTGACCGAACGGCGTGACTTCCACTACGAGCGCCTGGCCGAAAGCGTCAATGGCGCCCGTGAGCCGGTGCAGGAAACCATGTCCATGCTGACGCAGGCCTATGCGCCGCTGGGCGATGCAGGCCCCACGGCGGCCCTCAATGCGGTGAAGGGCATGGTCACCCAGCAGGCCTTCATCATGTCCTTCATCGACATGTTCATGCTGCTGACCCTGCTGTTCATCTGCCTGCTGGCCGCCATCTTCTTTGTCGAAAAGCCGAAACTGAACTCTGGCGGCGGAGGAGGGCACTGATGCCCTCCGGTCAGACGCGACCATTTTATCCTTGAAAAATCCAATGTTTCCAATATCTTGATTGGCATGAAACGGATTTTCGGAGGGCTTCATGGCCGATGACGGCGCGCAGGACCGTCCGGCCAGCGCCCGGACAGACGGCCGCAGTGACGAAAGCCCGGCGTCTGCAAGGCCCTTGTCTACAAGGTCCGCTGGCGGCAAGGCACAACGCCGGGCGCCGCGCATTCCGACAGAGGAACGCCTCACGCGGCAGGCCCTGGCCTATCTGGAGCGCTATGCCACGTCACTGGCCAATCTGCGGCTTGTGCTGGAGCGCAAGGTGGCCCGCGCCGCCCGCCACCATGGTACGGATGCAAGCGTCTATGCGCCGATGATCGAGGCGGTGCTGGACAAGTGCAGCCGCAGCGGTCTGGTGAACGACCGCAGCTTTGCCGAAACCAAACTCGCCAGCCTGCGCCGCAAGGGAGCCTCCACACGCAAGATCGCCGCGCAACTGGGGGCCAAAGGTGTGGCGCGTCAGATGATCGATGCGGTGCTGGATCAGGACGAAACGTCGGACGCCAGCGCCGCCCGCCGCTTTGCGCAGCGCCGCAGGCTCGGGCCGTGGCGCAAGGGCCACCAGGACGAGAGCCCGGAAACCCGCCGCGACAAGGACCGCAAGGACATGGCCGCCATGTGCCGCGCCGGCCACTCCATCTCCGCCGCCCGCGCCGCCTTGCAGGATGCCGCCTTCCAGAACGTGGAGGGAATGGAAGAGTGAGCTGTCTCATACAGCACCTTTCCATCGTCATCCCGGCCAAGCGCAGCGCGAGCCGGGACCGGAGAGCCGGGATGCTTGTTGTTTGTTCCGGCGTGAGCGGAGTGTTGCACCGTCACAGCGCGCAGGCCTTTGGCAGAATGAAAGGCACCCTTGGCATATACAAATGTCGGATAAGATATATTATGGAACTTATCTATATGCGGTGGGATTGGCGCCGAAGCGACGCCGCCTGTCACATGCCTCCCGTCACATGGATGACACGGTGCTGCGGTTGTTTCGCGCCATGGCTTCACATTGTCTCATCATCATCGATCTGCTCAACGACTTTCTCGACAGCTGGGACGCCGGGCGAACGGCGGAGCTGATTGCGCAGACCAACCGGCTGGCCGCTGCCTTCCGGATGGCCGGGCTTCCCGTCGTCTGGGTGCGTCAGGAGTTTGAGCCCGGCCTCAGCGATGCCTTTGCCGAAATGCGTGAGCGCAACATCAAGGCCACCATCATGGGCACGCGCGGCGCGCAGCTTCATGCGGATCTCGACTGGCGGCCCGGAGATGTGGTCATTGTCAAGAAGCGCTACAGCGCTTTCTTCCGGACAGACCTTGAAGACCGGCTGGCGCATATGGGCGCCGGGCATGTGGTTCTGTGCGGCATCAACACCCATGCCTGCGTCCGCATGAGCGCCATCGATGCCTATCAGCGCGATCTGCGCGTCACCATCGCCCGCGACTGCACGGCCTCCTATGACGAAGAACATGCCCGTGTCTCGCTGGCCTATATGGACGGCAAGATCGCGACAGTTGCGCCGTCTGCTGCCATTCTAAAGGCCATCGCGGCCCGCTGAATGACCCGTCCGGACTGTGGAGCCAGAGCCTTGTTTTCAAACCATAATACCGAAATCAAAGACCTGATCAGCGCCTTCTGCGCGGCCCATCCGGCGCGTCTGGAAGAGCTTTCCGTCATTGACCGGCTCTGGCGCAGCGATGCGGATATGACCGCCCGGTCGACGGTTCCGGCGCATGTGACCGCAAGTGCCGTGCTGCTGCAGGATGGCAAAGTCCTGATGGTGGAGCATCTCACGCTCGGAAAACTGCTGTTTCCCGGCGGCCACATCGATGCCGGAGAAATGCCCCCTGACGCTGCTGCCAGAGAACTGTCCGAAGAAACCGGTCTCGCCGCGCAGCTGCAGGATAGGCTTCCCATCGATATCGATGTCCACGGCATCCCTGAAAACAGGAAGAAAAACGAGCCGGCGCATATCCATATCGATCTGCGCTATCTCTTTGCGAACCCGTCCGGCGCGCTTCTTGCCAATCCTGACGAGGTATCAGCCCTCAGCTGGGTCTCACCGGACGCCCTTCCCCCGGCGATGCGTAGGATCTTGGAGTATTTCCGGCAGGTCCGCCGGCACGATTGAAACCGCCTTCTTTCTTCCATTCTCTGAAGAAAACGATCATACTCCAAGAATGACCAAGCTTCTTGAACAAGCCCTTGATCAAGTCCGCCGGCTTCCGCCTGAGCAGCAGGATGAGCTTGCACGCCTGCTTCTAAGCCTTGCCGGTTCGGAAGACGATATGGCTGTTTACGAATTGGATCCGGAGGAAATTGCGTCTTTATCCGTATCCCGGTCACAGGCAGCGCGTGGTGAGTTTGCGTCTGACGATCATGTTCGCGCAGTCTGGGCGAAACACGGCCTGTGAAGCTGAAGTTTACACCGCAGGCGTTGGCGGAATTTGAGGAAATCCTCTTTCAGATAGACCATGAGGATCCTTTTGCGGCAGCCCGGGTCAAAGCGCGTATCGCAGCGATTTTAAGTCTCCTTGCCGATTATCCGCGAAGCGGAATTATAACAAGTTCTGCAGGTCTGCGCCGCATCGTGGCAAGGCCTTATCCATATGTCATCTTCTACGAAATTCACTCAGACGCAGTTGTGATCATCGGTCTTCGGCATGGCGCGCGCGATCCGGCAACCATGCCTCAACACCGGTAGAACGGCCCCTCCCCGCCAAATCCATTCCCATTTCGCCCTGCTCCCGCTATACCCCTTGCCAAAAGCAATCTCGGGGAGGAATGCGGGTGACGGAACCTCTGGTCCTGATCGCAGGCGGCGGAATTGGCGGCATGGCGCTGGCCTTGACGCTTCATCAGATCGGCGTGCGCTGCAAGGTGTTTGAATCCGTGCGCGAGCTGAAGCCGCTGGGCGTCGGCATCAACATCCAGCCCAATGCTGTGCGCGAGCTGTTCGATCTCGGCATCACGGCGGACATGCTGGACAAGGTGGGCGTTCCGGCGCGTGAATGGGCGCTTGTGGGGCGCAATGGCCAGGAAATCTACGCCGAACCGCGCGGGCTGGAGGCCGGCTACAACTGGCCGCAATATGCCGTGCACCGGGGCGAGCTGCACATGCTGCTCTTTGAAACCTTCCGCGCCCGCGCAGGTGAAGAGGCAGCCATTCTGGGGGCGAAGGTCACCGGCTACCGCAAGAACCCGGATGGCACTGTCACCGCCCTGCTCCGCCATGCGGATGGCTCCGCCAGTGAAGAAACAGGCACGCTGCTGATTGGCGCTGACGGCATCCATTCGGCCGTGCGTGCGCAGATGCACCCGGATCAGCCGCCGATCCACTGGGGCGGCGCTGTCATGTGGCGCGGCACGGCGATGGCAAAGCCGGTGCGCACCGGCTCGTCCTTCATCGGCCTCGGCTCGCACCGGCACCGCATGGTCATCTATCCGATTTCGCCCGTTGATCCTCAGACCGGCCTTGCCCGCATCAACTGGATTGCCGAAGTCACCTATGACGACATCAGCAAGCGCGATGCCACCGGCTGGTTCCGTCAGGTTGAGGTAGAGGATTTCTTCCATCACTTCGCTGACTGGACCTATGACTGGATGGACGTTCCGGCGCTGCTGCGCGGTGCGGATGTCGCCTATGAAAACCCGATGATCGACCGGGACCCGGTGGACACATGGGTGGATGGCCCGGTGGCGCTGATGGGCGATGCGGCCCACGCCATGTATCCGACCGGCTCCAATGGCGCGAGCCAGGCCATCATCGATGCCCGCACGCTCGGTGTCATGATGCTGGCCCATGGCGTCACGCCGGAGGCGCTTTCCGCCTTTGACGAAAAGCTCTGCGGCCCCGTCTCGCAGCTCATCCTGCGCAACCGGGGGGCTGGCCCCTTCGGCCTTCTCAACATGGTGGACGAGCGCTGTGGCGGCGACTTTGACAACATCGATGACGTGATTCCGCCGGAAGAGCGCGCCAGCTTCATGGGCGCCTACAAGGCCGCTGCCGGCTTTGCCAAGGACGCCCTCAACGCCGCCCCGCGGATGATTGCCGAAGGCGCAAGGGTGCCCGCCCCGGCGCCTGTGTCGGCGCCCGTCTGAACCTCTGGAAGGAAGCCGCAGATGACCAGCCGCACGCCGGAAGACATGAGCCGCGAATCCCCTGCCCCAGAATCCCCTGCCCTGGCGGCGCCCCGCCTTGTGCACGTGTGCGATCTCAGGGTCGAGGTCGCACCGCCCCGCGCCATGGGGCAAGGCAGAGGCGGCGAGCGCAAGATCATGCAGATCACCGGCGGCACGGTCTCCGGCCCCCGCCTCAACGGCCGCATTCTCAATCTGGGCGCGGACTGGCTGACGCTGCATGAGGGCGGGCTGGCGGTGCTTGATGCCCGCTACGCCTTCGAGACGGAAGACGGCGCCCTCATCGAAATGCGCGACAGCGGCTTCCGCCATGGCCCGGCGGATGTGATGGCAGAGCTTGCCAAAGGCGGCGATGTGTCCCCCGACGCCTATTACATGCGCTCCTCCGCAAGGCTCGAAACCGGCGACCCGCGCTATCAATGGGTCAACCGCACCATCTTCGTCAGCCGCGGCGCCAGGCTCGGCAAGGGCGTGGTGATCAGCCTGTTCGCGGTGGAATGAGGAAGAACCTGATCTGGGTTCCGCATTAATTTCTGCCCGATGCCACAAATCCGGCGCCGCCCCGGGCGGAGCGGAGCGCAGACCCGGGGACTACTCGCTTTCAGAGCGGTGAAATGAACCGCGAAGGCGCAGCAGGCGCATGAGACCATCCGTTTCTCACCTTCAGCAGATTTTGGCATCTCTCTGCAAATGAGTGGGCCCCGGCTCAAAGGCCGGGGCGACACTGCGGCAAGTGGCAAGGCAGAGCAAAAAACATACCGCCTCCATAGCCAGAATGAGAACAGTCAGAAACAAAAACCCCCGGAACCTTCCGGTTCCGGGGGCTTCAAACTCAGCTTTCCTTCAGACTGATCAAACCGTCAGGCCAATCAGGCCTTCAGGCCAATCAAGCTTTCAGGATGGAGCGGCCGGCGAAACGGGCCTGGGAGCCCAGTTCCTGCTCGATGCGCAGCAGCTGGTTGTACTTGGCAAGCCGGTCGGAACGGGCCAGCGAGCCGGTCTTGATCTGGCCGCAGTTGGTGGCAACGGCGAGGTCGGCAATGGTTGCGTCCTCGGTTTCGCCCGAACGGTGCGACATGACGGCGGTGTAACCGGCCTTGTGGGCGGTTTCCACGGCGTCCAGCGTCTCGGTCAGGGAGCCGATCTGGTTCACCTTCACGAGGATCGAGTTGGCGGTGGCGCTGGCAATGCCCTGGCGCAGGCGGCTGGTGTTGGTCACGAACAGGTCGTCGCCCACCAGCTGCACGCGGTTGCCGCACAGCTCGGTCACGGCCTTCCAGCCGGCCCAGTCGTCTTCGGCCATGCCGTCTTCGATGGAGATGATCGGGTAGCGGGCGGAGAGATCGGCGAGGTAAGCGGCCATCTGGTCCGAGTCCAGCGTCTTGCCTTCACCGGCCAGAACGTACTTGCCGTCCTTGTAGAACTCGGTGGAAGCGGCGTCGAGCGCGAGGTAGATGTCCTCACCCGGCTTGTAACCGGCCTTCTCGATGGCCTTCATGACGAAGCCGATGGCAGCGTCGGTCGATTCGAGGTTCGGCGCAAAGCCGCCTTCGTCACCCACGTTGGTGTTGTGACCGGCGTCCTTCAGGGCCTTCTTCAGCGTGTGGAACACTTCCGCACCCATGCGCAGCGCCTCGGAGAAGTTCTCCGCGCCCACCGGCATGATCATGAATTCCTGGAAGTCGATCGGGTTGTCCGCATGGGCGCCGCCGTTGATGATGTTCATCATCGGCACCGGCAGCAGGCGGGAAGACGCGCCGCCGACATAGCGGTAAAGCGGCAGGCCGGAGGACTGGGCAGCAGCCTTGGCAACGGCCAGCGACACGCCGAGGATGGCGTTGGCGCCGAGACGGGCCTTGTTCGGGGTGCCGTCCAGCTCGATCATGGTCTGGTCGATGTGGATCTGGTCTTCCGCATCGAGGCCACCGATGGTGTCGAAGATCTCGCCGTTGACAGCATCGACGGCCTTCAGCACGCCCTTGCCCAGGTAGCGGGAGCCGCCGTCGCGCAGCTCGACAGCCTCATGCGCACCGGTCGAAGCGCCGGAAGGCACGCCGGCGCGGCCAAAGGCGCCGTCTTCCAGCAGCACGTCCACTTCAACGGTCGGATTGCCGCGGCTGTCCAGAATTTCGCGCGCCGTGATATCGACAATGGCGGTCATTCGTATCTCCTCGAGATCAGCCCGGCCGGCCCTCCGGCACGGGCAAGGTAGGGACCGGACAATTGTCCGGCGCATTCACATCCCCCGGCAGCCGGCAGCGGCCACGGCAAGGGCAAAAGGTCAGGACTGCGCGGCAGCCTTCACCACGCGGTCAATGTCGCGCACCTGAGCAAGCAGCGCGCCCAGGTCCTTCAGCGGCACCATGTTCGGACCATCGGACGGAGCATTGTCCGGGTCGTCATGGGTTTCGATGAAGAGCCCTGCGATGCCTGCAGCGGCAGCCGCACGGGCGAGAACCGGCACCATGGTGCGGTCACCGCCTGTGGAAGCACCCTGCCCGCCCGGCTGCTGAACCGAGTGGGTGGCATCGAACACCACCGGCGCACCGGTGCGCGCCATGATGGGAAGAGAGCGCATGTCCGTGACAAGCGTATTATAGCCGAAGGAGGCGCCGCGCTCGGTGAGCAGCACATTCGGATTGCCGCTCTCGACGATCTTGGCCAGCACATTGGCCATGTCCCAGGGCGCCAGGAACTGGCCCTTCTTCACATTCACCGTCCGGCCCGTGCGGGCAGCGGCGACGAGAAGGTCCGTCTGGCGGCAGAGGAAGGCGGGGATCTGAAGGATATCAACAACTTCCGCAACCGGCGCACACTGGGCCTCGTTGTGGATGTCGGTGATCACCGGCATGCCGAAGGTCTCGCGCACTTCGGCGAAAACCGGCAGGGCTTCCTTGAGGCCGATGCCGCGCTTGCCCGTCAGCGAGGTGCGGTTCGCCTTGTCGAAAGAGCTCTTGAAAACAACGGGAATGCCGAGATTTCCGGCAATTTCCTTCACCGCTGCTGCAATCTCCAGCGCGTGGGCGCGGCTTTCCATCTGACAGGGACCGGCAATGAGGGAGAAAGGCGCGTCATTGGAGAATGTGACGTTGCCAACAACGACTTCCTTGTTCGGAGTCACCATGCGCAGATCATCCTTTGGGCGTAGGGGCCAACGGGGTCTGCATACAGGCCTTTTGCCCCTGCCGCAACTCCGCAGAACCCCAAGCAACCCCGTTTCGCATTTGCGAAAAATTTGATATTCAGGAGGTGTTGCCTGCAATCCTGCCATGTTTCGGCGCCAGCGTGAGCAACCTACAGCATATTGACCGGACAAACAGTCCACGTGTTTCAGGAGTATTTTCCATGAGCAGACCGATCCGCAAGGCCGTATTGCCGGTGGCTGGTCTTGGCACGCGTTTTCTTCCCGCGACCAAGGCCGTTCCGAAAGAGATGCTCACGATTGTTGACCGCCCGATCATCCAGCACGTGGTGGACGAAGCCCGTGCCGCCGGTATCGAACACATTGTTTTCGTGACAGGACGCAACAAGCACGTCATCGAAGATCATTTCGACATCAATTACGAGCTGGAAGACACCCTGCGCCGGCGCAACAAGGCCGCCGCGCTGGAACTTCTCGACAAGATCCGCCCGGATGCCGGCAGCACCAGTTTCACCCGCCAGCAGGAGCCGCTGGGTCTGGGCCATGCCATCTGGTGCGCCCGTGACATCATCGGCGACGAGCCCTTCGCCATCCTTCTGCCGGACGTGATCGTCAAGTCGCAGAAGAGCTGCCTTGCCCAGATGGTGGACGTCTACAACGAGCGCGGCGGCAACGTCATCGCCGTTGAAGAAGTGCCGGAAGACCAGACCCACCAGTACGGCATCGTCAAGCTGGCCAGCGGCGGTCCGCGCGGCCGCGCCATGCCGATCGAAGGCATGGTGGAAAAGCCGGCTCCGGGCACCTCCCCGTCCAACCTGATGATCACCGGCCGCTACATCCTGCAGCCGGAAATCTTCCTGCTGCTCTCCGAACAGGAGATGGGCACAGGCGGCGAGATCCAGCTGACCGACAGCATGATCAGGCTGATGGAGAGCCAGACCTTTACATCGCTGCAGTTCGAGGGCCGCTCCTATGACTGCGGCTCGAAGATTGGTTTCCTTGCAGCCAATATCGCTTTTGGTCTAGAGCAGCCGGACATTTCCTCTGAGCTGATGACGATCATGTCCGACCTGACCCGCGCCAAGGCCGCCGAATAAGCAGCTGTCCGGAAGCAGAGCAATTCAAGGGGCGGAGCAATCCGCCCCTTTTGCGTGAGCACATTGCTTTTCAGGCTTTGGGGGCATATTTTCGGAAAGCATGCGCTCTGAAAGCTGTGAGATTGACGCTCTGCTGCAAAAACTGCCGCGCGGCTTCAGACAACAGCAGCCCTCTGCAAGTGAGTGGTCCCCGGATCTGCGCTTCGCTTCGTCCGGGGCGACAGCCTGAGTGGGCGGCAAGGCTCAACACATCTCCGGCTCATACTGCGGCGTGATGGAGCCTGGAAGCCATAAAGACGTCAGCGCCGGAAACGGCACAAACCCCGTTTCAATCCAGCGCCTGAATGAGCGGATGCCATTGCGCCAGAACGTCAGCCGGAGCTGCCGGCGGATCGAAGACGCTGGTTCCGCTGGCAGCATGGCGGGCATAGATCACCCGGTCGGCAATTTCGGTCAGCAGCGGATAGCCTGCCTCATGCGCCTGCTGCTGCAGCAGAAGCTGATCAGCCCGGCTGCGCCGGACCCGGTTGGCCACGACGAGAATTTCCGCCTTGCCCTTGCGGATCCGTTTCATCTCCGCGAGCCGTTTCAGGAACGCCGCCGTCGCGTCCCAGTCGAAGGCCGACGGCATCAGCGGCACGACAATGTCATCGGCCTCCGCCACCAGATCCTTTGCCCGCTCACCGCGCAGGCCGCCGGGGCCATCGATGAAGATGAACCCCTGGCTGAAGGACGGCATGTCATGCTCTCCCTTGCTCCAGTCGAGCCCATGGATCACCGGCAGGCCTTGCGGCCGCCGCTTCAGCCAGCCCAGCGACGAGCGCTGCCGGTCGGCATCAGCGAGAAACACCCGCTCGCCCCGCACGGCGAAGGCAGCCGCAAGCGTGGTGGCAAACGTGGTCTTGCCACAGCCGCCCTTGCTGTTAACGATGAGAATCCTGCGCATGAAGCTGTCCTCCGGAACCTGAGCTTTGCGCAGGTGTTTCCCTCATGCAACCTCGCTGGCGCACATTACAAGAGGCTGACGGTTTCATGGCGACAAGATGGCAAGTCTGCGGTATAGACCAGAGTTACCATGAATCTGATCACGACCACATCTGACCTCGCCGACGCCTGCAAGCGCCTTGCCGCCCATGATTACGTGACTGTGGACACGGAATTCCTGCGCGAGACGACATTCTGGCCGAAGCTCTGCGTTATCCAGCTGGCTGGCCCGGATGACGCCTTCATCGTCGACGCACTGGCCACCGGGCTTGACCTTGCGCCCTTCTTCGAGCTGATGCGCGATCAGTCCGTCATCAAGGTCTTCCATGCCGCCCGGCAGGATATCGAGATCGTCTATCATCTCGGCGGCCTGATCCCGACGCCCCTTTTCGACACTCAGGTCGCGGCAATGGTCTGCGGCTTTGGCGACTCGGTCTCCTATGACCAGCTGGTGCAACGCATCACCGGTGCGCGCATCGACAAGTCCTCCCGCTTCACCGACTGGGCCCGCAGGCCCCTGACGCAGAAGCAGCTGGAATATGCGCTGGCGGACGTCACCTACCTGCGCGATGTCTATCTGTTCCTCAAGGCCAACCTTGCCGAACAGAACCGCATCAGCTGGGTCGGCGACGAAATGCAGGTGCTGCTGTCGGAGGGCACCTACCGCACCGAGCCGGAAGACGCCTGGCAGCGCCTGAAGATGCGCGTGCGCAAGCCCATCGAACTCGCCGTGCTGATGGAAGTGGCCGCCTGGCGCGAGCGCGAGGCCCAGTCCCGCGACGTGCCGCGCTCCCGCGTGCTCAAGGATGATGCCATCTACGAGATTGCCGCCCAGCAGCCGGTCAATGCGGATGCCCTCAGCCGCCTGCGCACCATTCCGCGCGGCTTTGAACGCTCCAAGCAGGCCGAGGACATCCTCAAGGCCGTCAACGCCGCCATGAGCCTGCCCAAGGAGAAGCTGCCGAAGCTGCCCAAGGGCCGTCAGGCGCCCGATGGCTCTGCCGCCGCGGTGGACCTTCTGAAGGTGCTGCTGAAGCTCGTCAGCGAACAGCAGGGCGTCGCCGCCAAGGTGATCGCGACGGTCGAAGACCTGGAGCAGATCGCCGCCGATGATCAGGCCAGCGTGCCTGCGCTGGAAGGCTGGCGCCGCGAAATGTTCGGCGAGATGGCGCTGAAGCTCAAGCGCGGCGAGATCGCCCTCGCCTTCGACGGCCGCCAGGTCGTGGCGCTGGAGCAGCCCGCCAAGTCCAAGGCCGCTGCGGAGTAATCCGGCAGGCAGTCTAAAGATTGAAAAGCCCCCGGGCCGCGAGGTTCCGGGGGCTTTTTTTGTTCCTCCAACTCGCCACACGGCGCCGCCCCGGGCGGAGCGGAGCGCAGACCCGGGGCCTACTCGCTTGCAGAGCGGCGAAATGAATCGCGAAGGCGCGGCAGGCGCATGAGATCATCGGTTTCTCACCTTCAGCAGATCTTGGCATCTCTCTGCAAATGAGTGGGCCCCGGCTCAAAGGCCGGGGCGACACTGCGGTAAATTGTGACGCGGTGCTGAAATCAGGTCAGCACGCAGCGTCTCACCATTGCCTTTCCTCGCAGAACGCGTGTCTGACCTCCTCCTCAAACCAATTGAACATCGTGCAATTGTGCGCTACCGGTAGAGGCCTGAGCCACTTCCGCTGGAGCCTTGCCGATGTCCGCAGCCGCCCGTCCCCATTCTCAAGCCACGGACCCCGCTGATCTTGGAGCGCTGGAGGCGCGGCAGATGATGGCGCGGCGGCAGTTGTCAGCGGCGGAACTGGCGCAGGCCTGCATCAGCCGGGTGGATGCGGTGGACCACGCGGTCAATGCACTGGTCGCCCGTGACTTTGATGCTCTGCTGAAGGATGCGAAGGCCGCCGATGAGGCGCTGGCGCGGGGTGATGTGCTTGGCCCTCTGCATGGCCTGCCCTTTGGCGTCAAGGACATGATCGACGTGAAGGGCTTGCCGACCACCTTCGGCTCGGAACTCTTTGCCAGGAACATCGCCGCGAAGGATGACGTCATTGTCGCGGCCATGCGGGCGGCGGGCGCCATTCCGCTGGGCAAGACCAACAATCCGGAATGGAGCGCGGGCGGCAACACCCGCAACCGGGTCTATGGCGTCACCGCCAATCCGCATGACGTGACCCGCAGCTGCGCCGGCTCGTCCGGCGGCTCCGCCGTGGCGCTGGCCTGTGGCTATGCGCCGCTGGCAACAGGCTCGGACACGGGGGGCTCCTTGCGTAATCCGGCGGCCTTTTGCGGCACCGTTGGCTTCCGCCCCAGCCCCGGCGTGGTGCCGGGCGATACGCGTTCCATCGGCCTCATCCCCATGTCCACCTCCGGCCCCATGGCGCGTTCCGTCGCCGATGCGGGGCTGATGCTCTCGGTTTTGACCCGCGCTGACCGCAAGGACCCCTACACCACGGTGATCAACGGCCGCACGCCCTGGGATGCGCAGAGCTTCGCCGCCCTGCCCCGGCGCGATCTGTCCAGCCTGAAGGTGGCCGTCACCGAAGATTACGGCTTCGCGCCGGTCGAGGGGCTGGTGCGTGATCATTTCCGCAAGGCCGTGAAAACCCTCCTGCCCTTCTTCGGCACGGCCGATGAGGCAACACCGGACTGCGCCCATGCGGACCGGATCTTCTCCGTCCTGCGCGGCGTGGTCTTCGTCAGCACCCACGGCAAGCGGGTGGACGAGTTCCCGGATCTGGTCGGCCCCAATGTCACCGAAAATGTCCGCGAAGGCCGATCCTTCAGCGGTGAGGATGTGGCGGGTGCGCTGACGCAGCAGGGCGCCTATTACCAGCGCTGGCAGGCTTTCTTCGAGGACTGGGACGTGCTGATCTCGCCAGCCGTCTGCATCAGCCCGCGGGATTGGCACGAGCTTTACCCCACTGAAATCGATGGCAAGCCAACGCTCAGCTACTACCACTGGCTCGCCATGGCCTATGCCTCGACGATTGCAGGCCACCCTTCCATCACCCTTCCCTGCGGTTTCGATGCCAACGGCATGCCGTTCGGCCTCCAGATCGTCGGCAAACGCCACGACGACCTCGGCGTTCTGGCCATCGCGGCGGAGCTTGAAGCCGTCATTGCCGGTATCCCGGACCTTGCTCCGCACGGGCCGGATATCGCAGCACTGAAGACCGCCCCGCGCCTTTGCGAAGCCGATGGCTTCCTGAGCCTTTGAGGGGGAAATGGCGGCAGAAAACGGCCTCAAACCAGCAAAGCCGCCGCGCGGGCGGGCGGCTTCCATTGGTCTGACGCGGGAGCAGATCGTCGCGGCTGCGATTGCGCAGATCGACGAGAAGGGCCTTGCCGGGTTCTCCCTGCGCGAGCTGGCAAGGGCGCTGCAGGTCTCGCCCAATGTCATTTACTGGCATGTGGGCGGCACCAAGGAAGACCTGTTCGCTGCCATTTCCGGCGCGATCACCAGCGCGCTGCCCGCCGGTTTTGACCGCTCGGCGGACTGGCGCCTACGGCTTCGGCAGGTGTTTCTCGGCTACCGGGCGCTGGTGCATGAACACCCCAACCTCGCGCCACTGCTGGGTGCGGAGATGCAGTCGAACGGCGTGGCCAATCTTGGCTGGGTGGAAACCGTGCTTGCTGCCCTGCGTGATGGCGGCTTTCGCGGGGATGAGTTGACCCGCGCCTTCAATGCCCTGATCGGCGGGCTCGGCGGCTTCGTCACCATGGAGCTTGCCCCCGGCCCGCAAGGCGGCAGCGGCGGCTGGGAGAGCCATTTCCAGCAGCAGGTGGCCGCCATTGACCCGGCCCTCTACCCGCTGACCCATGCCGCCCTGCCGGAAATTGCCAACCGCATCTTCGTGCTGCGCTGGCAGAACGGCACGCAGGTGCCTTACGGCGCCAGCTATGAATTCCTGCTCGATCTCCTGATCAATGGCCTTGCCGCGCTTGGCGAAGGCCGCAAATGCTCTTCAACCCAGAAAGAGGACTAACCGATGACCACACCTGCAAAACTGCCCTTCTCCAAGGTCCGCCGCGCCGGGTCCACCGTTTATCTGGCCGGTGAAATCGGCTTTGCGGCGGACGGCACCGTTCCCGAAGGCATCGAGGCCCAGACCCGCAACTGCCTGTCGCGCATCAAGGCAACGCTGGAAGGTGAGGGCCTGACCATGGCCCATGTGGTCTCCTGCACCTGCTATCTGACGGATGCAAAGGATTTCGCCGCCTTCAATGCGGCCTATGCGGAGTTCTTCGCCGATCCCTTGCCCGTGCGCACCACGGTCCAGTCCGGCCTGATGATCGATGCGAAGCTGGAAATCACCGTCATCGCGCAGGCGTAAAATCATTCAAACTCCGCGCCGTCCCGGATCTTCGCTTCGCTGCGTCCGGGACGGCGCGGTGGACAATTCTTTGCCCTGGCATTGATTTGCCGGCCCCCTTCAAGGAACCTCATCAATGCATAAAATTCTCGTGCTCGGCGCAGGCATGGTTGGCGTTTCAACCGCGCTGGCGCTGCAGGAGCGCGGGCATCGGGTGGTGCTGGCGGACCGGAAGGCACCGGGCGAGGAAACCAGCTACGGCAATGCCGGTGTTATTCAGGCCGAGACCGCTGAGCCCTATGCCATGCCGCGTGATCTGCCGACGCTGCTGCGCTATGCCCTGGGGCAGAGCAATGATCTTGTCTGGTCCCCTGCCGGTATTGCCTCGATGGCCCCTGCCCTGTGGCGCTATTTCCGGGCATCGGCCCCGGCCCGGCACCGGGCAGTCTCTGCCGTTTACAGCCAGCTGACAGCCCAGGCCTGCGCCGCCCATGCGCCGCTGATCGAAGCCTCCGGCAGCGGCAATCTCATTGCCCGCGAGGGACTGGCCATTCTCCACCGGGACCCGAAGACATTTGAGACGGAGGCCGTTGAGGCCCGGCGTTTGCAGGAGGCCTATGGCGTGCCGTTCCGGGCTGTGGCCGGTGCGGCATGGATGCGTGAAGAGCCTTCCTTGCTGAAGGCTCCCGCAGGCGTCATCCACTACACGGGCAGCTGGAGCTGTTCCGATCCCGGCGGCCTCACCAAGGCCTATGCCAACCTGTTCGAAAGCCGAGGTGGGGCAATCACCGCCGCCGATGCCACAACGCTGCAGCGGACCTCCTCTGGCTGGCAGGTGGCTGGCGCGGAGGGGCCGGTCAGTGCGCAAACCGTGGTGCTCTGCCTCGGCCCCTGGACTGGACAGTTGCTGGCGCGCTTCGGCATGTCCGTGCCAATGGTACTGAAGCGTGGCTATCACGCCCATTATCATGCGCCGCAGATGCCCCGCCGCCCCTTCCTGGATGCCGCCAACGGCATTGTCGTGGCGGGCATGCGCAAGGGGCTGCGCCTGTCCTCCGGTGCCGCGCTTGTGGCGCATGGTGCCAAGGCCGATCCACGCCAGCTTCGCCGGGCCGAGGCCAGCGTCGGCGGGCTGATCGAACTGGGGCCGCGCATCGAGGAGCCGCAATGGTCCGGCACCCGCCCCTGTCTTCCGGGCATGCTGCCCATGGTGGGCCCGGTGCCGCGCGAAACAGGCCTGTGGGTGAATTTCGGCCATGGCCATCAGGGCTTTACATTGGGGCCGGTCACGGCGGATATCCTCGCCCGTGCACTGGACGGGGAACTGAAGCAGGACGCTCCTGGCACGTTGCCCCATGCCCTTTCCCCGGCCAGCCAGCTGTCCTGATCCTTCGGAGCCCTCCGGCCATGTCCAGAGCCAAAGACATTTTCGATGACGTGCAGGGCCTGGCCTTCGGCATCATCATGACCAGCCTTGGTGTCGTCTTCCTCAAGGCGGCCGGGCTGGTAACGGGGCAGCTGGCGGGCCTCTCGGTTCTTGTCTCCATGGCAACGCCCCTGCCCTTCGGTCTGGTGTTCTTCTGCGTCAACCTGCCCTTCTATCTGCTGGCCTGGCGGCGGCGCGGGGCAGGTTTCACCCTGCGCACGCTGATATCCGTTGCAGGTATCTCGCTGCTGTCGCCGCTGCTGGGAGAGGTGATCACCTTCCATCAGCTGCCCGTGCCGCTGGCGGGCGTTCTTGCCGGCTGCTGCTGCTCCATCGGCCTCATTGCCCTGTTCCGCCACAAGGCCAGCGCCGGCGGCATCGGCATTCTCGGCCTCTATCTGCAGGAAACCCGCGGCATCCCGGCCGGCTGGGTGCAGATGGCGCTGGATGTGCTCATCTTCACCGGAGCGCTTTTCGTCATCGCGCCCGACAAGTTAATCTGGTCGCTCCTGGGCGCGCTGATCATGAACCTGCTGATCGCCTGGAACTTCCGCCTGCCGAAGCCTCAGGAGGCGTGAGTTTGACGGCAGGGCTCCTTTTTTGTACTCTTTGAAAACATACGGAGATGAGTGCGATGCCCAGGGCCGCTGTTGAAGACAATGAACGCATGAACCTGCGCATCCCGGCTGAGGTAAAGGCGAAGCTTGTCCGCGCTGCTGCCCTGAAGCACACGGACCTTACCAGCTTCGTCACGCAAACGGCTTTGCGTGAAGCCGAAGCCGTGATTGAAGAGGCTGAATCCCTCAAGGCCTCCAGCCGGGATTTCACAAGGATCATGACGCTTCTTGAAAATCCGCCCAAGGCAAATGACCGTCTGGCTGCGGCCATCCACGCTCTGCCTGAAACATTGTGAACCTGCCCGGCTGGCATGAGGAGCCTGTGGCGAAGGCTCATGACCGCGACGCCTTTGATTGCGGGGATGCAGACCTCAATGTCTTCCTGCGGCGTTATGCACGCCAAAGCCATGAGATGAACGCCTCCAAGACCTTCTGTGCAATTTCCGATGAGCAGCCTAACCGCGTTCTCGGTTTCTACACACTCGCTCCGGCCAGTGTCGACTATGCCGAGGTTCCCTCTCACATGACACGGCGGATTGCCCGGCATGAAGTGCCCGGCTTCCGGCTGGCCCGGCTGGCCGTCGACACTTGCGTGGCAGGCAAGGGCCTTGGCGGCCAGTTGCTGGCGGCTGCGGCCCTCAGATGCCTGCGCCTTGCTAATGACGGTGGTGGCCTTTTGCTGATCATCGATGCCAAGTCGGACTGGGCAGCGTCCTGGTACCGGAGCTTTGGCGCCGAGCCCTTGCAGGACAGCCCCTTGACGCTGGTCATTCCACTGGCAACCTTTGCCCCGGGCCTCAAGGCCAAAGGCCTTCTATAGCCCACAAACAGCGCCCTTCATGAGTTATAGAACGCCAGTCTATAGCCCATCCCCTACTCCACCGGCCCGCTGCCGCGCATCTTCTTGATCGTGCCGCGATGTTTCTTGCCTTCGACGCGGCGGCGTTTGGAGGCAAGTGTCGGCCGGGTGGCCTTGCGGGGCTTGTCGCGGTGGGCAGCGCGCGCCAGCAACTCAATCAGCCGGGCCAGCGCGTCGTCCCGGTTCATCTGTTGGGTGCGGAACCGGTCGGCCTGGATGATGATCTCGCCGCTGCGCGTCAGGCGGCTGCCGGCAAGCTCTGCCGCCCGTGCCTTCACATCCTCCGGCAGGCTTGTGTTGCCGGCAAGATCGAAGCGCAGCTGCACGGCGGTCGAAACCTTGTTGACGTTCTGCCCGCCCGGACCGGAGGCGCGGATGAACTCCTCGCGCAGGTCCGCTTCCTCGATGAAAAGCCGCCCGGTCACGGGAATACGGCCGCGCGGCGGCATGCCGTTCTCTTCCGCCATAGTCCCGCCTCCTTTGCTCCCGTCCGCCTGCATTACGGCGGAATTGCGCGCATCCATCTTAAAAAGATTTAACAAAACAATGGCTTGGCAGAATGCCTGGAAAGGCGGATGCTGATCTTGCCTTCCGGAGCGGCCAGCCAAGCCCTCCCCCACAGCGCTCCACGCGCCGCTCCGGGCAAGGCGGATGCTTCCTGCAGGTCCTTATGGCCTGATAACCCAGGAGTTGGTGAAATGAAACTGCAGAAGATGATTGCCCCGGTCCTTGCCGCTTCCTTCCTTGCCACCATGGCAGGCGGCGCATTCGCAGCCAGCACGATGAAGCGGGCGGACACCGGAGCACCTGCACAGCACCAGACGCAGCTGCTGACGAAGACTTCGGCCACCAAACCGGCCACAGCCGCCCAGACGGGCAAGACACAGCAGAAGTCCGCAAGCAGTGGCACGGCCTCCAGTGCCTCGGGCACGGCGCTTCACAAGAAGAAGGGCTGAGCCTTGACCGCCCATCCCGTCAGGAGATCCCCGCCCTGACGCTCACTGCGGTCTCTCAAGACATCTGACCTCCCGCAAGGGCTGCGGCGCTGCCACTGGCGCCGCAGCCTTTCGCGTTTCAGCCGTATCCCTTTCAGGCTGGTTTCAGCCCCAGCGCGGACAGCACCAGCCCGCAGACTGTCTCCGCTGCCCCTTCGCGGAACTCCGGGTCTTCCAGCGACTTGCCCGTCACCATGCGGATCTGGGTTTCGAAATCGGCATAGTGCTGGGTCATGGCCCAGATCATGAAGATGAGATGCACCGGATCGGCAGGCCGGATCAGCCCCTTGTCCATCCAGTGCCGGATGACACCGGCCTTCTCGCGCACCAGTTCCTTCAGATCCTCCTCCAGAACCTTGCGGATGCGCGGGGCGCCCTGCAGCACCTCGTTGGCGAAGAGACGCGAGGCTTCCGGCAGGTCGGCGGACATCTGCAGCTTCTGGCGGATATAGGCGGTCAGTTCCGAGGCCGGATCGCCCTCCGGATCAAGACGGCGCAAGGGGGCAAGCCAGACATCAAGAATATAGGCCAGAACCGCCTCGTAAATCTCTGTCTTGGAGCGGAAATAATAGAGCAGGTTCGACTTGGACATGCCCGCCCCGCCTGCGATTGCTTCCAGCGTTGCGCCGGAAAATCCAAGGCGGGAGAACTCGGCCAGCGCCGCATCCAGCAGGCGGCTGCGGTTCAGTTCCTGAATGCGGCTGAGATTGCCATCCTCGTTCTGCGCGGCAGCGCCCGTGCTGCGCGCCGTGCGGGTGCGCGGGCGCGGCGTGCGGTTGCGCGCCGGAGGATGGCCGGAAGAAGTCTGATCCGTCATGCCGCACTGTCTCCACCCTGAGCCCCGGCGCAAGCCTTGGGCCTTATGCCGACGCCCGATAGCACGATTCGCACCACGTTCTCCCGGGCCAAGGCGAACTGGCCGTCCGACAGCGGCGCTCCGCCGTTCAGCGTTTCGACCTGATGGATGAAGTCCGCATAATGCTGGGTCGTCGCCCAGATCATGTAGAGCAGCGTGCGCGGGTCCACCGGGTCCATCCGCCCCTCCGCCACCCATCTGTCGATGATGGCAATGCGGCTCGCGGTCCAGTCGCGCAGCGTTGTTTCGAGATAGTCCTGAATGACGGGCGCCCGGTGCAGGATCTCGTTGGCCCAGACCTTGGACCCCATCGGATGCTGCCGGGAAATGTCCATTTTGGTGGTGATGTAGCGGGTCAGCGCCTCTTCCGGATCCTCGCAGTCATCGAAGGAATTGGCCGCTTCCAGCCAGATCGTGAAGATGTTCTCCACCACCTGCCGGTACAGCGCTTCCTTGGTGGCGAAGTAGTAATGCAGGTTCGCCTTGGGGATGCCGGCCCGGGCCGCGATCATGCCCGTGGTGGCGCCCCGGTAGCCGTGTTCGGCAAACACCGCTTCGGCCGCCTCAAGGATCGCCCGTTCGGTTTCCGCCCGCGCTGTGCTCCGGCTGGATGGCTTGCGCTCCATTGCCCCCCGCTTCCTGTCCCCGCTGCTGGCCAGTCTATTGCGGCGCAGCGCATCTGTGGTCAGATTTTCATCCTGCCGATGAAATTATCATCTTGACCGTCTGGTCAAGGATTCATACGCTCCTTGACCAATTGGTCAGGTTTCTTTTGAGCTCTCTCAAAGGCTTCCGGCCGCAAAACACAAGACCCCGAACGGGGCATATCCAGAGATCGACCGGCCCGCACGCGGCAACAAGACTGCGGCAGGCCATGAAGGGAACAGCGCAGGTGCAAAATCGCAAGACGATGACGGACAACCGTGCCCGGCACTGCTAGGCTCAGGCTACCCGTGTTCGCCTGAAGCCGAACCCGTGTGCAAGTTTGCTGCAGCCACGACCGTGTTTCCGCGCCGAAATGGGCCGGAACCGGCAAGGAGGAACTATGTCTGACAAGGCCGCGTCCGCTGCCATTCCCAACAATCTGGAAGCCTTCTGGATGCCGTTCACCTCGAACCGCCAGTTCAAGAAGGCGCCGCGCATGTTCGTCGCGGCCAAGGACATGCATTACACCACGGCCGAGGGCAACAAGGTGCTGGACGGCACGGCCGGCCTGTGGTGCTGCAACGCGGGCCACTCGCGCCCCCGCATCGTGGAAGCGGTGCAAAAGCAGATCGCCGAGCTGGACTATGCCCCGGCCTTCCAGATGGGCCATCCCAAGGCCTTCGAGCTGGCGGCCCGCCTTGCCGCTATGCTCCCCTCGCCGATGGACCACGTGTTCTTCACCAACTCGGGCTCGGAAAGCGTCGATACGGCGCTGAAGATTGCCCTTGCCTATCAGCGCGCCATCGGCCAGGGCACCCGCACCCGCCTCATTGGCCGCGAGCGCGGTTATCACGGTGTCGGCTTCGGCGGCATCTCCGTTGGCGGCATCGTCAACAACCGCAAGCATTTCGGCACCATGCTGACCGGCGTCGATCACATCCGCCACACCCATGACCCCGTCCGCAACGCGTTTTCGCGCGGCGAGCCGGAGCATGGCGCGGAGTTTGCCGATGACCTGATCAAGGTCATCCAGTTGCATGATCCCTCAACCATCGCCGCCGTCATCGTCGAGCCGGTGGCCGGGTCCACGGGCGTCCTGATCCCGCCGAAGGGTTACCTCAAGCGCCTGCGCGAGCTTTGCACCCAGCATGGCATCCTGCTGATCTTCGACGAAGTGATCACCGGTTTCGGCCGCATCGGCACGCCGTTCGCCACCGATTATTTCGACGTGATGCCGGACATGATCACCACGGCCAAGGGCATCACCTCGGGCGTGATCCCGATGGGCGCCGTGTTCTGCACCAAGCAGATCTACGAGACCTTCATGACCGGCCCGGAGCACATGATCGAGCTGTTCCACGGCTATACTTACTCGGCCCATCCGGTCGCCTGCGCCGCAGCGCTCGCCACCCTCGACACCTACGAGGAAGAGGGCCTGCTGACCCGTGCGGCCGATCTGGCCTCCTACTGGGAAGCGGCGGTGCATTCGCTGAAGGACTGCCCGCATGTGATCGACATCCGCAACCTCGGCCTCATCGGCGCCATCGAGCTGGAATCGATCCCCGGCGAGCCGACGAAGCGCGCCTTCTCGGCCTTCCTGAAGGCCTATGAGGACGGCATCCTCATCCGCACCACGGGCGATATCATCGCCCTGTCGCCGCCGCTGATCATCTCGAAGGAGCAGATCGACGAGCTGTTCGGCAAGCTGCGCAAGGTGCTGGAAAACAACATCTGACGAAGCCGTGCGTCAGGGCGGGACCGCCTGCCCTGACGCGGCACCAACGCCCCGCACACACAACAAGATGATGCCAGACCGCAGCCAGGCCATCGCTTGCGCGCTCCAAGGCAGAACCCGGAAACGCGACCCATGAAGACCATTCACAACATCATCGCCGGCAAGGAAACGCCCGTCACCTCCGGCAAGGTTTCGCCCGTGTTCAACCCGGCAACCGGCGAGCAGGTGGCCGAGCTTGGCCTCTCCAATGCCGCCGATGTGGCCGGTGCCATCGCTGCGGCCAAGGCGGCCTTCCCGGCCTGGCGCGACACGCCGCCCTTGAAGCGCGCGCGGTTCATGTTCCGCTTCAAGGAACTTCTGACAGCCAACGCGGACAATATCGCGCGGGCGATCTCCGCCGAACATGGCAAGACCCATGACGATGCGCTTGGCGAAGTTGCGCGCGGCATCGAGGTCGTTGAATTTGCCTGCGGCATTCCGCATCTGCTGAAGGGCGACTTCGCCCGCAACGTTGGCCCTGCCATCGACAGCTATTGCGACCGCCAGCCGCTGGGTGTTGTCGCCGGCATCACGCCGTTCAATTTCCCGGCCATGGTGCCGCTGTGGATGTATCCGATCTCCGTTGCCTGCGGAAACACCTTCATCCTGAAGCCGTCCGAGCGGGATCCGTCTGCTGTCATGGTGGTCTATGACCTGTTCCGCGAGGCCGGATTCCCGGAAGGCGTGCTCAACGTGGTTCATGGCGGCAAGGAAGCCGTAGATGTGCTGCTCACCCATCCGGATGTGAAGGCCGTGTCCTTCGTCGGCTCCACGCCGATTGCCGAATATGTCTATGCCACCGGCACCGCCCATGGAAAGCGCGTGCAGGCGCTTGGCGGGGCGAAGAACCACATGATCATCATGCCCGACGCGGACATGGATCAGGCCGCCGACGCGCTGATGGGCGCAGGCTACGGCTCGGCCGGTGAGCGCTGCATGGCCATTTCCGTTGCCGTGCCGATTGGCGAGAAGACCGCCGATGCGCTGATCGAAAGGCTGGTGCCGCGTGTGCAGGCCCTCAAGATCGGCCCGGCCACGGACAAGGACGCCGAAATGGGCCCGGTCATCACCGAGGCGCACAAGCGCAAGGTGCTGGGTTACATCGACCAGGGCGTCAAGGAAGGCGCAGACCTGCTGGTTGATGGCCGTGGCTTCTCGCTGCAGGGCTATGAAGACGGCTATTTCGTCGGCGGCACCCTGTTCGACCGGGTCACCCCGGACATGACCATCTACAAGGAAGAAATCTTCGGCCCGGTGCTCTCCGTGGTGCGGGCCAAGGGCTATGACGAGGCGCTCGACCTCATCAACAATCATGAATATGGCAACGGCACCGCCATCTTCACCCGCGACGGCGACGCCGCCCGTGCCTTTGCCGACCGGATCGAGGTGGGCATGGTGGGCATCAACGTGCCGATCCCGGTTCCGGTGGCCTATTTCTCCTTCGGCGGCTGGAAGCGCTCGCTCTTCGGCGATCATTCCATCTACGGGCCGGAAGGCGTGCGCTTCAACACCCGCCTCAAGACGGTGACCACCCGCTGGCCGGCCGGCATCAAGGACGGCGCGGTCTTCACCTTCCCCAGCCTCGACTGAGGCTGGCCAGAGAGGCCCCCACCCGCCAGCGGCGCAATTTTCAAGGCAGAGCACGATGACAGCACTCGGACAGAACCTGAAGATCAACCCGGACCGGCTGTGGGACAGCCTGATGGACATGGCCAAGATCGGTCCGGGCATTGCAGGCGGCAACAACCGCCAGACCCTGACGGATGCCGATGCCGAGGGACGCAGGCTGTTTCAGTCCTGGTGCGAGGACGCAGGCCTGACCATGGGCGTCGACAAGATGGGCACCATGTTCATGACCCGGCCGGGCACCGATCCCGACGCCCTGCCCGTCTATGTGGGCTCGCACCTCGACACCCAGCCGACCGGCGGCAAATATGATGGCGTGCTCGGCGTTCTGGCCGGGCTGGAGCTGGTGCGCACGCTGAATGATCTCAGCATCAAGACGAAGCATCCCATCGTTGTCACCAACTGGGCCAACGAGGAAGGCGCCCGCTTTGCTCCTGCGATGCTCGCCTCCGGCGTTTTCGCCGGGGTTCACAGCCTTGACTATGCCTATGGCCGCAAGGACCCGGAGGGCAAGACCTATGGCGATGAGCTGAAGCGCATCGGCTGGGTCGGCGAGGAAGAGGTGGGCGCCCGCAAGATGCACGCCTATTACGAGCTGCACATCGAGCAGGGGCCGATACTGGAGGCCGAAGGCAAGCAGATCGGCGTCGTCACTCATTGCCAGGGCCTGTGGTGGCTGGAATTCACCCTGACGGGCCGCGAGGCGCACACCGGCTCCACGCCGATGAACCTGCGCGTCAACGCTGGGCTTGCCATGTCGCGCATCCTGGAAATGGTCCAGAGCGTTGCCATGGACCACCAGCCGGGAGCTGTCGGCGGTGTCGGTCAGGTGTTCTTCTCGCCCAACTCCCGCAACGTGCTGCCCGGTCAGGTGGTCTTCACCGTCGACATCCGCACGCCGGACCTTGCCAAACTCACCGCCATGCGCGCCCGCATCGAGGCGGAAGCGGCCACCATCTGCGAGGCGCTCGGCGTCGGCTGTTCGGTGGAGGCGGTCGGCCATTTCGATCCGGTCACTTTCGATCCGAAGCTCGTCTCCAGCGTGCGCTCCGCCGCCGAACGGCTCGGCTACAGCCACATGAACATCATCTCGGGCGCCGGCCACGACGCTTGCTGGGCGGCCAAGGTCGCCCCCGCCACCATGATCATGTGCCCCTGCGTGGGCGGGCTCTCGCATAACGAGGCGGAAGAGATTTCCAAGGAATGGGCGGGCGCGGGCTGTGATGTTCTGCTGCACGCGGTGCTGGAGACGGCTGAGGTCGTGGGGTGAGAGAGAGCACTCTCGACCCGTTCCCCTCCATCGTCATCCCGGACGCAGCGAAGCGGAGATCCGGGACCGGTGAGCCGGGGCCTGAGTTGACTGGAGGACGGAACGGACAATGCCCGCATGGGTCTACATCATGGCATCAAAGCCATATGAAACACTCTACACGGGCGTGACGGCAGATTTGGCAAGACGGGTTTACGAGCACCGTGAAGGCGAGGCTGAAGGTTTCACGGAGCGCTACGGCATCAAGTCGCTCGTTTGGTATCAGGAGTTTGCCACGATGAATGAAGCGATTGCGATGGAAAAGAAGATCAAACGCTGGCGGCGGCAGTGGAAGTTCGACCTGATCGAGAAGGGCAATCCGCGATGGCGTGATCTTTATCCGGACCTCAACCGGTAGCACCTCGGCTCACCGGTCCCGGATCTGCGCTGCGCTTGTCCGGGATGACGATCGAGAGGGGGAAGACCATTACTCGAACCACAGAAAGCACCGCATGACATCGCTGCGCATCGCCATCGAAACACCTGACCAGCCCGAGGTTCTGGAGCTTCTGGCGCAGTCGGATGCCTATGCGGACAGTCTCTATCCGCCGGAGGGCAATTTCGGCTCGCCGCTTGAGGATTTGATGCGGGCCGACGTGGATTTCATCGTGGTGCGCAAGGCGGATGGTGAGGCGATCGGCTGCGGGGCGGTGAAATGGTTCGACGAAGGCAGCGGCGAGCTGAAGCGCATTTTCGTTGATCCGGCCGCACGCGGCATGGGGGCCGGGCGGGCGCTGATGGAAAAGCTGGAGGATCTGGCGCGGGAGCGCGGCGTGCTGCAGCTTTATCTGGAAACGGGCGAGCTCAATGTGGAGGCGGTGCGCATGTACAAGGCGTTCGGTTATGCGCCCTGCGGGCCTTTCGGGCCCTATGAGGACAATCCCTACAGCCTGTTCATGAGCCGGAGCATCGAGCAAAACTGACATAAAGACAGCCGCGCGATGCCCCGCAAAGGCGCAACGGCGCGGAAACGAAAAAAGGGGAACAGACATGGCAAGCACTGTGATCAAGGGCGGAACCGTGGTGACGGCCGACCTCACCTACGAGGCCGATGTGAAGGTCGAAGGTGGCAGGATCATCGAGATCGGCAAGAACCTCTCCGGCGATACCGTGCTGGATGCCACGGGCTGCTATGTCATGCCGGGCGGCATCGACCCGCATACCCACCTTGAGATGCCCTTCATGGGCACCTATTCCGCCGATGACTTCGACAGCGGCACCCGCGCGGCGCTGGCGGGCGGCACCACGATGGTGGTGGATTTCGCTCTGCCCTCGCCCGGCCAGTCGCTGCTGGAGGCGCTGTCCATGTGGGACAACAAGTCCACCCGCGCCCATTGCGACTATTCCTTTCACATGGCGATCACCTGGTGGGGCGAGACGGTCTTCAACGAGATGGAGACCATCGTCCGCGAGAAAGGCATCAACACCTTCAAGCACTTCATGGCCTACAAGGGCGCGCTGATGGTGAATGACGACGAGATGTTCGCCTCGTTCCAGCGCTGCGCCGAGCTGGGCGCCCTGCCGCTCGTCCATGCGGAAAACGGCGATGTGGTCGCCTCGCTGCAGCAGAAGCTGCTGGCCGAGGGCAACAACGGGCCGGAGGCGCATGCCTATTCCCGCCCGCCGGAAGTGGAAGGCGAGGCCACCAACCGCGCCATCATGATTGCCGACATGGCCGGCGTGCCGGTCTATATCGTCCACACTTCGTCCGAACAGGCGCATGAGGCGATCCGCCGGGCGCGGCAGAACGGCATCCGTGCCTATGGCGAGCCGCTGATCCAGCATCTGACGCTGGACGACAGCGAATACCGCCATGCCGACTGGGACCACGCCGCCCGCCGGGTGATGAGCCCGCCGTTCCGCGACAGGAAGCATCAGGACAGCCTCTGGGCCGGCCTTGCCTCCGGCTCTCTGCAGGTGGTGGCAACGGACCACTGCGCCTTTACCACGGATCAGAAGCGCTTCGGCCTTGGCGACTTCACCAAGATCCCGAACGGCACCGGCGGCCTGGAAGACCGCATGCCCATGCTGTGGACCTATGGCGTTGCAACGGGCCGGCTGACGATGAACGAATTCGTCGCCGTCACCTCCACCAACATCGCCAAGATCATGAACATGTATCCCAAGAAGGGCGCCATTCTCGTCGGCGCGGATGCGGATATCGTGGTCTGGGACCCGGCAAAGGAAAAGACCATCTCCGCCGCCAGCCAGCAGTCGGCCATCGACTACAACGTCTTCGAAGGCAAGACGGTGAAGGGCCTGCCCCGCTTCACCCTCACCCGTGGCCGTGTGGCCGTGGAAGACGGCACGGTGCGCCCGCAGGAAGGCCACGGCCAGTTCGTCAAGCGTGAGCCCTATCAGGCGGTCAACAAGGCGCTGTCCACCTGGAAGGAACTCACCGCCCCCCGCAAGGTGGAACGCACCGGCATTCCGGCGAGCGGAGTGTGAGACAGACCATGGCCGTCCGTCTCCCCGGCCATTGTGCCTTCGTCATGCTTCTGCTTTGCGGCAGCGCCCTGGCCGCAGACGGCACGGGCCGGCTCGACGGACGTTACGGGGATGAGGAGGGCTGTATCCTTGCACGCACCGGCAGCACGGCGGGAGATGGTTTTTTCTTTCTGATGGATGATGAGGGCATTTCAACCGCCGTGTCATATTGCGCCTTTTCGGCAGAGCGCAAGACAGGCGCAGACGGCATTGAAATCGAGGCGCAATGCCGCGAGGAGGGCGAGGAAGAAGCGGTGCCATTCACCCTCATCCTTTCGCAGCAGGCAGATGGCTATCTTGTCACCTTTCCGGACGGAATGAGCTGGGGGCCACTGATGCGGTGCCTGCCGTAAGCTGGCAGAAGAGCAGTGAAAATGGGCGAGAGGCATCCGCATGACACGGGGAAAATCCGGCGGCGGGTGAGCAGCAACAGCGGGGAACGATGAACGTGACGAGTGGAGCAGTTGAGCGGCCAGCCGCCTCCCAGCCGGTGATTTCGGCGAAGGATCTGTGCCTGACCTTCGAGACGAATGACGGGCCGGTGCATGCCCTGTCGAACATCAATCTGGACATTGCCAAGGGGGACTTCGTCTCCTTCATCGGCCCTTCGGGCTGCGGCAAGACAACGCTGCTCAGGGTCATAGCCGATCTGGAGCAGAAGACCTCGGGCGAGATCAACGTCAACGGCACCACCCCGGAAAATGCCCGCCTCGACCGCTCCTATGGCTATGTGTTTCAGGCCGCCGCGCTCTATCCCTGGCGCACCATCGAGAAGAACATCGCCCTGCCGCTGGAAATCATGGGCCTTGCCAAGGCGGAGCAGCGCAGGCGCATTGCCGACGTGCTGGAGCTGGTGGAACTCGGCGGCTTTGCCCGCAAATACCCCTGGCAGCTCTCCGGCGGCATGCAGCAGCGCGCCTCCATCGCCCGCGCCCTTGCCGTTCAGCCCGATCTCCTGCTGATGGACGAGCCCTTCGGCGCGCTGGACGAAATCGTGCGCGATCACCTCAATGACCAGCTGCACCAGCTCTGGGCCAAGACGAACAAGACGGTCGTCTTCGTCACCCACTCCATCCCGGAAGCGGTCTATCTCTCCACCAAGATCGTCGTTCTGTGCCCGCGCCCGGGCCGGATCTATGACATCATCGAAAGCGACCTGCCGCGCAAGCGGACGCTGGACATGCGCGAGAGCCCGGAATTCCTGAGGATCGCCCACCGCGTGCGCGAAGGGCTGAAGGCGGGGCATGTCTATGATGACTGACAAGGGCAAAACCGCACGGCTTCTCTCGGGCTCCACCCTGCCCGTCCTCACGCTCCTGCTGGCGATCCTCGGCCTCTGGTATGTGGCAACGGTCGCCCTCAATGCCCCGTTCCAGCGCGACATCTATGCCCGCGCCGGCCAGACGGATGTGCCTTTCACCCAGCTGGTCGCCGACACCATGATGCAGGAACGGCCCGTCATGCCTTCGCCGCAGCAGGTGGCGGTGGAAATCTGGGACACGACGGTCAACAGGCGCATCACCTCCAACCGCAGCCTGTTCTACCACACCGGCATCACGCTCTCCTCGACGCTGACCGGCTTTGCCATGGGAACGCTGCTCGGCATTCTTCTGGCCGTCGGGATTGTGCACAGCCGCGTTCTGGACAAGTCGCTCATGCCCTGGGTGATCACCTCCCAGACCATTCCGATCCTGGCGATTGCACCCATGATCATCGTCGTCCTCAATGCCGTGGGGATTTCGGGGCTTCTGCCCAAGGCCATGATCTCGACCTACCTGTCCTTCTTTCCCGTGACGGTGGGCATGGTGAAGGGGCTGCGCTCGCCAGAAATCATCCACATGGACCTGATGCACACCTATTCGGCGACGAAGCTTGAAACCTTCTGGAAGCTGCGCCTGCCCTATGCGGTGCCCTATCTCTTCACCTCGATGAAGGTCGGGATTGCCGCAAGCCTCGTTGGTGCCATTGTTGGCGAGCTGCCGACCGGGGCCGTCGCAGGCCTGGGGGCGCGGCTGCTGGCCGGGTCCTATTACGGCCAGACGGTGCAGATCTGGTCGGCGCTGATCATGGCCGCCGTTCTCGCCGGGCTTCTGGTTTCCCTCATCGGCCTTGCCGAAAAAATCACCCTCCGCCGCATGGGGATGAGCCGATGATCCAGTCCCGGCACAGCACCTCCTTCAGCAGCACGGCGTTCATTGCCGGTGCCAGTCTGCTTCTCACCGTCATTGGCCTCACCAGCCTCATCTTCACGCCGGATCTCGGCGTGGTCGAAATGCCGCGTGTTGCCATCGCAGTCAGCCTCATGGCCATCATGGGCATGCGCATCATGCTCGGCTTCCAGCAGAACCGCATCGGCGATGTGGCCATCGGCATCGTCACCGCCATTTCCGCCCTGCTGCTGATCGTCGTTGCGCATCATCACCGCGGGCAGGCCGCTCCCGGCTTCTGGGCGCTGGTGGCGGCCATCTGGCTGTCCGCCTGGCTTCTGGCAAGCCGCCTGTCGGCCTGGCGGGGGCTGGGCAAGACGGCAGCACGCGTGGTCAATCTGGCCATCCCGCTCGTCTTCGGCCTGACGCTGCTGGCCCTGTGGGAGCTGATCACCGTTGGCGCCGGCGTGCCGCAGGTGCTGCTGCCCGCTCCCTCCGCCATCGGCTTGCGCATTGCCGGATCCCTGCCGATCCTCTGGGCCGATTTCCAGCAGACGTTTCTCAAGGCCGTGATCTTCGGCTATGTGGCGGGCTGCGGCTCGGGCTTTCTGGTCGCCCTCATCGCCGACCGGGTACCCTTCCTGAAACGCGGCCTTTTGCCCATCGGCAATCTGGTCTCGGCCCTGCCGATCATCGGCGTCGCACCCATCATGGTCATGTGGTTTGGCTTTGACTGGCCGTCGAAGGCAGCCGTTGTCATCATCATGACCTTCTTCCCCATGCTGGTGAACACGGTGGCTGGACTTGCCGCAGCCGATGCCATGCAGAAGGACCTGATGCGCACCTACGCGGCCAGCCACGGCCAGACGCTGGTGAAGCTGCGCCTGCCCATGGCGCTGCCCTTCATCTTCAACGCGCTGAAGATCAACTCCACCCTCGCCCTTATCGGCGCCATCGTGGCGGAGTTCTTCGGCACCCCCATCGTCGGCATGGGCTTCCGCATCTCGACGGAAGTGGGCCGGATGAACCTCGACATGGTCTGGGCGGAAATCGCCGTGGCGGCGCTGGCCGGCTCCCTGTTCTACGCCGCTGTTTCGGCGGTGGAACGCTGGGCCACCTTCTGGCACCCGTCCCAGAGAGGGTGAGCGAAAACAGGCCCCGCAGCTTCACGCGGGGCCTGCAAGCCGGTAAGGTCCGGGTCCCGACATTCCCTCCCTACCGGATTCTCCCATGAAACCTGGCCGCGATATCTCCGTTCTCATCGACATCATGGCGGCGCTGCGCACGCCGGTGACCGGTTGCCCCTGGGACCTGGAGCAGGACTTCGGAACCATCGCGCCCTACACGGTGGAAGAAGCCTATGAGGTGGCGGAAGCCATCAGCCGCAACGATCTGGATGATCTGCGCGAGGAACTGGGCGACCTGCTGCTGCAGGTGGTCTATCACGCCCGCATGGCCGAGGAAGACGGCGCCTTCAGCTTTCCCGATGTGGTCGAGGCGATCACGAAGAAGATGATCCGCCGCCACCCGCATGTGTTCGGCAGCGAGGAAGCCCGCTCCTCCGGGATGGCCAAAGGCATGTGGGACAGGATCAAGGCGGAGGAAAAGGCCGAGCGCAAGGCCCGCCGGGCAGCCATGGGCCTGCCGGACACCGAACCCGGCTATCTCGACGCGGTGCCTTCCGCCTTCCCTGCGCTGATGGAAGCGGAAAAGATCCAGCGCCGGGCCGCGAAGGTGGGTTTCGACTGGGAGACGCTCGCTCCGGTCTTTGCCAAGATCCGCGAGGAACTGGACGAACTGGAAGCGGAACTCACGGACCATACGCCGCCGGCAGTCACCGGTTCCGTTCCCGATGCGGTGAAGGACGAGTTGGGCGACGTGCTCTTTGCCGTTGCCAACCTCGCCCGTCATCTCGAAGTGGAGCCGGAGGCAGCCCTCAAGCGGACCAACGCCAAGTTCCGCCGCCGCTTCGCCGCCATCGAAGCCGAAGCCACCCGGCGCGGCACCACGCTGGAAGCGCTCACTCTGGATGAAATGGAAGAAATCTGGCAGGCCGCGAAGGGGAAATAAGCCGGCTAATCACCTAGGCACCGTCCCGCGCAAACGCAGCGCGAGCCGGGAACCACTCGTTTCCAGAGCGGTGGATGTCTTGCGAAATCATCAGGCAAACTGGCTTGAGAGCTCCTCAAACGCTCTGCAAGCGAGTGGATCCCGGGTCCTCACTGCGTTCGGCCCGGGATGACCGCTGTTCGTGTGGCAATGCCAAATCCCGATAAGCTTAACTCATCGGGATTTGGTCAAGCCCGTGCGGCGTTTGGGCCTTTTCAAGGCGTGATGCGTCAGCATCTCAGAGCCTTGGTATAAAGGCACCGGCCGTTTCCCGCCGCCTCTATTGCTCTGCGTCTCAATCCGCCCCGGAGATATAGGCGCCGTAGCGGCTGCGGAAGGGGCCTTTCTGCTTGTCGGAAATGCGCACCGTCAGCTCGATAACCTCTTCGCCATCCACCCGCTCCAGCACCTCCCCCATCTGGTAGAGGCCCGCCAGCAGTTCGCCCTCCGTCACCGGGAGCGCCAGCTCGAAGCGGTCGTCGCCCACGGCCATGAAGGCCTCAATGCGGGACAGCAGCGCCGGGATGCCGTCCCCGGTCAGGGCCGAGAGCGCGATGGCGCCTTCCGGACCGTTGGCTTCCAGCAGCTTCGCGCGGCGCTCGGGATCAAGGTTGTCGATCTTGTTCCACACTTCCACCACCGGTGCACCGGTCTGCGGATTGACGCCAAGGTCGGCCAGCGTGCGGCCCACATCCACCGATTGGGCGTCGCTGTCCTCGTGCGAGATGTCACGCACATGCAGGATGAGATCGGCTTCCAGCACCTCTTCCAGCGTGGCACGGAAGGCGGCGACCAGATGGGTCGGCAGTTCGGAGATGAAGCCCACCGTGTCGGACAGGATCACCTCGCGCCCATGCGGCAGGCGGATGCGGCGCAGCGTCGGGTCCAGCGTTGCAAACAGAAGGTCCTTGGCGAACACATCCGACTGGGTCAGCCGGTTGAACAGCGTCGACTTTCCGGCGTTGGTGTAGCCGACCAGCGCGATGACCGGCTGCGGGATCTTCTTGCGCTTCTTGCGGTGCAGGTCGCGGGTGCGGCGCACCTGCTCCAGCTCCCGCTCCAGCCGCATGATCTTGTCCTGGATCTGGCGCCTGTCCGCCTCGATCTGGGTTTCGCCGGGGCCACCCATGAAGCCGACACCGCCGCGCTGGCGCTCAAGGTGGGTCCAGGAGCGGACAAGGCGGCTCTTCTGCCAGGTCAGATGGGCAAGGTCCACCTGCAGGCGGCCTTCCTTGGTGCGGGCGCGGGCGCCGAAGATCTCCAGGATCAGACCGGTCCGGTCGATCACCTTGGTCTTCATCGCCTTTTCGAGATTTCGCTGCTGGATCGGCGTCAGTGCATGGTCGATCACGACCACGTCCACATCGCCCTCTTCCGCCGCACGCGCGATTTCCTCCACCTTGCCGGGGCCCAGCAGGGTTGCCGGGCGCGGCGTGTGGATGCGCGCGATGGAGGCGGAAACGATCTCAAGCTCAATGGCGGCACACAGGCCGACGGCCTCTTCCAGCCGCGCCTCGGGCGTGCGCGTCGGAGGCGGCGTGCCTTCAAAGCCTTTGGGAAGCCGTTCCGGCAGAACCGGCTCGATCACCAGCGCCCGGGAAGACGGTCCCTTGAAGACAAGTTCACCGCCGTGGGCGGCGGGCTCACCATGGCCACCGTCCCTGCCCCGGCTGTCTTCCCCGTCCAGCCAGTCCTGATCTTCAAATTCGTTGCCGGAGCTGCCCTCTCCGGCCTGTCTGTTCTTGCGAGCCAATCAGGCGCCTGCTTTTTCGGCGCCTTCTTCACCGCCTTCGAACAGCTGCACGGGGCCGTTCGGCATGATGGTCGAAATGGCATGCTTGTAGACAAGCTGGGAATGACCATCCCGGCGCAAAAGAACACAGAAATTATCAAACCACGTCACCACGCCCTGCAGCTTCACGCCGTTGATGAGGAAGATCGTCAGCGGAACTTTCTGCTTGCGAAGGTAGTTGAGGAAGGTGTCCTGCAGATTCTGTGCACGCTCAGCCATGAGTCTTCTTATCCTGTTTCTGTCGTCCGCGGCCGGGGCATCTGACATGTTCTTGTTGTGCGACCGGCAAGCGAGGCAAAAAACACAAACGTAAGCGCCTCTCCCGGATGAACCGGGCGCCGGTATTCAAGTTTACAACAAGTCCCGTCCGTTACCCCAGCACTATTTCATATCATCAATATATTTCATCAAGATGGGTTGCTGTGTGGAACTGCTTGCGCAGCTCCGTCGCAACACTTCCCGGATGGCCGTTGCCGATCGAAGCCCCATCGAGACTGACCACCGGCATGCAGATGGTGGAGGCGGCCGTCACGAAAGCCTCACGCGCGGTCTTGGCCTCTTCCAGCGTAAACGGACGCTCCTCGAACTGCAGGCCATCGCGCTCAACCAGATCCAGAACCACGCTGCGGGTGATGCCGCGCAGAATGCCGCTTTCGGCCGGGCGCGTCACCAGCACGCCGTCCTTGGTCACGATCCAGGCGTTGGTCGAACCGCCTTCGGTCACAAAGCCATCCTGATCCACATACCAGACTTCCTTGGCGCCCTGCTCGCGGGCATATTGCTTGGCCAGCACGTTCGGCAGCAGGCCAACGGTCTTGATGTCCACACGCGGCCAGCGGTTTTCCGGGTGGCTGACGACGGCAATACCGGTTTCGGCCTGCTTGTCGGAGGCTGCCGGGTTCGTCGGCTTGGCCGTGATCACCAGCGTCGGCGCGATGGGCGTCAGCGGGAAGAAGTGATCGCGCCGGGCCACACCGCGCGTCACCTGCATGTAGACGATGCCGTTGCGCACCTTGTTGCGGCGGATGACTTCCTTCAGAACCAGCGTCAGCGGCTTATGTTCCATCGGCATGGGGATGCGCAGCTCGCTGCAGGAGCGCTCCAGCCGCGCCAGATGGCGCGGACCATCGACCAGATTGCCCTGCCAGACCTCGCAGACCTCATAGACGCCATCGGCAAACTGATAGCCACGGTCTTCCACATGCACGGCGGCCGAAGAGTGCGGCAGGTACTGTCCATTCACATAGGCAATGCGGCTCATGAGAACTCCTTACGGCAAAGGCCGGAGCGTTGGGCGGGCAAGGCGGGAGGCGGGTACGGGAGGGTACCCTTTCGGCACATCCTGACCGGCGGATCAGAAGAATTCAAGGCTGACGCGGAACATCTGCTCCACCTGGCGCACCCGGTTGGCCATGGCAAACATGACGATCCGGTCGCGCGCCTGGATCTGCACATCGCCATTGGGGGTCAGCACCTTGCCATTGCGGAACACCGCACCAATGCGGATACCGTCCTGCAGGTCAACTTCCCGCAAGGGGCGGCCCACCAGCGGCGAGGTTTCCAGCGCTTCGGCCTCGATGATCTCCGCCGCGCCATTGTGCAGCGACTGGACGCCGCGGATGCGGCCCCGGCGCACATGCTGGAGAATGCGGGAAATCGTCACCGCACGCGGATTGATGAAGGCATCGATCCCCAGCGCATTGGCAAAGGCCGGATAACTCGGGTTGTTGAGCAGAGACAGGTTGCGCTTGCAGCCGAGCTTCTTGGCCATGACGCAGGAGAGGATGTTCACCTCGTCATCATTGGTCAGCGTGATCATGGTATCGGCGGTTTCCACATCCGCTTCTTCCAGGATCCCCTGATCCAGTGCGCTGCCATGAAGAATCACGGTGCGTTTCAGCTCATTGGCGATGCCGACAGCGCGCTCGCGGGACGATTCGATAATCTTCACACGGGTGGATGTCTGGCGCTGCTCAAGGGCGCGGGCCACGTAAAGGCCGATGTTGCCGCCGCCGGCAATGACGACACGGGTGGCCTCCGGTTCCTCGTGACCGAAGATGCCGAGGGTTCGGCGCACCTGATCGCGGCGGGCCACCACATAGGCAAGGTCGCCCACCAGCATGCTGTCGGAGCTTTTGGGTGCAAACAGTTTGCCGCCCCGGTTGATGCCGACGACCACGGAGCCAAGATCGGGGAACAGATCGGTCAGCTGGCGCAGCGGCGTGTCGACAACCGGGCAGTCTTCCTCGCAATTGACGCCGATGACCACGACCTGATCATCGGCAAAGCGCATGGTCTCCACCGCGCCGGGGAGCGAGAGGCGGCGCAGCACCATGTCCCCCACCTCGATCTCGGGCGAGATGATCACGTCGATGGGCAGGTTTTCGCGGGCGAAGAGATTGCGCCAGCGGCCCTGAAGATAGCTCTGGGCGCGCACGCGCGCGACCTTGGTCGGCACATTGAAGAGGGAATGGGCCACCTGGCAGGCGACCATGTTCACCTCGTCATAAAGCGTGACGGCGATGATCATGTCCGCTTCGTCGGCACCGGCCTGCGCCAGCACATCCGGATGGGCGCCGTTGCCCACGAAACCGCGCACGTCGAGCTGATCACCGATGGCAGCAATCAGCTTGGACGACGAATCGATCACCGACACATCGTTCTGTTCCGCAGCCAGACGTTCGGCGATGCCGTAACCGACCTGCCCTGCCCCGCAAATGACGACCTTCATCGGTCACATGTCCCCGTTTGAAGCGCTTTCACGGCGCTTGTCTCACGATAGACCTAACGACTTCAGCTTGCGATGCAAGGCCGAACGTTCCATGCCCACGAATTCTGCGGTGCGCGAGATGTTGCCGCCAAAGCGCTTGATCTGCGCCTGAAGATATTCACGCTCGAACACTTCGCGTGCATCGCGCAGCGGCATGGACATCAGATGCTCGCCGCCGCCATTGGCCGGAAGGCTGGGCACCATGGAGCCGACTTCCGAAGGCAGGAGATCCGCCGTGATCACGGCCTCGGGATCGGCCCGGGTGAGGATCATCAGCCGCTCCACATTGTTGCGCAGCTGGCGGATGTTGCCGGGCCAGTCGTGGGTCTGCAGAACGGCCATGGCGTCATCGCCGATGCGGCGCATGGGAAGGCCTGCGGAGGCGGAGATCTGCTCCATGAAGTGACGCACCAGGATCGGCACATCCTCGCGCCGCTCCGCCAGACCCGGCACGCGCAGCGGCACCACGCCGAGACGGTGATAAAGATCCTCGCGGAAGGCGCCGCTGGCGATTTCCTCTTCGAGATTGCGGGCGGTCGAGGAGAGAATGCGCACGTCCACCTGCACGCGGGTGGAGCCGCCAAGGCGGGTGAAGGTCTGGTCCACCAGCACCCGCAGGATCTTGCCCTGCGTCTCGCGCGGCATGTCGGCCACTTCATCAAGATAGAGCGTGCCGCCATGCGCCTCTTCCAGAGCGCCAACCTTGCGCAGGTTGCCGCCTTCGTCCTCGATGCCGAAGAGCTCCTCTTCCATGCGGTCGGGGGTGATGGTTGCGGCGTTGATGGCGACGAACGGCCCCTTGGCGCGCGGCGACAGCTCATGCACCTGCCGCGCCGCCAGTTCCTTGCCTGCGCCCGATGGGCCGGAAATCAGAATGCGGCTGTTGGTGCCGGCGATCCGCTCGATGGTCTGGCGCAGCTGGTTGATGGCCGACGATTCGCCGATGAAGCGGGACGCATCGCCGCTGCGCTGTTTCAGGTCCCGGATCTCGCGCTTCAGCATGGAGGCTTCCAGCGCGCGCTCCGTGATCAGCAGCAGCCGGTCGGCCTTGAACGGCTTCTCGATATAGTCATAGGCGCCGCGCTTGATGGCGGAAACGGCGGTTTCCACATTGCCGTGGCCGGAAATGATGACGACCGGCAGATCCTTGTCCTGCGCCTTGATCTCGTCCAGCAGCGCCAGCCCGTCGAGGCGGCTGCCCTGAAGCCAGATGTCCAGCACCACGAGGGACGGCCGCCGCTCCTTGATGGCGGCAAGCGCCGTGTCACTGTCGCTGGCCGTGCGCGTGCCATAACCCTCGTCATCAAGGATGCCGGCGATCATCTCACGGATATCGGTCTCGTCATCGACGATCAGGATGTCATAGGCCATGGCTCGTCACTTGTTCTCTGGTCTCTGATTGGGATCCGGACTGCGCTCTTCCGGCCTGCGCCGTGCTGTCTTCTGCGGCGGGCGGTCCAATGATGAGGCGCACCATGGCGCCGGTTTCGTCCGGGGCAAGGTCCGGCGCGTCCAGCAGCTCGATGCTGCCATTGTGGTCTTCCATGATCTTGCGCACGATGGCGAGGCCAAGGCCGGTGCCTTTCTCGCGTGTCGTCATGTAGGGCTCCAGCAGCTTCTGCCGTTCCTGCTTCGGCAGGCCGATGCCATTATCGATAATGTCGATCAAAGCCTTGCCGTTTTCATGGCTCAGCCGGATGCGGATCCGGCCCTTGGGCAAATTGTCTCCGCTGCGGCCGGAAATCGCCTCGGCGGCATTCTTGATCACGTTGGTGAGTGCCTGACCGATCAGGCGGCTGTCGAAACAGGCTTCGATGCTCTCTTCCGGCAATTCGGTCTTCACCTCGATTTCCGGATTGCCGACGCTCTGCATGAAAGCAGCTTCGCGCACCGTGTTGCGCAGGTCCGCCATGGACTTGGCGGGCTTGCGCATGCGGGCAAAGGAGGAGAACTCGTCCACCATCTGACCGATATCGCCAACCTGCCGGATGATCGTGTCGATACACTGGTCAAAGACCGAACGGTCGTCTTCCACCTTCTTGCCATAACGGCGGCGGATGCGCTCGGCTGACAGCTGGATCGGGGTCAGCGGGTTCTTGATCTCATGGGCGATGCGCCTTGCCACATCCGCCCAGGCCGAATTGCGCTGCGCGGATACAAGGTCGGTGATGTCATCCAGCGTCACCACATAACCATGCTCGCGCCGGGTGGAGAGTTCGGTGGTGATACGCGCATTCACCGTCCGTTCGCGCCCGCCGATCCGCAGGGAAATCTGCGTTTGCTTGATACGGTCGCTTTCCTTCGCCAGGGCTTCGCGGAGGAAGGCCTCCAGCTCCGGAATGACATCGGCCAGCGGACGGTCGAGGATTTCGCTCTCCTCCACTCTCAGCAGATCCCGCGCCGACCGGTTGACGAGCGTGATGGCCCCGTCATCATCGATGCCGATCACGCCGGTGGTGACGCCGGAGAGAACGGCCTCGGTGAAGCGTCGGCGGCGGTCGATCTGCTCGTTGGCCGCCAGCAGCGCATCGCGCTGGCCGCGCAACTGGCCGGTCATGTTGTTGAAGGTGGTGCCGAGATTGGCGAGATCGCCTTCCGACTTCTCGGTCATCACTTCCACATAAAGATTGCCCTTGGAAACCTGATCCGCCGCCGAAATCAGACGCCGGATGGGCGACACCAGCCGGTTGGCGAAGCCAAAGCCGATCCAGATGGCGGACAGCAGCAGCACCAGCGCCACGCCGAGATAGACGAGCGCGAAGGCGATCTGCACACCAAAGCGGCTGCGCTCCAGCTGGCTGTATTCACTCGCCCCCTCTTCGGCGAGGCGCTGATAATCCAGCACACGCTGATCCACCGTCCGGGCGACATAAAGATACATGCCGTCATAGGCATCCAGTTTGACGATGCCGCCGACCAGATTGGACCGGCCCGGCGCGATCAGCACCGCCTCGCCCTGATCCGCCTTGGCATAGACGTCGTTCGGCGGCAGCAGGATGTTGACATCGGGCACCAGGATGACGCGGGTGACGACCGTGCCATCTGCCTTCAGCAGGAACGCCGCCACGATGCCGCGCAGCTGCGCCTGACCGGCGAAGAAGGCATCAAAGCGCGTGGGCTCGAATTCATAGACGGCCTTGGCCTGATCCACATCCTGCGACATGGCGATCAGATCGCCGCGCAGCACGCGGGCATGTTCCTGCAGATAGGCCTGCGCCACAGTCAGGGCATTGTCGATGATCTGGCGGGTGCGCTGCTCGAACCAGCGGTCAAGGCCCTGATCGAGCGTAATTGCCGCGACGATCGCCATCAGGATGGCGGGAACGGCGGCAATCAGAGAGAACATGGCGACAATGCGCACATGAAGCCGCGCGGCCGCCCTGCCCCGTCGCCGCGCCTGCATCAGCTTGAAGATTTCCCGGCCGATCATGCCGACCAGAGCGGCGCCAAGCCCGCCATTCACCATCATCGCGACCCAGACCACTTCCGGCGTCGGCGCAATCGGGGTCAGACCCGTCAGGACGGCAAAGGTGACAGAAATCGCCAGGAGAGCAGCCAGCATGACGGCCAGCCCGGCTCGGCGGCCAGCGCGGCCGCGCGACCCCTGGTCCAAATCCGCGGGCGGGTCACGTTCCAGTATCATCAGTCCTCAAGGCAAGGCGGAGGGAAGAATCAGAAATGCAACGCCGGCACAAATGCGCGGCTTTGTTACCACACACTGTTGCCTAAATGCGACAAGAATGCGGCCAGCCCTCTTCCAGGTCCGCGTCACTACGGACTTCTTCGCCGTTGCATATGCATAGGGGGCGTGCCCATAAATCAGCTGGACGGACGTGAAGCTGCAATAATACGCTGAACAATGATCTGCTTTCATAGGGGCTGAAGCAAAGATGACGAAGAAAATCCTTTTGATCATTGCAACGGTTGTTGCCGTCATTGCAGGGGCTGTCTTTGCCTGGTTTGCAACGCGCCCCACACTTCCGCCGGAAATCGCTACGGCGAATGGCCGCATCGAAGCCGAAACCGTTCAGATCGCTGCCAAGACCGGCGGGCGGGTGCTGGAAGTGACTGTCCGGGAAGGTGATCTGGTGCAAGCCGGCACGGTTCTTGCCCGGATTGACACGGATGAGCTGGATGCCCGCAAGGCTGGCGCCGTGGCCCAGGTCAGCGCCGCCGAGGATGCGGCCAATACGGCAGAGGCGCTGATCGCACAGCGTGAAAGCGAACTGAAGCTGGCGGATCAGTCCCTTCAGCGCGCGATAACCCTGCGGGAAAACGGCCATGTCTCGCAGCAGGAGCTGGATCAGCGCCAGACCGCCCGCGAAACCGCCGAAGCCGCACTCAGAGCAGCCCGGGCACAGCTCGCCAATGCCCGCAACACCGTCACGGCGGCGCAGGCCGAGGTGGCCCGGATCGAATCCCTGATCCGCGACAGCGTCCTGACCGCACCGATCACCGGCCGCGTGCAGTACCGGCTGGCCGAGCCCGGCGAAGTGGTGGCAGCCGGCGGCCGTGTGCTGACACTGCTCAATCTCACCGACGTCTATATGACCGTCTATCTGCCGACCGCCAGCGTCGGCCGCGTGTTCATCAATGCCGAGGCGCGGATCGTGCTGGATGCGGCTCCCGATCTTGTGATTCCGGCCAGTGTCTCCTTTGTCGCCGCCGATGCCCAGTTCACCCCGCGCGAGGTGGAGACCCGCTCCGAACGGGACAAGCTGATGTTCCGTGTCAAGCTGCGCATCGATCCGGCCCTGCTGACGGAATATCTCGAGATGGTCCGCACCGGTTTGCCCGGCGAGGCCTATGTGATGATGGCGCCGCCCGTGGCATGGCCGGATTCCCTGGCGGTGCGTCTGCCGGCACCCCGGTGAGGCGGTCATGACACAGGCCCCCTTGCAGGCTTCGCCCGCTTCCACCGTGGCACGTCTGACCGGCGTGTCGCATCTCTACGGCAAGACACGGGCACTTGATGGGGTGACGCTCGCCCTGCCCGCAGGCGGCATGATCGGCCTCATCGGGCCGGACGGCGTTGGCAAGTCCACCCTGCTGGCCCTGCTGTCGGGCGCCCGCAAGATCCAGACGGGCACGGTGGAGGCGCTCGGCGGCGACATGGCCAATGCCCGCCACCGCCGCGCTGTGCTGCCGCGCATCGCCTATATGCCGCAGGGGCTTGGCAAGAACCTCTACATGGACCTGACGGTCGCGGAGAACCTGGAGTTCTTCGGCCGCCTCTTTGGTCAGGACGGGCGGGAACGCCAGCGCCGCATTGCGGAGCTGACCGTTGCGACCGGCCTTGATCCCTTCCTTGACCGCCCGGCGGGGAAACTCTCCGGCGGCATGAAGCAAAAACTCGGGCTGTGCTGCTCGCTCATTCACGATCCGGACCTGCTCATTCTGGATGAGCCGACCACGGGCGTTGATCCCCTGTCCCGCCGCCAGTTCTGGACACTGATCGACACCCTCCGCACCTCGCGCCCCGGCATGACCGTGGTGGTGGCCACCGCCTATATGGACGAGGCGGAGCGTTTCGGCCATCTGGTGGCCATGCATGGCGGGAAAATACTGGCGGAAGGCAGCGCGGCGGACCTGAAGGAAAAAGGACAGGCGGCAACGCTTGAGGCCGCTTTCGTCAACCTGCTGCCGGAATACAGGAGCCAGCCGCACCAGAGCCTCACCGTACCGCCTTATGAAGGCAATGGCGAGGGTCCGGCCATCGTCGCGCAGGATCTGGTGCAGCGCTTTGGCAGTTTTACCGCCGTTGATCATGTCAGCTTCGAGATCCGGCGCGGCGAAATCTTCGGCTTTCTCGGGTCCAACGGCTGCGGCAAGTCCACCACCATGAAGATGCTGACCGGTCTGCTGCCGCCCAGCGAAGGCAAGGCCTGGCTCTTCGGCGAGGAGATCGATGCGCGCAACCTGAACACCCGCAAGCGCGTCGGCTACATGTCGCAGGCCTTCTCGCTTTATGGCGAGCTGACGGTGCGCCAGAACCTGACGCTGCATGCCCAGCTCTTCCATATGCCGGCAGCGGAAATCCCTGGCCGCGTCGATGAACTGCTGCAGACCTTCCGTCTGACGGATCATGCCGATGCCCTGCCCGGCTCCCTGCCCCTTGGCGTGCGCCAGCGCCTGTCTCTTGCCGTTGCCATCGTCCACCGGCCCGATGTGCTCATTCTCGATGAGCCGACCTCCGGCGTTGATCCGGTTGCCCGGGACGAGTTCTGGAGCCTCTTGATCGATCTGGCCCGCAAGGACCGGGTGACGATCTTCCTCAGCACCCATTTCATGAACGAAGGTGAGCGCTGCGACCGCATTTCCCTGATGCATGCGGGCAAGGTGCTGGCCTGCGGCGCGCCGGACGAGCTGGTGCGCAGCTACGGCGCTGCCACTCTGGAAGAAGCCTTCATCAGCGCGCTTGAAGGCGCATCCGCTCCCGCGCAGCCGGCAACAGAAGCGCAGGCTCCACTGGCTGCGGCTATCGAGCCGCCCGCGAAGCCACAGAAGCGGCGGCAGGGCTTCCTGTCGAAGCGCCGCCTCATGGCCTATTCCCTGCGCGAGGCCAAGGAGTTGCGGCGCGATCCGGTGCGTCTTGCCGTGGCGCTGGCGGGCACCATGCTGCTGATGCTGGTCTTCGGCTATGGCATCACCACCGACGTGGACGATCTCACCTATGCGGTGCTGGACCATGACCGGACCCTTGAAAGCCGGCAATATGCCGAAAGCATGTCCGGCTCGCGCTACTTCAAGGAGCAGGCGCCGCTCACCAGCGAAGCGGATATCCTGATGCGGATGCGCAGCGGCGATATTTCACTCGCCGTCGAAATTCCGCCAGGCTTCGGCAAGGCGCTGCTGCGCGGCGAGACACCGCAGATTGCCGCCACCATCGACGGCTCCATGCCGTTCCGGGCCAATACGATTGCAGGCTATGTCACGGGGCTGCATCAGTCCTACATTGCCGAGCAATACCGCCAGCGCTTCGGCGAGACCCCGGTCTTTGCCGCTGCCAGCATTGAACCGCGCTTCCGCTACAATCAGGACTTCAAGAGCATCAATGCCATCGCCCCTTCCGTGATGGCGCTGCTGCTGGTGTTTATCCCGGCGATCCTGACCGCCGTTTCGGTGGTGCGGGAAAAGGAGCTGGGCTCAATCACCAATCTCTATGTGACGCCGGTGACGCCGCTTGAGTTCCTGATGGGCAAGCAGCTTCCCTATGTGGCCATCGCCATGGTCAATTTCGCGCTGATGATGCTGATGGCGACGGTTGTCTTCGGCGTGCCGGTAAAAGGCAGCCTGCTGACGCTGACGGCGGGCGCCCTGCTCTATGTCTGTGCCACCACGGCCATCGGCCTGCTGTTCTCCACCTTCACCTCGACGCAGGTGGCCGCGATCTTCGGCACGGCCATCGGCACGGTTCTGCCGGCGGTGCAGTTCTCCGGCATGCTGCAGCCGGTCTCCTCGCTGACGGGCGCCGGTGCGGTGATCGGTTCGCTCTATCCGACCACCCATTTCATGACCATCAGCGTCGGCACCTTCACCAAGGGGCTGGGCTTTGCGGATCTCTCGGCGAATTTCTGGGGCTTGGCCCCGGTCGCACCGCTGGTGCTTGCCGCCTGCGCCCTGCTTCTCCCGCGGCAGGAGCGCTGAGATGGACAGGCTGATCAGTATTTTCCGGCTGGGACTGAAGGAACTGCAGAGCCTGCGGCGCGATCCGGTGCTGCTGATCCTCATTCTCTGGGCCTTCAGCGCCGGGGTCTATATGGCGGCCGACGGCATGCGCTCGGACCTCAACAACGTGGCCGTTGCCGTGGTCGATGAGGACCGCTCGCCCCTGTCCCGGCAGCTCATCGACACCCTGCGGCCGCCCGAATTCCGCAAGCCGGAGCTGATCAGCTTCGCCGAGATCGACCGTGGCCTCGACACGCAGGCCTATTCCTTCGTGCTGGTCATTCCGGAGCGGTTCGAGGCGGATGTGGTGCGCGGCAACACTCCGAAGATCCTGCTCAACATCGATGCCACAGCCATGATGCAGGCCGGAACGGGCGCCAATCACATCGCCCAGGCCTTTGCCCAGGAAATCGCCCGCTATCAGCACGGCCGGGGCATTGCGGCGGCGGCAATGCCGGTTGATCTCATCATCCGCTATGCCTTCAATCCGAACCTCACCAGCTCCTGGTTCTCGGCCATCATGGAGATCATCAACAACATCACCATGCTGACCGTGGTTCTGACCGGGGCCGCGGTGATGCGCGAGCGCGAGCATGGCACGCTGGAGCATCTGCTCTCCATGCCGCTGACGCCCTTCGAGATCATGATGGCCAAGGTCTGGGCCAATGGCCTTGTCATTCTCGTGGTGGCCGGGCTGTCTCTGAAGATCGTCATCGAGCAGCTTCTGGGCGTGCCGGTCGCCGGTTCCGTCGCCCTGTTCCTGAGCGGCACCGCCCTCTATCTCTTCTTCGCCTCGGCTCTGGGGATCCTGCTGGGCACCATCGCCCGCTCAATGCCACAGTTCGGGCTGCTGTTCATCCTCACCATCCTGCCGATGAACCTCTTGTCCGGCGGCGAAACCCCGATCGAGAGCCAGCCGCTGATGCTGCGCACGCTGATGAGCGCGGTGCCCTCCACCCAGTTCGTCAGCATGGCGCAGGCGGTGCTCTACCGGGGGGCGGATTTCTGGATCGTCTGGCCGAAATTCGTTGCCATGACCCTCGTCGGCCTCCTCCTCTTCACCCTCGCCGCCATCCGCTTCCGCAAATCGATCGCGGCAGCGCATTAACAACCAAGGTGGTCGCCCCGGACGAAGCGAAGCGGAGATCCGGGGTCCACTCGCTCGCAGAGCGCGAGCCGCTTTCATAGGAAAACGCCGCAAGGCCTTCCGCCTGCTCACCGCTCTGGAAACGAGTAGGCCCCGGCGCGCGCTACGCTTGGCCGGGGCGACGGCTGAGCCTGACCCGGACGCCTGACGCATCCGGGCCTTCTTTCATGTTCTCTCGCCCAGCCCCTCAGCGGCTGGAGCGCATCACCTGGACGTCGAGATCACGGATCTTCTTGCGCAGGGTGTTGCGGTTGACGCCGAGCAGTTCCGCCGCCTTGATCTGGTTGCCCCGCGTGGCGGCAAGGGCGGCGCTGATCAGCGGATATTCCACCTCCCGCAGGATGCGGTGATAGAGGCCCGGAGGCGGCAGGGCATCGCCGAAATTGGCGAAATAGGTGTTGAGATAGCGCTCGACCGCCTGACCGAGATTGATTTCGCCGGTGGGCTCCTCGATGGCGCTGGTGACGGCGGGCGTGCTCAGCTCCTGCTCGATCAGCCCCTCGCCGATGACATCCTGCGGATAGAGCGCGGCGAGACGCCGGACGAGGTTTTCCAGCTCGCGTACGTTGCCCGGCCAGCGGTAGCGGCGCAGCAGGTTCATCGCGGCCTGGTCGATCTGTTTGGCCGGAAGGCCTTCCTTCTCGGCCAGCGCAAAGAAGTGGCGCACCAGATCCGGAATGTCCTCCACGCGCTCGCGCAGCGGCGGGAGGCGGATGGGCACCACGTTGAGGCGGAAGAACAGATCCTCGCGGAACAGGCCCTGGTTGATCAGCTGACGCAGATCCTTGTTGGTGGCGGCGACGATGCGCACATCCGTCTTGATGGGCGTGCGCCCGCCGACGGTGGTGTATTCGCCCTGCTGCAGCACGCGCAAAAGCCGGGTCTGCGCTTCCATCGGCATGTCGCCGATTTCGTCCAGAAACAGCGTGCCCCCGTCGGCCTGCTCGAACCGGCCGGATGAGCGGGCCTGCGCTCCGGTGAAGGCACCCTTCTCGTGGCCGAAAAGTTCTGCCTCGATCAGGTCACGCGGGATGGCGGCCATGTTGATGGCGACGAAAGGCCCATTGCGGCGCTTGCCGTAGTCATGCAGCGCGCGGGCCACCAGTTCCTTGCCGGTGCCGCTCTCGCCATTGATCATGACTGTCAGGTCGGTCTGCATCAGGCGCGCCAGCACCCGGTAGATTTCCTGCATGGCAGGCGAGCGGCCGACCAGAGGAATTGCTTCGCCCATGTCGTCCATTTCCGCCGGGCGGCGGGATTTGGGCTCCTCAAGGGCGCGGGCGATGATGCCGGTCAGTTCCTTGAGATCGAAGGGCTTGGGCAGATATTCGTAAGCGCCCTTTTCCGAGGCGCGGATTGCCGTCATGAAGGTGTTCTGGGCACTCATGACGATGACCGGCAGGTCCGGCCGCAGCTTCTTGATGCGCGGCAGAACGTCGAAGATGTTCTCGTCCGGCATCACCACATCGGTGACCACCAGATCGCCGTCGCCGGAACTGACCCAGCGCCACAAGGTGGCCGCGTTGGACGTCAGGCGGACGGTGTAGCCGGCCCGGGACAGGGCCTGATTGAGCACGGTGCGGATGGCGGCATCGTCGTCTGCAACAAGAATGGTGCCGGTCGGCATGGTCAGGCGGTCCTGTCGCTGGAGGAGGTTTCAGGTTCGGTGAAAGCAGGCATCAGGATGCGGAAAACGGTGCGCCGGGGGGCGCTGTCGCATTCGATGAAGCCGCCGTGATCGCTGATCATCTTGGCGACCAGCGCCAGGCCAAGGCCCGAGCCGTTGGTCTTGGTGGTGATGAAAGGCTCGAAAATATGCGGCATCAGGTCTTCCGGCACGCCGGGGCCGTTGTCCTTGACGCAGAATTCCAGCGGCAGGCTGACCTTTTCCGAGGTGCCGGGCACCGACAGGCGCACACCGGGACGGAAAGCGGTGGTGATGCGGATCTCGCCATCGGGATCATCGCCGATGGCTTCGCAGGCATTCTTCACCAGATTGAGGAACACCTGAACCAGCTGGTCGCGGTTGGCATAGACCGGCGGCAGCGACGGGTCATATTCCTCGATGATGCGCTTGCCGCGCCCGAAGCCCGTGTCCGCCAGCCGCTTCACGTGGTCCAGCACCACGTGGATATTGACCGGCTCGCGCTCGATCGGCCGTTCATCCGAGAAGACTTCCATCCGGTCGACGAGTTTCACGATCCGGTCGGTCTCGTCCATGATGAGGCGCGTCAGCGCCCGGTCATCCTCGCTGGCGGATTGTTCCAGCAGCTGGGCAGCGCCCCGGATGCCGGAGAGCGGGTTCTTGATCTCATGCGCCAGCATGGCGGCAAGGCCGGTGACGGTGCGGGCCGCCCCGCGCGAGGTCAGCTGGCGGTCGATCTTCTCCGCCATGCCCCTTTCCTGGAACATCAGCACCACTGCACCGGGCCGCTCCACCACGGGGGCCGCGTGAATGTCCACCACCCGTTCGGCACCAATGCGGGGCGAGCCGATGTCCACCTTGTACTCGTTGACCGGTGCCCCGCGCTCGCGCACCTGCTCGATCAGGGTCAGGAGCGGGCTGCCGAAAGGCACAAAGTAATCAATCGTGTGCCGCCGCAGGAAGGATACGGATGAGCGCAGGAAGATTTCGGCGGCCATGTTGGCGGCCTCGATCACTCCATCGGGAGCGACCAGAAGTACGGGGTGTGGCAAGGAGTCCAGAATGGTCGGGCCATCGGTGGCGAGGGCCTCGGTGCGTCCTTCCACGGATTTCGCAGACGGTCCTGTCATGCGGCGCTCCGTTGGGGTTGATCGGAAAACCAGGTGCGGACAAGCCGCGTGACGGTGGCGGGGCTGTCGCTGGTCAGGATTTCCTTGCGCAGAACGGCTGGCACATCGGCGGTCTGGTCCAGATACCAGCCCAGATGCTTGCGCGCGATGCGCCGGCCCAGCTCCAGCCCGTAAAGAGCAATGAGGGCGTCGTAATGCTCCAGCGCCAGATCGCCGAGGGCCTCTCCCTCGGGCGCGGGCTGCGGCTCCGTGCCGTTGAGATGCGCGCCGATTTGCCCCGGCAGCCAGGGGCGGCCATAGGCACCACGGCCAACCATCACGCCATCGGCGCCGGACTGCTCCAGCATCATCTCCGCCGCCTCGATGGACACACAGTCGCCATTGGCAATGACGGGAATGCTGACAGCCTCGGACACAGCGCGGATCGCCTGCCAGTCGGCCTCACCCTTGTAGAACTGGTTGCGCGTGCGGCCATGCACGGTGACGAGCTGTACGCCCGCATCCTGTGCCCGGCGCGCCAGTTCCGGCGCGTTCATGCAGTCCCGGTCCCAGCCAAGGCGCATCTTCAGCGTCACCGGCACGGATACGGCCCCCACCGTCGCGTCTACCAGCGTCAGCGCATGGTCAAGATCACGCATCAGGGCCGAGCCGGAATAGCCGGTGGTCACGCGCTTGGCCGGGCAGCCCATATTGATGTCGATGATCGCAGCGCCCGCAGCTTCCGCAATGCGGGCTGCTTCCGCCATCCAGTGCGGCTCGCGGCCAGCCAGCTGCACCACATGCAGATCCAGCCCCTCGCCTTCCGCCCGGGTGCGGGTTTCGGCATCGCCTTCCACCAGCTGTTCGCAAGCCACCATCTCGGACACGACAAGTCCCGCACCGAAGCGCGCCGCCAGCTTGCGGAAGGGCAGATCCGACACACCGGACATGGGCGCAAGAAAGGCCCGGTTCGCCAGAACGTGCGGACCGATCGTCAGGGAACTCTCAAAACGTGCAGCTGCAGGTGTGCTCATATCGTGTGCATATCTCGATTTGCCTACACATTAGACATTTTTTGCATTGCGGCAAGGGACAAGTTGTAACAGCTTCTGAAAATGAGTTGAGAACAACCCCGGAAAACCCTTAAGAGACAGGCACGAAACGCGGCCTGCCTCAAAACTGTCCATATGCGGCGGCTGGCGGTCCTGATTGCCCCGGCGCATGAGGCGGCGCCACCAGCGGAAACCCTCGATGACGCGCAAGACATCTGCCCTGATCGTCGCTGCCGGACGCGGAACGCGTCTCGCCGATCCACAGGACAGGTGCCCCAAGCAATATCTTGCCCTCGACGACCGGCCCATGCTGGCCTGGACCCTGGAGGCCATTCTGCAAAGCCCGCATGTGGCTGATGCGCTTGTCGTGATCCATGCCGATGATGGCGGCCTCTATGAAGCATCACTGGCGGCAGTGCAACCGGCCATGCGCGAAAGAATTCTGCCGCCCGCCATCGGCGGCGCCACCCGTCAGGCGTCCGTGCATGCCGGGCTTGAGGCGCTCGCCTCCCGGCCGGAAGAGCACCTTCCTGCACATGTGCTCGTGCATGATGCCGCCCGTCCCTTCCTGATGGCCGTCACACTTGAACGCATGACGGCCGCCCTTCAGGCCGGAGAACAGGCCGTGCTGGCCGCCCTGCCCGTGCATGACACGCTGAAGCGCGCCGGGCCGGATGGTTATGCCACCGGAACCGTGGACCGCAGCGGATTGTGGGCCGCCCAGACACCGCAGGGCTTTGCCTTCGAGCCGCTGCTCGGAGCGCACCGCAAGGCCGCCGTTCTGGGGCAGGACCATTTCACCGACGACACCTCCCTTGCCGAATGGGCCGGTCTGCGCGTTCAGCTGGTGGAAGGGGCCGCCGAAACCTTCAAGGTGACAACCCGCGCGGACCTTGACCGGGCGCGCGCCATAGCCGTGCTTCTGCGCCGGCCTCAAAGTGAATAGGAGCCAGCATGAAGCCCTGGTCTGAACTGCCGGATATCCGCACCGGCAACGGCTATGACGTGCATGCCTTCGAGGACGGCGATGCGGTCATTCTCGGCGGCATTGCCATTCCCTTCCACAAGCGCCTCAAGGGCCACTCCGATGCGGACGTGGCGCTGCATGCGCTCACCGATGCCATTCTGGGTGCCATTGCCGACAAGGACATCGGTGGCCATTTCCCGCCCTCCGACCCGCAGTGGAAGGGGGCATCCTCGGACCGGTTCCTGCAGCATGCCCTGTCGCTCGTGGCCGCCCGCGGCGGGCGGGTGGCGCATCTGGATGTGACCATCGTCTGCGAAGCGCCGAAGATCGGCCCGGTGCGCGACGATATGCGCCGCAGCATCGCCGCCATCTGTTCCCTGCCGGTCGAACGGGTTTCGGTGAAAGCCACCACCTCGGAAGAACTCGGCTTCACCGGCCGGCGCGAAGGCATCGCCGCTCTTGCCACGGCAACGGTCCGTCTGCCAGATTTGGGGGACTGAACCCTCCGGAGGCTTCGATGACCGATCTGACGCAATTGCGGCCGCAGGCCGAGGCGCTTGTCCTGAAGCTGAAGAGCAAGGGGCTGATGATGACGGCGGCCGAATCCTGCACCGGCGGCCTTGTCTGTGCGCTGGTGACGGAGATTGCCGGATCTTCCGCCGTGCTGGACCGGGGTTTCGTCACCTATTCCAATGAAGCGAAGATGGACATGCTGGGCGTGCCGGCTGAGGTGCTTGCCCGCGTGGGCGCCGTCAGCGAAGAAACGGCCCGGGCCATGGCGGAAGGGGCTCTGTCTCACTCACGTGCAGATGTGGCTGTCGCCATAACGGGCATCGCCGGCCCCGGCGGGGGCTCAGCGGAAAAGCCGGTGGGCCTCGTCCATTTTGCAGCCGCAGGTAAAGGCAAGCAGACACGGCATCTGGCCTGCCAGTTCGGAGACCAGGGCCGGGACGGGGTCCGCGTGCTCGCTGCAGCGACAGCATTGGATATTCTGTCAAATTTGATAGACTGACAGAAGAGAATATCAAGACGGCTATACTATATCGTGGCACTTGTGCTGAGCCTGCGCATCTGCTGGCTTGGCGCTGACAACGGGGCAGGTTGTTATGCGCGTCTTGATTTTTCTAACGGGAATTCTCGCAACCGTTCTTCCGGCTCAGGCCGAGGAAGTGGTGAAAGCGGGAGATTTCTATCTCATCTCGCGGCAGGTCGATGGCACGTTTCACGGCAGCCATCAGGTGCTTGAAGAGCAGGCGGTTGGCTATGTCGCCGTCGCTTACTGCGGCCGCAGGGTTTGGGTCCGGCCCAAGTCGGTGGCCTGGAGCCTGATCGAAGTTGAGAACAAGCGCGTCGTCGGTCTTGAATACAGCAATGGACGCGGCTGGGTGGAGGTCTGCGCCAAGGCCGAGAAACATGTCTCCATGGCGGATATTGGCAGCGACGAGGACCCGCTGGTGGTCAGCAACGACACACCGGCCGCGATGACACCGCCGGGCAGCAAATTGTCTCGGATCAGCGAAGCTTTTGCCAACAAGTCCGGCGGCAAGCCCAAAGGCACGTACCATCAGCAGTAACACTTATTCCTCGGAAAACAGCGCGTCCGAGCACACCGATCCGCAAGGTTGACGCAGGATTGACTTGATATTGCCTCCTTTGCAGGCAAAACTTCTAGTCGCAAAAAGTGACAGGCAGGTCGGCGCAACCTGCAGGCGACCATAAGCCTGGCTCAACACAGGGAATTGTGCCGTGGCAACCCTCGCTGGTGTTCTTCTGGTGGTTTTTATTGCAGTCAGCGTCCTGCCGGTGACGGCCGTGGCCCAGACTGCAGCACAAACGGCCGGACAGCCGCAGGCCGCAGAATTTCATATCATCTCCAGAGACAATGGCCGCTTCCGCGGCAGTCACGTGGTGCTTCGCCGGGAACAGCAGGGTTTCATGGCCGTGGAGTATTGCGGCTCGCAATTCTGGGTCCGCCCCACCACCGTCGCCTGGACGCAGAAAGAGGCAAACGACGGCTTTGAACTCAATCTGGAGAGCAACGCCAACGGCCGCTGGCAGGCTGTCTGCCGCAACCCGCAACTGCATGTCACGGTTCAGGACCTGAACCTGCCGGCCCATGTGGAGCGGAGCCTGACCGGTGAGGCCCCTCCTCCACGGGAGTTCAGGTTCCAGGAGATACGCCGGGCCTTTACCGGGCGGTGACCGGAAGCCCGGCCTTGCGGCCATAGACCTCGTCTGCCCGCGCCTCGAAGGCGGAGGCAAACTTGCGGAAGGCCATGTCGAACATGGCGCCCATCAGGGCTGCAAAAGTCCGGCTCCTGAAATCATAGGAAATGAAGAAACCGACGCTGCAGCCGCCATTTTCAAGCGGCTGGAAGGTCCAGCGGTTCTCCAGATGCTGGAACGGGCCGTCCAGATACTCCACGAGGATCTGGTTCTTCGGCCTGTCCAGCACCACGCGGCTGGTGAAGGTTTCCTTGAACAGCTTGTAGGCGACCGTCATGTCGGCCACCAGAACCTCGCGCGTTTCATCCAGCGGCTTGCGTCCGCGGATCACGAGGCTTTGGCACAGGGGCACAAACTGGGGATACTTCTCCACATCGGCAACAAGGTCGAACATGTCGCTGGCGCTGTGGGCCACGTCCCGGCTCGATTCAAATGACGGCATGTAAGTCTCTTCATGCGCCCGGCAGGAGCGGTGCAGCCGCCGGCGCGGTTCTTTGTGTCAATGGCCGAGCTTTGCAGCGCGTGCGGCCCTCAGGTCAGCAAAATCCTCGCCCGCATGATGGGAGGAGCGGGTCAGGGGGCTGGCCGACACCTTCAGGAAGCCCTTGGCATAGGCGATCTTTTCATAGGCCTTGAACTCTTCCGGCGTCACGAAGGACAGCACCGGATGATGCTTCTTCGAGGGCTGCAGATACTGGCCGATGGTGAGGAAATCCACGTCCGCCGTCCGCAGGTCATCCATCAGCTGAAGCACTTCGTTGCGCTCCTCGCCGAGGCCGACCATGATGCCGGACTTGGTGAACATGGTGGGATCCAGCTCCTTCACCCGCTGCAGCAGGCGGATGGAGTGGAAATAACGGGCGCCGGGGCGCACCTTCAGATACTTCGACGGCACCGTTTCCAGATTGTGGTTGAACACATCCGGCTTGGCCTTCACGACGATCTCCAGCGCGCCTTCCTTGCGCAGGAAGTCCGGCGTCAGCACCTCGATGGTGGTCTTCGGCGCCTTGGCGCGGATCGCGGCGATCACATCGGCGAAATGGTTCGCGCCGCCGTCATCCAGATCATCCCGGTCCACCGAGGTGATGACGACATGCTCAAGCCCCATGGTGGCAACCGCCGTGGCGATGCCCTCCGGCTCGTTCTTGTCTACAGGCCCCGGCATGCCGGTGCGCACGTTGCAGAAGGCGCAGGCGCGGGTGCAGGTATCACCGAGGATCATGAAGCTGGCGTGCTTCTTCGACCAGCATTCGCCGATATTCGGGCAGCCGGCTTCCTCGCACACGGTGACGAGCTTGTTCTCGCGCACCACCTGATGGGTCTCGCGGTAGACCGGCGACGTCGGCGCCTTGACGCGAATCCACGCAGGTTTGCGGGCGACCGGATTGTCGGGCCTGTGGGCCTTTTCCGGATGCCGGGGCTTCGCATCGTCTGCGCTCTGCGCGGGAGCCGGACGGTTCAGGGTGTCGAGGATCGTTACCATGGCATCCAAATGTCGTGAGCAGCGCCGAAGGTCAAGTGCCTCTTTGCCGCGGTGTCATGCGTTTTCGGAAGATCCGCTCAGCGCAGCAAAGCGGGCGGCGGTTTGCTGCGAAAGCGGACGGGATTTGCGGGTGGCTTCATCCATCTGCACCACCACGGATACGGCCCGCGCCACACAGGCGCCATTCTGGAACAGGGCCTGCTCCAGCGTGATGGAGCTGCGGCCAACCGCCTTGACCCGCGTGCCGGTCACCACCGTGCCCGGCCATGTGACTTCGGCCAGAAAATCCAGTTCCAGCCGGGCAATGACGAAGGCTGCGCCCTCCTCCTCAAGGCCTTGCTGCGATGCGCCGGCGCCATAAAGCGCCTCGACGCGGCCGGTTTCAAGGAATGTGGAGAAGACGGCATTGTTGACATGGCCCTGACGGTCCGTGTCGCCATAGCGCAGCTTGTCCTCGCTGTGCAGCGGAAAGTCTTCCAGACCTGGCAGATCACCCCGCATGATGCCCCCTTCCCTTCGCCTTCATCCTGTGGCGCCAGTTTCCTGTGGCGCCCCTATCCCGTCGCGCCTGTCAGCGCCCTCTGATCTTGCGCCAGACGAACAGGAACAGAATGGCTCCGACCGTCGCCACAACCAGCTGGTCGATGAAGCCACCGGTCAGGTTGAGCCGCAACATTTCGGCCAGCTTGCCGCCGACGAGCGCGCCGATCAGGCCGACGATGAGTGAACCAAGGAACCCGCCCCGGCTGTCCAGCACCCGGTGGGCGATGGCGCCCGCCAGAAGCCCGATGATGATCCAGAAAATCATGCGTTCTGCCTCCCCTGCTTCCGGCGCTGCCGCCGGAAGCGCTGAGTTGCTCCGGGATACCGTCCGCTCAAACCCGTATTTCAGGCGAGTATGCGGGCGACGAAGACCACCACGACCGCGCCGATGGCTGCCACGGCAATCTCGTTGGCGATGGCATTGCCGAGGTTCAGAGAAAACCCGAAGTAATGCATCAGAAAGCCGCCAACGACGGCACCGGCAAGACCGGTCAGGATGTAGCGGACCAACCCGCCGCCGCCAGTGATGAAGCTGGCGATCCACCCGGCGACAAGGCCAATCAGCGCCCAGATGATCACGGTCTGAAGTGTCATGATGCAGTCTCCCTATTGACGTGCTGCCTTATCAACACTGAAGACACCATCGCGGTTCCGCAAGAGGCCTGTCTGGCTGAAATGCCAAGAGGGCCGCACCTCTTGCGAAGGGCGGCCCCGCGGGACTTGCGTCAGGCGTTCAGCGCCCGCCCGTAGGCGTCCAGAACGCTTTCCTTCATCATTTCCGACAGGGTCGGATGCGGGAAGATCGTGTGCATCAGATCTTCCTCGGTGGTTTCGAGGTTCATCGCCACCACGAAGCCCTGGATCAGCTCGGTCACTTCCGTGCCGACCATGTGGGCACCCAGCAGTTCGCCGGTCTTCTTGTCGAAGATGGTCTTGATGAGGCCGTTGTCCTCACCCAGAGCAATCGCCTTGCCGTTGGCGGCAAAGGAGAAGCGGCCGACGCGGATGTCGCGGCCCTGTTCCTTGGCCTTGGCTTCGGTCAGGCCGACAGAGGCGACCTGCGGGTTGCAGTAGGTGCAGCCCGGGATCTTGCCCTTGTCCATGGCGTGAACGCCCGGCAGGCCTGCGATCTTTTCGATGCAGATGACGCCTTCATGCTCGGCCTTGTGGGCGAGCATCGGGGGGCCGGCCACGTCACCGATGGCATAGAGCCCCGGAACGTTGGTCTTGCCGTAGCCGTCGATGACGACGCAGCCGCGGTCGGTCTTCACGCCAAGCGCCTCAAGGCCGAGGTTCTCGATATTGCCCTGCACGCCGACAGCGGAAATCAGGCGGTCAGCGGTGATCTGGGTCACCTTGCCGTCCTTGGTCTCCACATGGGCGGTGATGGAATTGGCGCCCTTCTCGACCTTGGCAACCTTGGCCTCGGTCAGGATCTTCATGCCGCGTTTTTCCAGCGCCTTGCGGGCGATAGCGGAGATTTCGGCATCTTCCACCGGCATGATCTGTGACATGACTTCGACGACGGTCACGTCCACGCCCATGGAGCGGTAGAAGGACGCGAACTCGATGCCGATGGCGCCCGAGCCCATCACGACCAGCGACTTCGGCATGAAGTCCGGCTTCATCGCCTCGAAATAGGTCCAGATCAGCTTGCCATCCGGCTCGATGCCCGGCAGCGCACGCGGGCGGGCGCCGGTGGCGATGATGATGTGCTTGGCCGTGTAGGTGCCTTCGCCCTTCACGCCCTTGGGCGCGGGGTGCTGCGGCTCGACGGCGGGCTTGGACGACTTGCCGACGACGATCTCACCCGGCTTGGTGAGCTTGGCTTCACCCCAGATGACGTCGATCTTGTTCTTCTTCATCAGGAAGCCGACGCCGCCGTTGAGGCGGGCCGAAACGCCGCGCGAGCGGGCAACCACGTCCTTGATGTCAGCGGTCATCTTGCCTTCCAGCTTCAGCCCGTAGGACTTGGCATGGTTGGCGTGATCGAGAATTTCAGCGGAGCGCAGCAGCGCCTTGGTCGGAATGCAGCCCCAGTTGAGGCAGATGCCGCCCAGATGCTCGCGCTCGACAATGGCAGTCTTGAAGCCGAGCTGGGCCGCACGGATCGCGGTCACATAACCGCCGGGGCCCGACCCGATGATGAGGACGTCATAGCTATCGGCCATGGAAGTTCCCTCGCCTTTGTTTCGCAAGAATGTCGCGTTCTGTTTTCAAGACAGAAAGGCCCCGGACCTGCCGGGGCCTCGCTGAGGGTCACTCAGACCAGCATGCTCATCGGGTTCTCGATGTAGCCCTTGAAGGCGCCGAGAAGTTCCGCGCCCAGAGCGCCGTCCACGCAGCGGTGGTCGGTGGAGAGCGTCACCGTCATGACGGTGGCCACAGCCAGCGCGCCATTCTTGACGACAGGACGCTGCTCGCCCGCGCCGACCGCCAGAATGGTGGCATGCGGCGGGTTGACCACGGCCGAGAAGCTCTTCACGCCCATCATGCCCATGTTGGACACGGCGGTGGTGCCGCCCTGGTACTCTTCCGGCTTCAGCTTGCGGTCCTTGGCGCGCTGACCCAGATCCTTCATCTCGTTGGAGATGGTGGACAGGGCCTTCTGCTCGGCGCTGCGGATGATCGGGGTGATCAGGCCGCCCGGGATCGACACGGCAACGCCGACATCGGCGTGCTTGTGCTTGACCATGGCATCGTCCGTCCAGGAGACATTCGCATCCGGCACATCGCGCAGGGCCAGAGCCATGGCCTTGATGACCATGTCATTGACCGAGAGCTTGTAGGCCGGCTTGCCGTCCTTGGACTTCGGAGCCGCGTCGTTGAGCTGGGTGCGCAGGGCCAGAAGCGCGTCGAGTTCGCAGTCCACCGACACATAGAAGTGCGGGATCGTCTGCTTGGACTCGGTGAGGCGCTTGGCAATGGTCTTGCGCATGCCATCGTGCGGCACCAGCTCGTAGGAGCCTTCGGCGAAGAGCTTGAGCACCTGCTCCTTGGAAGGACCAGCGGGCGCTGCAGCGGCAGCGGCCTTCGGAGCCTCGGCAGGAGCTGCGGCGGCAGCAGCCGGAGCTGCCTTGCCGGTGCCGGACTTCAGCGCAGCTTCAATGTCGCGCTGGACAATACGGCCATGCGGACCGGAGCCTGCGATCGCCTTGAGGTCCAGACCGTTCTGCGACGCCAGACGGCGGGCAAGCGGCGAGGCAAAGATGCGCTCGCCCGATGCGCTGACCGGAGCCGGACCGGCAGATGCCGGTGCAGCAGCGGCAGGAGCCGGAGCAGCTTCAGCCTTGGCCGGAGCGGCTTCCGCCTTGGCGGGCGCAGCAGCAGGCGCTGCCGAGACAGCCGAAGCATCCTCGTCTTCACCTGCGAGCACGGCGATCAGGCTGTTGACCTTGACGCCCTGCGTACCGGCGGCGACGACGATCTTGGCGACCGTGCCCTCGTCCACGGCTTCCACTTCCATGGTCGCCTTGTCGGTTTCGATCTCGGCGATCACGTCGCCGGGAGAAACCTTGTCACCTTCCTTCACCAGCCACTTGGCCAGGTTGCCCTCTTCCATGGTGGGAGAGAGGGCCGGCATTGTGATGTTGATCGGCATTGCGGCCTCCCTCGCCTCAGTCCCTGTAGGTGACAGCCTTCACGGCGTCGATGACGTCCTTGACAGATGGCAGGGCCAGCTTTTCAAGGTTTGCGGCATAGGGCATCGGAACGTCCTTGCCGGTCACGCGCAGGATCGGGGCGTCGAGGAAGTCGAAGGCCTTTTCCTGAACCTGATAGCCGATTTCCGAGGAAACCGAGCAGACCGGGAAGGCTTCTTCCACCGTGACGCAGCGGCCCGTCTTGCGGACGGAGGCGAGCACCGTGTCGATGTCGAGCGGACGGATGGTGCGCAGGTTCACGACTTCCGCCGAGATGCCCTGAGCTGCCAGTTCGTCCACGGCCTTCATGACATAGGTCATGCCGATGCCCCAGGAGACGATGGTCACGTCCGTACCGGCGCGCTCGATCTTGGCCTTGCCGATCGGCAGGACAAAGTCATCGACCTTCGGAACCTCGAAGGACTGGCCGTAGAGGATCTCGTTTTCGAGGAAGATGACCGGGTTCGGGTCGCGGATCGCTGCCTTCAGCAGGCCCTTGGCATCGGCAGCCGACCAGGGCTGGATGACCTTGAGGCCCGGGATGTGGGCATACCAGGAGGCATAGTCTTGGCTGTGCTGGGCACCCACGCGTGCCGCAGCGCCGTTCGGGCCGCGGAAGACGATCGGCGCACCCATCTGGCCGCCGGACATGTAGAGCGTCTTGGCGGCGGAGTTGATGATGTGGTCAATCGCCTGCATGGCGAAGTTGAACGTCATGAACTCGACGATGGGCTTCAGGCCCGTCATGGCGGCGCCGGTGGCAAGACCGGCAAAGCCGTGCTCGGTGATCGGCGTGTCGATGACGCGCTTGGCACCGAATTCGTCCAGCAGCCCTTGCGTGATCTTGTAGGCGCCCTGGTACTCGGCAACTTCCTCACCCATGATGAAGACGTCGCCATCACGGCGCATTTCCTCGGCCATGGCATCGCGCAGCGCTTCGCGCACGGTCATGGACACCATTTCGGTGCCGGCCGGAGCATCGCTGTCGGCAGAGCCGGACGTGACCGGGTGGGCCGGAACCGGGGCAGCGGCAGCCGGAGCTGCGGCAACAGGTGCGGGAGCGGCCGGAGCAGGTGCAGCTGCCGGGACCGAAGCACTGGCCTCAGCCGCAGAAGCATCCTCACCTTCGGCGAGGAGAACGGCGATCTTGGTGTTGACCTTGACGTTCTCGGAGCCTTCGGCCACCAGGATCTTGCCCAGCGTGCCCTCGTCCACGGCTTCCACTTCCATGGTCGCCTTGTCGGTTTCAATTTCGGCGATCACGTCGCCAGCCTTGACGCTGTCGCCCTCGGCCTTGAGCCACTTGGACAGCTTGCCCTCTTCCATGGTCGGCGAGAGAGCCGGCATCAGAATATCGATCGGCATGTATTCCCCCCGGCCTTAAAGCAGAATGTCGGTGTAGAGCTCGGACACATCCGGCTCCGGATCGTTCTGCGCAAACTCCGCCGATTCGGCGACGATGGCGCGCACGTCCTTGTCGAGTTCCTTCAGATCGTCCTCGGTGGCCCAGCCGTTTTCAAGCACGCGGGCGCGCACCTGTTCGATCGGGTCATGCTCGGTGCGCATCTTCTGGACTTCGTCCTTGGAGCGGTACTTCGCCGGGTCGGACATGGAGTGGCCGCGGTAGCGGTAGGTCACCATTTCCAGGATGTAGGGGCCATTGCCTTCACGGCACCAGGCAAGCGCCCGGTCGGAAGCAGCCTTCACGGCGCGCACGTCCATGCCGTCAACCTGCTCGCCCGGAATGCCGAAGGAGGCACCGCGCTGGGACAGGTCGGTGGTGGCCGAAGCGCGCTCGACGCTCGTGCCCATGCCGTATTTGTTGTTCTCGATCACATACACGACCGGCAGCTTCCACAGCTGGGCCATGTTGAAGCTCTCGTAGACCTGGCCCTGGTTGGACGCACCGTCACCGAAGAAGGCCATGGCGACGTTGCCGTTGCCGCGGTACTTGTTGGCAAAGCCAAGGCCGGTGCCGAGCGCGACCTGCGCGCCGACGATGCCGTGACCGCCGTAGAAGTGCTTCTCCTTGGAGAACATGTGCATCGAACCGCCCTTGCCCTTCGACAGGCCGCCACGGCGGCCGGTCAGCTCGGCCATGACGCCCTTCGGGTCAAGATCCATGGCCAGCATGTGGCCGTGGTCGCGGTAACCGGTGATCATCTGGTCACCATCCACCTTGGCCATCTGCATGCCGACGACGACAGCTTCCTGACCGATGTAAAGGTGGCAGAAACCGCCGATGAGGCCCATGCCATAAAGCTGGCCGGCCTTTTCTTCGAAGCGGCGGATCAGGAGCATTTCACGGTAGGCGTGAAGCTCTTCGTCCTTCGTGAATTTTGCGATGGCGGCGGCAGCATTGCCCGCACCACCCTGACCGGACGCGCCCTTCGCGCGTGCGCCGGCGGAAGATTGTTTTGTAGCGGCCATGTCCCTCGTCTCTGCGTGGCGTTTCCCCTAGACAGCAAGCGGAAGGTAACCGCTTGCTGTTGTCAATCCAAGAGGTTGAGTGCAGCGCGGTAATACTGACCAACCAACTGAAATGATTTGATTTTTATCACTTAACCTAATTTCGGTTATTTTGGCGATATAAACTGTTTTTCAGTTATCTCGCCGCAACGGAGCGGCCGCGCATGATGATCAGCTCATCTGCCTGCACGACGTTGAGGATGACGCGGGCGCGCTCATCCACCATATCCGGATCAAGGCTTTCCGGGCGCAGCAGCGCCACACGCGTTGCCAGATGCTCGCGCACGGAGGTGATGTCTGCCAGCTCGCCCTCAAGCTGGGCCACCTGACGGTCCAGACGCTCGCGCCCGGCCATGCCGAACTCGCCATTGACCGCGTGAAAGGCGAAATAGCCCAGCACGGCAGCTGATGCGACCGGGATAACGAGACTGCCAAGAAAGGATTTTTTGCGCTGACGGGTGGTTGCGGGCACTTGTCGACCTACTGGACACGTGGGGTCTGAAACTCCTCGCAGTGTGCCGGGACTCGCTTAACAGAGTCTTGCGCAATTGTGGCGGCTGTCCGGAAATCTGTTGCTGCGGCGGGGTTTGCACAACAGCCTTGAAGGAGCGCAGAAGGCGTGATGGGAGAAGGCCTGCGCCCTGCCCCCGCTCTGCGCTGCTCAATTCTGTTCGGCCCCGCCCCGATCCTCCCGGCTCAAGCCGCCGCCTTGCCACCTCCGGCCAGCTTTGCCAGCTTGGACATGATGACAGCGGTTCCCTTCAGCCGGTCTTCCGCGCGCTCCCAGTCGCGTGACAGCACCACCTTCTGATCCGGGCGGATCTTGGCCAGCACGCCCTGCTCCGCGATATAGCCGACAAGCCCTGCCGGATTGGCAAACTCGCTGTTGCGGAACGAGATGACGATCCCCTTCGGCCCCGAATCCACCTTCTCCACATTGGCCTTGCGGCACAGGCCCTTGATGAAGACGATCTTCAGCAGGTGCTGCACTTCTTCCGGCAGCGGGCCGAAGCGGTCGATCATCTCCGCGCCAAAGGCATCGATTTCCTGCGCTTCCGTCAGATCGGCGAGGCGCCGGTAGAGCGACAGGCGCAGGTTGAGATCGGGCACATAGTCTTCCGGGATGAGGACCGGCGTCCCCACATTGATCTGCGGCGACCACTGGTCTTCACCAAGCTCGTTCCCGCCATCCTTCAGCTGCGCCACCGCCTCTTCCAGCATCTGCTGATAGAGCTCGTAGCCCACTTCCTTGATGTGGCCGGACTGCTCTTCGCCCAGAAGATTGCCCGCGCCGCGAATGTCGAGGTCGTGGCTGGCCAGCTGGAAGCCGGCGCCGAGGTTTTCCAGCGATTGCAGCACCTTGAGGCGGCGCTCCGCCGTCGCCGTCAGCTTGCCGGCGGCAGGCACGGTGAAGAGTGCATAGGCGCGGGTCTTGGAACGGCCGACGCGGCCCCGGATCTGGTAGAGCTGGGCAAGGCCGAACATGTCGGCCCGGTGCACGATCAGCGTGTTGGCGGTGGGGATATCGAGGCCCGATTCCACGATGGTGGTGGACAGCAGCACGTCATACTTGCCCTCGTAGAAGGCATTCATCACGTCTTCCAGCTGCCCCGCCGCCATCTGGCCATGGGCGATGGCAACCTTCACCTCCGGCACGCTTTCGGCGAGAAACTCCGCCCGCTCGGCAAGATCGGACACGCGCGGGCAGACATAGAAACTCTGGCCGCCGCGGTAATGCTCGCGCAGCAGCGCCTCGCGCACCACAAGCGGATCCAGCGGCGAGATGAAGGTGCGCACGGCAAGGCGGTCGACCGGCGGCGTTGCGATCAGCGACAACTCGCGCAAGCCCGTCAGCGCCTGCTGCAGGGTGCGCGGAATGGGCGTGGCCGAAAGCGTCAGCACATGCACGTCCGACTTCAGCTCCTTCAGCCGCTCCTTGTGCTTCACGCCGAAATGCTGCTCCTCGTCGATGATGAGAAGGCCGAGATCGCGGAACTTCACGCCCGTGCCGAGCAGCGCATGGGTGCCGACGACGATATCGACAGAGCCATCCTCCAGCCCCTTCTTCGCCGCCGAAAGCTCCTTCGGGCTGACGAGGCGCGAGGCATGGGCGACGTTGACCGGCAACCCGTGGAAGCGCGTCGAGAAGGTGCGGAAATGCTGGCGGGCAAGCAGCGTCGTCGGCACCACGACCGCCACCTGACGGCCGGACATGGCCGCAACAAAGGCCGCACGCAGGGCCACTTCCGTCTTGCCGAAACCCACGTCGCCGCAGACCAGCCGGTCCATCGGGCGGCCCGAAGACAGATCCTCGAACACCGCATCAATGGCGGTCAGCTGGTCTTCCGTCTCGTCATAGGGGAAGCGGGTGGCGAACTCGTCATAGACGCCTTCCGGCGTTTCGATCACGGGGGCGGTCTTGAGGGCGCGGGCAGCGGCGGTCTTGATCAGGCCATCGGCAATCTCAAGGATGCGCTTCTTCATGCGCGCCTTGCGCGCCTGCCAGGCGCCGCCGCCCAGCTTGTCGAGCTGCACATCGGTCTCTTCCGAGCCGTAGCGCGTCAGAAGTTCGATGTTCTCGACCGGCAGATACAGCTTGTCGCCGCCGTGATATTGCAGTTCCAGGCAGTCATGCGGCGCCCCAAGCGCCTCGATGGTCTTCAGGCCGATGAAGCGGCCGATACCGTGGTCGACGTGGACGACGAGATCGCCTTCCGACAGGCTGGTGGCCTCGGTGAGGACATTGGCGCCCTTGGCCTTGCGCCGCCCCTTGCGCACCAGCCGGTCACCGAGAATATCCTGCTCGGAGATAAAGACCAGCCGGTCCACCTCGAAGCCGGTTTCAAGGCCGAGAAGGCTGAGCGCCACCGTGCGCGGCGGCAGGGCCTGCATGTTGGCAAAGGTATCGGCGGGCGCGGCCAGCTCCAGCCCGTGGTCGAACAGGATCTGCCCCAGCCGGTCCCGCGAGCCTTCGCTCCAGCAGGACAGGATGACCTTGCGCTCTTCGGCCACCAGCGCCCGCACATGGCGCACCAGCGCATCGAAGATGTTGACGTCGCCCGCAGCACGCTCAGCGGCAAAGTTGCGGCCCTGACGCCCGGCGAAATCCACCACCTGACGGCCGGAACCCGGCGGCGGCGTAAACACATCCATCTGGCAGCTGGCGGCATCGGCGAGGCGCGACGTCCACTCCTCCGGCGCCAGATAGAGCCCGCCGGTTTCCACCGGCATATAGGGTACGGACCCGGCCAAATGGCCGTTGTCGAGTGCGTCCTTGCGGGCGGTGTAGTGCTCGGCCACCTGATCCAGCCGTTCGCGCAGGGCGTCGGGCGCGCGGGAATCAAGGACGAGCGGCACACCCTCCACATAGTCGAACAGGGTTTCCAGCGTTTCGTGGAACAGCGGCAGCCAGTGCTCCATGCCGGCGTAGCGGCGGCCCTCGCTGACCGACTGGTAGAGAATATCCTCGCGCCGCGCCGCGCCGAAGCGGCCGATGTAGTTGCGGCGGAAACGGGAGATCGCCTCTTCCGTCAGCACCACCTCGCTCATCGGCACCAGATCCAGCTTCTTCACCGGCGCGGTGGTGCGCTGGCTCTCCGGATCGAAGGCGCGCACGGTCTCCAGCGTGTCGCCGAAGAAGTCGAGGCGGACAGGGGCTTCCGCGCCGGGCGCGAAGAGATCGAGAATGCCGCCGCGCACCGCGTATTCGCCGGTCTCGCGCACGGTCGGCGTGCGGGAAAAGCCGTTCAGCTCCAGCCAGGCGGCGATGGAGGTGAGATCCGCGCGCGTGCCTGCGCTCAAGGAGAAGGTCTGGCCCGCCACCCAGCTGCGCTCCGGCAGGCGCTGCACGGCGGCGTTGACCGTGGTGACCAGCACCTTGCGGCCAGCGCCTTCCAGCCCGCGCGCGAGCTCGCCCAGCACCAGCAGCCGCCGGGCGCTGATGGCCGGGTTCGGGGACACACGGTCATAGGGCAGACAGTCCCAGGCGGGCAGCGACAGGGCTTCCACATCGGGTGCAAAGAAGCTCAGCGCCTCGATCAGCCCCTGAGCCCGCGTGGCATCGCGGGCGACGAAGACGGCGCAAAGCCCCTGCTTCGGACCTTCGTCCAGAATGCGTGCAAGCGCCAGCGCCTCGGCCCCATCCGGCACGCTGGCCAGCGTGATGTTGCCCTTGTCGCGGAGAAGGCTCTCGAACACGGTTCTTATCCCTGAAATGCTGTGCGGCGCGCAAAGGTGCGTTTGCGGACTGACGATCCGTCCGGATCAGGCGGTGCGGCTGGACGTGATGTTGTGGAAGGCGAGCATGCGCCGGTAGAGCGGACGGTCCCATTCTGCCGGAACGGGCTTGCTGCCGGTGATCCAGGCGAAGAGATCCTGATCGTTGACGTTGATCAGTTCTTCCATCTCGTCGAGTTCGGCTGCCGTCAGCTTGTCGAGTTCGGACTGGGCAAAGCCGCCGAACAGAAGGTCCATTTCCTTCATGCCCCGGTGCCAGGTGCGGAACAGGATGCGCTTCTTGCGGTGGGTCAGGGCATCATCCTGTGCTGCCGCCATATCTGCACTTGTGCCGCTCATCATGTCTCTCCGCATTGCCGGGCTCATGCCGTCCTGACGCCTGCAGCCGGAGCGCGGGGTTTCCGCGTCCGGCGCAAACGGGACAGCTCATCGTCCGAGGTATATAGCGCCGCAAACCGGCTCTGTCAGGTCAAGGTTTTGGGGTGCATGTCCTGAAGGTTCAAGAGGCTTCATTGCCCTTGCCGCCAGACCATGCCAAAACGCGGCATCGGTCTTGCGGATTCCTGTGCCATGCGTCCTTCTCTTCTCGATCCCCTGTTTGCTCCGGTTTCGGTGCTGCCCGGCATCGGCCCGAAGATCGCCAAGCTGCTGGACGGGCTGACCGGCAGCACGCCGGGGCGCGAGGCCAGCGTTCTCGATCTGCTGTTCCACCTGCCGCACGGCGTGATCGACCGCCGCCGCCGGCCGGGCATTGCCCATTCCGAGAATGGCGAGATCGCAACGCTGGACGTGGTGGTGGAGCGGCACCTGCCCTCGCCGCGCCAGGGCAAGGCGCCCTATCGCATCATTGCCAGCGACCCGACCGGCGAGATCGCCCTTGTCTTCTTCCATGCCCACAGGGACTGGCTGGAAAAGACCCTGCCCGTGGGCGGGCGGCGGATCATCTCCGGCAAGGTGGAATGGTTCAACGAGCGCCCGCAGATGGTGCATCCGGACTATGTGCTGACGCCTGAAGAGGCCGAAACCATGCCGGATGTGGAGCCGGTCTATCCGATGACCGCAGGCCTTGCCTCGCGCACCCTGTTGAAGGCCATTGCCGCCGGGCTTGGCCGTCTGCCAGTGATGCCGGACTGGCTCGACCCGGAATTTGCCGCCCGCAAAGGCTGGCCGGATTTCGATGAGGCACTGGCGCGGATGCACCGGCCGGAAAAGGCGGGCGATCTTGGCCCCGAATCCCCTTTCCGCGCCCGCCTTGCCTATGACGAATATCTCGCCAACCAGCTGGCACTGGCTCTGGTGCGCGCCACCATGCGCAAGCTGGATGGCGCCCCGCGCATGGCCAGCGGCGCGCTGAAGGCAAAGATCCTCGCCGCCCTGCCCTTCACGCTCACCGAAGGCCAGACGCAGGCCGTTGCCGAGATCGAGGCGGATCTGGCGAGCCCCCACCGCATGCTGCGGCTGGTGCAGGGTGACGTGGGCGCGGGCAAGACCATCGTCGCCCTGCTCGCCATGGCGGCCGTGATCGAATCCGGCGCGCAGGCGGCGATGATGGCGCCGACCGAAATCCTCGCCCGCCAGCATTTCGCCTCAATGGCCCCGCTGTGTGAGGCTTCCGGCATCCGCATTGCCCTGCTGACGGGGCGCGACAGCGCCAGGACACGGCGCGAGACGCAGGCCGGTTTGCTGGACGGCAGCATTGATCTGGTTGTCGGCACCCATGCGCTGTTTCAGGGCTCGGTCGAGTTCCAGAACCTTGGCATTGCCGTGGTGGACGAACAGCACCGCTTCGGCGTGCATCAGCGCCTTGCGCTTTCCTCCAAGGGCAAGGGCGTCGATGTGCTGGTGATGACGGCAACGCCGATCCCGCGCACGCTGGTGCTGACCTATTTCGGCGACATGGACGTCTCCCGCCTCATCGGCAAGCCGGCCGGCCGCAAGCCCATCACCACCGTCTCCGTATCGCTGGAGCGCATGGGCGAGATGGTGGCGCGCATCAAGGCGGCGGTGGCCGAGGGGCAGAAGGTCTATTGGGTCTGCCCGCTGGTGGAGGAATCCGAGAAAGTTGACCTTGCTGCCGTCGAAGACCGGCACCGGCATCTGTCGCAGGAACTGAAAATGCCCGTCGCCCTCGTCCATGGCCGCATGAGCGCGGAAGAGAAGGACATGGCCATGACTGCCTTCAAGGAGGGCCAGGCCCGCGTTCTCGTGGCCACCACCGTAATCGAGGTGGGCGTTGATGTGCCCGATGCGACGATCATGGTGATCGAGCATGCCGAACGCTTCGGCCTTGCCCAGCTGCATCAGCTGCGCGGCCGTGTCGGGCGCGGCGACAGGCCGTCCTCCTGCGTGCTGCTCTACAAGGGGCCGCTGGGCGAAACCTCCGCCGCCCGCCTTGCGGTGATGCGCGAGACGAATGACGGCTTCCTCATCGCCGAGGAGGACCTGCGCCTGCGCGGTGAAGGCGAAATCCTCGGCACCCGCCAGTCCGGCGCTCCCGGCTTCCGCCTTGCGGGCGAAGAGGCGCGGCCAGACCTCATGGAAACCGCTCGCGACGATGCCCGCCTGATCCTTGAGACCGATCCGGAGCTGAAAGGCCCGCGCGGTCAGGCCCTGCGCATCCTGCTCTATCTCTTTGCCCGCGACGAAGCGATCCGCCTGCTGCGGGCCGGGTAAGTTTCACGGGCGGAAGCTCCGGCTCCTCCTCATTTTAACGGCTTTCACACTTGTAAAGCTGCTCCATATGTGAAGAGTAAAAGTGACTGGAGCCTGTACCGTCATGAGAGAGCTTGAGAGCATAAGGGTCGTCGTTTTTAGAGAGGGTGAGCTTTTCATCGCTCAAGGCCTTGAACTCGACATTTGCGCGCAAGGAAGATCATCCGAAGAAGCAAAACTACGCTTTGATGCAGCTTTGGCAGCCGAGATCCATGAGGCGGAATCACGGCAGATCAGCCTGTTTGAAATGATTGATCCGGCACCCGCTTTCTTTGAGGCCATCTACGAAAATGGTGCGCTGGAGCGTGACGCCAAGCCCATTCCAAGGGCAGCATGAGCAAAACGACTCTTGGCGACTACATGGCGTGGATCGAGAGCACCGGCGGCCGATGCCGGACTGGCGTTGGCCAGGACGATGCCATTGGCATGGTACCGGTCACCAAGATCATCGCAGTCAGCGGACGTCATGTGATCTTTCCCGGCGCAGATCCGGACGAAGTCCTCTCACCTTCAACGATCGAGAACTTCGACAGGCGCCTGATGGTGATCTCGCCATTCAGAGGCATTCAACGGTCCTGAACAGCACCCGGCAAAGCCTCTGCGATTTTCGGATGCTCCGGTGAAATCAGGCCGGCAGAGATGATCAGCTTTGCCGCTTCCTCGACCGTCATGGACAGTTCGATCACATCCTTGCGCGGCAGATAGAGCAGATAGCCGGAGGTCGGGTTGGGTGTGGTCGGCAGGAACACGGCCATATGCCCGCCGCCATCCTCCGTCTCCGGCAGCTTCTGCGCCACCTCGCCCTTGGCGGAGGTCGCGACAAAGACTATGGCATAGGTGCCCTTCCGTGGGTACTCGATCAGGGCGGCTTTCTTGAAACTGGCTCCCTTTTCATCAAGTACAGTCTCAAAAATCTGCTTCAAGCCCTTGTAAAGACTACGAACAAGCGGCATCGTTGCGACGATGCGCTCGCCAAAGTTTATGAGCGTCCGGCCAAGGAAGTTGGCCGCCAGAAAGCCCGTGAGAGACAAGGCCGAAAAGGCCACGATCAGACCGAAGCCCGGCACGGCAAAGGGCAGATAGTTATCCGGATTATAGGCCGGCGGAAGCGCGGGCTTGACCAGGGCATCGACCCACTGGATGAAAGACCATGTCAGCCAGAGGGTGATGCCCACCGGCCCTGCAATGACGAGTCCTGCCAGAAACGAGTTGCGCAGTCTTGCGCCAAAGCTTGTTCGCGTCCGGTGCGGCACGTCATGCGCCGCTGTTTCCTGGCTGGATGGCTCTTCCATCGATATCCTCTCGCTTCACTTGCCGGGAATTCGGCCTTCCCTATTTGGCTTGAGGGGCGTAAACCGGATTGCAGAGTTCCGGATTTCAGCTCCAGGCCCGCCCATCATGCGGTGCATCATAGGGCAAAAACGGACACCGGAGAGATGATTTGCGGCGTGCAGCATACCGGATAGCAGGAATTTTATGTGTGATCCTCGGAGTGATCGGCGCCATCCTGCCGGTCATGCCGGGCACCATCTTCTTCATTCTCGCCGCCGCCATGTTCGCCAAGTCCTCCCCGGAACTCGAGGCGCGCATTCTGGCCCATCCGTCCATCGGGCCGCAGGTCATCGCCTGGCGCGAGCACGGCGTCATCCCGCCGCGCGCCAAGCTCTATGCCACGGGCGGCATGGCTTTCGGATATGGCATGTTCTGGCTCGGCGCCCATCCCGGCTGGCCGCTGGCCCTCGGCGTTCTGGCCTTCATGGTGGCCTGCGCCGCCTATGTTCTGTCGCGGCCCTCCTATCCGCGCAGCTGAAGCTATCTAAATTTACGCTTCAATTTTTCTGCACACCCAATTGATTTATAAAATCAATCATCCTTGATTAGCCGCTTGCCCAGCTCCACCACATCGTCGGGGACATAGCCTAGCTGCCGGTAGAGGCCGGTTACCTCTTCATTGCCGGTCCGCACCAGAAGATTGATCTTCGGACAGCCGCGTGCCAGCAGCAGCGCTTCGCCATGCTGCATCAGAAGCCGGGCATAGCCCTTGCCGCGATGGGCCGGATGAATGCTGAGATAGTTCACCGAGCCCCGGTGCCCGTCATAGCCGAACATGGCGCTGCCGATGATGGCATTGCCCAGACGCAGCACGATGAAGCCCCAGGGACTGTCCGCGACCTTGCGGTCGATGTCCTTGTCCGGATCGTTCCAGGGCCGTGTCAGGCCGCACTCTCCCCAGAGGGTGACCACACGATGGCGGTCCCCCTCGGTGAAGGTATCGATAACGGGCTTGGGGCTCGTGATCATTCCACCGTCACCGACTTGGCAAGGTTGCGCGGCTGGTCCACATCCGTGCCCATGAACACCGCCACATGATAGGCGATCATCTGCGTCGGAATGGCGTAGATGATCGGCGCAACGATGCCGGACAGTTCGGGCATCACCACCTGGTCATTGGCCGCAAGGCCGGAGGCTGCAGCGCCCTTTTCGTCGGTGATGAGCAGGATCTTGCCGCCGCGTGCCGCCACTTCCTGCATGTTGGAAACGGTCTTCTCATAGAGGGCGTCATGCGGGGCGATGACGATCACCGGCATGTTTTCGTCAATGAGCGCGATCGGGCCATGCTTCAGCTCGCCGGCGGCATAGCCTTCGGCGTGAATGTAGGACAGTTCCTTGAGCTTCAGCGCCCCTTCCAGCGCCAGCGGGAAGCTGGTGCTGCGGCCGAGATACAGCACATCCGATGCCCGCGACAGGGCCGGAGCCAGCTTCTCGATGCGCGGCTCAAGGCCGAGTGCCTGCACGGCCAGACCCGGCGCTTCGGCAAGAGCGCCGACCAGTTCGGCCTCTTCTGCTTCGGTTATGAAGCCGCGCTGACGGCCTGCGGTGACCGCGAGCGCCGCCAGCACCGCCAGCTGGCAGGTGAAGGCCTTGGTGGAAGCAACGCCGATCTCCGGGCCTGCGACGGTCGGGAACACCACATCGGCCTCACGGGCAATGGTGGATTCCGGCACGTTGACAATGGCGCCGATGGTCAGGCCTTCCTGCTTGCAATAGCGCAGCGAGGCAAGCGTATCCGCCGTTTCGCCGGACTGGGAGATGAACAGCGCCATCTCGCCCGTCGACACGGGCAGTTCGCGGTAGCGGAATTCGGAAGCAACGTCGATTTCCACCGGCAGGCGGGCGTATTTCTCGAACCAGTACTTGCCGATGAGCCCTGCATAATAAGCCGTGCCGCAGGCGGACATGACGATGCGGGTCAGCTTGCTGAAGTCCACCGACGTGCCTTCCGGCAGGCGCACCTTGCGGGCGCTCAGGTCCAGATAGCGCGACAGGGTGTGGCCGATCACCTCCGGCTGCTCGTGGATCTCCTTGGCCATGAAGTGGCGGTAGTTGCCCTTGTCGATCATCGCAGCGCCGACGGCCGACTTGCTCTCCGGGCGCGTGACGGGCGTATTCTGGCGGTCGAAAATGGCGAGGCTGTCACGGCTGAGAACGACCCAGTCGCCTTCTTCCAGATAGGTGATCCGGTCCGTGAAAGGCGCCAGCGCGATGGCGTCGGACCCCAGGAGCATCTCGCCTTCCCCGTGGCCAACGGCCAGCGGCGAGCCGCGTCTTGCGCCGATCAAAAGGTTCTCTTCGCCCTCGAACAGGAAGGCGAGCGCGAAGGCGCCGCGAAGGCGCGGCAGCACGGCGGCCACGGCCTCCTTCGGCGCAAGCCCTTCATCCATCGCGGCATTGACCAGCAGCGCCACCACTTCGGTGTCCGTATCGGTCACCGGATGATAATCCTTGGCGATGGCCTCAGCACGCAGTTCCTGATAGTTCTCGATGATGCCGTTATGCACGACGGCAACGCCACCGCTCTGGTGCGGGTGGGCATTGGAGACGGTCGGTGCGCCATGGGTGGCCCAGCGGGTGTGGCCGATGCCGATGACGCCCGGCAGCGGTGTCTTTTCCAATACGGCTTCCAGATTGCGCAGCTTGCCTTCCGCGCGGCGGCGGGTAACGATGCCGTTCTCCAGCGTGGCAATGCCGGCCGAGTCATAGCCCCGGTACTCAAGGCGCTTCAGCGCATCCACGAGGCGCGGTGCAACACCGCTTAGGCTGACGATACCAATGATGCCGCACATGAAAATGAATCCCTTTGAAACGATCTAACCCGCCTCTGTTAGACGAGACGGGCCAGTTTGTTGAAATCAAACCCTGTTTCAGACGATGACAGGCAGCAATCCGTCAGCTCTTCTTTGCGGCCTTGGCGGCAGCAAAGCGGACGCGCAGCACTTTGGCCCGGCCTTCCTTCACGCTCTGGCGGGCCCGTCCGATGACAAGGGCGTCATCCGCCACCTCTTCCGTCACCGTGCTGCCAGCCGCCACATAGGCGCCCGAACCGATCTTTACCGGCGCAACGAGCGTCGAGTTGGAGCCGATGAAGCTGCCCGCGCCAATCTCCGTCAGGTGCTTGCCGAAACCGTCATAGTTGCAGGTGATGGTACCCGCGCCGATGTTGGTCTTTGCCCCCACCACGGCATCGCCGATGTAGCTGAGGTGATTGACCTTGGCGCCTTCGCCGATCTTGCCGTTCTTCACCTCGACGAAGTTGCCGATATGGGTATCGCGGGCCAGTTCCGCACCGGGGCGCAGACGGGCATAGGGGCCGACCATGGCATCCGCTCCGACCGTCGCCCCTTCCAGATGACTGAAGGCCCGGATGCGGGTTCCGGAGGCAACATGCACGCCAGGCCCGAAAACCACATTGGGCTCCACCAGAACATCCGGCTCCAGCACCGTGTCATGGGAGAAGAACACGGTGGCGGGAGCCTGCAGCGTGACGCCGCGCTCCAGCGCGGCGCGGCGCATTCTGTTCTGGAAAATCTCTTCACATTCAGCAAGTTGAGAACGGTTGTTAATGCCGCGCGCATCGTCTTCGCTGGTGGTGGCTGCAACCACTTTCAGCCCGCGTGCATTGGCAATCTCCACGGCGTCCGTCAGATAGTACTCGCCCTTGGCATTGCTATTGCCAACCGCTGACAGCAACTCCTCTGCAATAGCGCCCTGAAAGCCCATGATGCCAGAGTTACAGAAATTTATCTTTCTTTCGTCGTTGCTTGCGTCCTTTTCCTCACGTATCGCGAGAAGCTGATCGCCTTGCATCAACAGGCGGCCATAGCCGAAGGGATTGGCTGCTTCGAAGCCCAGAACCGCCACATCCGCTCCTGCCGCCAGAGCGGCCCGCACGCGGGCAATGGTGTCCCCGGTCACCAGTGGCGTATCGCCAAACAGCACCAGCACGTCATCGGCCGCCGGCGTCAGGGCGCTTCGGGCGGCGAGTGCCGCATGGGCCGTTCCGAGCCGTTCGGTCTGCTCGTGGCAGCTCGCGCCGGGCGAGAGCTTTGCGACAAGGGATTCCAGCGCCGGCATGTCCGGCCCGACGACCACGGCAACGCGATTGCCTTCGCCGCTCACGGCCTTCAGCACATGGCCGATCATCGGCAGATTGCCGATCTCGTGCATCACCTTCGGCAAGCTGGACTGCATGCGTGTTCCAAGGCCTGCGGCCAGGATGATGGAAAGGAGACTGCGGTTGGACATGGGATCTTTCTGCCGGTCTTGCTGATGGGCACAGGCCGCCCGCGCACCGCCGCAGGCCTTCTGTATCCCTGTTCAGCCTTTTCCTGCCCTTTTACCAAAGATGCAAGCCGCCGATCCACAGTTCCCTGCAGAAGACTTCCCCGGGACCGCTGTAATTCCCTGTTCGTTAACCATGTTTGGAGACAAGATATCCCATGGATAGCAACAGATTCGCCGTAGCGGGATAGCCCAGGTGGAGAGCCGCAAGAAGGATGCCGGTGTCAAGGCGTCCGGGCCAGATATGGCCCGGGCACGGCTCGACATTGCCGCCTGGGCTCTCTTTGCGCTTCTGTTTGGCACCGTCGGCTTTTCGGCCTACTGGTTTGCTCCGGCACGCCCCTCCGGCGGGCAAGCTTACGCAGGCATCATGCTGCCCCCTCCCGGCGAGGTTTCCGGGCCAACCGGCAGCATTGGCCGCACGGAAGCCGTCGTGATGGATGGGGAAACCGTCTCCATCGGCATTCTCCCCTCTCCCCTTGGAACGGGCGGTGCGGAATCCATGCGGCTGCTCGAGGCACGGCTGGAAACGCTGCAGCGGGAGGTGGTCTCTTTGCGCCGCCGTGTCCTCCAGATGACGGAGCTCAGCGACGGCTATTCGAACAGGCTCGCCTCGCTCGAAACCGGCACCGGCGGCGGCCTCATCACCGGCTCGGTAGAGAACAGCATCCCCGCGCCCGCGCAGCCAAGGCTTGCCGACATTGCCGCCGGCACGTCGCAGCGGAGCGAGCCGCTGCACGATGCGGGGGATCTGCCGAAGCTTGATCCCAAGGATGCGGAGCGCCCACAGGCTGCCGTCAGCCTGCCCAGACCCGATCCGCGCAAGACGGTACAGGCCACTGTCGAGACACGGCCAGCCCCGGAAACCCTGGCGGAAACAAGCTCCTCTGCGGCCAAGCCTCTTGCCGCCTCGGACATCAGCGCCATCATGTCACCGGCAGGAGCCGTGCCCGAGTCGCCTGGCAGTTCCTACGAGGGGCGGACCGCGGCGCTTTCTTCAACGCCGGAACCGGTGCGGCCGGTACGGATCGTCGGGTTGCCGGTATCCGGCACGCCCGCCCCTGAAACGACCGCCGCCATTCCTCCCGAGCCCGCGCCGGAAGATGCACAGACCCAGCGTGAGGACCTCGACGCAGCCCTGATGATCCGCCCGGTTGACCCGGCCGGACGCACCATTGGCAGCGCGGACCGTATTGGCCGCAGCGACTTTGCCATTGAAATCGGCCGTTATGCCTCACGCTCCGCGGCGAGCGACGGCTGGGAGAATTTCGCGTCGGCCCATACGGACAAGATGAGCGGGTTGCGCGCCCTGACCCAGCCGGCTGGAGAGGGTTCTGAGTCCGTGCGGCTTCTGGCCGGGCCTTTCGCCAATGCGGCCGCGGCCTCCGTCGCCTGCCTGCGTCTTGAAGTGGACCAGAAAGCCTGTTCGCCCACGCTCTTCTCGGGCGAGCCGCTTCTGGAGAGTTTCCGGTAGGCAGAGATCCGTTTCCAGTGATCTGGAGAGGATCAGCCGATCACCTGAAACTGCGGGAATGTCTCGAGCAGCCAATAGGAGAAGACAGCCATCTGGCCGGTCAGGAACATGATCCCGGTGAGAACCAGGACCACGCCCATCCCCTTCTCCACCTTGCCCATGTGGCGGCGCGCCTTCTGCATGAAGCGCAGGAACGGGCCGGCAAAAAGCGCCGCGATCAGGAACGGGATACCGAGGCCCATGGCATAGGCGCTGAGGAGAATGGCGCCACGCGCCACGGTTTCCTCTGAGCCCGCGACGAACAGAATGGCCGCCAGAACCGGCCCCACGCAAGGGGTCCAGCCGAAGCCGAAGGCGAGGCCAATCACATAGGCTCCGGCGAGGCCAGCCGGTTTGCGGTCCAGATGCACCCGCGCTTCCCGGTAGAGCAGCGGAATGCGGAAGAGCCCGAGGAAATGCAGCCCCATGACGATGGTCAGCACACCGGCGACATAGCCGAGGATCTGGATATGCTGCGTCACCATCTGCCCCAGGAAGGAAGCACTGGCGCCAAGCAGCACGAAAACGGTCGAGAACCCGGCCACGAAGGCAAGCGCGGCAAAGAACACGCGCCGAACCGCTTCGTCTGTCCGGTCATCGGCGGACAGCTCTTCAAGGCTGGTTCCGGCAATAAAACCAAGATAGGGTGGCACAAGCGGCAGCACGCAAGGGGAAACGAAGGACAGAACTCCGGCGAAAACAGCGCCTGCCAGTGTTACTTCCTGAATCATTCCCGCCACCTTTGTCAGCGAATCTGCCGTGCCCGCCCGGGGCCCGCACAATGCATGGACAGGTCTTACCGCATTGCAGGGGATGAAATGAAGATGGCAGAACCGCGCATCCCGTGAGGAATGGGACTTACGCCGATCACCTTACCGCGAGGCGCGCCGCCTCCTCAGAGACAGGGCGCGGCCGCTTCGACCCATCAGGCTGGATGAGGAAAGAGCAACGTACCTCAGCTGTCCTGGCGTCCGCCGTCGACGACTTCAAAGCTGGGCCGGATCACGACACCAACATCACCGCCATCGCGCAGTCCCTGGCGCCATTGGTCCAGCACCAGCCGCAAAGCCAGCGTCTGACGGTTGTGCGGCAGCTGGGAAATCACGCCAGCCAGAAACTCATCGAGCAGGTCGCGGTTGATCGCGCCTTGATGGATCAATGCGTTCACGAGGGTGAGAGTCGCTGCGATGTTCGCTTTGACGAAGTCGAACTCAGGTGAGGTCATCGAGTGCGAAGCAGAGTTTTCCGGCATCGAGCGAGCCAATCTGCCAGAGATTGTTCTGGCGTTAGGACAAAAAATACCAAGGGGCGAACGGCAACCCAAACGGGATGCCTCAGCCCCTGCGACCCACCGCACCTACTGTGATCAGATTTTATGAGTAAGCCAGTACACATTCCAGTCAATTTTTAAGCGACCGGTTCCTTTTTGTGATCTTTCGCCGAAACAGTCCAATTTATCTGCACTACTGACGATGTGTAATTTACCAGATTCACAGTCTTTCGGCTGAACTGAGTCCGGCAGACGCATGGGAAGCATGATCTGCTTCATGCAAAAACAGCGTTTCCGAATGCCGTGCGGGACAATCCCCGACAAGGCAACATGGAATGAATGATCAAAAATCAGGAAAAGGGAAAGTGGTGAGCGAGCGGGGGCTCGAACCCCGGACCAACTGATTAAAAGTCAGTTGCTCTACCAACTGAGCTACTCGCTCCCGCTAGGGAAACAGATGCGCCGGAGCGCCCGTCTGCTGGCGGTGTGTTTATGCCGGAAGGCGGCTGGGCGCAACCCGGAAAAAACACTTTCTGAGACTATCCACGAAGCTGTCAACATCCGGTGAAGACAGTCCGGCAGGCCTGACACATCCCGCGTCAGGCCGGCTCCAGCACCAGCGTCACACCGCAGAGGCTTTCAGCGGGAATGATGGACCGTGCGGCGACACTTGCCCCCGTCACCCGAAGGGCCGCAATGCAGGGCAGTCCGCCCGGCAGCGCATCGGCCGCCGCATCGCCGAAGAGATGGCGGTAGGCGACAGGCGACAGGATCGAGATCTTGCCACGGGCCGTCTGGCACTCGATGCCAAGGCTGGTGGCCCTGAGTTCCCGCACACCCGTGAAACCTTCGAGGAAGATGTGATGGTCTGCCGGATCCCGGGCCACCAGAATCACTTCGGCCAGTGCTGTTGCGCCATTGGCATGGCGCTGGAACTCCGGCTTCCAGAAGTTTTCCGGATAGAGATTGTGGCAGGTGAAGAAACCGGTCTCCGGCGCATCCGCATCGCGGGTGAAGGTCAGCTCAAACCCGACCTTGCGCACCGTGCCATCAGGTGCAGTGGCTTCCCGGCCAAAGGAGAAGGGATCGAACACGGGAAGTCCGGCCGCAGCAAAGGCCGCACGGTCGTCCGCCGCACTGATGCTGTCCAGCACCAGCATGGAGGCCCCTTCCCGCTTTTCCAGGAAGTCCTGATTGAAACGGCCAAACGAGAAGGCCGTTCCCGTGGCCGGAACAATGGCGGCACCGGCCGGAACCGTCAGAAGTTCAAGGAAAGCTCCGTCCAGCTGCACCAGACGGTTTTCCGTGCCCCAGGGATGGCGGGCGCGTGGCGTCAGCGTGAAGCCGAGCGCCTCGAAAGCCTCTGCTGCACGGTCGAGATCCCGGACCGCGATCACCACGTGATCCAGTCCGCGTGTCTTTGCCGCCGCTGTCATGCCCCCCACTCCCTGCCCTGTCCGGCTCTGCCGGATGCCTTTGGCCCTCAGACCAGACGGCTGCGCTTGATGGCCGCCTCGACGAAGGAGGCGAACAGCGGGTGCGGCTCGAACGGCCGGGACTTGAGTTCCGGATGGTACTGCACGCCGATGAACCACGGATGGCCGGTGATTTCCACCGTCTCCGGCAGCACGCCGTCCGGCGAAGTGCCGGCGAAGACGAGGCCGCAGCTTTCCAGTTGCTCACGGTAGCCGATGTTCACCTCATAGCGGTGGCGGTGACGCTCGGAAATGAGGGTGCTGCCATAGACTTCGGCAATGCGCGAGCCCGGCTTCAGCGCGGCCTGATAGGCGCCAAGGCGCATGGTGCCGCCAAGGTCATCACCCGCGTTGCGCAGTTCCTTTTCGTTGCCGCGCGTCCATTCGGTCATCAGGCCGACCACGGGCTCTTCGGCGGGGCCGAATTCGGTGGAGCTGGCCTTGGTGATGCCGGCAAGGTTGCGGGCTGCTTCCAGCACCGCCATCTGCATGCCGAAGCAGATGCCGAAATAAGGCACGTTGCGGGTGCGGGCGAACTGGGCAGCGGCGATCTTGCCTTCCGCGCCACGCTCGCCGAAGCCGCCAGGCACCAGGATACCGGCCACGCCCTCAAGATAGGGCGCCGGATCTTCCTTTTCGAAGGTCTCGGATTCGATCCACTGCAGCTTCACCTTGACGTTGTTGGCGATGCCGCCATGGACAAGCGCCTCGATCAGCGACTTGTAGGCGTCCTTCAGCACGGTGTACTTGCCGACGATGGCGATGGTCACCTCGCCTTCCGGATTGGCGATGCGGCGGGAAATCTCTTCCCAGCGGTCGAGCTTGGGTGCCGGTGCGCCAGTGATGCCGAAAGCCTTGAGGACTTCCTCGTCGAGGCCTTCCTTGTGATAGGCGATCGGCACGTCATAGATCGAGGCCACGTCATAGGCCGGAATGACGGCGCTTTCCCGCACATTGCAGAACTGGGACAGCTTGCGCCGCTCGTTCTCCGGAATGTGGCGGTCGCAGCGGATCATCAGGATATCCGGCTGGATGCCGATGGAGCGCAGCTCCTTGACCGAATGCTGGGTCGGCTTGGTCTTCATCTCGCCGGCGCTGGCGATATAGGGCATCAGCGTCAGGTGGATGTAGATCGCCTGTCCGCGCGGCAGGTCATTGCCGAGCTGGCGAATCGCCTCGAAGAACGGCAAGCCCTCGATGTCGCCCACCGTGCCGCCGATCTCGACCAGCACGAAGTCCACATCGTCATTGCCGTCCAGCACGAAGGCCTTGATGGCATCCGTGACATGCGGAATCACCTGCACGGTGCCGCCCAGATAATCGCCGCGGCGTTCCTTGGCGATGATGTCCTGATAGATGCGGCCGGTGGTGATGTTGTCCTGCTTGGTCGCCGGGCGCCCGGTGAAGCGCTCGTAATGGCCAAGATCAAGATCGGCCTCGGCGCCGTCGTCGGTGACGAAGACTTCGCCGTGCTGATACGGGCTCATGGTGCCCGGATCGACGTTGAGATAGGGGTCGAGCTTGCGAAGCCGGACCTTGTAACCGCGGGACTGAAGCAGGGCGCCAAGCGCAGCCGATGCCAGACCCTTCCCGAGCGAGGAAACCACGCCGCCAGTGATGAAAACGTATCGCGCCATGGAGCAACACCATACTGTGGTCCCTGCCGGATCGGCCAGCGGGGTCCAGTGGTTAAACACAACAAAAATGCCCTGCAGCAGATGTGCGCAGGGCACTTGAGAGATTTTTCCGGTCTATCCGCCGGATATGGCCCTGCGGCGGTGCTGACTGCCCCGCCGCAACCTGCAAGCCTGCGGCGCTTACTGCGCTGCCGGAACCTGGGGGCCGGAAGGCTGAGCCGGAGCCGTTGCGGGCGCCTGGGGCTGGGACTGCTGCCTCAACACATCCAGAACACCGGTCCCCGTCGAGGGTGCGGAACCATCGGCCGGCTGTGCGGCACCCGGAACAACCGTGCTGCCGTCCAGAATGGAGCCGGGACCACTGTCCATGCGGGCGATGATGCTGAGGCCCAGTGACGTGGCAAAGAACATGACGGCGAGAATCGCCGTGGCGCGGGTCAGCACATTGGCTGTGCCGCGGCTCGACATGAAGCCGCCGCCGCCTCCGCCGCCGATGCCAAGAGCGCCGCCTTCGGAGCGCTGCAGGAGGACGACAAGCACCAGGGCCAGCACGACCATCAGGTGAATGACGATAACTACCGTTTCCATTTTGGACCGATCATCCGTTTCAGTTTGGCGGCCTTCTACACCAGCCTTGCCGGAGTTTCCACCCTTGAAGGCCGGGAGATTGGCATCCTTTGTGACAAAAGGCGTCTCACACGCCGCAATCCACCGGAACCTGCCCTGTGAAGGTGGCCCTCTGCGGCGCAGCACTCTGCAACAGTTATATAAGCATCAGGGGCCGGACGACCAGCGCCCGGCCCGGTCCCGCATCAGGCATAGGCCGAAATGATGCCAAGGAAATCGGCAGCCTTGAGGCTGGCGCCGCCCACGAGGGCGCCGTTGACATGCGGCACGGCCATCAGCTCTGCCGCGTTCGAGGGCTTCACCGAACCGCCGTAGAGCAGGCGCATGGCAGCGCCTTCCGCGCCGAAGCGGGCTTCCAGTGCGCTGCGGATGGCGGCATGCACTTCGGCGACGTCGGCTGCAGTCGGCGTCAGGCCGGTGCCGATGGCCCAGACAGGCTCATAGGCAATCACCGTATTGGCCGCCGTTGCACCCTCAGGAACCGACCCGGCAAGCTGCGTGCCGACCACATCCAGCGTCTTGCCGCCCTTGCGCTCGGCTTCGGTTTCGCCAACGCAGATGATGGCCGTGAGGCCTGCGCGCCAGGCTGCTTCCGCCTTGGCCTTCACCACGGCATCGCTCTCGCCGTGATCGGTGCGGCGCTCGGAATGGCCCGCGAGCACGGCGCTTGCGCCTGCATCCTTGAGCATTTCAGCCGAAATGTCGCCCGTATGGGCGCCCGAAGCCTTGGCATGGCAATCCTGCCCGCCGAGCGCCACCTTCGATGCAGCGGAAGATTTGGCGAGAACGGCAATCAGTGTTGCGGGCGGGCAGATCATCACGTCCACCTTGGCCGCCAGCGCTGCCTCAAGCCCCTGCCCCAGTGCCTCGAACTCGGCAGAAGCCGCGGCAAGGCCGTTCATCTTCCAGTTTCCGGCGACAAGCGGGCGGATTGCGGTGGCGTGGCTCATGGCGGTCTCCTCAAGGGCTGTCCGGCGCACGGGCTGGCGGGACAGCAGCATGGTTCCTGGTGGCCACTTCGCTACCCAGCGGCGGCCCAAAGTGCAAGTGTCATCGCATCTTTCCCGCCCTTCCTGCGCATTTCTGCCTGTCTGCGCACATCTGCCAGTTTCCGGCTATTGTCCGCCGCCCCTTGAGCCGCTATTCAGAACCACCGCTCCGGGACCTTTCGCTCCGGACATGAGCTTATGGAATTACGGGAGACATCATGCTCGACGCGCTGCGCAAGGGCGCCGGCACCTGGGTTGCCAAGATCTTCATCGCCCTGCTCATCCTGAGCTTTGCCGTCTGGGGTATCGCCGACATTTTCCGCAACTTCGGCAGCAATGTCGTGGCCAAGGTGGGTGATGCGGAAATTTCCGTGGCCGACTTCGATCTCGCCTACCGGCGCGAACTGAATGCCGTGAGCCGCCAGATCGGCCGCCCGCTGTCCACCACGGAAGGCGCCATGTTCGGTATTCCGCAGCAGGTGCTGGCCCGGATGATTGCCGAAGCTGCCATGAATGACATGGCCGCGGACATGAACCTCGGCATTTCCGATGACGGCCTGCGCCAGATGATCCAGGAAAACCCGGCCTTCCAGCGCCCGGGCGGCGGCTATGACCGCAACAGTCTGGTGCAGCTGCTGCGCGCCAACGGCATTTCCGAAGATGACTTCGTGCGCGAGCAGCGCCTCCTGTCCGGCCGCCAGCAGATCGCAGGCGCCCTGACGGACAATCTGAAGACGCCGGAAGCGATGCTGAGCGCCTTCAACATCTTCGAAAATGAAACCCGCACCGTGCGCTATATCGCCGTGCCGCCCTCGGCAGCCGGTGAAATCGCAGCCCCGTCGGACGCGGACCTTGAGAGCTTCTACGAGACGCGCAAGGAAGATTTCCGCGCTCCGGAATACCGCAGCCTGTCCGTCCTGCAGCTGCTGCCGCAGACGCTGGCCAAGCCGGATGAGGTGACGGACGCAGAAGCAAAACAGGCTTATGACCGCTCCGGCAACCGCTACCGGACGGATGAGCTGCGCCGCGTGCGCCAGATGCCCTTCCCCGATTCGGCCGCAGCCGAAGCTGCCGCCGCCGAGCTTGCCTCCGGGGCCAAGACCTTTGCCCAGCTGATGGAGGAGCGCGGCCTCAAGGACAGCGACGTCGACCTTGGCCTGATGGCGAAGGACAAGTTCCTGGATCCGGCCATTGCGGACGCCGCCTTCGCGCTGCCTGAGGGCGGTGTCAGCGGCGCCGTGCAGGGCCGGTTCACCACCGTCATTCTGGAAGTGGCGCAGATCCAGCCGGAAGCCGTGCGTCCCTTCGACGAGGTCAAGGCGGAGCTGAAGCAGGAAATCGCCCTGCAGAAGGCCGAACAGGACGTGCAGGACCTGCATGACGAGATCGAGGACGCCCGTGCGGGCGGTGCCGCCCTTGCCGAAGTCGCAGGACGCTTCTCGCTGACCACCACCGAAATCCCGGCCGTGGACAGCAATGGCCGCGACGAGGCCGGTCAGCCGGTCACGCTGCCTGAGGCTGACGGCCTGCTGCGCGAGGCCTTCGAGAGCGACGTTGGTATCGAAAACAACCCGCTGCCGCTGGGCCAGCGCGGCTTTGTCTGGTTCGACGTGACCAAGGTCACGCCGCCCCGCGACCGCGAGCTGTCCGAAGTGCGCGATGCCGTTGTCCAGGCCTGGACGGCGAAGGAGCGTGATCAGAAGCTGCTGGATCTTTCGGCAAGCATGGCAGCCCAAGTGCGCGGCGGCGAAACGCTGGAAGCCGTGGCGGAAGCCGCTGGCCTTGCGGTGCAGACCTCCGACAGCTTCAAGCGCAACGGCCAGCCGGCCGGCCTGCCGCAGGAAGCCGTCGAGGAAGCCTTCAGCGGCCCCTCCGGCACCGTTCTGGACACCATGGGCGCGGACAGCGGCCGTCTGGTGATGGTGGTCGACAGCGTCTCTGCCCCCGCCTTCTTCCGCGAGGAAGAGAGCATCCAGCAGATCGACACCCAGATCAGCGAACAACTCTCTGCCTCGCTCCTCAATCTTGTGATCAACAAGGTCGAGGCGGACAAGGGCGTCCAGATCAACCAGCAGGCGCTGCAGATGGTGATCGGCACCTCTGCGCAGAACTGACGGCATGAAAGAACACTGTCCCGGCCGCAATCTGCCGGGACAGTCACAAGCCGGACTGCGGGAAGCGTTAACGCAGGCCGCGTGAAAAACGGGAAGAGGGACAGGCATGAGCGGGCTCAAACCCTTTATCGCCAAGGTGGCTGAAGGCGCGTCTCTGGATTTCGAGGAAGCGCTTGCGGCTTTTGACGTGATCCTGTCCGGCGCGGCAACGCCTTCCCAGCTCGGCGGCTTCCTGATGGCGCTGCGCATGCGCGGCGAGAGCGTCGATGAAGTGACCGGCGCCGTCGCCTCCATGCGCGCCCGCATGCTGCCCGTCGAAGTTCAGGGCGATGCCATCGATATCGTCGGCACCGGTGGTGACGCCACCGGCTCCTACAACATTTCCACCTGCGCCGCGCTGGTCGTGGCAGGCTGCGGCGTGCCCGTTGCCAAACACGGCAACCGCTCGCTCTCGTCCAAGTCCGGCTCTTCCGAAGCTCTGGCGCAGCTCGGCGTCAACATCGACATCGGCCCGGACAAGATTGCCGCCTGCGTGGATAAAGCCGGGATCGGCTTCATGTTTGCCCCGCTCCATCATGCGGCGATGAAGCATGTCGGCCCGACCCGTATGGAACTGGGCACCCGCACCATCTTCAACCTGCTCGGCCCCCTGTCGAGCCCGGCCCGCGTCAAGCGCCAGATGACCGGTGTCTTCGATGGCCGCTGGGTGGAGCCGATTGCACAGGTGCTGAAGAACCTTGGCTCGGAAGCCGTCTGGATCGTCCACGGCAGCGACGGCATGGACGAGATCACCACCACCGGCCCGACCAAGGTGGCCGAACTGAAGAACGGCACCATCCGCAGCTTCGAGATCACTCCGGAAGACGCAGGCCTGCCCCGCGCCCGTTTCGAGGATCTGAAAGGCGGCACGCCGGAAGAGAACGCTGCCGCCCTGCGCGCCGTGCTTTCCGGCGCGAAAAACGCCTACCGGAACGTGGTGCTGTTCAACGCCGCCGCCTCGCTGATCGTTGCGGGCAAGGCGGCAGACCTCAAGGACGGGGTGGCGCAGGCCGCCCGCTCCATCGACACGGGCGATGCCCTCGACCGGCTGGAACGGCTGGTGGCAGTTTCGAACGGATAAGCCATGGCAGACATTCTCACCCGCATCGAGGCCTACAAGCGCGAGGAAATCGCTGCTGCCAAGGCTGAACGTACGCTTGCCAGCCTGCTGGAAGCGGCAAAATCCGTCGAGGCTCCGCGCGGTTTCGAGCGGGCCATTCGCGCCAAGCATGCCGCCGGGGACTATGCGCTGATTGCGGAGATCAAGAAGGCAAGCCCGTCCAAGGGGCTGATCCGCGCCGACTTCGATCCGCCCGCCCTTGCCCGCGCCTATGAGGCGGGCGGTGCGGCCTGCCTGTCCGTGCTCACCGATACACCGTCGTTTCAGGGCAAGCCGGAGTTTCTGACCGCCGCGCGTGGCGCCGTCAGCCTGCCTGCCCTGCGCAAGGATTTCCTCTACGACACCTATCAGGTGGCCGAGGCCCGCGCCTGGGGCGCGGATTGCATCCTGATCATCCTCGCCGCCGTTGATGATGCGCTGGCGAAGGATCTGGAAGACGCCGCCTTCGGCCTTGGCATGGACGTTCTGCTGGAGGTGCATGACGAGGCGGAGCTGGAGCGGGCGCTGAAACTCGCCTCGCCGCTGCTCGGCATCAACAACCGCAATCTCAAGACCTTTGACGTGTCGCTGACGACGAGCGAGCGGCTGGCGCCGATGATCCCGGCGGAACGGATCATCGTTGGCGAATCGGGCCTCTTCACCCCGGCGGATCTCGCCCGCATGGAGGTCTGCAACATCTCCACCTTCCTCATCGGCGAAAGCCTGATGCGGCAGGCCGATGTGGAAAGCGCCACCCGCGCCTTGCTCACCCGCAACGGAGCCTGAACCATGGCAGGCGGCGGCCCCGAGCGGGATCAGGACCACCTGACGCATCTGGATGCCTCCGGCAGCGCCTCGATGGTGGATGTGGGAGACAAGGCCGTCACCCGCCGCAGCGCCACCGTCACCGGCGAGGTGAAGATGCATGCGGACACGCTGGCGCTGATCCTCTCCGGCAACGCGAAGAAGGGCGATGTCATCGCCACTGCCCGCATTGCCGGCATCATGGCCGCCAAGCGCACCCATGAGCTGATCCCGCTCTGCCATCCGCTGCTTCTGTCGAAGATCAGCGTCGATATCGAGCCCGATCACGCCCTGCCCGGCCTGAAAGTCAGCGCCACCGCCACCGTCACCGGCCAGACTGGCGTGGAGATGGAAGCCATGACCGCCTGTTCCGTCGCCTGCCTCACCATCTATGACATGGCCAAGGCCGTGGACCGGGGCATGGAAATCGGCCGCATTCACCTTGCCGAAAAGCTCGGCGGCCGCTCCGGCCATTATGTTGCCGGGCCGGAAAACGCACCAAAGGAGCCCTGACATGGCCTTGATGCCGGTTGACGATGCGCTGCGGCAGCTTCTCACCGGCGTTGCGCCGCTGGGCCTTGAGAACGTGCCGCTGGCCCGGGCCAATGGCCGCATTCTGGCGGCGGACCTTGCCGCCACCCGCACGCAGCCGCCCTTCCCCGCCTCCTCAATGGATGGCTATGCCCTGCGCGCCGCCGATTGCGCCGCAGCCGGCGCCGTGCTCACCGTCATAGGCGAGGCTCCTGCGGGCCATGCCTTTGCGGGCCGGGTGGGCGCGCGCGAGGCCGTGCGCATCTTCACCGGCGCACCGGTGCCCGATGGCGCGGATGCCATCCTCATTCAGGAAAACGCCACCCGCGAGGGCGACCGCCTCACCGCGCTGGAGCCGGTTCGTCCCGGCCAGTTCGTCCGCCCTGCCGGGCTCGACTTTGCGCAAGGCGACGTGCTGTTGAAGGCAGGGCTGAAGCTCGACTACCGCAGCCTTGCGCTGGCTGCCGCGATGAACCACGCCGCCCTGCCCGTCTGGCGCCAGCCGAAGGTGGCCATCATCGCCACGGGCGATGAACTGGTGCTGCCGGGCGGTACGCCGGGGCCTGACCAGATCATCGCCTCCAACCACTGCGGCATTGCGGCCCTCGTCGAAGATTGCGGCGGCCTCCCGCTGGACCTCGGCCTTGCCAGTGATGACCCTGCCGATATCGCCGCCCGCGTGCGCGAGGGGCTGGCGGCAGAGGCCGACATTCTCGTCACCCTCGGCGGGGCCTCGGTGGGCGATCATGACCTTGTGCAGGCGGTGCTGGGCGGGGAAGGCATGAAGCTGGATTTCTGGCGCATCGCCATGCGCCCCGGCAAGCCGCTGATGGCGGGCAACCTTGGCCGCACCAAGGTTCTGGGCCTGCCCGGCAACCCGGTCTCCAGCCTCGTCTGCGCCCTCCTGTTCCTGCGCCCGCTGATGGCGGTGATGATGGGCACAAGCCTTGAGGCCGCCATGAAGGGCAAGCGCACCACCGCCACCCTCACCGGCCCGGTCCCGGCCAACGACCAGCGCCAGGACTACCTGCGCGCCAGCCTCACCACCCACCCGGACGGCACCCGCAGCGTCACCCCCTTCACCCGGCAGGATAGCTCCATGCTCTCGCTGCTCGCCGCCTCCGGCGCCCTCATCCTCCGCCCCCCGCATGCGCAAGCGCTGGAGGCCGGGGCGGAGGTGGATGTGCTGGTGGTATGAGGATTATCCAAGCGTGAAGGCGGTGGGCAAACGGAAGCACTGCGGGTCAGCATAGACGGCGTCGCCCCGGCCTTCGAGCCGGGGCCTACTCGCTTGAAGAGAGATGCGATAGTCCGCCGCGGTGAAGCACGGATGGCCTCATGCGCCCGCCGCTGCTTCCATGCTCCCTATCGCGTCTCTGCAAGCGAGTAGGCCCCGGGTCTGCGCTTCGCTCCGCCCGGGGCGACGCTGCGGTGATGGGCAAGGTAGTGCGTCCCTGCCGTCAATCGTTCTGCCGCCTCTCCATCGTCATACCGGACGAGAGCGAAGCGGAGATCCGGTACCGGTGAGCCACGGTCTTTGGGTTATGGCTCCGAGAGCAGCCAGCTTGCACTTCGGCTCTCCGGTCCCGGCTCAAGGCCGGGATGACGATGGAGAGGATCGAAGGCCTGGAAAGGACTGCGGACGGAGCTGGTGACCTGCGCCAAACGGCGTCCCCCCAACAAAAAAGCGGCACGGTTGCCCGTGCCGCCAGGTGGATGTGTCCCGGGAGGGAGATCAGAAGAAGCCGAGCTTATTGGGGTTGTAGCTGACGAGGATGTTCTTCGTTTGCTGGTAGTGATCGAGCATCATCTTGTGGGTCTCGCGGCCGATGCCGGACTGCTTGTAGCCGCCGAAGGCCGCGTGGGCGGGATAGGCGTGGTAGTTGTTGACCCAGACGCGGCCTGCCTCGATGGCGCGGCCGAAGCGGTAGGCGCGGGTGCCGTCGCGGGTCCACACACCGGCGCCAAGGCCGTACATGGTGTCGTTGGCGATATGCAGCGCCTCTTCCTCGGTCTTGAAGGTGGTGACGGAGACAACGGGACCGAAGATTTCCTCCTGGAACACGCGCATCTTGTTGTGGCCCTTGAGGATGGTCGGCTGGATGTAGAAGCCGTTGGCCAGATCCCCGCCGAGGCGGGCGGCATCGCCGCCGGTCAGCACTTCCGCGCCTTCCTCGACGCCGATCTGCAGGTAGGACATGATCTTGTCATGCTGCTGCTGGCTGGCCTGCGCGCCCACCATGGTGGCGGGGTCACGCGGGTCGCCCTGCTTGATGGCCTTCACACGCGCAATGCAGCGGGCAATGAATTCCTCGTAGATGTCTTCCTGGATCAGCGCCCGCGACGGGCAGGTGCAGACCTCGCCCTGGTTGAAGGCAAAGAGCACGAAGCCTTCGACCGCCTTGTCGAGATAGGCATCATCCTGCGCCATCACATCGGAGAAGAAGATGTTGGGGCTCTTGCCGCCCAGTTCCAGCGTCACCGGAATGAGGTTGACGGTTGCCGCTTCCATGATCTTGCGGCCCGTGGCGGTGGAGCCGGTGAAGGCGATCTTGGCGATGCGGCCGGACGAGGCCAGTGCGTGGCCAGCTTCAGCGCCGGTGCCGTTGACGATGTTGAGGACGCCCGCGGGGAGCAGGCCGCCGATGAGTTCGGCCAGCACCAGAATGGCCGCCGGGGTCTGTTCGGCCGGCTTCATGACGATGCAGTTGCCCGCAGCCAGGGCCGGAGCGAGCTTCCAGGCGGCCATCAGGATGGAAAAGTTCCACGGGATGATCTGGCCGACGACACCCAGCGGCTCATGGAAGTGATAGGCGACCGTGTCATGGTCGATCTCGCTCATGGTGCCTTCCTGCCCGCGCAGCACACCGGCGAAATAGCGGAAGTGATCGACGGAGAGCGGAATGTCGGCGGCGGTCGTCTCGCGGATCGGCTTGCCGTTGTCCCAGGTTTCGGCGGCGGCCAGCACGTCGAGATTGGCCTCCATCACATCGGCGATCTTCAGAAGGATGTTGGCACGGTGGGCGGCAGAGGTCTTGCCCCAGGCCTCGCGCGCCGCATGGGCGGCGTCCAGTGCGGCGTTGATATCGGCGGCATCGGAACGGGCCACCTCGCAGATCCTGGCGCCGGTGATCGGGGTGATGTTGTCCATGTAGCGGCCGCTGACCGGCGGCACGAACTTGCCGCCGATGAAATTGTCATAGCGCTCGCGGAACGGTGAAACGGTGCGGAAATCCGCCTGTGCCTGAATGTTCATGCTTGTCTCCTCCAACGGGCCGCCTCCTCGCGGCCATGGGAAGAGCTTGACGCACGGCGGACGGTCTGAGGAGCCATGGCCGGGAACGGCTGCCCGCGCCCTGTCGCAGTTCTGCGACAGATGATGGCGGGTTTGTGGAAGGGGCTCATCCGCGCTGCGCTGCAGAGATTGCGGAAAGCCGTTCCACCGCAGCTTCTCACCTTGTCATTCCCGCGCAGGCGGGGATCCAGTAACCGCAGCATTTGACATCATTTCCGCCCGGGTCACTGGATCCCGGTCTTGCCGCTGCGCGGCAAACCGGGATGACATGACCAGAGGTTTCCACCTCACTCCTTCGCCAGTTTCCGGTGAAGCGTCGCGCGGGAGAGGCCGAGGGCGCGGGAGGCGGCGGAGACGTTGCCCGAGGCCCGGGCCAGCGCCCGGTGCAGCACGGCGCGCTCCGCATCCTCCAGCCGTTCATGCACCGGCAGGCCGAGAAGATCGGCGAGCGGACGCGGGTTTGCGGCAGGATCGGCAGTTAGGCCCAGCAGAGCCCGCGCCCCGCGTGTGGCGCCGATGACGAGATCATCCTCATCCACCGCCACAAGCGCGGCAAGGCCATGCGTGCCACCGCCCGGCACCAGCACCATACGGGCCTTCGGAAAAGCGGCATGGAAGAGGTCGGCCTCCACTTTCTGCGCCGTGTTCTGCACCGTCTGGCTGATGAGGCTGAGCACGGCGGCGGACACGTCCTGCTCGGCCGTGGACACATCGATCACCGCCGCCAGCTGGCCGCCGGCATCATGCACGGGGGCGGAGGTGCAGGTGAGGCCAATGTTGCGGGCAAGAAAATGCTGGTCCCGGTGGATCGTCACCGCCCTGCCCTCGGCAAGGCAGGTGCCGATACCGTTGGTGCCGGCTTCCGCCTCGGACCATACGGCGCCGGTCCACAGGCCGGAGGCGGCGAAATCGCGGTCCTCGGATGAATTGCCGCGCCGTTCCACCGCGATACCTTCCGCGTCAGCCAGCACCACACAGGCGCCAAGGCCGCCGATGGTCTGGAACAGCCAGTCGAGATGGGGCGCGGCGGTGGCCACGAGCCCGCCCATGCGCTCGCGCACGAGGGCAAGCTCCTGCTCCGTCAGGCGCGGCTCCACCCGGCGTTTCACCGGATCAAGGCCATGGAGATGGGCCGAGCGGGCCCAGGAAGCGGCAATGGGCGAGCGCGCCGCCTGCCCGCTGGCAAGCGCCGCCTCGATACGGCTCTGATGCTGAGACGTCACCGTGGGCATGTCTGGTTCCTCCCGCAAGGCTCTGACAGCCTGCATCCTGCCCGAAGGAACAGGACGCAGGCCGAAGCCCCTGAGGCGGCAGGCATCACTCCCGGCGGGCCTTTGTTGCAAGGACGCGGATCTCTCCCTTCCGCGAGCCTCAAGCCCCCAATGCGCACCATGCCGCAAGGAAAGACTAGCAGCTTCGCCGCGCCCACGCCACCGGCGGATTACACGGCCGGGCGAACCCACACGGCGCAGTCATGGAAGGCGGCGCCGCCATAGGGGGCAATGGGCTCGGCGCCGATCAGCGTGTTGATGCCATTGCCGTTTTCAAAGGCCGTGTTGGGCCAGATGCCTTCCGACACCACCGTGCCGGGGGCCAACCCCTCCACATGGCGCAGATGCAGCCGCACCTCGCCGCGCCGGTTGCCCAGGATAACGCGGGCGCCATCCTCCAGCCCTGCAGCAGCGGCTTCATCGGGACGCATCCAGACCTCCGGCCGGCCGCCTTCCTTCTTGGTGGAGCCCGGCGTTTCGGTGAAGCTGGAATTGAGGAAGGAGCGGGCGGGCGCCGTCACCAGCCGGAACGGATGCTCCGCATCGGCATTCTCCACCGCGTTCCAGTAATCCGGCAGGCGCGGCATGGCGGCGTGGGCGCCGAAGGGCTTGCCGTTTTCCGGCCGGTTGGGCGCTGCGGTGAATCCCCAGTCCACCTTGAAGTGATACTTGCCGTCCGCATGGCCGAAGCCATCGAGATAATGAGCGGTGCGGAAGTCCGGCTGCAGATCCTTCCAGCGCCCGGCCTCCAGTTCGGCCAGCGTGCCATAGCCGGAATTGACGAGCATCCAGTCCACGTGCTCGCGGGCGCTCATGTGGAAGCCGGGATGATCCCTTGCATCAAGACGCTTCGCCAATTCGTTGATAACGAATATGTTCTCCCGCGCCTCGCCCGGCGCATCCGTCAGCTTGGGGCCAAACAGCATGTACTGGTGGCCGCCGCCCCGGTAGATGTCGTCATGCTCCAGAAACTGGGTCGCGGGCAGCACGATGTCGGCATAGCGCGCCGTGTCCGTCATGAACTGCTCATGCACCACGGTGAAGAGATCCTCGCGGGCAAAGCCCTGTTTCACCAGTGTCTGTTCCGGCGCGACGGAGACCGGATTGGTGTTCTGGATCAGCAGCGCCGTCACCGGCGGGCCGCCGGCCAGCGCCTCCCGGTCCCCCGTCAGCACGCGGCCGATGAGGCTCTGGTCGAGGAACCTTGTGCCGGTGCGCAGGGAACTGCCCTCGACCATCGACTTGTCGAGCCTGTAGATCGCCCCGTTGTTGTGGAAGGCCCCGCCCCCTTCATACTGCCAGGAGCCGGCAACAGCTGCGATGCTGGCCGCCGCATGCATGGAGACAGCGCCGTTGCGGCTGCGGGTAAAGCCATAGCCAAGACGGATGAAGGTACGCTTCACCTCGCCGATCATCCGGGCGAGCTGCGTGATCTCTTCAGCCGGAACGCCGGTGATCCCTTCCGCCCATTCCGGCGTGCGGGTGGCAAGATGCGCCTCCAACTCATCCGGGCAATCGGTGTAGCGGGCAAGATACTCCCGGTCGGCCAGACCGTCGCGGAACAGCACATGCATGATGGCACAGGCCAGCGCCGCATCGCTGCCGGGCTTCAGCACGATCCCGATATCCGCCTGCTTCATCGTTTCGGTGCGGTAGACATCAACCACGATGATCTTCGCACCACGCGTCTTGCGGGCGGTGATGGCGTGGGTCATCACATTCACTTGGGTTGCCACCGCATTGGTGCCCCAGATGATGATCTGGTCAGCCTTCATCATCTCGCGCGGGTCCGGCCCGGCCAGAAGCCCGGTTCCGGCCACATAGCCGGTCCAGGCCGGATTGGTGCAGATCGAGGAAAACTGCTGCGAATAGCCCTTGGCATGGCGCAGGCGGTGGATGCTGTCACGCTGCACCAGCCCCATGGTGCCGGCGTAGTAATAGGGCCAGACCGCCTCAGGCCCGTGCTTTGCCTCCGCCTCCAGGAATCGCGCGGCAATAAGGTTCAGTGCCTCGTCCCAGGAGATGGGCTCGAACCGCCCTTCCCCCTTCGCCCCAACGCGGGCCATTGGCGTCAGCAGCCGGTCCGGGTGGTACAGCCGCTCCGCATAGCGCGCAACCTTGGCGCAGATGACGCCCGCCGTGTAGGGATTGTCCGCCGCCCCGCGCAGGCGGCCGATGCGGCCCTCTGCCGTCACCTCCACATCCAGCGCGCAGGTGGAGGGGCAGTCATGCGGACAGGCGGAATGGGCGGTAATGGTGACAGGCTTGTTCATCGTCGGTCTTTTCGGGGTCCCGGTAGCGCCGCCCCAGAGCAGAATGCCGTTTGAGGCAGGGTGAGGCCATCTGCGAAGCGCAGGCAGCGCGGGAGCTGTGTCTTCTTCTTTCGCCAGCTTTCGGGACACCGGCGCATGAAGTCAAGCCGGGCCCGCAGGCAATTGCACGCAAGGAACCGTTCTGCCGGGAAAAGGCGCAGCGGCGGTGTGTTGCCTTGAGTGCATGCGACAGGAACATCCCGCTAACCTCACCTTAAGACTTGTGGAACACAGTGAGAACAGCTAAGGTACGTTCATGATTTGTACCAGACCCTCCAACGGGGACCTCACATGCTGACGCGCAAGCAACACGAACTGCTGATGTTCATTCATGAGCGCCTGAAGGAATCCGGGGTTCCGCCGTCCTTTGACGAAATGAAGGACGCACTGGACCTCCGGTCCAAGTCCGGCATTCACCGTCTGATCACGGCGCTGGAGGAGCGTGGCTTCATCCGCCGCCTGCCCAACAGGGCGCGCGCCATGGAAGTGGTCCGCCTGCCGGATTCGGTCACCCCAGGCCTGTCTTCGCCGCGCGGCAAGGGCTTTGCGCCGTCGGTTATCGAGGGATCGCTCGGCAAGGCCTCTGCCCCGGCCGCCGCTCCGGCCGCCCCGGTGGCGGAAAGCGCCCCTCACTTCACCTCCATCCCGGTCATGGGCCGCATCGCTGCCGGTGTTCCGATCGAGGCGATCCAGACCCACAGCCATTCCATCTCCGTGCCGCCCGAGCTGATCAGCCGCGGGGAGCACTATGCGCTGGAAGTGCGCGGTGATTCGATGATCGAGGCCGGTATTCTGGATGGCGACACGGTGCTGATCCGCAAGACCGACACGGCCGAAAGCGGCGACATCATCGTGGCACTGGTGGACGACGAGGAAGCAACGCTCAAGCGCCTGCGCAAGAAGGGCGCTTCCGTTGCGCTGGAAGCTGCCAATCCGGCCTATGAAACCCGCATCTTCGGTCCCGGCCGCGTGCGCATCCAGGGCAAGCTTGTGGCCCTGTTCCGGCAGTATTGAGCCGCTGCTGCCCGTTCGACACGCTTGAAGAATGCCGGAGACACTGTTTCCGGCATTTCTGTTTATGGCAGCACGCGGCACGCACCCGGCAGACTTGCGTCACCGGCAACTGGGCGGGCCCGTGCGGTGCCTGCGCGCATGCGAGAGCAATTCCGGCAAAGGCGGCACCGGTTTCGCGTCCGGAATCGCATGAAAACAGACAGGCAGAGCACGGCCGGCCGCTCCGTTTTCATCGAAAGGGCTTCAGGCATGTTGCGCCAGCCACTCAAAGCCTTGATACGGGCGGTGCAGAATCGTCCGGACCAAGTTCCCGCCGGGCACAGGAATAGCTGGCCTGCCCTCCCCTTGCCCCCTGCGTCAAAACGCATCTTGCTCCGGACGCGTCTGCGCCGCAGTTAGCGGGTAAGGAATTATCCTGATTTGCCGCAAGCCGGCCAGCACAAGGAGGCCCTCATGACCATCGAGACATCCGGCCAGTGGCCAGCCCAGTCGCCCGCCCATGTCGGCGTGCGCGGCCGTTGCCCGCGCTGCGGTCAGGGGCATCTGTTCAAGGGCTTCCTCACCCTTGCCCCGTCCTGTGAAGTCTGCGGCCTTGACTACAGCTTCGCCGACCCGGCGGATGGCCCGGCCTTCTTCGTCATCTGCTTTGCCTGCGTTCCGAGCGTTGCCTTCGCCATGTGGCTGGAAATTGCCTACACGGCGCCCTATTGGGTCCACCTCTTCACAACGCTGCCGCTCCTCCTCCTCACCTGCATCCCGCCCCTCCGCCCCCTCAAGGGCTGGCTGGTAGCAAGCCAGTATATCTACAAGGCCGAGGAAGGCAGGCTGGTGACGGATACGCCGGCCGAAGACAAGACGGCGGGAGGAGCAAGGCCCGGTCCCGAAACCTGAAAAGGCCGCCTCATGCCAGGAGTTTCGATGCTCACACCTCACGCCTTGAAAAGGCTCGTGCGCCGCAAGGATTTGTCCAACTCTCAATGAGTCAGGCGGATTGAGAGCCGGCAGCAAGCTCCGGAGCAGACCGGACTGCTTCAGCCCGCCCTTTCACCATGAAGGGCACCGCTGTGAGGATCATCAGGCTGAACCACCAGCCCTGCCATGCCCCATGGCTCACAACCGCGACACTGTAGGTGACGGCCAGAGTGACGGTTGCCGCCGCGAGGCTCGCGCCCTGAAGGTGGCCCGCGCGGCGGAACAACAGGGCAAGCGCTGCAGCGAACAAAGCCGCCCCGGCCAGCCCCAGTTCGAACCAGATTTGCAACGGCGCGTTATGGCTGTGCCCGAAACCAAGCAGGTATTTTCTCTCAGGTGAATATCCGGCAGCTTCGGGCAATTCGTCTGCCACTTTCGAGGCTTCCATCCCATATCCCAGCCAGACATGCCCGGGCAGCAAATTGGCATATTCCGTCCAGATGAGCCCGCGTATGGTCAGCGAGGTGTAGCCGACCTTTTCGTGGACGGCCTGAGGGATCATGTCATTCACATGGCCGACAATGAGCGGCATCAAGACAAAGGTCACAAGAGCGCCACCGGTCACGACCCTGTAGATAGCCCGCGGCCAGACGAAGGCCGGAACGGTCAGCAGTAGGATGACAAGCACGCCGAGCTGCGCCGACGAGCTGTCGGATTGAAAGCATGACACAGCTGCAAACACCAGCAGTCCGGCCAGGGGCAAGCGGCGGCGCTGTTTCAAGACCACGAGAGCGGCAAACGGCAGGAACATGGCGATTGCAACGGCCGCGCGGTTCAGAACGTAGTTGTCAGGATCTGCGCGAAGTTCTGCATTCAGCACGCCGCCGGTCAGGAAATGAACAAAAATCAGAACAGCCGTCAGCGGCAGAGAGATGGCAAGCGCGGCTCCGATCCGTCCTGCAAGACGGTCAAGCACCGGAACCGGCAAGGCACAGACACATAGCCACAAAAGGCCTGAGACAAGGACCGAGAAGAGGAACCCCCATGCCGAACTCAGCCCCCTCGCCTGTACCGGGACAGGCGCCCAGGTAACGGAGATCAGCATGAAGGCGGTACAGGCGAGGCCCGCCAGGAGCAAGGGAGACCGGATCTTCGAGCCCAGGCCCTCAAACATGGCCTGCCCGCGGTAACACCACGCCAGCCCGGTAAGAAAGACAGCGGCCAGCCCCAGAAACAACGGCGGAGACACCCGGGCGACCGTCAGGACAGGCGGAAGCGCTGCAAATACCGATACGAAGAGGAATTCGAGCGCCTGCACCGGCTTGCCGCGGTTTCGCCCGGCCAGTTTTTGAGCAACCTCAGTCAAAACGGCAATTCCCTTTAAAAAAGTCTCTTAACTCAGGTCTCTCGATGCAGGCGCATCATGCGTTGAAATTGCCCAACCGCACCACAGCAGCCGCCACCCGGAGCTTGCGGTTCAACGCATTCGGGGCATCGCGGTCTGAACGGGGCTTCCGGCCTCGACTTCACCCAGCGCGGCGATCAGCATCGCCTTGCACTGATCTTCCCCACCGGCAGCCGCACTGTTGCCGAGGCGCTCCAGATGCCACGTCAAACGCTCGAGCGGAATGATGCCGGCGGAGGCGACAAAGAAGCCCTCTGCATCGTGAGGGGTGGTCATCTCGTTGGCGTCAAACAGCTCTTCATAAAGCTTTTCCCCCGGACGCAGGCCGGTGAATTTGATGGCTATGTCCTCATCCGGCCGCAGTCCCGCCAGGGAAATCATCGTTCTTGCCAGTGTCAGGATCTTCACGGGCTCGCCCATGTCGAGGACAAAGATGCGTCCGCGTGTCTCTTCACGTCCGATTTCGGCCGAAGCGGCCTGCAGCACCAGTTCGGTCGCCTCCCGGATCGTCATGAAATAACGCGTCATTTCCGGGTGCGTGACCGTGATCGGACCGCCGGCGGCAATCTGCCGCTTGAAAAGCGGCACGACCGAGCCGTTGGATCCCAGCACGTTGCCGAACCGCACGGTGATGAACCGGGTGTCGACGCCGCTGATGTCCAGTGCCTGGCAATAGGCTTCCGCGATCCGCTTGGTCCTGCCCATCATGCTGGTGGGCCGCACGGCCTTGTCGGTCGAAATCTGCACCATCGCACGGGCACCACAGGCAACGGCCGCATCAGCCACATTGCGGGTCCCCAAGACGTTGGTCAGCACACCTTCACAAATATTGTTCTCCACCAGCGGCACATGCTTGAGGGCTGCTGCGTGAAAAACGACGGCAGGCCTGCAGGCCTGCATCACCTCATGCACACGCCGCCTGTCGCGCACGTTGCCGATGACGGCCTGCCGGGCCAGATCCGGCATCAGGCGGGAGACTTCCAGATCGATTTCATAAAGAGCATATTCGCTTGAATCGAACAGAATGATCGAAGCCGGGTTGCAGGCTATTACCTGCCGCACAATTTCAGATCCGATGCTGCCACCGGCTCCGGTGACAATCACCGTCTGACCTGCGATCAGGGAGCGAATGGCTTCCAGCTGCAGTTGGACCGGGGCACGACCGAGAAGGTCCTCCAGCGTAATGTTTGCAAGATCCGGCTCGGTTCCTGTGAGGGGCTGGTTGACAACTCTACGCAAGGGCAGCTTGAGCCGCGCGGCACTGGCGGCAAGAGACTGCATGCCCTCATCCCGGGTTCTTGGCGAGGCAAGCAGCAATGCCGACACCGGTATGCCAGCCATCGCAAGGCGGGCGACAATCCGCTCCAGCTCATCAGTCGACCCGATAACCGGAATCCCGCGCACGGCCCTGCCGCTGCGCTTGCCTGCGCCAAGCTCGACAATGCCTTCCACCTTGTAGAGGCGGGAAGACTCGAGCTTGTAATTGCGGATGACGTTGTCAGCGTCGCCGACATGTCCCACGATCAGCACGTGTTCGCGGTTCTGTATGTCCCGTTTCCGGAACCCGACCCCGCCAAGATGCCCGTCTTTGTACGCACGGTACATGATGCGGGGGGCACCGAGCAGGACGATGAGGACGAACCAAAGGATGAGCGGCGTCGCACGCGGAAAGCCAGCCAGCCGGTCGACGAGAAAATGAAGAATCAGAAACGCGAAGATCGCGGCCGTGCTGCTCAGCACGATGCTCCGCAGATCGCTCAGCGAGGCAAAGCGCCAGATTCCTCTCCCCAGACCGAAAAGGGCAAACATCACGCCGGCGATGGCCGCGAATGAAAGAACCCACCACGCGAGGCGGCTCATGGGCGGCAGGGACTGAAGATCGTACCGGGCCAGCAGCGCAATCGTCATGGCAAGGCCGGCCATGATCACGTCATGCAGGCGCGCGAGCAGTTGCTTCGTTGATGCCCGCGTTAACACCACGCCCGGCCACTCCTGACACTTGAAGCCATATGGTTCTCTCCTGACCAGGCTTCATTAAACTGCTTCGCTTTTGCCCTGACCAGTGTCGCGGCGTCAAGGCCAAGACAGGTGGAGGCGCAAAACACCCCGGACAGACATTTGACGAATGCACAATTTATAGGCGCGTTATCCTCTGCCTGCTCCAGCACCGCAGTCCCGCAAGCGTATCGGGTTAGACATCCCGGCGGATATTCAAAACATGATTAATTCGAGACAGATTACGCACAATCAATATCTTGCGCGGATGGGTGTCACTCTCAGATAAAAACTTCAACTTCACTTCTTCTCATGATTGAAGCAAAAGATGTGCCACCCACTTTCGAATGATTAATATTTTGTTAAAATTCAAGCCGTAGCCGCGCTTGTTTAGTGAGTGAACCGGCGGCTTCCAGACTTGCACCTCATTCAAATGCGTTTGCGGGGGCCAAATGCGTATCAACCGACTTTTCACCAAAGCCGGAGCGCCGGCATATTGCGATATTCGTTTCCGCCAGCACCAGAGCGAAGTTCGCACACAGGGCGGCAAGGTTCTGTCGCGGCAGGCAGTATCGGAAGTGCCGGAGCGCTTTTCCCAGGTTGCCGCGGATGTGCTGTGCCAGAAGTATTTCCGCAAGACGGGTGTTGCCGCCCGTCTGAAGAAAGTGCCGGAGGACGGTGTCCCGGTCTGGCTGCAGCGATCGGTTCCCGACGAGGAGGCTCTCAAGTCTCTTCCCGAAGAGGCGCGCTTCGGGCCGGAAACCTCGGCACGGCAGGTCTTTGACAGGCTTGCCGGGACCTGGACCTACTGGGGCTGGAAAACCGGCACCTTTGACAGCGAAGACGATGCCCGCGCCTTCTTCGACGAGATGCGCGTCATGATGGCGCTTCAGGCCGCCGCTCCGAACTCGCCGCAATGGTTCAACACCGGCCTCTTCTGGGCCTATGGCATCGAAGGCGCCGCACAGGGCCACTGGCACGGCGATCCCGTCTCCGGCGAAGTCGTCCCCTCCCGCACGGCCTATGAGCATCCTCAGGTCCACGGCAGCGTCATCCTCTCGGTGGAGGATGATCTGGTCAATGAGAACGGCATCATGGACCTGTGGGTCCGGGAGGCGCGGCTCTTCAAATATGGCTCGGGAACCGGCTCCAATTTTTCGCGCCTGCGCGGCGCGGGAGAACCGCTGGACCACGGCGGCCGCTCGGCCGGGCTCCTCTCCTTTCTCAAGGTCGGAGATGTGGCTGCCGGATCGCTGAGGCTTGGCAGCACGACCCGTGCTGCAGCCAAGATGGTCGTCGTGGATGCGGACCATCCGGATATTGAGGCCTTCATCGACTGGAAAGTGGCCGAGGAAGAAAAGGTCGCCGCGCTCGTCTCCGGCTCGCAGCTGGCCAGGCAGTGTCTCAACCGGATCATTTCGCTGGTCAGGGCCATCAGCGGCCATCACACCACGGGCGAGCGGTTCAAGACGGAGCTCGATGCGGCCATTCAGGAGGCGCGTGCCGCCCAGATCCCCGACAGTTTCATCGACCGGATCCTGCGCAGCGCCTCGCAGGGCCACGAGCTGCCCGAGCTGAAAACCTACGACATCAACTGGGATTCGGAAGCTTACCGCACCGTTTCCGGCCAGAATGCGAACAACTCGGTCCGGCTTCCGGACAGTTTCCTGCAGGCCCTGGCAACAGGCGGCGACTGGCACCTGTCTGCGCGCCGGACCACGGCGGCACAGGCAGGACCAGGCCGCAGCATCAGGGCCGAAGCGCTCTGGCAGCGGATTGCCCGTGCGGCCTGGACTTCGGCCGACCCCGGACTGCAGTTCGATACCACCATCAACGGCTGGCATACGTGCCCGGCTTCGGGCCGCATCAATGGCTCGAACTCCTGTTCCGAATTCATGTTCGTGGACGACACGGCCTGTGTGCTCGCTTCCCTCAACCTCATGGCATTCGTGCAGGAGGATGGTGAGATCTGTCTTGAGCGGTTCCGCCATGCGGTGCGGCTGTGGACGGTCAGCCTCGATATTTCCACCGCCATGGCGCAATATCCTTCGCGTGCCGTGGCGCATAACACGCTGCGGCACCGGCCGCTGGGCCTCGGCTTTGCCAATCTGGGCGGGCTCATCATGTCGCTTGGACTGCCCTATGACAGTTCCGCCGCGCGCAGCCTTGCAGCCGCACTCACCGCCGTTCTGACGGGCACCGCCTATGAGACATCGGCGGAACTTGCCAGAGATCTGGGGCCTTTCCCTGCCTTGGCCGAAAACCGGCAGTCCATGGAGCGGGTGCTGCAAAACCATGCGGCCTGCGCCAAAGGCCAGAGCGATCCGGCGCAATATGATGGATTGTGCCGGCCGCCCTACTCTGCCGGCTTTCACATGTGCCCGAGCCCGGACCTTGCCGCGGCTGCGGCCACGGCCTTTGACCGGGCGCTTGAGCTTGGCCGGCGCTTCGGCTGGCGCAATGCACAGGTCTCGCTGCTGGCCCCGACCGGAACAACCGGGCTGGTGATGGACTGCAGCACGACGGGCATCGAACCAGATTTCGCCCTGGTCAAATTCAAGACGCTGGCGGGCGGCGGCTTCTTCAAGATCATCAATGCCATGGTGCCGCTGGCCTTGCGCAGCCTCGGCTATGGCGAGGATGCCATCACCCGCATCGTGCAGCACATCGTCGGACACGGGTCGGTCAAGGACGCGCCGGGCGTCAATCTGGACAGCCTGCGCCAGCGGGGGCTGACCGAAGCCTGTCTCGCCCGGATCGAGGCTGCGGTGCAGGGCGCAAGCCATATCCGCGATGCCGTGAGCCAGTGGGTCACCGGTCCGGAGGAACTGACCTTCTGCCTCGGAATCACGGCAGCGGAAATGGAGCAGCCGGGATTCGACCTGCTGAACTGGCTGGGCTACCTGCCGGAGGAGATCGAAGCGGCCAATGCCCATGCCTGCGGCGCGCTGACCATCGAGGGGGCCGCGGATCTGGACCCGCAGCATCTGCCGGTGTTTGACTGCGCGACGCCTTGCGGCCCTAGGGGCGTGCGCGCCCTCAGCCTGGAAGGGCACCTGACGATGATGGCTGCGGTGCAGCCCTTCCTCTCCGGCGCCATCTCCAAGACGGTCAACATGCCGCGCAATGCCTCTGTCGCCGATTGTTCCGCTGCGTTTCTCAAGGCATGGGAACTGGGCCTCAAGGCCATTGCGATCTACCGGGATGGCTCCAAGCTGTCGCAGCCCCTGTCGGCGGGCAGTCTGGACCAGCTTCCTGCCGTCAACACAGGCGGCAGCAAGGCTGACCGGGTGGAAATGCCTCAGGAACCTACAGCCCAGTCCCCACAGGATCAGGCCGCTTCTGCCGAATCCCCGGCGGCGTCACGCTCGCCCGTCAATGCCTGAGCGAGCTCGATATAGAGTTTGCCGGGCAGCGGCGGCGCAAAGAGATAGCCTTGTGCCGCCGTCACGCCCAGTTCCCGCAGGCGCTCCACCTGCTCGACCTTCTCAACGCCTTCGGCGATGATGCCCATGCCGAGATTGTCGGCGAGTTCCACCATCGAATCCACGATCGTGGTGGAGCTGTCATCCGTACCGATGGCATCGATGAACATCTTGTCGATCTTGATGATGTCGATGCCCAGCTTCTGCAGATAGGCCATACCGCCATGGCCGGTGCCCACGTCATCCAGCGCCACACGCACGCCAAGGGCCTGGATCTCGGCGATCAGCTTGCGGGCGAGCTCCAGATCTTCCAGCGGCATGCGCTCGGTCACTTCCACCACAAGCTGCTGATAGGCGATGGCGGAATTGCCGTAGATTTCCTTGATATCGTCGATGATCCGCCGGTCATTGAAGTGGCCTGCAAACAGGTTGATCGACAACTTCAGATCCGGATGCTCCGAATAGAGCGGGCCAACCTCGCGGACAGTTTCCCGCATCATGATGCGGGTCATTTCAAAGATATGCCCGGTGCTTTCGGCGTAAGGCATAAACTGGGCTGGCGGGATCAGGCTGCCGTCGCGGTTGCGCCAGCGCATCAGCACCTCGCAGCCGCGCAGGCTTCCGGTTTCGATATCCATGACCGGCTGATAATAGGGAATGAACTCCTTGCGCCGGATGGCGGCGGCAAATTCGTCATCCGCATCCTTGTCGGGCCGCCAGGAGAACCAGACGCCGATTGCAATGAAGATGATGGCCAGCCCTGCGCAGACCACGGCCACCATCATCTTCAGCCCGGCGACCAGACTGATGGCGGCAGAGCGCGGCACCGCGATGATGGATTTCAGCGGATAGCGGTCCGAGCGCACCTCGACCGTCAGAATCTCGTCGCTCTCCAGAAGCTCGGAGCTGAAGCCGCCGGTGGAGAACCAGGGCACATCATTGCCGAGCCGCAGTTCGGCGCGGCGGAAGGCCCGCAGATACTCCGGCCCCGGATCGATCGACACCGAAGCAGGCGATATTTCGGCAAAGAGCCGGGTCGAATTCATCAGGTCCCAGCTGACGATGGCAACATGAGTGCCCAGAAACTGGACGCCCATCACGCCGATGCCCACCAGCGGCGCATCCTGCTTGGCGGCCGGCAGGATCGCCTCGCCGTTGATCTGACCGTCGGGAACAACACACATGCGCACGCCGTTGCGGTCGACAAGGCCGATGCGCTGCAGAAAGCCAAGCTGCCCGACGGCGGCCAGAAGCATCTGCCGGTCCTCGCGCGAGCAGCTGGTGGCCGAACTGCGCTCGAGGCGCTGCAGCGTGGTCACCGCATCATTGATCGCGAACTCGCCGCGCATCACATAGCGCTTGGCCATCGCCTCCAGTTCGGTGCGGGCGTTGGTAATGGCATAGTTGTCGAGGACGAAATTGGCTGCGACAAGGGGCGCCAGTGCCAGCATCAAGGCGACGCAGACAGCCCTGATAAAGATCATGTAGCGTCGTGTCATTGCGCGGCCTGATTCCCGAGGGGTTGCTGACCACAATGGTACAGGCCAGTAAAAAAGAACTGAACACTCCATATGCGGCCGAATGTGCCGGCCGCAGCGGAATTACTGCCGGGAGGCGGACACTATGAAGGCACTTTTCATCGGGCAGGCCTATATCGACATCACGTTCCTGGCCGATCAGATCCCCACCGGCGATGAAAAAGCCATCGCGCAGGACTATGCCGTCAGCTTCGGCGGCAATGCGGTCACAGCTGCCTTCTGCTGCGCGAAACTTGGGACCGCCCCCGATCTTCTGTGTTCACTGGCCGATGACTGGCTCGCCCGCATGTTCCTCGACATGGCCGCGCGCTACGGCATCTCCGTGCATGGGCGCAAGGTGCGCGAGTCGTCCCTCTCCTTCATCATGCCGCATGACGGCAAGCGCGCCATCGTGCGCTGCCGCGACAATGACTTCCTGCATCCCTTCCCGCCGTTGAATCTCAATGGCTGCAAGGCGCTGCATCTCGACGGGCACATGCCCGATGCCGCGCTTCATTATGCGAAAACCTGCCGCGAAGCCGGCATTCTCACCTCGCTCGATGGCGGTGCCGTGCGGCAGAACACCGATGAGCTCTTGCATTTCATCGACGTGCCCATTGTTTCGGAACGGTTCTGCGAGCAGCTGAAACTCGACATTCCCGGCACCCTCGCCTATCTGCGCGCCCACGGCTGCCCTGTGGGCGGCGTCACCGCAGGGCACCGCGGGCTCTACTGGTATGAGGGCGATGGCCCGGTGCAGCACATGCCGTCCCTCGCCGTGCCGAAGGAGAAGGTCGTCGACACCAACGGGGCCGGCGACACATTCCACGGCGCCTATGTGGCGGCCTATCTGCAGAACCCCGAAGGCAGCTGGGAAGACCACTTCCGCTTCGCCCGCGCCGCCTCGGCCCACGCCATCCAGCACCTCGGCAACGAGGCCAGCATGCCCACCCGCGAAGAAGTCCTCGCCGCCATGGCCACCTGGCCGGAGCGGGAAGAGTAAAGAAACGCAGCGCCCTCGCCCGTGCCAATCTGCAGCATGTCTCCGCACGGGCAGGCCTGTGCGGGGATGCGTTTGCGCCATCATGCAGCTGTTTCCGGCGGGCATCTGCAAGCTGCAGCCGGACATTTGCCGAGATCAGAATGGCGCTTCTGCCGGTGGTAGCTTGATCTTTTTTGACTTAGATCATTGCACCCGCTCCGGCACTTCTGGACGTTTTCGTCAGGCGGGCTTCTTTCCCCTCCACGATGGAGGGTTTCGTCTCCCCCCGCCAGCGCCCATCAGAAGGCGATATGCCAGACAAGCAACACTGGCAAAACTCCGGAAGATGAAAAACGGACAAAGAATCCGGGCCGCAGCTTCAGCTGCTGCAGATCGAGGAAACGTCAATGAAATCTTTAGAAAACGCCGGACCAAGCACGTCAACAGCCGCAGCAGCGCAAGCGTCCATTCCCCTTCCCGGCCTTGCCCGGCGGCAGTTCCTTGCCGGAGCAGGCGCCTCCCTGGCGGCAGTTGGTACCGGCATTCAGCCAACCTGGGCACAGGCAGCAGAGAACACAGGCATGCCCGGCATTGACCTGTCCTGCAGCGTAACCGCACAGCGGCTGGACGCAGAGGTTGCCAGGGCCTTCCCGTTGTTCAACACTCCAGCAATCCTCCCGGATTTTGACGCAGAAAAGGATGGCGCCCGGCACGACGTCGACCTCCACCGGATCGTCACTCACACGATTGTCCCCGAGACCGGGGAAAACCTGAAGGTCAGTGGCCTTCTTGCCGTTCCCGCCGGCGTCAAGGGCGAAATCCCCCTTGTCTCCTGGCAGCACGGGACGATCCTTTCTTTTGATCAAGTGCCATCGAATCTCACCAAGCTGGCCGATCCGGCCTATGAATTGACGGATGCAGCAGATTCTCTCGAGACACTGTTCAACATCCAGCGCTTTGCGGGCCGCGGCTTTGCGGTGATCGCTGCCGACTACGTGGGCAAAGGCCCCTTCCGGGACGGACGCGGTGAAGGCTACGGCGTCAAGGATGTGACCGTTCGGACTTGCCTCGACATTCTGGAAGCTGGGAAAACGTCCATGCAGTCCCTGGGTCTGACGCCATCCCGGCTTTTCCTGAATGGATGGTCTCAAGGTGCAATCAATACACAGTGGCTTCATCAGGCTTTGCAGGCTCAATCTACTCCGGCGGCTGCGGCGGCAGCTGCCAGCCCGTTCAATGACCTGAACGAGGCATGGAGCTTCTGGGCGGGGCAACTGGCCTTCGCACCGCCAGCAGGGACAAGCTCATACCCTGAGGTGCCGAACTGGGTTTCGCTCTGCATGATCATCGCGCTCGGCAGTTACGAGCTTCAGTATGGTTTGCCCGGACTGCTCCAAAGCGCCATCCGGCCTGAATTTCATGACATGGCGCTGAAATACTGGAAGACCTACGACAGCAATTTCGATCCGGCTCAGCCTTTCCCGTCCGCATCAAACCTTCTGGTTGATGGCTTCTTCGATCGCATGACGGATGACCGCAACAGCGCCTTCCTCCGCCACCTAGCTGCCAACCGGGCATCCTACTGGCCCTATGAAACGCCGATCCGCCTTTATTATGGACTGGCGGACGAGGCCATTCATCCTGCCATGGTCTACCGGGCCCTGTCTGCGGGAGGAAGTCAGATGGCAGGAATACCGGTCGCAGACGCAAGCCATAGGGGAACCTTCCTCGCCGGCCTTTATGGGGGTGGTTCGGCACTCGCGGGCACGGAAAACGTGCTGGATTGGTTCAACAGCCTCGCTTGAGCCGACAGCAGCTCATGCCGGCTGACAGGTTGTTCGTCCGGCATGAGCTGCCTTGTTGCGCAAGGTCAGGCTCCACCCTTGTATACGGAGAAATTAAACCAGCACCCAGCCGGCGCCGGCATTACCGCTCCGCGACGCTCCTCTCTTCTTCTTTTTTCTTCTTTTCTTGCGCTACAAAATAAAACCGGAGCCTTGATTTTTTCATTATTTTGAACCATATTGTTTTTGCTGATTTGATTGATATGGCTTTGCTATGCAAAAGCCTCGCTGTGTTTTCTCAAATTCCGGTGACTGGACGCGCCTTGTGACGCATTCCGAGAACCGGCTTCAGGACCGGAACATTTTTCTGCGCTGACCACGGATGTACTGGCAGACAGACTGCGTTCCGGCCTGGAATGGCACTCGCCAATCCGGCATCCGGGCCGTCCGGAAGCCTCGTCTTTCAGATAGACACTCTGCTCTGTGACCCGTGCCACTGCCGGACTGCGTCTTACGATGTGCACATATGCCTGCGTTCATTTGGTGCATGGCGGCGGCACAGGACTGACGCCTGTCACCGGGGAACGGCGCAGCTGAAAGCTTCTTCGGTTGCGGGGCAGCGCCGCGCGGCAAGCATGCCGCCAAGGCTCGATGCCTCAGCGCCTGATCCAGCTTCCGGCCAGATCCCGGAAAGCCTGACTGACCGGCACGTGTTCAAGCCCGTGAAGGACTCAAGCCCGCCAATGCTCTGCGGCGCAGAAACTGGCTCGCAAGGCGCGCAGGCGCTGACCTGAAGATAAACCGGACTTTTTGGAACTGTTCCTGCTGCCGTTCCGGATCACCTGACAAAGGACCCAACGACCCATGACCTCCACTGCCCGTCCCCGCCGTCCTGCGCCGCGCCCCGTCAGCAATGACGCGCCGGCCTATCTCTACAAGGTCGGGCAGGATGTCCGGCTGAACGGTGGCTCCATGGAGCGGCTGCATGCCGCGGGCGTCTACCGCATCACGGCCCGTCTGCCCATCGAGGGCGACACCCCGAAATACCGCATCCGCAGCGAGGACGAACGTCACGAGCGGGTCGCATCACAGGACACGCTCGTTCCGGCAGGCCCGGCCTCCGGCGGCGCGGACAGCTCTCTTCTCGAAAGGACATTCCGTCATGGCTAAGGGTCAGAAGCGCAGCACGCGCGAAATCAGAAAGCCGAAGCAGGACAAGACCGCCGCAAAGGCAGCCCCCGTCCCCTTCGCCAACAGCAACAAACCCGGCACCAGCCCCTTCCCGAAACTGGGCACCGGCAAGAGCTGATAACATCTCTCGATGAGCCTGGCTCACTGAGTGGTGGTCAAGCCCGTGCGGCGTCTGAGCAATTTCAAGGCGTCATGCGTCAGCAACGGCAGGCTTGGCATAAGATTGATTGGGCAGGGCTGGATCAGCCGCCGCCCGGTCCTCCGGCTTTTGGCTTTTCTGCACCAGGCCCGGGCAGGTCAAGCGCCGACATCAGCACACCCTGCCCCCGGCGGTACAGCGTGGCATAGGCTGCAGTTTCCAGAAGATCGGGCGATGGCACGAAGCCGGGAACGATCTTATTGAAGGGAATGGCGCCACAGCCCGGCGTCCCGCAATCGGGCTTGCCCTTCGGGCACTGGCTGAAACTGCAGAGCCGCCCGAGATACCGGTCCGTCTCCGGCTCGAACAGGAAGACCTCGGCCTGATGACCGGTGACGGCCAGCGGAAGCGGACCAAGCCCGTCGCGGAAAAGGTTCCGCCCTGCGGCCGCAAGAGACTGATCGCGGGCCTGCCGCAACTTCTCCAGCCGCTCACACGATGTCACCCACACCGCAAGATCCAGATCGCCGCATTCATGCCAGATCATGATCTGCTTGCGCCGGAAGCCCCCGAACCGCGGCACTTCCTTCCACAATGGCCGGGCCACCGACCCGATAACCGCCACGGCCTCGACCTCGGCAAATTGCGACAGGCCCCCCGCCACAACATCGGCCGCCACACGGAAGGCCTGTTGCCGGCGGACCATACGGAAGTCCTCCTCCTCAATCCGGGAACGGCGCATGTTGTCGCTCAGGTGTCTGCGAGACAGCCTGATGCTGCCTCTTCAACAAACTGATACGAAACCGCACCCAGTGGCAACCCGCTTCAGATCACTCCCACTCGATCGTGCCGGGGGGCTTGGAGGTGATGTCGTAGGTGACGCGGTTGATGCCTTCGACCTCGTTGATGATGCGGGTCGCGGTTTCGCCGAGGAATTCGTGGGTGAAGGGGTAGTAATCCGCCGTCATCCCGTCCACGGAGGTCACCGCGCGCAGGGCGCAGGCGTAGTCGTAGGTGCGGCCGTCGCCCATGACGCCGACGGTGCGCACCGGCAGGATGGCCACGAAGGCCTGCCAGATCTCGTCATAAAGGCCGTGCCTGCGGATCTGGTCGATATAGACCGCATCCGCCTTGCGCAGGATCTCCAGCTTGGCACGGGTGATCTCGCCCGGGCAGCGGATGGCAAGGCCGGGTCCTGGGAACGGATGGCGGCCGATGAACTTCGCCGGCAGGCCCAGTTCACGCCCCAGGGCGCGCACTTCGTCCTTGAACAGTTCGCGCAGCGGCTCGACGAGCTTGAGGCCCATCTTTTCCGGCAGGCCGCCGACATTGTGGTGGCTCTTGATCGTCACCGACGGGCCGCCGGAGAAGCTGACACTTTCGATCACATCCGGATAGAGCGTACCCTGTGCCAGGAACTCGGCGCCATCGATGCTGTTGGCGTGTTTCTGGAACACGTCGATGAACAGCTTGCCGATGGTCTTGCGCTTCACTTCCGGGTCGGTCACGCCTTCCAGCGCGCCCAGGAACAGCTCCTGCTCATCCGCATGGATCAGCGGGATGTTGTAATTGTCGCGGAACATGGTGACGACTTCTTCGGCCTCGCCCTGCCGCAGCAGGCCGTGGTCGACGAAGACGCAGGTGAGCTGGTCGCCAATCGCCTCGTGGATGAGAACGGCAGCCACCGAGCTGTCGACACCGCCGGACAGGCCGCAGATGACATTCTTGTCACCCACCTGCGCACGGATCTTGGCAATGGCCTCGGCGCGATAGGCGCCCATGGTCCAGTCGCCCTTGAAGCCGGCAAGGCGCACGAAATTCTCGTAAAGCGTCCGGCCATTCGGCGTGTGGTGCACTTCCGGATGGAACTGCACCGCATAGAAATGCCGCTCCGGATCGGCCGTGATCGCAAAAGGCGCGTTTGGCGACGTGCCATAGACCTTGAAGCCCGGCGCGATGCGGCTGACATGGTCGCCGTGGCTCATCCACACCTGCTCGCGCCCTTCGGCAAACCAGCCGGCGATGAAGGCATCGCTCTGATCGGACGGGGTCACATAGGCGCGGCCGAATTCTGCCGTGCCGCCGCCGCCGGAAATCTTGCCGCCATCCACCTGGCCGCCCAGATCCTGCATCATCACCTGCTGGCCATAGCAAATGCCAAGGACCGGCACGCCGAGCGCATAGACCGACTTCGGCGGGCGGGGCGAGCCCTCGCGGGTGACCGAATCCGGTCCGCCGGAGAAGATCACCGCCTTCGGCTTGAAGACCGCCAGAAAGTCATCCGTGACGTTCTGATAGGGGTGGATTTCGCAATAGACATTCAGCTCGCGCAGACGCCGGGCGATGAGCTGCGTCACCTGGGAGCCGAAGTCGATGATGAGAAGACGGTCGTGCTGGGTCATGAGCAGCTTCTAGCGGGTCAGAGGGTGGATTTGAACCGGAATCTTGCGCCTTGCAAAGCTTTTGTGAAGGGCAGCGCCCTGCCCTGTCCCGGCCCTTGAAACGGCAGCCGCAAGCGGCGCGGCGTCAGGCGTTTTCCTTGGTCTGCAGAGAGCCCAGAAGGCTGGCAAGGCGGATGCGGTCCGGCGTGCCGAGGCCTTTCATGATCTCCGCCTCCAGCGGTACCAGACGGGCGTTGATTTCATCGGCAAGGTCACGCCCGGCCTTGGTGGGCTTCAGCACCACGAGGCGGCGGTCCTGCCGGTTTTCGCTCTTCTTCAGGAACTTGCGGTCGGTGAGGCGCATGGCGGCACGGCTGATGGCCACCGCATCGAGCCCGGTCTTCGCTCCAAGATCGCGCACCGAGCCTTCGCCCGCCTCGATCAGCGCCGCCAGAACCAGCCATTCGGCCAGGGCCAGGCTGTGCTGGCTCTGCAGCGCCTTGACGAGGCGGCGCTCCACCAGCCTTGCGGCGGAAATGATCTTCAACGGCAGAAAATTGTCGAGCCCGGTCTCCGGCACCGTGTCGAAAAGGCTGACCTGACCGGCCGCCTGCGCAGAGGCCGGCTTGGCTGCGGGTTTGGCTTTGAGCTCTTTGCCGCCTGACTGTTTCATGTTCCGTGCCCTTCCGGCGCAGGCCGCCGGTGCTTGTGAAGATCCGTGTGGCGGCCGGTGATGCAGCCACAGAAGGCCCCGAAGGCGGTTCTACGGCTTGCAGGCCGCCCGCTTAAAACAATTTCAGTTCATCTGAAAAGGCTTTGCCGCATGGCCCGCCGTGCTCCTCCACAGAATTCGAGCAAGCTGCATTTCACGCGCGCAGCAGCGGTCTTCTTCATGCCGGACAGGGAAAAGCCGCGCCATGGCAGGCAGGCAAGCGCTCAAGGGATCACAAATGCGGGTGGACAGGCACGCCTTGGCCCCGTTCCGCCTTTTGACCGCCTCAGAGTGAGTGCTTAGACTGAAGGCAGCTCATGCTTTTTGATTCGATGCGGAACGCATGGGGGTCAGGGGGCAGGAACAGGAATGGCAAGCAAACAGGAGCCAGACAGTGGCAGCACCGGTCAAGGCTCCGGAAATGGTCGTCTGACATGACGGATGCGGAGGACACCCGGCTGAAGGAAGGAACAGCCACCGGCAGTGATACCGGTGGACGGGAACCTGTGCCTGCAAACACGTCCTCCGCCGGCTCGCAAGGGGACGCGGCAGGCCTTGGCCCGATCAGCGCCAGCAGCATCGAGAGCGCCCACCGGCTGGCGCGCCGCCTGCTGCGCGAAGGCCAATTCGAGGAAGCGGCCACGCACCTGCGCAAGATCGTCTTTGCCGAACCTGCCAACACGCGGGCGCGCGCCAGCCTTGGCAACTGCCAGCTGATGACCGGCGACCTCGTCAATGCCGAAGCCTCCTTCCGTACCGTGCTGGAGACCGACCCCAAGGACCAGAACGCGCTTTATGGCCTCGCCACGCTGCTTCTGCGCCGCGACGCCTATGACGAAGCGGCCATTCACGCGGCAAAGCTGGTCGAGGTGCTGCCGGACAGTGCGGCCGCGCTGTCATTGCTGGCCGAAACCGGCTCCCAGGATGCGCGCCCCGGCGCCGCCATCGCCAATTACCGCCATGCCCTGCGGTTTGATCCGGATTACCAGCCGGCTCTCCTTGGCCTTGCCAATCTTCTGTTGAAGCGCCACCGCTTTGATGAAGCGCGGGAACTGGCCGAGCGTGCCGCCCAGGGCGGCGCCGGACCGGTGGAAGCGCTTGTGGTGCTGGGTGACGTGATGGCTGCCCAGGGGGAGCTGGTCGGCGCCCGCCGCGCCTTTGAAGCTGCCCTTGGCCGCGATGCGCAGCATCATGCCGCGCGCGTGAAGCTCAGCTCGCTGGCGCGCCGCGCCGGTGACATCAAGATGGCCCTCCGGCAGGCGGATGATGCCTGGACCGAGGCTCCCGACTTCCGCGAGGCGGGCAATGCCGTGGGCGCAGCCCTTGCCGCACTGGGCGAGCGGCAGGCGGCCCGCGAGGTGCTGACCAGCGTCGCCAATGGAAGGCAGGCACCCGACTGGGTGCGCCACGTCATCGAAACCCACCGCAAGGTAGACATGCCCTCCGTCGACTGGGTGGCCAGCGAGGAAGCGCTTCACGCAGCCAAAGCCAGCAAGACAGCGGCCATGGCCGCGCTGACGGCCGCTGCCGAAGCCGACAAGGCCGCCGCCATGGCCCGCGCTGCAGCAACGAAGGCGCTGGCAAAAGGGGCTGTCATGGCCGCCAGCGCAGAGCCGGACGAAGATCCTTTGCCGGCTGATGAAAATGATGAGCCGGCAAATGAATCTCCGGCAGAGACAGTCCTGACCGGAGAAGCAGAGAGTGCTTCGGGCTCAGTCCATGGCGAAAACGGACCTGAGGAAAGTCCCGCAGAGCCCACGGCTGCCAGTGAAGCTGTCAGTGAAGCTACCAGTGAAACGGTAGCGGAAGCCTCAGCGGAGACCGGCAGCGGCGGGCCGGAGGGTCTGGATTCAGGTCCTGCAGCGGAAGAGGAGGCTGAGCTGCCCTTCCCTGCCGCAAATGCCGGGTTTCAAGCGGAACCAGAGCTTGAGCTCTTGCCTGCGTCCCCGCCGGAGACAGAGGCCGGGACGGACTCCACGGCTGACGATGAGGACCGGCTTGAGGCAAGTGCGGATCCTTCCGGCAGCGAGGCGCCCGTGCTTTCAGAAGATGAAAGGCAAGCGGCTGACGTTGCGGGGGAAGAGACTGCTGACGGCAGCGCAGGCGCACCGGATGCGGCTGAGCCGCTTGTCCCCTCAGATGAAGTCCCGGAGAGCGAACTGGTCTATGAGCCGGAGCCGGATGACAGCTGGACAGGCGAGGATGATCTGAACGACCTCAACCGTCTCGACGGCAGCAAGACCTGACGTTTGAGCACTTAGCCATCCTGAAATGCCAAAGGCCGCCTGAGGGACATTCCCCGCAGGCGGCCCTTGTTTTCATTCGGGCGGTTCAGATCAGCGCCAGCGAGAAGGCCGGCACGAAGGTGACCAGCAGCAGCGCCACCAGAAGCGTGGCGAGGAAGATCCAGCCGTCGCGCAGGAACTCGACCAGTTTGGCGCCCGTCAGGTTGCACACCATCAGCAGCACCGTTCCCACTGGCGGCGTCAGCGTGCCGATGGAGAGGTTGAGGATCATGACGATGCCGAAATGCACCGGATCGATGCCGAGCTGCATGACCACGGGCTTGAGCAGCGGCACGAGAATGATCATCAGCGCCGTGCCCTCGATGAACATGCCCAGCACCAGCAGCAGCACGTTGACGGCAATGAGGAAGACCCAGGGGTCGGTCGTCAGGCTGGTGATGATCTCCGCCATGGCAACGCCGGCCCGCTCCACCGAGAAGATCCAGGCAAGGGCCGACGAAGTCATGATGACCAGCAGGATCGAGGCGGTCTGGCGGCCGGTTTCGGCAAAGGCGCGGCCCACATCCGAGAGCTTCATTTCCCGGTAGATCAGGAACCCGATGGCGAGGGTGAAGACCGTCGCAACGGCACCGGCTTCCGTCGGCGTGAAGATCGACAGGCGGATGCCGCCGACGATGACCAGCACGAGGAAGATGGCGGGCCATGCACCGATGAGCGTGGTCCTGGTCTCGGCGGCTGACGGCCAGCTTTCACGCGACGGCTTCAGCCCCTTGCGGCGGGCGTTGATCCACACGGCCGTGATCAGCAGGGCGGCGCAAAGCAGGCCCGGAATGATGCCGGCGGTGAACATGGCGCCGATGGAGACGTCGGCCACCAGCGCATAGATGATCAGCGCGATGCCGGGCGGAATGATCGGGGTGATCAGCGAGCCGCAGGCGGTGATGGCCGCGGCCGCACCGGCGCTGTAGCCCTGGCGGCGCATTTCCGGCACCAGAATGCGGCACATCATGGCAGCATCAGCAAGGTTCGAGGCCGAGATCCCGCCCATCAGGGTGGAGAGCATGACGTTGGTGTGGCCAAGGCCGCCGGTGAGCCGCCCGACCATCAGATCCGCCAGCTTCATCAGGCGCCCGGCAATGCCGGTGGTGCCCAGAAGCGTGCCAAGCAGCACGAAAAAGGGAATGGCCAGCAGCGAGGGGTTCTGCGTCGGCGCAATGATCCGCTGCACGGAAATCTGCAGGGGCACCGAGGAGAAGAACACGAAATAGGCGACCACAGCCGCGAACATGGCGAGATAGATGCGCATGTTCAGGGCAAAGAGCGCGAACATGAGAGCAATGATGATGAACCAGGTCATGGACGTCTTTCTGAACGCGAATACGTGGCCGTCAGTAAGGAATGCGAAGGTAGGAGATCAGGCCTTGTGCTCGGGACCGGCGGGCGGGTTCGCCGCCGCATCAGGCCGGTAGAGACGCCAGGCCATGACAAGCGCGGTGCCGCCGGCGCCGATGACAATGGCCAGATCCAGCCAGAACCACGAAATGCCGAGGATCTGCGTCTTCTTGAAAGCCGTGGCCTTTGCCAGCGCCCAGCCCTGCCAGGACATGAAAGCCAGCAGGCCCACGGAAGCCAGATTGACGGCAAACACCAGCAGGCGGCGCGGCAGGCCCTTCAGCGCATTTTCCAGAAGATCGATGGTCAGATGCTGCCGGTTCGCCTCGCAGGCGATGGCGCCGATCATGACGATCCAGATCATCAGGATGCCCGAGACCTCTTCGGTCCAGGCAAAAGGCGTTCCCAGAAGATAGCGCGCGATGACGGCTGCAACGGTCATCAGCACGAGCAGGGCCACGCATACGGCCCCGAAGGCCGAGGCAGCACGGAAAATGAGGGACATGACAGTCTCCGCGAAGAGAGAGGACCGGCCGCTTGCGGGAAGCGGCCGGCCGGAAGGATCACTTGGCGAGTTCTGCCTGGATCATGTCATAGAGGCCCGGCGTCCATTCCGGGAACTGGGTGTAGAAGGGCATGGTCTTCTCACGGAAGGCCGCCACGTCCGGCTCGGTGACGTTGACGCCGGCCGCCTTCATCTCGGAGAGAATGCGCTCTTCTTCCTCGGCGGCGATCTCCTGGCTGTAGAGGCCGGCCTCGTAGCCGGTCTTGTGCAGCATTTCGAGAACCTGCGGGTCGAGGGTGGAGAAGAACTCTTCACCGCCCAGCCACAGGGCCGTGTTGGTGAGATAGCCGATCATGGACAGTTCCTTGGCCGGCTCATGCAGCTTCTGGCCATAGAGCACCGGCAGCGGGTTTTCCACGCCGTCGATCACGCCCTGCGTCAGGGCCGGATAGACTTCGCCCAGCGGCATCGGCGTCGGGGTGGCGCCCATCAGCTCGATGGCCTTGATCTGCATCGGGTTGTTCGGAACGCGGATCTTCAGGCCCTTCAGGTCTTCCGGCTTTTCGATCTTCTTCGTCGCCAGCAGCTGGCGCGTGCCATAGAGGTAGTTCGGGATGACGATGTGGATGCCCTTGGCACGCAGAGCCGCATCCTTTTCCTTGAACCAGTCGCTCTCGTAGATCTTCAGCAGCTGCTGCGGATTGTCGGCCAGATACGGCCCGAACAGGATGCCCAGATCCGGATCGAAGTCGGTCAGGAAGCCGGCGTCGGCAATCGTCACGACGTTCACGCCCAGCATGGCCTGCTCGATCACGTCCTTCTTCGCCCCCAGCTGCGAGGACGGGAACAGCTCCAGCGCCACCTTGCCGCCGGAGGCTTCCTTCACGAGATCGGCCCAGCGGTGCATCACCTTGTCGACCGGCTCGCCCGGATTGTTCTCATAGGCTACCTTGACGACCACTTCCTGCGCCGCCACCGGCAGAATGGCCGCGACGCCCATGAGCGCGGCAAGCGCAAGCGATTTCAATTTCATTGCAGATCCTCCACTTGGATGAGTTCAGACGGGATCGCCCGCCTGTTTTGCGAGGGCCGCGAAGACGGCGCCCGAATAGTCGAAATGGGTGTTGAGACTGGCCGTCAGCCCGGCAGCATCCCGCTCGCGCAGCTTGGCGATGATGGCCTGATGCTGGGCATGGGACTCGACCGTCTGCGCCGAGCGGGACTTGCCCACCTCCATGTAGAAGCGCAGCGGCACCGACAGCACCCGGTACATGCGGATGAGCACCGTGTTGCCCGTCGCCTCCACCATGGCCATGTGAAAGTCGTAGTCGTGCCCCGCGGCTTCCGAAACGGTCATGGCCCGGCGCATGCGCTCGTTGGCCTCGGTCATCTGGTCGAGATGGCTGTCCGTCACGCCAATCGCGGCCAGAGGCGCTGCGCCGGTTTCCACGATGCGGCGGAAATTGAGCACGTCTTCCAGCGTCTTGGCGGAATTGTCGAAATGCTGGGCAAAGACGGAGAAGATCGGATCGAAATCCGGCTTGCGCACCTTTGCGCCGCGCCGCGTCTTCTCGATGAGGCCGAAGGCTTCCAGATGGATCATGGTCTCGCGCACCGTGTTGCGCGCGACGCCAAAGCGTTCCGCCAGATCCCTCTCGTTCGGCAGCAGATCCCCGACCTGCATGCGCTCCACGATCTCCCGGCGCAGAACCTCGCGAATGTCCTCGACTGCTGAAAGTCCCGCCATGGCCTCCCCTCCATTGGCTCTTGGTCCTATGGTTGGACCAAACTCGGCGCTATGAATTCACCGGCGCACGCCGGTTGTCAAGCCTTGTCAGACAAGCTGACCGGAGATTTCTGTTAGAGCGATCACACCGGAGCGGTGTCTTCCGGCCAGATCACCGAGGCCATCAGCGTGCGCCGGGCGGTGGCCAGATGGGCATCCAGCGCCGCCTGCGCCCGCTCTGCATCACCGGCCTGAACCGCATCGATAATGGCCATGTGCTCTGAGATTGCAGCGCGGTTGCGGTGCTGTTCGTCACGCTTGTTCCAGCGGTAGTGGAAGTGCACGATGATGGAGATGGTGCGGCTGAAATCGATGATGAAGCGGTTGCCGGAGGACGCGCAGAGCAGCTGATGGAACTGCGCATCAAGCTGTGGAAAGGCATCGAGCCCCTCATCCGGCCCGGCGGCCAGAGCCTGATGCGCCAGCGACAGCGCCTGGAGCTCCCCTGCCCGCTCGCCGCCCGGCCCGCAGGCGTTCATCATGCCGGCCAGCGCCTTGCGCTCGAACATCTCGCGCACGGTGAACATTTCCTCGGCAAAACCACGGGTGAAGCCCTTCAGCACCCAATGACGGTTCGGCTGCTTTTCGATCAGGCCAAAGGGCTCGAAACGGATCAGGAATTCGCGGACGGAGGCCACATTGACCCCGAAGCGGCGGGCAAGCCCCGCCTCGCTCAGCACCGTGTTGGGCCGCGGATCGCCGCGCAGCACCCAGTCCAGAAACTGGCTCTCCACATGCGCCTGATGGGACAGGGTTTCTGATTCCTCGAACCAGTCGGCCGCTTCCGGCAGGCGGCGCAGGGTCTTTTCGCGCCCCTCCCAGTCGAGAATTCCGGCCCCGGCCAGATGCGCCAGCACGGCGCGCACGGTGGTCCGGCTCACGCTGAGAGCCTCCGCCAGCTCTGCTTCCGAGCCCAGCCGTTCGCCGGGCGCCATTTGCTGCAAGCGATCCAGCATCAAATTCACATGCAGTTTGAAGAGGTTGCGGTTGCGCGCCACGAACAGGCCTCTGGATTTCAACCGGGATCAACCGGATTCAGTTTGACGAAAACGGATCTTTTTCAATAAAAAACCGTAAGCGATCCAAATGCGCATTTCAAGAAACCCGGAAACTGTCCCATGTCCCTGATGAAGACCCTTGTGTGTGCCGAGCCAGGCAAGTTCGAACAAGCCCAGCGTCCGCGCCCCGCGGCAAAGCCCGGCCACGTGCGGGTGAAGATCGGCCATATCGGCATCTGCGGCACGGATTACCACATCTATGGCGGTCATCAGCCCTTCCTCGCCTATCCGCGCGTCATGGGCCACGAGCTTTCCGGCACGGCCGAGGAATCTTCTTCCGATGGCCGCATTGCCAAGGGCGATCTCGTCGTGGTGAATCCCTACATCACCTGCGGCAAGTGCCACGCCTGCGCCATCGGCAAGCCCAACTGCTGCGAGGCCATCGCGGTGCTGGGTGTCCACACGGACGGCGGCATGTGCGAGGAGATCGTGGTGCCGGAGGGCAATCTCTATCCGGCGGAAGGCCTGTCGCCCAAGGCAGCGGCCATGGTCGAGTTTCTGGCCATCGGCGCCCATGGCGTGCGCCGGGGCGGCGTCAAGCGCGGCATGAGCGCGCTGATCGTGGGCGCTGGTCCCATCGGCCTTGGCGCTGCGATCTTTGCCGCCATTGAAGGCGCGGACGTCACCCTGCGCGACACGTCACAGTCGCGGCTGGATCTTGCCCGCAAGGCGCTCCCGTCTGCCCGCTATGAACTGGTGGGCGAGGAAACCCCGGGCACCTATGACGTGGTGTTCGATGCGACCGGCAACATCAAGGCCATGAACGCGGGCCTTGCTCACGTCGCCCATGGCGGCGCCTATGTGCTGCTGTCTGTGGTCAAGGGCGATCTGGTCTTTGCCGATCCCGAGTTCCACAAGCGCGAGACGACGCTCTTCGCCAGCCGCAACGCGCTGAAGGAAGACTTCGAGCACGTCATTGCCAAGATCCGCAGCGGCGAGGTGCCGGTGGATGCACTGGCCACCCACGAGACAAGCTTCGAGGACGCCGTGACCAACCTGCCGCTCTGGGCAGAGGACCGGGGTACCCTGATCAAGGCCATCATCAAGGTCTGATTCACAAACCGCTGCGCCGGATCAGCCTTGCAATCCGGCGCGCTGCTTCCGGCACCGGCTCGATGATGGGCACGGAAAACTGCCCCGACAGAGCACGCGCTGCAGCGGCGAGCGGCCCGCCGCCGATGACAATCGCCTCGGCTGAATCTTCTGAAATGGCCAGATGAATGGCCTCTGCCAGAGCCGCTTCCAGCCGTGCCGGGTCCGCCATCACCTGATGCACATCGCCCGCCGTCAACCGCACGGAGGTGAGGCTGTTCCCGAGGCCATAGGCCATTGCCCGTACCTTGATCGGGGCGGCCAGATCCGGTGTCGTCGTTACCACGCAGACCCGCCTCCCGCCCTCAGCCGCCGCCAGCATGCCCGCTTCGGCAATGCCGGTGACGGGCACGGCGAGCGCTGCACGCAACTCCTCCAGCCCCGGATCACCGAAGGCTGCCGTGATGACGCCGGAAATCCCATCCGGAAGATGATCTGCGAGTGCCGCCACATGCGCCGCCGCTTGCGCCAGCGCCTTTGGCTCCGTGATCACCGGCGGCCCTTTGGCAACAGTGACCGGCAGAAATTCAATCTCCGGCACCGCTTCTGCCGCAAGCCGCACCATGGCCAGCGTCGTCGCCACGGTGGTGTTGGGGTTGATCAGCGCGATGCGCGGCTTCATGCCAGCCTCCTTATGCGGTGGACATGCGGCGGGCAAAGTCGAGGATCATCTCCTCCCCGCCCCTTGCCGCCACCAGTGACAGGCCAACCGGCGCGCCGTCCACGCTGGCACCGGGAATTGTCAGCTCCGGCAGGCCGCTGAGACCGGCAATGCAGGTGATGGGCATGGTGGCCCGGCGGTAAAGCTCAAGATCGGATTGGCTGGCATCACGCAAGGGCGCCGGACCGGGAGCCGTTGGCAGCAGCAGGATCACGCCGCCGGAAAGCGCTTCATCCATGGCCGCGCGGATGGCAGACCGGTCTTGTGAGACCTTGGCAAACGTTTCCTCCGAAACGGCCTTGGCCGCCGCCAGCCGCTCGCCGACACCGGGGCCGAAGTCCGGCTGTTCTGCCTCGATCCAGTCCCCCAGCGCGCCCCAGGCCTCATATGCCTGATGCAGGCGGAATGTCTCGAACCAGTCGATCTCCCCGTAGAGCGGGATGGCATGGGTGAGCGCCGGCCCCAGCAGGCTTTCAGCCCGGGCAATACCCGGCGCGAGCGCGCTGCGCATTGCAGCATCCATCCGGCCCCAGATGGTGTCCGGAATCCATAGCCGCACCGGGACTGTTGCATTATCCGCCGCAAGGCCGAAGACCGCGCTGATCCGCAGCATCAGATCCAGCTCCCGGGCAAACCAGCCCGGCACATCGAAGCTGGGGGCCAACGGTTTCAACCCCGTGCCGTCAATGCGGCCATGGCCGGGACGCAAGCCGTAGAGCCCGCAGAAGGACGCAGGAATGCGAACCGAGCCGCCCGTGTCGCTGCCAAGGGCAAAGTCCACGAGGCCTGCGGCCACCGCAGAGGCCGACCCGGACGACGAGCCGCCCGGCACCCGCAGCGGCGCAGCGCTGTTCAGCGGCGTGCCCGTATGGGCATTGCTGCCGATCATGCTGTAGGCAAGCTCATCCATTTTCGTGAATCCGGCGAGCGCCGCCCCCGCATTCAGCACCGTTTGCAGCGATGGCGCCGTCACAGTGTCCGGCGCATGGCTCGCCTTCCAGGCAGGGCTCCCGTTACAAGCAACGCGGCCCGCGAAGGCGTAATTGTCCTTGGCGGCAAAGGTGAGGCCGTTCAGCGCGCCTTGGCCCGCCACCAGCGGCGTCTCCAGAACCTCGATGAAGGATTCGGCCGTATCATTGATCATGAAATCATCTTCCTCACGAGGGCAGGTCTATTCCGGCGCGCCGGGCGGCGCCCTTAATGTGGGCAGCCATGGCGCGGCAGGCAGCATCCCCGTCCAGACGGTCCACCGCCTCCATGATGGCCAGATGCTCGGCTGCGGTTTCCACCATGCTTTCCATCCGTACCATGGGCACCCACTGGCTGCTCTGGAACTCCCGCGCCATCAACCGGTGCATGGACTGAAAGATGCGGTTGCCGCAAGCCTCGACGATCAGATCATGGAACAGGGTGTCCTGCGCCGCCGCCTCGACACTGCGGCCGGTGCGGGCCGCCGCCATCAGCGCCTCGACCGAGCGCCACAGCCGCCATTTCACATCACCGGTGAGCGCAGGCATGGCCAGGCGCAGCACCTGCGGCTCCATCGCCATGCGGAATTGATAGGTCTCTTCAAGCGAATAGCCTCTGCCGTGCGACCACAGATCGGCCGGCTGCAGGCCGGATGCGCCCGCAACAAAAAGCCCGCGCCGCTGCTCCACCCGCACCAGCCCCAGCGCTTCGAGCATGGAAATCGCCTCGCGCACCGATGGCCGCGATGCGCCCAGAATCCCCACCAGATCACGCTGGGACGGCAGGGCATCGCCCTCTTCCAGCCCTTCATCCGCAATCATCGCCTGGATCGCCCGGGCCACACGCGCCGGAACCGAAGCGGACGCGTCCTCCTCCGGCAGCGCCAGGGTGCCGTCTGCGTCATGTGGTGAAAGAGCGGTCATATCTGCCTAAATCTTCGCCTTGCATCAAAAATGCGCTGTTCATACGCTCATCTGGTCAGACCAGAAGGATTTGGTAGCGCACGAAAACCTGACCTTCAAGTCAAAAATTCAAATGACTTTCAGATCCTGTAATATCCGCAAGTTCTGAAAAGTCATTCAATAAGAAACATATCAAACCTCTCAGAGAAGGAAGACATTGATGGCGTTGAAGACATTCCGAAGCGCAGCACTTGCGGCCCTTTCGCTTGCCGCCCTCGCCGGCACGTCAATGCATGCTTTGGCAGCAGGTACGCTGCGCATCGGCATGACAGCGTCGGATATTCCTCTCACCACCGGTCAGGTCGATCAGGGCGGCGAAGGCATGCGCTTCATTGGCTACACGGTCTATAACTCGCTGGTCGAGTGGGATCTTTCGAGCGCCGACAAGCCTTCCGTCCTGACGCCGGGCCTTGCCACCGAATGGAGCGCCGATCCGGCCGATACCACGAAGTGGACTTTCAAGATCCGCGAAGGCGTGAAGTTCCATGACGGCTCGGACTTCACCGCCCATGACGTGGTGTGGAACCTCGACAAGCTGCTGAAGACCGATGCGGAACAGTATGACCCGCGTCAGGCGGCACAGGGCAAGTCGCGCATTCCCGCTGTCGACACCTACCGCGCCATCGATGACTACACGCTGGAAGTCGTCACCAAGGCTCCCGATGCGACCCTGCCCTATCAGCTCGCCTGGATCTTCATGAGCTCCAAGGCCAACTGGGAAGCCAAGGGCAAGAACTGGGAAGAGGTTGCCAAGGAGCCGTCCGGTACCGGCCCGTGGAAGCTTGCCAGCTTCGTCCCGCGTGAGCGTGCAGAACTGGTGCCCAACACCGGTTACTGGGATGAGGCCCGCATCCCGAAACTCGACAAGATGGTGCTGGTGCCCCTGCCCGAGCCGAATGCCCGCACCGCGGCGCTCCTCTCCGGTCAGGTGGACTGGATCGAGGCCCCTGCCCCGGACACGATCCCGGCCATCAAGGCACAGGGCATGACGATCACCTCCAATGCCTTCCCGCACAACTGGACCTGGCACCTGTCGCGCGCCGAAGGCTCGCCCTGGAACGACATCAATGTGCGCAAGGCCGCAAACCTTGCCATCGACCGCGACGGCCTGTCCGAACTGCTTGGCGGGCTGATGATCCCGGCCAAGGGCTTCGTGCCGCCGTCCAACCAGTGGTTCGGCAAGCCCACCTTCGACGTGAAGTATGACCCGGAAGAGGCCAAGCGCCTTCTGGCGGAAGCTGGCTACGGCCCGGACAAGCCGCTGAAGGTGAAGGCGCTGATCTCGCCCTCCGGCTCCGGCCAGATGCTGCCGCTGCCCATGAACGAATACATCCAGCAGAGCCTTGCGGAAGTGGGCATCGAGGTGGAATTCATGGTGGTGGAATGGAACCAGATGATCAACCTGTGGCGCGCCGGTGCCAAGGACCCGAGCGTCGAGGGCTCCCATTCGATCAACTTCACCTATTTCATTCAGGACCCGTTCACCGGCTTCCTGCGGCACCTGAGCTGTGACCTCGTGGCACCGAACGGCACCAACTGGGGCCACTACTGCGACCCGGAGATGGAAGAGCTGTTCAAGCAGATCAAGACCACCTTCGACCCGGAAAAGCAGGATGAGGTGATCCGCAAGACCCACGAGAAATTCGTCGATGACGCCCTGTTCCTGATGGTCACCCATGACGTTGCCCCGCGCGCCATGACCGGCAAGGTGAAGGGCTTCGTCCAGCCGCAGAACTGGTACCTGAACTTCTCCTCCATCACGATGGAATGAGGCCTTCTGCCCGGCGGGGACCTCTCCGCCGGGCAGGCTCTCCCGAGCATTTGCCACGATCCCGGCCGCAAGAGCCGGGACGCAAAAGACACCGGTTTCCCGAGAAGAGCGGCCCCTGCCCATGTTCATCTATCTTCTGCGCCGTCTGATCTATGTGCTGCCGGTCGCCATCGGCGTCAGCCTGATATGCTTCCTCCTGGTGCATATCGCCCCCGGCGACCCGCTGACGGCGATCATGCCCGTGGATGCAACACAGGAACAGCAGGCGGCCATGCGCTCGGCCTACGGGCTGGACAAGCCCCTGCCCGTGCAATACGGCATCTGGGTCGGCAAGGTCGTGACCGGCGATCTCGGCAAGTCCATCGCCACGGGCCGGCCTGTGGCACAGGAGGTGTTCGGCGCGGTCAAGAACTCCATGCTGCTCGCCTTCATGGCCAGCCTGATTGCCTTTCCCATCGGCCTGACGCTGGGATTCCTTGCCGGATACTGGCGCGGCACCACCTTTGACCGGCTGGTGACGGGCGTTGCCATCACCGGCGTCTCCGTGCCCAATTACTGGCTCGGCATCGTGCTGGTCATCATCTTCTCCGTCCAGCTCGGCTGGCTTCCGGCCATGGGTGCAGGGCCCGGCGGTTCGGGCGAGTGGGTCTGGGACCTTGAGCACCTGAAATATCTGATCCTGCCCTCGGTCACGCTTGCGGTCGTGCCCATCGGGCTGGTGGCCCGCACCGTGCGGGCGCTGGTGGGCGACATCCTCACCATGGATTTCGTGCAGGCGCTCTATGCCAAGGGCATGCGCCACCGCGAGGTGCTGCGCCACGTGCTGTGGAATGCCGCCCCCACCGCGCTCTCCGTCATGGGCCTGCAGCTTGGCTATCTGCTCGGCGGCTCGATCCTGATCGAGACCGTGTTCAACTGGCCCGGCTCCGGCTTCCTGCTGTCCAACGCCATCTTCCAGCGTGATCTGCCGCTGCTGCAGGGCACGATCCTGGTGCTCGCCATGTTCTTCGTCACCATGAACCTCCTCGTCGACGTGGCACAGGCCGCAATCGACCCGCGCATCAAGAGGGCCTGAGCCATGAGCGTGACAAGCCCCGCAGCAAGCCCTGCCGCAATCACCGCACCCGTGGTGCAATCCGCCCCCGGCTACTGGTCCGGCGTCGGCCGCCGTTTCCTGCGCGACCGGCTGGCCGTCATCTGCCTCGTCGTCCTGATGATGCTCATTCTGGCCGCCATCTTCGCCCCGTATCTGGGCCTTGCCGACCCCTACAAGGCCAGCATGATCCGCCGCCTAAAGCCCATCGGCTTCGACGGTCATCCGCTCGGCACCGACGAACAGGGCCGCGACATGCTGGCCCGGCTCATCTACGGCGGCCGCCTCACCCTGTTTGTCGGGCTGATGCCGGTCGTCTTCGCCTTCTTCATCGGCTCGGCGCTAGGCATCATCGCCGGCTATGCGGGCGGCTGGCTCAACACGGTGATCATGCGCACCGTGGACGTCTTCTTCGCGTTTCCCTCCGTGCTGCTGGCCATCGCCATTTCCAGCGCGCTGGGCGCGGGCATCGTCAACAGCCTGGTGTCGCTCACCATCGTCTTCATCCCGCCCATCGCCCGCGTTGCCGAAAGCGCCACCGCCAGCGTGCGCTCGCTCGACTATATCGACGCAGCGCGAGCGAGCGGCGGCGGGGCGCTGACCATCATCCGCGCCCATGTGATCAGCAACGTCATCGGCCCGATCTTCGTCTATGCCACCAGCCTCACCAGCGTGTGCATGATCCTCGCTGCCGGCCTCTCCTTCCTCGGCATCGGCGTGCGCCCGCCCGAACCGGAATGGGGCCTGATGCTGAACACCCTGCGTACGGCGATCTACGTGAACCCCTATGTCGCCGCCCTGCCCGGCCTGATGATCTTTGCCACCTCCCTCTGCCTCAACCTGCTCAGCGACGGCCTGCGCAGCGCGATGAACGTCAAGGACTGAGGAGCACGCAAATGACAGCCACCAACGCCTTGAACGCAGAAACCCTTGCGCAGACCGAAGACAGGGGCGGCCCGGCCCAGCCCCTGCTGATGGCGCAGAACCTGACCAAGCACTTCCCCATCCGCTCCGGACTTCTCAACCGGCGCACCGGCACAGTGCATGCCGTGGATGACGTTTCATTCCATGTGAAAAAGGGCGAGACGCTCGGCATCGTCGGCGAATCCGGTTGCGGCAAGTCCACCACCGCCCGCCTGCTGATCGGCCTTATCCCGCATGATGCCGGGCAGATCGTCTTCGACGGCGAGGCGCTGGGCGCGGAACTGGCGCTGAAGGACCTGCGGCGCGGCGTGCAGATGGTGTTTCAGGACAGCTACGCCTCGCTCAACCCGCGCCTCACCATCCTCGACTCCATCGCCTTCGGCCCAAAGCTGCATGGCATGGACGATCCGGAAGGGCGCGCCCGCAGTCTGATGGAAAAGGTGGGGCTTGATCCGGCCCGCTTTGCCCACCGCTACCCGCACGAACTCTCCGGTGGCCAGCGCCAGCGCATCAACATCGCCCGGGCGCTGGCGATGGCCCCGCGCCTGGTCATCCTTGACGAGGCCGTCTCGGCCCTCGACAAGTCGGTGGAAGCGCAGGTGCTGAACCTGCTCAACGACCTCAAGGCCGAGCTGGGCCTGACTTATGTTTTCATTTCCCATGATCTGAATGTGGTGCGCTACATTTCCGACCGGGTGATGGTGATGTATCTGGGCGAAGTGGTGGAAATCGGACCTGCAGAGAGCATCTACGAGCGGCAGGCTCACCCCTATACCGCCTCGCTCTTTGCCGCCATGCCCTCCATGGACCCGGACAACCGCACCATGGAACCGCCGCTCGCAGGCGATCCGCCCAACCCGATCAACCCGCCCACCGGCTGCCGCTTTCACACCCGTTGCCGTTTTGCCGAAGGCGTCTGCGCTGCGGCCAAACCTGCCCTTGCCGCCCTTCCGGGTGCCGAGGAACACATGGCCGCCTGCCACATGCTGGAGCCCGCCTCCGGCCACAGCCTTGCCGTGAAGGAGGCCGCAGTATGACGAGCACAGTGACTGGCACAGTGACCGGCACAATGACCACCGCCGCCCCCCTGATGGAATTCGACAATCTCACCGTCCGCTTCAAGGGCGAGCGCACGGTCCATGCCATCAACGGCGTCAGCCTCACCATGCAGCAGGGCGAAACCCTCGGGCTGCTGGGCGAATCCGGCTCCGGCAAGAGCGTGACGCTGAAGACGCTGCTGCGCCTGCTGCCGCCGCGCCGGACGGACATCGAAGGCAGCGTGCGGGTGAACGGCACCGACGTGATGAAGCTGCAGGGCGCAGCCCTTTCCGCCTTCCGGGGCAGCGAAGTCTCCATGGTGTTCCAGGAACCGGCGCTGGCGCTTGATCCGGTCTTCACCATCGGCGACCAGATCGCCGAAACCGTGATGCGCCACAAGGGCGTGAGCAAGCTGGCGGCCATGGATGTGGCCCTCGACATGCTCACCCGCGTGCGCATCCCCTCGCCCGAGCGGCGGCTGAAGAACTATCCGCATGAAATGTCCGGCGGCATGCGCCAGCGCGCCATGATCGCCCTCGCCCTCGCCTGCCGCCCGAAGCTGCTGCTGGCGGACGAACCGACCACCGCCCTTGATGCCACCGTGCAGATCCAGATCCTGCTGCTGCTGCGCGAATTGCAGAAGGAATTCGGCATGGGCGTCATTTTCGTCACCCATGACATTGGCGTTGCCATCGAAGTATCGGACCGGATCGCGGTCATGTATGCGGGCAATATCGTGGAGATGGGCCCGGCCCGCGAGATCATCCGCAACCCGCAGCACCCCTACACGCGCGGCCTTCTGGCGGCAAACCTGCATGATGTGGTCAAGGGCCAGCGGCTTGACGCCATTCCCGGCTCCCCGCCCGCGCTGGAGACAAAACCCGTCTCCTGCTCCTTCGCCCCGCGCTGTGCCTTCGCAACCGATGTCTGCCGGGCGCAGAAGCCTGAGCTTGTTCCGGCCAGCGGCCAGCCCACCCACGTCTCCGCCTGCTTCCACCCCCAGGCGGCAAACGTGGCAGCTTGACCCCTCCTCCCGAGCCGTCCCCGCCTTATGCGGGGACGCACGGAGAATACGGCGGCTATTGATGGCCTCTGCCCGGTATCATGAACCTCAGCCCGAGCATCCATGCCCGCACAAGATGAAGCAAGCACCACCAGCAACTCAACCCAGAATACATGAGTTGCTTATGCAAGATTTCCCCTTGCACCTAGACGTGTATGATATACAATCTGCACCTGACATATTTTACGAAGTATCTGCCATGATGCAGCCGGTCTGTCATGGCATGTGCGCCTTGCCCGTTACAGATGCCAGCGTTGAATGATGATCAGGGAGCAGCCATGAGCAGGTGTTTTTGCAGACCTCAGACAGCGGGCAAGCGGGTGGCCCGGCGGGCTTTCTGGCTGCTGGCAGCCGCCGCTGCACTCGCAGCCTCCCCTGCTGCGGCGGGCGGCGTGAAATACTGGGTCTCCGAACATTTCAACGAAGCCCCGGATGTGAATTATTACGAACAGAACAAGGATGAGCGGCATAAGCAATGGCATGTGCCCATCTTCGCCCCTCAGGTGCTGGACCTGTCGCATCTCGATTGGAGCAAGGATGAAGACGAGGGGGCTGACATTCGCCTGTGCTTCGACAACAGGCCACTGATATCCGCAAATAATGGCCGGATTGCAAAGGACAGTGTCTGGACCGGCTATTGTTCACATTATAGCCAGCCGCAAACGCTGAAAGTGGAAGATACGGAAAACAGGCCCTATTATGGATTGGAGGTCCGGCGCAGTCCGGACGGCAAATTTACCTGCGAAGCGGTTTTCACCGTCCGTTCGCTCATTTCTCTGCTCGCAGCCACTGCAGAGGGGGCCGATCTCTCCAGCCCGCTTCCCCCCCGCGTTCTGGCGTACCGCCGCGACAGCTTTCCTTTTTTATGGAAGGCCGAATACCAGTATTACCTGAACAGCCAAGATACCATCGAGATCCACAGCGGCATGGGCGGCTCTCACGGTTATGGGCGGATTTATCTGAACAACACATGGCAATGCCTGCTGCCTGCCTACCGGCTTTACTGGTCCGAAGCATTGTCCTCCTGCAACCGCCTTGTCGAAGAAATGCAGGCAGCCCCTGACAAGACAGAGCTTTACGATCCGCTCGTCACCCGTCTCGGGCCGGACATGATCAGACTGGCAGAGCCTTGCAGGCAGTGACGACCAGCTCTCTACTGCCAACCTACGGAGATTATCATGAGTTATCTTGCCCCTATTACCAAATTCGGAATTGACGGCGCAATAGAATATTATATTTCAACAGAATTCCCAAATCCGCAAACAATAATAAATGCACTAAATCACGTTCTTTCAACCGAAACAGGACAAACCCTCATCAGAAGGAGCTTACACACAGAAAATGAAAAATATTACATCAGAACAACAAATCAGGAAACAAGATACAGCAGCCAGCAAAACGAAATATATATAAACATTTCCGATTTAATCGGAAACGGAACAACATTCATGGACAAGGACGGGATCGTCAAACCAGTTAGTATTGAGCAAATGCTCACCCATGAGCTTTCTCATGCAGTTCTTGGCACGCGTGATCCAGAGCAGATTTATAACATAGTTGATACAGAGCAATACTGGGCCTTTTTGGCAAATCCAAATGCGAAGACCGGTGGCGAAGCGGTGGATTTTGAGAACACCGTAATGGCTGAGCTTTACGGCGATGATGCCCCATTCCGAACCCAGTACTACGGCACAGCGAATGTGAATTCCGAAGAAGCGCCAATTATAGACAGTCTGAATATCAGTTCATACATGAGCGGGGGAGATTCCATCAGGCGCACGAAAATCGGAACCTACAATGACGCGGCAGGAGAGGATATTATTCGGACTGACTCGACTGATGATACCCAAAACGACTCAGACTTGCTGATTGGCCTGCATGGCAATGATGTTCTTGTCGCAGGCGGCGGGCGGGATTTTCTCTTTGGAGGAGATGGCGATGATCTACTCCTCGGCGGCGCAGGCCGCGATGTTCTTGTTGGCGGCAACGGAAACGACATCCTCATTGGTCATGGCGTCATCACGAAAGAATACGACAGCGTCCAGGATCTAATTGAAGATCTTCTCAGGGATGATCGGCTGCTTTTCCATGACGACAACGAAGGTGATGAACTTCACGGCGGCGCTGGCGAGGACATATATTTGATTGGAATGAAAGAAACAGAAGAAAATCCTTTTGACCCAGTTACAGATCAAACCTTCTATGATTTTCTTGCAAAGTTTGATGTAGTCCTATCAACAGGTACGCAAGAAGGTCTTCCGATTTCTCAGTTCAACGAAAACAGATTAGAAGGTGTGGACCGGATCATTGATTCGGATGGGGACGGACGAATATTCGTACAAACCGGATTTGGAGAACTGATCGAATTTAGCAATGTCTCATACAGGTACGCCGGAGAATTCAGTGGCGGAATAGGATTTTATCAAGGAATTAATGACCCTGACAATGATATCTGGCTTAGCCATTTAACTCTGATAAAACATGATGAAGTACTTTACGGAACTGACGCCATGGCCATGAAACTTATAGATCAGACATCATTTCAAGGTCACGATATTTTGTTTGCCATTAATGGATTCAACAACGGTGACTTTGGTATATATTTAGTATAATAATGAGCTTCCAATCTCCATGAGAGGCTATTCAATTGTCGAAGCCGGGGCTCTCAAATTGCTCCGGCTTTAATTTCTATCAGAATATCTTACCATCCGCGCCAGACATACTGTCCCGTCACCACCGAGGATCAGGGGCGCATCCATTTCATCCGTAACGAGAAGACAATCGCGCGGCTGAAGCGTCTCTCTGCCGCTCTTGGCCAAGGCAACGGTGACACGGCCTGACACGCAGACCAGCGCGATGGTTTCCCCTGCGCCGGGACCAGGGCATTCGAGGCCGTTGCCCTCCTCAAGCGTCACCCGCTCCATGGAGTGACGAAACACTCCGCGCCGGGTCATGATGTTGAAATCCAGCACCGGGCCATCGATGAGCCGGCCGGTGACGGGAGCGCCGCCGTCGAAGCTGGTGAAGGCGCCGGGCGTGCTGAGGATGGTTTCTCCATCAGCGCCGAAATCGAGGCCGATGCCTGCCCCGTCCACCAGCGCCAGCGTCCGGTCAATGCCGGTGAAAGCCGAGAACGGGCCATCACTGGCAACCTCGGCCATGGACAGCCGCCAGCCGAAGTCTTCAAGCCCGGCCGTTTGCGGGAAGACGGCGAGTTCATGCGTGATGCCGCCGCCGTTCTTCCAGGGCATGGCCCGCGCCATGCCCCAGCGGATGAGATGCACCGCCATCAGAACATCGCCTTCGGCAGGAAGGTGGCGATCTGCGGCAGGAACCAGATCAGCGCCATGGCGAGGATCTGCAGCAGGATGAAAGGCACGACGCCCTGATAGATCATGCCCGTGGTGACTTCCTTGGGCGCTGCCCCGCGCAGATAGAACAGGGAGAAGCCGAAGGGCGGTGTCAGGAACGAGCTTTGCAGGTTGATGGCAATCAGCACCGCCAGCCACACCGGATCGTGCCCCATGAGGATCAGCGGCGGGATCAGCAGCGGCAGCAGGATGACGGCGATTTCCACGAAATCGAGGAAGAAGCCGAGCACGAAGATGAAGGCCATGGCAAAGATCAGCGCGCCCGTGGGCCCGCCCGGCATGGCCGCCAGAATATTGGCCACCCGGTGCTCGCCGCCGAGGCCGACGAAGACCAGCGAGAAGAAGGACGCCATCAGGATGGTGGCGAAGATCATCGAGGTAACCACCATGGTCTGGGTCAGCGCCGGGATCAGCGTGCGGGCGCCAAAGGACTGGCGCAGCGACACGGCGACGGCGGCAAGGCCGGTCAGGGCGAGCAGCGCATAGGCACCCGCCACCGTGTATTCCAGCGCCCCGGCGTCCGAGCGCTGCAGCCGCACCGGATAATATCCGGCTGCCAGCACCAGCACGAAGAGCGCGATGGCACCGCCGAGGATCAGCCGCTTCGGGCCGCCCTGCTTGTAACCGGCGAGCAGAATGGCGCCGATGGCCCCCACGGACGCGGCCTCGTTGGGCGAGGCAACGCCGAAGAGCACGGCGCCCAGCACCGCGACGATGAGGATGACGGCAGGCAGGATCGCGCCCATCACCTCGCCGCGTGTGGCCTTGCGGTCCAGATCCTTCATGGCCGGTGCATCTGCGGGCACCAGCCAGGCGCGCAGCAGCACATAGAGCACATAAAGCGCCACCAGCAGCAACCCCGGCAGCAGAGCCGCGGCAAAGGTCTGGCCGACGGAAATGGTCTCGATGGAGAACTTGCCCTGCTTGTATTGCGCCTGCTGGAAGGCGGAGGACATGACATCGGCGAGAATGATCAGCAGCGTCGAGGGCGGGATGATCTGGCCGAGCGTGCCGGAAGCGCAAATGAGACCGGCCGACAGGCGCGGATTGTAGCCGTTGCGCAGCATGGCCGGCAGGGCAATCATGCCCATGGCCACCACCGTTGCGCCGACGATGCCGGTGGAGGCGGCCAGCAGCGCGCCGACCAGCACAACGGAGACGCCCAGCCCGCCGCGCATGGAGCCGAACAGGCGGCCCATGGTTTCCAGAAGGTCTTCGGCAATGCGGCTTTTTTCGAGGATCACCCCCATCAGCACGAAGAGCGGAATGGCCGTCAGCACCGGATTGGTGAGCACCGCGAAGAAGCGCTGGCCGAGCGCGCCCATCAGCGACAGGTTGAAGTCACCCAGCGCAAAGCCGAGCAGCGCAAAGCCCGTCGCCACACCGGCAATGGTGAAGGCAACCGGATAGCCGAGCAGGATGAAGCCGATCAGCGCGGCGAACATCAGGATGTCAAGCGGGATCATGCGGCGCTCCGCAGCTTGAGGCAGTCACGCAGGAAGGCGGCAAGGCCCTGCAGCAGAAGCAGGACGCAGAACACCGGAATGAGGCTCTTCAACAGGAAGGAGGCGGGGATGCCGCCGACGGAAATCGGCCCTTCCAGAATGGCCCAGGAGCGCTGCACGCTGGGCCAGGAGTAGACGAGCAGCATGACGAGCGAGGCGCCCAGCAGCGCCACATGGCCGAAGAGGTCAATCACCGCCTGCCCGCGCGCCGTCATGCGGGCGTAGTAGATGTCCACCCGCACATGGCCGTTGACCATCAGCGTGTAGCCTGCCCCCAGCATGAAGACGCTGGCATGCAGATAAAGCACGCCCTCATTGAGGAAGATCGAGCTGTAGCCGAACACATAGCGCAGCAGCACGATGACGAACTGCAGCAGCACCATCGCCAGCGCGAACCAGATCGTCACCGCGCCCACTGCCCTGCTGACCCAATCCAGAGCCCTGGCAAGCCGTTCCATTCCCTCTTGTCCCCTGCTGCTGCGGGCGTTTGCCGCCCTGATCATATTTGCTTTCGCTTCACCTTCGGCCGTCATCCCCGCGCAGGCAGGTATCCGATCCCCCCGGTGTTTGGGCAATGTCCGCACCGGATGCAAGGAGGAGGAAGGACTATCGCTTCACCGCAGCACCCCTCTCCCCCCTTGAGGGGGAGATGTCTGCGCAGCAGACAGAGGGGGGTAGCAGCGCTCCGGCAGAGCACCATCTCTCTCACAAGCGGACAGTCCGTTCCCCCCCCCTCTGCCCCCTGCCGGGGGCATCTCCCCCTCAAGGGGGGAGAGGAGCGGGAGTCTGACTGACTGTCCGGTATAAACATCGTCCGGAGCCTGCGGCACTCTCCCCGGCACCGCAAGCACCCCGGATACTGGATCACGGTCTTGCCGCCATGCGGCAAACCGGGATGACACCAGAGGCAAACCCCGGCGCGGCTTTTACCCCGCGCCGGAGGGGATGGCTCAGCCGTAGTTGTAGTCGAGGCCGCGGGCGTTCATCTGGCCGGCGTCCGCATAGGGCATGTATTCGACCATCAGCTTGCGGTACTCAAGGAAGCTTTCGGTGATCTTGCGCACCAGCTCGTCATTGCTTTCGCGCAGCTCCTTGACCACCTCGCCCATGGCATTGCCCATGGCGATGACGATCTCGTCCGGCAGCTTGCGCACGGTGACGCCATGGTTGGCGGTCAGCTCGCGCAGGGCCAGGGCGTGCTTGGTGTTGTACTCGGTCAGCACCGGGTTGTAGAGGCTTTCGGCCGCATAGGCGACCGCCTGCTTCAGGTCATCCGGCAGGGCTTCCCAGGCCTTCATGTTGACCGCGCATTCTTCCGCCGAACCCGGCTCGCCGACGCCCGGCGCGTAGTAGTTCTTGGCCACCTGCTGCAGGCCGAGGGCGCTGTCGGACCAGGGGCCAATGAACTCGCCCGCATCCAGCGCGCCGGACTGCAGCGCCTGGAACATGGCCGGTCCCGACATGGCTTCCACCGCCATGCCCAGCTTGGCGCAGACTTCCGAATTGAGGCCAGTGGTGCGGTACTTCAGGCCCTTGAGGTCATCGACGGAGCTGATCTCGTTGCGGAACCAGCCGAACCACTGCGGGCCGGAGTTGCCGCACAGGAACGGCTTCAGGCCGAAACGGCCATACATCTCGTCATAGAGCGCCTGACCGCCGCCCTGCATCAGCCAGCCGATCTGCTCGATGGCGGTGAGGCCCAGCGGCTGGGAGCCGAACAGCAGGATGCCCTTGGACTTGGAGCCCCAATAGGCCGGAACGGCGTGGTAGATCTCCGCCGTGCCTTCGGCCACGGCATCGAACACGCCGGGACCGGGGACGATTTCACCGGCGGCGAAAAGCTCCACTTCCAGCCGCCCGCCCGACAGGGCGGTGATGCGGTCTGCCAGCATCTGGGCGGCAACGCCCGGACCCGGCAGATTCTTCGGCCACGCGGTGACCATGCGCCATTTGGTGATGCCCTGGGCAATGGCCGGGGTGGCAAGGGCTGCGCCCGTTGCCGTTGCCGCCGCACCGATGCCCGCTGCCTTGAGGAAGTCACGTCTTTGCATGTCGGTTCTCCATCCTGCTGGTTCCACTCATGAAATGCCTGCTTCTGATTTTTTTCAATCTTTCAGGATCGCAGGCAGGTTAAGTCCGTTTTCGCGGGCGCAATCGAGGGCGATCTCGTAGCCTGCGTCCGCGTGGCGCATGACGCCGGTGGCCGGATCGTTCCAAAGCACATTGGCGATGCGCCGGTCAGCAGCTTCCGTGCCGTCGCAGCAGATCACCATGCCGGAATGCTGCGAGAAGCCCATGCCAACGCCGCCGCCGTGATGCAGCGACACCCAGGTGGCGCCTGACGCGGTGTTGAGCAGTGCATTCAGAAGCGGCCAGTCGGACACGGCGTCCGAACCGTCCTTCATCGCTTCGGTCTCGCGGTTGGGCGAGGCAACGGAGCCTGAATCGAGGTGATCGCGCCCGATGACGATGGGCGCCTTCAGCTCGCCGTTGCGCACCATTTCATTGAAGGCAAGGCCAAGCTTGTGGCGCAGGCCAAGCCCCACCCAGCAGATGCGGGCCGGCAGACCCTGGAAGGCAATGCGCTCGCGCGCCATGTCCAGCCAGTTGTGCAGGTGGGCATCGTCCGGGATCAGCTCCTTGACCTTCTGGTCGGTCTTGTAGATGTCCTCCGGGTCGCCCGACAGCGCACACCAGCGGAACGGCCCGACGCCGCGGCAGAACAGCGGACGGATGTAGGCGGGCACGAAGCCGGGGAAGGCAAAGGCATTCTCCAGCCCCTCGTCCTTCGCCACCTGACGGATGTTGTTGCCATAGTCGAGGGTCGGCACACCGGCGTTCCAGAAGTCGACCATCGCCTCCACATGCACCCGCATGGAGGCACGGGCCGCCTTTTCGACAGCCTTGGGATCGCTCTCCTGCTTGGCGCGCCATTCGGCAACGCTCCAGCCGGAGGGCAGATAGCCATGCACCGGATCATGGGCCGAGGTCTGGTCGGTGACGATATCCGGTCGCGGGCCGCCAGCTTTCATGCGGGCGACGAGCTCCGGGAACACGTCCGCCGCATTGCCGATCAGCGCCACGGACTTGGCCTCGCCTGCCTTGGTCCAGCGGTCAATCATCGCCAGCGCCTCGTCCAGCGAATGGGTCTTTTCGTCCACGTAACGGGTGCGGATGCGGAAGTCGGCGCGGGTCTCGTCGCATTCCACCGCAAGGCAGCAGGCACCGGCCATGACGGCGGCCAGCGGCTGCGCGCCGCCCATGCCGCCGAGGCCGCCGGTCAGGATCCACTTGCCCTTGAGATTGCCGCCATAGTGCTGGCGCCCGGCCTCCACGAAGGTTTCATAGGTGCCCTGCACGATGCCTTGCGTGCCGATGTAGATCCACGATCCAGCGGTCATCTGGCCGTACATGGCCAGGCCCTTCTTGTCGAGTTCGTTGAAATGGTCCCAGGTGGCCCAGTGCGGCACGAGATTGGAATTGGCAATCAGCACGCGCGGTGCATCCGCATGGGTGCGGAACACGCCCACCGGCTTGCCGGACTGTACCAGCAGCGTCTCGTTGTCTTCCAGCGCCTTCAGCGCCGCGACGATGCGGTCAAAATCATCCCAGGTGCGCGCCGCCCGGCCAATGCCGCCATAGACCACCAGTGCATGCGGGTTCTCGGCCACATCCGGATGCAGGTTGTTCATCAGCATGCGCAAGGGCGCTTCTGTCAGCCAGCTCTTGGCGTTGAGCGTGGTGCCGGTGGGCGGGAAAATATCACGCTGGTTATGGCGGGGATTGGTCATGTTTCCTCTCCGGATCATGTTATTTCATTGGATATGCAGCAAACAGGAAGGACGGCGGCCTCAGCCGCGCCAGCTGCCTGATGCGATGGTTTCGAGAATGGCCGTCAGAATGGGCCGCAGCCGCCCTGCCCGCGCCTCGTCATAGGCGTAAGGCGGAAGCTCAGTGGCGAGATGCGTTGACTGCGCCAGCTCCATCTGGATGGCGTGGAAGCCTTCCTCCGGGCGGCCATAGTGGCGCGTCGTCCAGCCGCCCTTGAAGCGGCCATTGACCACGCTGCGGTAGCCTTCTGCTTCCCGGCAGATATTGGCGACAGCCTCTGCCATCGCAGGCGCGCAGGATGTGCCCTCCACCGTGCCGATGTTGAAGTCCGGCAGCGTGCCTTCAAACAGGAACGGAATGTTGGAGCGGATCGAGTGGCAGTCATAGAGCACGGCAAAGCCATGAATGGCGTGCACCCGGCGCAACTCGGCCTCCAGCGCCGCATGATAGGGTGCGTGATAGGCCAACCGCCGCCGCTCGATCCCGCCCGCATCCGGGGCTTCCTGCCAGATGTTTTCGCCGTCAAAATCCGTCAGCGGCACAAGACCGGTGGTGTTCTGTCCCGGATAGAGGCTTGCCCCATCCGGCGGGCGGTTGGCGTCGATGACATAGCGGTGGAAGGTGGCGGCAACGGTGGTCGCACCCGGCAGCAGCCCGGCGTAGAGCCTGTCCACGTGCCAGTCCGTATCGCTCAGCACCAGCCCGCGCGCATTCAGCTTCGCACGGATCTCCGCCGGGACGAAAGTGCCCGAATGCGGCAGCCCCAGAACCACCGGGCTGTCCCCGCGCTCCACCGTCACGGGCGATGCCGGAACGGCCTGACTATCCTGCGTCATCTCAATTCGATCCTTCCCTGCGACCGTTCGTTCCGTTCATCTGTTTTTCATTTTGGCCGTTGCCAGCGACCTGGTTTCAGCTGTCATCCCCGCGAAGGCGGGATGCCCCCAAGGCACAGCCTCCGTGCCCCCCTCCCCCTCGTGGGGAGGGGTCGGGGGTGGGGGGAAAAGCCTTTCAATTCTGGGTGAGGCACTCGCACCGTGAAACCACCCGTCTTCTGGCAGTTCCCGGGTTACGCCTCAGAGCCCCCCACCCCTTACCCCTCCCCACGAGGGGGAGGGGCGCGGAGAGGCTTTGCCTGCAAAACCCGCAGCCCCCCCTACGGCCTGAAATCACCGATTTCCGCCGCAGCAACGAATGCCCCTTCCCGCACCAGAGCCGCAGCCGCTTCGATATCGGGCGCGAGGTAGCGGTCTTCCTTCAGCGCAGGCGCATGGCCGCGCAGCATGGCGATGACGGCCTGAAGCCGTGCCGAGGTCTTCAGCGGGGCGCGGAATTCGATGCCCTGCGCCGCACATAGCGCCTCGACGCCGAGGATGACCGAGAGATTGCCGTTCATACGCAGCAGCCGTCTTGCGCCATGGGCCGCCATGGACACATGGTCCTCCTGATTGGCGGAGGTCGGCGTGGAATCCGTGGAGCACGGCGTCGCCAGATGCTTGTTCTCGCTCATGAGTGCCGCTGTCGTCACTTCGGCGATCATGTAGCCGGAATTCAGCCCAGGCTCCGGCGTCAGGAACGGCGGCAGGTCGTGGCTGAGCGTCGGGTCCACCATCAGCGCCACGCGCCGCTGGGCAATCGCGCCGATTTCGGCCACGGCCAGCGCGATCTGGTCGGCCGCGAAGGCCACCGGCTCGGCATGGAAGTTTCCGCCCGAGACAATGCGGCCCTCGCCCAGCACCAGCGGATTGTCAGTCACCGCATTGGCTTCCGTTTCCAGCGTGCCGGCGGCAAAGCGCAGGAGATCAACGGACGCGCCCAGCACCTGCGGCTGGCAGCGGATGCAGTAAGGATCCTGCACGCGCGTGTCGCCTTCCCGGTGGCTTTCGCGGATGGCAGAGCCTTCCATCAGCGCCCGCATGCGCTCGGCCACCTCGATCTGGCCGCGATGGCCGCGCAGGGTGTGGATTTCCGGCTGCAGCGGCGCGGTCGAACCCATGATGGCGTCGGTGGACAGAGCCGAGATGACCATGGACGAGGCGGCATTGGCCCAGGCGCCGAACAGGCCGATGAGCGCCAGCGCGGTGGAGAACTGGGTGCCGTTGATGAGCGCCAAGCCTTCCTTCGGCCCCAGAACCACGGGCGTCAGCCCGGCCCGCTTGAGCGCCTCGCCGCCCGGCAGGCGCTCGCCCCCGTAGATGGCCTCCCCGGCGCCGATCATCGCCGCCGTCATGTGGGCAAGCGGAGCCAGATCTCCGGAGGCGCCGACCGAGCCCTGCGACGGCACGACAGGCGTCACGCCCTTGTCGAGCATATCCTCGATGAGGGCAATCACCTCCCAGCGCACGCCAGACGCGCCCCGACCAAGGCTGAGCAGCTTGAGCGCCATCATCAGCCGTGTGGCGGCCCGGTCCAGCGGCTCGCCCACACCGCAGCAATGAGACAGGATGAGATTGCGCTGCAGCGTTGCCGTATCCTTGGCCGCGATCTTCACCGAGGCGAGCTTGCCGAAGCCGGTGTTGACGCCATAGACGCCCACATCCCCGGCGGCAGCGGCGGCGATGACGGCGCTGGCCGCTTCCACGGCGGGACGGGCCGAGGGGGCGAGACGGGCGGACAACTCCTCCCGCCAGAGCTGTTCCAGCTGCTCCAGCGTGGTCTTGCCGGGCGTGAGCACGAGGGTCATTCCGAGCCTCCGAAGATACGGGCATGAAGGGGATTGAAACCGAAGCGGTAGGCGAGTTCCGCCGGGCTATCGGCATTCCAGATGGCAAGATCGGCTCGAAGACCCGGGGCGATGCGCCCGCAGTCCGAAAGCCCCAGCGCCCGCGCCGCGTTGACCGTGACACCGCGCAGCGCTTCTTCCACGGTGAGGCGGAAGAAGGTGCAGCCCATGTTCATGGTCAGCAGCAGGGAGGTCAGCGGCGACGTGCCGGGGTTGCAGTCGGTTGCCAGCGCCATGGGCACGCAGTGGGCGCGGAAGGCAGCAACCGGCGGCACCTGCGTTTCGCGGATGGCATAAAAGGCGCCGGGCAGCAGCACCGCCACCGTGCCGGAGCGGGCCAGCGCCGCCGCGTCGTCATCGGTCGCATATTCCACGTGATCGGCAGAGAGCGCGCCATAGTCCGCCGCAAGTCTGGTGCCGCCCAGATGCGACAGCTGCTCCGCATGCAGCTTCACCGGCAAGCCGAGACGGCGGGCCTCATCAAAGACCTTGCGCATGGAGGTGACGGAAAAGGCGATGCCTTCGCAGAAGCCGTCCACCGCATCCACCAGCCCTTCCGCCGCAGCATGGCGCAGGCCCGGAAGGCAGACCTCGTCGAGATAAGCCTCCTCGCGGCCCTTGTACTCGGACGGCAAAGCATGGGCGCCGAGATAGGTGGTGCGCACCCGCACCTTACGTTGGCTCGCAAGGCTTCGCGCTGCGCGCAACATCTTCAGCTCGGTTTCGATGTCGAGGCCATAGCCGGATTTGATCTCCACCACGGCCACACCTTCGGCCAGCAGTGCATTGAGGCGCGGCAGGGCCGAGGCCACAAGCTCCTCTTCGCTGGCAGCGCGGGTGGCCGACACGGACGAGACGATGCCGCCACCGGCGCGGGCGACCTCTTCATAGCTAGCCCCCTCCAGCCGCATCTCGAATTCCCGCGCCCGGTGGCCGCCGTGGACGAGATGAGTGTGGCAGTCGATGAAGGCCGGCGTCATCAGGCGCCCCTCAAGATCACGGCGTTCATAGGCGGCAAAAACCGCCGGAAGATCCGCTTCCGGCCCCACCCATTCGATACGGCCATCGCGGATCGCAACAGCGCCGCGCTCGACAAGGCCATAGCCGCCCGCCTCCGGCAGGGTGACGAGCCTTGCGTTGGAAAGAAGGGCCGGACCGTGAAGTTCCATCTTGGTTTCCCCTGAAGTTCGGTTTATTTATGTATGTACATAATAGCCCTGTCAATCAGCAAAGGCGGCGAAAGAATGAGCAGCGCAAAAAACGGAGAAACTCCGGCAAGTGGCGGAAACCCGTCTTTCGCGGCGCAGGTTCTGTGGGCGGAGCAGGCACTTTTGCCCAATGGCTGGGCAAGCGGCGTGACTGTGCATATTGCCGCTGATGGCAAGGTGAGCCATGTGGCCGCAGGAACGCAGCCGGAGCAGAAGGCCATGCGCCTGGGCCTGCTGCTGCCCGCCCCTGCCAACCTGCATTCCCACGCCTTCCAGCGCGCCATGGCGGGGCTGACCGAGCGGCGGGGACCTGATCCGAGGGACAGTTTCTGGACATGGCGCCAGCTCATGTACCGCTTTCTCGACCAGCTGACGCCGGAGGACGTGGAAGCGATCGCCGCCTTCGTGCAGATGGAGATGCTGGAGGCAGGTTACGCCACCAATGTGGAGTTCCACTACCTGCATCACCAGCCGGGCGGTGAGCCCTATGCTGACCTTGCCGAAATGTCCGCCCGCATCGCCGCGGCGGCTGCCACATCCGGCATCGGCCTGACGCTGCTGCCGGTGCTCTATCAATATGGCGGCTGCGACAGGCGGGCGCTGGGGGCGGGCCAGGTCCGCTTCGGCAATGACATGGACCGCTTCGCCAGGCTGGTGGAAGGTGCCGAAGCTGCCCTTGGCGCCCTGCCCGCCGATGCCCGCATCGGCATTGCTCCGCACAGCCTGCGCGCCGTGTCTGCCGAAGACCTTTCCCGCGCCGCCGCCTTGCGCCCGCATGCGCCGCTGCACATGCATCTGGCCGAACAGGTGGCCGAGGTGGAGGAAGTGAAGGCGCATCGCGGTGCAAGGCCGGTGGAATGGCTTCTGGCCAACCAGCCGGTCGACGGCCGCTGGTGCCTGATCCACTGCACCCAGATGGAAGAGGCCGAAACGCTGGGCCTTGCCGCAACGGGCGCGGTTGCGGGCCTGTGCCCCATCACGGAATCGAGCCTTGGCGATGGCATCTTTGACGGCGTGCGCTTTGCCGCAGCGGGCGGGCGCTTCGGCATTGGCTCGGACAGCAACATCCGCATTTCACTCACCGAAGAGCTGCGCACCCTCGACTATTCCCAGCGCCTGCGCGACCGCTCGCGTGCGGCCCTTGCAACGGCGGAGCGGTCTACAGGCCGTGTGCTGCTCGAGGAGACGGTCCGGGGCGGCGCACAGGCGGCCGGACGCAAGTCGGGAGAGATTTCCGAGGGCTTTCTTGCAGATCTGCTTGCGCTGGACACGGAAGATGCCAACATGCTGGGCCGCAGCGGCGACACCGCCCTCGACAGCTGGATCTTTGCCGGAGACGACCGGATCGTCAGCGACGTCTGGGCCGCCGGGCGGCATATGGTCAAGGGCGGCCGTCACGTGGCGCGGGACAATATCAGGCAAGCCTACATGCGGACCATCCGCAAGCTGAAAGAGGCCTGACCGGGGAAACCGGACATATGAAAACCGGACATGGGGAATGACCAAGGCAGACGCAAACAGGCCCGCAGCTTCCAGGGCAGCTGCGGGGAACATTACCTGGCAGTCCATTCAGGCGGAGGCGCTGCGGCGCATTCATGACCGGGAATGGGCGCCGGGCAGTCTGATCCCGCATGAGGAGGAGCTTGCGGCCGAGTTCGGCTGCGCGCGAGCCACCGTCAACCGGGCCCTGCGCGAACTGGCCATCCTCGGCATGCTGGAGCGCCGCCGCAAGGCCGGAACGCGCGTGCCGCTCAATCCTGTGCGCCGCGCGACGTTCCAGATCCCGGTCATCCGGCAGGATGTGGAGGCCAAGGGCATGGATTATGCCTATCAGCGGCTGACCCTCGGCACAAAGCCCCTGCCCGCAGCCATCGCGGCAGCCCTGTCACTGGAGCCCGGCACGCCCTGCCTGCATGTCACATCCCTGCATATGGCGGACGGCAAGCCCTATTGCCAGGAAGACCGCTGGATCAACCCGGCGGTCGAAGGCGCCGGAGTGCAGGATTTCGTGACCATCAGCCCCAACGAATGGCTGGTGCAGAACATTCCCTTCTCGCGCGGCGGCATCGATTTTTCCGCCACCAGCGCCAGCCCGATCCTCGCCGACATGCTTCAGTGCAAGCCGGGCGCGGCCCTCTTCGTCATGGAGCGCACCACCTTCTCCGGCGACATGCCCGTCACCGCCGTGCGGCTGACCTATGCGCCGGGGCACAAGGTCAGCACAGCGATCTGACGGGACGCGCCAAGATCAGAGCGTCAGCGCTTCGCCCGCCCCGTCCAGGGACCTGTAAGGGTCGCAAGGCCTTGCTGCTCGCTCATAACCGGGCATGAAGCAAGGCTGTGCTTCCAGCTGCTACTGCGCATTCTCCATGATCAGATCGGTCATTTCAAAACGGATGACATCAACGAGCCCGAGATCGGAAATGCGCAGTTCGGGGATCACGACAAGCGCCAGCAGCGAGTGCTGCATGTAGGCGTTGTTGAGGGTGCAACCGCAGGCCGCCATGGCCTCCACCATCGCTGCAGCCTTCGCAGCAACATCCACGGCGGGGCTGTCGGACATGAGGCCGGCGATGGGCAGTTCCACCAGCGCCAGTTCCTTGCCGTCCTTCCAGACGGTGACGCCGCCGCCCACCTCGCCCAGCCGGTTGGCAGCCTTCGCCATCATCTGCCGGCTGGTGCCGACGACGATCATGTGGTGGCTGTCATGGGCGACGGTCGAGGCAATCGACATGTCTCCCGTGTAGCCGAAGCCGGAGACAAAGCCGTTGACCACCTTGCCCGTGGCGCGGTGGCGCTCCACCAGCGCGATCTGGCAGACCTCGCCTTCCGCTTCCACCAGCCCGCCGGAGACAGGAAGCTCCGCCGTCAGCGCCTTGGTGGGGGCCTGATTTTCAACAACGCCGATGACGCGGGCCTTCACCGCATTGGCCCCGGCAGGCGCGGGAATGGCGAAATCGGCAGCCTCCAGCACCTTGCCGAGACGCACTGTCTCACGGGCGCTTTGCGGCCAGTCATAATGCGGGCACTCCGCAAGCAGCTTGCCCCCCTGCGCCACCAGAACGCCGCGGGCATAGACATCCTCGATGGGCAGGTCTGTGAGGCTGGAGGTGAGGATCACATCCGCCCGCCGCCCCGGCGCGATGGAGCCAAGCTCCCGCTCCAGGCCGAAGTGGGAGGCCGTGTTGATCGTCGCCATCTGCAGCGCGATCACCGGATCGCAGCCGCATGCGATGGCATGGCGCACCACCCGGTTCATGTGGCCATCATTGACCAAGGTCCCGGAGTGGCAGTCATCGGTGCACAGGATGAAGTTGCGCGGATCGAGCCCCTTCTGCGTCACCGCCGTGATCTGGCTTTCCACGTCATACCAGGCCGAACCCAGCCTCATCATGGAACGCATGCCCTGCCGCACCCGGGCGATGGCATCAGATTCCGCCGTGCCCTCATGATCATCCGCCGCACCGCCCGCCACATAGGCGTGAAAGGGAATACCCCGGTCGGGGCTGGCATAATGACCGCCCACCGTCTTTCCGGCGGCCATGGTCGCGGCCATTTCGGCCAGCATCTGCGGGTCGCCGTTGATGACGCCGGGATAGTTCATCATCTCGCCAAGGCCGATGATGCCGGGCCAGTTCATGGCCTCGGCGACATCTTCGGCCGAAATCTCAAAGCCCGTCGTTTCCAGCCCCGGCGCGGACGGCGCGCAGGAGGGCATCTGCGTGAACATGTTGATCGGCTGGAGCAGCGATTCGTCATGCATCATCTTCACGCCCGCCAGCCCCAGCACGTTGGCGATCTCGTGCGGGTCGTGAAAGATCGTCGTGGTGCCATGGGGAATGATAGCGGCGGCGAACTCCGCCGGGGTCAGCATGCCGCTTTCGACATGCATGTGGCCATCGAGCAGCCCGGGAATGAGGAAGCGCCCGTCCGCCTCCACCACCTTCGTGCCTTCGCCGATGCAGTGCGAGGCATCAGGGCCCACATAGGCAAAACGGCCCTCGCTGACCGCCGCCTGCCAGCCGTCGAGGATTTCCCGGCTCTGCACGTTGACGAGCCGCCCGCCCCGGATGACGAGATCCGCAGGCGCCCGCCCCGCCGCCACCGCCACGAGCTTCGGAGCCGTTTCGGCCCAGGATTTGAAGGTGGACTGGCTCATGGCGGCAAACTCCTGAAAGAACTGACTGTTGCGCCATGGTTCGGTGCGGCGCCCCGGCTGTCAAGCCACAGACCGGCCCAAGAAACAACCGGCAATTGATCTGGCGCAAGGATGATACCGCCTCATCGCTGGCACCTTCTTGGCAAGCCGCTGCCCGGGAACTCCAGTTTCCGCGCGGTGCAGCCATTTCCTGCTGGACGGAAGGAGACAGCACATGTCTGCAAAGATGAAAGCAGCCGTCGTCAGGGCTTTCGGAGCCCCGCTCGACATCAGCGAGGTGCAGAAGCCGGAAGCAACGGCGGGCAAGATCGTCGTCAAGATGATGGCGAGCGGCGTCTGCCACACTGATCTTCATGCCGCCGAAGGCGACTGGCCGGTGAAGCCCAATCCCCCTTTCATTCCGGGTCATGAAGGCGTCGGCTACGTCTGCGAGGTCGGCTCCGGCGTCAAGGGCGTCAAGGAAGGCGACCGGGTGGGCGTGCCCTGGCTGCATTCGGCCTGCGGCCATTGCAAGCATTGCATGGGCGGCTGGGAAACCCTGTGCCACGACCAGCACAACACCGGCTACAGCGTCAACGGCGGCTTCGCCGAATATGTGCTGGCCGATCCGGACTATGTGGGCCACCTGCCCGACGGGCTCGAATTTGCCCCCGCAGCGCCCGTGCTCTGTGCCGGTGTCACGGTCTACAAGGGCCTCAAGGAAACCGAGACAAAGCCCGGCGAAACCGTGGTCATCGTCGGTGTCGGCGGCCTTGGCCACATGGCCGTGCAATATGCCCGGGCCATGGGCATGAAGGTGATTGCCGTCGATATCAGCGACGACAAGCTGAAGCTCGCCAGCAGCCTTGGCGCCGATCTGACGATCAACGCACTGACCACCGATCCTGTGGCCGAGGTGCAGAAGCTGGGCGGCGCAGAAGGCGTGCTCGTCACTGCCGTCTCCACCAAGTCCTTTGCGCAAGGCTTCGGCATGCTGGCCCGGCGCGGCACCATGGCCCTGTGCGGCCTGCCCCCCGGCGATTTCCCGCTGCCGATCTTCGACACGGTGCTCAACCGCAAGACCATTCGCGGCTCCATCGTCGGCACGCGCAATGACCTTGCCGAATCCCTCGCCTTTGCCGCCGACGGCAAGGTGAAGGCGCATTACGCCATGGACAAGCTCGACAACATCAATGCGATCTTTGACAAGATGCGCGCCGGACAGATCGACGGCCGCATTGTCATGGACATTTCCTGAAGACCCCAACCTTCAGGAGATCCCTCCGGCCGCGGGGCCGGTGCATGAAGGACAGGCAACCGGGTTGTCTCACGGCAACAAGCTGCCTATAGTCCCGCGTGCACCGGGGCCGGAGGGTTTCTTTTCAGAAGCGAGGCTGCGGTGCGCCTCCGCCGTGACGTTCCCCGACCCGCAGCACCCCCGTGTCCCGACCAGACCCTGCCCCTGAACAGACAGGCCCGGAAGCCTCCGGCACAGAAAATGCGCGCGCCCTGACGCCGGACGTGCTGCACCGCATTGCCTTTGGCGCGCTGCTCGGGGCTGCGGGCGGCATCCTGTTCTGGCTGGCCCATATGCCACTGCCGTGGATGCTGGGCTCCATGCTCTTCACCATGGTGGCCTCGATCTTTGGCGCACCAATCCTGCCGCCGAACCGCATCCGCCCTGCCCTTGTGGCGGTCATCGGCGTGCTGCTCGGCTCCGGCTTTTCGCCCGCCCTCATGGGACAGCTCGGCGACTGGGCCATCTCGCTTGGCCTGCTGGCGCTTTATCTCGTTGTCTCCGGCGTGCTGGCCGTTCCCTTCTACATGAAGGTGGGCGGCTTTGACCGCATCACCGCCTTCTGCTCCGGCATGCCGGGCGGGCTGATGGAAATGGTCAGCCTCGGCAAGGATCTGGGCGGCGACGAGCGCAAGATCATTCTGGCGCATGCGGCCCGCATCGTCGTCACCATCAGCCTTATTTCCTTCTGGTTCCGCATTATCGAGGGCCAGAATGTGGGCTCCGCCATCACCAAGGGCGGCAGCCCGTCCTGGCAGGACCTTGCCATCCTCGCGGCCTGCGGCGTCATCGGCGCCTTCGTGGCGCTGAAACTGCGCCTGCCTGCTGCCACCCTCGTCGGCCCCATGCTGCTGAGTGCCGCCGTCCATGTCACCGGCATCACCACCAGCGCCCCGCCGCAGGGGCTGGTGATCGCCTGTCAGGTGCTGATGGGCACCATCATGGGCTGCCGGTTTCTGGGAGCCGGGCGGCGCGAGGTGATCCACGCCGTCTCCCTCAGCTTCGGCGCCACCTTGATGACCCTGCTGGTGACCTTGCTGTTTGCCCTCGTTTTCGGCGCCTTCATCGGCCAGACCACCTCGCAGATCGTGCTGGCCTATGCCCCCGGCGGCCTCACCGAGATGAGCCTCATCGCCCTCGCGATGAAGGCGGAAGTCGCCTATGTGGCCAGCCACCACATCACCCGCATCGTGCTGCTGATTTCCTTCGCGCCGCTGGTTCTCTCCCTCATCGACCGCCGCCCGCCCGGCCGCATCAAGCCGCGGGACTGATCCCTTCTGACTGGCGGTCCGGGCCTGACTTGAGGAGGGCCGGCCAGACACCGGAATGCGGACGCAGCAAGCCGGTTCCTGACGGCAAAACGGGCTGGGTAAAAATTGGCGGTCCAGAAGCCTCCGCGTCACGGCCCTGTCACCTAAAGCAGCTATCACGCAATTCATTCGAATGAATTGGAGGCCTTGATGGCGCGTGAAACGTGGCAATCGATCCGGGACCGGCTTGCTGCTGATATTCTGTCTGGCAGCCTCGCGCCGGGAGCGCAACTGCCGACCGAACCGGAACTCTGTGCCGAATTTGGTGCAGGCCGCCATTCCGTGCGCCGCGCCATCGCTGCGCTGGCCGTTGAAGGCAAGCTGCGGGTTGAGCAGGGACGCGGGACCTTCGTCGAAAGCGCACCGCTCATCAACTACCAGATCGGCCACCGGACCCGTTTCCGACAGAACCTCCTGAGCCAGGGCGTCACACCAGCAGGCGAACAGGTCTCCGATGACGTGATCCCTGCGCCGCGCCGGGTTGCCGAAGCCCTTGAACTGCCGGCAGGCACGCCGGTCCACCGTATGATGCGCCTTGGCCTTGCCGATGGTGTGCCGCTCAGTCTTGGTGTTGTCTATCATTCGCAGGCGCTTTTCCCCGATATGCCCGGGCAGCGCCGCGCCGGGCAATCCGTGACGGATGTCTACCGCGCCCATGGCATCACGGACTATCTGCGCAAGCGCACCACCATCTACGCCCGCCGCCCGACGGCCGAAGAAGCGCGCCTGTTGAAGCAGCACCCGGATCAGCCGGTTCTGGCCGTGACCAAGACCGATGTGGATCTGACCGGACGGCCCATCGGTTACTCGCAGGCCATCTGGGCCGCCAACCGCGTGCAATTCACCTTCGATCTTCCACCCGAAACCGGGAGCCCGGACCAGGATGACTGACACTGCCATAAACGCTGGCATTAAGACTGGCATGAGTGAGGGCATGAGTGAGGGCATGGGCCCGGCTCTTGCCTCCCCTGACGGCGGCGCCCGCGCCGGTCACGGCGCCATGCTGACCGCCCTGTCCCACGGCTGTGCGGACAAGGTGAAAGGTTTCGCCGAAAGCCTTCTGCCCTCTCTCGGCGCCATTGACGTGCTGTGCAGCCGCACCGGCCTCGTCATGCTGCCCTTCCGCGACACGGTCAAGGGCACCGACTTCCACCTCGGCGAGGTTCTGGTGGCCGAAGCCGAGGTCCGCCTGACCGCCCACGGCTCGACCGGCTATGGCATGGTCACCGGCCGTGATCTTGAATGGGCCATGGCCATGGCCCTCATCGACGCTGCAGCCTCTGCCGGGATCGAGCCCGCAGCCATCAGCGCCTTCGTTGCCGAAACCATCGCCACCAATGCCGCCCGCGACCGGCAAAGCCTTTGCGCCATCGAGGCGACACGCGTCGACATGGAAACCTTCTGATCCCCCTATCCCTCAAGGAGGCCCGGTCATGGGTGCCCTGCCCGCCAGTTCACATGCCCTCATCACCGCGCCGTTGCGGGGTGAGGATGAAATCCGCGACAATGCCGCCTTCGAGGCGATCCTCTGGGCGCTGAGCCGCCCCGGTGACGTGCGCCATCTGCCCGAACCCGGCCCGCGCACCATCCTTCTCGCGCTCATCGACCGGGAATGCCGGGTCCATGCCGATGATCCGGTGATTGCCGGGCTCGCAGCGCAGACGGGTGCAACGCTTGCCCCGCTGCATGAGGCCTGCCACGTGTTCCTGCAACTGGACCCAGGCGCAGATACGGCCCGGCTAGCCACTCTGAAAACCGGCTCCGCACTCTACCCGGACGAGGGCGCGACCGTTGTCACCGAAGCCCGCCTGGGCGAAGGCCAGCGCCTGCGCCTGTCGGGCCCAGGCATCGAAACCACGCGCGAGATCGCCGTCGCCGGCCTGCCGCAGGGCTTTTTTGCCCTGCGCAATGACCTGTGCCGCTACCCGCTCGGCTTTGATCTCTTCATTGCCGATGGCAGCAAGGTGATGGGCCTGCCGCGCTCAACCCGGATCGAGGTGCTCTGATGGCTTATGTCGCAACCCGTGGCGGGGAAAGGGCTATTGACCAGTCCGAGAGGCTCTACAGGGCCGGAATGGGCACCATTGGCGCGGAGCGCGTGGCGGAGATCCGCCAGTCCCTGCCCTGGCTGATCGGCCGGGTCATGGGCGAGGCCTCGCTTTATGAGGAGGATCTGGCGGCGCTGGCGCTGGCCCAGTCCGGCGGCGACCTCTATGAGGCCGTGCTGCTGCTGCGGGCCTGGCGCACCACGCAGCCGCGCCTTGCCATTGCCGAAACGGTGACGCAGGATCAGCTCTTCACCCACCGCCGCATCTCTGCCGCCTTCAAGGATATTCCCGGCGGCCAGATCCTTGGGCCCTCGCTCGACTATTCCCACCGGCTGCTGGCCACCGGCGTGCTGGAAGGCCGGCCCCTTGTGCCGGAGCCGGTTGAGCCGGCGCCTCTGCCCGCTCCCGCCCGCCAGCCGTCTCTGGCCGCCTGGCAGAAGGCGCAGGGCCTCGTCGCCGATCCGGCGCGCGAAGAGGTGGCACCGGACGATATTCCCGACCTGACGCGCGAGCCGCTGCTATTCCCGGCCAAGCGCGCCCACACGCTGCAAAGCCTTGCCCGGGCCGACACCGGCGGCGTTCTGGCGCTGGGCTATTCCGCCATGCGCGGCTATGGCAACGCGCATCCGACGGTCAACGAACTGCGCCTTGCGGAAGCGGAGGTGACAGTCCGTCATCCGTGCGGCCCCCTGTTCAGCGCCGGACGGGTCAAGGTCTCTCAGGCCGAAGTCACCTCCAAGGGCAAGTCGGGCCAGCTTGACCTTGGCTTCTGCGCCACGCTGGGCTGGAACGAGATCAAGGTCATCGCCGGAGCGACCCTCGACCTCAACGCCCCCGATGCACCGCAGAATTCGCCGGTGAACGAGGAATTCTTCCTCTATCACACCGAACCGGTGGAGGCCTCCGGCTTCTGCATCCACTTCAAGCTGCCCCACTATGTCACCTTCCAGTCGGCGCTGGATGCCCTGCGCGACGCCAAGTCGAAGGCCGCGGGGGGGAATGCCGCGGGGGCAAAGACGGCACCCGATCCCGTATCTGCCGCCGTATCTGGCACCGCACCGGAGCCGGCCATCACCGGGGAGATTTCCGCATGACCAGCCTTGCCAGCCTGACCAAGCCCTGGGAGGCATTCTCCTACGGCTTCCTGGATGCCTCCGCCAAGCGTGAACTGCGCCGCAAGATGTTGAAGGCCATCGCCGTGCCCGGCTGCCAGATGCCCTATGCCAGCCGCGAGGTGCCCATTGCCCGCGGCTGGGGAACCGGCGGCCTGCAGGTGACGCTGACGCTGCTGAAGCCCTCGTCCGTCGTCAAGGTCATCGACCAGGGCGCCGATGACAGCGTCAACGCCGCTTCGATCCGCAAGTTCCTCGCCCGCGTCTCGGGCGCTGGTGAGACCTGGGACACGGGCGAAGCCACCATCCTGCAGTCCCGCCACAGGGTGCCGGAGGAAATCCTGCGGGAGGACCAGATCCTCGTCCTGCAGGTGCCGAACCCGGAACCCTTGCGCCCCGTCGAGCCGAACATGTCGGTGGCCCGGCAGATGCACGCCGATGCCGACTATGGCCGCCTCTGGCTGACCCTTTACGAGCAGATGGTCCGCTCCGGCCGCATCATGCAGGGCGCGGCCTATCCCAGCCTTGTCAACGGCCGCCATGTGATGACGCCCTCGCCGATCCCGCGCTGGGATGTGCCGAAGCTTCACATGGCGCGGCATCTGACCTTCCTTTCCGCCGGCCGCGAGAAGCGCCTTTATGCCGTGCCGCCCTATACGAGGGTGGAGCCGCTGGTCTTCTCGGATGTGCCCTACAAGGTCGAGGAGCACAAGCCGCTCACCTGCCACCGCTCCGGCGTGACAGGCTATTTCATGAACGAGATCCCGCAGGACGATGGCGGCTCATCCTTCGAGGTATCCGACAGCCATTTCGGCATCAAGGCCATCCGCCGCAGCGAAGGCGAAGCCATCCCGGACGTCGGGACCTGGTACAAGAACGGGGAGTTCCGCCCATGACCGTCCAAAGCCCCGCTCAGCGCATCGAGGCCGCGCCCCGGCTGATGACCGTTCCCCCGCTCCTCACCATGCGCGGCATCACGCGCCGCTTTGGCGGGGTCACCGCCCTCGACGGCGTTGATGCCACCGTCTATCCGGGCGAAGTTCTGGGCATCGTCGGCGAGAGCGGCTCGGGCAAGTCGACGCTGCTGCGCATGATGAACCTCGAGGACACGCCAGGCAGCGGCACCTATCACCTCAATCTGCCGGGGCCTGACGGAGCAGATCTGACCGGCAACCTGTTCGACCTCGGCCGGTTCGAGCGCCGGATGCTCTGCGCCCGCAACATCGGCATCGTCTACCAGAACCCGCACCTCGGCCTGCTGATGCGCCACTCCTCATCGGGCAATGTGGCCGAACGGCTGCTGGTGGCCGGGGAGCGCAGCTTCAAGGTGCTGCGCGGCAAGGCAAGGGATGCACTCGACGCCTCGGAATTCCCGCTGGAGCGCATGGATGCCCGGCCCATCGAACTGTCCGGCGGCATGCAGCAGCGCGTCCAGCTGGCCAAGGCCATCGCGCTGGAACCCTCGCTGCTGCTGCTCGACGAGCCCACCACCGGCCTCGATGTCTCGGTGCAGGCGCTGGTGCTGGACACGCTGAAGCGGCTTCAGCGCGACCGCTCCATCACCATGGTCATCGTCTCGCATGATCTGGGCGTCATCCACACCATGGCAGACCGCGTCATGGTGATGCGCCGTGGCAAGGTGGTGGAACAGGGGCTCGTCGACCAGGTGTTCCAGGATCCGCAGCACGAGTACACCCAGCAGCTCGTGCAGGCCAAACTTTGACAACAAGGAACCAGTCCGCATGACCCCGCTTCTCGACGTGGAAGGTTTGTCAAAGCGCTTCCACATGTATCACCTCGACCAGGAACTGCACGCCTTCAGCGGCATTTCCTTCCGCCTCCATGCCGGTGAGTTCCTGCTGCTGCGGGGTGAAAACGGGGCTGGCAAATCCACCCTGTTGCGCACGCTCTACCGCAGCTACCTGCCGCAGGCCGGGCACATCTGGTACACGGCCGGCGAAGGCCGCATCGACCTTGCAACAGCCGCCGATGTCGACATCACCCTGCTGCGGCGCCGTGACATCGGCTTCGTCACCCAGTTCCTGACCGCGCGCCCGCGCGTTGCCGCCGACGAGATCGTCGCCGAACCGCTGCGCCGGGCGGGCATGGCCAGAGCCGAGGCCCTTGACGAGGCACACCGCTGGCTTGAAGAATTCGGCGTGAAACGCGATCTGTGGCGCGCCTATCCCACCACGTTTTCCGGCGGCGAACAGCAGAAGGTCAACCTTGCCCGTGCGCTGATCCTGCCGCAGAAGCTCCTGCTTCTGGACGAGCCAACCGCCTCGCTCGATGCCGGTGCCCGCGCTGCCCTGGTGCGGCGGCTGGCGGATCTGAAAGCCGGCGGTGTCGCCATGATCGGTGTTTTCCATCACCCGGGTGATGTGGCGGGCCTGATCGACCGGGAAATCCTCCTCACCACCCAGACTGTGCCGGAAACGGCAGTCCCCTACGCGCCTGCGGCAACCGGAGAACTTGATCATGTGGCTGTCTGACTTTCGCATTGTCACCCCGAACGAGGTGATCGAACACGGCTCCCTGCGGATCGAGGATGGCTGCATCGCCGAGTTGCGCGATACTCCGGTTGCGGGCGCAGAGCTTGAGGGGAACGGCCTGCTGCTGCTGCCCGGCTTTGTCGATATGCATGGCGACATGGTGGAACGCGAGGTCGAGCCGCGCCCGAATGTACCGATGCCGCTGGAACTGGGGCTGCGCGACCTTGACCGGCGCCTCGCCGGATCCGGTTTCACCACCGCCTATGCCGCCCTCTCCTTCAGCCCCATGTCCACCTACGGGCATCTGCGCAGCTATGAACACACCAGCGCCGTGATCCGCAAGCTGAAGGCCATGCGGCACATGCTCAATGTCGACCACCGCGTCCATGCCCGGTTCGAGATCACCTTCCCCAAGGCACTCAGCGTCATCGAGGAACTGATCACGGAAGGAACCGTCGATCTCATTTCGCTCACCGACCACACGCCCGGCCAGGGCCAGTACCGCGACATCGAGCGGCACGTGCAGAAGATGGCCCGGGAAAGAGGCCTGAGCCGCGAAGAAGCGGCCGAGGCCATCGCCCGCCGCATCGAAGAGCGGACGCAGCCGGCAAGCGTTCTGGCCGAAACGCTCGAAGCCATTTCCAGCCTGTGCAGGGCGCATGGTGTCGCCCTTGCCAGCCATGACGACGACACAACGGACAAGGTGGAACTGATGCATGGCCTCGGCGTTGTCATCAGCGAGTTCCCGGTGACGCTGGAGGCTGCGGCCGAAGCGCGCCGCCGCGGGCTTGCCACGGCCATGGGCGCTCCCAACGCCCTGCGCGGCCAGTCCTACTCCGGCAATCTCTCGGCCCGCGAGGCCCATGCCGCGGGTCTTCTCGACATGCTGGCCTCCGACTATCACCCCTCGGCCATGCTTCCGGCCCTTCTGGAACTCGCCGGAACAGACCGGGATGGCCTTCCCGGCGCCGTGCGTCTGGCAACCCTCAACCCCGCAAAAGCCCTCGGCCTCGACGATCGCGGCTGCATCGAAGCCGGCCGCCTGGCCAACCTTGTCATTGCAGATGATACGGGCATCGGCCATGTGCGGGCCACGCTGCGCCAGGGCCGGTTCATCTACTCCGGCGGCCATCTCGGGGCATGTGCAAAGGCGGCTTGAGCCGCGCCTGCGGTGCCGCCACCTGCGGCGGCACCATTCCTCTCATACCAAGGCTTTCGATGCTGACGCATCACGCCTTGAAAATGCTCAAGCGCCGCACGGGCTTAACCAATGCTCGATGAATCAAGCTTATCGAACATTGGTATCAGCCCGCTCTTGCCGGACGGGCCCGGCGCTGCGTCCAGCGCACCAGCGTGTCGAAGTGCATCTCCATCCGCGTCTCGCCCGAAAGGCCATGGGACGCGCAGATTTCCTGAAAATCCGCCATCACCCGCGACAGGCCAAGACGGCGGACAACAGTCCAGACCACTGCCCGCGTCAAATAGAAATCGATCAGTTCCCGCGCTGTAAAGGCGCGGGACCAGGGCCAGCGCCGGCTGTGCGCGGTCAGGAAACCGTCCAGTCCCGACAGTTCCTCATGGCTCGGCTCCTTGCGCTGCTCCCGGGCTTCCAGCTCCGCACTGTTGGGATAGTGTTTCCAAACATAAGCGTCGAACCCGTCAAAGATCTGCCCCGGCCTGCGCCGGTTGCGCACAACCGCCAGAATGCCGCCCGGCGACAGGATCCGCGCCGCCTCGGCGTAGAATTTCGGCCGGTCGAACCAATGCACGGCCGAACAGGCCACCACCAGCGAGGCAAAATCCGGCGGCAGGCTCAGCTGCTCGGCCGGGGCACCGATGATCTGCACCTGCGGCGTATTGCGGAACCGGCGCATGAGCACGTGGCGCATGTCCTCTCCCGGCTCTGCCGCAATGACGCTCCAGCCATCACCAAGGCCGGTGAGCAGATCGCCCGTCGAATTGCCCGGCCCCGCCCCCACATCCACGGCCACCTTCAGCCCGGAGCGGGCCGGACAGATCCGCGCCAGATGCGCAAACACCGCAGGTGGATACCCGGGACGGCCGGCCTCATAGAACTCGGCCAGTCCCTCGAACTGATGCGCTGTCTCGATCATTGCCTTTTCCTGACGCACCGGCCCGGCAAATGGCATGGAGCCGGCGGACAGTGTGAAAATTGGTTCGAATGACTTTCCGCCGTTTACATGACAGTTCAGCGAAGGACAGATGAACCTTTCATTGCAGCAAGCCCCTGCCATCAGCCCGGCCCACAGGCTAACCTATTGGATTGATGAGTTTAAACCGGGCCTCAGCCACCTCCTGAAAGACTTTCCGCAGCGGGAACAAACTCCCTTGCCCGTAAAAGCTGCATATCCGTCACGGATACGTCACAAAGGCCCAGACGAAAATTCATTCGGATGACGTGGCGCTGTTACAGAGGGCGGGCAGTCTTCCCGTCATGGAACAGAACATCCTTTCCCTCTCCGGCCTCGGCCGCTCCTTCGGCGCCACGCGCGCTGTCGACAACGTCACGCTCTCCATTGCCCCGGGCCAGTTCGTCGGGGTGATCGGACGCTCAGGCGCAGGCAAATCCACGCTGCTGCGCCTGATCAACCGGCTGATCGACCCGAGTGAAGGGACGATCCATTTCGGCGGTCTCAATGTCGGTGCGCTGAAGGGCAAGGCCCTGCGCAGCTGGCGCCGGGACTGCGCCATGATCTTCCAGCAATTCAATCTGGTGGAGCGGCTCGACGTCCTCACCAATGTGCTGGTCGGCCGCCTTTCCGCCCACGGTTTCCTCAGTTCCATGGCGATGCAGTTCTCGGACGAGGAGCGCACACTCGCCATCCACGCCCTTGACCGGCTTGATCTTGCCCCGCAGGCGCTGCAGCGGGCCGGAACGCTTTCCGGCGGCCAGCAGCAGCGTGTCGCCATTGCCCGCGCCCTCGTGCAGAACCCGCGCATCCTGCTTGCCGACGAGCCGATCGCAAGCCTTGACCCGGGCAATGCGACCCGCGTGATGGATGCCCTGCGCACCATCAACCGAGAGGATGGCATCACCATCCTCGTCAACCTTCACACCCTCGACACCGCCCGCACCTATTGCGACCGGATCATCGCCATGCGCTCCGGCCGGGTGATGTTCGACGGCGCGCCGCGGCTGCTCACCTGCGAGGTGATGCGCAGCATCTACGGCAGCGAGGACCTCGAGGACTTCACCGAATCCGTGACATCGACGAGCCTCAGGGTCGCGATGCCGGCCTGACCTCTCAAGGGAGACTGACATGCGTATCATTGCCGCCGCCACCGTGCTTGCCCTCGGCCTCGGTGCAACCACCGCCCACGCCCAGGACTGGAAGAATGACTACAAGGTCGTCAAATTCGGCATTCTCTCGGGCGAGAACGAAAGCGACCGCGTCTCCCGCTACACCCCCTTCAAGGACTACCTGAAGCGGACGGTGGGCGTGGATGTGGAGATCTTCACGGCCGGAAACTACGATGGCGTGATCCAGGCGCTCGCGGCCAACCAGATCGAATTCGCCTTCCTCGGCTCCTCCGCCTATGCGGCCGCCTACACGGAGTCCGAAGGCGGCATGATCCCGCTTCTGACACAGGTGCAGCAGGACGGTTCCACCGGCTATTTCTCGGTCATCGCCGTGCGCTGTGACAGCCCTTACAAGAAGATCGAGGACCTGAAGGGCAAGACGCTCGCCTTTGCCGATCCGGACAGCACCTCGGGCTACAACGTGCCCTACTACAATCTCGACAAGCAGGGCTTCAAGCCGTCCGAATTCTTTGGCGCAACGCCCTTCTCCGGCAGCCATGAAGCGGGAGTTGCCGGTGTCGCCAACGGCCAGTTCGACGCGGCCGCCACCTATATCAACAACGAGATCAACGGCATTCCGCAGCGCATGGAAGCCAAGGGCATGATCCAGAAGGGCGAGATCTGCTGGATCTGGCAGTCACCGGAAATCACCTCCGGTCCTTTTGCGGCCCGCGCCAATCTGCCGGAAGGCCTGATCACTGCAATGAAGGACGCGGTCAAGAACGTCCCCACGGCCGATCCGGTGGCCTTCAAGGAAATGTCCGGCGCCGAAAAATCCACGGCCAAGGGCTATGTCGAGGTCGACCATGACCGCTACCAGTGGATCATCGACATGCGCGACTGGTTCAAGAAGCAGCGCCGGAGCTGACATCAGCTCTGCGTGAATACGGCCAGCTCCCGGTGGGCCTTGCTCACCGGGAGCTGGCCAAGCCCATGCCGCGCTTGAGCAATGTCAGGGCGTGATGCGTCAGCATTGCAAGACCTGGGGCGGTGACGCTGGGCATTGGCAGAAAATACGCAGCAACGGACAGCTTATGACCCTTGTATCCCCGACAGTAGCGGCCTTCGAGCGGGACTATGCCGCGCAACGCAGCCGCGCCCGGCTGACTTTCCTTGTGGTCCTCGCCCTTCTTCTGGTGCTGTTTCTGGTTACGGCCGGATTTTCCGACTTCTTCAAGGTCAGCCAGATCACGCTTGCCGACGGCAGCCGCGCCGAGCGCTGGGTGCTGCTGGCCGGTCTGCCCCGGCTTGGCGAATATCTGTACAAGACCATCCCCTCCCTCTCGCCCGAAAGCCTCGGTGAAGACCTGGCCGAATGGTTCTGGCGCTGGAAGGTGTGGCTCTGGCTGCTGCTGGAGACGATCCTCATCGCCTTCATGGCCACCGTTCTGGGCCTTGCCGGCGGTTTCCTGCTGTCCTTCTTCGCTGCCCGCAACCTGACACCGGGCCCCGTCACGCTGTGGGTTTCGCGGCGGGTGCTGGAAATTGCCCGGACCGTGCCGGATCTGGTTTTTGCACTGATCTTCGTCTTCTGCTTCGGCGCAGGACCGCTGGCCGGCATGCTCGCTATCGCCTTCCACACCACGGGCTCGCTCGGAAAACTCTATTCCGAGGTGAACGAAAACATCGACATGCGCCCGCTGGAAGGGGTGAAGGCGTCCGGCGGCAGCTGGTTCGACCAGATCCGCTATGGCGCGGTGCCGCAGGTCATGCCGAATATCATCAGCTACACGCTGCTGCGCTTCGAGATCAACGTCCGCTCCTCCTCGATCATCGGCTACGTGGGTGCCGGCGGTCTTGGACAGGAGTTCCGCACCGCCCTGTCCTATCAGGAATACACCGACCTTTCGGCCCTGTTCCTGATCATCCTGGTCACCGTCACCGTGATCGACTGGCTGTCGGAAAAGCTCCGCCATCACATCATCGGCCTGGAAAGGAACGCGTGATGCAGCGCGACACCGCATATCGTCACGGCCCGGCTGCCGCCCCAGCCATCACCGCAGCCGAAATCGCCCGTGCCAGAGCCCGCCTGCCGCATGCCTTCCGCCGCCCTCCGCTGCAGCGGCTCGCCCGGCTGTGCTTCTGGCTGGCTTTCACGGCCCTGTTTGCCTGGTGCCTCTATGATTTCGATGCGTCACCCGAACGGCTCTGGAACGGGCTGCAACGTCTTGGCCGGGTGCTGTCCTTCATGTTCCCGCCCCATATCTGGACGTCCTGGCGGGAAATGTCGGAGATCCTGACCGGCCTTGCCCAAACCCTGTCGATGGCCTTCCTCGGCACCGTGCTGGGCGCCGTCATCGCATTTCCCCTCTCCTTCCTTGGCGCCCAGAACATCAACCGCCTCCCGTTCCTGCGCTTCGGCGTGCGGCGCGGCTTTGATATTATCCGCGCCTTCGAAACGCTGATCCTGGCGCTGATCTTCATCCGCGCCTTCGGCCTTGGCCCTCTGGCCGGTGTTCTGGCGATCGCCGTCAGCGAAATCGGCGTGCTGGCGAAACTTTACGCCGAAGCCATCGAAAACACCTCGAAGAAGCCTGTCGAAGGCGTCATCGCCTCGGGCGGCGCACCGCTGCAATCCGTCCGCTTTGGCATTCTGCCGCAGGTCCTGCCCGTGCTTTTGTCGATCACGCTCTACAATTTTGAATCCAATGTCCGCTCCGGCACGATCCTCGGCATCGTCGGCGCGGGCGGCATCGGCTTCCTGCTTTCCGACCGCATCGGCGCCTACCGCTGGGATGAGGCCTGGTCGATCATCTTCCTGATCATTGCCATGGTCTATGTCATCGACGCCCTGTCTGCAGTCATCCGCACCCGTTTCATCGGCACATACGACGGTACAAGATAATGAAGACGCTCTCCGAAGCCCCCAGCATCCACGAAACAGCAACGGTGGTTGATTGCCAGATCGGCAAATGGACCGAGATCATGGCGCATGTTTCCATGCGGGAATCGAGCCTTGGTGATTATTCCTACATCGTGAAAGGCGGCAATATCGTCTGGTCGACCATCGGCAAGTTCTGTTCGATTGCCGAAGGCGTGCGCATCAATCCGGGCAACCATGCCACCTGGCGCGCCAGCCAGCACCACTTCACCTACCGCGCTGCCCAATACGGCCTCGGCGAGGACGATGACGAGTTCTTCCAGTGGCGCAAGGATCATTGGGTCACCATCGGCCACGATGTCTGGATCGGTCATGGGGTCACGGTTCTGGCCGGGGTCACCGTGGGCACCGGTGCCGTCATTGGCGCAGGCGCCGTGGTCTCCAAGGATGTGCCGCCTTACACCATTGTTGGCGGCGTTCCGGCCCGTCAGATCAAGCGGCGTTTTTCCGAAGCTCAGGCCGAAGCCCTGCAGGCCATTGCCTGGTGGGACTGGAGCCATGACGCCCTGCGCGAAGCCCTCCCCGATATCCGCAAGCTGTCCATCGATGAATTCATCGAAAAATACCGCTGACACCATTCCACGATGAGCGCACCGGACCGGGTAGTCAGGGCACGCAATCCCGGCATGCGGCGGCAGAACAGGAGGCAGGAGGCGCGCCTTCAGCCCGGGGGGATCTTGCGCCGCCGCGCGTGCCGGGGCACAAGCAGTGCGGAGCTGATTTGATCCGGAAACCGGGAGGAACGCGGATGATCTTGTGTTGCGGCGAAGCGCTGATGGACATGCTGCCAAGGACTGTTGGCACGGAAGGCACAGCCTTTCTGCCGGTGCCGGGCGGCGCCATCTTCAACACGGCCCTTGCGCTTGGCCGCCTCGGCAACCGTGCAGGCTTCCTCTGCGGTGTCTCGACGGATCTCTTCGGCGAGCAGCTTCTGGCCCATCTGGCGGCCTCCGGCGTCACGTCGGACCTGTGCATCCGCTCCGCCCGGCCGACGACGCTTGCCTTCGTGCGGCTGGTCAATGGGGACGCCACCTACACCTTCTATGACGAAAACTCGGCCGGGCGGCTGATCACGCCGGAAGACCTGCCGGTGCTGCCGGACGGGACAAGCGCCCTGCATTTCGGTGCCATCAGCCTGATCGGCGAGCCTTGCGGCACCGCCTATGAGGCCCTGCTGACGCGCGAGGCCCCCGCCCGCGTGATCTCGCTCGATCCCAACATCCGCCCCGGTTTCATCACCGATGAAGCCGCCTACCGTGCCCGTCTTTCCCGCATCATTCCGCAGGCGGACATCATCAAGGTCTCGCATGAGGATCTGGACTGGCTGGCCCCCGGCGAGCCGTTCGAGGCGCTTGCACAGGGCTGGATCGCCAGCGGCGCGAAGATCGTCATCCTCACCCTTGGCAAGGATGGTGCAAGGGCTCTGACCCGCACGCTCGACGTGACCGTTCCGGCCCGCAAGGTCGAGGTGGTGGATACGGTCGGCGCCGGCGACACGTTCAACGCCGGCTTCCTGTCGGCGCTGGAGGATGCCGGTCTCCTGACCAAGGAAGCGGTTGCAGGCATCTCGGACCAGAGCCTTACAGCCGCGCTGGCCCGTGCGGTGGCGGTCGCCGCCATCACGGTTTCGCGCGCGGGCGCCAATCCGCCTTTCCGCAGCGAACTTTCCGGCATCTGATACCAAGGCTTTCGATGCTGACGCATCACGCCTTGAAATTGCTCAAGCGCCGCACGGGCTTAACCAACGCTCGACAAGTCAAGCTCATCGAGCATTGGTATGAGACCGCTGCTCGCCGCCTGAAGAAGGAATCAGTTGCCCGCAGGGCGGCTGATTTCTTGTGCACCGCAAAATAAAACCGGAAGACCTCCCGCCCCACATTCGGCAACCGAAGATTTTACCGGAAGAACTACGTGCAATCTCAAATTACAAAGAAGCCGGACCACCTGTCCTCAACGTCACCCAGCTGTCATCTTCATTTAAAGCTTCAGTAATCACCACATCCTATCGTTACGGCCAGATTCTTCCGCTTCGGCAGAAAGGCCTTACCGATGGCACTCAAGCATATTCCGATCGTTCAGAAGATTCTGGCGGTCCTCATTCTCATGGGACTTTGCGCGACCGGAATCGCGGCCGTCGCCTGGACGCAGATCAACGCTCTCAGTCATTCCTTCACGGAAGTCGGCGCTTCGGAAGAAGCGGCCCGCGAAGCAATGGACCTGCGGATCGACATCATCGCCATCAGCCGCATGACCTATCAGCTGGCCCTCGCGCCGGAAAAAGCCTCCGACTTCCGCGCCGAAACAGACCGCCGCTCCAAGGAAATGCTGGACCGCCTGCCGGTTCTCGAAGCGGTGGCCGACACGGCGCAGAAGCAGCAGCTGGCCGATGTGCGCAAGGCAATGGATGCCTATTTCAAGACCATCATTGCCATGGTGGACGTGGCCGCCAAGGATCCGGCAAATGAGGAAGCCATCACTGGCGCCCTTGCAACCGCCCTTTCCGGCCAGAAAAACGTAACGGATGCGGTGAAGGTCTACAGCACCTACTCCGATGGCATGATGAAGACGCAGCGCGAGACTGCCTCCAGTTCCGCCATCTCCGCCGCAACCACCATGGTGGTCACGGCCGTCATTGCCATTATCGCCGGTATCGGCATCGGCCTCTATGTCAGCCAGTATGGCGTGGCCAAGCCGATTTCCGCGATGGTCGAAACACTGACCCGGCTTGCGGATGGCGACAACACGGTCGCCGTCGAGGGCACGGACCGCCGCGATGAAATCGGTGCAGTTGCCAAGGCTACGCTGATCTTCAAGGAAAACAGCATCGAGAAGGAACGCCTGCAGCGGGAAGCCGATGCGGAGAAGGCCAGCGCAGAAGCCCGCCAGAGGGAAATGATGGCGCGCATTGCCAAGGAATTTGAAGATGCCGTTGGCGGCATCGTCAGCAATGTCACGGTGGCCGCGAATCGTCTCGAAAAGGCTGCGCAGGCCATGTCCTCCAACGCGGAACACACGTCCCAGCAGTCCATCACCGTGGCAGCGGCCGCCGAGCAGGCCTCGGCCAACGTCCAGACCGTCGCTGCTGCGACCGAGGAACTGACCGCTTCCGTGCGCGAGATCGCCGGTCAGGTCGACCAGTCCAACCGCATGTCGAATGTGGCCGTGACAGATGCCGATACGGCCGCCCGCAAGGTTCACAGCCTGTCGGATGCGGCCCAGAAGATTGGCGACATCGTCGAGCTGATCAACGGCATCGCCAGCCAGACCAACCTGCTGGCACTCAACGCCACCATCGAGGCGGCCCGTGCGGGCGAAGCCGGCAAGGGCTTTGCGGTGGTTGCCGCCGAAGTGAAGCAGCTCGCCGATCAGACGGCCAAGGCCACCACGGAGATCGCCTCGCAGGTGGCCTCCATCCAGCTCTCGACCACGGACTCAGCCGCAGCCATCACGGACATCGCCGAATCCATCCGCAAGATGAGCCAGATCAGCGGCGCGGTTGCCGCCTCGGTGGAAGAGCAGTCCTCCGCCACGCAGGAAATTGCCCGCAACGTGCAGCAGGCTTCCAGCGGCACCGCGGAAGTGTCCGGTGCCATCACCACGGTGACCCGTGCGGCACAGGAATCCAGCTCCGCCTCGACGGACGTGCTGCATTTCTCGGCCGATCTTGCCAAGCAGGCCGATCAGCTCAACCGCGAGCTCTCCCGCTTCCTCGGCACCATCCGCGCCGCCTGAAAGCCGGGCGTGCCGGAACAACAAAGGGCGGAATGGTCACCATCCCGCCCGTTGTTTTTTCCTGGCAGCCAAGGTTCTGCGTTCAGATCGTGGGATCCTGGCGCTTTTCCTTGAAGATCAGCCACAGGTTCCGGATATAGATGATCAGGCCAAGGGCCTGTCCGGCGATGAACACCGGGTCCTGACGCTGGATCGAGTAGATCAGCAGCAATGTTCCGCCGCCGATGGAAAAGAACCAGAAGGCCACCGGCACGATGGACCGCCCTACCCGCTCCGATGCAATCCACTGCACCACAAAGCGCATCGAGAACATGAACTGGGCGACGAAGCCCAGGATGATCCAAACATCCAGCTGCTGCACGAAAACCGTATGCAGCCAGTCAAGCAAAGCGTTCATCTGAATTGCGGCTCCTGTGATCCGCTCCGGCGTGGTCTCAACGGGGTCCGGCGGCCGGTTCGATGGCCGAAACCTCGGGGATGGATTTGCGGCGGCGGCGCAGCCACCACACACCGAGCAGATCGAGTGCGCCGATCAGGGCCCGGTCGAAAATGCCATATTTGGACGTGCCGTGGCGGCGGTGCCGGTCCAGCACATCCACATGCACCACGCCGTAGCCCTCGCGGATCACCAGCGCGGGCAGGAAGCGGTGCCAGCTGTCAAAATACGGCAGCTGCAGGAAGACCTCGCGGCGCAGCGCCTTGAGGCCGCAGCCGCTGTCACGGGTGTTGTCCTTCAGCAGCGCGCCGCGCAGGCGGTTGGCGAGCCGCGAGGCAATGCGCTTGGCACGGCTTGCCTTGCGCCCCACCCGCTGCCCGGCGGCGAGCGCCACGGACGGCCCACCCGCCTCCAGCGCAGCCATCAGCTCCGGGATATAGGCCGGGTTGTTCTCACCATCGCCATCGATCGTGGCAACAATCCGCCCGCGTGCATGGCGCAGCCCGGTGCGCACGGCGCAGGACTGGCCGCCGGACCGGGCATGGCGCAGGGGGCGCAGCCAGGGATGGGAAGCGGCATAACCGGCGAGAACCTGATCGGTGCCATCGGTCGAGCCATCGTCGATCACCAGCACCTCGAAGGCGCGGCCCTGCAGCGCCTCGGCAATTTCGTCCAGCAGGATGGGCAGGTTGTCGCGCTCGTCCTTGGCCGGCACGATCACGCTCACCTCAAGTCCGGTCTCTGCCATGCCCTGCTCTGTACCGTTCATCGGCATCTCACTTTTCATCCTGTGCAGCGGCTGGATGCGCGGTCATAGACCGGCGCCCAAGGGCCGCATTCCAAAGCGCCCGGAAGGCTGCCCGCGCCGAAAAGGCATTGGCAATGGGCCGGATCCGTCCACCGGGGCGCAGCACGAAGCCGATCCGGCGCTTCGCCATCCAGCGGGCGCAGTATAGCGTTGTCGCGGCCCCGAGCAGCAACCCCGCCGCAACGTCCGAAGGGTAATGCGCCCCGACCATCACACGGCTGAAAGCCGCCCAGAAGGCCACAGCGGCGATCAGCCAGCGCCAGGCCGGGAAAATCAGCGCCAGTGCCAGCGCGAAAGCGGCGACCGTGGTCGAGTGGCCCGAGGGAAAGCTGGTGTAGGTGCTGTTAAAGGCGAAGAGGCTGAACTCGACCGGGCCCGCCACCTCATACAACTTCGGCCGGGCGCGGCCGATGCTCCACTTCAGGATCACCACCAGGAGGCCGCTGAGCGCGACGGAGTAGAAGACGAAGGCCGCATAGGTCCAGATCATGGCTCCGGCCATGCGCACCCGCACAGCAAGAACCTGCGCATTCACGAGAGCCAGACAGGCGAGGCAGAACAGTCCGGTAGACCACAGGATCCAGTTGGACTTGCCCAGATCCGTGACCCAGGAGAACACCACGCCATATTCCGGTGGCAGTGCCCGCACCCATGGAATGGCGGGAATGTCCAGCATCACCACGCCGAATCCTGCTGCCAGCAGCAGGATGGCCAGAAAGTCCTGCGGGCGCTGGCCGGCAGGCAGTGGCTCATGCGGGCCCTTCGCCCGGGCACGCCGGTTTGCAAGAATGGTGCGGATGCTGGCCACATTTGCCACAAAACGCTGCCGCACCTTGGAAAAACGTCCGGATGCCATCAGGGGCCTTACCTCTTGCTCGCTCATCTTGCAGACGCTCCGGGCACATAAATCCCCAGATCGAGCTGCCGCCCCCCGTTGATATTCAGGCCCTGTACCCTGCCTGCCAGCACGGGCACAAGCCCATCCTTGCTGGCGGCGTCCAGAAACGCCTGTTCCTGACGGCTTTCCACCACGGCGGCACGGCAAGGGGCCGGGTCCTGCGCCAGGAAGGCTGCGGACTGTTCCGCGCCGCCCAGCAAGGTGTCCGTGCCTTGCAGGAACACAAAACTTGGCTCGCTGAAGCCGGTCGAGGCCACTTTCACAGGGGTGCAGCCTGCACCTTCGGAAATAGCGGCCACAAGGCGCGGACTGACCCAGATCGTCGACAGTCCTGGCCCCACAAAGCCCCAGAAGCCGGTGGTCATGGCCACCGCAGCCGCGCAGGAGCGCCAGAGCGCACCCGTCATGTCGCCGCGCAACAGGCGCATGGAGGCCCAGACGCTGATCACGGCCGCAATGACACAGAAGACCACGCCCGGAGGAGACGGCCAGTCGCCAAGGAACAGCGGCCCGGCAACGGAGGCCGCGGCAATCGCCACCGGCAGCAGCGCCAGCAGCACCGCCGCAATCCAGCGCAGCACACGGCCGGTGGCCGGCCGCTCGTCCACGATCACCAGGGCAACGGGCAGCGCAAGGGCGGGCAGCAGCGGCATGGTGTAATGGGGCAGCTTGGTCGCCACCAGTTCAAACACCACCCAGGCCGGGAAGAACCAGGCGGCACAGAACCGCACCAGCGGCAGGGAGCGCAGCGCCCAGATGCGCGGGGCTGCCAGCGCCAGAAAAGCCGGCAGCGGCCAGAACACCACAAGCATGGCTGCAAGATGGGTCAGCGGCGGTGCGCCGTGGCTTTCCTGGCCCTCGGCCACCTTGCCCATCAGATCGCGGCCGATGGCCTCTTCAAAGAATGTGCCCTTGGAGGCAATCCAGATCGCCACAAACCACGGCAGCACCAGCAGGAGCGTCAGGACGGCACCCGGCAGCGGCGCGGCGGCGCGGAACCAGCCGATCCGGCGGCGCATCAGGGCGAGCGCGGCAACTGTCAGACCAACGATCATCGGTGCCACCGGCCCCTTGACCAGAATGCCAAGCGCCAGCGCCACCCAGAAGACCAGTGCCAGCCCCCAATGGCGGCGTGTGGCATCATCCGCCAGATAGATCCGCGCCAGCGCCCCTTGCGCCAGAACGATGGAGGCGAAAAGCGTAGCATCCGTCTTGCCGAGGCGGCTTTCCACACCAAGGATCAGCGCCAGAGCCACCAGCATGGCAGCCACCAGCGCGGCAGGCGGCCCGGTGAAGGCGCGTGCCGTCCAATAGACCGCCAGCACCACCGTCAATGCCGCCAGCAGGGACGGCAGCCGGTAGACCCACAAGGGTGCGGAAGCGTCGTGTCCCGTGAGCTTCACGGCAGCGGCCTGCAGCCAGTAGATGCCGATCGGCTTCTTATAGCGCGGCTCCTCCTGCAGGCGGATGTCCATGTAGTCGCCGGTTTCCAGCATCTGCTTGGTGGCCTGGGTGAAGCGCGGCTCATCCCGGTCGAGCGGCGGCACGGCAGACTGGCCCGGCACAAACATGAACAGCGCCAGAAGAAGCAGCAATGCGGGGGCAAACAGGTCATGCCCGAGCAGCTTCAGCCAGGCCGTATGCGGCCGGGGATCGCGCGCCTGTGCCATGCCGGCTGCGCCGCCGTCGATGCTCTCGCCTGTCTGCTGCTCGGTCTCATGCATGTGACTGTTCCGGAACCGTTTGCACCTGCCATGTGATGCTGCACCGCTTCCTACAGGAGAGCAATCCAAAGGGGAACCTGAGACTTGCGCGAAACGCGGTTTCCACTATCGTCCTCCCGCCCTTTCCATGGAGCTGAACCCAAGGCCGATGACCCTGATTGTCCAGATAACCGACCTGCACCTGCGCCCGCGCGGCCTTGCCTGTTACAGGGTGAGTGACACAAACATGCTGGCGGCCCGTGCGTTCCGCGCCATCGCCGCCCTGCCGCAGAAGCCCGATGCCGTTGTCATCACCGGTGACCTGACGGACGGCGCCGATGAGCGGGAATATGCCCTGCTGCGTCAGCTCTGCCGCCAATTGCCCTGCCCGGTCTATGTGATGCCGGGCAATCATGACCTGACGGCCGCCATGCGCAGCGAACTGGCGGATTTTCCGGGTGTCGGGGATGCGCCCGCCGGGGACAAGCTGCATTATGCGGTCACCATCGGCGGATTGCGCCTCGTGGTGCTGGACAGCAGCGTTGCGGGCAAGCCCTATGGCCGGCTGGGCGGGGAACAGATCGCCTGGCTTGACCAGACGCTTGCAGCCGATCACACGCCCACCCTCGTTGCCCTTCATCACCCGCCCAAGGTGACCGGCATCGCCCATATGGACGTGATAGGCCTTGCGGACACCGAGGCGCTCGCCGCCATCCTCTCACGCCACCACCACGTGGAGCGGCTGATCTGCGGTCATGTGCACCGGACAATCATCGCCCGCTTTGCCGGAACCGTCATGACCCTGTGCCCCAGCACGGCCCATGCCTGTGTTCTGGACTTTTCGCCGGACGCTCCTGCCGAATTTGTGATGGAACCGCCTGCGTTTTTTGTGCACCGGCTTGACCCGGAGGCTGGTTTGTCCAGCCATCTTCACTATGTAGAGGCATATCCGGGGCCCTATCCCTTCTTCGCGGACAAGGGTGTGAGTTGGCCTGGCGAAAAATAATCTTTTTTTTCAATACCCTGAGGGACGATGCTGAGACAGAACCTTACCCGACGCGACGCCCTGCGCCTGACTTTGCTTGGTGCAGCCGTTCTTCCCCTTGCGGCCTGCGGCGGTGGATCAGGCAGCCAGTTCGACCGCAATGTGCCCATTGAGCCGGTCTCGGTAAACCGGGATGAGATGCTGCAGAGGCTGAACAGCTTCCGTGCGGAAAACGGCTTGCCGCCGCTGCGCGCTGACGGACGCCTGAATGAAATCTCGGCATGGATGGCCAATCACATTGCCCGCTGGGACAGCATGGATACCCGCGAGCACCGGGCCATCGCCCTCGCCCGCCGCCTGGATGGGCATGGCTACGAACATTACGCCGCTGCGGAAAACCTCGGTGCCGGCTATGACAGCCTCGATGCCGCCATGGCCGGGTGGAAGGGCTCTGCCGGCCACCGCCGCAACCTGCTCAATCCCTATGTGACCCGGGTCGGCATTTCGCGGGTGCGCCGCCCGACCGGCAAGTGGCGCCATTTCTGGGTGCTGACGCTCGCCCGGCCCAAGGAAGATGGCCGCCCGGGCTGACAGCGCCCAAAAGCTGAAATAAAAAAGAGGCGGGCAAAAAGCCCGCCTTTAAAGTCTGGTTTCCAGAGACCCCAAGAGGGGAACCGGCACGAAGCCGGTGAGAGCGCCGCTCCAAAAGTGGAGTATCAATCTCATGTTTTTTCTATGCGGTCAGGACGGGCGTGTCAAGCACCCTGCCCTCCGGTATTTCACGGATCTGACCGCAGAGAACCGGCCGGACTTCAGACATGGCGGCATGCGGCAGATCAGAACGGATAGTGCCGTCCGGAAAATTCCCCCTCTTCTGCAGGCAAAGGCCTCAGACCCCACCGGACCGGAGACGTGAAGAGCCGCGGGTTGCCGAAGCGGGGAAGCCAGGAGCACAGATCCGGACTAACCGCCTTCACGCAAGCAAGCCCAGTCTCCGCTCTCGAGCAATCCGCCAGCCAGATCCGGATTTTCTGCGCCATCAGCGAGGCTTCGAACTCCTGCCAGGAAAATTCCCGTTCCAGATCCTGCACCACGGCGGCCGTTGCCGCCTCCAGCCGCAGGTCTTGCCGCACGTCCCTGGCTGCATAGGACTGCAACGCAGAGCCAGTTCCCCCCTCTTTGCCGGACGCAGACCTCCGACCGGCAAGCTCCAGCGCAAATTCACCTTGTACGAGTTCTCCGATTGCAGACTGAAGCACAGCCCCTGCCTCCAGCCCGCCAGCCACCCCGATCACGCCGGATTTCCCGTCTTCACCGTGGGAAACGGCGGCTATCACATGCAGCGAAAAGTCAACTGGCAAGTAAAGAAAATGAGTGACGTGCGCGCGCGCAGAGAGCCAATCAGCACATATTTTAGGCAGAAACTCCCTCACCTGAGCCCAGGGTAAGGGGGTTATCCCCAGCCGGTTGTGCCACCAGATGCCGGCGGCGTCCCGTTCGGCAAGTTCCAGCACCGCCCGCCGGGCCGCTGTTTCCCGATCCGTCCAGACGGCTGCCCCCAGCGTCGATCCAAGCGCCGACCCAAGCGGGAGCTGCGGTATCCCTGCATTCCGTCCTTCGCCAAGGAGAACGGCAAAGGCGGGAATCAGCGCTGTCTCATCCGAGAAGGCAGAGGTAACACGCATCCGCCGCCGGGACAGCCGGTTCCAGCCGATCCTCTCGCCTTCCCATACCGCAGCAAGCGCGGGAACGCGGCCGGCCAGCTCCTTCTCCTGAGCGGCGCTGAACTGCAAGAAGGCCCCGGCCGGCAGATCCCCGTCATCTTCACCTTGCCGCTCCAGCACGAGCGGATCCTCTGGCCCTTGCGCGATCAGACTGAGCCTTTCCGCCAGTTCGCCGAGGCAGCCGAGCACGGCCCGGTGCCGTTCCAGCCCCTGCCCGCCACAGGCCAGCTGCGCCAGAAGAGGCTGGAGCGCCTCCCGCCGCCAGCCCTCAGGCAGGGGGCCAGGCATGGCCGTACAGACATGGACCGGACAGTCCGCCAGCGGTGCAAAGGCGATCCGGGGGGCAAAACGGTCCAGAAACCCGGCAAACAGGCGCAGGGTCTCAGGCGGGACGCCCTCAGCGGCCCGCAAACTGCCGCCGCGCTGCTCCAGAAGGCCGCAGGACAGGAGGAAGGCCAGAGCCTGCGCCGTCCCGTCTGTCCCGCCATTTCCCTGCGCCGCAGATCTGAATGCCCCATGAGGGTCCGCTTCTGCCGTTTCTGCAGCCCGCAGAAATGCCCCTTTTTGTGCCACTGCCTTGTCCACAAGCCTTCACCGCTCAAGAGTTGCATTGCTGGGGAGCCCCGGTCCGCCTCTTGCCGAAGAGCTCCGTCCGGCGCAGCCTGATTGAGCAACGGCACCCCGGCCAGATCATCTGACGGGAACACGTGACACCAGCATCAGGCAAGGCCCTTTGACCCTGGAACATAACAGTTTCCAGGAGCAGCTTCGCTTTACCCGGTGCCAGCAATTCCAACACCAGACTGAAGAGGTTCGTCATGAAGCAGGAAGCCATTCTCGACAGCAAGCTCTCCCTTGGCGCGCTCATCGGCAAGACCGTGAATGACGCGGCCACTGCCAGCGAAGCTGCGGCCGCTGCCGCAAAGCACCTCTCCGGCGTCACCGTCCATGCGGACAGCGCTGACACCGTGCATCTGGTGGTTCCGGCCGCGGTTGATACGGCCCGCCTCGCCGCTGCCGACGAGAGCTATTTCGAAGAGCTCGGCCGCAAGGCTCTGGGTGCGTGCTACTACGACATCCTGCCGGAATAAGACCGGAGGGCTACAGGACAGCCCGCCGACAGGGGGGCTGTCCTGTCCATCCCACATTCTGCAGCTCTTGCAAGGACAGGTGCCATGGCGCGATTTCCCCTGCCCGCCTCCAAGATCCCGGTGCTTGGCCGCATTCTGGCTGAAGCGGCAGCCGACCCGGACAAGCGTGAAGCGCTCTGCCGGAACCCGGCCGCTGTCCTTGCCGCTGCCGGTTTGCCCGCCAACCTGACAGCGCTGTTTGACTTCAAGATTCTCGTGGAGACGGCAGAGACTCGTCAGGTGGTGCTTCCGTTTCGCTACAATGCCGAAAAGCTGGCACGCGGCGATGCCGCCTATCTGCAGGAAATCGAAAGCGGCCTTGGCCAGAGCGCCGCGGCAGGTCCGCTGCATTGATGCCAACCGGCAGCATCCCGGCCAGGTCCCCCGCCGGGCATCAGGCGTGCCGCGCCAGCCCGACAGTTTCCCGCAGGCTGTTCATGGCCAGATCAAACGAGGCCCGCGCCTCCGGATCCTGAAACAGGTTCACGCTGTCCAGCCATTGCCGCAGCTGCAGGGAAGTCTGCCAGCGGGTACTCGCCCCGAGCTGCCGCTCCATGCATTGCAGCAGCAGCGCGCGTGCTGCTTCCGCATCCTGCATATGTCCGGCCCGGTACAGCGCGGCAAAACGGGTGGCCAGGCCATGCAAATTGTCGAAGGGGCCGCGCCTTGCGTAGTCAGCCGACCGTTCATAATCGCCGAGCGCAAAGAACACATTCGCCAGATATCCATAGACGATGCGCGGCGTGACAATCAGCCCGTCAAATCCCCTCTCGGCCGTCTTCAGTGCCTGTTCTCTTTCGCCGATATAGGCCAAGGCCTCGGCCGCAGAGATCGTGTTCATCGGATCAAGCGGGTTCAGCTTCAATGCCTGGACAAAGGAGCGGCGGGCATCATCGGGCCGGCGCGAGTGGATCAAGGCCCAGCCGTTCACACGGTGGTTGACCACCTGCCACGGATCCAGAGCCACGGCCTTTTCCGTCAGCGACAGCACATGTTCGGCATCAGCCAGCGGCGTCTCGGCCGTTGGATAGAACAGGGCCTGTTTCAGCAGGATGGAGGCCTGCCCGGCATAGGTGAGACTGAAGGACGGATCACTCGCCTGCAGATCCTGCATGATGGCCAGAGCCTTGCGGTCGGCAGCGGCGTTGAACTCCCAGATCAGCGCATCTGCCTGGCACCAGCGGCCAAAGGGGCTGCGGCCCGGCCGCTGGCGCAGCCGCCCGATAATATGGCTGTGGATGCGGCTGACCGTGCGGTAGACGGCTTCGTGAAGCTCGTGGCTGGACCTGACCAGATCGAGATCAATCAGTTCATGAAAAGCGATCTGCCCGCTGGTCCGGTTCTCCAGCTGGATGCCAAGCCGGTTGAGCGTCCGGTCCCGGTGAAACCGCAGCAGGAAGCTGCCCAGATCCCCGCCATCCACGCGCATCGGGGCTATGCTGCCGTCCCCCGCCCAATAGGCGGCCTCATAGAGCTCGAACGACCGGTAGGCCGAAAGCCCCGTCACAACCTCTTCCCGGACAGCGAAAGCCGTCTCATCTCCTGCCGTCTCGTCCCAGGCCATGCTCGAAATCGAAATGACCGGCAAACGCAGCTCACCGGGGACAGCGGCCTCGATGCTGCCAGCGGCAGAAAACCGGCCAGTCTCGCTGCCGGCCGCCGGCGCCATGGCCGGGGGCGGCGCAGACGCGATCCTGTTGCCCGTGGGAAAGGCTATGACGCTTTGCTGGACGGTCTCTGTACCGGCGCCAGAGGTTTGCGCAGGCGCAGCCAGATGCCCCTCAGAGCCGGCAACATCCGGCACGTCCTCCAGCAAGCGGCGCGTTTCTGCCGAGGGCTCGATGTCGAGGAGATTGCGCAACTCCCGGGCACAGTCCCTGAACTGCTGCTGTGCTTTCTCCTTCTGCCCCTGACGCAGAAAATGCCGGATCAGTTCCTGATGCCCATATTCATTGGCCGGATCAAGCAACAGGAGAAACCGCGCCAGCCGCTCGCGCTTGACACAGGCAACATGGCCAATCCCCGTCCGGCTTTCTTCCAGAACCTCCGTGATTTTCTTGCTCAGGACCGAGCGCACCCGTGCCTGCTCAACGGCAAGCCATTCGCCGAATGCCGGGTCAAGCACATCAAAGCCATGCAGGAAATCACCGGCCCAGAGCGAGCTGATGCGGTCCAGTTCACCGGGATCGGCCCCGCCCACGCCCCGTGTCAGCACATCGATGTCGGTCTGGATGTTTTCACGCAGCAGCGACAAGGTGGAAGGTGTTGCCACCACCAGCCGCATCCCCGCCTCTTTCTCGGCCTGGCGGATGTGACTGAGGGCCTGACGCAGGGACATGGCGGAACGGGAGCGGTCGCCGTCGCTCCACAGCAAGGCGGACAGCTCGCCGCGCGTCTCGGTTCCTCCGGGGCAGCGCACCAGATAGCCGAGAATAGCCAGGGCCTTTCGCGTCTTCAGGCTCAGCACCCTTCCGCTGCTGTCCTCAAGCTGCGGCACCCCGAGCGTCCTGAAAAACAACCTCGTCATGCTGTTTGTCCCACAATCATTCCGGATCAGAAGCAAGAAATTCCGCTGCAGACACCCCGCCCCTCAGCCGTTCCCTTGCTATTTTTCCTTATGTACTAGGATAGGTTTCTCAAAGCACCCGCACAACCTGCAACTCAAGAGTGCCGATTCTTCAGCATTACCGCAATCATAGTCAACCTATCACGTTCATTTCACGCTACAACCCGATGATCAACGTACCGGTGCCGTGGCAGGCTGGCTTTCAGTGAGCCGGGAAACCAGCTGCCGCCCAAGAACTGGGTATTTCACGCAAGGCCGGAGAACCGGTCAATATCAGAACGGTAGGTTGCACATGTCGAAAGCTGCAGGACTGACGAAGGCTGAAGCAGCCGCGGAAACAGTGCATGGCCATGATGCCATGCAGGATATGTCTGCGGAGTCCCTCAAGCGCATGATCTATTTCACCCGCCGTGAAGCTGAAAAGGATGGCCGCACGTTCTGCGCCTATCTGCTGACCATGGCGGCCAACGCACTGGACGATGATGCTGCCGATGTGAACGAGGCGCTCAGGGCAAAGCTGTCGCCGGGTGATCTGCTGCGGAGCACGAAAGCGGGCTGAACAAGGTGCGCTGCCGTTCCCTGCCGGCTGACCGTCCGGACATGGCATCGCAGCCATTCTTCGCATCTCAGCCATTCCTCGTATCTCAGGCATTCTTCCCGGGGCAGGCCAGCGACTGTTGGCCTGCCCCGTTCGTTTTATGACGACAGCAGGCCGCAAGGCACCAGCCCAAAGCGGCAGCGAACGCCTGCAGAACAGACTCCAAGTCGCACCCCATTCCCGGAACGGTCGCACCTATAGCAAAATCAATCGGTTGGATAATGGTTTGGCGACCCCTGCAGGATTCGAACCTGCGACCATTCGCTTAGAAGGCGAGTGCTCTATCCAGCTGAGCTAAGGGGCCGTTTGCGCGGATCAGGCCGCGCGGGGCATGCCGGAGGAACGGCCTTGCCCGGTGTCGATTTCAAAACCCGCCCGGAAGGCGGGACGGGCGGCATCAGTGCCCAGATCTCATTGAGGCAGGCTTGATCTGGTCAGGCGCCTCAATGCGTCCAGGGTGCATGCCGGTCGAAGCGGAAATTGTCCGAATAGCTTGCACCGCGAATGGTGCGGTCCTTCGGCTTTTCCACCCGGTAGGCGATGCCCTTGCGCTGTGCATAGGTTTCGGCTTCTTCACAGGTTTCGAAGAAGAGACGCACCTGCTGCTTCATGTCGGAAGAGGAGGTGTAGCCCATCAGCGGATCGATGCTGCGCGCAACCTCGGGCTCATAATCGAGCACCCAACGCTGCGTCTTGGCCTTGCCCGACTGCATGGCCGTCTTCGCCGGCCGGTAGATTCGCGCCACCATTGTGTCTGTCCCGTCTCGCATACGTGCTGCAAGCTGCTGGTTTGCCGGAGTTTTCCAGGCTGCAGCGCGACCGCGGCGCTGCACCAGCCATTCATGGCTGTTTTCTGCGGGAACGGAGCGAATGTCAACATCACTTGCGCATCGCGGGGGCCGCACAACCGGTTTTGACACAGGCACCGGCACGCAGGACCGGCAGCTGAGGTCAAGCGCTGACGCGATTTGGCACAATTTGCAACCTTAGGGATCACTCTTGATTGCTATGACAGCTTTGAATCTGGACCTATTCTAACAACCGCACTCAAGGATTGCACTTGATGCTGGCGCAATCGCGGCCCGGTATTCCGTTTCAGGCATACCTTCGCCGCGCTGAACCGGACTTGACTGGAAAGGCTGTCATGCCCCGCTTTGACGTGAACAGACTGCAGCATGAGCACAAGATGCCGGCCGGTAACCGGGCCGGGCGGCTGCATGCGGAAGCACGACATCAGGATCTTGCTGTTCTCTGGGACATGATCCTGGCGGTCGATTACCATGCAGCGAGTGTTGATGCCCTGTCACCGGATGCCCGCGAGGACTTCTGCGATGTGATTGAGGTGCTGTTGCGTACTCTGGCGCAGGACTGATTCCGCCGGAAGCCATAGGTACCAGCACGCATCATCTTCACTTCACGCTTCCGTTTGCAGGATGACTAGGGCATCTTTGTCCGTACATATGCCCTGCGGCAGACGCCCCGAGCCGGGAGGCGCATGCCCCAAGAAAGTTGACAGGCCCGATGCTCGCCAGACCCCGACAGCTCTTTGCCGACCTTGGCAGCAGTGCGATCGAACGCGGTCTTGCAGACCCCCGGCTGTCTCAATTCTATGAAGACATGCTCAGGGCCGGCTCTGTCGCAGGGCCGGAGCTGCAGAAGCATCTGCCCTATCTCAGCCTCTGCGCATTGCCGGATGACAGCGGAACGGCACCGCCGATCGTCTATGCGGGACGGCTTTCCTCGCAGGTCCAGCTTTTCGGCAGCGTGTGGAGCGAGCAGCCCGGCGAGGCGCTGGTGACACCGGATCCCGAACTTGAGCGGGCCGCGGCAGCGGGCTACCTGAGCGCTCTGGAATCCGGCACCTATTATGGCTATGGCCGCACCGGTATCCGGCTGGGTGGACGGATGCATGACGTTGCCTATGAACGGCTGATCATGCCCCTGCGCCCAAGACCCGATTCTCCGGTGCGGATGCTGGCCTATTTCGGCGTCATTCAGGCTCTGGAGCCGCAAGGCCCCGCGCCAGCGTGACGAGATCGGCCCGCGTCGCCCAGACGAGCCAGTCATCGGGCCGGATATGGGCGGGCGCTGAGATCCAGTGCGTTCCGGACGGCGCAAAGTGCCGGTAGCCGACCCGCACACCGAATCCCTTCATCGCATTGGCCTGCGCCATCAGACCATAAAGATAGTCGGGTGACCATTTGAGCAGCGCCAGCAGAAAGCCGGTCTGCGTCAGCAATTCGGCAAGGCCCCTGCCCCGGATGTCCTTTCTCAGCCACAGATTGCCGTGATAGACGATCCGGCCCCGCATCCGGAACGCTTCTGCGGCATGGGCAGTGCCAAGTCTTGCGTCCGCATGCGGATCTTCAAACAGGCGCCGCTGCTGCTGCTGCCAGAAGGCAGCAAGGCTCCTGTCCTTCAACTCGTCAATCTTGGCGGCCTGAACGGACACAAGCTCGCCCTGCCCGTTATAGGCCCCAACCCAGAAGGCTAGGCTGGCGTGCAGATCGACGAAGCGGATGGAGAAGTCCTCCATCAGATAGCGGTCCTCGGTCCGGGACACAGCCTCTTCAAAGGCCTGAAAGTCCGTGCTTTCCTGCAAGGACAACCCTTGCTCCCGGATACGCCCCGTGAGGGCGGCGAGAGCGTCAGCGACGACAAGCGTCGGATCTTCTTGAAGTATCAAGGTCATGCGTTTCCCCATCATGCAGATGCCGCGAAACCGCAGCACAACCATGAAGCGATGAAGGGCGCAAAAAAGCGAGCTTTGCCTTGCATAAACCGGCCCGCGCGGCACCTGAGCCATTTCAAGGCGTGATGCGTCAGCATCGGAAGCCTTGGTATCAGGCGGGGAAACCCGGAAGCTTCAAAGAGTGCAGGCTGGGGAAAGAAAATGGTCGGGGCAGCAAGATTCGAACTTGCGACCCTCTGCTCCCAAAGCAGATGCGCTACCAGGCTGCGCTATACCCCGACGTCCGGTATGTGTGCGGGTGTACCGCCTTCCCCTGCACAGCGTCAAGCCCGAAGGCCGGGACAATGACAGCCTCTGCGCAGTTGCGCACCGCCGGTTTCCGGCCGGCACCCTGCAGCAAAGTTCAGGGTCTGATGCTGGGTGCCGAGACCTTCTGGCCCGGCGCAAACTGCAGGCGTGCGGAGGTGCCTGCGATCACTTCCAGAACATAACGGGCGCTGCCGTCAGAGGAGACGATCTTCTCCGACAGAGGTTCCGTGTCCCTGGCGATGGAAACGATACGGCCCGTCTCATCAATGAAGATCATGTCGAGAGAGATATAAGTGTTCTTCATCCAGAAGAACTTCTCGCCGCTGTCCGGAAAGACAAAGAGCATGCCCGCATCCGCGGCCATTTCCTTGCGGTTCATCAGGCCCGTGGCGCGGTCTGCCTCTGTGGCGGCAATTTCCACGGTGAAGGTCTGCGGGCCCGCTGCGGTTTCCACCGTCAGCTGTTCGGTGGGCAGTCCCGCCGCCTTGGCAAAGGCAGCAGCTCCCAGAACGATCATGCCGACCAGAATGGCCCTGACGGCGATCCCGAAGGCTCCACGCAGACACGGCGCCGGAACACCTGTGCTCCGGACGCTCAAGGCACGCAAAGGTGCCGTGAAGTGGGCGATACGCATTACTTCCCCCTCCAGACTCATACGCAACTGGTACAATATCCAATCCTTCAAGGCCGGTACAAGGCCACCTCAGGATATCAGTCTTATCGAAAGCATCGCTTCTTCTGGCGTATGTCTTCCAGCCGGGCTTGCCAGAACCTGGCCGCCCTGCCCTTTCATTTCGCCCCGCACCCTAGGTGCAAGGTGTTCCCGCCGGATTAACGGACGGATATTTCCTTTGCAGCGCAACAGAGAGACGCTCTGCAAAGGAAATCCTCAATGGGAGGACGGAATATGGGAGCCACTGCCGAGCGGACGGATTTCGGCAGCCATGCGGCCCTTCGGGCCCTGACCGAAGCGGACCTGCACTTCCTGGCCCGGACGCAGTTCCGTGATGCCGAAGCGGCGCAGGGTCTCCATATGGATGAAGATGTCTTCGGAGGTTTCGCCCTGCGTCAGGAAGCCGAAGCCCTTGACGCGGTTGAACCACTTGACGGTCGCCCGCTCGAAGCCGCTTTCCGGCACCACCTGCACATGGGTGCGCGAGGGCGGCAGCTGGGAAGGATGCACGGCGGTGGATTCGTCCATCGACAGAACGCGCAGGGCCTGAAGGCCGCGCGGCTTGTCGAGAACCTCGCAGACGACGCGGGCACCTTCATAGGCGGTCTGGAACCCGTCCCGGCGCAGGCACGTCACATGCAGCAGGATGTCCGGCAGGCCATCATTGTCCGGCACGATAAAGCCATACCCCTTGGCAATATCGAACCACTTGATCGTCCCGGCCAGCTCGATCACGTCGACGCCGGCGTCTTCCGCCATCGCCTCGATCAGCCGGGGATCCTGAGCCGTCTTAGCCCCCATGTGTCCAAGCCCCATCTCTGTGCCGCTCACGTCAGCTTCGGGTGAACCGTCCGACTCACCGCATACTGATTCCTAAGAAAAGGATAACACTCACAGAGGGCTCGGCCAGTGCCTTTTGTTAACAAACCACAACCTCTCAGTCTTTGCCCCCTGCAATTGCGGCAAACCTGTCAATTTTTACCGGATAACAGGACATCAAAAGTCGCGGCTGCCGGCGTGCGGATGAGAAGAGAGGCAAGATCATCCAGAGGCCCGGACTGCTGATTAACGATCATCATTTCTGCCGTGGCCTCAACTGCAATTTCCGGCAGGCGTGCAGCGGGATAAACCTGCAGCGATGAGCCAACCACAACGAAGACATCAGCTTTGCGGGATGCCGCGACGGCCCTTTGCCAGGGCTCTTCCGGCATGGACTGGCCAAAGCTGACGACAGCCGCCTTCAGCAGGCCTCCGCAAGCCGCACAGCGCGGGCTGCGGCCCGCACTCACCAGCTCCTCCTGCGCCATCAGGTCTGCCCGCTGACCGCAGGAAAGACAGGAGGCATAGGTGCCATTACCATGCAGTTCCACCAGCCTGTCCTCCGGCAGCCCTGCCCGCTGGTGCAGGCCATCAATATTCTGCGTGATCACCAGATGCACCCGCCCGGCCGTCGCCTCCTGCGCCAGGGCGAGATGGGCGGCATTCGGTACGGCGCGGGTGAAATCACCATGAAAGATGAAGCGACGGCGCCAGTCTTCCAGCCGCTGCGCCTTGTCTTCAATGAAATCAGCATATTGAACCGGGGCCATCCTGGACCATATGCCTCCCGCAGACCGGTAGTCGGGAATCCCTGACTCGGTTGAAATGCCGGCGCCGGTCAGGACAACAATCCGCCCGCCGCCGGAAAACACCTCCCGGAGCGCGGCCTGCGCAGCGGTCAGGTCGTCAATCTGTCTTGGCATTGCGGTGTCTTGTCATTTTGCAGTCTGGCCGTCACGCTGGTTCCGTTCAACGAACAGGCCCCGAGAGTGGCGCAAGGCTGCAGCCCATGGCAAGCCCCCGACGCAGGGCGGCACAGCCAGTGCCCTCCGGGATATCAGATAAGGGAATCAAGATGCGCTACCTGCACACCATGGTCCGCGTGACCGATATCGAGGCCTCTCTCGACTTCTATTGCAACAAGATGGGCATGACCGAGGTCCGCCGCATCGAGAACGAGGGCGGGCGCTTCACGCTGATCTTCCTTGCTGCCGGCAAGGATGTGGAAAGCGGCAAGGCTCATGCCGCCCCGCTGCTGGAGCTGACCTATAACTGGGATCCGGAAACCTACACGGGCGGGCGCAACTTCGGCCACCTCGCCTATGAGGTGGACGACATCTATGCCTTCTGCGCCAGCCTGATGGACAAGGGCGTCACCATCAACCGGCCGCCGCGCGACGGCCGCATGGCCTTCGTCCGCTCTCCCGATGGCATTTCCATCGAACTTCTGCAGAAGGGTGCGGCCAAGGCACCGGCAGAACCCTGGTCTTCCATGCCGAATACCGGCAGCTGGTAAGGCCTTTCAGACCCTCCTTGCGAGGGTCTGCGGCGCTGCCGGGCAGGAAATCATGGCCTGAAATCAAGGCTGTGGATATTTTGCCCGGCAAAAAGGCGCGGATTTCCGCGCCTGCCACCCTCTTCCTTCAGCGCCTCGTCCGGACCTGTGGAAAAACATGCAAATACCCTCTTGCAGCCTCCGAACAATCTGCCTATAAGCCTCCTCACACGACGCGGCCCACACGGGCCAGACAGTCAAGCGCCCATCGTCTAGCGGTCAGGACGTCGCCCTTTCACGGCGAAAACAGGGGTTCGATTCCCCTTGGGCGTACCACTCTCCTTCTGGTGAGTGACGATAGAAAAGACGCTTCGGCGTCTTTTTTCGTTTTAATCTCCCTGCTCTCTTCACTGTCCTTTGGTGGCAGTTCCAGCACCGGCTACGGCCCCGCCATGCGCTGAATCCTGTCACTTGCAGGCGGGACCGGCCACACCAAAAAGCCGGTGTTGAGCGCTTGCCGCTTGCGGGCCTGCTGCCAGCCGTGGCAAAACTTCCTCAGAAAACCTGACGAACTGCCGGTTTCGCTTCCCTGCGAAAGGTCCTGAAGATGCTTGCGCGCGCGCTCACCTGTCTTCTCCTGATTCTGGCCGGCATCAGCCCGGCTTTGGCCAAACGTGTGGCGCTGGTCATGGGCAACGGGGCCTATGTCCACACCGTCGCACTTCCCAATCCGGCCAATGATGCGCGCGCCATGTCGGCCAAGCTGAAGGATCTCGGCTTCGAGGTGGTGGCAGGCTATGACCTCGACTATCACGCCATGCGCCGAACGGTGGCAGAGTTCGCGAAGGAAGCGCGCGGCGCCGATGTGGCGCTGCTGTTCTATGCCGGACACGGCATGCAGGTGGGCGGCACCAATTATCTCGTCCCCGTGGATGCGAAATTCGACGACGAAACGGCGCTGGATTTTGAAACCATCTCCGCCGACTTCGTGCTGCGGCAGATGTCCAATGACGTGAAGGTGCGGATGGTGTTTCTCGATGCCTGCCGCGACAACCCGCTGGCACGCACGTTGGCCCGGTCCATGAATCCCTCGCGTTCGGCCGGTGTCGGTGCCGGTCTTGCGGAACTGAAACTGCAGGATCAGGGCGGCGAAGGCTCCGTCATCGCCTTTGCCACCAGCCCCGGAGACGTGGCGCTGGACGGCACCGGCAGCAATTCGCCCTTCACCAGCGCCCTGCTGCGCCACATCGATGCGCCGGACACGCCGATCCAGACCGTGATGACCCGTGTGACGGGGGACGTGTTCAAGGAAACCGGGCAGAAGCAGCGCCCCTGGGTCAATGCCTCGCTGATCGGCGAAGTCTATCTCAACCGCTCCGCCGCACCGGCCAATGCCACCACGGAAACCACCGTCTCGCAGGATGCTGCAGCCGTGGCCTCCGGTACGGTGCCCGCCAGTGCCACCCTTGCCTGGGAGCGGGAGAAGGCGCTGTGGGATGCAGCGGCGGCTGGCGGAACGGTGGAGGACTACAACGTCTATCTGGCCGCCTATCCGACCGGCAGCTTTGCCGATTTTGCCCGCAACCAGATCAAGCGCATCGAAGCGGCCAATGCCCCTGCGTCCGGCGAGGTTGCAGCAGAAGACGGGACGGCAGATACGGGCGGCGAGGCAGCAACCGCGGAAGGCGCCAGAACGCAGAAGGCCGTTGCGGCCAGCGCCCCCTCCACATCAGCCGCGACGGACGACGAAGCGTCCTGGTCCCGGTTCAAGCGCCGTGAAATCCAGTTGCGCCTGAATCTTGCCGGCTATGATTCGGGAACGCCGGACGGCGTTTTCGGCGCCCGCTCGCGCGCTGCCATCAAGGAATGGCAGAGCTACAACGAATATGAGCAAACCGGCAGCCTGTCCGAAGAGGAATATGAACTGCTGAAGGACCAGACGCAGGCGGAGTTTCTGGCCGCAACGGCGCAGCAGCCGCGGCCCGAGCGCCAGTTCCAGCGACCGCCGCAACAGGTGCAGCGCGGCACCACGGCGGATGGCTCGCCCATCTATTCCGCCGAGCCGGAGCACCTGCCGCCGGGCGCTGCTCCCGAGCGGGATCCGATGCTGGATGCGGCCGGAGCAGCGCTTCTGGGCGGCGCCATTGGCGGCATTCTCAACGGCATCCGCCGCTGATCCCGGCCGGAGCGGCGCTCACGCCACTTCGGTCAGCAGCAGCTCGAAGGTCACGCAGACCGGGTTGCAGCCCTGCCGCAGGATGCCGGTGCTGATCGCCCCGTCCAGTCCAACAAGGGCAATGTCGAGGCATGTGCCCTGCCCGCGCCGCCAGGAACCGGAGCGCACCAGAACTTCCGTAGCGTAGGACGAGACGGAGGTTCCGTCTTCATAATCTGCCCCCACCAACGATCCGATGCCATGCACCGATACGGCGGCAAAGCCCGCCGCCTCGCAGGCCTCTGAGATCATGGTGCAGACATCCACATTGGGCCGGATGGTCAGCAGCAGGCCGCGGGCACTGCCCGTCCTTTCCCGCTCGGCTTCGCCGGGTGCAGGCGGGGCGGCCTCCGGTGCAAACAGCGGAAAGTTGGTCTCGGCATCGAGCCGCGTCACCAGTTGCGCACCGGAAATGGCCAGCACATCCACCCCCACCGGCCCCGCCAGCTCCGCCTCGAAGGGCAGAAGATGCCCCATGGCCTCTGGCCTGCCTGCCGGGGTCCAGATGCCGTGGCAATGCAGGAAAGGCGCCCCATCCCTCTGCCCCAGATGCAGCCCGGCCCGGGAAATCCGGCTGCCCGGCCCGCCCTCATGCGTCGCGCTGTACCAGGCGGCGTGGCTGTCATCGGGGCTTGCGGCGGGGATCACGTAATTCATCCGCGCCATGGCAACGTCTTCAAGGCAGGCATAACCTGCCGCATAGCCGGCATCTGCAAAGGCGCGGGCGAGTGCCGCAAGGACCGTTTCGCCCGCAGCAGGTTCCAGCGTCAGCCTCAGCGGGCGCACCCGGCAGGGCACAGCCGCAAGGCGTTCCCCTGCCACCGGGCCCGGATGAACGATCTGGCGCATGAGTTTCCCCGCGTCCGGCCTCATGCGGACAGCCCCGCCATCACGAAGCCGCCATCCACCGCCAGCACCTGGCCATTCACATAGGATGCCTCGTCCGAGAGGAGGAAGGCAACCGCGCTGGCCACTTCCTCCGGCTGGCCATAGCGGTGCAGCGGCACACGCTTATGCCATTGCTCGCGCACATCCGGCGTATGCACGGCCCGGGCCAGCGGCGTATCGATCGGCCCGGGAGCCACCGCGTTCACCCGCACGCCGCAGGGGCCGAGTTCATTGGCCATCACCAGCGTCATCAGGTTGAGCCCGCCCTTGGACGCGCCATAGGCCGAGCGGCCCTTGTTGCCGCAGATGCCAGAGATGGAAGTGATGTTGACGATGGCGCCCGTTTCCTTGCGTTCCAGCCAGAGCCGCGCCGCAGAACGGCAGACGATGAAACTGCCGGTAAGATTGATATCGACCACCTTGCGGAAGTCCTCGACGCTGGTCTCCACGGCCGGACGGTCAAAGCCGATGCCGGCGGAGTTGACCACACCGGCAAGGCTGGTGGCGGCTGCGATCCGGCGCATGGCCGCTTCGACCGATGTTTCATCCGCAACGTTACAGACAATGCCGCGCGCTGCCGGAATGTCCAGTTCCGTGCAGGCGGCTTCCAGCGCCTCGGCCCTCAGGTCCAGAAGCCAGGGTTCGTAGCCGAGGCTCTGCAGCTTGTGTGCCGTTGCCAGACCGATGCCGGACGCACCGCCGGTGATGGCCACCGCCTTCGCCTTATCCTGATCGTTCATCGCCGTTCCTCCCTTGTCCGTCCCGCTCAGGCTCCGGCATCCGGCGCGGGGATTTCACCCCGGCGCTGAAGTTCCTCCCGGATCATCTTCTTGGTGATCTTGCCATAGGCCGACTTGGGCATGGCCTCCCAGAACACGGTGATTTTCGGCAGCTTGTAGCGGGCGACCTTGCCGTCCAGCCAGCCGCGCAAATCAATGGCCGATGGGTCGGCACCCGGCCGCGCCACGCAGACCGCAACGCCCGCCTCGCCCCACACCGGATCGGGAATGCCCAGCACGGCCGTCTCGGTGATGTCCGGATGCAGAAGGATCTTCTCCTCGATCTCACGCGGATAGATGTTGGAGCCGCCGGAGATATACATGTCCGAGGAGCGGCCGGTGATGTAGACGAAGCCCTGCTCATCCATGTGGCCAAGGTCACCGGTGCGGAACCAGCCATTGCGGAAGGCCTTGGCATTGGCCTCCGGGTTGTTGAAATAGCCTGCGAAAACGGCCGGCCCGATGACGCAGATCTCTCCCGTCGCGCCCGGTGCCACCGGCTCGCCGCTCTCGTCCTGGATCTCCACCTGCATGCCGGTGCGCTCGAAACCGCAGGTGCCGATGCGCGCGTCCGGCCCATCCTCCAGCACATGCAGGGCGGGCGGCAGAACGGTGATGTTGCCGGTCACCTCGCCGAGGCCGAAATATTGCACGATGACCTTGCCGAGCTTTTCCAGCGCCCGTTTCTGGTCGGCCCGGTACATGGGCGCACCGGCGTAGATGACATAGCGCAGGCTGGAATGGTCGTACTGGTCCGCCGAAGGGTCTTCCGCCAGCATCTTCAGGATGGTCGGCACGGTGAAGGCATTGGTCACCTTCCAGCGCTCCACCAGCGCCCAGATGCCCGGCACGTCGAGCTTTTCGGAAGCAGGCAGGATCGTCTTGGCGCCATGGGCCACCTGCGTCAGCTGATGCACGCCTGCCCCATGCGACAGCGGCGCCACAACGATGGAGGCATCCTCCGGCCCCGTCCCGGGCATCAGATCGCACAGGTGATTGGTGATGACGAAGGCCATCTGGCCATGGGTGAGGATCGCCGCCTTCGGCCGTCCCGTGGTGCCGGAGGTGAAGAAGAACCAGCACGGATCATCGCGGAACACCGGCACCGGCGCCTGTTTGCGGCCCATGTTGCGCGCGGTGATGGCGTCATAATCCTCGGCGAACTCCGAGGCGCCGATGGAGATGAGGAAGCTGAGCGATGATGCTTCCGCCCGGCAGGCGGCGGCGTGGGCGGGAAACTGCGCGCCGCAGATCATGCCCTTCGCGCCGCTGGCCGCCGCCAGGTAGGCCACCTCCTCCGGTGACTGGCGGAAATTGGCCGGAACCCAGACGGCCCCCGCCCAGAAGCAGGCGAACATGGATTCGAACATCTGGTTGCAGTTGGCCGACTGGATCAGCACCCGGTCTCCCTTGCGGACGCCGAATTCATGCACCAGCGCATGGGCCATGGCTTCTGCGCGGGCCTCCATTTCCGCCCACGTCCAGTGCTGCTCCCCCCAGACAAAGCCGATGGCATCGGGATGGCGGCGGGCCGCCTGGGTGAGGAACTGGCTGAGGTTCATCACCCGCGTGGTGGCCGGAGCCACCCCGGCCGAAAGATCCTGTGTCTGGCTTGCCCCTGTCACTTGCGCTTGTCCTCCCAAACAACGAATTCTGCGCCCGCCTCTCCTCAAGGCGGGCGAAACAGTTCAGGCGCTTATGGCCCGCGCTGCGGCCTTCTGCTCCCGGCTGGCGAACATGGCAGCGAGCTTCTCCTCCACCCGCAGCACTTCCTCGTGCAGAAATCCGGCCAGTTCCTGCTGGCGCGGCTCCTGCATGCGGCTGTCGATGGCCGCAATGCTCAGTGCGCCGATCACCTGCCCGTCCGGATGGCGCAAGGCAGCGCCGATGCCCCAGGAATTGGCAAAGATCAGTCCCGGATTGAGCGAAAAGCCGCGCCTGCGCGTCTCCTCCACCCGCTCAAGAATCCGTTCCGGCGGCAGGGCCGGATAGCGCTCAGTGAGGATCTGGGCATTCTCGGCCAGCACCTGCGCCACTTCTTCATCCGGCAGCCCGGCCAGCATGGCCAGCGCCCCGGCCCCGACGCCCAGCGGATGCTCCTGCCCGGCGAGAAGCGCATGGGTGCGCACCGGATAGGCGCCCTCCTCCCGGTGCAGGCACACGGAAAAAAGCCCGCGCCGCAGAGAGACGAAGCTGGTGTCTTCCGTGCGGCGGGACAGGCGCCGCAGGCTCTCCTGGCAGATTTCCACCAGACTGAACCGGCGCGCGGCCATGATACCCAGCACATAGGCCTCTGCGCCCGGATAGTAGCGGCGCGTCACAAGGTCCTGCTCGACAAGGCCCGCGCGGATCAGCGCCAGCAGCAGGCGGCGCACGGTCGGCTTGTTGAGGCCGCTCTCGTCAACAAGCACGGACAGCGGCGCACCCGCTGCCGCATGCCGCCCCACCCTCGATAGAAGCGACAGGGCCCGGTCCACGCTCTGTGACCCAATCAGCATCTGCAGGTTGCCTGAGCAAGGTTCATATTGTGGACCTCAAAACCACTGCTGTTTAATCATCACAAAAGCCAGCTTATTTCTTCTTGCCCGGCAGCTGCAAGAGGCTATTGTCATAGGACTGACTGGACCTGACTTAGTTCCACATTATGGACCACATGATAGCGCGGGAGGAAACGGCGTTGTCATGGGGGCCGGAATAAAGCTGCAGGTAGCATGACGCACGCACAGGGGACGAACACCGCTGTGCGGCAAAAAGTGGAGGAGAGACAATGAAGTTCGAGAAGCTGAACCGGCTCGCGCTGACGGCCACCGTTGCCCTTGCGGCGCTCATGGGCGCTGCCTCGGCAGAAACCCTGCGCCTGTCGCACAACACGGGCGATGCCACCACCTGGCACAAGGGTGCGGAAAAGTTCAACGAGCTGCTCAGCGCCGCGACCGATGGCGCCTATGACGTCAAGGTGTTCCCGAATGCATCCCTTTCGGGCGGCGACCAGATGAAACAGGCGGAGATGGTCAGCCGCGGCTTCCTCGACTTCGTCGTCACCTCGGCGATCAACGTGACGCCGCTGGTGCCGGAAATGGCGGTCTTCTCGCTGCCCTATCTCTATTCGGGCTACGAGGCCGTCGATGCGACCACGGACGGCGCACCGGGTGACAAGATGAAGGAAATCATGGCAAGCCACGATATCATCGTGCTGGCCTGGGGTGAAAATGGCTTCCGCGAAGTCACCAACAATGCACGCCCCATCAAGTCGCCGGAGGACATGAAGGGCCTGAAGATGCGCGTTGCGGGCCCGATGTATATCGACGTGATGAATGCCCTGGGCGCCAACCCGCAGCAGATGCAGTGGACCGAGACCTTCACCGCGCTGCAGCAGGGCGTCGTGGACGGACAGGAAAACCCGATCGGCGCCGTGATCATTCCCCAGCGCGTCTATGAGGTGCAGAAATACCTGTCCACCTGGCACTATTCCTATGACCCGGTCTTCCTCGGCATCAGCCGCAAGCGCTGGGAAAGCTTCGATGACGCCACCAAGGCCAAGGTCCAGCAGGCCGCCAGCGAAGCCATGGCCTATCAGAAGGACATCACCCGTCAGGCGACCGCCAGCGGCATCGAGCTGCTGAAGGAAAAGGGCATGGAAATCTACGAGCCCACGGCCGAGGAACTCCAGGCCTTCCGTGAAGCCACGAAGCCGGCCTTCGACAAGTGGTCCGAAAAAGTCGGCCCGGAGCTGGTGAAGACCTTCACGGACACCATCGCCGCCAAGCAGTAAACGAATGGCGGGGGGCCTGCTTGACGGCAGGCTCTCTGCCACGACACTGTGCCGTCTGCGCCCCGATTGTCTGCGCCCTGATTGTCTGGCCCAGTCATCCTGCCGGTCCGCGTGCCGTGGAGCCTGTCCGCATGTCCTTCCTGCTGCGTGAGGCAGAAAAACTCATCTGCGCCGTCATCTTTGCCGGCATGACATTGCTTGGCTTCGTCAATGTAGTGGTGCGCTACGCCACCAGCTATTCCCTCGCCTCGACGGAAGAGATCCTGACGAACGGCTTCCTGCTGCTGACGGTGTTCGGCGCAGCCATTGCCGCGCGCAAGGGCGACCATCTGGCCGTCACCCTGATCTACGAACGGGTGCCGCAGCCGCTGCGCAAGGCGATGCTGATCTTCGCCACGCTCATGTCCGCCGTGCTGCTGGCCCTCTCGGCCAAATACACATTCGATCTCGTCCAGAGCCAGATGAAGAGCGGTGTGCGCTCCTACGCGCTGCAGATCCCGGCCTGGTATTACAGTTTCGCCCTGCCCATAGGCTTTGCCTTCATTCTGCTGCGCCACCTCCAGTACAGCCTGGACTGCTGGCGCACGCTCTGTGCCGAAGGAAAAGCCCATGCTTGAATTCTGGTCAGATATGGGCGCGGGCACGCAGATGATCGTGATGTTCTTCCTGCTGCTGGCCCTGCGCCTGCCCGTCGCCTTCGCGCTGGGGCTCTCCGCCTTCTATGCCATGTGGTCCATCGGCTTCGGGCTGGAAATGGCGGGCGATCTCATCGCCACCGGCATCGCCAAATATTCGCTGCTGGCGATCCCCTTCTTCATTCTCGCCGGCACCCTGATGGGAAGCCTTGGCATTGCCGAACGGATGATCCGCTTCTTCCGCGTGCTCATCGGCGGCCTGCCTGGGGGCATGGGCATTGTCGGCACCACCGTCTGCCTGTTCTGGGGCGCAGTCAGCGGCTCGGGGCCTGCCTCCGTTGCCGCCATCGGCCCGCTGATCATCAAGGGCATGGAGGAGGACGGCTATCCGAAGGCCTTTGCCGCCGGGCTCGTGTGCACCGGCGCTGCGCTTTCCATCGTCATCCCGCCCTCCATCGGCCTTGTCATCTATGGCGTCATCGCCGAAGCCTCGATTTCGAGCCTCTTCATCGCCGCCATCATTCCAGGCCTGTTTCTCGGCCTGCTGATGCTCGCCGCCCTGCCCTTTGCGCGCAGCGGCGATGCGGCCAGGGGAGCCGAAACACTGAAGCGCCTGTTGCCGGCCGATCCGGATGCAGGCCTGCCCTATGGCCAGCGCCTGCGCCGCTCCTTCGTCTCCAGCTTCTGGGGGCTGCTGACGCCGGTGGTCATCCTCGGCGGCATCTATTCCGGCGCCTTTACGCCGACGGAAGCCGCGCTCGTCGCCACCGTCTATGCCCTGCTCGTGGGCGGTCTCATCTACCGGACGCTCACCTTGCGCGGGCTCTACCAGTCGCTGGCCGATGCAGCCGCCTCCTCGGCCGTGGTGATGCTCGTCGTCACCTATGCCAGCCTCTTCGGCTGGGTCGTCACCGTGGATGATGTCATCGGCAAATATTCCGCAGCCCTTCTCGGCCTGTCGGACAATCAGTGGGTGATCCTGCTGGTCATCATGGCCATTCTGCTGATTGCGGGCATGTTCATGGACGCGGTGACGATCATGTTCATCTGCCTGCCGATCTTCCTGCCGGTGGCTCAGCATCTGGGCTGGGACCCGGTGTGGTTCGGCGTCGTGGTGATGATCAATCTCGCCATCGGCCTGTTCACACCGCCTGTCGGCATCAACCTCTATGTGGCCGCCAACATTACGAAACTGCCGCTGGAGCGGGTGGCGCAGGGCGTGCTGCCCTTCCTCGTTACCAGCCTCATCGGCCTTGCCGTAGTCTGCGCCGTGCCGGGCATGTCGCTCCTGCTGGTGGAATGGCTGAGACCCTGAGACAGCTGCCGCCTTGTTGCCTTTGCCGGCAGCGGCAGTCATTGTCAGCCGGCAAGGCAAATACGGGAGACCAGCATGGCCGGCAGTCAGGAAGAACGCGATTGGCTTGAATCCCTCAGGGTGAAGCCGGGCCAGAAGGTGGATCTGTCCGCACTGCCCACGGCAGACAAGCCCAACGGGCACGACAAGGACGCGGCAGAGGCGCGCACGGCGGAAGTCACGCAATCGCTCGCGCGGCTTCAGTTCCTGCTCTATGCGGACGCCCGCTCCTCCCTGCTTGTGGTGCTGCAGGGGCTGGATGCGGCGGGCAAGGACGGGACCATCCGCAAGGTCATGTCCGGCCTCAACCCGCAAGGGGTGAAGGTAACCTCCTTCAAGCAGCCGACGGCGCAGGAGCTGGCGCATGACTTCCTCTGGCGCGTGCACAGGGCCGTGCCGGGCAAGGGCGAAGTCGGCATCTTCAACCGCTCCCACTATGAGGACGTGCTGGTGGTGCGGGTGCATGAGATGGTGGAGGAAAAGGTCTGGCGTGCCCGCTATGACCAGATCAACGCCTTCGAGCAGCTTCTGACGGCCAGTGGCACGCGCATTCTCAAGTTCTTCCTGCACATCAGCCCGGAAGAGCAGCTGGAACGCTTTGCCGTGCGGCTGACCGACCCCACGCGGCAGTGGAAGATCAGCGAGGCGGACTATACCGAGCGCAAGCATTGGGACGCCTACACCAAGGCCTATGAAGAGGCGCTGCAGCGCACCTCCACCAAGGACGCGCCCTGGTATGTCATCCCGGCCGACCGCAAGTGGGTACGCAACTTTGCCGTCGCACGAATCATCGAGGAAACGCTTCTGTCGATGGACCTGAAGACGCCGAAGGTGAGTGTCGATCTGGAGGACATCCGCCGCCATTATCACGCGGCCGTTGCGGCTGCCGATGCTGAGGCCCGATGAACCTGTGTCATTGGAAACAGCTCATGCCCGCGTGGAACACGGGCATTTTCTAGCCGTGAAAATTTAGCTGCCGCCTTCCCTAACGGCACGGCTTTTCAGCAGACAGGAAACAGCATAGCCTTCCCTTTGCGTAAAGGGCATCCAGCCTGTTTGAGGAGACAGCGGGATGCCACTGGGAGGAGACACGCAATGATGCTTTCACTTGTCCGCAACACATCAGCCCGCAGCCTGTCCGCAACGCTCGGCGGCGGCCTGATGCTGGCTGCTTCCCTGATGCTGATGCTTCCAGCCTCGTCCGCCCGGGCCGCGGATGCTTCAGGCGAATGGACGCGCCCCAGCGGTTCGTCGCGCATCAAGATCGGCCCCTGCGGCGGCAATCTCTGCGGCACCATCATCTGGCTGAAAGAACCGCGCAACGACACCAAGAACCCGGACCCGGCCAGGCAGAGCAAGCCCCTGCTCGGCACACAGATCGTGCTCGGCATGAAGCCGACCGGCAAGGATGGTCAGTGGAAGGGCGAGGTCTACAACGCCGAGGACGGCAAGACCTACACCGGTTTCATCCAGATGGACGGCGCCGACAAGATGACGCTGGAAGGCTGCGTCATGGGCGGCCTCATCTGCAAGGGAGAGACCTGGTCTCGGGTGAAGTAACGCCGTGATGTCTTGAACTTATGCAGGCCGGTCTATCCACTGAGAGACCGGCCTGCTCTGTCTGAAGTATGTCTTCAGCGGGCGCGCTGGCCGAACAGAACCTTCTGCGCGTCCTTGTCATCGGCCAGCGAAGCCTGACGCTCGCGTTCCTCACGGCCAACCGCAAGCCCGCGCTGCACGGCGGGACGCTCTTCCAGCCGGGCTTTCCAGGCCTTCACATGGGGGAACTCTTCAAGGTCCATGCCCTGGTTCTTCCAGCCTTGCGCCCAGCCAATGATGGCCATGTCGGCGATGGTGTATTCATCTGCCGCAACATAGGCGCGTCCGTCCAGCCGCTTGTTGAGAACGCCGTAAAGCCGGTGCGTCTCGTTGAGATAGCGGTCCATGGCATAGGGGATCTTTTCGGGCGCATAGATGCGGAAGTGATGGTTCTGGCCGAGCATCGGACCGAAGCCGCCCATCTGCCACATCAGCCACTCGTCCACCTCGACCCGCTTGCGCTCGTCTGCCGGATAGAACGCGCCGAACTTGCGGCCGAGATATTGCAGGATGGCGCCGGATTCAAACACGGAGATTGGCGCGCCGCCCGGGCCTTCCGGATCGACAATCGCCGGCATGCGATTGTTCGGGGCAATGGCCAGAAACTCGGGACGGAACTGCTCGCCCTTGCCGATATTGACGTATTTCACCTCATAGGGAACGCCGAGCTCCTCCAGAAGGATCGAGATCTTCCAGCCGTTCGGCGTCGGCCAGTAATGCAGTTCGATGGGCGCAGTCTGGGTCACAGGCATCATGGGCTCCAGTCATGGTATCCGGTCGGGGGATCCAGTCAGGGGATCCAGTCAGGGGATCAACGCGGGCAAGCGCCCGCTCTCACCTGCCAAGCTAGGCCAGCCGCGCCAACCCGGCAAGTCATGCGTCCTGGATACCGCCTTCGTAGCGGGCCACCACGATCTCGTCAGCCTTCAGCCGCGTGCGGGCAATGTCGAAGCTGTTCTGCATGCGCATCAGTGTCTCCATCGAAACACCGAAGGCCTTTTCAATACGCAACGCCATCTCAGGCGATAGCGCGGCACGCTCGTTCAGAAGGGCCGAAAGCGCGGGCCTTGTCACCCCCAGCACCTTTGCCGCATCCGTTACCGACAATTTCAGCGGCTCAATGATTTCATGCTTCACAAACCCACCGGGATGCGCCGGTGTGTTCATGCGGATGCTCACTGTTGTACCTGTTCCTATTTCAACTGCCTCGGTCATCGCAGCACCTCAAAGCATCTTCTTGAACCCGAGATGGCTCTGCTCATAGCCTTCGCGCAGGTAGAAGCGGTGGGCATCGAGACGGATGCGGTTGGAGGAAAGCTGGATCAGGGCAACTCCCCTCGCCCGCGCCAGAGCCTCGGCATGTTTCACCATCGCCTTGCCGATGCCTTGCCCTCGCATATCCGACCGCGTGTGGACGCTTTCAAGGCTCACCCGGCCGCGCCCGCGAAAGGCCAGGCCCTTCTCGAAGATCAGCTGATAGGTGGCCAGAACCTCCTCACCGCTTGTCCCGCCCAGCACCACGTAGATGTCCGTTTCGGGTGCGGTCAGGATCTCATCGAAGGCGGCGCGATAGTCTTCCGGATCGCCGCTTTCATAGTTCTCTCTTGCGCCGACAGCACCGGCATTGATGATGGCGAGAATATCCGCCAGATGCTCAGAGCGCGCCTTTTCAATCCGGAACCCGTCCATAAACTCCACTCCACATGCAAACGCCCCGAACCATGGTCCGGGGCGCAGAACTTAAGAAACAGGCGTCATCACATGGCGCGATTACTCGATACCGATCTTGGCCTTGAGCAGGTCGTTCACCGCCTGCGGATTGGCCTTGCCCCTGGATTCCTTCATCACCTGACCGACAAACCAGCCGAGCAGCGTCGGCTTTTCCTTGGCCTGGGCCACCTTGTCTGGGTTGGCAGCGATGATCTGGTCGACGACGGCCTCGATGGCGCCAAGATCGGTCACCTGCTTCATGCCGCGCGCTTCCACGACAGCCGCCGGCTCGCCGCCATCGGTCCAGATGATCTCGAACAGGTCCTTGGCGATCTTGCCCGAAATCGTGCCTTCCTTGATCAGGTCGATGATCCCCCCGAGCTGGCCGGCATTCACCGGGCTGGTCTCGATGGTCAGCCCTTCCTTGTTGAGGCGGCCGAACAACTCGTTGATCACCCAGTTCGCCGCCATCTTGGCATCGCGGCCCTTGGCAACGGATTCGAAGAAGTCCGCCGAGACCTTTTCGGCCACCAGCACGTCGGCGTCATAGGGCGTCAGGCCATAGTCCGCAACGAAGCGGGCCTTCTTGTCGTCCGGCAGTTCCGGCAGGTGCTGGGCCAGCTCATCGACATAGCCTTGCGTGAACTCCAGAGGCAAAAGATCCGGGTCCGGGAAGTAGCGGTAGTCATGCGCCTCTTCCTTGGAGCGCATGGAGCGGGTCTCGCCCTTCACCGCATCATAGAGGCGGGTTTCCTGATCAATGGAGCCACCGTCTTCCAGAATGGCGATCTGGCGGCGGGCTTCATAGTCGATGGCCTGACCGACAAAGCGGATGGAGTTGACGTTCTTGATCTCGCAGCGCGTGCCGAAACCTTCGCCCGGGCGGCGCACGGAGACGTTCACGTCGGCGCGCATGGAGCCCTGGTCCATGTTGCCGTCGCAGGTGCCCAGATACCGCAGGATGATGCGCAGCTTGGTGAGATAGGCCTTGGCCTCGTCCGCCGAGCGCAGGTCCGGCTTGGAGACGATTTCCATCAGCGCCACGCCGGAGCGGTTCAGATCGACGAAGGACATGGTCGGATGCTGGTCATGCAGCGACTTGCCCGCATCCTGCTCCAGATGCAGACGCTCGACGCCCACTTCCACGCGCTCGTCCGGCATGTCGAGGATGATGACGCCCTCGCCGACGATCGGCTGCTTGAACTGGGAAATCTGGTAGCCCTGCGGCAGATCCGGGTAGAAATAGTTTTTCCGGTCGAACACGGACTTCAGGTTGATCTGCGCCTTCAGGCCAAGGCCCGTGCGGATCGCCTGTGCCACGCATTCCTCGTTGATCACGGGCAGCATGCCGGGCATGGCCGCGTCAACGAGGCTGACATTCGCATTGGGATCATTGCCGAATTCCGTCGAGGCGCCCGAGAAGAGCTTGGCTTGGGAGGTCACTTGCGCATGGACTTCCATGCCGATCACGACTTCCCAGTCACCGGTGGCTCCCTTGATGAATTTTTTCGGATCGGGCTTGCGTGCCTCGACAATCGTCATCTGATCTCTAATCCTGTTCAAATTCCGGCGGGTTGCGCGTCTGCCGCACAGGCCTTTCCCGCCCGTTTCCGGAGGTCTGGCTGCGCCGGCGCACGCTCCTGTTGCCTAGACGGGATTTGCCCTGCCTGCAAGAGGGAGAGCCCGCCCGGCCGCTGGAAATTGCAGATGAAACCCGCCTGCCCTCACCCCGGCGGATTAGGTGCCTTGCCCTTGCGCAGGATGAAGCTGATCAGCACCGCCACCGCCTGATAAAGCGCCTCGGGGATTTCCTCGTCTAGCTCCAGATGCGACAAGGCCTCGGCCAGCGGCGAGTTGGCCTCCACCGGCACCCCGGCCTCCCGGGCGATCTCGACAATCCGCTCGGCCACCGGCCCCATACCCTTGGCCGAAACACGCGGGGCGCTGCGGTTGTCATAATGCAGGGCGATGGCGAGCTTGCGGGGTGGTCTTGCCAAAGTTTTTGCCGCCACTCCCTCCGGGGCGGGATCCGGCGTTTCGGGTTTCTTCATGAACTGCGGTCCAGCGGCAGAGGCGCAATGGCCGGAGCCGATTCAGGCTTTGCCCTCAGGATGCGCAGATCCTCCAAGTCCAGCCCTTCATCGGCAAAAAGCGCCGCCAGCGTTTCCCGGCGGCTGAGGAAACCGGCCAGCGTGTCCTCCTCGGCGGCACGCAGCGTGACATAGCTGCTGGTGCCGCGCAGACCCGCCGCAGCCTCCACCAGCCCGCCTTCGGGCAGATCAAGGCTGAAGCGCACGCGCCATTCCGGCCCCTTGGGGTCGGCAGGCACATCAGGATTTTGCGGATCGCGCGAGATCCTGAGGCTGAGGACCCGCGATTGGCCGTCAATCAGCACCGGCAGATCCAGCGACACATCCACGGGCCGCGCCGCCGGTGCACCTGAGGACGTTCCCGCAAGGGCAGCCCCTGCCGTGGCGCCCGATACGGCACGGGCCTGCCCGGCCTGAGATTCCTGCGCGGTGCCCTTGCCGGCGGCCCGCGCCATATCCCGGATCAGATATTCCGCCGCCATGCGTGAAACGGATTGCAGCCGCACGCGCTCGCCAACCTCGGCGCCGGTCTTTTGCGCCAGCGCCGTGGCCGTTTCCGGGTCAAGACTGGAGGGCATGCCCCCGCGGCCCGCCTGTGCCGCCCCCTTGCGGCCGGAGGGCAGTTGCGGCTGGGCGGCCAGCGCCTCATCGGCAAGGCCTGCGAGCCGCACCAGAAGCATGGTCAGGCCGTCGGCCTTCTGCGGCACATCGCCCTTGCGCTGCAGGCCTGCCGCCATGGCGCCGGTGGCGGATGCCGCCAGCCCGAGAACCGCATCCACCGCAGCCTTCAGTCTTGCCGGATCGGACAGGCTGTCCGCATCCGCCTGCAAGCCCTTCAAGGCTTCCACCAGCTTCTGTCCGGCCGGCGGAAGCGCAGCCGTGTCCAGTTTGCCGGCACTGGCCATGAGCGCAGACAGCACCGTGCGCGCCTGCGCCGGTTCGGCAAGCGCCGCCTTCAGCGCCTGCGGATCCAGTGCCCGCGCGGCTTCACCTGCCGCCGTCAAGGGTCCGGGGCCGCGCGCCAGCGCCTGAAGCTCCGCCTCCGTCTGTGCACCGGACAGGGAGGCACGAGATGGCGTGGCGGCAGAGGCGTCTGCAGAAGACGCGAGCGCTGGCATTTGCCTGTTGATGCCGGAAGCGGAGCCTGCAGCGGCGGGGGAAGCAGCAGGGCCTGCGGTCTGCGTTGGTGCACCGGTGGCGGCTGCATTTGAGGCAGCGGTACCGGCATTTGCTGCGGCTGACTGGCCAAGACCCGGCGACATCTGAGGTACCGCCCCAAGGCCAGATGCGGGAGCTGTAGCGGCATGACCGGGAGCAGCAGCCCCGGAAGGCACGGCCGCTCCGGCCGACAGTCCGGCGGCGGACGGGACTGCGGGCTTTGCCGCACCAACTCCCTCCGCGCCCATGCCGGTGGAACCAGCTGCGGCAGCGGCAGATGGTGGTGCGAACGGCAAGGATGGAGCTGGCGGTTGACCGGATGATTGCGGGCCTGCGGCCTGACCTTGGGGCTGGCCTGGCACCGGATTTGCTCCCGGATTGGCCGCCTGATTGGTTCCGGGCCCAACCAGCTGGCCCACAGTCTGACCCAGTATCTGGCCTGATATCTGGCCCTGCCCGGCAGAAGCTGAAGAAGCAGGCACCGTTCCTGCCGCAGACACCTGTGCGGGAGACCCTGCTGCTGCTGCTGCGCCGGCGGCCTGCCCCGAGGCCGGAGCAGACGGAGCAGCGCCCGAAGGCGACGCATTTGCAACGGGCGCCGGAGCGGTTGGCTGACCACGCCCTGCCGCATCAGGAGCGGCTGGCGGCTGCGCACCTGCCTGCGGTGAAGGCTGGACGGCACCCTGTCCTCCAGCCGGAGCTGAGGCAGCAGCCTGCCCGCCCGCAGGCGCGCCGGGAGCCGCTGCCGAACCGGTTGCTGCAGCACTGGATACCGGAGAACCGGAAGCGGGAGAGCCGGATGCAGAGGCCGCAGGGCCCGGTCCTGACGTAACCCCCGGAGCCTTCGTATCGGCTTTCAACAGGACAAAGGTGGACAGATCGACATTTGCCAGCACAGGCCGGGCCTGAGCCGTTCCGGTCTGGAGGGCGGCTTGTGCGGGCGTGGCGCCGCCTGCTGCCTGAGCCAGCGCGGCGGCGGATTTGAGCTGCTGGGCCTGAAGGCTTGCATCGGACGTTGCCTGACCGGGAGCAAGACCTGTGGCCGGGCTGGCACCTGCCCCACTGCTCTGCCCCGCATTCGCCTGCGGCTGGCCGCGCCCCTGCAGCGCTGCTTCATCGGCGCTCACCTTCAGCCGCATGGCAGGAGCTGGCTGCTTGACCTCGATCAGCACCGGCGTTCCGGCGGGCAGCGGCAGATCCGCCTTCACGTCGAGCCGGGCAGAACCGACCGCAAGCCGCATCATGCCCTCAGGCGCGCCGCTCACCACCTGGCCGCGCAACTGCGCACCGACGGGCAGCGCCTCAAGCGCTGGAGCCGCTGTCTGGGGAGCCGTCACCTGGCCGGTTGAAACCTGCGTCACCGCATGCGCCCTTCCCCGAATTTGCGCTCACTGACCCTCACATTGTTCGGCCTGGCTTGATCGGGGTCAAGGCGCAAAGCTGTTTGCCGGAGAAATATGAGCCAAATCCGGGGCTGCCGGCAGGAGGAAGTTGCATGAGCTGGATGGACAGACTGAACGAACGAGCCGAACTGATGGGCCGCATGATGAGCGCCATCGGTGCCGTCAACAAGCCAAACACGGGTTTCAGCGGCGCAAATGACCTGCGCGTGGCAGCCACCCGCTGCCTCAGCTGCGGCCACACCAAGGAATGCCGCGAGTGGCTGGACGCGCATCCTGAAGGTGCCGCCCATGCCCCTGCGATCTGCCCGAATGCCAATCTCTTCAAGGAATGGGCCCGCTACGGCTGATCCATACCGCCAGGCAGAATGCGGACCTCAGGCCTTCTGCGCCTTGCGCCGGAAGACCAGATGCACCACCAGAGCCAGAATACCGCCGCCAGCAAACCGGAAGGGAAAGGCGGCGAGTGGGCCTGCCTGCGCTGCAAACTGAGGCAGCCCGATGGAGCGCAGCAGCGCGTCAGCCATCAGCGAAAACACCGCTGCGGCAAAGGCCGCGATGATGATCTGCCGCCGCTGGGCCGCGAAATATCCCATGACGGCGCCGATCACGAGCGCGATCGGGTTGAGAAGTCCGGCGAATTCGAAAAGACCCGCCCACATGGCTGAAACATCAATCATGCGCGCACTCTAGCCCGCGATCGCTCCGCTGGCGAGCCTTTGCAGGGCCTGCGCGGCGTTTTCACACAGGCGGGGCATTGGATGTGACCACCGGGAGTTTCCGGCATCAGGCCAGCCCCTTCCGCCTGTCTGATGCGTCCTTGTAGACTTCACTCCTGTCACGGCGGCCAACGGCCACCACAGTGACAGTTACCACGAGGTCGTCGACACGGTAGACAAGCCGGTAGCCTGCGCTGCGGAGCTTGATCTTGTAATGGTCCTGCAGGCCATGCAGAGCATCGCCCGGAACACGCGGGTTCTGCAGGCGCTCGGCCAGTTTCTTGCGCAGCTGAGCCCGGATCGTTGCGCCCAGTTTGTTCCATTCCTTCAAAGCGGAAGGCAGAAACTGAAGCTCATAGCTCATCAAGTGAAACCCGGACCGGTGTCTCACCGGCACGGCTCTCGATGACCTTGACCAGCTCCAGATCATCCAGACGCTCGATCATCGTCTCGAACACGCTGGCTGGCACCATGTAAGCCATGATGCGGTTGTGATTGAGCACAGCAACCGTTTCTCCCTGCGCCTGTTCCAGCACAGCGGAAGGGCTTTTCTTCAGTTCGGAAACGCTGACGGCTACTTTCGCCTCGATACGCTGCATGAGAGCACCTCCTGTCCGCACTCATTCAGATATCATTTTTGGCACCTTTTTTCAACCTTTGGCACGGGGAACGCCTCCAACGAAAAAAGGCGCGGAAGCTGCCCCCGCGCCTTGACTGTCAAAAACTCACTGCCTGGCTCAGACCGCCTGCACGGCCTTGGCCGCAAGCGGCGTCGTGGGCGCATTGGCGCCAGCTTCCAGCGTGCGTTCCAGATCGGCAATCACCGGCTCCGGGGTCATCTCGAAAGGCGTGACGAACAGGCGGAGACGGCGGAAGGCCTGGCCCATCAGCACGGACGAGGTGAGAAACACGAGGATTGGCGCCAGCACCAGCGGCAGGGCAATCGGCATCAGCCAGAGCAGCAGGTCCGGTGTGTAATTATGGGCAAAGACCAAGGCGGCAGCCCCGCCGATCGCCATCCACCAGGTGGCCTTGATGCTGTCCCAGAAGGACATGGAGCCATCGGCACGGTCGGCTGCAGGCCAGCCGGAATCAGCCCCGAGCAGGATCTGCAGCACCGACCGGCTCTGGAACATCATATGCACCGGCGCCAGCATCGAGGTGAAGACAAGCTCCAGAAACGCCGTCAGCGTCACGCAGAAGGCACCGCCGAAGTTGCGGGAATCTCCGCGTACCAGCGCCCGCACCAGCAGGATGGCCTTGGGCAGGATCAGGAGCGCCACCACGCCGAACAGCAGGGCCAGCGCCGTGGTCGTCTCCGGATGCGGGAACACCGGGAAGGGTGAGGACGCATCGAAATAGACCGGCGGCGGCGCAAACAGCGGCGCGGCAAGGCTGGCGATGATGAAGATCAGCCAGATCGGCGAGGACAGATAGGCGAAAATCCCCTGCAGGATCGAGATGCGGCTCCACAGGCGGAAGCGCGGCGCGATCAGAAGGCGGGCATGCTGCAGGTTGCCCTGGCACCAGCGCCGGTCACGCTTGGCATAGGCCACGATATTGGCCGGAGCCTCCTCATAGGAGCCTTCCAGATCCGGGTCGACGCGCACGGTCCAGCCGTCACGGGCCAGCATCGCCGCTTCCACCGTGTCGTGGCTGAGAATATGCCCGCCGAAGGGCGGCTTGCCGGTCAGCGCGCCCATGCCGCAGCTTTCGGCAAAGGCCCGCACGCGGATGAGCGCATTATGGCCCCAGAACGGGCCTTCCGAGCCCTGCAGTGCCGCCACACCCCGGGTGAAGACCGGGGAATAGAAGGCGGCCGAGAACTGCAGCATGCGGCCGAAGAGCGTGCTGAGACCGATGACCTGCGGCAGGGCCTGCAGCAGCCCCAGCTTCGGCTCGGCTTCCATGCGGCGCACCATCTCGACGATGGTCTCCCCGCGCATCAGGCTGTCGGCGTCCAGCACCAGCATGTAGGAATAAGCACCGCCCGACGTGCGGATGAAATCGGCGATATTGCCGGCCTTGCGGCCGACATTCGGGCTGCGGTTGCGGTAATAGAGATGCCCGCCCGCCTTGAGACTGATCAGGGCCGAACGGTAGGCCTCGTTTTCGGCAGCGACACTGGCCGCCCTGGTCGAGTCCGACAGCACATGCACATCGAAAAGATCGATGTAGCCGGCAGCCTCGATGGAGCGGTACATGGCTGCAATCCGGGCGAAGACCGGCCCTGTGTCCTCGTTGTAGACCGGCACCAGAATGGCCGTGCGGCCCACGGGGCGGCCCTGCAGCACCGGCATCTGCGGCGGGGTGAAAAGCACGCCCAGCAGCGCAGTACAGGCACCCCAGGCCAGCCAGAATGCGGTGATGACGATCAGCGCGATGCGCAGAACGTCAACCCAGTCAAACCCGTCCGACTGAACCACCGTGCCAAACATGGAAGCGGCGGCAACCGTCAGGGTCGCCGCCAGCACGAAAGCTCCGATACGCCGGATTGCCACCGCGAGGCGGCTTTCCCCCGACCCGATCATGGATGTCAGCCCTCACCCACCGGAGGACGCGCGCCAAACAGGCTGCGTGCACCCGCAGCAGAGCGCAGCCACGCAGGCACCAGCCGTCCCTGCAGGTTATGCTCGGGCATCGCAAGCGCCACTTGCGGCTGCGGCAGAACAATACAGGACGCTACGAGACGCAGAGTTGCCGCATCGCTCTCCGGATGAGCCAGCAGCTCTTCCGCATCGCGCTCAAGACCCAGCAGGGCCAGCGTCTCGGCAACCGATTGCACGAGCACAGCATCCTCAACATCCGCCCGGCCCGTGTGGGCGCGGACAAACTCCAAACCAGCTGCAACCACTGACTGTTCAGCGCCTGCAGTAAAGTCTGTTTCAATCGACATAGAAGCCTCCTGGTCTCCCATGACAACTCCACTCATACCGTTTTGTTCCATTGGTACATCCAAGTCTCTGTCGCGGTCTTGCCGTCCAGGACAAGAGACAAGCTCATTTCAGACGGGCTGCTGTTGTCTTGCCTGTAAAGGTCAAAGATGAAGCGCCAGTGCCCCGGCTGCAGTTGCTGAAGCAGCGGATTGCGCACTTCGGCATTCTGCACCCAGAGTTTCGGTTCAATATTGGCGTCACGGCCAACCGGCATCAGCGGCCCGCCCCTGAATTCGACAACAAACTTGCGCAGGGCCGGATCATAATCCGAGGCCGCGCTGCCGCCGTGACCGGTGCGGGTATCGGTGATCTGCGCAAGCTCCGTGCCCGGTTCCGGCTCCCGGCCCCAATACATGCGGTAGCGGAACCGCAGCTCCGCCCCGGCCTTGGCCGGACCGGAGGGAATCCAGAAGGCTGCGATGTTGTCGTGGATCTCCTTCTGCGAAGGAATTTCCGCCAGCATCACATGGCCCTTGCCCCAATCATCCAGCGGCTCGATCCACAGGGACGGACGGCGCTCGTATTTCGCTTCCGTGTCCTGATAGTTTTCGAAATTGCGATCCCGCTGGATCAGTCCAAAGCCCTTGATCTTTTCCGCTGAGAAGAAGGACAAGCCCAGATTGCGCGGGTTCACCAGCGGCCGCCACTGCCGTTCGCCGGAATCATGCAGGATCAGCAGCCCGTCGCTGTCGTGAACCTCGGGGCGGAAGTCGTCAAAGCCGAGCCGGTCATTCTCACCAAAAAGATACATGGACGTCAGCGGCGCAATGCCCAGCCGGTCCACATCTCCGCGCAGGAAAATGCGGGCATCGACTTCGACTTCCGTGTTGATTCCCGGCGTCACCACGAAAGCATAGGCGCCCGTGACGCGCTCGCTCTCCAGTTCGGCCCAGATCTTGAGGCTGTTCTGCCCCGGCTGCGGCCGCTCGATGAAGAAACGCGTGAAGCGCGGAAACTCTTCCGGCTTGCCGGCCGCCGTATCGATGGCAAGGCCGCGGGCGGACAGGCCATAGATCGACCCCTTGCCAAGCGCCCGGAAATAGCTGGAGCCGAGAAAGGCGATCAGCTCGTCCTTGTACTCGGGCCGGTTCAGCGGATAATGCAACCGGAAACCGGCGACACCCGGCAGGTCCTGCCCCTCGAAGTCCGCCGCATTGAGCGGCTCGCGGTATTCAAAGTCTGCGCCGGTGAAATGCAGCTCGCGCAGGTTCGGCCCATCCACCTCATAAATCTGGACTGGCTTGGTGTAGAGCCCGCCGGGAGGAAAGGCCTGCATCTCGTAGCTGACACCGGCATCGCGCCAGACTGCCTTGTCCGGCCGGAAGCGGATGGCCCGGTACTGGTCATAGTCGAGCGCGGCGAAACGTTCCGGCAGCTCGGCCACAGTGCTATCGAAGGACTCACCCGCCTTCTGCCGCATCTGCTCGACAAGCGCTTCAAAAGAGAACGCGGGCGCCGGGGCACCACCGCCGGCCTGCGCAAAAGCCGTGCGCGGCGCGAGGCTCAAGGCACTGGCGAGAGAGCCGAGACACAGCGAACTTGTCACAAGAAACTTGCGTCGATTGATCACGTTATTTGCCCGAGGAAAGTGGGTCACCAGCGCTGCAGGAAGGCCTTGGAGGTCGCATATAACACAAGGCGATGCGACAATAATATGAGATACTTAGGCCTCTCGTCCATAAAAATGCTGCAATGCGGCACCGTTTACCTCACGTTTTCTGAACACCTCGCAAAACAGGAATACCAAACCCTTAATCTGGTCTTCCTGCCCCTCTTTTTAGAAACGAAATGCGGCAGTAATTCGCAGAACGCCAAACAGCCCTCACATATCATTAACAATCAAGGCAACGCGGGCGCCAATCGCCAATGAAGCCGTCAATCCCGGCGATTCGATTCCGAGAAGATTCACAAGGCCGGCGATTTTGTGACCGGCCTCAGTTTCGATGAGGAAATCTGCGGAGACCTCGCCTTCACCTGTCAGCTTGGGGCGAATACCTGCATAGTCAGGCAGCAGAGCTTCATCCGGCAGATGCGGCCAATAGCGGCGGATTGCGGCGTAGAATCCGGCTGCGCGCGCCGGATCGACGCTGTAATCCTCCTCGCCGGTCCATTCCACATCCGGTCCGAAGCGCCCCTGCCCTGCCAGATCGAGCGTCAGATGCACACCAAGGCCGCCCGGCTCCGGCACCGGATAGATCAAACGCGAGAACGGCGGGCGGGCGGACAGGCGGAAATAGTTGCCCTTGGCCATGTGGAACGGCCGCTGCGGATAGCCGTCCAGCGTCGACAGCAGCCGCATTGCGGAGAGACCCGCACTGACCACGAGATGGCGGCAGGAAAGCCTGTACCCCTCTGCCCCTTCCATCAGCAGCTCGAAGCCGCCGCCGCTGCGGTGATGGATAGCGGCCACACAGCTGTGCAGCACCACCTGCCCGCCCCGCGATGTAATGTCCCCCTCCAGCGCCTGCATGTAGCCGTGGCTGTCGAGAATGCCGGTGGAAGGTGACAGGAGCGCAGCCTCGCAGGCCAGTGCCGGCTCCAGCGCCTGCGCCTCAGCCCGCGTCAGAAACGCCAGATCATGAACGCCATTGGCGGCAGCGCGGGCGGCAATGCTCTCCAGTTCCGCCACCTGCTCTTCAGACGTTGCCACGATCAGCTTGCCGCAGCGCCTGTGGCCGATGCCGCGCGCGGCACAATAGGCATAGAGCCGCTCCTTGCCTTCCACGCAAAACTCGGCCTTGAGGCTGCCTTTCGGATAGTAGATCCCTGCGTGAATGACTTCGGAATTGCGGGAGCTCGTCTCCGAACCGATCAGTCCATGGCGCTCCAGCACCATGACCTCGCGCCCGCTTTCAGCCAAAGCACGGGCGGCGGCCAGCCCAACGGCCCCTGCTCCGATGACAACGGTATCCACGTCAAACACGGCCTTCTCCAGCTACGACAGGAATGACCCCGGCAGAAAGGCTGGCAGAAGACCGTGCTCAATTCACACCGTCAAGCCGAAAGGACATTCAGCCTTCCACCGAAGGCAGAATCAATCTGGGACCAGGGGGAGAAGATGCCGTAGGTCCCGGCGCCGACGGCCGGCGTGCTGGCGGTTACATCGGTGTTGGAGCAGGAACCGACATTGATGCCGCAGAAGGTGACGTTGGTATTGGTTCCCACCTGAGTATAGACCGGCCCGCCGCTGTCCCCCTCTTCGGAGGCATAGGACGCCAGAACCTGATTGGTCAGGGTCTGCGGCTCGTCATATTCGCCCACGGCGAAGGTGACGCTGACACCGGTGGCAACCACCTGGCCCTGCTGCGGGGCCTCGTTGTTCATGCCCAGCATCTTTACATCAAGGCCGGGCACGATCACATCATCCCCGGCAACACCCGTCGCCCGCAAGTAGGGCCCGGCTGCCGTCCAGATCTCCCCCTTGGTGACGGCGGCAGCCGCAGTCTTGGCAACGAAGGCGGCATCGCAGCAGCCGGTCTTCCAGTTGGCAATCACCAGAACCTTGCCGATGTTGTCCTGCGACACCTTGCTGTTCTGGTAGACGGTCGTGTTCGTCTTGCTGACCACATGCCCGGAGACGAGGACCCCGTGCTTGGGCGTGATGGAGCCATCATCATAGCTGCAGCCGATGCAGATGGTGCCTGTGAACTCCTGATAGCTGCGGTTCACCACCATCTGGATCCCGCCCACGACCGGGCGGATGCGGTTCTGATTGGACATGTGCCGGCGTGCCGTGAAGGGCTGCAGACGCAGCGGCAGGCCGCAGGTGAGGTAGCGCAGGTGCGCGAAGGTCTCCTCGGACGGACCGTCGCTGAAATCGAGCCCGGCCGTCAGGACACCGGTTTCCCAATCCACATAGGCCAGCGTCAGCGGCAGGTGGCCGCGGCCCCGGGTCTGCATGGCGGCGGTCACCGCGCCATGCGCCTGCATCAGATAGTCTTCGATCATCGCCGTCTCTCTCAAGATGCTCCCTATCCCTGAGGAGGAGACGCATCCATGGGGGCTGGCGTGAAAGATGGACGGCAACACAACCGGGACTCACCGCAGGGCTTTCGCGCAGGCCTCTACGGCTTAGACGAGCCGGACCTTGTCCGAGGCTTGCAGGGAGAGGCCCTCCCCGGGGAGACTTCGTCATGCCACGACTTGATCGTGGCATCCATGCCGTTTCAGAAAAGCACACTACACGATCAGGCTAGTCAGACTGCAGAGATCCCATCTCCTTCGTCTTCCCGGACGCAGCGAAGCGGAGATCCGGGACCGGTGAGCCAAGGCCTGCCGGCTATGAACAATGCGAACATGCAACAGGCACCCCGGCTCACCGGTCCCGGCTCGCGTTGCGCTTGGCCGGGATGACGGTGGAGAGGAAAGAGGAAAAGGGCGTTCAAAAACAAACCCGCCGAGCTGCCCCGGCGGGTCTGATATCTCAAGCTGACAGCGCCAGACTTATGTCACCACCAGCGGGCCGGGGTGAAGCGGCCGGCGGCCTTTTCGATCACGGCACCGGCCTGGAACAGGGTTTCCTCGCCGAAGGGGCGGCCGATCAGCTGCAGGCCGAGCGGCAGGCCGGTGGAGGACAGGCCCGCAGGGACGGAGAGGCCCGGCAGGCCGGCCATGTTCACCGTCACCGTGAAGATGTCGTTGAGATACATGGCGACCGGATCGGAGAACTCGCCCGGCGCAAAGGCGGCATCCGGGGTTGCGGGGGTCAGGATGGCATCGACGCCCGCTTCAAAGGCCAGATCGAAGTCGCGCTTGATCAGGGTGCGCACCTTCTGGGCCTTGAGGTAATAAGCGTCGTAATAGCCGGCCGACAGCACATAGGTGCCGATGAGGATGCGGCGCTGAACTTCCTTGCCGAAGCCTGCGGCGCGGGTGTTCTCGTACATCTCGACAATGTCCTTGCCCGGCACGCGCAGGCCGTAGCGCACGCCGTCATAACGGGCAAGGTTCGAGGAAGCCTCTGCCGGAGCAACGATGTAATAGGCCGGAAGGGCATATTTCGTATGCGGCAGCGAGATGTCGACGATCTCGGCACCGGCTTCCTTCAGCCAGGCGATGCCCTGCTGCCAGAGAGCTTCCACTTCTGCCGGCATGCCTTCGACGCGGTATTCACGCGGAATGCCGATGCGCAGGCCCTTTACGGACTTGCCGATGGCGGCCTCGTAGTCCGGCACCGGCAGATCGACGGAGGTGGTGTCCTTCGGATCAACGGAAGCCATGGACTTCAGCAGGATGGCGCAGTCTTCCACCGTCTTGGCGATGGGGCCTGCCTGATCCAGCGAGGAAGCATAGGCGATGATGCCCCAGCGCGAGCAGCGGCCATAGGTCGGCTTGATGCCGACAGTACCAGTGAGCGCGGCGGGCTGGCGGATGGAGCCGCCCGTGTCGGTCGCCGTCGCGCCAAGGCACAGACTGGCGGCAACGGCTGCCGCCGACCCCCCGGACGAGCCGCCCGGCACCAGCGCCTGGGTGGAACCGGTCTTGCGCCAGGGGTTGACCACGTTGCCGTAGTAGGAGGACTCGTTGGACGAGCCCATGGCGAATTCGTCCATGTTCAGCTTGCCCAGCATCACCGCGCCATCGGCCCACAGGTTGGACGTGACGGTGGATTCGTAAGTCGGCTTGAAGCCATCCAGAACATGCGAGCAGGCCTGCGTGTGATCGCCCCTGGTGGCGAACAGGTCCTTGATGCCCAGCGGCAGGCCTTCCAGCGCGCCGCCTTCACCCTTGGCCAGCTTCTCGTCGGAGGCCTTGGCCATGGCGCGGGCCTTGTCCGCCGTCACGGCGACATAGGCGTTGATCGCGCCGTTCGAGCCCTCGATGGACGAGAGGAAGGCATCCGTCAGCTCGGCGGAGGTGAAGTCCTTGTTGCGCAGGCCGCGGCGGGCTTCGGCAAGGGTCTGATTGGTCAGATCGGTCATGATGTGATATCCTTGCCCGGCTTATTCGACGACTTTGGGAACCATGAAGAAGTTGTCTTCGGTGGCCGGTGCGTTGGCCACCACGTCAGCGGCATAGCCGCCATCGGTCACGCCATCGGCGCGCTTCTTCATCGTCTGCGCCACCACGGAGGTCAGCGGCTCGACGCCCTCGATGTTCACTTCGTCCAGCTGCTCGACGAACTGGAGAATGGAATTCAGCTCACCGGTCATGCGCTCGGCATCCGCATCGCTCACCTTCAGGCGGGCAAGACGCGCAACGCGCTTCACCGTATTGATATCAACAGACATGGCGCTTCCTTGTGCCGGATGGTCTCATGAAACAGATGCCCCCTTATTCCGCTGCGCTTGTCCAAAGGCAAGGGTGGCCGGGGGTTGAGGATGGAGGTGGGATGAATTACGGTATGGATGGATACCGGAAGAACACGGATTGAGGCGCAGCCCGGATTGATGAACGGATTTTCCACGCAAAGCCTATCCGCCCCCCTCCCCCTAGTGGGGAGGGGGGCTGAAACGCCGTGCCAAAGCCCCACCATGACCCAGCCTCAAACCAACTCCCCCTCCCCGCGTGGGCGCCATCAGGATGAGGCGCTGACGGTCCGTATTCTGGATGCGGCGCTGAAGGCCATTGCTGACCATGGCCCCGATGGAGCAAGGCTGGCGGAGATTGCGCGGATGGCTGGAACAAGCCAGCAGGCGCTGCACCGGCGCTGGCCGGAGAAGGCCGGGCTGCTGCAGGCCGCGCTTGAGCATGGAATTGCGGGGCTTTCGGACCTGCGTGCCGGACGGGCCGGATTTCAGCGCACCACGGCGGGGGAACTGGCGGCGTTCCTGAGCGAAGCCTGCCAGCGGCTGTGCGGAACGGTCCTGGGCCGGGCGCTCGTCCGCCTGCCCCGCGGAACGCAAGGCTGCCCGATGGCACAGCTTGTGGCTGGGCTGGAGGATGAATGGCGGCTTGCCCTGCGGCAGATGCTGATTGCCACGCCCTTTGAAGCTGCCCTTGCTGCCCGCATCGAGCTGGTCACAGGCTTCCTGCGGCTTCAGACGGGAGCGCCGCACCCGCCCCCGCAGCGCCTGATCGAAGACACGGCAGCGCTGGTTCTAGGCCTCATTGCCCCTGCACAGCCGCAAAGCCCCGGCAGCACTGACTCAGCACTGCCGGGGCTGTGAGGTCTATCCTTGCGGATGCGGCACAAGATCGGGCCGCAGCACCTGCGGGGCTTCCTCCACCGGCTGACGGGTGAAGCCCTTCACACTCGAGAACTCCTGCGCATCGCGCTGGATCTCGACCGGGCTCAGCACATAGGCCGCAGCCAGTTCCGCCAGCGAGCGCAGCGCATGCATGTGGATGCGCTCATAGCCATGGCTGGCATCGACACCGAAGGTGGCCAGCGCCGTGCGCACATCCGCCCCCGCCTCCACAGCCGAAGCTGCATCGGAGCGGTAGTAGCGGAACACATCCTTCTGGTAGCGGATGTCATGCTGGCGGCACAGTTCCACCAGTTTGCGGGTCAGATGATAGTCGAACGGCCCGGTCTGGTCCGCCATGGCGATGGTGACGCCGAACTCGTCCGAATTCTGCCCCGGCGCTGTGGTGCCGTTGTCGATGGCGACCAGCGAGGCGATATCCGGCGTCAGAACGGCCCCTGCCCCGTGGCCGGTTTCCTCTGCGATGGTGAAGAGGAAATAGGTGTCCACCGTCGGAACGGAGCCCTCCTTCACCAGCGCCTTCAGCGCCGCCAGCATGACGGCAACGCCCGCCTTGTCATCCAGATGCCGTGAGACAATGAAGCCATTGGGCAGAAACTCCGGCTGCGGATCGACCGCCACCATGTCTCCGATTTCGATACCAAGGCGGTGAAGATCGGTGGCCGTGCGGGACAGCGCATCGACACGGGCTTCCACATGGGTCCAGCCGGTGGGCTGGGTGTCCACCTCGGTGTTGAAGGTGTGACCTGACGCTTTCAGCGGCAGGATGGTGGCGCGGTAGGCGCCTGCGCCGGAAAAGATGGTCACTCTTGCGCCTTCGGCAAAGCGCGCCGACCAGTGGCCGACCGGCACAAGCTCCAGCCGCCCGTTGGGCTTCAGGGCCTTCACCTGTGCCCCCAGCGTGTCGAGATGGGAGACGATGGCCCGGGCCGGGCGCGGCGCCTCTCCGGGAAGACGGGCACGGATTGCGCCGCGCCGGGTCATTTCATAGGGAATGCCAAGATCTTCCAGATAGGCACAGACCCAGCGCGCCACCTCATCGGTGAAGCCGGTGGGGCTGGGCACGTTCAGCAGCGCCATCAGCACCCGTTCCAGCTCCTCCACATCAATGGACGGCAGGCTCAAAGGTCACCTCCCCCGCGCCAAGCGGCCCGGACAGGCTGGGGCATGGACAGCGGAAACAGGAAATCGACAAAGCGCTCCGCCGTCGGCTGCGGCTCGTGGTTGGCAAGGCCGGGCCGTTCATTCGCTTCGATGAAGTGATATTCCGGCTCGCGTGGGTTCTTCACCATCAGATCAATGCCCGTTACCGGGATTTCGATGGCCTTTGCTGCCCGCACCGCCGCGTCGATCAGCGCACCGTGTGTCTCCCCCGTTACGTCGTGAATGGTGCCGCCGGTGTGCAGGTTCGCCGTGCGCCGCACGCGCACGGTCACGCCCGCAGCCGGAACATCATCGAGAGCATAGCCTTCCAACGCCAGACAGCGCTCGGTCTCTGCATCCATCGGGATGCGGGACTCGCCCCCCGTTGCCGCCGCCCGGCGGCGGGACTGGGCGGCAATCAGGTCGCGGATCGGCGTTGCGCCATCACCGGTCACTTCCGCAGGCTTGCGGATAGCGGCTGCAACAACCTTGTAGTCGATCACCACAAGCCGCAGATCCATGCCCTCAACGCAAGCCTCAAGCAGCACATCGGCGCAGGTGTTGCGGGCCACGGCAATGGCGGCCATGGTTTCCTCAAGGCCGGTGAGGCCGATGGCGATGCCCTTGCCCTGCTCGCCCCGCGCCGGTTTCACCACCACCTTGCCATGGGCTGCCAGGAATGCCTTGACCGTTTCCTCATCAGTTGCCAGCGCCTGCGCCGGAACGCTGATGCCGGCCTGTTCCACCACACGGCGGGTGGCGGCCTTGTCATCGCAGATGGACATGGCAACGGCGCTGGTGAATTCGGACAGCGACTCCCGGCACTTCACCTGCCGCCCGCCATAGGAGAGGCGGAAAAAGCCGCCCTCCGCATCGAGAATATCCGCATGAATGCCCCGCCGGCGCGCCTCGTTGACGATGATCGCCGCATAAGGGTTGAGCGCCGTATCGACCGCTGGCCCGGCATAGAGCGCCTCGTTGATGGTGTTTTTCTTCTTCACCGTGAAATAGGGCACGCGGGAAAAGCCCAGCTTCTCGTAGAGCTTTATGGCCTGCTCATTGTCATGCAGCACGGAGAGGTCCATGAACGGCCGTCCGCGCCCCTTGAAATGCTCGGCCAGACGGCGCACCAGCGCCTCGCCAACGCCGGGAAACTTCGCCTTGGGCGACACGGCCAGGCACCAGAGCGAAGCCCCTGCAGCCGCGCCATCCGTTGCCCGGTCATGATCCACGCCCATGGCGGTTCCGGCAATCTCGCCGGTTTCCTCTTCCTCGGCGACAAGCACGGTGACTGTGCGTGCATCCATCTGCGACCAGAAGAAATCGAGCGGCACAGGCACCATGCCGCGCTCGGCATAAAGCCGGTTCACGGCCTCGGCATCTGCGCGCGACGAGGCGCGGCGGATGGTGAAGCCCGGACGGCGGTTACGCGCCGTGCGGTAGGTCGCCAGATCCAGCCGGAACATGTGCGAGGGATCGAGAAACAGATCCTGCGGGGCGGCCGCCAGCAGCACATGCGGATCGCGCACATAGATGGCGATATCCCGCCGCCCCGGCACTTCGGCGAGCAGCGCCTCCACCAGTGGCTTCGGTTCGGCGAAGGTATCGCCGAAGATCAGCCGTCCCCAGCCGCAATCAACGCTCGCATCCGGGTCGCCACCAGCCTCGTCCAGACGTATGCCCGGCTTCAGCCCATGCTCACGCAGCCGCAGCAGCCGGTGGTCATAGGCCCGGCGCGGACGGTTCAGCTCAAGTTCGCTCATGGATCAGATTCCCTGTTCCTGCAGCCACATTTCCAGTAGGCCCACCTGCCACAGGGCAGAACCCCTGAGCTTCGTCAGGTGTTCCCTCGGCTCAGCCAGAAGCATGTCGGCATAGCGGGTATTGAACAGGCCGCGCTGGCGCGCCGCCGGGCTGTGCAGGGCCTCGCGCACCATCTCCAGCGTTTCGCCCTCAAGGTATTTCAGCGCAGGAACCGGGAAGTAGCCCTTGGGCCGGTCGATCACATCCGCCGGGATCACCTTGCGGGCCGCATCTTTCAAGACGCCCTTGCCGCCCTGCGCCAGCTTGTGGCGGGCGGGAATGCGGGCCGAAAGCTCCACCAGCTCATGGTCGAGGAACGGCACCCGCGCCTCCAGCCCGAAGGCCATGGTGTGGTTGTCCACGCGCTTCACCGGGTCGTCCACCAGCATGATGTTGGTGTCCAGCCTGAGCGCCTTGTCCACCGGGTCGGCAGCGCCGGGCCGGGCGAAATGCTGCTCGACGAAGGCAAGGCTCTCGTCCCGCTCCGGCAGATACTCAGGATTCACCTGCTGGCGCAGCTCCGCATCCGTGCGATCGAAGAAGGCATCCGCGTAATCGGCCACCGGCTGGTTCGAGCCGGCCAGCGGCGGATACCAATGATAGCCGCCGAAGACCTCATCCGCCCCCTGCCCCGACTGCACCACCGTGATGTGCTTCGACACCTCCCGCGACAGCAGGTAGAAGCCGATGTTGTCATAGGAAACCATCGGCTCGGACATGGCCTTCACGGCGGCGGGCAGCTCGGCGCGCATGTCGGCGGAGGGCACGAAGATCTTGTGGTGGTTTGTGCCGTAGTGGCGGGCGATCAGATCCGAGTAATGGAACTCGTCGCCCTTCTCACCATTGGCCTCCTCGAAGCCGATGGAGAAGGTGGCCAGGTCCTTCTGCCCCTCTTCGGCCAGAAGGCCGGTGATGAGACTGGAATCCACACCGCCCGACAGGAGCACGCCCACCGGCACATCCGCCACCATCCGGCGGCGCACGGCAGTGCGCAGGCCGTCCAGCACCATGTCGCGCCACTCTGCGGCGGACCGGGTCTCATCCGCATTGCTGCGTTCGAACTCCGGCTGCCAGTAGACATGATCGGAATAGCTGCCGTTCACATCATAGGTGCGGATGGTGGCAGCGGGCAGCTTGCGCACACCCTTCAGCACCGTGCGCGGCGCAGGCACCACCGCATGCCAGGTCATGTAGTGGTGAATGGCGACCGGATCGAGCGTGGTGTCGATCCCCCCGCCCGCCAGCAGCGCCGGCAGCGTCGAGGCAAAGGCGAGGCGGCCCTTGCTTTCGGCCAGATACAGCGGCTTGATGCCGAAACGGTCGCGCACCAGATGCACCCGGCCCGTGTCACGCTCATGCACGGCGATGGCGAACATGCCGTGAAACCGCTCCACGCAATCGCGGCCCCACTGGGCCCAAGCCTTCAGGATCACTTCCGTATCGCTGGTGGAGGCAAAGCGCTGGCCGAGCTTGCTCAGTTCTGCCCGCAGCTCCTCATGATTGTAGATGCAGCCATTGAAGACCAGCGACAGGCCAGCTTCCCGGTCCTGCATCGGCTGGGCGCCGCGCTCGCTGAGATCGATGATCTTCAGCCGCCGGTGGCCGAGCGCAACCCGCCCCTGCTGGGTGACACCCATGCCATCGGGTCCGCGGGCAGCCATCGCGCGCGCCATCGCGTCCACGCGCCGCACATTCGCGTCGCCATCGCCAAAGACCACTTCTCCACACAAGCCGCACATATCCGGGCCGAGCCTCCATTTGCTATTATTGGTGTATAATATATAGGGCTCTAATTATTAGAGTTCAAACCATCAGGGCAAATCATGCCGCAGAACGCCGAAGCCACCCGTATTTTCAAGGCCTTGCGCCGCATCGTCCGCGCCATTGACCTGCGCTCGCGCGAGGTGGCACGCACGGCGGGACTGACCATTCCGCAGATTGTGGTGCTGCAGGCGATCCGCGATCTTGGGGATGTGACGACGAAGGCGCTGTCCGTTCAGGCGGATCTGAGCGCGGCCACGGTGGTGACCATTCTGGACCGGCTGGAAGAGCGCGGACTGGTGGCGCGGGAGCGCTCTGCCACGGACCGGCGCATCGTCCACGCCCGCCTGACGGAGGAAGGACGCACGCTGCTGGAGCGCGCGCCTGCCCTGCTGGACGAGGAATTCGAAACCCGCTTCGCCCGCAAGGACAATGCAGCCCAGCAGTCCCTCGCCAGCGCCATCGAGGAGATCGCCGCCCTCATGGACGCGCACCGCCTCGACGCAGCGGCCATTCTGACGACAGGCGAGATGACGGCGAATGTGGCACAGCGTCCAAGCCCTCCTGTCACTTGAGAGCTACCGGATTCACCCATCGTATTTGAAGCTGCTCGCGGATTGAGGAAGGCCTGAGGTCTTGTCATTCTGGCACGGCTTCTCAGCCCCCCCTCGTGGGGCATTGTTTACTTTGGACGCACGGAGGAGGTTTGGGCCTCCGTTTTGCCGCAGCGCCCCTCTCCCCCCTTGAGGGGAAGATGTCTGCGTCAGCAGACAGAGGGGGGTAGCTGCGTATCAATGCGGCAGAATCTCTCACGATCGGATAGTCCGTCCCCCCCTCTGCCCCCTGCCGGGGGCATCTCCCCCTCAAGGGGGGAGAAGAGTTGGAGCCTGACTGACTGTCCGTTGTAAACACTGCACCCTCGTGGGGAGGGGGGCGGAGGCGTTCTGCCATCATACCAGTGCATCCGGCAGGTCAAAGAGAAGAGGAACTGTTGCCTGACGGCTTTTGCAGCCCCCCTCCCCCATACCCAGGCGTTCAGATGCGGGTGCTCACGCCCGGATGATGTTGTGCTCCGGGCCGAAGGGGAAGCCGGTGATGTTTTCGGCGCCAGAGTCCGTGACGATCAGGATGTCGTGCTCGCGGTAGCCACCAGCGCCCGGCATGCCTTCGGGGATCATGATCATCGGCTCCATGGAAACGACCATGCCCGGCTCCAGCACCGTATCCACATCCTCGCGCAGCTCCACCGCAGCCTCGCGGCCATAGTAGTGCGACAGCACGCCGAAGGAATGGCCGTAACCAAAGCTGCGGTATTGCAGGAGGTCATGCTGACGGTAGATGTCATTGAGTTCCATGGCAATGTCGCAGCAGCGGGCGCCGGGGCGGATCAGCTTCAGCCCGGCCCGGTGAACCTCGCAGTTCACCTCCCAGAGCTTCAAATGAGCGTCAGAGGCATGTTCGCAGAAGAGCGTGCGCTCCAGCGCGGTGTAATAGCCGAAGATCATCGGGAAGCAGTTGAGGCTGAGAATGTCACCCGCCTCGATCTTGCGGTTGGTGACCGGATTATGCGCGCCATCGGTGTTGATGCCGGACTGGAACCAGACCCAGGTGTCCATCAGTTCCACGAAGGGGAACGAGGCGGCGATTTCCCGCACCATGGCCTGCGTGCCCGCCAGCGCCACCTCATGCTCGCCAACGCCAGCGGCAACGGCTGCCGCGATGGCTGCACCGCCGATATCGCAGATGCGTGTGCCATGGCGGATCAACAGGTGCTCCTCGGCGCTCTTGATGGTGCGCATGCGCATCACCGCATCGCTCACGTCAACGAGTTCGATGCCGGGAAGCGCGGCTTCCAGCAGGGCCTTCAGGTCGAGCGACACATGGTCGAATTCGATGCCGAGCCGCTTCGGCTTGCGCCCGCCCCGGAAGAGGATTTCGGAGACCGCATGAAAATAGTTGTCCTTGCGCCAGTCGGTATAGGTCAGCGCCGTGCCATGCACCCGCCGCCAGGGCTGGCCGCCATCGATGCCCGGAACCACCGCCGTTGCCGCCTCATCATCAACGATGAAACCGAAACGCCGGCCGAAGGCGCAATAGAGGAAGCCGGAGAAATAGCAGATGTTGTGGTAGCTGGTGAAAAGGCAGGCATCCACACCGAGTGCTTCCATGCGGGCGCGCAGCCGGTCCTGCCGGCCTTGCATCTCTCCTGCTGAAAACGGCGACCAGCTCTTTTCGCCGTTCTCGATCACCTGCAGCCGCATCATGTCTTCCGCCATTTCCATCGCTCCATCTTGCCGAACCGGCCAGAACCGGATCTTGAAAGTCAGCTTCTGAAACCAGAACGGGCCGGCGTCCCGAATGGGAAGCCGGCCCGCCAGGCCTGAACTCGGTGCTGGAAGAATGCCCGGAACTGGCGTACCGCCCCGGGTCTCCAAAGAGCCTCAAGAGGCCTTGGAGGAAGCATCATTCCAGCGATGTCGTGCCGCTCCGCTGCGCGGAACATGCGTTTGAATTTGCTTCAGTCTGCGTGATCCGGGCGCATCTGATCAAGCGGAGCAACGCGCCAAACACTTGTCAAAATGCGCCAGCTCCCGGGTCCGCCTGCCGCATCAGGCCGGTGTCACGCCGCGCAGCCGTTCCGACCGGCGGCGCAGCAGTTCCAGCACGCTGAGGAGAATGATCGACAGCAGCACCATGATCGAGGCGACCGCCAGAATGGTGGGCGAAATCTGTTCGCGCAGGCCGGTGAACATCTGCCAGGGCAGCGTCTTCTGACCGGCAGAACCGAGGAACAGCACCACCACCACTTCGTCAAAGGAGGTGATGAAGGCAAAGAGCGCGCCCGACACCACACCCGGCAGGATGAGCGGCATCTGCACCTTGAAGAAGGTGCGGATCGGCCCTGCCCCCATGCTGGCGGAGGCGCGCACCAGGCTCTGGTCAAAGCCAACCAGCGTCGCCGTCACCGTGATGATGACGAAGGGCGTGCCGAGTGCCGCATGGGCCAGAACCACGCCCCAATAGGTGCCCTGAAGGCCGATGCGGGAGTAGAAGAAATACATGCCCGCCGCCGAGATGATCAGCGGCACGATCATCGGCGAGATCAGGATCGCCATGATGGTGGAGCGGAAGGGCACGTGGTTCTGCGACAGGCCGATGGCCGCCAGCGTCCCGAGCACGGTTGCAATCAGCGTCGCCGCCGGTGCGATGATGAAGGAGTTCCTCAGCGCCTGCTGCCAGTCCGGATTGGTGAAGAAATCCATGTAATGCTTGGTGGAATAGCCTTCCGGATCCAGCGCCAGCATGGCAGGGGTGAAGGTGAAGAAGTTCTCCGCGTTGAACGAGAGCGGAATGATGGTGATGATCGGAAAGATCAGGAAGAAGAAGATCAGCGCGCAGATCGTGCGGAACGTGTAGTGCCACGCGATCTGGCCCGCCGATGCGTAAGGAGGAAGGGATGACATGGTTTCTCTCCTTACCCGAGCTTCACATTGTCGATGCCGACGATCTTGTCATAGACATAGAACAGCACCATCACGGCCAGCAGCAGCAGGGCACCGAGCGCAGCGGCCAGACCCCAGTTGAGTGACGTTGAGATGTGATAGGCGATGCGGTTGGAAATGAAGATGCCCGAAGTGCCGCCCACCAGCTCCGGCGTGATGTAGTAGCCGATGGCCAGAATGAAGACGAGCACCGCCCCTGCCCCGATACCGGGCACGGACTGGGGGAAATAGACCCGCCAGAAGGCCGTCCAGTCATTGGCGCCCAGCGAGCGTGCCGCCCGCATGTAGGACGGAGAGATGGTCTTCATCACCGAATAGAGCGGCAGGATCATGAAGGGCAGCAGGATATGCGTCATGGCGATGATCGTGCCGGTGGCGTTGTTCATCATCACGAGGCGTCCGTCATTGCCGATCAATCCCACCCAGACCAGAAGATCGTTGATGACGCCCTGCTGCTGCAGCAGAACCTTCCAGGCGGAGGTGCGCACCAGAAGACTGGTCCAGAACGGCAGCAGCACCAGGATCATCAGCAGGTTCGACGTGCGCAGCGGCAGTTGCGCCAGCAGGAAGGCCACCGGGTACCCCAGAAGGACGCAGGTCAGCGTGATGGCGATGCTCATCATCAGCGTGCGGCCGAAGAGCATGATGTAGATGCGCTCATTCTCCGGCAGCCGCTCGTAGCCGTCCGGCCCCTTCCTGGCATCGACCGCCGCCAGGAAATACCCCGGCGTATAGGATCCCGAATAGCGCTTCAGCGTGGTCCAGATATCAAGCCGGCCCCAGTCCTTTTCAGCAGCAATCATCTGACCCTTGATGTCAGATCCCTCCAGCTGCTCAACAAGACGGCCTGACCTGCGCATCAGGCTCGACATGCCGGAGGTCTCGTAGTTCAGACGCGTGCCGAGGCGGGTATGCGTCTTGGCCGCCACGGCCTCCTTCAGGTCTTCAGCGAGAGCGGCAAAGACCGGCTCGCCGGGCAATTCGCCCGAAGCCGGTTGCCAGTCCTCCAGTGCCACGACTGTGCGCGGCAGCGTGTTGGGCACGATACTGTTGTCGACCGAGCGCAGCAGCATGTCGAAGATGGGTGCTGCGAAAGTCAGCAGGATGAAGAAAAGCAGCGGCGCGATCAGGATGAAGGCGCGCATTTTCTCGCGGCGCAGCGCCCTGGCAAGGCTCGCCTTCAGCGGGCGGCCATCCTGGGTCAGCACGGGGCCTGACGGAGCAGCCTCGCCCGTCCGTGATCCGCTTGGTCCCGCTCCGCCTGTCAAGGCTGCGGCTGGCGCATCGGCAATGGTCATGGGTTCCGGAAATCCAGCTTGAGTATCTGTTCGGGCCATAGATCCGGGGCAGAAGCACGCCCTGCTGTTCCCCGGTTCCGGCCTTGGCCTTGGCTTTGGCCTCAGCCCTTGCCGGCCTGCCGGACGGCGGCCTCAGCCGCACGGCAGACCAAGGGCGTGAAAGGTGCCGGATAGCTGCGTCTGGCGCAGCCATCCGGCACATCAAAAGGCTTGGAGCCGGGCTTACTTGGTCAGCCAGACCTGGAATGCGGCTTCCACCTCATCCTGGTTGTCGGCCCACCACTCAATGTTGTTGACCAGATAGTTCTTCTGGTTTTCCGGGTTGGTCGGCATGTGCGGCGCCATCTCGATGCCGAGGTCGGCATGCTTGCCGACGAGCGGCTGAGACGAGGCGCGGGCCGGGCCGTAGGAAATGTACTTCGCCTGATCCGCCAGACGCTGGGTGTCGGTGGCGAACTTGATGTATTCCTTGATGAGCGGCAGCTTGTCTTCCGGCACATCAGCGGGGATGATCCAGCCGTCGAAGTCAAACACCTGCCAGTCCCACAGCATGGCAACCGGCTGCTTCTGCTCCTCGATCACCGAGAACAGGCGGCCATTGTAGGTGGAGCCGATCACCGCTTCGCCGTCGGCAAGGCGCTGCGGCGTCTCGGCACCGGCCGACCACCAGATGACATCGCCCTTGATGGTGTCGAGCTTGGCCAGTGCCTTCTGCAGCCCTTCGGGCGTGGACAGGACCGTGTAGAGGTCGTCCTTGGCCACGCCATCACAGAGCAGCGCCCATTCGAGGTTCTTCTTCGGGCGCTTTTCCAGGCTGCGCTTGCCCGGGAAGTTTTCCGTGTCGAAGATGTCGCACAGGCTCGTCGGCACCTTGCCGTTCCAGGCGGCCACATCCGTGCGGTAGCCGAAGGTGGTGGAGAACACGATCTGCGGAATGAAGCACTTGTTGATCAGCGACGGGCCGAAGTCCGCAGTAGCAGAGGTGCCATCTGGAGCGGCGGCCAGCCATTCGTCAAAGTCGATCTCCATGGCCAGGCCTTCGTCGCACAGGCGCTGGCTGTCCGGGCCTTCCACGTCGACCACGTCCCAGGTCACGTTGCCGGCCTCGCTCATGGCGCGCAGCTTGGCGACTGCCTCGTTGGACGATTCATCATTGATGATCTTCACGTCCGGACGCAGTTCCATGAAGGGCTTGTGATAGGCGTTGTTCTGCGACGTCGAATAGGCGCCGCCCCAGGACACGATCGTCAGATCCGCGGCGCTTGCGGCGCCAGCCGACAGAACAATGGCCGAAGCCATAAGTGTGCTTGCCAGTCTCATTAGTGCTGCTCCCCTTTTTTGAGCATTGGGCCGGTTGCCGGCCAATCAGGTGCAGGCTGTTCCGCCTGCCCGTATATTACGCAACGGCATCGAGTGCCTTGCAATCCTTCTTCGCCCAGCCGATCGGCACGGTGCTGCCGGCTTCAAGCTGGCGCCGGTCGGCGCGGTTGCGCACCTTGACGATGAATTCGCTGTTGCCGCAGACCGTCATGCGCACGCGGATATGGTCGCCGAGATAGATCAGCTCCTCGATCCGGCCCTGCAGCATGTTGTCCATGGGCTTTTCCGGCGCCAGTTCGACGCGTTCCGGGCGCAGCGACACGGTGGTGAAATCGCCTGTGCCGCCCACATTCACCTTGTCTGCCAGAAGCCGGGTGCCGTCAGGCAGCATCACCTCGCAAGAGCCATTGTCCACCGAGGCCACGGTGCCGTTCAGCTTGTTGTTCTCGCCGATGAACTGCGCCACGAAGGAATTCTGCGGCTCTTCGTAGAGCAGGTCCGGCGTCGACAGCTGCTGGATGATGCCATCATTGAACACGGCCACCCGGTCCGACATGGTCAGAGCTTCGGTCTGGTCATGGGTCACATAGACCACGGTGACGCCGAGATTTTCGTGGATGTGCTTGATTTCATACTGCATCTGCTCACGCAGCTGCTTGTCGAGCGCGCCCAGCGGCTCATCCATCAGCACCAGTTCCGGATCAAAGACCAGGGCGCGGGCCACGGCCACACGCTGCTGCTGGCCGCCGGACAGCTGGGCCGGGCGGCGGGAGCCGAGCTTGCCCAGTTCCACCATCTCCAGCGCCCGCTTGACCTTGGCCTCCTGCTCCGCCTTGGCCATGCCGCGCACCTGCAGCGGAAAGGCCAGGTTTTCAGCCACGGTCATATGCGGAAAGAGGGCATAGTTCTGAAACACCATGCCGATGCCGCGCTTGTGCGGCGGCACCTTGTTGATCGGCTTGTTGTTCAGAAAGATTTCGCCGTGCGTTGCGGGCTCGAACCCGGCCAGCATCATGAGGCATGTTGTCTTTCCGGACCCGGAAGGCCCGAGCATCGTGAGAAATTCCCCGGGAGGAATATCCAGATTGAGATTTTTGACGACGAGACTTTCACCGTCATAGCTTTTCTGGACATTCTCGTAACGGACTGACGCCCCTCGATTTTTCGCCATCTGTTCCCCAATTGCGATGCGGGCGGCTTTTTATTTTATGCCGCTCACGCATTTATTGCCGGGACCATGCCCCGGCGAACCCCGTCGCGATGACCTCTTCAACCGTCATCTCGAACGCTAGGAAAGCAAAAAATCGAACATAACAAAAGGGGGCATTTGGAATTTTTTGAACGTTTTTTATTCAGGACCGAAGTCAATATTTGCGCACATCCAATTACGCAGGAAAATTTTTCCCAGAATTCGCCGTTGCAGCCCGAACCATTCCGGCGCCGCTTGTAATCTGGAGGATTTCCGCCCAAAACCGCTGCCTGACGAAAAGGCAGGCGCAGGCATCCCTCGCAACCTGCACAGGGAAGCATCAGGAACGGGCAATCACGTGCAAGCCTCAAAGCGCCATGGACCCGCCTGAATGCGACACTTCATCCGGCACCTCATCCGGCACCTTCATCCACCTTCCGGCCGGCCACTGCCTGGTTTTTCTGTCCCTGCCGTACCGCGCCAATGCTTTGCGCAGCTTGCCCGGCCCTTACAGCGCGGCTTAAATGCCGCCCGTGAGTGAAAGCTCTAAGAGGATTCGGGTTCCGGTCATGCAGCACGAACATGGCACTTCCGCGCTCCGGCAGGCGGTCATCGGCACGGCCCGGGCGCTGGTGACGCGCGGCCTGACGCGCGGCACCTCGGGAAACGTGAGTGCCCGCTGCGAGGACGGCTTTCTCATCACCCCCTCCGGGCGGCCCTATGAAAGCCTGACGCTGGATGACATCGTCTTCATGGACATGGACGGTGGCTATCATGGCAGCGTCCTGCCCTCTTCCGAATGGCGGATGCATCTCGACATCTACACCGCTCATCCAGATGCCGGCGCCGTGGTGCATTGCCACTCGCCGCGGGCAACGGCGCTCGCCTGCCTGCGCCGCCCCATTCCGCCGTTTCATTACATGATCGCCATTGCGGGCGGTGATCACATTGCCTGCTCGGCCTATGCCACATTCGGCACCCGCGCCCTGTCAGAAGCCATGCTTCAGGCGCTCGGGCCCCGCCGCGCCTGCCTTCTCGCCAATCACGGCCAGATCGCCTATGGCCGTGATCTGCCGAAGGCGCTGGCCCTGGCGGAAGGCGTGGAGGAACTGGCCGACCAGTATCTCTCGGCTCTCTCCGGCGGCGAGCCTGTGCTGCTGTCTGCCGGGGAGATCGAACGGAACATCCGGAAATTCAAAAACTATGGCAAGCAGCCGGGGGACCTTGACCCGGATGCGGGCGATGCCTTTGAAATGCCGCTGCAACGCGCCTGAGGCGTCCTTGCAGTGCAAAAAAATGACGGACGGGAGCACTCATGCGGCTTGGAATTGACTGGGGCGGCACCAAGATGGAAATCATCGCGCTGGATGACAGCGGGATGGAGCTTTACCGCGAGCGGATGCCGACGCCGCGCGACGACTATGCCGCCTGCATCGAGGCCGTGGCCCTGCTGGTGGCCCATGCGGAAAAGGCAACCGGGTTGACCGGAACGCTGGGGCTCGGGATTCCCGGCTCCATCTCGCCGGGTACCGGCCTCGTCAAGAACGCCAATTCCACCTGGATGAACGGCATGCCGCTGGACAAGGATCTGGAGGCCCGTCTTGGCCGGCCGGTCCGCATCCAGAATGACGCCAATTGCCTTGCGGTCTCCGAGGCGACAGACGGTGCAGGCGCGGGCGCGCATTTCGTGCATGCCATCATCATCGGCACCGGCTGCGGTTCAGGGATCGCCATTGATGGCAAGGCCCATCGCGGCGCCAATGGCATCGGCGGCGAATGGGGCGCCATCCCCGTGCCGTGGATGAAGGAAGAAGAATATCCCGGCCCCGAATGCTGGACCGGCCACCGCGGCACGATCGACCGCTGGTGCTCGGGCACGGGCCTTGCCCTCGACTACCGCACGGCAACGGGCCGGGACCTGAAGGGCCATGAAATCATCGCCGCAAAGCGGGCCGGGGAAGCCGAGGCCATCGCGTCCTACGAGCGCTATGTCAGCCGCCTCGCCCGCGCCATGGCCATGTCCGCCAATCTCATGGACCCGGATGTCTTCGTGCTCGGCGGCGGCATGTCCAACGTGGACGAGCTTTACACCGACCTGCCGCCCGCCATGGCACCCTATATCTTCTCCGACACTTACGGCGTGCCGATCCGCAAGGCCGTCCACGGCGACAGCTCCGGCGTGCGCGGCGCGGCCTGGCTGTGGAATGATTGAGAAAAAAGCGGAGCCTAGCGAGGAGATCACCAAGGCGAATACCCTGCCCCTGACGCAAACCCGGCCATGCGGCCGGGCCAGCACAAAGTGAGGTAGCCTACCTCAGAGCGTCAGTGCTTCGCCCGCCTTCGGCGCCTTCACCGTGGCTGCCTTGGCACCCATCGCGGCGATGAAACCCTCTGCCGACTGGTCGACCATCGGGAACGATGCATAGTGGCAGGGAATGACGGTCTCGAAATCAAAGAAGCGGCTGCAGGCGAGCGCGGCGGCCTTTGCGCCCATGGTGAAGCGGTCACCAATCGGCACGAGGCCGATTTTCGGCTGATGCAGTTCGTTGATCAGCGCCATGTCGCCGAAAACATCCGTGTCGCCCATGTGATGGAGCACCTTCTCGCCGGGCGCTGCCAGGATGATGCCATGCGGATTGCCCATGTATTTGAGCCCGTCGCCATCCTGACTGGTGGCGGAGGAATGGATCGCCTGCGTCAGCCCCACCTTGAACGGCCCCACATCCACCATGCCGCCGGCATTCATCGGGTTGATGTTCGAGATCCCCTTGCCCGACAGCCACATGCAGATCTCGAAATTGGCCGTCACCTGCGCCCCGCTCGCCTTGGCAATCGCCACCGTGTCGCCAATGTGATCGTCGTGGCCATGGGTCAGCAGGATGTGGGTCACGCCGGCGCTGGCCTGTTCCACGGTCAGACCGGCGGGAAAGCCCGGGTTGCCGGTGAAGAACGGGTCGATCAGGATCACCGCATCCTTCACCTCGATGCGGAAGGCGGAATGTCCAAGCCAGGTCAGTTTCATTGCATTGCTCCAGACTGAGGGCGGCCCCGGACGGGACCCGGACCGGCGGAGCGCATGGGCAGCCCTTCGCAAGCAAAGGCCAAGCCGCAACGCGCCATCAGCCCGGAATATAAGCTGCCCTGCCCGGACAGCAACCCACACCGCGGCGGCACAAGGGCCTGGAACTCTATCCCCGCCTCCTTCCTGCTTGCCGAAACACCTCCGCTGTGCGAGCACTTGCGCCATGTGGCGGCAGGTGTGGCCTGACTGTCTTTCCGGCACTTATCCTTGATGATGCAGCAACGGCCCCATGACCCAGAACTCCTCACAGGACACTTCACAGGACACTGGCACCACCGCCCCGGGCGGGCAGAAGCAACTGCACAGCGCGGTCATTGCCCGTCAGTTGGAGAACGAGATCATTGCCGGTGAGTTGAAGGCAGGCAGCAGACTGGACGAAATTGCCCTGGCCGAGCGCTTCGGCGTGTCCCGCACGCCGGTGCGCGAAGCACTGCATATCCTCGCCTCCCGCCATCTGGCCGAGCGCGTGCCCTATCGCGGCGTGATCGTTGCCACCATCACCCGCGAGCGCATCGACCAGCTGTTCGAGGCCATGGGCGAGATCGAGGCGACCTGCGGCCGCTTTGCCGCCGAGCGCATGACCATGGGCGAGCGCGCGGCGCTGGAGACCCTGCATCTCGATATGATGGAGATGGCGGAAACCTCCCTCTACGAGGCCTATGAGGACGGCAACACCCGTTTCCACACGCTCATTTTCGAGGGAACGCACAACGATGAGCTGATCCAGATCGCGCATGGCCTGCGGCTGAAGCTCGCCCCCTTCCGCCGCTCGCAGCTGCGGGCAGCCGAGCGGATGAAGAAATCCAACGAGGAACATGCACTCATCGTCAATGCCATCATCGAACGCAACGCAAAGGAAGCCGAACGCGCCCTGCGCCGTCATCTCGTCAGCGCGGCAAGGGCGGTTCTGGAGCATATGACCTAGCGATTTCAGATAATTCGGATGAATATCTCATTGTTTCAGTCAAGCGGACCGGCGCCCTCACTCCATGCAAATACGAATATTTACAGCTGCTTATTCCTGATATTTAAGATCTGATCTCAGGTGGGCAGCCGTAGCGGCACACCAGCCCTCTTCCTCTGGCTTTGGGCCACGGCACCTGATACACGCCAGTCCATGGCAAACGACCCCACGCTTCCGCTTGAAGACTTCATCGCCGCTGTTGCTCCCGGCAGCCGGCTGATCGGCCTTGACCTTGGCACCAAGACCATCGGTCTGGCGCTGTCGGACATTGGCCATGGCATTGCCACCCCGCTGGAAACGATCCGGCGCGAGAAATTCACGCTGGATGCGCAGAAGCTGCTAGGCATCTGTGCAAAACAGGGCGTGGGCGGGCTGGTCATGGGCCTGCCGCTCAACATGGATGGCAGCGAGGGCCCGCGCGTGCAGGCGACCCGCGCCTTTGTGCGCAATCTGGCAGAAAAGACGGCCCTGCCCATCACCTATTGGGACGAGCGCCTGTCCACCGCCGCCGTCACCCGCACGCTGATCGAGGCGGACCGCAGCCGGGCCCGGCGGGCGGAACTCGTCGACAAGATGGCCGCCGCCTACATCCTGCAGGGCTTCCTCGACCGGCTGGGCTATCTGCAGCAGGCGGAGGAAAAGCCCCGGCGCACCTTCACCATCATCGATGACGCAGACTGACGGCCGCCGCCCATGCTGATGACGCTGAGCGCCCTTCTGCCGGTCATTCTGGTCATTGCCTGCGGCTACGGCGTGGCGCGGGCGGGGCTCATCACCGGCGATCAGTGGCGCGGCGTCGAGCGGCTGGCTTATTACGTCCTGTTTCCGGCGGTGCTGTTCCGCACCATTGCAACGGTCGACTTCTCGAAGCTGCCAACCTTCGGCATGGGGTTCTCGCTGATGGGGGCCATTCTGGCTCTGGCGGCGCTGCTGCTGGTGATCCGGCTGCCGCTGGAGCGGGTATTGGGCATTCCCGGCCCGCGTTTCACCTCGATCTTTCAGGGCACCTTGCGCTGGAATGCCATGATCGCACTGGCCATTGCCGGCAGCGTCGTGGGCGAAGACGGGCTGGCCATGCTGGCCATTGCCATGGTCTTCATGATCCCGCTGCTGAATGTGCTGAGCATTCTGGTGCTGTCGCATTATGCCAGCGGCAATCCTCCGGGTGCAACCAAGATCTGCAAGGATCTGGCGCTCAATCCCTTCATCGTCTCCATCGCGGCGGGCATCCTTGTGAACCTTGCAGGCCTGCCCCTGCCGGATGCTGTGGACTCCACCCTTGCCATTCTCGGCAGCGCCTCCTTGCCCATCGGCATCATCTGCGTCGGGGCGAGCCTTGATCTGTCTTCCCTGCGCCGCCCCGGCCCTGCCCTTGCGCTCGGCACCTTCCTGCGCCCGCTGCTGATGCCGCTGGCGGCCTATGGCTTTACGCTGCCGTTCGGCGTCACCGGCACGCCTCAGCTGGTGGTAATCATCGCCAGCGCGGTGCCGACCGCCAGCAACGCCTACATCCTTGCACGGCAGATGGGCGGCGACGCCAAGCTGATGGCAGAAATCATCACGCTGCAGACACTGGCCGCCGCCGTCACCATTCCGGCAGCCCTGCTGATTTTTGGCTGAACGGTCAATAATTTCCCCCGCATGTGGACAGGCCGCCCGGGAGCGCCTGCAAAGCCATTCCGCGCTTGTAGACTCGCGGAACAAGGCCTATCCAGTTCATTCGATGAGCGCACAAGAAAACCATCGAGCAGGCCTTTTCCCCCATCGTCATTTGCTGGGCATGGAAGGCCTTCAACCCCAGGACATCCTCGGCCTTCTGGACCGGGCGGATCAGGCTGTCGAAGTCTCCCGCCAGGTTGAAAAGATCCGGCCGGTGCTTCGTGGACGCACCCAGATCAACCTGTTCTTCGAGGCCTCGACGCGGACGCAATCGTCCTTCGAGATCGCGGGCAAGCGCCTTGGCGCGGATGTGATGAACATGCAGGTCTCCGCTTCTTCGGTGAAGAAGGGCGAGACGTTGATCGACACAGCCGCAACTCTGAACGCCATGCACCCGGATATCCTCGTCGTGCGCCACCATGCGGCAGGCGCGGTGCATCTGCTGGCGCGCAAGGTGGGTTGCTCGGTGATCAACGCCGGTGACGGCCAGCATGAACATCCGACGCAAGCGCTGCTGGATGCCCTGACCATCCGCCGCCACAAGGGCAAGATCGCAAGGCTGACGGTCGCCATCTGCGGCGACATCCTGCATTCGCGCGTCGCCCGCTCCAATATCATCCTGCTGAATGCTCTGGGCGCCAGGGTGCGCGTGGTCGCCCCCTCCACCCTGCTGCCCAGCGGCATCGACCGGATGGGCGTGGAAGTGTTCCGCGACATGAAGGAAGGCCTCAAGGGCGCCGACATCGTCATGATGCTGCGCCTGCAGCGCGAGCGCATGAACGGCGCCTTCATTCCGTCCGTGCGCGAGTATTACCGCTACTATGGGCTCGATGCGGAAAAGCTGGCCTATGCCAAGGAAGATGCACTCGTCATGCATCCCGGCCCGATGAACCGGGGCGTGGAAATCGACCCGGCGGTGGCCGACGGGCCGCAGAGTCTCATCCGCGAGCAGGTGGAAATGGGCGTGGCCGTGCGCATGGCCGTGCTGGAAGCCCTCGCCGCCCATCTGCCGAACCAGTAGGAGCCTGACCCGTGGCCCAAGACACTCCCAAGCCCCTGGTTCTCAAGAATGCCCGGGTGATCGACCCGGCGCGCGGCCTTGATGCAGATGGCAGCGTGATCATCGCGGACGGCACCATTCTGGCCGCCGGTCCCGAAGCGCAGAACCAGGGCACGCCCTATGGCGCCGAGATCATCGACTGCGACGGAGCCATCGTCGCCCCCGGCCTCATCGACATGTGCGTGTCGGTGGGCGAGCCCGGCCACGAGCACCGCGAAACGCTGGCCAGCGCCAGCGAGGCGGCAGCCGCGGGCGGCATCACCACCATCGTCACCATGCCCGAGACCGATCCGGTGATCGACGATCCGGCACTGGTGGACTTCATCCTGCGCCGCGCCCGCGACACGGCGGTGGTCAATGTCCGGCCCATGGCCGCCCTCACCAAGGGCCTTGCCGGGCAGGACATGACCGAAATCGGCCTGCTGCAGGAAGCCGGTGCCGTCGCCTTCACCAACGGCCACAAGTCCGTCCGCAATGCGCAGATCATGCGCCGGATCATGACCTATGCGAGGGACTTCGGCGCGCTGGTCGTGCATCACACGGAAGACCCGGACATGACCGGCGGCACCATGAATGCCGGTCTCAATGCCTCGTGGAAGGGGCTGTCCGGCGTGCCGCGCGAGGCCGAGATCATCATGATCGAGCGGGACCTCAGGCTCGTCGGCATGTCGCGCGGGCGCTATCACGCCAATCTCGTCTCCACCTCCGATGGCGCCGCCGCCATCCAGACCGGCAAGGACCGGGGGCTGGACGTGACGGCCGGCGTGTCCATCAACCATCTGACGCAGAACGAAAACGACATCGGCCCCTACCGGACCTTCTTCAAGATGTCCCCGCCCCTGCGCGATGAGAACGACCGCATGGCCATGGTGCAGGCGGTGGCCGATGGCACCATCGACATCATCTGCTCCAACCATGACCCGCAGGACGTGGAAACCAAGCGGCACCCCTGGGCGGAAGCCGAGGACGGTGCCATTGGCCTGGAAACCCTTTTGGCCGCCGCGCTGCGGCTCTATCATGCAGGCGACATCGGCCTTCTGCCGCTGCTGCGGGCGATGACGCTGAACCCGGCCAACCGGCTGGGCCTTGACGCCGGCCGCCTCACGGCAGGCGCACCGGCGGACGTGATCGTCTTCGACCTTGACCGGCCCTGGGTGCTGGAAAAGAAGGCCATCCGCTCCCGCTCCAAGAACTCGCCGTTCGAAGATGCGCGTTTCTCGGGCCGGGTGCTCACAACCATTGTTGCAGGCCGCAAGGTCTACGATTACGCTTGACGCAACACCACCGGAGATAAACGCGTGGACACCGCGCCTACCTTTGATCTGGCCCCGCATCTGATTTTTGCCTCCCTCGCCCTCGGCTATCTGCTGGGCTCGATCCCCTTTGGCCTCGTCATCACCCGCATGGCGGGCCTCGGCGATATCCGCAAGATCGGCTCGGGCAACATCGGCACCACCAATGTGCTGCGCACCGGCCGCAAGTCGCTGGCGGCGGCAACGCTGCTGGGCGATGCGCTGAAGGGCACCGTGGCGGTGCTGATCGCGGGCCATTTCTTCGGCCCCTCTGCCGCGATGCTGGCCGGTCTTGCCGCGTTCATTGGCCACATCTTCCCGGTCTGGCTGGGCTTCAAGGGCGGCAAGGGCGTGGCAACCTATCTCGGCATCCTGCTCGGCCTCAGCTGGCAGGCAGGCATCGTCTTCGCGCTCAGCTGGATCCTCGCCGCCTATCTCTTCCGATTCTCCTCGCTGTCGGCCCTCATCGCCAGCCTCATCAGCCCCATCGTGCTGGTGCTGCTGGGTCAGATGCAGCTCGCCCTCGTCTTTGCGCTGCTGACTGCCTTCCTGTGGGCCAAGCATCACGAGAATATCCGCCGGCTTCTGAGCGGCACGGAATCGAAGATCGGTTCCAAGGCCAAGGTCCCGGCGGCGGAAGGGGCAGACACACCATCATGAAGACAGACACACCATCATGAAGACAGGCCCGCAGCCCGGCAGAACGATTGTCCTGAGCGACCGTCAACGTCTCGCCTGGCTGCGGCTGATCCGCTCGGAAAACGTCGGCCCGGCCACATTCCGAAGCCTCGTCAACCATTGCGGCTCGGCGGAAGCGGCCATCGAGGCCCTGCCCGACCTGTCCCGCCGGGGCGGCAAGACCGCCATCCGCATCTGTTCACTGGCCGATGCAGAAGCCGAACTCGAAGCCCATGCCCGCGCCGGGGCAAGGCTCGTCGCCATGGGCGAGGCAGACTATCCCCCGCATCTGCGCCACATCGATGGCCCGCCGCCGCTCATTTCCGTGCGTGGTGGAAGCTCTGCACTCGCCAATCCCAGAGCCCTTGCCATCGTCGGGGCGCGCAACGCCTCGCTGGCGGGCCGCAAGTTTGCAGCACAGCTTGCCGGAGAACTGGCGGAGGCCGGCTTCACCATCGTCTCCGGCCTGGCCCGCGGCATTGATGCTGCCGCGCATGAGGCCTCTCTGAGACTTGGCACCGTCGCGGTCTTTGCCGGCGGGGTGAATGTGCTCTATCCGCCCGAACACGCCAGCCTGCTGGAGCGGTTGCTGGCGTCAGGCGGCAATGCCATCAGCGAAATGCCCTTCGGCTGGAGCCCGCGCGGGCGCGACTTTCCCCGCCGCAACCGCATCATCTCCGGCCTGTCGCTGGCGGTGATCGTGGTGGAAGCGGCCAAGGGCTCCGGCTCGCTGCACACCGCCCGTTTCGCGCTGGAGCAGAACCGGGAAATCCTCGCCGTCCCCGGCTCGCCGCTCGATCCGCGCTGCGAGGGCTGCAATCACCTGATCCGTCAGGGCGCGCAGCTGATCACCTCCACCGCCGACATTCTGGAAGCCATCGGCAACCGCGCCGCGCCCGATCTGCCGCCGGACCTGGACCTTGAGGAGCCCTCCTGGGATGGCCCGGACGGCAACCTGCCGGAAGACAGCGCCCGCGCCCGCCTCCTCGAGGCCCTCGGCCCGACGCCGGTCGGCATCGACGAACTCATCCGCGACACCCGCCTCTCCGCCCGCGCCGTCCATGTGATACTGCTGGAACTGGAACTCGCCGGCCGTCTCGAACGCCACTCCGGCCAGAGGGTCAGCCTGACAGGGTAACGCCAGCGCTTGAGGGATGGCAGGCCCGGGTCACGCAGTGGCGGGTATGCGGGCGATGACCTTGATCTCGAAGTCAAATCCCGCAAGCCAGTTGACGCCGACCGCCGTCCAGTTCGGATAGGGAGGCTCGGGGAAAACCTCGCTCTTTATCTCCAGAAAGATCCCGGCCTGCTTTTCCGGATCGGTGTGGAAGCTTGTCACGTCCACGATATCGGCAAATCCGCAACCGGCTGCAGCAAGCACAGCTTCGAGATTGGCAAAGGCCAGGCGGACCTGCTCCCGGTAGTCAGGTTCGGGGCTGCCATCGGCGCGGCTGCCGACCTGACCCGATACAAACAGAAGATCGCCGGACCGGATCGCGGCGGAATAACCATGGGCCTCATAAAGGGCATGGCGGTTCGCAGGGAAAACAGGCGTGGGAGTTGTCATGGCTTTGTCCTAACCGGCGCGGACCTTCACAGGCCCGCCGAATTGAGATACGTTGCGTATGTGTAATTCACATACGCGGCGTATGTCAACGCATTTGCGCACCGGAAACCTAAAGCAATGACGCAAGGCCCCCGCAGAACCCGTTCCGCGATGATGGAAGAGACCCGCATCAAGCTGATTGCAGCGGGCCGCCGCGCCTTTGCCGAAAAGGGCTTCGCGGCATCTTCGATGGATGACCTGACGGCCGCTGCGGACCTGACGCGCGGCGCCCTCTACCATCACTTTGGTGACAAGAAAGGGCTGCTCGCGGCTGTCGTGGCTGAGATCGATGGCGAATTGGCCGGGCGTGCGCGGCGCGCAGGGGCTGCGGCTGGAACCGGTTGGGCCGCCCTCGAAGCGCAAGGGGCGGCCTATATCGAGGCAGCGCTGGATCCGGAGGTTCAGCGCATCGTGCTGCTGGACGGGCCCGCATTTCTGGGTGACCCTTCGCAATGGCCGAGCCAGAACAGTTGCCTCGAAGAAACCCGCACCGCGCTCGCCGCCTTGTCCGAGGCGGGCATCCTGAAGCCTGTCGACCTTGAGGCCGCTGCCCGGCTGCTCAACGGAGCAGCCCTGAATGCCGCGCTCTGGGTCGCTTCCAGCGACGATCCGGCCGGGACCCTGCCCAAGGCGCTTGAGGCCTTCCGGCATCTCGCATCCGGATTGCTGGCAGAGTGACGCCTTAGGAAGGACCGAATGGCTGGCCCGGCATTCAAGCGCCGATGACCTTTCAAACAGCCAGAATCACAAGCGTGGCTTGACCTTCTGTTCACAAACGGTCATTTGACAGGCGGCTTGCGATCCTTGATCGTTGCCGGGGGAACAAGAATTTGCAGCGGAAACGGCCGGACAATCTGGTCACGGCCCGCTCACCAGCTTCTGGATTGTGATGAACATCGTCATTGTGGAATCGCCGGCCAAGGCCAAGACGATCAACAAATACCTGGGATCGGACTATCACGTTCTGGCGTCCTATGGTCACGTGCGCGACTTGCCGGCGAAGGATGGCTCCGTCCGTCCCGACGAGGACTTTGCCATGATCTGGGAGGTGGACAGCAAGTCCCAGAAGCGGCTCAACGAGATCGCCAGCGCCGTGAAGGGCGCAGACCGCCTGATCCTCGCAACTGACCCGGATCGCGAAGGTGAGGCGATTTCCTGGCATGTGCTGGATGTGCTGCAGAAGAAGAAGGTGCTCAAGGACATCCCGGTAGAGCGCGTTGTCTTCAACGCCATCACCAAGCAGTCGATCCTGGAGGCGATGAAGAACCCGCGGCCGATCGACACACCGCTGGTGGATGCCTATCTCGCCCGCCGCGCGCTCGATTATCTCGTCGGCTTCACCCTCTCCCCCGTCCTGTGGCGCAAGCTGCCGGGCGCGCGCTCTGCCGGACGTGTGCAGTCCGTGGCGCTGCGCCTCATCTGCGACCGGGAAATGGAGATCGAAACCTTCGTCAAGGAAGAGTACTGGTCGATCCTCGCCAGCCTGAAGACGCCGAAGGGTGACGGCTTCACCGCCTCCGTGGTGGGCTTTGACGGCAAGAAGCTCGGCCGCCTCGACATCAAGACAGAAGAGCAGGCGCAGACCATCAAGCGCATGCTGGAAGGCGCCAGCTACCGGGTGGAGAGCGTCGTCTCCAAGCCCGCCAAGCGCCATCCGCAGCCGCCCTTCACCACCTCGACGCTGCAGCAGGAGGCTTCCCGCAAGCTCGGCTTCTCCGCGTCCCGCACCATGCAGGTGGCGCAGAAGCTTTATGAGGGCATCACCCTCGGCGGCGAGACCACCGGTCTCATCACCTATATGCGTACCGACGGCGTGCAGATCGCGGGCGAAGCCATTGCCGCCGCCCGCCGCGTCATCGGCAGCGACTTTGGCGACAAATACGTTCCCGAAAAGCCGCGCTTCTATTCCTCCAAGGCCAAGAACGCCCAGGAAGCGCACGAAGCCGTGCGCCCGACCGACCTTGGCCGCCGCCCGCGCGATGTCGCCCGTTTCCTCGATCCCGATCAGGCCCGGCTTTACGAGCTGATCTGGAAGCGCACCATGGCCAGTCAGATGGAATCGGCCGTTCTGGAGCGCACCACCATCGATATCGACGCAAGCGGATCCGGCAAGCATGCTGCCCTGCGCGCAACCGGTTCCGTTGTCCGCTTCGACGGCTTCCTGGCGCTCTATCAGGAAGGCCGCGATGACGACGAAGACGAAGATTCCCGCCGCCTGCCGGCCGTGGACGATGGCGCGCCGCTGAACCTTGCTGCCGTTGACGGCAAGCCGGGTATCGACGCCAGCCAGCATTTCACCACGCCGCCGCCGCGCTACACGGAAGCCAGCCTCGTCAAGAAGATGGAAGAGCTGGGCATCGGCCGGCCTTCCACCTATGCCTCGACGCTGCAGACCCTGCGCGACCGCGAATATGTGGATCTCGACAAGAAGCAGCTGGTGCCGCAGGACAAGGGCCGCATCGTAACGGCCTTCCTGGAAAGCTTCTTCTCCCGCTATGTGGAGTTTGACTTCACCGCGAGCCTTGAAGAGCAGCTCGACCGGATTTCCGCCGGCGAACTGTCCTGGCGCGAGGTGCTGGCCGCGTTCTGGCGCGATTTCTCCGCCGCCGTGGACGAGACCAAGGACCTGCGCGTTGCCCAGGTGATCGACGCGCTGAACGAGCTGCTGGCCGCCCATATCTTCCCCGTGAAGGAAGAGGGCAAGGACCCGCGTGCCTGCCCGTCCTGCGCCACCGGCCAGCTGTCGCTGAAGGTCAGCCGCTTCGGCGCCTTCATCGGCTGCAACAACTATCCCGAATGCAGCTACACCCGCCAGCTGGCACGCGGTGCCGAGGGCGAGGACGGGGAAGCAGCTGCCGACGGCCCGAAGGTGCTGGGCACCGATCCGGCCACCGGGCTGGATGTCTCCCTGCGCACCGGCCGTTTTGGCCCTTATGTGCAGCTGGGCGAGGAAGCCAAGCCCAAGCGCGCCTCCCTGCCCCGCGGCTGGTCTGCGGCAGATATCACGCTGGACAAGGCCTTGCAGCTTCTGTCCCTGCCCCGCGAAATCGGACCGCATCCGGAAGACGGCAAGATGATCTCGGCCGGCATCGGGCGCTTCGGCCCCTTCGTGCTGCATGATGGCACCTATGCGAACCTTTCGTCCGCCGATGAGGTGTTCTCGGCCGGCATCAACCGCGCCGTAGATCTTCTGGCGGAAAAGCGCGCCAAGGGTGCCCGTGGCCGGGCGGCCCCCGCAGCGCTGAAGGAACTGGGCGAGCATCCCGATGGCGGGCCCATCACCGTGCGCGATGGCCGTTACGGGCCTTACGTCAACTGGGCCAAGGTCAACGCCACCCTGCCCAAGGGCAGTGATCCGCAGGCGGTGACGCTGGAACAGGCGCTGGAGCTGATTGCGGCCAAGGGCGGCGGCAAGAAGGCTGCAGCCAAGAAGCCGGCCGCAAAGAAGGCCGCCACCACCAAGAAGGCTGCCCCGAAGAAAGCTGAAAAGGCTGAGGACGGCGAAGCCGCACCGAAGAAGGCGGCAGCCAGGAAGACCACGGCAACCAAGGCAAAGACCGCAACCGCCAAGACAGCGGCAGCGAAAGCGCCTGCCAAGAGCAGATCCAAAGCCGGCAGCACTGCCGCAGACGAGGCCAATTGACCACGAAACGCACCCATGGCGGCGGCGGCGCATCCGATCAGCGCCCCGTCCGAGCCCGCAAGAGCGCAGCAAAACCCGGCGGCAGGGCCGCAAAACCGGCCAAGACGCCGGGCGCCTTTCCCTCGCGCGAAGACATCCTTGCCTTTGTCGCAGAAAATCCGGGCAAGGCAGGCAAGCGGGAAGTGGCGCGCCATTTCGGCATCGTCGGCGCCGCCCGCATCCAGCTGAAGCGCATCCTCAAGGATCTGGCCGAGGAAGGCGTCGTAGAAAAGCGGCAGAAGCGCCTGATCCGCCCCGGCGACCTGCCGCCTGTTTTCGTGGTCTATCTCAACGCCCGCGATGCCCATGGCGAATTGCTGGGCGAGCCCGTGAACTGGGACGAAGAGGCGGGCACACCGCCGAAAGTGCTGGTGCTGACGGGCCGCGATACGCCGCGCGGCGCAACGCCGGGCATTGGCGACCGGGCGCTGGTGCGCCTTGCAGACCTTGATCCCGGCCCGGAAGCCGCCCACGCTGCACGGGTGCTGAAGCTGCTGGAGCGCCAGCAGGGCGCCATTCTGGGCATCCTGCGCGAGCGCGCCGGGCACATGCCGCCCTATCTGGAACCCATCGACCGCAAGCAGCGCGAACTCGACATCGACACCTCCGACCTGAAGGAGGCGGTGGATGGCGATCTCGTCAGCGTCGAGATCACCCGCATTGGCCGCTACGGCGCGCCCAAGGCCCGGATCGTGCGCCGCTTCGGCTCGCTGAAGTCGGAGATGGCCGTTTCCGAAATCGCGCTGCAGAGCCACGGCATTCCCCACATCTTCCCCGCTGCCGTCGAGCTGGAAGCAGAGCGGGCCCAGCCGGTGACGCTTGGCAAGCGCGAGGACTGGCGCAAGATCCCCTTCATCACCATCGACCCGGCAGACGCCAAGGACCATGACGACGCGGTCTATGCGGAAGCCGACGAGGACCCGGCCAACGAAGGCGGTCATGTGGTCTTCGTCGCCATTGCCGATGTCGCCCACTATGTCCGGCCCGGCACGGCGCTGGACCGGGAGGCGCATCTGCGCGGCAACTCGGTCTATTTCCCCGACCGGGTGATCCCGATGCTGCCGGAGCGCATTTCCAACGATCTGTGCTCGCTGAAGGAAGGCGTCGACCGCCCGTCCATGGCTGTGCGCATGGTCTTCGACAAGACCGGCCGCAAGATCGCGCACACCTTCCACCGGGTGCTGATCCGCTCTGCCGCCAAGCTGTCCTACCAACAGGCGCAGGCAGCCATCGACGGCCAGACGGATGACAAGACTGGCCCGCTGCTGGAGCCCATCCTCAAGCCCCTGTGGGCGGCCTATGAATGCCTGACCCGTGGCCGCGACGCCCGCGAGCCACTGGATCTCGACCTGCCGGAGCGCAAGATCAAGCTGAAGGCGGATGGCACGGTCGATTATGTCTTCATCCCGGACCGGCTTGATGCGCACAAGCTGATCGAGGAATGCATGATCCAGGCCAACGTTTCGGCTGCCGAGACGCTGGAAAAGCGGAAAGTGCCCCTGCTCTACCGCATCCATGATGCGTCGAGCCCGGAGAAGCTGCAGTCGCTGAAGGACTTCCTGTCCACGCTCAGCATGAAGCTGCCTTCCTCCGGCGGTCTGCGGCCCGCCACCTTCAACGGCATTCTGGCCAAGGTGAAGGACACGCCACAGGCCCATCTCGTCAACGAAGTGATCCTGCGCTCGCAGGCCCAGGCAGAATATGCGCCGGAGAATATCGGCCACTTCGGCCTCAACCTGCGCCGCTATGCCCATTTCACCTCGCCCATCCGCCGCTATGCCGACCTTATCGTGCACCGTGGACTGATCCGGGCGCTGGGGTTCGGCTCCGATGGCCTGCCGGAGGAAATCGGCGGCAAGCTCGCGGCCATCGGCGCGGAAGTCTCCGCCGCCGAGCGCCGGGCCATGCTGGCCGAGCGGGACACCATCGACCGTCTGATTGCCCTGTGGATGAGCGAGCGCGTCGGCGCCCGCTTCACGGGCCGCATTGCGGGCGTCGTCAAGTCGGGCATGTTCATCAAGCTGGATGACACGGGCGCGGATGGCTTCATCCCAGCCTCGACCATCGGCCACGACTATTACCGCTATGACGAAGCGTCGCATGCTTTGATCGGCGAGAGGACTGGCGAAACCCACCAGCTTGGTGACAAGGTGGAGGTCGAGCTGGTGGAAGCTGCCCCCTTTGCCGGAGCCTTGCGCTTTGCATTGCTGAGCGAGGGGCGCATCACCGCCAAGGGCGCACGCCGGAAGGGCGGCTCATCAGGGCCGGGCGGGCGCAGTTCACCCGCCCGCAAAGGCGGCTTCACCCCGGGACGGAGGGGGAAAAGATAATCATGGGCTTGCAGTATCTGACGGGGGGAGGCCCTGAGGAACCAGTTGCCGCGAAGCCGAAACGCAACGTGGGCCAGTCGATCCTGCGCGGCTTTTCTTGCCGCTGTCCGGCCTGCGGAGAGGGGAAGATCTTCACCGGCTATCTGACGGTGAACCCGGCCTGCACTGTGTGCGGTGAGGAGCTGCATCACCAGCGCGCCGATGACGCCCCGCCCTATTTCACCATCACCATCGTCGGTCACATCATCGTGCCGGCCATGATGGCGGTGGAATTTGCCTGGCGTCCGGCCGTGTGGATCCACATGGCGCTGTGGCTGCCGCTGACCCTCATCCTTTCACTGGGCTTCCTGCGGCCGGTCAAAGGTGCTCTGATCGGGCTGCAATGGGCGCTCTACATGCATGGCTTCGACCCCGAATCCATCGAGGACCTGCCCGAACCGGATCCCGCTGCCAGCCACCGCAGCCCCTGAGAAGCCGAGCCTGACATGAGCGACGAAGGCCTTGCCGCCCTCCACAAGGAAGCCCAGACGCACACGGGCCACGCCTATATCCGCCCCAAGGATGCCTCGACGCTGCTGATCCTCGACCGCAGCGGCAGCGCCTTGCGCGTGCTCATGGGCAAGCGGCACCAGCGCCACACCTTCATGCCGGGCAAGTTCGTCTTTCCCGGCGGCCGGGTGGACCCGGGCGATTCCCGTGTGGCTGTCTCTTCCAGCTATCATCCGGAAGTGGAGCGCAAGCTCGCCGTGCTGCCGAAGGGCGGCAAGCTGACGCCCTCGCGCCTCAAGGCGCTTGCGGTGGCCGCCGTGCGCGAAACCTACGAAGAGGCGGGCCTCTTCATCGGCCGCCAGACCGGGCGCCAGTGGCCCGCAAAAGGCGATTTTCAGGCTTTCTCCGACCGGGGCATCGAGCTGGACCTTTCGCCCGTGCGCATGGTCGCCCGCGCCATCACGCCGCCGGGCCGCTCCCGCCGCTTCGACACGCGTTTTCTGGCCGTCTTTGCCGATGGAATCGCTGACCGCCTGCCGCAGGGCACCGGCCCTTCGGGGGAACTGGAGGACATCGCCTGGCTGACGCTGGAGGAAACGCGCGATGCGGACCTGCCCATCATCACCCAGAAGATTCTCTCTGACCTTGCCGAAAGGCTCGCCCACGACCCGGATCTGGCGCCGCAAACGCCGGTTCCGCTCTATTTTGCCCGTGGAAACGGCTTTGCCCGGGAGCTGATCTGAGCCATTGCCGGGGATTTTTGCGGGGAGCCCGCGCCAGAGCTTGACTTTGGCTGGCTTATGAGTAGTTTGCGCCCTGATTTCGTGACACCGCAGCGAACTCAAAGGGCGCCAGAGACTGGCCGCATTGAGCGTTTGCCGGACTAACCAGAACAGGATCGAAGGCTATGGCCAAGGCGACCACCATCAAGATCAAGCTGCTTTCCACCGCTGACACCGGTTTCTTCTACGTGACCAAGAAGAACTCCCGCACCATGACCGAGAAGATGTCCATGCGGAAGTACGACCCGGTTGCCAAGAAGCACGTCGAATTCAAGGAAACCAAGATCAAGTAATCCGCGCTGCTCCGCCTGACATGGCAGAGCGCAGGACCTGATCTTCCTTCCAGAAACCCGCCAGGCATCGCCTCGCGGGTTTCTTGCTGTTCGCACGCTCTCTTCCGTCATGCCATGACTTGATCATGGCATCCATGCCCTGCCCTCCCTGCACGGCGGCGTGTTGCGGAACACTTGGCGGACTGCCTGCATGGAAAGTCCACGGAATGGATGCCATGGCCGAGCCATGGCATGACGAAAAGGGAGGGCGCGGTGCATTGTTTCAAGAGGAACATCGGCAGGTGCGTTGACCGCCTTGGCAAGCATGGCCATGGAGGCTTCACCATCGCTAGCCGTCAGGCACCGCCTCGCGGGCTTCTTGGTGTTCGCACGCTCTCTTCCGTCATGCCATGACTTGATCATGGCATCCATGCCCTGCCCTCCCTGCACGGCGGCGTGTTGCGGAACACTTGGCGGTTTGCCTCCAGGGAAAGTCTACGGAATGGATGCCATGGCCGAGCCATGGCATGACGAAAAGGGAGGGCGCGGTGCATAGGGTAGGGGCTGCAAAGTGAGGCCCCGGGGGCTACTGTATGCCCGACCTTTGAAGGTCCGCCTGCCGGAACTTTCAAGGTCCATTTCCCCCGCTCGGGCGTTCTGCGGCTAGCTTGCCTTCATCACCTGAGGACAAGGATCGCCAGCCATGAGCGTGAAACCGGTCAGCAACCGCATCGAACTTGAAGCCGCCATCCAGAGCAAGGCGGCAGAGGACGCCGCCTTCCGGGCGGCCCTGACGGCCAATCCGGCCACCGCGCTGGAAGCTGCCTTCGGCCTTGCCGTGCAGCCGGGCGTCAGCATCCGTATCATCGAGGAAAAGCCGGGCGAAGTGGCGCTGGTGCTGCCAGCGGGCGCGGGTGAGCTTTCCAGCAAGGATCTGGAGGCCGTGTCCGGAGGCTATGCCGTGAATGCGCAGGTGACCGATGCCGTCACCCAGAGCAACGTCAAGCATCCCGGCGGCGGCAGCGATCCGATGGGCTGGGGTGGCAGCGTCTATTCTGCCCGGTTCCCCTTCTTCCCCCGTTGATTCACCCTTGAAAGAACAACGTCATGACAACACCCCTACCCGCCCGCCTTGCCTGTGAAGCCCTGCTGCGTGAGAAGGCAGCAAGTGATGCTGAGTTTCGTGCAAGGCTCGTCAGCAATCCGGCTGAAGCCGTTGGTGAAACCTTCGGACAGGCGCCCAAGGGCGATCTGACCTTCCGTGTCATCGAGGAAGAGCCCGGTGAGGTGGTGCTCGTGCTGCCGCCCCTGCCCGGGGAACTGTCCGACGCACAGCTGGCAGCCGCATCCGGCGGTTACACCCTCACGATCAACAATTCGGGTAGTGGCAGCTCTGGCTTCTTCATCTTCCAGAAGGGCCCGCAGACCGGCGGCTCCGCGTCTATTGCATGGTCCACATTGCCGGGCGGCTCAGGCGCCGGCACAAGCTTTACCTGGAACATCAATTACGGCGCATCCTGGTGGTGAACCAGCCGGTGCGCGGCTGCAGTGATGCGCCGCGCACAGACCACATACCGGTCAGGGAGCAGTGACAGCCTTCGCCAACATGGCCATGGGCGCCTCCCCGCGGCTTGCTGCAAGGCTGGAGAGCGTATCCGAACCGGAAGCTCCTGCGATACCAGCCGCCTCAAGCCTTGCGATCAGCGCGGCTTCCTCAAGGCCCAGAACCGGAGCGACAGCCGACAGCGGTGCGCTCTGGACCGCCTTCACCATGGCCATGGCCGGATTGCCGCTGCGGCCCGGCCCGCTCAAGGCTTCGGCTGCGAAGAAGCCGCCTGCGGCAAGACTGCCCGCCAGCGCCAGCGGCATGGCGGCACGGCGGAAATAGCCCAGCATCGGCTTCCAGTTGCGCCACAGGTGAACGGCCACAGGCGCCAGCAGCACCATGGACAGAACTTCATGCATTTCGTGGAAGAGGCCGGACTGCCAGCCGAAGAAGAGAGCCACACCTGAAATGGTGGAGACGAGGAACAGCCCGGCCGTCAGCGGGGTTGCCCATCGGAAAAGAAGATCGCGCATGACTGGAAACCTTTGGCTATCGGGCACCGCCTGATCGCGGCTGCCCTTGGCTCCGGATTCCATAGCACCGGCACCTGTCCGTGCGCGTATCCAATTGTAACGATACGTAATCAAAGGGATGACGCCGCGAAGATCTCAACATCCGCGCGGCGGATCCTGTCAGGTTCAAGCCGTACGGCGCACCACCGAGACGAAGAAACCATCCGTCGCGGTCGAGGCCGGGGTGAGCACCAGATGCCCCTCAGCCGTGGCATGGGCCGGCAGGGCCTTGCCCGGCAGCGCGGCCTCGAAGGAGGCTACGGCAGAGCCGCGCGTAAAGCGGCTGTCGCGCGTCAGAAAGGCCTCGATCTGGCCGCCGTTTTCCTGCGGCAGCAGCGAACAGGTGGCATAGACCAGCCGCCCGCCCGGCTTGACGAAGCGCGCCGCCGTGTCCAGCACGCGGGCCTGATCTTCCATGCGCTCGCCAAGGGCCCTTTCGGTCAGGCGCCACTTGGAATCAGGCCGCCGCCGCCACACGCCCGTGCCGGTGCAAGGCGCATCGACGAAGACCAGATCCATCTGCCCTTCCAGATCCTCCAGCGAGGAGAACTTCGGATCACGCACCTGCACATTGCGCGCGCCCGCACGGGCCAGACGCTCGTGAATGGGCGCAAGGCGCAGCCGGTCGGAATCGTAAGCGTAGATCTGGCCGCGATTTTCCATGAGGGCCGCGAGCGCCAGCGTCTTGCCGCCGCCACCGGCGCAAAGGTCCAGCACCTGTTCGCCGGGCTTCGGAGCTGCGATCAGCGCGGCCAGCTGGCTGGCCTCGTCCTGCAGCTCGAACCAGCCCTTGCGGTAGCCTTCTTCCGCCTGCACATGCGGCATGCGGGCAGCGCCGGGGCGCGGGGCGATGCGCAGGCCCTGCGGCGACAGGCCGGTTTCCACCGCGCCCTCTTCGCCAAGGCGCTTGAGCACCTTTTCGCGCGTCGCCTTCAGCGTGTTGACGCGCAGATCAATCGGCGCACGGGCAGCCAGCGCCTGCCCTTCGGCAACAGCTGCCGCGCCAAAGGCATCCGTGAACATCGGCCACAGCCATTCCGGCACATCGGCGGTCACATGGTCCGGCGCGGGCTCGTCCCGGTCTGTGGAGAGGAAGGCAATTTCGTCTTCGCTCAAGGCTTCGGGCGCATGGCGGTCATCGGCCAGCACCTCGGTGAGGCGCGGCACACCCTGGCCCCAGAGCCGGGCATAGGTTGCCAGCGCCAGCGCGCGCGGGCTGCCAGAGCGCATCTGCCAGCCGAGGCTGAGCTGATGGCGCAGGGCATCAAACACCAGATTGCCGATGATGGTGCGGTCGCCCGACCCGGCAAACCGGTGGGCATTGCCCCAGTCCTTCAGGGCCTCCTGCACCGGGCGGCGGCGGCTTTCCACCTCACCCAGCACCTCGATCGCCGCTGCAAGGCGTCCGCCGTCCTTCATCATGCAACTCCGGTTCCGTTGTCCTGCGCGGGGCTTTATGCTCCTGCGCAGGACAGTGTCAGTCAAATGCTCAGATATTCGTCGGGTAGTTCGGGCTTTCGCGCGTGATCGTCACGTCATGGGCGTGGCTTTCGCGCAGGCCGGCACCGGTGATGCGCACGAAGCGGGCCTTTTCCTGCAGCTCCGGGATCGTCTTGGCGCCAACATAGCCCATGGCAGCGCGCAGGCCGCCGGCAAGCTGATGCAGCACGCTGGAGAGCGGCCCCTTGTACGGCACCTGACCTTCGATGCCTTCCGGCACCAGCTTCAGCGTGTCGCGCACTTCCGCCTGGAAGTAACGGTCGGCAGAGCCGCGCGCCATGGCGCCGACGGAACCCATGCCACGGTAAGCCTTGTAGGAGCGGCCCTGATGCAGATAGACCTCGCCGGGGCTTTCCTCGGTCCCCGCCAGCAGCGAACCGATCATGGCAGCCGAAGCACCAGCTGCCAGCGCCTTGGCCAGATCGCCCGAATACTTGATGCCGCCGTCGGCGATGACCGGAACGCCCTGCTTGGTCGCTTCGTCGCAGGCTTCCAGAATAGCGGTCAGCTGCGGCATGCCGACGCCTGCAACGATACGGGTGGTGCAGATGGAGCCCGGCCCGATGCCGACCTTCACCGCATCCGCACCGGCATCGATCAGCGCCTTGGTGCCCTCGCGGGTGGCGACGTTCCCGGCCAGAACCTGGACGCCGTTGGACAGGGCCTTCACCTTGCTGACCATTTCCAGAACGCGGGCCGAATGGCCGTGGGCGGTGTCCACCACCACGAGGTCAACGCCCGCATCGATCAGACGCTCGGCCCGCTGCATGCCTTCTTCGCCCACGCTGGTGGCGGCGGCAACGCGCAGGCGGCCCTGCTCGTCCTTGGTGGCATTGGGATTGAGGTGGGCCTTTTCGATGTCCTTCACGGTGACAAGGCCGATGCAGTTATAGGCATCGTCCACCACCAGCAGCTTTTCGATGCGGTGCTGGTGCAGAAGGCGCTTGGCTTCTTCCTGGCTGACGGTATCGCGCACGGTGACGAGGTTTTCCCGCGTCATCAGCTCATAGACCTTCTGGCCCGGATTGGTGGCAAAACGCACATCACGGTTGGTGAGCACGCCCACCAGACGGCCGGTCACCAGACCGCCGCTGCCGCCGTTTTCCACCACCGGAATGCCGGAAATGCCATAGGCCTTCATCAGGTCCAGCGCATCCTTGAGAGTGGCGTCCGGGCCGATGACGACCGGGTTCACCACCATGCCGGATTCGAACTTCTTCACCTGGCGCACCTGCTCGGCCTGCTGGTCGAGGGTGAGGTTGCGGTGCACCACGCCGATGCCGCCGGCCTGGGCCATGGCGATGGCAAGGCGGGCTTCCGTCACCGTGTCCATGGCGGAGGACAGGATCGGCAGGTTCAGTTCAATCCCACGGGTGATGCGGGTGCGCACATCGGTCTGGCCCGGCATGACTTCCGAATGGCCCGGCATCAGCAGGACGTCATCAAAGGTCAGCGCATCAACGCCGGTGGTCGGAACGAAAAATGAAGCCATGGCCAATTCCCCTTGAGTTGAAATGCCGGAACCCGCCAGCCCTTGGGAAGGCGGCGGCGGCAGGATGCGCTTCGGCAATGCCGGAGAAGTTGGCGCGGGTGAATAACACGCAGGTGACAGGTTGGGAAGGGCAAACAAACAAGCTGTGACAAATGGATGATTGAAGCAGTCTTCCATTCGGCCACACCGCCGCCCTGCCCGGACCTCAGTCCTCCCCGTCTCCTTCGCCCTCAAGCAGGCGCGGATCGCGGGAGGCAGCGCGATTGCCCCGGAATCCCTTGGCGACCACGTAAAGCTCCGGGCTTTCCTTGCGGCTGGCCGGCGGCTTGATGTGGGCGACGGAATCAAAGGACTTCTTCAGGTCGGTCAGCAGCTGATTCTCCGTGCCGCCCCGGAACACCTTGGCAAGGAAGGCCCCGCCCGGTGCCAGATTCGTCAGCGCAAAATCAATCGCCACCTCGAACAGATGCGTGGTGCGCAGATGGTCGGTCTTGCGGTGGCCCGTGGTGGGCGCCGCCATGTCCGACAGCACCAGATCCGGCTTGTGCCCGCCAAGGGCGGCGATCAGCGCGTCCGGCGCATCCTCATCAAGAAAATCCTTCTTGAGCAGCACGACGCCCGGCAGATGGTCCATGTCGAGATAATCGATGCCGACGACCAGCGGCTCTTCCGGCGTGGACTTGACCACATCGGCCAGCACCTGACACCAGCCGCCGGGCGCGGCGCCCAGATCCACCACGCGCAGGCCCGGCCGCAGCAGGTTGAGCTTCTCGTCGATTTCCAGCAGCTTGTAGGCCGCCCGCGACCGGTAGCCGTCGATCTTGGACCGGCGGACATAGGGGTCATTGAGGTGCCGCTCCAGCCAGCGCGTGGAGGATTCCTTGCGCTTGGCCGCCGTCTTCACCCGCACATGCAGGCCGCGATCACCCGCTCCGCGCTTGCCGCCTGTCATGATCTTCCTTTCTGGCCCTTGTGGCCGCGTCCGCCGCGGGACCATACGCCATCCGCAGCCATCAGTTCGGTCAGAATACCCTCGCGCAGACCCCGGTCGGCGACGCGCAGGCGCGCACAGGTCCAGCGGCGGCGGATGGCTTCCAGAATGGCGCAGCCCGCCAGCACCAGATCGGCCCTGTCCGCACCGATGCAAGGGTTCTCCACCCGCTCCCGGTAGGACATGTCGCGCAGCTTGGCAACCATGGCCGACACATCCTCATCCGCCAGCCAGGCTCCGTCCACACGGCGCCGGTCATAGCGGCGCAGGCCGAAATGCACGCCCGCCAGCGTCGTCACCGTGCCGGAGGTGCCCAGCATGTGCATGTTGCTGGAGGCCATCGCCTCGCGGAGCCCGGCGCCAAGCACCGAGCCATCGAGATGGCTGCTGACATCATCGATCATCGCCTCGAAGACTTCATGGCTCACGTCCATGCCGCCGTGGCGCTCCGCCAGATTGACGACGCCCACCGGCAGCGACACCCATGCACGGATGAAGCGCGTCAGCGCATAGCCGCGCGCCCCGCCCCGGTTGCGCAGATCCAGCCAGACGATTTCCGACGAGCCGCCGCCGATATCGAACAGCAGCACGCCATCCGCATCCCGGTCCACCAGCGAGGCACAGCCCGCCACCGCCAGCCGGGCTTCCGTTTCCCGGTTGACGATTTCCAGCGCCAGCCCCGTTTCCCGCTGCACGCGGGCGATGAACTCCTCGCCATTTTCCGCCGCGCGGCAGGCTTCCGTCGCGATCAGGCGCGAGCGGCGCACGCCGCGCTCGGCCAGCTTGCGGTGGCAGCTGTCCAGCGCCTCGATGGCGCGCTCCATGGCCGCCTCGCTGAGGCGGCGGCTGGCGCCCACCCCCTCGCCCAGGCGCACGATGCGCGAATAGGCATCGACGACGCGAAAGCCCCGTTCGTCCGGTTTGGCGATCAGCAGGCGGCAGTTGTTGGTGCCAAGGTCAAGCGCGGCATAAAGATCGCCGTCCGCCTCACCGGAACGCCCTGCCTCATAGCCGGAGCGGCGCACCTGCGGCAGGTCATGGCCCGTCTGTGGCCGGGGCTGTTGGCGCGGCTCCACAGCCTGCCGGGCGGCATTGTGAGCAGCCGGGTGAGCAGCCTGCTCCCCGCCAGCCTGATCAGGCCCGGAAGCACCGCGCGGGGCCGGATGGGCGGATGCAGAATGCGCGCCGCGCGCCGCACCGCGCCCGCGCCGCCGCCTGCGGCCACGCCCGCCTGCCCCGTCCGTCTCCGCGCCGGGATGGGCTGCCTGCCCCGTTGCAAGATCGCCCGCCTCGTTTCCGGTGCCGGAACCGGAAAGCTGCGGGCTGTCCAGCAGCTGATGGGAAGGCTGACCTGAAGATGGCCCTGAAGATGGCCCTGAAGACGCCCCTGCAGCTGCTCCAGCGCTCCGTCCCTTGAAACCGGGGCGCCCGCCACGGGCATGCCGCGGCTGGTTGCCAGAACCGGAAGCAGAACCGGAGCCCGAAGCAGAAGCAGAACCCGGGCCTGTTTGCCCGTTCCGCCCGCCATGACCGGACCCCGCCTGCCCGCCCTGCGGACTGGAAGCCTTGGAACCGGCAGCCATGGGACCGGCAGCTTTGGAACTGGCGGTTTGCTCTGCGCCGCCGGCGGCAGGACCATCCTCGCCCTGAAGGCAGGCGCGCCGCTCGGCACGATTGGGCCGCTGATCGGCGCGCGGACGGCGCCTGTGCTTCTTCTTTGCCGGACGCGGCCCCGAAGACGTTTCCGCCTGCGGTCCGGGCGCAACTGGCCCGTTCTCGATTCGCTTCTGGGCGCCGCCCCTGCCCTTGGAACGGCGCTTCTTGCGCGGGCCCTTGCCGGACCGCGCATCCTGAACCGAAGCCGCACCAGCCTGCCGCTCCCGTGCCGGGGCAGCCTCCTGACCGTGCTCTTCCACCTGAATGCCCTTCTGCGCCGGCGCCAGTCACCCAGGAGGAGCCCCTCAAGAGGACAGCGCGCGCAACAAGATAATGTTGGGCAAAGTGTATCAGCTTGCCTGCCGCAGCGCAAAGGCGGCAAAGCGCAAGAGGCAGGAAAGACGCAACGACAGCTTAGGGGCGCTCAAAACCACCCGGCAAAACCGGACGAAGCATCCGAACGAAGCATCCGGAAGAAACATCCGCAGGACGAACCGCCACCAGCAGGCCACGCCCGCAGACCCGCAGTTATGGCAAGGCAGAAACAGGACTGGTCTCATGACCCCGGTTTCCGGGCCGGATTCCGCCATTTTTCCAAGCGCTTGAGATCATTCATCCACAGGCGCGCAGCCGTTTCATTTTTTTGCCTCTCCCCAGTTGATCCCCCGCCCCCAAGCCGCTATAAGCCCCCTCATCGCAGCGCCACCAAGCGCCGCCCGCCAAGAAGGCGTCTACTGGGGAATAGGTTAACGGTAGACCCACGGACTCTGACTCCGTTAGTCCTGGTTCGAATCCAGGTTCCCCAGCCAACTTTCCTGAAAGCCCCTGCATCACTGGTTTTCCGATCGTGCCCGTTCTGGTTTGGAGTCACTGGTGGCCCGATGCCCGGAACTGATGCCCCGGGAGTTTCCGGTTCCGGTTAACCTCGAAACCGGGGGACCTCAGATCAATCCCGTGTCTCGTTCGATAAAACTTAAGGTAGCGTCACCGGGCGTAGCACCCGCATTCCAACCATGGCACCGATCGGCATTGCCATCACCGGCACTTTCCCGGCACACAGAACCGGAGACGGCGTCAGGCCATTGGAGGTGCTGGATACCGGTTACTCTAGCTTACACCCGACGGCCCGGCCTGAAATCCGATCGAGAAGACCTCCAAGGCGATCTTGCGCGCCAAAGCCGGACGGACGGTCGAGGGCGATGAGATATGGCAGGCCAGATCGCCTGTTTTTCGAGCCGCAGGCTTGCGCTAACGGCTTCTCCGCAGACAATAAGGCGTGAAGTGGCTGCGCCCTATTTTTTGGCCGGCATCCTCAAGTCGATGCTCGCACCACCGAACAGCCGGGCCTGCGAATGAAGCACATGCTCGCGCATCCGGTCAGCCGCTGCGTCTCCGTCAGACGCAAGGATCGCCTCGAAAATCGCCTGATGCTCGTGCAGCACACGCTCCAGGCCAGCGGCTCCCTCCCGCAACAACGACTGGCCATGCATCTTCATCCCCGCCGAGATCTGCTCGTGCAGCGCTCTCAGCGTAGCTTCGAAAAAAGTGTTGTTGGCGGCATGTGCCACCGCAATGTGGAACGTAAAATCCGCATCCTCACGGTGCAGCATCGACCCGGTGGCCGCCCTCATCAGGTCCAGTGCGTTCGAGAGCCTGGCCAAGGCCTCGTCATTCCGCCGCTCGGCGGCAAGACGAGCAGCCTGTGGCTCGACCGTCAGCCGAAACTCATAGCAGCGCTGAATATCGGCGATCGTTTCGATCCGGCCATAGCCCAAGGTCCGGGCCTGGTGCGGGCGGACAAAGTTCCCCGCCCCCTGACGCGAGACAATCAGCCCTTCCGCCCGCAGCCGCTCCAGTGCATCCCGCAGCACCGGGCGCGACACGCCGATCTCAGCGGCCAGTGCCGTCTCTGAAGGGAGCTTCTCGTCAGGCGGGTAATCGCCGTTGCTGATCCGCCCGTAGAGCGTGTTGTAGACATGATCGGCGAAGGAAGGCCGAGATTTTTGCCGAGGCTCTTTCAAGCGATGATCCCGTAGTTGACAATTGCAAGTGCTGCCGCACGATTATCGACCAGATTGACGAGTTGCGCCAGCGTGTCCGGCCCTCCGAACCCACCAGACTTGGTGACCACATGAAGGACGCGCGCGCCTTGTAGCGTGGCGCGCGCAACCGGAATACCCGGCAGCGCAAGACCGCAGACATCAAGACACCCGATCCCAATCCGGGAAAGAACTGCGCCCGCGGTCTCGCCGCCGCAGGCTATCAGAGTGGCGATGGTTTCCCGCAGCAGGATGCTGGCAACGCCTTGGGCAAAAAGCGCTCCTGCCTCGGCCGGCGGGCGGCCCGTGCCGCCGGGCACCATCTGGACCACGCAGGTGCTGAACGGAATGTCCCGGCGCAGTTCTCCGTCGGGAGCGGCATGGAGCGGTATCTCCAGCCGCCCGGCCTGTGCAAGCGTGATCGGATCGCGTGAACCAATGGCGAGAACTGCGGGGCCATGAAGACGCGGCGTGGCGACCGGCCGCGCTCCGGGCCAGAGGCGCTCGGCCATGGCTGCGGCCAGCGCACGGGCACCAACCGGAAGCCCTGCGGATTCCACGGCGCGCTGCATCTGGTCTGTATCGGTGATCTCGGGCACCTCGGCTGACAGACCTTCGAAATGACCGGCAATCCCGATGGGCTGGCTAATACCGCTGCCGCTGAGAAATCCATTCTGCTGGATACGGCCCATGTCGGGAAGAGCGGGGGCGACGAGCAGCCGCGACTGGCCGAGAGCAGCGGCCAGCCGGGCGGTTTCGGCAAACACATGACCCTTCAGCCGTGAGTCGACCTTCTTCATCACGGCCTCGGGCGACAGCCAAGGCAAAGTGGCGCAGACCGCGTCCATTGCCTCAAGAGCTGCTGCGGCACTTCCCTCGCGGCTGCCGGTGCTGACGGCGACAACCGGCGGCAAGGCCTGTCCTTCCGCTGCGGCCAGAGCCGCAGGTGACAGAAAGGCACGCGCCGCAATGCCAAGCCGTGCGGCCTCGCCTGCACTGTCCAGAGCGCCAGTCAGGTCGTCGGCAACGATCAGCAGCCGCGGTCCGCTCATCAGCCGCACTCGTCAAGCGGCACGATCATATGCCGGATCGACTGGCGGAAATGCGTCCATGTGACGTGTACCCTGCCTTGCCGGTCCTGCAGTATCGAGGGGTACGACAGCTCGCGGTTCACCTGATCGGCCGAGTTGTTCGACAGGCAGTAGCCGTCGCTGAATGCAAGATCGATCCGCTGCGGCCAGCTTTGCCCGTCGTCCGGGGATAGGGCAAGCGACAGCGGCGCGCGCGGCGCGCCCCAGAACGCCCGGCCAGGCTCGGCTGCAGGTGTGCCGTCCTCTTCTTCGATCTCATCGTAGAGCGAGACCCGCCGCCCCCCCGCATCTGCACGACTGGCGTGATTGTAGACGATGCCGAGGCGCCCGTCCGTCAGACGGATAGCCTGAACTGACGAGTTGTTGTTCGGAAGACCTGCGGGCTCCGGCGCGCTCCAACTGAGCCCGTCCGTAGAATACGAGCGCCAGATATGATCGGCCCACCGGCTGCGGTAGAAAGCGGCCATCCGGCCATCGGTCAGCGGGACGATATTCATGTGCACACACCCAAGGCTGCCCGGCACCTCGTGGATCTGCCAGCTGGCTCCCTGATCGCGCGAAACCATGACCACACTGTCATCATTCTCGCCGGTCCAGGTCTCGCCCGGCGCTGCACGGCAGCGAAAGCCGGGCAGCAGCCATGCCCCGTCCCCGGTTACGACAACCGGCTGACGCACGAAGATGCCCTTCTGCGGCCAAAGAGCGCGCGGCTCGGTCCAATTTGTGCCGCCATCGTCCGAGATGCGGAAGCGAACTTCGGCCTCGTTCTGCCGGCCGCCAGGCTGCGCCGTGTAGATCAGCCACAACCGGCCATCCGGCGCTGTGAAAAGCACCGGGTTCTGTTCGGAGCGCGCCGGATCGCCGGACACCTGAACCGGCTCGCTCCAGCTTGTGCCATCGAAGCGCGACAGGAAGATCGAGATATCGGACTTGCCCTCCATCGTACCGCCAAACCAGGCGCACAGGATGGTCCCATCGGGCATTTCATGAAGGAATGAGGCGTGGTTCTGCACGCGGTGCGCCGGCAGGCTGATGGCGGGGAAGGCTGTCTCAGCCATGATGGTATCGGTCATTCAAGCCTCCTTCAGGCGGTGACAAAACGGGGGCGTAAGGCAAAGCGCCAGAGAAGCAGGAAACCAGCCAGGGCCACAGAAATCAGCCAGCCGGTGGACAGTGTCGGCGTGACAACCAGTGCGAGGCTGAGGATCGCAAAGCCGATGCGCTCGGGTAAGGTCAGTGTCCCGCGCAGCCAGCCAATCAGAAAGACGGCCCAGCAGAAGGTGGCCAGGAACATTCCGGCCGCCCCAACGGCAATCTGTAGCGGGTTGCCCTGCCAAAGCACGTGAGGATCATTGATGAAGCCGAACGGCACGAGAAAAATCACCAGCGAATAACCGAAGGCCAGAAGCCCGGTTTTGTTGGCATCCGATTTGGCGATACCTGCAGCCGCATAGGAGCACAGCGCCACGGGCGGTGTGACCATTGACAGCACGCAATAATAGAGAACGAAGAGGTTTGCGGCCAATCGCTCGACGCCCAGGTCCATCAGCGCAGGAACAAAGACAAGCGAGCCGATGATGTAAGCCGCAACGGTTGGCAACCCCATCCCCATGATGATGCAACCGAAGATAACGAGCAGCAGCGAGAGATAGAGATTCCCGGTGCCCATGTCCGACAGCAGCCTCACGAACTTCAAGGCCAGGTTCGACTGCGTCGCCACCACCATGACCACGCCGACGGCAGCCAGTGGAGCCGAAATCCAGGCCATCTGTCTGGCTGTGTCGAGAACAGTTTCAAAAAGCTGGCGGATGTTGTAGCGCGTCGACTTGCGCAGCAGCGGTGCCACGAGTGCAATGGCCGTGCCGACCAGCGCGGCATAAGGGGCCGAATACCCTGCCACCAGCGCCGCAATCATCGCCACAGGCGCGGCCAGCAGGTGAAGGCGCGGCAGAACCGGGGGAATGTTTAGAAGCTCGGGGGCGACATCGCCAACCCCCGACTTTCGCGCCCGCAGATCCACGATCACATAGAGTGCGAAGTAGAAGGCCGCCGCCGGGATCAGCGCAGCTGCGGCAATATTGACATAGGGAATGCCCAGCATGTCGGCCATGACGAACGCTGCAACGCCCATGATCGGCGGCATCAGCTGCCCACCAGTTGACGCAATGGCCTCGGTCGCAGCGGCCTGTTCTTTGCTGTAGCCCGAACGGTTCATGATCGGGATTGTCAGAACACCCGTCGAAGTGGTGTTGGCAATCGCCGAGCCCGACACCATGCCGAAAAGCGCGGAGCCAACCAGCGACATCTTTGCAGCTCCGCCTTTGAGCCGCGCCGTCATCCGCATGGCAAGGTCGATGAACAGCTGCCCTCCCCCGGTGATGGCAAAGACCGATCCGAAGAGGACGAAGTAAAAGACAAAATTGATCGCTGCACTGGCGGTTACGCCAAAGATGCCGTCAGTCTTCATGCTGATCAGTTCCGCCTGCGTCGGCAGATCGAAGCCTGGAAAGCGCATCAGGCCGGGGAACCAAGGCCCCAGATAAGCGTAGGCAAGGAACGTCAGCACCACCGCCAGCAGTGACCAGCCAACCGAACGCCGCACAGCCTCGAAAATCAGCGCGAGACCCAAAACATGCAGCAGAATATCGACCGGCAGGATGGGATCAATCATCTCGAAGCGCCGCTCCAGGCGGAATATTTCGCCCGCGTAAAGAACGACCACCATCAACGACAATGCGACCCCGGCAATGTCCAGCAGTCTGCCGGCTAAGCGGGTTGCCTGCCCCTGCCAGTCCAGGGGCGTCCAGGCAAATACCAGCGCGGTTGCCATGAAGACGTGGAAGCTCGCGGCCGTCAAAGGAGAGGACGGGCGGAAAAACTGCACCAAAAGAAAGCCGACATAGGCGAACGAGAGCGCAGCCTGAAGCACCCGCCAGAGCGCATTATAGGTAAAGTATCTGCTCATCACGGGCTCCTCCCCTTCCGAACAGGCCGCCGCTTTACCGCGGCGGCCGACCGTTGCTTACTGGATCCAGCCGCGCTCGCGGTAATAGCGTGCAGCCCCCGGATGAAGCTCGATCACGGCCTGATCGGGCTGCGCACCAGCTTCGGGGTTCCAGTCAGCAAGCGCTGGGAAGGTTGCGGCGATGCGTTCCCGCTGTTCGACCAACGCCCGTGTCAGCTGATAGGCAACCTCCTCATCCATGTCGGCATTGGCGATCAGGATCGTAGGCGTCATGGAGGTCAGATACGCGCCGTCCTGCCCTGGGTAGCTGCCTTCGGGCATCTGAGCTTCGGGCGCGCCGAGCTGGGTCATATGATCGAGAACCTTCTGACTGGCCGGAATAAAGACCATCGGCGTGGTGAGCGTCACCTCCGACATGGTGGCCTGACCAACGGGAGAGTTCTCGATGTAGACATCGGCAGTCGCATCACGCAGCATTTGCGCGATCTGTGCCGTGCTGATCTGGGTGATTGCACCACGGCCGCGCATGTCCTCAAGGCTGCTGCCCAGGGCCTCGAACATGTAGTTTGCGAGGATCGGCACCTGCGAACCTGCCGGCTTCAGCACGAAACGCGGCGGATTGTCCGATGCCACCATCTCGTCGAAGGTCTTGAGGCCGCTGCGCTCCACATAATCCCGGCGCGCCGCAATCGTCGTATAGGCGAGCTGCAAACCACCCAGAATTGCGCGGGCGTTGCTTGCCTCGCGCCCCTTGAATTCCTCACCGATCCCGTCACGGGCCCACACGGCTGCGGCAGCAGAGACAAATCCGAGGTCAGCCGCCCCCTGGCTGACGGCCACAGGATTGGTCATGCCGCCACCGCGCGGGAGCACTTCGACCGACAGCTTGTGCGCGCCCTCCGACGCCTCGATGATCTCGCCAAAGGTCGAGCCGTAAGAGTACCAGCTACCGCCTGGTTCCTGGCTGATGAGCCGCAGCTGCACCTGATCGGCATAGGCTGCCAGCGGCGTTGTAAAAAGCGCAGCCGCGATGGCCGCTGTCCTCAAATGCTTCATGTCGTCCTCCCTGATGTCGCACACCCTGATTTCCGGCCAGCATCAGGCCAGCCTCCACCTCACCCTCCTTGCAAGGCACATAAGCAATGCGCTTCAGATGATAACTTGTCAATTAATTTTCGACAAAGGAAACTGGATACTAAATTTCAGATGACGAAGAAACCATTTTATCCGTTGATTTTATTAATTAAATTCAAGAACCACTCAAATATCGCCTTAAATCTGGCTGATCGTCATGTTGACAAGTTGTAACTCCAAGGCCATTAATGCACCACAAGCACCGGAGGATGCCATGCTGGATAAGCCCCTAGAATTGCTGCAGCCCGGCTGCATACGAATTGGCGCAAACCAAGCCGCACAGGCAAAGCAATGGCTGAGTGCGCGAAACCTGTCCCGGCCCATCGTCATCGCGGATGCGTTCAACGCGGCGCGCCTCCACGTGTTAGGCCTTGAGCCTGCGGACACCTGCTGCATCTCCGTCCGGCCCGAGCCTGACCTGACTGATCTAAATACGGCCGTCAGCGCAGCCCGCGACGTCAAGCCCGATGCCGTGATCGGCTTCGGGGGCGGCAGCGCCATGGACGTAGCCAAGCTTGTCTCGGTAATGATAGATCCCTCCAGTGCGTTCGAGGGGATCTCCGGGCTGAACCGCGCCCCTTCCCGTGATGCTGCACTGCTGCAAATCCCGACGACCGCTGGGACCGGCAGCGAGGCAGGAACCCGGGCACTGGTCACCGAGCCCGGCACGCAGCGAAAGATCGCCACGGAAAGCCCCCACATGCTGGCGGATATGGTGATCCTCGATCCTGAACTGACGGTCTCGCTTCCCGCAGGTGTCACCGCGGCCACCGGTATCGATGCACTCGCCCACTGTGTCGAGGCCTTCACGAGCCGCCGCGCGCATCCGGTCATCGACCACTATGCACTGGAGGGCATCCGGCTTGTCGGGCGCTTTCTGCCGCGCGCCGTCCGCGACGGCGGTGACCTTGAGGCGCGGGCCGCCCTGCTTCTGGCATCATTCTACGGCGGCGTCTGCCTCGGCCCCGTCAATACAACTGCGGGGCATGCGGTCGCCTATCCGCTCGGAACCCGCCATCACCTGCCGCACGGACTGGCGAATGCGCTGATCTTCCCGCATGTCCTGGCCGCGAACGCCGAGCATTGCCGTGAAAAGACCGCACATGTCGCGGAAGCGCTCGGCCTTTCCAGGAACCGCCCTCTGGCGGAGGCAGCTAATGACTTCTGCGCAGGCCTTGGCCTGAAAATGCGCCTGCGGGATCATGCGGTTCCGGAAAATGACCTGCCCGAGATGGCAGGCGAAGCCCATGCCATCCGCCGCCTTCTTGACTATAACCCGCGGGATCTGTCCCGCAGCGACATCCTCGCGCTTTACCGCGCGGCCTATTGAGCCATTGGAGTTCCCATGACACATGCCGCTTGCCGCGCCTTTGTCGCCACAGTCACCTGCTTCAACGGCGACGAAACGCTGAACCTCGATCAATGCCGGGCGCAAGTACGCCGTCAGGTTGAAGCAGGCAACGATATTCTCTGCGCCGGTACCAACGGCGATTTCACCGCTCTGCTCTTCGACGAAAAACTGGCTCTGACTGAGGCCGTACTGACCGAAAACGAGGGCAGGATGCGGGTCATGGTCAATGTTGGCACACCTTCCACCTTCGAGACGGTGCGGCTGGCAAAGGCCGCCGCCGCTCTCGGCGTCGACTGCATATCCGTCATTACCCCCTATTTCATTGCCTGCACGCAGGACGGGCTCCGCCGGCATTTCGAAGCCGTCGCCGACGCGGTGGACGTACCCGTCTATCTCTACGACATACCGGCGCGCACGCAGAACCATATCGAGCCGGAAACGGCGGCAGCCCTTGCACGGCACGGCAACATCCACGGCATCAAGGACAGCGGCGGCAGCCAGAAGACTCTGGAAGAGTACCTGGAGGTTTCGCGCAATGCGCCGGACTTTGGCGTCTGGTCGGGACCGGATCACCTTGTTCTCTGGGCGCTGCAGAATGGTGCCGCCGGCGCAATCTCCGGGCTTGGCAACGTTGCGCCGCATCTGCTTGCGGAAATCGTCCGCGCCTTCAATGCAGGCGATATGGACGCAGCTGGGGCTGCGCAGGCACGCTTTGGTGCCCTGCGGACCGAACTCTATGCCCTGGGTTATCCTCCGGCGGTTGTAAAGCGGGCGCTCTATCTTTCTGACCCGCGCGTCGGAGCGTCGCGTCAGCCTGCCCTGCTGCCCAATCCGGAACAGGATGCCGCAATCCGCGTGATCCTGGAAAGCCACGGCCTTGCCGCAACCGCCTGAACGGAGCCACGCATGACCCGCCCCCTTATAGCCGTTACGATGGGTGACCCTTCCGGCGTTGGCGCCGAAGTGACCTTGCGTGCCGCTGCCGATCTTTCTCCAGATCTGCGTGCGGGTCTGGTGGTTGTCGGAGACCTAGTGGTGCTGGAACGCGCCCGCGATGCGCTCGGCCTCAGCCTTGAACTTGGCGATGCAGCTGGCGGGCTCCGGGTGCGGCACGTCTCTGTCGCGGGTCTGCCGGACCGCTTCGGTGTGCTGTCACCGGTCTGCGGCGAGGCGTCGTACCGCTATATCTGCACAGCCGTCGAGATGGCGCAGGCGGGTGACGTTGCCTGCATCGTCACCGCTCCCATCAACAAGGAAGCCCTGAATGCGGCCGGACATCACTATGACGGCCACACAGGCCTGCTGGCTCATCTGACAGGAAGCAAGGGCAGCTGGATGCTGCTTGCCTCGGAACGGCTGAATGTCATCCACGTCTCAACCCATGTTGCGTTGAGAGATGCCATAACCCGGGCCACGCCCGAGCGCATCCTCGAAACGATCCGCACCGGGCACCGGCACCTGCAGCGCATGGGGGTCACGGCGCCTCGCATCGCCGTTGCCGGCATCAACCCGCATTGCGGCGAGTCAGGCCTGTTCGGAACCGAGGATGATGTCCAGGTCACCCCTGCCGTGGCCGCTGCACGGGCCGAAGGAATTGATGTCCAGGGCCCGATCTCGGCAGACACCGTCTATCACCGCGCCTATCAAGGGAACTTCGACCTTGTCGTCGCCCAATATCACGACCAAGGGCATATTCCGATCAAACTGGTGGCATTTGACACAGCAGTTAATGTCTCGCTTGGACTGCCGATAGACCGGGCTTCAGTTGATCACGGCACGGCGTTCGACATTGCCGGCACCGGCAAGGCAAACCATGTGAACATGTTGAGCGCGCTGTCCTATGCGCGCCGCCTGGCTGAAGCGAAGCGCCATGCCCGGTAACCGCCACGCCGTCATCACCGGCGCCAGTTCAGGCATCGGGCTGGCCATCTGCAAGCGCCTGCTGGCCGGCGGCTGGCAGGTCACCGGTCTCAGCCGCCGCCAGCCTGCTGAGGAACTGGGAACCAGCTTCACGCATCTGCCTGTTGATCTGATGGACGAGGACGCTCTTGCCGCCGCTTTGCAGGATATCCCTGTACCCGAAGCGCTGATCCACGCCGCAGGAGTTCTGCGCGTTGGAGATCACGCCGCGATGTCGCGTCAGGAGGGGGCCCAGATGTGGCGCCTGCACGTCGACTGCGCCGCGCAACTGATCCAGCACTTCGCCCCGGCCATGCCCGAGGGTGCGCGGATCGTACTGATCGGCAGCCGAGTCGCGACGGGAGCAAAGGGCAAGGCGCTTTATGCTGCATCCAAAGCGGCTTTCACCGGCCTTGCCCGTTCGGTTGCGGCGGAACTCGCTTCGCGCGGCATCACGGTGAATGTCATAGCGCCAGCGGCCACGGATACCCCCATGCTGCGTGACCCTGCCCGGCGGGGTGTGGGACCGGAATATCCGCCCATCGGCCGCTATGTCCTGCCCGAAGAGGTCGCAGGAACTGCAGCGTTCCTGCTGTCGGACGCGGCAGCCAGCATGACTGGCCAGACCCTTGTCCTCTGCGGCGGAGCATCGCTCTAAGACCTGCCCCCGATGAGCACGCCTCATTGAGGATTGGCCAAGCCCGTGCGGCGCATGAGCAATTTCGAGGCGTGATGTGTCCGCACCGGAAGACCTTGTATAAAGCTCATGCAACGCGGGTTTTAACGCAGGACTGAGCCGGCTTTTGACCAGGGAAACGCGCCGCCGGCTCATCCCGGAGCGCCTCAGGCTGGCGTTGGTTTTCCGCCTGCTTCAGATCCAGCACGATCTGCGCTTCCGCGTGTCTCGATGCCCTCATCAAACTCCCCTTGCCCGCAGGCGGGAGCACAAAGGCGAAATTCCAGTTCTGAATGGCAGAACTTCAGGCGAGCACATCGGCCAGAACTTCACGTCGAGGACAGAGCATCCACGCCAGAAGTCGCCATTGCTGGATCCTGTGGCCGGACATTTGAAGATCGCGCAGCAGGAAGCGGTTGCTGCAACAGATCGATGGTCTCGCGGCAAGACCATCCCCTAGATAAGTTGTCCCGAAGCCCCTCCGATGATGGACTTCGCCCTGATACGCGCGGCCTTGCGATAGGCTCGGGGTGTGAGGCCCGTCTCCAGCCGGAAATACCGATTGAAGTTCGACAGATTGTTGAAGCCGGCCTCGAAACAGATGTCGGTGATCGATGTCTCGGTTTCTGCAAGCAGCGTGCGGGCTCGCCAGATACGGACCGACCGGCTGTAGTCGGAGAAATTCATGCCCGTCAGGCGCCGAAAGGCGCGCGAGAAGGCTGAGGGCTCGAAACCGACCTGTTCCGCCACCTCGTGCATCTGCGCAGCCGGATCCGACTGCAGGATCTGGATCGCCTGATCAATGCGTCGGTACCTGCGATCCGACACCTGATTGTAAACCGACAAAAAGTGCTCGCTTGCCAGCACCCGCTTCTGCGGTGCCGCCTCGATGTCCTGCAGAATCTCAAGAAACAGCCCCAGCGAGCCACGGTGGCCGGCGCTGTGCAGTTCGAGAATTTTCGCTCCGATCTGAAAGGCCTCCGGGCCCAGAACCTCAATTCCACGCTGGGCGAGCGGCTTGAGCCGGTGGAGCACCTCAAACTCTGGACAGACCGCGCGAATACCAATCAAAGCATCTGCATCGAACTGCAGGACCATGTCACGGCCGGGAAGTGATGGTGCACCGGGTGTGATCCAGTTGTGCGGCAGATTGGTGCCCGTGAGCATCAGATGCCCCGGACGAAAGGGGCCAATATAGTCACCGACATAGGCAAAGCCGCTGGCATCGGGGATGAAGTGAATCTCCCATTCGGGATGATAGTTCCAGATGCAGATCGGATTGGGATAGTCATCCCGCCGGATCAGATAGGATTTGCCGCCGGGCAGCACAATCTGCTCGCGCGTTGCAGTAAACGTTTCCGAAACCGAGAGTGGAAAATCTGATGCCATAGGCATTCATCGTCTCATGTTGTGCTGCACAAATGTCAATATAGTACCATTTCTTCGCCAGTGACAAACTAGTTCGCGCTGACCGCTTGCGCAAAAGTTCCCCCGTCGATGGTAAGGGAGTTGCCATCAAGGGAGGAAATCATGACACACATTGCTCTCCGCGCCAGTTGCGCGGTCGTCGCCATGCTTGCCGCATCCAGCGCTCTTGCCGCCGCACAATGCTCCGACGACATTCGCGTTCTCGCACAGCCGCGCGACGGCCTGACGCTTCTGGAAAACTACGTCGACGAATTCGAGAAACTCTCGGGCGCAGGCTTCGAGATCAGCTATCTCAACGAGAACGACCGCCGCGCAAAGTCCCAGGCTGATGCCTCGACCGTCGGCAGCTTTGACGTCTACTATGTCGATGAAGCCAATCTTGCCCTGTTTGCCTCTTCCGGCTGGATTGTCCCGCTCGACGGCTTCTACCCTGCCGAATACGACTACAATGACTTTGATGCCGGCATGCGCGCTGCTGCGGCCTATGACGGCAAGCAATGGTTTGCCCCCGTGCAAGGTGGCGGTGACCTGATGGTTTACCGTACGGACCTCCTCGAAAAGGCCGGTATCACACCGCCGGAGACGCTCGACGAATATCTCGCCGCCGTGCAGAAGCTGCATGATCCCGCAAACGGCGTCTATGGCACGGCCCTGCGCGGCCAGCGCGGTTCAGGCGCCAACGTCTGGCGTTGGATGCCCTTCTTTAAAGCCAATGGCGGCGAGTGGTTCAAGGACGGTAAGCCGGCCTTCAACTCGGAAGCCGCGGTGAAAGCGACCGAGATCTACCTCGAGCTCTTCAAGTATTCTGCCCCAGGCACTCAGACCGGCTCCTGGGACGAATCCACCGGCGCCTTCCGCTCCGGCAAGGTGGCGATCATCATCGAATCTGCACCGCTCGGCGGCATGTCCGTCGACAAGGCCCAAAGCCAGGTCGCCGACAAGGTCGCCTTCTCCGTACCGCCGTCGCCGCTGCCGGGTGGCGGCTACGCTCATGGCTTTGCCATTGCTTCCAAGGCCAATGCGACAGACGAGGAAAAGGCCTGCGCCGGTCTCTTCGTTGCCTGGGCAACCTCCAAGGAGCAGGAAACCCGCCGCCTCGCCGCCGGCCAGCCGGGCGAATTGACGCGCACCAGCACGTATCAGAGCCCAGAATATGCCAAGACCTTTGGCCAGAACCTCTCGGAGGCTATGGCTGCGACCGGTAACAGGACCACCGTCACCTTCTGGCAGGATCCGCGCTGGCAGGAACTGGGCAACCAGTGGGGCATCATGCTGGAAGAGCTGATCACCGGCAGCCGCACCGACATCAAGGCGACGCTGACAGAACTCGAAGCCTTTGCCGCCAGACTCTAAGGCCTCCCAAGCCGCAACCTTGGGCGCGTCTCACGACGCGCCCCTTTTTCCCATCCGAGGATCTGCCATGCGCCGCGGCCGCTCGCTACCATATGTCTTTCTTGGGCCCACTTTGGGCATCCTGATCGTTCTGGCGCTCGTCCCGACGATCTATGCTATCAACATATCCCTGCAGAACCGCACCCTTTCGGCGCCTGATGCAGACTATGTCTGGTTTGCCAATTATCTGGCGCTGTTTTCGGACGCCCGCTTCCTGAACGCCCTGTGGGTGTCGCTCAAGTGGGAGATTATCAGCGTCACCGCGACCATGGTCACCGGGATTGCACTAGGGATCGCAATGTTCGAGGCTGCAAGTCCCCGCATGCGCAATCTGCTCTGCGTGCTGTTCATCATTCCGGTCCTTCTGCCGCGTGTCTGCGCCGCCTTTGTCTGGAAATTCGCCTTTCACCCGCTCTACGGCGCTCTGACCTGGCCGGTCAGGGAAATCACCGGCATTACCCCTGACATTCTCTCCACGCCGTTCGGCGCGCTGCTCGCCGTTGCCTTCGTCGATGTATGGCAGTGGGGCCTGTTCTTTGCGGTCATCATCCTGAAGCTGCTCGAATCCCTGCCGCCACAGCCGCTGGAGGCTGCGCGCATAGACCGGGCGACCCGCTTCGATATCCATCGTTTCATCACCCTGCCGATGTTGAAGGCACCGTTGATCAGCCTGCTGCTCGTCAAGGCAATCGAAAGCCTGCGCTCCTTCGACCTCGTCTATGTGATGACCCGCGGCGGACCCGGCATCTCCACGGAGACGCTCGACATGTATGCCTATTCGCAAGGTTTCATCGAAGCCGGCAAGATCTCCTATGCCTCATCCATGGCCGTCATCATGATGGTTCTGACCATCGTCACCTTCACCTTTACCTGGAAGAGGCTGAACCGATGAAGCTCTCCACCCTTCTGCTCAAGCTTCTATTAGCCCTTGCCGCTGCGCTGGTCGTGCTGCCACTTCTCTGGACGCTGCTCAACGCCTTCAAGACCAACGCCGACCTTCTGGTATCCACTCCGAAGGTGGTTTTCCAGCCGGTCTGGGATAACATGAGCTATGTTCTGAACCGCCGCTCGGTGGCCCGCGCACTCACCAATTCGCTGATCATCTGCTCGAGTGCGGTCGTTCTCGGCGCCATCCTCGGCGTGCCGGCGGCCTATGTGATCGCCCGGTTCAAGAACAGGATCACGGCGGAGGCGCAGTTCTTTGTCCTGTCGCTTCGCTTTCTGCCCCCTGTCGCAATCGCCATTCCGATGCTGGTCATCTGGCTCGGACTCGGTCTCTACGACACCCGTCTTTCGCTGATCGTTACCTATCTCATCGTCACCGCTTCCATCACCATCTGGCTGTCGGTGCCGGCATTTGAGCGCGTCAGCCTGCATGTCGAGGAAGCCGCCCGCGTTGATGGACTTGGTCCATATGCGACCTTCTTCCGCATCGCCCTGCCGATCGCCCGTTTCCATGTCTTCGGTGCGATTGCCTTTTCCTTCGTCCTCGTCTGGAACGAGTTCCTGCTTGCCATGATGCTCACGACTTCCAAGGCGAAGACCTTGCCGATCGTCGCGTCCGAGATGTCTCAGCTCGGCATGAATGTGCCCTGGGGCATCCTGAACGCCGCTGTTGTCCTTCTTTCCCTGCCGCCGCTGATCCTGCTTGGGGTTCTTGCCGGTGGTCTCAACGCTGCATTTTCAAAGAAATCTGAGCAAGGTTGATCTATCCATGAAAGCACTGGTCCTCGAACGTATCGGCGAACTCTCCCTGCGCGACATCGAAATCCGTCAGGAAATGGGGCCGGACGACGTCCGCATCCGCATCCACACCGTCGGCGTCTGCGGCAGCGACGTGCATTATTACACCCACGGCCGCATCGGCGACTTCGTTGTCAACGCGCCGATGGTGCTGGGCCACGAGGCTGCTGGCACCGTCATCGAGATCGGTGCCAATGTCACCCATCTGAAGCCCGGCGATCGGGTCTGCATGGAGCCTGGCATTCCCGATCCGAGGTCGCGCGCTTCCCGGCTCGGCATCTATAATGTCGATCCCGCCGTTACCTTTTGGGCCACGCCGCCGGTTCATGGCGTGCTCTGCCCGGAGACGGTGCATCCAGCAAGCTTCACCTATAAGTTGCCGGACAACGTCTCCTTCGCCGAAGGTGCAATGGTCGAGCCTTTTGCCGTCGGCATGCAAGCTGCGGCGCGGGCGAAGATCACCCCCGGCGACACGGCTGTCGTCACCGGTTGCGGCACGATCGGCATCATGGTGGCGCTCGCCGCTCTTGCGGGCGGTTGCTCGCGCGTCCTGATCTCCGACATGTCCGAGACAAAGCTGAAGCTTGCCGAAAGCTATGGCGGCATCACAGGCGTCAATCTCAAGAAGGCCGATCTTGTCGAGACGGTCAACGCTGCAACCGAAGGCTGGGGGGCCGACATCGTCTTCGAATGCTCGGGCGCACCGGCGGCGATACGTGATCTCTTCAAGGTCGTTCGTCCGGGGGGCACTGTCGTTCTCGTCGGCCTGCCCCCGGAGCCGGTCGCCGTGGATCTGGCCGCAGCCTGCTTCCACGAGTGCCGCATCGAGACAGTCTTCCGCTACGCCAATGTGTTCGACCGGGCCCTGGCCCTGATTGCAGCCGGCAAGGTCGATCTCAAGCCTCTGATCTCCGGCACCTATGGCTTCGACCAATCCATCGCCGCTTTTGAGCGCGCGGCAGAAGGCCGGCCGGAAGACGTGAAGTTACAAGTCGTTGTGGATGAGGAGGGAAACTGATGGCCACTGTCGAATGCCGGGGCATCCGAAAGGTCTATGGGGCGCTCGAGGTCATGCGGGACTTCGACCTGAAGATCGACGACCATGAATTCGTCGTCTTCCTCGGGCCGTCCGGCTGTGGAAAATCCACTATGCTCCGGATGATTGCCGGGCTGGAGGAGATTTCGGGCGGTGATCTGCTGATCGGTGGAAAGCGGATGAACGACCGCGATCCGGGTGACCGGGGCATCGCCATGGTTTTCCAGAACTATGCGCTCTACCCGCACATGAGTGTACGCGAGAACATCACCTTCGGCCTCGAGCGTGCCGGTACCAGCAAGGCTGCGATCGAGGATCGCCTGGCGCCCGTGGTTGATGCGCTCGGTCTTGGCGTCTATCTCGCACGCAAGCCGATGGAACTGTCCGGCGGCCAGCAGCAGCGTGTGGCGATTGCTCGAGCCATGATCAAGACTCCAGAGGTCTTTCTCTTCGACGAACCCCTGTCCAACCTCGATGCCAAGCTGCGCGGCAGCCTCCGCGTCGAGATCGCGCGCCTGCATCGCAGCCTGAAGACCACGAGCATCTATGTGACGCATGATCAGTTGGAGGCGATGACGCTGGCTGACAGGATCGTTCTGATGAAGGATGGCCGGATCGAGCAGATGGGTACACCCGAGGAGATCTATCAGACACCGGCAACCGTCTTCGCCGCCGGTTTCATCGGCACTCCCAACATGAACTTTCTGCAGTTGCAGATGGCACAGGACTGCCTTGGCGACGACCTCGTCCGCTTCGCAGCACCTGCAGATCTACGCAGGGGTGAGGTAACCGTTGGCATCCGGCCTGGTGCGTTCCGTGTGAGCGAGGATGCACAGGCATTCCGCGGCACCGTTGAACGCAACGAATTCCACGGCGAAACCCGTCTGATCTGTCTCAAAAACGACCGTCATGAGATCAATGTCTCTATTCCTGCAGAGATCAGACCGGCAATCGGTGAGGTGCTTGGTGTCGACGTGGCCGCGCCCGACATTCACGTATTTGATCCCGGCACAGGTCTGAGGTTGAACTAGCTTCGACGCTATCAGGTCGTGGGGTGCGTTCCGTTGAATACGGGATGTTGACAGTCCAACCGCACTGCCTTTGCCCGATCGGGAGCAGCTGCTTGAACACATGCGGACGGCGCTGACTATCGAAGGCGGTATTCGAGCGTTTTCTGCCCCCGGTACACACTCATCCTTTGCAAACGGGGCAAAAGGCTCAGCAGGGGATGCAAAGACGGGTGCCGCCCCCTCCCGCCTCATCCCCCTTCTGCGCTCATGACCCAGCCGCGGAAGGACAGGGCGGCGTAGAAGAGAGCTGGCGTCTTGAAGCCGGCTTCCCGGAAGCAGTCTTCTTCTTCCGCCGGAGAGAGCAGCGGCAGGCGCTCCGCCATGGCTTTGGCCGATGCTGCGGCCTTGTGAGGATCCGCGGTTGCACCTGCAGCAAATGCGGCGGAGCGGGCCAGCCAGGTTTCGGCTTCGCCGCCGGGGCTGGTGTGGTGGGCCGCAACGAAGATGCCGCCCGGCTTGAGCCGGCTGCGAACGTTCCGCAAGGTCTGCAGCCTTTCGGCTCTGCTGAGGAAATGCAGCGTCAGAAGGCACACGGCCCCGTCAAAAGGGCCATGGGGGGCGTCAACGGCGGTGCCCAAAATAAGCTCTGCCCGCTCCGCGCAGCCGGAAAGTGTCTGCCGGGCGATGCCCAGCATGGCGGGCGACGGATCGACACCCGTAAACCGCCAGTCCGGCTGCGCCTGCGCCATGGCCCGGATTTCCAGCCCGCCGCCTGCCCCCACCACCAGAATGTGTGCTGCGCGGCGAGCCTTTTCGGCAATGAGCAGTGCCGTCATCTTGTGAAGATCCGCCAGTCCCGGCACCTTGCGGGGCGTATCGCGCAGGTAGGAGGCGACGGCGGCCGGGTCCATGAAGGAATTGGGCGTGCGGGTCATGGGGCATCCTTTCATGTAACTTTAACTGATACATAACACGGCATTTCCTCACGTATCAACAACTGATACATGTTATGCAGCAGCATGATGGCCGGTGCAGAGGCAGGTGATGAACAAGGACACGAGGCTTTCGGACGTGCTGCATGTGCTGCTGCACATGGGACAGGTTGAGGAACCCTTGACCTCGGAGGTTCTGGCCCGGAGCATGGGCACCAACCCGGCCGTCTTCCGCAGGACCATGGCCGGCTTGCGCAAGGCGGGCTATGTCACCTCCGGCAAGGGCCACGGCGGAGGCTGGCAGCTGGCCCGGCCGCTTGGTGAGATCACGCTGCTTGCCGTCTATGAGGCGCTCGGCCGCCCGGCGCTTTTCGCCATCGGCTCCCGCAGCGCCCATCCCGGCTGCATGATCGAACGGAACACCAATGCGGCGCTGGCCGGCACCCTGCACAATGCGCAGAGCCTGCTGCTGGCCCGGTTCGCCGAAGTGACGCTGGATCAGCTCATGCCGCAGGCTCAGGAAACGTCCTCCGGCGCGTGCGGCAACGGGGCGCCTGCTGCCGGGGGCGCGGCTCTTCCCACCCTGAAGGGGGCCTGATCTGGCCCCGCAGATGCGGCCGGACCACGAGTCTTGAAGGAAGCATCAGATGCTGCGGGACATGAGCGATACACTGGCCTTCATCGAGGTTGCCGAGCGGGGCAGCTTTACGGCGGCGGCCGAAAGCCTGCGGACATCCAAGGCACGGGTCAGCAAGAAGGTGCAGGATCTTGAGCAGCGGCTGGGGGTCAAGCTTTTCCACCGCACCACCCGCACCATCCGGCTGACAGAGGCCGGAACGATCTATTTCGAACGGTGCCGGGGCCTCGTCCGCCTCATTTCCGATGCGGAAAGCGCCGTCGAACAGGTGCATGGCACGCCGTCAGGCTGGCTCAGAGTGACGGCGCCGCACTGGTTGGCCACCAAAACCCTCGCCCCGCTTCTGGCCGGGTTTCGCGAAACCTATCCGCAGGTCAAGCTGCAGCTGCTGCTCGACCACGGCATCAGGAACATCGTGCACGAGAACATCGATGTGGCCTGCCGCCTCTGGAACGGCCAGATGCCGGATTCCAACCTCGCCGCCCGGCGTCTCGCCGATATCGGCACTGGCCTTTACGCTTCGCGGCACTATCTGGAACGGCGCGGCACGCCCGATCATCCTTCGCAATTGAAGGACCATGACTGCCTCGTGACGCAGCTGTTCTACGGCAGGCCCGAACATTCCTGGCCGCTGATGGCTGAGAATGATGTTGCCGACTATCCGATCAACCCGGCGGTTGTTGCCTCGGACCCGGAAGCCTTGCTGGAGTTTCTGGCCAGGGGGCAAGGCATTCAGCTGACAACCCCCTATCTGGTGCGCGCCGCGGTGGAGGCCGGCGAGGTCGTCCGCATCCTCCCGCAATGGTCCGGCCCGGACGCCACCTTGTATGCCGTCAGAGCGGGCGGCCGGGTTCAGCCTCTCAAGGTGAGAGCCTTCATCGACTACCTGACGGAGCATCTTGGTGAAGTCCTGCAGTTGCCCTGACCCACCGGAAAACACCGCCCGGGACCGCCGCTTGTCAACGATCGATTGTAACCGGATTCTTGACAGTGAGATCCAGCTTCACCGGCTAATCCCCGGCACTGCCAGCCCCTAGCTTCACCCGGCACACGCTGCATGGCCCTGAAGGGCGCAGGCAGCGTCATTGTTCCGACGGAGCTTTTCATGAACAACATCACGAGACGGGGCGTCCTGAAAGGCGCTTCGGTTCTGGCCACAGCCGCAGCGCTTCCCAACCTCCCCTCCTCCGCCTTCGCGGCGGCTCCAAAGCAGCAGTTCCAGGCACCCGGCTTTTACCGGATGGCGCTTGGCGATCTGGAAATCACGGCCCTTCTGGACGGCACGCTGCCGCTGCCTCTGCCGCAGATGTACCGGGGCGTCATGGCGCAGGACGCAGCCGGGTTGCTCCGCAAGGCATACCGGGACATTCCAACGGATACATCGGTCAACGCGTTTCTGGTCAATGATGGCGCGCGGCTCGTCCTCATCGATGCGGGCACCGGGCACTATCTGGGTGCAGAAGCCGGGCATCTGATGTCCAATCTCGAGGCCTCCGGCTACACCGCCGCCCAGGTCGATCATGTCATCCTGACCCATGTCCACACAGACCATACCGGCGGGCTCATCCGCGACGGCAAACCCGTGTTCGAGAATGCAACCCTTCATGTTCCAAAGCGTGAGCTGGATTTCTGGCTGGAAACGCCTGCAGAAGCGCGGCCGGAAGGTCTGAACCCGCAGCTTTTCCAGGAAGCGGAGGACTGTCTGCGGCCTTATCTGCAGCAAGGCCGGGTGGCGGCCTTTGAAGATGATGCGGAGGTCATCGCGGGCTTCCGCTCGATCCTGCGGCCCGGACATACGCCCGGCCACAGCTCCATCGTGGTGGAAAGTGGCGGCCGGAAGCTGGTGTTCTGGGGCGATATCACCCATGGCGATATCGTTCAGTTCAAACAGCCGGAGGTGACCATCGAGTTCGATGTGGACGGGCCTGGCGCCGTTGCCTCCCGCAGGAAAGCCTTCGCCGAAGCCGTCAGCGAAGGATACCTCGTTGCCGGTGCACACATCGCATTTCCCGGCATCGGGAATGTCCTCCAAGAGGGCCAGCACTTCGGCTGGATCCCGGTGAACTACTCGGATGGCGAGGGCGGGATCGTCCGGTAACCGCCATCGGTACCAAGGCGCCCGGGGTGCGGGCGCCTTGGATTTCAGGAGTGGTCCGGATCAGGACAGGTGATGCGGCTTGGTCATTCCGTAGACCGGGGTGTCGAGGCCGGCGTGGCGGGCTTTCAGCTGCAGCGAGAGATATTGCGAATAGTGGCGGGACTGGTGCAGGTTGCCGCCGTGGAACCACAGCGCCTCCTGCTGCACCGGCTTCCACATGTTGCGCTGCTCGCCTTCCCAAGGGCCGGGGTCCTTGGTGGTGTTCGAGCCAAGCCCCCAGCATTTGCCAACCTTGTCCGCCACCTCGCGCGAGATGAGATCGGCGGCCCAGCCGTTCATCGAGCCGTAGCCGGTGGCATAGACCACCAGATCGGCGGGAAGCTCCGTGCCATCCTTCAGCACCACGGAGCTTTCGCTCAGATGCGACACGTCAACACCGGACTTCAGCTTGATCGAGCCGTCGATGACGAGATCACAGGCGCCCACGTCAATGTAATAGCCCGAGCCGCGGCGCAGGTATTTCATGAAAAGGCCGGAACCGTCATCGCCGAAATCGAGCATGAAGCCGGCCTTCTCAAGCGCCGCGTAGAAGTCTGCATCCTGCTCGCGGATCTTGTCATAGATCGGGATCTGGAACTCATGCATGATCCGGTACGGCAGTGAGGCAAAGATGAGATCGGCCTTGCGGGTCGTCATGCCGCCCTGCACCGCACGCTCGGAGTAAAGGTCGCCGAGGCCGATCTCCATCAGCGAGTCCGACTTGACGATATGGGTGGAAGAGCGCTGCACCATGGTGACATCGGCGCCCGCTTCCCACAACGCGGCGCAGATGTCATGCGCCGAATTGTTGGAGCCAATGACCACCACCTTCTTGCCGGCATAGGCATCCGGCCCCGGATGCTGCGAGGAATGCTGCTGCTCGCCCTTGAACACGTCCTGTCCGGGGAACTTCGGCACATTGGGCTTGCCGGACATGCCGGTGGCCAGCACCAGCTGCTTTGGCCGCAGCACCACTTCCTCTCCGGCACGGTCGACGATGACGGTCCACTCGCCGGTCTTCTCGTCATAGTGCGCGGACTTAGCCGTGGTGGAGCCCCAGTAATTCAGCTCCATCACCCTAGTGTACATCTCCAGCCAGTCGCCCACCTTGTCCTTGGGCGTAAACACGGGCCAGTTCTCCGGGAACGGGATATAGGGCAGATGGTCGTACCAGACCGGATCATGCAGGCAGAGCGACTTGTAGCGCTTGCGCCAGCTGTCCCCCGGCCGCTCGTTCTTCTCGATGATGATGGCCGGCACACCCAGCTGGCGCAGGCGCGCGCCAAGGGCGATGCCGCCCTGCCCGCCGCCGATGATCACCACATAGGGCTGCACCGAATAACCGAGTTCGGCCGTCTCCGCCTCGCGCTTTTCCTTCCAGGTCTTGCGGTTGCGGTCATGCCCATGTTCGGCGCCCATGGGGCGGCGGAAGCCCTTGGGCTCCTCATGGCCCTTCAGTTCGCTCATGGTGGTGAGCAGGGTCCAGATCAGCCCGTCCTTGAGGCGGATATGGCCATAGCCGCGCGCCGCGCCGGTTTCGAACTCGAACCAGCCTTCGGTAACACCGCCCGCCTCCGATGCGGCCTCCTTGCTGTCCTGCACGAAGCCGGAGGGTTTGATGGCGGCCAGCTGACTGGTGAGCATGCTGCGGATCTCGCCGTGGCCTTCCAGCGTCTTCAGGTTCCAGGTGAAGGTCACAAGGTCACGCCAGTAGCATTCGGCCTGAAACAGGTTCACGGCGGCCTCTATGTTGCCGCTCTCCAGCGCCTTGCCGAGCTTGGCAAGGGCGGTATCGATCTTCGTTGCTGGGCTGGTATCAAGCATGTCATCTCCTCCATGAGTGCTTGGGGTTTGCAAGGTGGCATGCCCCCGTTGCGGGGGCGCGCCGGGATCGAACCGGCCGGCGCCGCCCAGGCTCCTCTCCCGGGCAGGCGCAGGCCGGAGATCATTATTTCGACAGGTCGATCAGGATCTTCAGCTGCGTGCCTGCCGGATCGAGCAGCACGTCGAAGCCTTCCTTCACTGCCGTGTCGAGCGTGATGCGCTTGGTGACGATCTTCGTCGCCGGCAGCAGGCCGGAGGCGATCAGGCGGATGACGCGCGGCCAGTAGTGGGTCGGATAGGCCCAGGAGCCCTTGATCTCCAGATCACGGAAGGTGACCTGGAACCAGTCGAGCGGGTTGTCATGCGGATGCAGGCCCGTCTGCACGACGACGCCCTGCTTTCGCACCGCATCGGCGCAGGCCTTCAGCGCGTGTTCATTGCCGACGCATTCGATGGCCACATCACAGCCCACCTGCCCCTCGGTCAGCGAGCGGACCACATCGCCCACCTTGTCACGCTTGGGGTTGATGGTGATGACGTCCGGCAGCACACCCTTGGCCAGTTCCAGCCTTGCATCGTTGAGATCGGAGACGAAGAGCTGCGTGGCACCGGCGGCACGGGCGGCAAGCAGCGTCAGCATGCCGATGGGGCCTGCACCCGTCACCAGCACGCTGTTGCCCGCCGTCACCCCGCCCCGGTCGCAGGCATAGACGGCAACCGCCGTGGGCTCGACGAGCGCAGCTTCCTCATCCGTCATTTCATCGGGAATTTTCTGGACATTGTACTCGTTGACGAGAGCGGCCTCCGCCATGCCGCCACCATCCCAGCTGAGACCGACGAGGGCGAGCTGCGGGCTGAGGTGGAACAGCCCGCGGTCTGCGAAGTAATCGCCCGAACGCGGCATGACGAGCGGCTGGATCGACACCCGGTCGCCGGGAGCAACCGAAGCGACGCCGTCCCCGACGGCTTCGACAACGCCGCCGAATTCATGGCCGAGAACCTGCGGGCCATGGGCGCCGGTGAAGGGATGCGGCTCGGTGGGAATGAAGATCGGGCCGTAGCTGTATTCGTGCAGATCGGTGCCGCAGATGCCAACGAACCGGTTGCGGACGAGCACCTGTCCCGGTCCCGGCTTTTTCGGCTCGGGAATGTCCTCAAGCCGCAAATCCTTGGCTGCATGAAATCTGAGCGCGCGCATGTTTCCTCCTGTGGCTGCTTCTTGATGCCAGGGGGAATTGCAACGGCCGTGCCAGCGCACACGGCGGGAAGGCGGACTGAGAATGCAGGATTTTCAGCGCCTGTGGTGGCAGCAAGCGCCGCAGGTGTGGCGCAACAGCTGCGGCGCACGCCACAGTGCGGCGGTTGATCGCGAGGCGCTGAGATGCAGACGGACCGGCACTCGTGATACCCGGAGCAGGCCTCCGCGCCGCGCGTCAGTCTCACCGCTCTGCAAACGAGTAGGTCCCGGACCTCCGCTCCGCTGCGTCCGGGACGGCGCCCCGAGTGTGGCGCGGCTCGGGCAATGCCACACTCGCGCCCATCACAGGCTCCGCCCCCCCTAATGCGCCCCCCTAATGCGGGCGGCCGATGCCCAGGCGCCTCATCCGGCGGTGCAAGGTGGTGCGGTCGATGCCGAGCCGCCGTGCAGCTTCAGAGACATTGCCCTTGCAGGCGGAGAGCATGGCGCGCAGGCCGTCCCCGTCATTGCCTTCTGCGATAGCATGGGGCGAAAGGGTCAGCTGCTCCGGCAGGTCCTCCACCCCGATCACGCCATCCTCGCAAAGGGCAGCGGCAAAGGCGATGGCATTGTCGAGCTCGCGGATGTTGCCCGGCCAGGAATGGGCGAGCAGCAGCGCTTTTGCCTCCGGCGAAAGCCGCAAGGGGCGGCCTCCGGCGGCATGCTTTTCAAGGAGCCGGGCGAGCAGCCAGGGAAAGTCCTCCCGCTCGGACAGCGGCGGCAGCGGCAGAACGGCGGCATTCAGCCGGTAATAGAGATCCTCGCGGAAACGGCCTGCCGCAACAAGGGCTGCCAGTGGCCGGTGAGAGGCGGAGATGACGCGGAAGCTGATCTTGCGCGGCACGGAGCCGCCCACGGGCAGAACCTCGCCCTCCGCCAGCACCCGGAGCAGCCGGCTCTGCGCGGCAAAGGGCATGTCGCCGATTTCATCCAGGAACAGCGTGCCGCCGCTCGCCTCTTCCACCAGCCCCTTGCGCCCCTTGGCAAGCGCTCCGGTGAAGGCGCCCGGCGCATAGCCGAACAATTCGCTCTCGATCAGCTGTTCGGGGATGGCGGCGCAGTTGACGGCGACGAACCGGCCGGAAACGCCGCTGACCTCATGAATGATCCGTGCCAGATGCTCCTTGCCGGTGCCCGTCTGCCCCTGAAGCAGCACAGGCAGGCGCGCAGGCGCCAGCTTTATGACCTTGCGCCGCAGGCTGTCCATGGCCGGACAGGCGCCGCCCAGCCGGCTCAGCGCGGGCAAGGCACGCGGCAGGCGGGCCGCCGGCTGGCCTGCAATGCGCTGCTGCGGCTCGATGGCATGGGCATAGAGGAACGCGCCGCCGCGCAGGGCAATCCTGCGGTCCTGCGGCAGGCTGGCCCGGGTCAGCGAAGCCAGTTCGCCAAACTCCGCTTCAAAGAAATCCGTGACCAGTTGCCCCAGCAGCAGTTCGGGCCTGCGCCAGTCAAGACCACGCGAGCCAGCCAGAAGCTTTGCGCCGCCATGCGTCATGCCGGTGATGCGCCCTGCCCCGTCAACGGCAATCGCCGCTTCCGGGTCCACATCGAGAAACTCCGGCGCTCCGGCAAAGCGCAGCACCAGATCGTGGCGGCTGCTGGCCATCAGATTGGCCAGCTCGATCCGCCGCACCGTGGAGGACACCAGATGGCGCGCCATGTTCTGGCTGGCCTTGAGGATCGGCGAGCTGAGCAGCGAGATGTCGAGAACGGCCGCAAGCGCGCCCTGCGTGTCATAGATCGGCGCGGCGGTGCAGGACAGCGGCGTGTGGGTGATGTCGAAATGGTCGGTCTGGTGGATCGTCAGCGGCTCGCCGGTGGTGATGCAGGCCCCCACCGCACAGGTTCCGGCGCGCGGTTCGGACCATTCGGAGCCCAGATAAAGCCCTGCCTTGCGCAGGTTGTTGTTGAAGGACGGATCGCCCAGAAACTCGACGGTGACGCCCTGCCGGTCGGAAAGAAGCAGGACATAATTCTGCTCCGCCACCTGCCGGTAGAGCCGCTCCAGACCGGATCTTGCGATATGCACCAGATCCTCGGCCTGCTGCCGGTGCTCGCGCAGCCGCGTCTCGGAGACGATCACCGCCTCCCGCGCCTTGGCCGGATCAAGCTGATAGGTCTCGAGGCAGCGCCGCCAGGAGGCAACGACCACGGCATCCCTGCCCGTGTTGCTGCCCTGGCCGACGCGCTCGATTTCCTTGATGTGATCGGAAAAGCCCATCAAATCACCAGCCCCTCCGGACTGCCTTCCGTGATCTTTGGCCCGATCATAGCCGGGATTGTCTGAACTGCCTAATCTTCCGGCTGCCGTCCCAATACGGTATTCCGGAGGCTCGGAGCGAAATTTTTTTCGATGTGTATAGCCGCAGGCCTTCCCGCTGCCAGCGTTGCTTTATACCGCGGAGTTGATGGTCTTCACGCCAGGCACGAGATAACTTGTCAATGATGAGCAAAGCCCCCACGACACACATCGACCGCCTGTCACAGCAAACCGGGATCGCCCCGTCCTATATCCAGGACCGGCTTGGCGCTGCATACGGCAGCGCCGGTGCAGCTCCGGCGTTGCAGTCCGATGCAGATCTAATCGAGCGCCTCGTTGTTCAGGAAACCTCCTTTTTCCGGCATGGTGCCCAATGGGATTCCCTGCGCGCACTGCTGCGCGAAGGCATACTGTTTCCGCCGCGGACGCTGCAGGTCTGGTGTGCCGGCTGCGCAACGGGGGAGGAGGTCTGGTCTCTGGCCTTCCTGCTTCACTCCGAAGGCTTTGGTGCGTCCCGCATCCTGGGCAGCGACATCAGCCCATCCGCCATCGCAGCGGCCACTGAGGGCCGTTATACCCGTCTTGAAGCCATGGGCAGTTTCCGCGATCTGCCAGAGTTCGCCCGCGGTCTATTCCCTGGCCGCAGTGGCGAGACCTGGTCGGCGCCGGATGCCTTGCGCAGCATGGTGCACTTTCAGATCCATAATTTGCTCGATCCGGTGCCCGCCGCTTGGCGCACGCGCCCGGCTGATCTTGTATTCTGCCGCAACTTGCTGATCTATTTTACAGAAACGGCGGCATCAAAGGCCCTGTCGCAGCTTGCGGGGGCGATGCGGAAAGGAGCTGTCCTGGTGCTTGGAGCGGCAGAAACCATGCGCAGAACCGATCTTTTCGAGCCTGTCGAAACGCCAGGGGCTGTCTTCTGGCGCAGGACAGAAGCCCAGGCAAGGCCACTCGCGTGAAACGGCCTGTCATCATCGCTGCCCCCGGAGCCTTTGAGCGGTCGGGCCTGCGCCGCTTGGTCTCGGAGACGTTTCCGGCAGCGGACCTGCGTGAAAGCACCAGTGCGCCAGAGCTGGTGCAGGCGCTTGACGCCCGCTTTGCCGGACTGGTCGTTCTCGACGAGGCCATGCTGCAGCAGCAAGGAGCGGAGGCAGTGCTTCAAGGACCGCTGGCACGGCTGGGAACCCGGCTTATCCGCCTGTCGCGCGATCCTGTCAGCGCAGGCCCGCCAATCGGCACCTGGGCGCGCGATCTGCCGGACCGTCTGCGGCGGGCGCTTACCGTCCAGACGCTGCCCACCACTGCCCTGCAGCCAGATTCAGCCCCACCGGACCTGCCACAAGGAGCGCAAGGATCAGGGCGTGCGCCTCAGCATGCGGGCCGGACGGCCCGTCCTGCCTGTCTGCTGGTGGCAAGCAGCACGGGAGGACCGGGCGCCCTCGCTCAGCTGCTGCAGGCCATTCCTCAAGGTGGCCCGCCCTGGATCATCGCCCAGCATATGCCGAGCCATGGAACACAGGCCTTCGCGGCCCACCTCTCAGAAGTCACCGGCAGGCAGGTTCGGGAGGCGGGAGGCCGGGATTTGCCGGCAGCAGGTGACCTGATCGTGCTGCGCGGCGGACAGGACTTCGAGCTGCAGCGCCGCCAGGACGGTGCGCTCAGCTTGCGCCCTGCCCTCCTCACATCCAGCCCGTTTCATCCGAATGCAGATACCCTGATGCTCTCGGCGGCCGCGTCCGGCATCGCCGCGGCCGCTCTCATCCTCAGCGGCATGGGGGAAGATGGGGCCATTGGCGCCGCTGCACTGTCAGCGGCCGGTCATCCCGTCTTCGTGCAGGCACCCGAAACCTGTGTGGTCGCAGGAATGCCTGGCGCTGCCCTGGCCCGGCTGCCGATGCTCCAGAAAATCGATCCTGGAACGCCCCCCCTCTCTCTCCTCAGACTATGCGCGCCGCAGCTGTAAGCGCCGAAAGGCCGTTTCATTCTCAGGATTGCGTTCATCGGGCATGGCAGTCATGGAACTTTTCGGGTGGATCACCACACCACCCGCGCGCGTAAACTAAATACCGGGCATGCCTGCAAAAACTGCCTTTGCTCCACAATGGAGCAGGCCACCCCGGGGGTCAGCTTGAAGAACATAGCCCTGTCGACCCGCATTTACGGCCTTGCGGCCGTTCTGCTTGTCCTGCTTGCCGTGCTGTCGGCCGTTGGCTATGCCTCGGTCCGGGATCTGGCAAAACTGTCATCTGACATGGACCGTTTCTACCGAGCGGTGGGAGAAATGTTCCTGACCGACCGGAATTTTACCGGCTTCCGCCTTCGGACAAATGCGGTTCTGACATTCGGACGGGAAGCCGATTTCGACCGCTCTCAGGCGCAAGCAAAGCTGATCGAGCAATCGCTGACCAAGGCGGAAACATTGATTGCCGGTCAGCCAGAGGCTGAAATCCTGAAGAGTACAAGGCAAAATCTCGATGCTTTCCGGGCCCGGGCCGAAGGCCTGATGAAGGACCGCCTCGCCATCACTGCGGCCTCGGAGAAACTTGCAAAACTGAAGGCCGACGCACAGGTTGCCTCCAGCGCTGGGGACAACGCGGGCAAGGCAGTGGAGGCTGTGATCCTTGCTGCCAATACCTTCTCGCCGGAAACAGTCACCGCCGCGCGGACTGCCCTCGACGGGGTAACGCCGCAGCCCTTCTCAACCGCTGAACGAACTCTGCTGAGCGAAGCGGTCAGTCTGTCGGATCAACAGATTGCTCTTATCAAGGCAGCAGGCTTGGGCGGCGCGGATGTCGTCACACCGGAAGAGCGGGGGATCCTCGACGGCATCGCCCAGTTCCGCGAACGCCTCCAGGCCCGCATTTCCGACCTGAGCACCAGTGTTGCGGATCAGACAGCGGACGTGCAGCAGCAGCTTGCCCTTCTGGCCGGTGGCGGCATTCTCGCCGGACTGATCATCGCCGTGCTGATCGCCCGGTCGATCATCGCTCCGCTGACACAAATGACCCACGCTATGGCCCGCTTGTCCGAAGGAGACGGCAATGTTGTCATCCCTGGGCTTGGCAGCAGCAACGAGATTGGCCGCATGGCAGCCGCCGTCAACGTCTTCAAGGAGAATGCGGACAAGATCGCAGCAATGCTGAAGGCCGAAGAGACCACACGCGAGATCGGCGGTGTTATCTCCCGCGCCGCAGCGGGTGATCTGACCGTGCGCGTGCCGCTGGAGGGCAAGAATGGTTTCCTGCGCGATATCGGCGAACAGGTGAATAGCCTGCTTGACATGTCTCATGCCTCCTTCCGCGATTTTGGGGAGAAAGCAAGAAGCACGGCAATGTCCGTGGGTGAGGCCAGCCTCGCCGTGTCGCAGGTCGCAGACGGCGCCCGCGTGCAGAACGCGTCGCTTACTCAGGTTGCGACCGCTGTCAAGGAGGCCATGCTGGCGATCCGCGAGGTTTCAGACAACACCCGGCAGGCCAGCGAAAAGGCCGACAACGCAACCGCGCTGGTTGAGCGTGGCCTTGCGTCTGTAGAGGCCATGGGAACCCTGGTTGACCGGATTGCACAGAACAGCCGCAAGGTGAACCAGATCACGCAGGTGATCGCCCAGATCGCCAACCGCACCCACATCCTGTCGCTCAATGCGGCGATCGAGGCCGCCCGCGCCGGTGAACATGGCAAGGGCTTCGTCGTCGTGGCGCAGGAGGTTGGCAAGCTCGCTGAAAGCGCAGGTCAGAACGCCAACCAGATCGCCGAAATCGTCGAGCAGGCAAGCGGCGACAGCATCGCAGGCAAGCAGGCCGCCGATACGGTGCGCGCGGCTATCGAGGGCATCTCCGGCGAAGCGCGCCAGACCACCCAGATGATCCATGCCTCCGTGGCAGCAATCGAGCAGCAGCGCGCATCCATCACCCAGATTGACGGCACAGTCAGCGATCTGAAGTCAATCGCCAACTCCAACTCGGCGGCCGCCGAAGAGATCACCGCGACGATGGTGCAGCTCGCCCGGCTGGCCGATGAAACGCGCCAGCGGATTGACGCCTTCAAGATGGCCTGATTGGCGGACGCTCAAGCAGGCGTGATGAGATGGGGAAGACAATGGCGGCAGGCACGGCGCGCACAGAGGCATGGAGTGTAATCCTGGTCAGCGATGACCTTGGTCTGGCGGACAGCCTGCATGCTCTTCTGGCCCGCGCCCCGGAGGCAAGCCTCTCGGTGACCGGGACTGCGGATGCGCTCGTCAGTTTGCGCAAGCTGGTCTGCGATGCCGTTCTACTCGATGCGGATAGCCTCACGGATGTGGCGCGCATGGCCGGAGCGGCGGTCCTCATCCAGCCGGCTCCCGTTGCCGTAATCGGCCTGGCCGTCACCCCGGGCAGCCAGGGGTATGACCTCTGCCGCAGCCGGGGTGCCAGCCTCATTCATGCCAAGGTGAGCGGCATGGCAGATCCGCTTCTTGCAGGACCGGCGGGAGACAACCTGCTGGCAGGGCTCCGGGCCCTGATCAGCCAGGACGCGAACCTGCCGCCGCAGCAGGAGGCCACCAATGCAGGGCACTGACTTTGCCAGCGACCTTCTGGCCGAAGCTGCCGAGCATCTGGATGCCATCGAGCCGCTGCTGGTGGGCGCTGAGACGGGCCCCCTCTCCCGCGTGGATATTGACCTCCTGTTCCGCGCCTTCCACTCGCTCAAGGGCCTTGCCCGGGTGGCAGGAATCTCCCAGCTTGAGGAATTGACGCATCAGGCAGAGGCCTGCCTTTACCCGGTGCGGCACGGCAGAAAACCACTCGAGGCACCAGCCATTGACGCCCTGTTGCGCCTGGTGGATGGCATCCGCCGGGCCATAGGGTCGGGCGATCTTGCCAGTTTCCTTGCACAGGAGGGCCTGGCGCAAGATCTGGAGCAGCAGGCCAGTGCCAGTTCAGCAGGCCTGACCGCAGACTTTCCGGAACAGACGGTTGCGCTTGATGCTCTGGGGCTTGAACCGGAGATGAGCCGGGCCTTTGCCGAACTTCTGTCGGAACTGCTCGATGAATTCGCAAGCGCCCAGGCAAGCGGCGACCTGGATGCACTTCGTCAGACGGCAGCGGTGCTCGTCCATGGCTGCGCCCGCCTCGGTCTGCACGGACTGGAGCGTTGCGCCAGGATGCTCACAACGGCAACTCCCGGCGATTGTCCACGCATCCTCGCCGGTATCATCAATCAGGCCCGGACCCTTGAAAACCTAACGGGTATCGAAACCGGCTGGGCAGAGGCGAGCATGGCACTGGGAGAGCCGCTCGAACCATCAGACCCTGCGGCCGCACCGTCGCCGCCAAGTCTGCCGGACTTGCTGGCCGCCCGCCTTTCGCACTGGAAGGTGGCTTTGCATCACTTGCCCAGGCAGGCTTCCCCCGCACTGGACCGTTTCGCTGAGGACCCTGCCGCAAGGCTCGCCGAGGTGGTTTTGCCTGCGCCAGGCGCACAGCGCCTGGCGGGGCTGGTGTCCGCCCTGCCCGGACTGATCGCCGGGCGCAGCGTGAAGGCCGCGGAAGGTCCCGGTCTTGCCCTGCTCATCGCAGTGACCACGCAAGACATGCCCGAGGGACTTGAAGCTGCGGACACCCGGACTGCACTGCCGGGACTGGAGAGCGCAGGGTTGGTGCCAGTCTCTGTCACCTGGCTGGATGGCATCTCTGCTCCGGTCCATTTCGGCGAGCAGCAGGCGGTTCCGCGCCTGGCGGCAGCTGAAGAAACGCAGGTGCGCGTCCCGGTCGAGGTTCTTGACCGCCTTTTCGGCCGTATCGGTTCGTTCTTCACCCTTGGCAGCCGGCTAAACGTTCTTGCCAGCGAGGGCCGCAGCGGCGATGCCCTGCGCCGCCTCTATGACTATGCCTCTGCACGCGCGCCCGAAATGCTGCCAGAGGTGGAAGCGCTGATGGCGGACCGGCGCGACTTTCTGACGCTCGAAGCTGAAGTCAGCCATTTTATCAGCCTGATCCACGAGAGCACACTGGGGCTGCGCGTCATCCCCTTCGAGAACATCATCGCCCGTTTCCCGCGGATGGTCAGGGACGCGGCGCGGGACCTCGGAAAGTCTGTCCGTTTTGAACAGACCGCCGGCTCGATCAAGATCGACAAGGGCATGGCTGACATGCTCATCGACCCGCTGATGCATATCATCCGCAATGCCATCGATCATGGCATCGAGACACCGCAAGCCCGCATAAACTCCGGGAAGCCTGCGACCGCGCGGCTGACATTGACCGCCGAACAGCATGGCAACCGTCTGGTCCTCACCGTGAGTGACGACGGGCGCGGCATCGACATTGCCCGCGTTGGGGAAAAAGCCATTGCCCAGCGTCTGGCAAGCGCGGATGACTTGGCACGCATGAGCAGCGCCGAGATTGCCCGCTTCATCTTCACCCCCGGCTTTTCCACGCGCGAGGAAGCGAGCACTGTTTCCGGCCGCGGCGTTGGTATGGATGTGGTTCTGGTCAATGTCACCAGGCTCGGCGGGCGCATCGAGATCGACACCGAGCCAGGCCGCGGCACGGCCTTTCGTATGGACATGCCCCTTTCGGCAGCGATCCGGCCCATGCTGCTGGCAGACACCGGACGCCAGACGATCGGCTTCCCGGAAACCATGGTGGCCGAGGCTGCCGTTTTTCCGGCAGACGCGGTCCAGCCGGTCAACGGACATCCATCGCTGCTGCTGCGCGGCCGCTTCCTGCCGCTCTTCGATATTTGCGAACTGATGAACCTGCCTGAGCAGGAGATAAACAGCCAGGCAGATTTTTCTGTTGTCATCTGTTCCTGGAAGGGCCGCAGGGCAGGCTTCCGGATCGCACGCATCCTGCGCCGTACCGAGTTGCTGATCCGGGAAACGCATCTGCGCGTGGCCGAACTTCCAGGCGTTGGCGGCATTTCCATTCTCGGCGCCGACCGCATCGTGCTGGTACTGGATCCGGACAAGTTGTTCGGCCTCGCCGCCCGTGCCGTCAACAAGGGCCTGCGCAGCGCCGATGGGGTGTCGCCATGAGCAGCTACTTGCGTGTCCATGCCGGGTATTCTGCCTTTCTGGTGCCCAGGGCAGCCGTCGCTTCAGTGCGCAGCCTGACCGGCGCCGCCCGGCCAGCCTCCGGAGACACAGTTCTGGACCGGCAGATGCTCATTGCCGACTTTGCGCGCCTGCTGCAGCTGCCCTCCAGCCTGCCGCTTAACCCGGTCGGTCTGCGCTTGACCTGTACCCCGGCTGCCTGGCTCTGTGCCGCCGACCGGGTTGAACGGATCGAGAACCACCCGCCTGACAGCCTGCGCAATCTGCCCCGCGCCCTCGCACCGCTTGACCGCTGGCTCGCCGGCGTCGTTGCAGATCCCGGTACGGGCGGTCTGATCTGTGTGCTGCGTGAAAAGCCCGGACTTGCGCCTATGGCGTTCTTGCGGCAATTGCGGCGTGCCGCCATTGACCCGCAAAGCCTGCGGGAGGAAGACCTATGAGCGCCCTCACCACCGCTGCCGGAACGCCGCTGCGCCGCCGCATCCTTGTCGTGGACGACAGCTATATCATCCGCCGCCTCGTCAGCGAGATCATTGAAAGCGATCCTTTGCTTGAGGTAGCGGGCGAGGCGGAAAACGGCAAGACCGCGCTGCAGCAGGTGCGCAAGCTTAACCCAGACCTGGTCCTGCTCGACATCGAGATGCCGGAAATGTCGGGCCTGGAAACACTGCGCCGCCTCAGCCTGCGTTCTCCCTGCCCGGTCGTGATCCTGTCGTCGCTCGTCGCGTCCGCAGACTCGGCCGAGCGGCTTGAAGCCCTGCGGCTCGGCGCTGCCGCCATCATCGCCAAGCCGTCCGGCGCTGTCAGCCTTGACCTGAAACAGAAGCGCGCCTCGGAAATCGTCACCACGGCACGGCGTGTCCTCCGGCTGCCGCCTGTGCTTGATGCAGACCGGCCCGCCCATGCCGCTAGCGAAGCATCGGATGAAGCAGAAAGCCACTCCGTCACCGGCAGCAACCTTCATTTGCTGGGCGGACCTGCACTGGAGGAACTGACCGGCGCCATGGCCGGTGGCTTGCTCGTTTTCGATGCCAGCGGCCATCTGGCTCTTGCCAACACCGCTGCACGGTCGATCCTGCGAATGGGCCCTCTTCCACGGGGCCTGGCACTGGCTTCGGTCTTTGCTGACTATAATGAAGACCTGGCTGACAAAATCTCCGCCGTGCTTCAGGGAGCGCCCCCTCTCGAAGGCGTTGAATGTGAGTTCGCAACGCCGGATGGTGACTGGACCTCCTTGCGTCTGAGCGCTCGCCGGCTGCCACGCTCCCAGGATTTTCTTGCGGTCTCCTTCCTCGACATTAACCGGGAAAAGAACCTCGAAAGACTGCTCGCCCGCATTCAGGCAAACCCAGTCGCCCGGATCATGGCCGGACAAGATGCAAGTGTTCTGGACGGTGCCATAGTTCCCGCGACCGTGCTCTTCTGCGACATCCGCAACTTCACTTCCCTTTCCGAGGCGCTCGGTGCCCGGGGCACCGTGCGGCTTCTCAATGATTATTTCTCCTTCATGGCAGACATTCTGCGCGATCAGGGCGGGATCATCGACAAATTCATCGGCGATGCAATCATGGCCCTCTTTGGCGTACCTGCGCCACAGGGCGGCGATGCAGACCGTGCCGTGGAAGCTGCCCGGGTGATGATCAAGGCACTGGATCTGGTGAATGAACGGCGTCAGGACGGCCTAGCCGAGCCCTTGCGCATCGGCATTGGCCTTGCCAGCGGCGAGGTGCTTGCCGGAAACATCGGATCACCTGACCGGATGAACTATACGGTCATCGGCGACGCTGCGAACCTGGCCTCGCGGCTGGAGGCCATCACCAACACCTATGGTGCAGCTATCCTTGCATGCGGAGAAACCGTTTCGCAGCTGACCCGGCCCGTGCCGCTGCGGCTGGTGGACGTGGTCCGGGTAAAGGGCCAGACCCGCCCGGCCGAAGTCTACGAAATCCTGCCAAGCGACACACCAGGCCCCATTCAGGAGCAGTGGCTGGAGGCCCATGCAGGCGGCTTCAGTGCCTACCGCGCCGGAGACTTCGCCATGGCTGAGGCCGGTTTCGTCCGTGCCCTTGAACTAATGCCCGCAGACAAGGCGAGCCTTTTGCTGCGCGACCGGTGCAGGATGATGATGATCCGCGATGCCGCTTCATTCGTCACGCCCTGGGATGGCGTGTGGACCTTGAAGGAGAAGTGACGGTGGAGCGCATCGACTATCTTCTGGCGACCCTTGGTGGAATCCACCTCGCCCTGCCTCTGGATCTCGTCCTCTCTGTCAATGAGCCGGCGCCTGTCACACCTCTGCCCTTTTGCCCGCGTCATGTCCGCGGGCTTATCTTCGTGCAGGACCGCGTGCTCCCGCTAATGGATCTGGCCGGGGTTCTGGGCCTGCCTGCAAAAACCGGCTCAGGCGGGCCGGGTTCGCTGGTCATCCTGGCCAGCGGCGACGATGTTCGCGCGCTGGAGGTGGATCATGTGGTCGCTATGGTCGCCGTCGAGGACGGCGCCATCAGGCCTGTTGATACCCTGCAGGACATGGATGCACAGGCGTCATCCCCCTTTCTGCCGCAATGCCTCAATGCCCGCAGTGCCAGCTGGCTCGTTGTCGACTATGTCCGTCTTGCCGCCGAGACCCGCATGGATGCAGAAGGGCTGGTTGAAGATGGCGCGCTGCTTCCGGCAGATCCCGCCGGCTTGCCGGAACTGGACGAAGACGGCAGTGCAGCGGCGGCAGCCGAGCGCTTCGCACATCTTCTGATTGACATTGGCGCCGACCGCTATGCGCTGCCCACCCCGGTCATCGCAGAGGTTCTCGAACCTGCGGGGCTCCGGCCGCTGCCTGCGGCACCTTCCTATGTAGCCGGCCTGATGGAACACGAGGGAAACCCGCTGCTGGTCATCGACACAGCGGTTCTTCTTGGCGCCAGGGCTCCCGTGGGAAGCCTTGCGCAGGACACGGTCGTGCTGCGCATTGCCGATCCTGCCGCCCGTCTCAACTTTGCCCTTCTGGCCGACCGGGCCCCAGGCCTTCTCTCCCTCACGGAAGACGAGATATTCACTGCTGAAGACGCAGTTTCAGGGATCAGCCGCTATGCCGTTGTCGAGGGGCGGATCATTGCGATCCTGGAGCCACTGGCGTTGACCGGTGAGCATCAGGCCGTGATCGAGCGCCTTGCCCCGCACCGCGCGCCCACGGAAGTTGAGACCGCAGAGACAGCCGCCGCTCTGCCTGCGACGATATCCACAAAGCCTGGCTTCCGCTTTCTCACCTTGCGCGTGGCAGATGATTTCTTTGCAATTGATCTCGACCGCGTTGATAGCATCCTGTCTAGTGTCCGCCTTTCGCCACTGCCCGGTGACGGCAACGGCTTCGATGGACTGGCGGATGCAGGTGACCGGGTGGTGCCGGTGCTCGATCTTCGCCGGCGCCTGAAAGCAGCGGGCACCGCCAGTGAGGCTCCGCCCTGCGTTCTGCTTCAGCTGGAGGGCTCGATGGCGGGCATCACCGCAGATCAGGTGCTGCGCATCGAAGATGTTGCCGCAGAGGACCTCGACGAGGTTGCCAGCCAAAGCAGCCTGCCGGTGCATGCGGTCGCGCGTATCCGTGGCCGCCTTATGGCCGTCCTGACCATCGACCGCCTCCTTCCCCGCCGCTTTACATGACAACCCGGCATCCCCTGTTTTCCATGTCTCGGGAGCGGCAGCTCCCCACCGGGTACACGCGCCTGCGGATCAATGACCGGCCACACCACGTTGGGCGGGCAGTTGCTCCAGCCGGGATTGTCTGCACTGCCCTATCTTCCGATCCTGTCAGGGCAGGACAAGACTCTGGCCAGAAGAGCCAGGGCTGTCGCGCCCAGTGAGGAAGCCGCGGCCCGGGATCACGAATCTAAGCCCTTTGCAGGGATAAAATGCTTGCACCAGGTTCGAAAACGGAAAGATTCAAAACTGTTTTTCCGGCTGAAACCCTGCGTATTTTTGCTCCAGCTCATGTTTTTCAAAAACAAAAATTGACAAACCGGCGCGCAACTCGTATGTATTTTTCATCGATATCTTTTTTGCTGAGCTTTGGTTATCACGCGATCAACATCGCGCTGAACGAACACTCCCTCTAAAGCATCGTTATCACCGCTTGCAGGCCTCCGGGCTTGCGGCTTTTCTCTATGCTATGAAAGGGTTCATCATGACCACTGGCACAGTAAAATGGTTCAATTCCACCAAGGGTTTCGGTTTCATCGAGCCTGACAATGGCGGCCCGGACGCCTTCGTCCACATCTCGGCCGTCGAACGGTCCGGCATGCGCGAAATCGTGGAAGGCCAGAAGCTTTCCTATGACATGGAGCGCGACAACAAGTCGGGCAAGATGTCTGCCTGCAATCTGCAGGCCGCCTGATAGATCCGGGATCTGCTTTCCCTTGACCACGGATGTACTGGCATTGCCGAAAGCATGAGACCAAACAAGGTCAGGCAGTTTGCCTGGCCTTTTTTGTTGCCCGCAGCAGCGGGCAACGTCCGGAAGGATCCCCATGACCGACAAGCACAGCAAGTCCCGCCAGCAGGCGGAAACGGCCTTTGGCCGGGAACAGTCGCAGTTCTTTGCCCGCACCCGTGCCTTTGAAGAGCTGGACGCGATCACCGCCGCGCGTGACGAAAAGACCCTGAGACTGCGGGAAGCACGGCTTGCCAGGGAACTGAGCGAGAGCCTTGCAGCTGCCGCCAAATCCCCTGCCAAACGGACCAAACGGACCTGACCGCGGGGCCCGCTGCACCGGCAGCTGGTGCCCTTTGCATGAAAAAGCCAAGGCGGAACCGCCTGATGGAGTGAAGACTTGAGAGACATGACGAACAACGGCCATTCCGGCCGCCGCAGCACAGCCTCCGACGCGAAGGCAGCCCTTGTGCAGGCTTTCCGCGCCGCAAAGGAAGCAGCCGGACCGGAGCGCGAAGCAAAGCAGGCCGAGCGGATCAGGATCGCGGAAGCCCGTGATGCACGCCGGGCCGAACGCGCACAGGCAAAGCTGGATGAACAGAACCGGGCCGCGAACGAAGCCGCCCTCAAGGCCGCCGAAGCGGAGGCCGCAGCCAGAGCCGAAACCGAAGCGCGCGAACTGGCCGACAGGAACCGCGCTGCCCGCGTTATGGAAGATGAAGCCGCCCGCAAGGCCGAGCGTGACCGGCGCTACGCCAACCGGAAAGCCCGTCAGGCCTGAAATTTGGCCTGAGATTTGGCCTGAGATTTGGCCTGAAAAATTGGCCCAGAAGCTGGTCCGCGTTTCTCTGGCAGGGAGCCCTTTCAGGCCGCTCCCTGTTCAGGCGTTTGCCGGATCACGCGGCCCCATAAAGCACCGCCTTGTCGCGGCCGCGGTGTTTGGCTAGGTAAAGCGCCTCGTCGGCCTTGTGCCGCAAGGCGCGGGTGTCTTCCGTCCCGGTCCAGACTGCTATGCCAAGACTGGCGCTGGTGGTGATGGTGTCAGCGCCGGGGTTGAACGAAAGGGATTTCACGGCCTGACGGATCTGTTCGGCCCCCGCCAGGGCGGTCTCTTGCGTCTGGCCGCGCAGGAACAGGCAGAACTCCTCGCCGCCGAGGCGGCCCAGAAGCGCGCGCGGACCGGCGGCGCCTGCAATCGCCTGCGCCACACCGGTCAGCACAACATCTCCGGCCTCGTGGCCGAAACGGTCGTTGATGCTCTTGAAGTGGTCGATGTCCAGCATGATGAAGGCGTCACCCGGCTGCAGGTGCTGCGGCAGCGACGCCAGGAAATGCTGCCGGTTCGGCACGCCGGTGAGCGCGTCGGTGTTGGCCAGACGCTTCAGCTTGGCCTCCGCCCGCTCCTGCACCAGCACCACCACGAAAAGCGCAATGGCGAACTGGCAGATGATCAGCATGAAGAAGGACTGGCGCGGATCGGGCAGGCCGAATTCCGGGGCTCCCAGCGCCAGCGCCGCCAGACCGGCGAACACGATGGACGTCAGCAGCGCCCCCAGCAGGCCGAAGCGGGCCGGCAGACGGTCCCGCAGATAATCCCGGAAGATGACCAGCGCAGCGGCGGCCAGATAAACGGCAGTGGTCAGATTGAACAGCACAGCCCGCACGGTATTGTCCGCGTACCACTCCATCCGCCAGACCAGAAGGACGAGCGCCAGCGCGGCGGCACCTGCTGCCCAGTCCCCCACCCACCGGCGGCGGCTGCTCAGTTGCACCAGCCCCGCCGCAATCAGCGCATATCCGCCTGCCCCGGCTGTAAAGCTGCCCATCGTCCACGTGACGAAGGCCACCAGCCCCTGTTCCCCCCACCCGGCCAGTGTCGAGCCAAAGGCAAGCACCGCAAAGCCCGCTGCCAGAAAGTCCAATCCCGGTTCCTGCGACCGGCAGCGCATATAGGCAAAACAGACCGCCCCAACCATCAACGAGGACTTGTAGAGCAGGAGAACCGTCGCAAGATCCATCTTCAATCCGGGAACCAGCCAAACATAGTTCAGCGGATACTGCAGAAGAGCTACTTTTGAGTGAACCGGCAGTGTTGCCAGACATGCTGACGTAAATGCAGTTTCCGTTGAATGCAGCCTGCCGTACGCAGATCAATCCCGTGACACATATAAATATTACAAGTCCTGATCGCTCTGCATTTCAGATAAACGGACACCAAAAAGGCAGGAAAGCCTTCACACTTGCGCATTATCCAAGGCGGACAAACGGTGGGCGGACACAAGCACACCATGCTATCATGGCGGCATGACAATGAACGGCGCAGCATTTTTCCTGATGGTGAACTTCGCTGTCGCCCTGTCGTTCAGCGCCGTCTTCTTTGTCACCGCCCGGCGCAGCCAGTTTCCTCTTGCGGCAAGATGGATTGGCGCGGGATTTTGTGTGGCTTCACTCTCGGCCCTGTGCGAACTGCTCGTCGCCTATGCGGGGCCGCCCCGGCTGTGGGCGCTGGGAGCCTTTGCGTCGGTTCTGTTCGGGCTGACCATGATGACGGCCGGGATCGGCGAAATGTACCGCCGCCGGATCGATGCCAGGGGCATTGCCATCTTCCTGTCCGCAAGCCTGTTTCTCGGTTACATCATTTATGATCTGCCACGAGGCACGCCGCTTCACGCCTTCCTTTATCAGGCGCCCTTTGCCATCACGGTGCTTGCTGGCGCCCTTGTCGTGTTATCCGCTCCGCACCGCACGGGGCTTGACCGGTTCCTCGGCCTCCTGCTGCTGGTCACCGGACTGCATTTCCTGGCCAAGGCCGGGCTGGCTGTCGTCTTCGGAGCCGGCAGCACGGCCAAGGACTATGTTCACACGAACTATGCGCTCATCTCGCAAAGTCTGACGGCTGTCCTGATGGTCGCGACAGGTTTGACCCTGCTGGCGAAGCTCGTTCTCGAGATCATGGCCCTGCAGCAGACGCAATCGGAGCTCGACAGTCTGTCGGGCCTTGCCAACCGGCGCGGATTTGACCGGCGGGCCGACGCTCTGCTGCGCAATGATCCGCATGGCCCCCACGCCATCATCCTGTGCGATCTGGATCATTTCAAACAGATCAACGACACGTTCGGCCACCATACCGGCGATGCCGTGATCAGGGGTTTTGGCGAGCGGCTGCGCGCCTGTGCGGGGATCAAGGCTGTGGCCGGCCGCATGGGCGGGGAGGAATTCGCCCTGTTCCTGCCGGGAACGGATATCGATGCCGCCGTCCAGATTGCGCAGCGCTTGCGGCTGGAGGTCATGTCTCTGCCGGACCTGCCGCATGGCCTCACGGTGACTGCCAGCTTTGGCGTTGCGCCGGTGCCCTTCCAGACCAGTCTTGCGGAGGCCTGCCGCCTCGCCGATCAGGCGCTTTACAGAGCCAAGAATGCCGGACGGAACAGGGTCAAGCTGGCGGCAGCCAGTTAGCCCAATGCTCGATGAGCTTGGCTCATCGAGCATTGGTTAAGCCCGTGCGGCGCTTGAGCATTTTCAAGGCGTGATGCGTCAGCATCGAAAGCCTTGGTATTAGGCCGCTCTCCCCGGATGAGGCAGGAGTGCGGGCTGGCGCGGCAGCTGCGGGAGGAGTTTCCCGAGAGCGTTCAGGGCGCCGGAACAGCACCGGCTTTCAGGGATGCGCGGATGAGACCGGCTTCATCCGTTGAAATGTAAGGCGTGAACTCGCAGAGCATCTGGCCCTTTCCCGCTTCAAGGCATGTGTCCCCATCCGGCTGGTTGAGGCCGATGAGCTTGAAATTGCCGGCCGGATCCATGTCCCAGAACCATGCGGAAAGCCTGCCATCAGCCAGTGGCCTTGCCACCTCAACCGACCAGCCCGCCGGCAGCTTTCCGGCGAATGCTGGATTGCGCTGCTCGAAGGTGCAATCCTCATTGCCGCAGCGGCGCAGAACCTCTCCGGTGGTCAAGGTGACTTGCAGCTTTTGCAGGTCACGGGCCAGCGCTTCGTCAATCCGGTCCGGGTCAGTGCACAATTGCCCGGCACGGGTCAGGAAACACCCCCGGTCACCCTGCGGCCAATCGGCCGGGTTGAGCCAGAGCGAATGGGCAGACCCTGCCTGTTCGGCAAACTCGGCACGCGGCAACGGCGATGCGGGTGTCACATCCGCCACCCAGTTTTCCGGCAAATCGAAAGTCAGACCGGTGGCGGCATCGCGCATGCTGCAGCCGTCAGCCGTCCTGTCACCGGGCAGGCAGCGGTGGAGATAATCCGCAAAGGCCTTGCCGCCTGCCTCCTTGCCGTTTTCGCAAGCATCAGGGCCATGGCCTTGAGCATCTGCGCAGCCCGGCGCGGCAGGTGCTGACGCCTGAGACTGTTCCCATTTCAGCGTGGCGCGGACCAGCTGAAAGGCCGCCAGCACCTGCGGATCAGCACTCTCGAACATGCAGAAGGGGCCAAGGGCGCCCGCATCCTCGCAGGGCCCGTTCATGGCCACCCACTGGCGCGGCCCAAGCACCAAAGCGTCACCGGAACCGTGCCGGAAGAAAGTGACCCGCGGCGGAAAACTCTCACCTGCGGCCTGTGCGCCGGTTGTGTATCCCTCTGTCGTGGGCTGATCGGTCCACCAGCCGGCCGGCAGCAGGAAGGAAAGACCGGTCGCACCATCCGTCACGGGGCAAGGCGCAGGCCCATCACAGGAATAGGCCACATCCTCCGCGGTGCCAGCGGCAGCACCGGTGGCTGCACCGGCATCCACCACCTTTTGCCTGCCTTGCGTCTCGCCTTCCGTTTTGTCCAGCTTGCGGACCTCAACCGGGATACGGGCGAATTCGGCATATTCACCGGCGGCGTTATACCCCATGTAAACAAGATCGTAAGTTCCCGGCTCTGAGGGGGCCAGCAGGGATTCACCGGCGGCCAGTTCACTCAGGCTGCGCCCCCAGTCGTGCCGGCCATCTCCCTGCCAGATTTCAATCCGGTCGAGGCGCAGCTGGCGGCCCTGTGTTTCAACCGCGATGGGCGCACCGGGAGCCGCAGCAGACGGCGCTGTAAGGATCACGGCCGGATCAGCCGCAGCATCGATCACCATCTCGTCGAGGACTTCGCCGCCCCAGGTTTCGAGCCTGAGCAGATACTGACCAGGCGCATCGAGGTTGATACCGGCGTCCTTGCCCCCTTGCGAACCTTCGACCGTGCTGTAGGTGATGACCCCATCGGAACTGGTGCTGCCCACCGGATAAAGCCTCAGAGCAAGCGCTGCACCGCCTGTTTCTGTTCCTTCAACGCTCACGCCGAGGTCAATCTGCACGCTCCCCACGGCATAAGGGCCCCGGTTGATCATGCCCGCCTTGCCAGGCTGATATGCCGGTTCTTCAAGCGGCCGGACAAAGAGGATAGCATCCGGTTTGAACCCGGAGACCCAACCGTCTTCCGGCGGATAAACGGCCCAGTCCATCTCGGTCGAATAGCTGTAAAGGCGGCAGCGCGGCTCTTCGACGAAATAGCTGCCAGGCGGTTCAAACATCCAGGCTGCGGCTGCAGCATCCGCCTCCGCCAGGGCGCGGCAGTCCTCTGCCGTGCCGGTGCGGGGAAAATCCGGCTGGCCGGGTACGCCAGATTCTGCGCCAATCGCCCCGCCCGTTGCTTGAAGCTGGATGGCAGGCATCAAGGGCTTGCCCGGGAAATGGGTGTTCGCCCTCGGCGGCTCCATGCTGATGGCCTCGGTCAGGGCGCTGACCAATTCGCCCGCATTGGCCGCCTCGATGTAGCGCCCGCCGGTGTTTTCAGCCAGGCACGCCACCTGAGCACCCTCCTCCTTCGTCAGGCCGAACCCCACCACATGCGCGGTGAAATTGACGCCGGCCGCCTCCAGTTCGGATGCCAGTGCGCAAGGGTCGGCCTCGCAGGTTTCCAGCCCGTCGGTGACAAGGACAACGGTGGCACTTTCCTCGCCATAGCGCAGCGCCTCCGCCGCCTGTCTCACGGCAGCCGAAAGCGGCGTCTTGCCGAGAAACCGCATGGCATTGACCGCATCGACAATCGCAGGGCCCGTGCCCTGTCCGGGCGGCACCAGAAGCTCGATGTCGCTGCAATTGCCCTTGGTGCGGTGGCCATAGGCCAGCAGCCCCAGTTCCTGCTGCGCCGGGATGCCTTGCACCACCCTGGCCACCGCCTCGCGGGCGATCTCCAGCTTGGCGCGCCCGTCGATCTGGCCCCACATGGAGCCGGAGCCGTCCATGACGATGATGGTGCGCGGCGCCTCCTGCGCCGTGGCAGCCAGTGGCTGGCAGACGGCGGATGCCGCCAGCAGGGCTGCTGTTCTGAGTTGGATGCTCTTCATCACCGGTAATCTCCTCATGCGGATGCCGCGGTGGAGCGGGCAGCGCCAGCGCGTCCTGACGCCCAGTCGCGCGCCTTGCCGCCAATCTCCCTGAACTTGCCCGACAGATCCTGCAGCCGGGCACGCCAGGCCGGATCCGGCACCTGTCCTTCGGTTGTTCTGAAAAAGACCTGCATCATGCAGGTGATGGCCAGCGGCTCCAGCAGCGCCGCCTTGAAGGCCCAGGCAAAGAGAATGGCAAAAACGAGGCCACCCGCGCTGAGCGCGCCGGGCATCAGATAGACAAGGGCGGCCGCCGGGGCGAGCGCCAGCAGGAACACCAGGAAGGACAGGCCATAGATCATCACGGCCAGCCAGGCGGCGTTGCGGAACATGGTCCTGTAGTTCTGCCCGTAGAGCACCAGGGCCTCTTCCGCCGAGGCCCAGGGATTGGCCGCGCGGGTGCGCATGGCGTGGGCAAGGATCACCTCGTCCGTGAAGCCAATGGCGACTTTCAGGAAGTTGCGCAGCAGCCCCGCCGCCGCCTGCAGGCCGGGAATGGGCAGAAGCGAAGCAATGCCCTCGATCAGCCCGGCGATGGCGGAAATCACGCCCTTGACCAGCTGGTCGATGCCGAAAAGCAGGCTGGCCTGCGCAAAGCGCTCACGCACCATGCGGCTGCCATAGGCCACCTGCCCTTCCCCCTCCGGCAGGGACCGGCCGTCCATCAGCTCGACCAGAACGGCAATATGTCCGGCCTTGACGATGTAGAGCACATATTCGCGCAGCAGATAGAGCACCGCCGCCACAAGGCCAAAGCCGGCAATGCCCCCCAGCGCCGTGCTGGAGGCCAGGAAATCCTCATCGCCCAGCTGGCCGGCACCATAGCCGATGGCCGCGCCCGTGCCTGTTGCGATGACATAGGCGCAGGCCATGCCGAAATAGACGGCCATGCGGAAAAGAAGAAAGGGCGCGGTGCGCGCCATGAGTGCGAAGGCACCTGTCAGGCTGAAATCCCACATCCGGAACATCCTCGAATGGCCATGCAGCCCCTGCCCGCCGGCAAGGAGGCAGGCAACTGCATCGTGAAAAAAGACTAGGATGAGAGGCCGGGACGGTCTTGGGCCTCTCGGCACTTGTTTGCGGGGACTACGGCACAAACATGGGCCAATCTCCCTGCATATGACCTTAGAACCGGTGCGCCCGCACGTCCCTCGGGGTCATGCCGTAGGTCTGGCGGAAGCGGGCATTGAACCAGGACAGATCGCCGAACCCGGCCTCCAGGGCAATCTGTGCAATGTTGAGATGCTGACAGGCCGGATCCGTCAGCATGCGGTGGGCCATGGCAAGGCGCCGTGCGGCCACATAATCCCGGAAGGACGTGCCCTCGCGCTCGAACAGGGCCCGCACATAGCGCGGGGAGAGGCCGAGGCGCGCGGCGATCCTGTCCGCGCTGAGGCCGGGCGTCACGAGGCTGCGCTCGATCTCCGCCTTCACCTGCTTCAGCCGGGCGGCCCTCAGCCCCCGTCCGGCGGCCGCTTCGGCCGCCTCCCGTGTGGCGCCAAGGGCCATCAGCGCCAGATCCTGCACATGCGCCACGCATTGCGCCGCCTCTTCAGGAGCAAGCGCGGGCAGTTCGTCATGCAGCATGCGTGCATAGCCGAGGAACAGCCGCCATTGCGGCGTCAGCGGCGCGGCGCGGCGCAGCACCGCATCGAGCCCTGCCGCTGCCGGCCCCAGATGCACCCGGGGGATGGACACATAGATGCCCTCCATATGCTCCCCGCCAAAGCGCACGGTGCCCGGCACATCGCCCGGATCGGCATAGACGAGGCCCGGACGCAGAGTTTCCTCGCACCCGCCGGTCTGCAGGATCGTGCCGCCGCCAGCGAGCGGGATGTGGAACATCACGTCATCGCTGCAATCGGCCGCGTGGCTCTGGCTGCGCACCGCAGTGGAGGCGGAATGCCGCCCGTGACCCACGATAAGTCCCGGCATCACGGCAATGGATGTTTCGGAGTGAAAGTCCTGCCGGTCATCGGGGATGAAGTCCACCTTGGTCATAGTGGCGACCACGTTGCGGAACTCTTCCACGCGCCGCGCGCGGCTGAAGTCTTTCGACCGTATCGACAGGATCGCCATGCTGCCCCCCTCCCCGCAGAACCACCAGCCCGGCTTTCTGCTTGAAAGGACCATAGCAAATACGGAACTGCGCGGCCTGTGACGAAAGTCACGCTTGGGAAGCTGCACGCAGGATCTTCACGGCTCCCCGGAGCATTCAGAGCGGATCTGCGGGCAGCAAGAACAACCTCTGCCTTCAAACATGCATCAGGCTCCGGAGCGGGCCCCGGAGCCTGTAACATTGCGTGTCTGCGCTAGATCATGCCGCGCTGACGCGGCGCAGGAAATCGTCAATGTTGCTGGCCAGAAGGCGGGTCTTCTCGGAGACATCGCCCGAGGAGCGCGACACATCGGCCGCGGCCGAAGAGGTCTCCTCGACCGCATGCTTGACGCTGGTCATGTTGACCGTGATCTCGCGGGTTCCAGAGGCCACTTCCTGCACAGAGTTGCTGATCTCGGTGGTGGCCAGCCCCTGCTGCTCCAGCGAACGGGAAATAGCATCGGTATATTCGTTGACCCGGACCATGGTTCTGGCAATTTCGTCGATCGCCGCCACGGAGCCGGTCGAGGCATCCTGAATGGCCGTAATCTGGGCCGCGATCTCTTCGGTGGCCTTCGACGTCTGGGTTGCCAGATCCTTGACCTCGGCAGCCACGACGGCAAAGCCCCGGCCGGCATCGCCAGCGCGCGCGGCCTCGATGGTGGCATTGAGGGCCAGCAGGTTGGTCTGTTCTGCGATATCCTGGATCAGCTGCAGCACGGCGCCGATCCGCTGGGCGGAGGCGGCAAGACCGGCCACCTGCTGGTTGGCGGAGGCTGCCTTGGAATTGGCCGCGGAGACAACCCCGCTGGTGTCTGCGATCTGGCGCGAGATTTCGCCAATGGAAGCCGACAGCTCTTCCGCAGCCGAGGCAACGGTCTGCACGCTGGCATAGGCCTGCTCGGTTGCGGCGGCGACAGAGGCTGTGCGGCTCGTCGTATCTTTCGACATGCCGAGCAGCTGGTCGGAAATCTGCGCCATGGCAACAGTGGACTGCTGCACCGGCTCAAGCAGCTGGCGCGAGTCATTGCGGAAATCGGCAATCAGCGCTTCGAGCACAGCCTGGCGCTCGCGCTCTTTCTCATAGGCGGTGGCCTGCGCGCCCTCAAGTTCGCGCTGGCGCTGGCCATTGTGCCGGAACACTTCCACGGTCTTGGCCATCTGGCCCAGTTCATCGGCCCGGTCGAGGCAAGGCACCTCACAGTCGAGCTGGCCATCGGCCAGCGTCAGCATGGTGCGCGACAACTGGGCAATCGGCTTGGCAATCCGGCGGATCAGGAAGAACAGGCACAGCGACACGATCACGATCGCAGCCGCCGTCAAAAGCAGAGAGGTTGTCAGCGCCTCGGTCCGGGCGCTGGTGACGAACTGACGGTCAAACGCCACATAGGCATTGCCGATCCGGGTCTGGCTGCCGCCATCCTCGCGCACAATCGGCTTGATGCCGACAATATATCCCGGCGTTACGATGAATTTGGTACTGCCATCATCGGCGGGCGCCTGCTCTGCCTCCGGCACATTGTCCAGCAGATCCTGGCCGCTCGCCCCGGACCGGTCAATCACGGCGAAGATGGAGCCGCTTTCCTCCCGCACGACGGCCCAGGAGAAGCGGGGATTGTCCAGAAGCGGCCTCAGAACGGTCCTGGCCAGTTCCGCATTGAAGTCCCAGATTGCATTGCCGAGGGCGAGATTTGACAGCTCGGTGCTCAGCTGGATCTCGGACCGGAAGGACGCCTCCACCGTATCAATCTGCTTGGTGCTGGCGACGTAGGAGAACCCGGCGAAAGCCACCGCAACGACCGCCACGACCGGCGCAATGGTAGCAAATTTTACGGACTGCCAGAACTTCATGGTAGATCCCCATCTGAATTCGCAGAATTGTTACTTATACTGACGAATGAAGTCTTAATTCTGCAAGCGGATACAGATAATTGTTTCCAGATATCAAATATTGAAATGAGAAAACCGACCTTCTGGGCCGCACAAATCCCCGGCCTCTACGTCAACCGCAACAATATCCATGCACCTGCCTGACCTTCGACCGCTTCATCCTTGCATCCAGGCCGTGAGGTGGGGACGCTCAATCAACGCCCCACCCCGGCAACGCCGGTCAGGAAACGCCACGCCGGATCAAAGACAACAGGCCCCGGCAGCAGGAAACCAGCAGCCGGGGCCTTGCGCTTCACAGACCGCCGTCAAAGGCATCGCGTGCCTTGCGGCCCTCGTCCGAGTTCTTGAAGCAGATATGCAGACCATGCTCCTTCAACAGGACATCATTGAAGGACAGCTTGGCAGCAACGGCCGACACCTGGGGGTCGGTCTTGGCAAGATGCTCGAAGACCAGCTTGTCGACCACCGCGGCATCCGTGCGCCCGCCGGCGGCCTTCAGGATGTTCTGCACATCACTGTCCGCCTCATCGACCTTGATCTCGCCCTTTGCGGCCATGGCATCGAACTGCTCTTCGTTATTGTAGCCGCGCACCACGCCGATCTTGTAGGCCTTCAGATCATCCAGCGATTTCCAGGTGATGGGCTTGTCTGCAAGCTGGATGAACCCGACAGGGCTGATGCCGAAGGACTTGGAGAACAGGCAGCGGCTGCCACCCTTTTCGGCATCGGAGTCAGAGCTGTAATATTCCGGGAACACCCCGATCCAGGCCGGGTCTTCCGCTGCCATCTTCACGGCGCGGTTCCACGGAAAGACCGCCACCTCCGCGCTGTGACCTGCCTTTGAGAAGGTGTTCTTCACCGCATCGGGGCTGGTGCCAGAGCCGTCAGCCATGACATAGGGCGGCCATTCCAGCGTGGTCAGCTTGTAGGAGTCGGCCAGCACCGGCGATGCAGCAAGGAGCAGGGAGGCGGCGATTCCGGTCTTCAGCAAGGTGGTCGGCATAGTGTCTTCCCCGTATTGGAAAAATGCAAATGCAGCGCCCCTGTCCCTTTGTCTCTAGCGCATCAGTTCAACAGCAGCCCTGCGAAGAGGACGCTAGACTTACTCCGTTAAAATTCAGCAAACGACTCAAACATCAAAAGAAATGCGCGGCCTCCTCCATAGAGAAACCCTTAAATTTTAGTCATACAAATATTATTAGCCGTGTAATGTAAAAAGTATTTCGAGAATTTATGAGCAAATTGTGATCCAGCATCACCGCGCGGCGATCATGCCGCAACGGCAACAGGCCAAGCCCGCGCGGCACCTCAGCAAATTCAAGGCGTGATGCGCCAGCATCTCAGCCCCTGGCATCAGCCCCTCTGTTGGCGGGGCAGCTGTTTCCGGGCTTTTGTTTCTGGGCTCTCGTTTCCGGGGCTTTGTTTCCGGGGTTTTGTTTCCGGGCTTCATCGCCTGTCTCAAAAAGCCCCGCCGACGCCCCAGCCAGCACATGCCCCGCCACCTGCGGCAGCAATACCGGCCGGCGCCTCACTCCTCCCCGAAGAAATCCTCGTCCAGCCGCTTGAACTCGACCGTCCGGTAGCCTCTGACGCCAACGCCGTGCTCGATCATCAGATCGGCCAGCTCCTGCCCGTCGATGAGGATCACCCGCTGAGCTAGATGGCGCACGTAGTCGCGTGCGGGCAGGCTGAAGCTGGAGGTGGTGACGAAGACGCCCTTGGTGGCGCCAAGGCCAACGAGACTGCCGACGAAACCGTTCACATCCGGGCGGCCAACGGGATTGCCGGGAGCGTAGCGCTTGGCCTGCACATAGATCCGGTCAAGGCCGAGCCGGTCCTCGTTGACCACGCCGTCCACGCCGCCATCGCCGGAGCGGCCAAGCTGGGCGGCGGCATCCTTGTGGCTGCCGCCATAACCCATGGCCACCAGCAGATCGACGATGAGCTGCTCGAAAAAGGCCGGGCTGTTGGCGAGGATGCGCTGCAGCAACTCATCCCGCAGCTCCGCCGTCATGGCCGCATGGGCCGCGTCGATCTGCTCTTCCGGTGTGGCGGAGGGAGCGGCAGCCTCAACAGAAATAGCAACCGCCCCCGGCGCGCGCGCCGCGTCTTCCCCGCTGGTGCTGCCACGCCCGTTCTCATAAAAGGCGCGGAATTCCGGATCCTGCATCAGCATCGCCAGGGTGATCTGCTGCGGCGCACCGGCCAGCAGCGCCCTGCCCTTGTCCGAGGCCACAAAGCGCCCCCGCACCGGCGAGACGATCAGTCCGGCCTTGCTCATGTAAAACTTCGCCCAGTGAATGCGGTTGTGCAGCACCCGCTGACGCCCGCTCGGCAGCATCTCCTCCTGCTCCTGCGGCGTCAGCCCGAACTCACCGGCAATACGCCCGGCCGCATCCGCCACCCGCGTTTCACCTTCGGCAGCAAGACGCAGGACGGGCAGCATGAGGGTTTGGTAATCGGGGATCATGAAGGCCTCATCTGGGACGTAGAAGGGCGGCCAAAACCGACATGAGATCGGTCTGCTTCACCCCCTTGATGATTTCACCATTGCTGGCGAGCCGGTGTCTGGCAAAGTGCGCCAATAGCTCCTGCTCGATCCTTCGGGCTTCATCTTCGTTGCCAGCCGGTTGCTGGATGGCAAGATTCCAGGTCAGGCCGGTCACTTCTGCAGCCATGGGCGCCTGATAGGCGGCAAGGCGGGTGACTGGATCGCTTGCATAGCCGATCTTGAAGGCAAGGTCGTGCCCGCGTTGATCCTTCAAAATGAGAATATAAACAAACCAGACAGCATGGTCGGCGAAAGCACCGCTGAAAGCCCCCTCGTGTTTGGGCGCAAGCTTGCTGTTCTTTTGCGCAATCAACCCGCGTCCGAGCAAGGTCTTGGGCTCTGCCAGCGTAACCGGACGGCGGCCGAGTTCAAGCAATGGAGCAGACGTCTGCGGATCAAGCTCGACGACGGTGGATTGTGCCCGCAAATGATGAGCCCCCGTCAGCGGCCCAACAAGACGCGAAAAGAAGTTATCCGGGGACGTAATCTCCCAGACAGCTATCGGATGCAGCGCATAGGGAAACTCACTTGCCGCTCGCTCCGTGATGCCGCTGGTATCGATCTGGTCCATGTAATCGATCGTGTTCACCTCAAGTGAGGACACCTGATAGAGACCAAGAACGCGCCCCCTGCTCTCCGGCATGGTCGGCTCCCCCCTTGTGCCGACCGTAAAAACAAGATCCCCCTCGGACAGGGCTCTCCTCGCCTGTGTTCGCGCGCCCTTGGACCCGAATGTCAACGGCCAGCAAGGATCTCCGGGCGGTCCCCAGACATAGGTGAAAAAAACCTTCGGCATTCCCCCTTCTCCCCTGACAGCTGTTGTGGCTAGCTTCTCGCCTTTCGTCCCCGCTTCACCTTCGGTGCCGCTTCGCGTTCGGTGCGGAGGCGGGCGAGGAGGGTTGCGGCGGGTTCGTCGTTTTCGTCCTGGGGGACCAGTTCGCCGCGGAAGGCCTTGGCCAGGACCGCCTCATCCAGCCGCCCCACCAGCGCCAGCGCCCGCTTCGCCTCTGCCGCCAGCCGGTCGATTTTAGCGAAGGCGGATTCGATCCGGCGGACGATTTCGTGTTGTTCTTCGAGGGTGGGGACCAAGATTGGCAGCGGTGCTATGTCCCCGTTGTTGATCTGAGGCACATTCGATCCATTACTGATCGTTGAAAGATCAAGCTTCTGAGTCCACCACCAAAGAAAATCAATGTCGACGTCGGTGGCAATCAACACCATCAGATTTAGATCTAGAGCGGCAGGGACTTGGAGTTTGCGCTTCTTGTTGGTGGCTATTGCGCCGCCTCGCTTAGGAAAAGCAATTGAACCGACAGGGTAGATCTTCAGGCCGATCTTTTGAGCGTCAACGTAAGAAAGGCAAAATTGCGAGTGGCGCAACCCACCAAGATTGGCTGCTTCGTTCATGCTAGAAACTTTAAACCATAAAACCTCTCCGTTTTCGTGGAGAACGCTCTCGATACCCTTAGGTGTTTGCCCACTCGCAATTCTTGCGACTTCGGCGATTGTTTTTTCCTCCCACTCGAGGTTTACATCTACCTTCTCCCGCCAATCCCGCGTCAACTCCCCGCTGAACGCCTTGCTGAGCACGGCCTGTTTGTAGCGGGAGACGAGGGTTTCGATGCGGGCCAGTTCGGTGCGGGCGCGGGCGGATTTCGCGTTCAGCGCCTCCAGCTTGGCCACGATGCGCTTTTGCTCGGCCAGAGGCGGAAGGGGGACAGAAAATTCCGCAACCTGCTTCGGACTGGCCCTCATAAGAGAGCCACCAACGCCGGAAACGGTTCCAAGAAAGCTGGCTCGAAAGCTACGCTCTGAAAGAGCCAGCCTAATGAAATGTGGCTCCAAATGTGAGCTGCGATAGACGATCCATTCCCCCGACGCGATTTGTCTGCGATCGTTGGCTTTTGGCACCACCCAAACGCGCCGTATATGTGGAACGATCTTAGACAGCAGTACGTCGCCCTGCTGGACAAGCTGCTTCGTTGAACCAATATCTATCCCCAGCACTCTTTCTGGCAGACCTTCGGAAAACGAGGGGATACTAAACAAGTCAAACGTTTCGTCAGGAAAGGCGCGAGGATCAATTGTGCCGCCGCCTTCTTTGACGATCTCCTTCAGCCGTAGCTTTTCCCACCCCTTCGGCAGCCCGCTCATTCCACTGCCTCCGGCAGATCGCCGCCGAGTTCGGCGGAGAGGGCTTCGGTTTCCAGCATGGCGGCCTGCAAGTGGCCAAGGATGGCGGCGGCGATGTCGTCGGGCTCGGTGAGGCCGTCTTCCGCCTCTTCCTCCGCCTCGCGCAGCCAGGTGATGTCGAGATTGCCGCCGCGCGCGGCAATGTCTTCACGGGTGAACATGCGCCAGCGCCCGGCCTCGCCCTCGTCCGGGCCGCGCTCCGCACCATGAGGGCTGGTGCCGAAGGCCTTTTCAAATCCTTCGAAATGACTTTCCGTCAGCGGCGTGGTCTTGCCGAATTTCGGCATCTGTGCCCGCAGATCATAGATCCAGACCGCCTTGGTGTTGCCGGTCTCGCTCTTGCCCCGGGTCAGGAAGATGACATTGGTCTTCACCCCTTGCGCATAGAAGATGCCGGTGGGCAGGCGCAGGATGGTGTGCAGGTCGCACCAGTCCATCATCATCTGCCGCAGCGCCTTGCCGCGCCCATCCTCGAACAGCACATTGTCCGGCACGACGATGGCCGCCCGCCCGCCGGGCTGCAGCGCACGGATGCAATGTTCCACAAAGGGCAGCTGATAGGAGGAGACGGTGGCCGTGACCGTCAGGTCATCACGCGTCGGCGCCCCGCCCGCCGGGCCGAAGGGTGGGTTGGTGAGGATGAGGTTTGCCCGGCCCAGCTTCGTGCCCTTGTCCGACAGGGTGTCGCCCAGATGCACATGCTCGCTGTCGATATCATGCAGGTAAAGGTTCATCAGCAGCAGGCGCAGGGTGCCCGGCACGTTTTCCATGCCACGGATCGCCTGCCGCTTCTGCCAGGCGGCCTTTTCGCCGAGGTCGAAATAGTCATCCGTGCGGGCGCGCATGTAGCGGTCTGCCGCGATGAGGAAGCCGCCGGTGCCTGCTGCCGGGTCCTGGATCACCTCCCCCGGCTGCGGCTGCATGAGGCGGACCAGAAGCTCGATCAGCACACGCGGGGTGAAATACTGCCCGGCACCGCGCTTCGTCTCTTCCGCGTTCTTCTGCAGCAGGCCCTCGTAAAGATCACCGAACTGATCGCGCTCGTCCGAGAACCAGTCCAGCTCGTCAATGGCGGTGACAAGGGTGGCAAGGTTCTGCGGCTCGCGAATGAAGGTGGAGGCGCTGTCAAAGATCTCCTGCACCATCTCCGGCAGCGGCCGCGCATCGGCATAGCGCTTGCGCTCTTCCGGCGGGGCATTGTCCGCAGGCACGGGCACCAGCTCGTCATCACGCCCCAGCCGCGCGCTGGAATTTCCGAGCGTGACCAGAACGTCCCGGTAATGGCGCAGCTGCGGCAATCCGCTGGCCTTCGCTAGATCCGCCCAGCGCATGCCCTTCGGCAGGCTGCCCGTCTCGCGGTTGCGCTCGGCCATCATCTTCAGGAACAGCAGATAGGTCAGCTCCGTGACATATTGCTGATAGGTGATGCCGTCCTTGCGCAGCACGGTGCAGAGGCGCCAGAGTTTCTGGACGATGGCATTGGCGTTCATGACGGGCTTTCCGGTTCGCTTGGCGGGTGTGTGTTTGTAACGGGCGGCAGGCGCGGGTCAACAGGCTGCCCGCCTCACGCGGCAGAAGGTCCCCATATGGCTTCGTTGAAGGCGTGCAGAACCTCATCCAGCGCGCCGTCAAACTCCTGCGAGATGCGCTGGAAACCGCCCTTGTCGGCAAAGCTGTCCTGATCCAGCATCACCGGATCGGCCACGGGCCTGTCCTTCAAGGCACGGCCAATGCGGCGCAACCACTCCTTCTGCTTCGCCGTCCAGCTGCGCGAGGCCTCGATCCTGCGGATGGCATTGTCCACGCGGTTGGCATAGGGCACCAGCGGATCGCCCAGCGCGGCCTGCCGCACGAAGCCGATGATATGGGCGGCGATATCGGCATTGCGCGCCCGGCCATAGGCGGCGCGCAGCATACTTTCGGAGTAGTTGTGCTCGTCCAGCAGCCCCGCCAGTTCGGACAGCTCCTTGCGGGTCAGGTCACGCGGGCGCTGGGTCACGGCGATCAGCGCCGGAACCTGGTTCATGTTCTCCCGCACGAAACGCTCGAAGCCGGTGATGTAATCCTCTGGCGTGGTGTTGCGCCCGAAGATTTCCTCAATGCGCAGCAGCTCGTCCTCATGGGTGGAGATGAGCATCCCCTCCCCCTGCGCCACCGGCCGCCGCTCCAGCAGCGGCACGGCCTGCGGATGGGCCTCGAACCAGTCCTGCAGCGCCCTGCCGGAGAGGCTTGCCAGATGCTGCAGCAAGATATCCGGGCTCTCCCCCGTCACCCGCTCGAAGCTCTCCTGCGTTTCCCTGTCCATGCGCTTGAGGCGCGCCCGCATGCGCATGATCACCTGCCCCGCCACCCAGTTGCGGTCTTCTTCCGTGGGCGCGTTCTCAAGGTCAGCCAGAAGCTGGCCCAGCGGAACATCCGGCCTTACGGCCACGGGCCGCATGTCCGATGTTTCCTGCAGTTCCGCATAAAGATCGACCGCATCGAAAATGCGGAAATGCTCCTTGCCGATATCAGGGCAAAGCCGTGTCGCCCGGCCGATCATCTGGTCATAGAGAATGCGGCTTCTCACCCGGCGCACGAAGACCAGATTGCAGATTGAGGGCACATCAACACCGGTGGTCAACAGGTCCACGGTCACCACGTATTTCGGCTGGGGATCGTTCTTGAACTTCAGGATCTTTTCCTCAACCCGGTCAACCTTTCCGGTGATCTTGGCGACCATCCCGTGTGGAATGGCATCCCTGCCGTATTCCTCCTGCAGTTCCTCCACCAGAAGCCGCTCGATATCATCGGCATGGCTGTCACGGGCCGCAAAGATCAGCGTCTTGCCCGGTTTGGACGGCGGAATCTCGGTTGCGATGGCCCGGCAGACGATCCGGTTGAACGCTTCGGAGTGGACCCGCCTGTTGAAGTCGGCCAGATCATAGTCATGTTCCACATCATCGGGCAGCTCGAACAGGTCGATCTGCCCCGTGCGGCGGTCGATGATCTCCACCTCCTCGCCGCCCTCAAAGTGGATACCCGCCTCAGCCAGCGCAGTTGTGATGCGCCGGGGCGGCAGATAATCGATCAGATAGCCCTCCACGACGGCCTGCCGGTAGCCATAATGGAACACCGGATGGCCGAAGATCTCGCGGGTGTGCAGCGCAGGCGTTGCTGTCAGCGCCACTTTCACCGCATCGAAATGGTCCAGGATCTGGCGGTAGGCGGACTGATAGTCATCAATGTTGCGGAAGCCGGCTTCACTCTCGCTCAACTCCGCATCCAGCGTGTAGCCCCGGTGGGCCTCGTCCACGATGATGCAGTCAAAGGTGCCGGGCGTCAGGCGCCTTGCCGGGTCCGGCTCGTTGAGAATGCGGGCGATCATCGACTGTACGGTCGCCACCTGCACCCGGTCCTCATCCGCAGGCTGGCGCGTCTCAAGACCTGACACCTTGTAGATCTGCGAAAAATTGAGCATGCCTTCGATTTCGGTGGTGTCGAGGGCATCACTCGTCTGCTTGCCAAGCGTCTTGCGGTCAACAAGGAAGAGGATACGGCGGAAGCGGCTGTGCTTCAAAAGCCGGTACATCAGCGCAATGGCCGTGCGCGTCTTTCCGGTTCCCGTCGCCATGGAGAGGAGGATCTCTCGCCGCCCCCCGGCCACCGCCTCCTCAACCGCCTCGATCGCCTTCTCCTGATAGGGCCGTAACCGGCCATGGCCGAAGCTTTCCTCCGCCAGCCCGAGCGCCGCAGCGTCCACATCGGTGCGCAGCTTGTCCAGCAGGTCCTTCGGCGCAAACCATTCCCGCATGGGCACGGGATGATTGGTCTGCCGCCGCACATCCCTGTACCAGATGCCCGATCCGGCTAGCCACTGGCGCAAGAACGGGCAGCCATTGGTGGAAAAGACGAACGGCACCCGGAATGGCTCATCAAGGCCATATTGCCACGGCCCGCCCTCGGACAGCATTTCAGGGCTCAGACGGATATGACGGGCATAACGCTCCGACTGGGACAGCGCAGACTGCACATTCACCGTCTCGCGCTTGGCCTCGACCACGCCAACACAGGTAAGCCCGCAGAACAGCGCATAGTCGGCAGAGCCGCTTTCTGTGGGCCATTCGGCGATGGCAAGGTTGCGGCCCTCTTCCGGCCTTGTGCCCTTCGAATAGCGCAAGACCGTGGAATCGGCCTCCCAGCCGGCATCCGACAACTGCACGTCAATCAGCTGCCGGGTCTGCCGCTCATCAAGCTCCAGCCTGCTGGCCGCCTCCATGCCCGCTTGCCGGAACGCCAGAAGCGTTGCCTGCGGCTGGGCGGCGGCCTGTGTCTGCAATTCCTTCAGTCTCGACGCCAGAGCCGCCTGATTTGCCTCAAGCTCCATGGCCGTCTGCTCCCAGACCGCGCTTTCCTCTACCGCCTGCCGGGCCATCTCCTGCGCTGCAAGGCGGGCCTTTTCCAGCTCTTCAGCAGACGCATGGGCCGCTGCCAGTTTCGCTTCGGCGTCCTGCACCTGCTGACGCAGGGCCGCCAGCTCGGCCAGTGTGGCCGCGTCGGTTTCTCTTGACGCGCGTGGCGGCACAAAGGGGCCGGGGTTGAACCCGGCGTCCCGCCCCCAGGTTCTGCGGTACCACACACCCAGCGCATGACAGAACCGCAGCGCAGACAGAGCATCAGATGGAGAACCGCCAATACCGTGGGCAGCCTCGTTACCGGCCTTTCTGACCGCATGGAAAATGCCGGCAACATCCCTCGGCAGTATCTGTTCAGCGGCAAGCCTGCGGATCAGGTCCACCTGCAGCTCCCGGAGAGCCGGATCATAAAGCCCTGAACGCGCCGCGATCTCCTTGGCCAGATACTCGCCGAACTGGCGGCTCTTGATCAGAGACGTGTTGGCATCATCTGCAAAGAAACGTTCGGCCAGCACACCCAAGCGGTGCAGTTCCGGACTGATATTGCTCAGATGATCAAAATTAACCGACACCGCCAACCTGCCCCCTGCCTAGCGCATTGACTTCAATACGATATCAGGAGTTGTGTGATCAAGCAGCAATCATCTCCCCCTCACGGCCCCTCGCACCGCGCCGCGCGGCTTGTCGGCACTTGTGATGTCTCGGCGGTGTAGGCGCGCAGGCCGTGACCGTCGAGGAGGAGGATGCGGTAGGTGGGGTTGCCGCCGGTCCACCAAGGGCATGGGTCGGCAAGGTCGGTGATGAAGCGGTGGCCGGTGGCCTGGCCGGAGCTGTAGGCGATGCCGTTGGCTGCCGTGCCTGCCATGGGGATGTGGATGTGGCCGAAGACGATGTGGCGCACGCCGCCCGGATGGGCGCCGAGGCGCTGCATCAGCGCGCCGTCATCATGCAGGCCGATGTTCTCGAAATGGCCGATGCCGCAGTCAAACGGCGGGTGGTGGATGAAGACGGTGACGGGCACATCCCCTGCCCCGGCCAGCGCTTCATCGAGAAAGGCCATGCGGTCCGCACCATAGAGCCCGCCGATCATGCCGGCTTCATGAGTGTCCAGAAACAGCAGGCGGCCATGGTCCGTATCCATGAAGGACTGGACGAAGCCCTGCCCGTCCAGCGGATGCTCCGGGAAGGCGTCGCGGAACTCCGGGCGGCGGTCGTGGTTGCCGATCAGCAGGCGCAGCTCGAAGGGCACGGGCGCCAGGATCTCGCGCAGCAGCGCATAGGCTTCCGGATCGCCGTGGTTGCACAGGTCACCGGTGATGACCATGAGGTCCGCATCGCCATGGCGGGCGAGAATGTCCTCGACGGCAAGGCGCAGCTGGCGCTCCGGGTCAACCCCGTTCACCACAGCGCCGGGGGGCATCAGGTGGGTGTCGGTGAGCTGGATGATTTTCATGGAAACGGTCCTGACAGGGTATGCAAGGGGCAAGAAAAAGCTGCGGGAAACAGGCCCCCGCAGCCTCAACGGTCAAATGTCTGTGCCCGGCTGCCGCAAGACGCAGACAGCCGGGAGTTCAGATCACTTCATCAGGGCGTTGGTCTGTTCAACCACCTGCTTCAGGCCGTCTTCCGGCGTCAGTTCGCCGCGCATGACGGCACCGATGATGTCGCGCTGGGTGCGCCAGATGCGGACGGAATCGCCGCCCGGATAACCGGCCCAGGGCATGGAGCGGTCGGCCTGCAGGGAGGCGGTCTTCACGTTCGGCTTCTCGGCATAGAAGGGCGCCAGATAGTCCGGGCCGGTGGCCAGCTTGTTGGTCGGCAGGTAGCCGGTGATGCGCACGATGGTGTCCTGCGCCTGCGGGCCGGTGATCCACTTCAGGTACTTCCAGGCCGCGTCCTGCTTGGCTTTGTCCTGCGTCAGGATCACGGCGGAGTTGCCGCCGGTCGGCACGCCGCCGGTGTCCTTGTTGTCCAGCGGGAAAGTGGCGGTCTTCAGTTCGAAGCGGTCACCCACCAGGCCTTCGATGGTCTGCACATGGGCGGGCGTGGAGAAGATGAAACCGGTGAGGCCTGCGCCGAACTGCTGGCGCGACTGGTCCCAGTCCAGCAGGTTCTGGCCGCCTTCGGTGACGAAACGGCGGGTCAGCTTCAGGGCATTGAGGCCGACCTCGTTGTCGAAGGCAACGGTCTTGGTTTCCGCATCGACCAGACGGCCGCCCTGCTGGAAGATCAGCGCCTGCCACAGCCAGTCATCCGGCCAGCCGTTGATGTCATAGCCCATGCCGGCGGTCTTCGGGTCCAGGGCGTGGATCTTCGCGGCCAGCTCAATGAGGCCCTCGAAGGTGGTGGGCATCTTGTCCGGGTCGCCGCCAGCCTTCTTGACCAGATCGGCGTTGATGTAGACGATCGGCGAAGAGGCGTTGACCGGCAGGCCATACTGCTTGCCGTCGATCTGGCCGAGGGCGGCCATCTTCGGGCTGTAGTTGGCGTCGAGGAAGGCCTGGCCGCCTTCGGCTTCGATGAAGGGCGTCAGATCGGTGATCTGGTTGCGCGGGGCCAGCGTGTGGACGAGTTCCGCCGTCAGGTTATAGCCGGAGAAATAGACATCCGGCAGGTTGCCCGTCACGGCAGCGCGCAGCACCTGCTGCTGGCCTTCGTTGTAGCCGGCGGCGGGGGCAAGGAAGTTGATCTTGATGTCCGGGTTGTTCTTCATGAACTCATCGGCCAGCGGCTGATGGAACTTGGTGAAGCCCGGCAGGTTGTAGAGCACGTCGAGCGTGATCTCATTGGCGAGGGCAGGCTTGCCAAGCCCGGCCATGGCAAGGCCGAGGGCAAGACCGCCGAGGGCGGTGCGGCGAGTGATCTTCATGACAGTCTCCAGATGCGGTTGGGAGGAGGAGAACGGCCGGGTCATTTGACACCGGTCATGGTGATGCCCGCGATGAAATGGCGGCGGGCAAGGAGGAAGCACAGCACCATGGGTGCAGTGATGAGGGTGGCACCGGCCATCAGCGCGCCGTAGTTGGCGCCCGTCTCCGCATCGGCGAAGAACAGCATGCCAAGCGGCGGCGGGGCGAGATTGACGTCCGTGACGACGATCATCGGCCAGTAGAGGTCGTTCCAGTGGGCGACGATGGAAAAGACCGAGAAGGCGGCAAGCGAGGGCAGCGAGCCGCGCAGCACCAGACCCCAGCAGATTTCCATCTCCGAAAAGCCATCCATGCGGGCGGCCTCGATGATTTCGTCCGGATAGCTGCGGAAAGACTGGTGGAAGAGGAAGATGGCGAAGACCGACAGGAAGAACGGCAGCATCATCGCAAAGTAGGTGTTGAGCATCTTCGTCCAGGCGAGGCCGACGAAGAGCGGCAGGGCCAGCGCCTGAATGGGCACACAGAGCGCGGCGATGACGAGGCCGAGCAGCAGGCGGCGGCCCGGAAAGCGGAGCTTGGCCAGCGCATAGGCCGCCGGCACCGCCGTCAGGATCTGCACGATCAGGATGCCGCCGCAGACGATGGCGCCATTCAGCATGAAGCGCGCCATGGGCACCTGGCTGGCGGCGCGGGAATAGTTCTCCGCCCCGTCGAACTGGTCCGGAAACGGCCAGAGCGAGACGTTGAAGATCTCCGCGGGTGGGCGGATGGAGGTCAGCAGCATCCAGTAGAACGGCAGCAGCATGAAGGCTGCACCGAGGGCGAGAACCAGATGCGGGGCAAAGCGGCGGAGAGCGGCCATCAGTAATGCACCTTCCGGTCCATGTGCACCGTCTGCCCGATGGACAGCACCAGCACGATTGCAAGGAAGAGCAGCGTCAGCGCGGCGGCATAGCCGGTGTTGGAATATTCAAAGCCTTCGAGATAGAGCGCGAAGAGCAGCGTCTCGGAGCCGAAGCGCCCCTTGGTCAGCACAGCCACCGTCTCGAACACCTTGAAGGCGGAGATGGAGGTGGTGACGACGACGAAAAGGGTGGTCGGCCCCAGCATCGGCCAGGTGACGGTCAGGAACCGGTCCAGCGGCGAGCGGGCGCCGTCCAGCCTTGCGGCCTCGTAAAGGTCCTGCGGAATGGCGGTGAGACCGGCCAGAAACAGCACCATGTTGAAGCCCAGCACCTGCCAGATGCCGATGATCGCCATGGACGGGATCAAGAGCGCCGGATCGGAGAGGAAGGACACGGGCGAAAAGCCCAGCCACTTGATCGCCGCATTCACCGGGCCGATGGAAGGATGCAGCAGGAACTGCCAGACGGTGGCCATGGCGACGAGCGTTGCCGTGACCGGCAGGAAATAGGCGACTTCCCAGAAACTGCGGCTGCGCTTGCGGGCATTGACCAACAGCGCCGCGCCAAGCCCCAGGCCGACGCCGAAGGGGATGACCAGCGCCGCATAAAGCGCGGTGTTGCGCAGCGCCCGCATGAACACCGGATCGGAGAAGGCCTGCGCGAAATTATCAAGGCCAATGAAATGAAGGGACAGCGCGCCCAGCCGGTAATCCGTGACGGAAAACCCGGCGAGAATGATCACCGGCAGAATGTAGATGCCGAGCAGCAGCAGACTGGCAGGGGCGGCAAACATCAGCCCGCGCATCATCATCTGCCGTTCACGGCGGGTGCGGCGGCGCGGCACGGGCGCTGCCTCTCCGGTCTCAAGGCCGAGGCTGGTCACGCTCATGCGGCCGCCCTCCCCTGCGTTGCGGTTTCGCGGCGCTGGCCATCGGCACCGAAGACATGCAGCCGCTCCAGCGCGAAAGCGAGGTTCAGCGTGCCCTCCGGCGAAACGGCCAGCGGCACGGCCGCGGACTGGCGGAAGGTCAGGACGAGATCATCCCGGCCAGCAAGCGCGCAGCTGACATAGCGGTCGGCGCCATGCATCTCGGCCCGCAGCACGCGGACAGAAAGACCCTCGGAGGCAGGCGCCAGGTCTTCCGGCCGCAGGCCGATGGTGGCGGTTTCCGCCCCTTGTGCGGCCACCTGCAGTCCCAGATCCAGCCCCAGCGCATGCACGCGGCCTTCGTCCGTGATTTCGGCCGGCAGAAGGTTGATCGCCGGCATGCCGATGAAGCGGGCGACGGTCAGCGTCGCCGGGCGGCGGTAGAGTTCATCCGGCGTGCCCAGCTGCTCGATCCGCCCTTCCGACATCAGCGCGATGCGGTCCGACATGGTCATGGCTTCGATCTGGTCATGGGTGACATAGATGAAGGTCGCGCCCAGCCGCCGGTGCAGGGCCGCCAGTTCCTCGCGCATGTGGGCGCGCAGCTTGGCGTCGAGGTTCGACAGCGGCTCATCCATCAGGAAGGCCGAAGGAGAGCGCACCAGCGCCCGGGCAAGCGCCACACGCTGGCGCTGGCCGCCGGAAAGCTGGGCGGGCCTGCGGTCCAGCAGATGGCCGATCTGCAGGGTCTCGGCGGCGTCTTCGACAGCGGCGGAGATTTCAGAAAGCCGCGCCTTCGGCGCCATCAGGCGGCCCACCAGCGGCAGGCGGGCGGAAGCGGGCAGACGGCGCATGCGCAACGGGGTGGCGATGTTCTGGCGCACGCTCATGTGCGGATAGAGCGCGTAGGACTGGAACACCATGGCAAGGTTCCGGTCGCTCGGGTCCATGCCGGTCACATCCGAACCGCCGATATTCACCTTTCCCTGATCCGGCGTCTCCAGCCCGGCGATGACCCGCAGCAGCGTGGACTTGCCACAGCCGGAGGAGCCGACCAGCGAGAGAAATTCACCCGGACGGATGGACAGATCGATGCCCTTGAGCACGCTTTCGCTGCCAAAGGTCTTGCGGATTCCGGAAAGTTCGACTGCTTGCGGCGACATCCTGCGCTCCCTGTTCAGGGGCGCATATGCAAGTCTCCATATGACAGATTGACGAAGCCTTGCTGACCTTTTGATGACTTAAGCAAATTTAAGCAGAGATTTTACCCCCAGGTAATCAGGACTGATCACAGGGATAAGCAGGATTGATGGCTTTGCGTATCTTCGATTGCTTTCTTAGACGGCACAAAAACCTGACGCCATCTGCCTTCTGCCGTAACCCGGCTGAATCTGTCCAAGGCGGAACATGAGGGCGGCAGACCGTGACAGGCAGCACATCTTGCAAGACAGGTTGCTGTAAGATCATTGCCCGCAGGTTGCCTTTGCTGCTCCCGGCGGATTATCCAGTAGGCAGCAACACGGGCGCCGTTTCGGGCATCACTCCGGGCAGGACAGACGATGAGACAAGCTGACAGCGGGTCGCTGAAGACGATGGCAGAGCCCGCCAGACTGGTGCCTGCGATGATGGCCGTTCTGCTTCTCTGCCTCACGCTGATGGGTGCGGTGGCGCCGGCACGGGCGCAAGACACGGCCAGCCGCCTCGCGCTGGTGATCGGCAATGCCGCCTATGACAGCCCGGCCCTGCCCGCCCTGAAAAACCCGGCCAATGATGCGGCGCTGATTTCCGGCAGCCTCAAGGCCGCAGGCTTTGAGGTGACGCTGGTGATGGATGCGGATCTGCGAGCCATGAAAGCGGCGGTGCGCGACTTCACCGCAAGGCTCAAGGCTGCGCCCTCCGGCACGCTGGCGGCGGTCTATTACTCCGGCCACGGCTTTGCCGCCGGCGGGCGCAATTATCTGGCCCCGCTCGGCGCAGACCTGCGCGAGGAAGTGGATGCCGAGTTCGAGGCGCTGCCGGTGGACTGGGTGCTGGCGGCGGTGGAAGAGGCCCATGACGGGCCGAACATCATCATCCTCGATGCCTGCCGCAACACGGCGCTGACCCGCTCTGCAGGCGGCAGCGCAGGCGGGCTGACGCTGCTGACCGGCACGCCGCGCGGCAGTTTCATTTCCTTTGCAACGGCTCCCGGCAGCACGGCAGCCGATGGCCAGGGGCTCAACAGCCCCTATTCGGCGGCGATTGCCCGGGAGCTTCTGGTGCCCGGCGCCAGCATCGAAACCGTGTTCAAGCGCGTGCGGCAGGATGTGGTGACGGCAACGGACGGGGCGCAGGTGCCGTGGGACCATTCTTCGCTCACCACCGACATCATCCTGATGCCTTCCGCAGACAGCGCGGATGCAGCGGGTGCTACTCCTGCACCGGCGGCCACCGCCGAGGCGCTGCAGCAGGAACTGGTGTTCTGGAACGGGGTGAAGGACAGCCGCACCGCTTCTGATTATGAAGCCTATCTGGAGCGCTTTCCCGCAGGTGCCTTTGCCGAGCTGGCCCGCATGCGCCTTGCCAGCCTGCCTGCGGCAGATGCCGGGCAGATCGAACAGTTGTTCGCCGCCCTGCAAAGCCGCTCGCTGCTGGTGGAAAATCCGCAGCGCCCGCATGAGTTCTATGCCAATGCCCGCCTGCGGGAGCTGAAGGGCGACTATCCGGGCGCGCGGCAGGACTATCTGAAATATTTCGCCTTCGGCGAGCCGCAGATTGATCCGCACCTGCGGTTTCAGGCGGTGCTGAAGGTGCAGGAGGGCCGCGCCGGAGCGCGAGAGGTCTACCGCGCGCTTTCCGCCGGGCGGCGCGATCCGGCAACGCTGTTTGCCTCGATCCTGCTGGAGGAGCGGGACGAGCGGGTGCGCCGGCTGGACAGCTTCATCGAGGCCTATCCGGACTTCGGCCCGGCACTCTACGAGCTCAGCCTCGATTATTCGCAGAGCCGCCTCGGTCAGCAGTCGCTGGCGGACAAGACGAGGGAAAAGGAGCTGCTGACCCGTTTCGTTGAGGCGGCGGATCAAGGCAAGGTGCTGCGCTATTTCATTGATCAGCAGATGGCCGCCAGCTGGCTGGAGGATGCCCGCAGCCGCCTTGCCGCGCTTTCGGCCATGAGCGATGCGGCCATGGCCAATCCGCTGCAGCTGTCCGCCACCCGCAGCAATCAGGGCTGGCTGATGACGCTGTCCATCGCCGACAAGGCACGGGAAATCTTCGTGCGCCTGCCGGGCGGGGAGTTCCGCTCCACCGGCGTCATGAGCGGGGCGATGGACCCGGCCACCGGCCAGCCCCTGCCCTATCCCGGCTTCGAGCTGCCGGGCTCGGCGGCTGCCATGGAGATCGAGGTGCAATACACCAACCTGCGCGGCGAAACGCAGGGGCCCTATACGCTGCATTTCGATCCGGACACGGCGCTGATTGCCGGGCAGAAGGACATTCTCGAACGCTTCTGGAACAGCTGGATCTCCTTCGGCGGCGGGCGTGAGCAGCTGGCCTATTTCACCCATCTGATCAGCTACCGCTGCGCGCTGTCCGGTGTGCGCTACGGCATCAACAAGGACGAACCGGACACGGCCTTCGACACCGGCCCCTGTGACCCGGACAATCCCCATGCCGTGCCCCGCTCCGGGCCGGGATCGGATGTCTATCTGCAGGTGCCGCGCAGCACCGCCTACATCACCGTGCAACTGACCTACAAGGACGGCACCCGTTCGGACGTGCGCCGCTTCGACGCGCCCAGATGACCATGGGCCGCGCCAGCAAACCCGCGCTTGCGGGCCCGTTGCAGCGGCGGCTGGCGCCGGTTCTGGCTGCCTGCCTCGCACTCATTCTGGTGTTGCCCGTCGCCACAAGGCTGGAACCGCGCCTTGGCGATGTGATCCTGTTTGCCGGTGGCGGCACAGCAGCGGAGCAGCGCGAGGATATCGTCATCCTCACCATCACCGAGGAAACGCTGGCCGCCTTTCCCTACCGCTCACCCATTGACCGGGGCTTTCTCGCGGCCCTGATCCGCCGCATCAGCGCCACCGGCCCCAAGGCCATCGGCATCGACATTCTGTTCGACGGCCCGAGCGACCCGGTAAAGGACGCCGATCTGCTGGCGGCGATCGACGAAGCGTCAAGCCCGGTGATCTTGGCTGTTGCCAGCGACCTCAATGACCTGACGCCGCAGCAGCGGCTTTATCTCGGAAATTCGGTCAGCGGGCGCGGCCATGGCTCCATCGTGCTGCAGCGCGATGATTCAGATGGCATCGTGCGGCATCTGCCCTTCCCGCAGGACCGGGACGGCGCCCCCATCATCACCTTCACGGCAGCGCTGGCCGCCGATGCTGCCGGCACGCCGCCGCCGCGCGGGCGCATTCTCTATCAGGCGCCGCAAGGCCCCGGCCTCACCGCCTTTCCGCAATATCCGGCCCACACCGCTGCACTGCTGCCGGATGAATGGCTTGCCGGGAGATACGTGCTGATCGGCACGGACCTGCCGCATCTCGACCAGCATCCGGCGCCGATGGTGTCCCTTGCCGGCACCGAAGGCGGCACGGTGCCGGGCATCGCCATCCACGCCCATATTCTGGCGCAGGTGCTGGAAGGCCGCAGCCTGCCTGCCCTGCCGCTGGAATTCGGCCTCATGCTGGCTGCCCTTGCGGCGGTCGCCACCGTCACCGGCTTCACTCTGACGCAGAAGCCGGGCCGCTTCTTCCTCGTGCTCGGCCTTACCGCATTTGCCTGTCTTGCCGTGTCCGCGCTGCTGCTGCGCCTGCAGATCCTGCAGCTGCCGGTACTCACCCCGCCTGCCGCCGCGATTGCCGCCGCGCTGCTGCTTGCCCTGTTCCGCTGGCGCATCGACCGGTCGGAGCGGGCGTTTCTCAACACCGCATTCTCCCGCTATGTCAGCCCGCAGGTGGTGCAGCGGCTGACTTCGGGGCGGCTCAGCCTTGCCCTTGGCGGGGAAAAGCGCACGGTCACCTATGTGTTCACGGATCTGGAAGGCTTCACCACCCTGTCGGAGCAGCTGACGGCGGATCAGGTGGCCGCGATCCTCAACCGCTATCTGGACCGCATGTGCGACCTCTTCGTCAGCCACGGCGCCACCATCGACAAGCTGATCGGCGATGCGGTGGTCGGCTTCTTCGGCGCACCGGAGGAAGACCCGGAGCAGAGCCTCAAGGCCGTGAAGCTGGCGCTGGCGGTGGATGCCTTCTGCGAGGGCTTCCGCAAGGAGATGGCGGTGGAGGGCATTCCGCTCGGCGTCACCCGCATCGGCCTGCACCGGGGCGAGGCTGTGGTCGGTAATTTTGGCGGCAGCCGGTTTTTCGATTATACAAGCATCGGTGACACGGTGAACACCGCCGCCCGGCTGGAGGGCGCCAACAAATATCTGGGCACGCGCATCTGCGTCAGCGCCGCTGCCGCTGCCCATGCGCCGGGCCTCACCTGCCGGCCCATCGGCGATCTGGTGGTGAAGGGCCGCGCGGAACCCTTGCCCTGCGTCGAGCCTTTGAGTGAGGCAGAGGCCGGGGCGGAGTGGGTGGCTGCCTATGCCGCCGCTTTCGCCTTGCTGCAGCAAGATGAGGCGGAGGCGGCGCGGCAGGGATTTGAAACGGTGCTGCGCCTGCGCGGTGATGACGGCCCCTCGCGCCTGCATCTGGCGCGCCTCGGGCAAGGTGAAACGGGTACACAGATCGTTCTGGGCGGCAAATAACCTGCGCCCGGTTGGATTGAGAGCAGGATGAGGTTCGGCATGTTCCGGCAGATGATGATCGCGGCCCTGTTGAGCGGGGCAACCGCAGCGCCAGCGCTGGCGGACATGATTGTGGTTGCTGCCAGCGGCCCCGCCAGCCTGCAGCCGGGCGACCGCATTGCCGAAGGCTCCAGCCTGAAATTGCCTGATGGCGCAAAACTCACCGTTCTTTTCCAGTCCGGTGAAATGAAACGGATCGACGGCCCCTTCGACGGCAAGCTGGATGCCGCCCCGCCGGTGGAGCGCCCCTTCAGCGGCTGGGACGCGGTGCGCAAGTTCCTTGGCGCTGGCGGCCAGACATCGGAAGTGCTCGGCGCCTCGCGCAAGACGGACAGCAGCCTGCCGGAGCAGCCGGGCATCTGGCTCGTCAGCATCGACAGCTCCGGCGAACGCTGCACCCGCAAGGATGAACTGACGTTCTGGCGGCGGGACGCGGCAGAGGCCCTGACCGTTACCCTGCGCAATCAAGCAGGCAAGGCGTCAGACCTCAACTGGCCGGCGGGCAGCCACACATTCACCGCCCCAGCCACATTCCCCGTGACCGACGGCGCGCTGGCGCTTTCGGCTGGCTCCGCCTTGCGCAAGTTCGGCCTCAAGGTGCTGCCGCAGGATCTGGAAGACGCCTATCCCGGTGCCGTGCTCGGCTGGCTGCTCGACAGCGGCTGCACCCGCCAGGCCTCCGCACTCATCTCCCGCGTCCACGGCGGAGAGCCGCTGGAGTGAGGCAAGGGCTGCCCGCCCTTGCCTTTACCGCTCTCAGGACAACCGCAGGAACAGGCCGGCGCAGAGCTTGGCACGCTCGGCGAGGCTGTCGATCAGGATATGCTCGTTGAGGGTATGCAGCCCGGCGCCGCGTACCCCGATGGAGTCCAGCGTCGGGATGCCGAGGGCGCCGGTGAAATTGCCGTCCGAGCCCCCGCCCGCGCTGGCATGGCTCATTTCGAAGCCCACTTCTGCCGCCAGTTCCCGTCCGATTTCATAGAGCGCCAGCGTGCCCGCATCCGGCTCCCACACGGGACGGGTGACGCCGCGTGTCACCTCGATGATCACGTCGCCGCTGTCATCATTGAGCGCCAGCATCCGCTCCACGCCCGCATCAAGGTCCGCCTGCCGCTTGGCCATGGACAGCACCTGCCCCTCGCACAGGGACGAGACGCAGTTGACCCACTCCCCGCCCCGAACGATGCCGACGCTGAAGGTGCAGTCCTCGCCCGTCATCGCCTCGATTTCCAGCACCTTGCGGGCCATGGCGGCAATCGCCGAGCGCCCGTCCTTCAGCGCCCAGCCCGCGTGGCTGGGGCGGCCGATGGTGCGCAGGTTGAAGCGGGCAATGGCATAGCGCCCCGTGACGCAGCCACCATCCTCCCGCGCTGGTTCCGGCACCAGCACATAGCGGTTGCGCAGGGCCTCCATCTCGATGAGATCACGTGTTGAAGGCGTGCCCACTTCCTCATCAGGGGTGAAGAGCACCGTCACCGGCAGCGGCGTGGTGAGCCCGGCGCGGATGATCTGGCGCAGGGCTTCGACGGCCACGTAATTGCCGCCCTTCATGTCCTGGATGCCCGGCCCGTAGGCACGGTTGCCGTCGATGCGGAACGGCAGCTTTTCCAGCGTGCCGACGGGATGTACCGTATCCATGTGGCCGCTGACGAGAATGCCGGGCTTGCCCTTGTCCGGATGCGGCAGGCGGGCGCGCAGCGAGCCACCAAAACCCATCCGTCCCGGAATGCGCTCGATATCCGCGCCAAGTGCAGCCAGTTCATAGGCGGCGAGATCCATCATCCGGTTGAGGGCAGCCGCATCATGGGTGGGGCTTTCGCATTCCACCCAGGGGCGCAGGCCCTTGATCATTTCATTGCTATCGAAAGGTAATTCCGTGAAGCGCATGGCCTGCTCCCGGCGGTTCTGCGTGAAGGGATGAGGTTGAGGATCAGGCTGCCAGATCAGGCCGCGAGCCGCCGTTCGGCAATGCGGGCATAGATGCTGGCGCCCACCGGCAGGATGGCATCATCCAGCACGAAACCGGGATTGTGCACCGGCACGCCGCCGCTATGGCCAACGGTGCAATAAGCCCCCGGCACGGCCAGCAGCATGTCGGCGAAGTCCTCGCTGGCGGGCACCAGATCCACCTGATCGGTGACGAGATCGCCGCCGACAATTTCGGCTGCCGCTTCCAGATAGGCCGCACTCAGGGATGGATCGTTGCGCAGCACGGAGAACACGGGCCGCAGTTCCGGCGTGATGGTGACGCCGAAGCTGGTGGCATAACCGGCGCAGAAGGCCTCGATCCGCTCATGAATGAGATCGCGCACGCCATCATCGAAGTAACGGATCGTGCCGGAGATGACGGCCTGATCGGGAATGACGTTATAGGCCGTGCCGGAATGGATCTGCGTCACCGACAGCACCGCCGGCTGCACCGGCTCCACATTGCGGCTGACGATGCTTTGCAGGTTCTGCACCAGCGAGGTGGCGACGATGATCGGATCCTTGGCGTGATGCGGTGCCGCGCCGTGGCTGCCGCACCCCTGAATGGTGATGTCGAAGAAGGTGGAACCGGCCATGGCAACACCGGGGCGCACCGCCACACGGTTCGGTGCGGCAAGCGGGTTGTTGTGCATGCCGTAGACTTCATCGCAAGGGAACCGGTCGAACAGCCCATCCGCCAGCATGGCCCGCGCGCCACCCAGCCCTTCTTCGGCCGGCTGGAAGATGAAGACCACGGTTCCGGCAAAATCCCGCGTCTCGGAGAGATAGCGCGCCGCCCCCAGCAGCATGGTTGTGTGGCCGTCATGACCGCAGCCGTGGAACTTGCCCGGATGGGTGGAGCGGAACGGCAGGTTGGTGTGCTCGTCCATGGGCAGGGCATCCATGTCGGCGCGCAGGCCAATGGTCCGCCCCTCCCCCTTTGCCCCTTTCAGCACGCCGACGACGCCGGTCTGGCCGATGCCCCGGTGCACCTCAAGGCCCCACTCCTCCAAAAGGCTGGCGACAATGCCGGACGTGCGCTGTTCCTCGAAACCGATTTCCGGGTGGGCGTGGAAGTCATGGCGCAGCGCCGTCAGCTCCTTGGCATAACCGGCGATTTTCTCGATGACGGGCATGGGTCAGTCCTCTGACAGATGAAATGAAACGGAAAGGGAAGAAGCAGCCGGGGTGGCTGCGGGTGCCCCGGCTGCGACGGACGCCGGGCCTCAGGAGGCCAGCGTCAGCTCACGGAAGTTGGCAAAGTCCCAGTTGCGGCCAGGCGCCGCCTCGATGAGGGAACGGGTGTAGGGATGTTCCGGATGGGCCAGCACCTCGCCCGCAGGCCCGTGTTCCACCACCCTGCCCTTTTGCATCACCAGCACATCGTCACAGATCTGCGCCGCAACGCGCAGGTCATGGGTGATGAACAGGATGGCGATGCCGAGCTTGGCCTGCAGATCCTCCAGAAGCTTGAGCACCTGATCCTGGACCGACACATCCAGTGCCGATACGGCCTCATCAGCCACCAGCACATCGGGCTCCATGGCGATGGCCCGGGCGATGGCGATGCGCTGGCGCTGGCCGCCGGAGAACTGGTGCGGATAGCGGTCCACCGCATCGGCCGGAAGGCCGACGAGCGCCATCAGCTCGCGGGCGCGGGCCATGGCCGCCTCCTTGTCCTGACCAAGGTTCAGCGGCCCCTCGATCAGCGAGCGCCCTACCGTCCAGCGCGGATTGAGCGAGCGGAACGGGTCCTGAAACACGATCTGGATGTGCTTGCGGTGCGGGCGCAGCTTTGCGCGCGGCATGCTGGCGATCTCAAGCCCGGCCACCTTAATGCCGCCGCCGGAGGGATCAATCAGCCGCATGACGCAGCGCGCCACGGTGGACTTGCCCGAGCCGCTTTCCCCGACGATGCCGAGGGTGCGGCCCGGCGCGATGGTGAAGGCCACATCCTGCGCCGCCCGGGTCGGCTCCCGGTTGAGCAGCCAGCCGGAGGTGCCATAGACCTTGGCAAGGTTGGAGACTTCCAGCACCGGCGGCTTGTCCTCCACCGCAGCCCGCGGCGGGCGCGGTGTCAGGCTGGGCACGGCCTTCAGCAGGCGGCGGGTGTAGTCGTTCTGCGGGTTGCGCAGAAGCTCGGCGACGGGCGCATTCTCCACCATCTCGCCATGCTTCATCACCTGCACCGTATCGGCAATCTCGGCCACCACACCCATGTCATGGGTAATGAACAGAACGGCTGTGCCGTGCTTTTCCTGCAATTCCGCGATCAGCGAGAGGATCTGCTTCTGGGTGGTCACATCCAGCGCCGTGGTCGGCTCGTCGGCGATGAGCAGTTGCGGCTCCAGGATCAGCGCCATGGCGATCATGATGCGCTGGCGCTGGCCGCCGGAGAGCTGATGCGGATAGGACCGGTAGATCCGCTCCACATCCGGCAGATGCACCTGTTCCATGATGGCAAGCACGCGCTTGCGCTTTTCACCGGCCGGCAGCTTCGTGTGGGTGTCGAGCACTTCCTCGATCTGCTGGCCCACCCGCATCACCGGATTGAGCGCGGTCATCGGCTCCTGGAACACCATGGAAAGATTGCGGGCGCGCATGTCGCGCATCTGCTGCGGCGAAAGCTTCAGAAGGTCGGTCTCGCCAAGCAGGATGCGCCCGCCCGTCACCTCCAGCGCGTTCTTCGGCAGAAGCCCCATGGTGGCAAGCGACGTGACGGATTTGCCCGAGCCGCTTTCCCCCACAAGGCAGACCGTTTCGCCTGCCCGGATGGTCAGGGACACACGGTCGAGGATCGGACGGAAGTCCGGCGCGGCTGTTGGAATGCGGACGGTGAGGTTGTCGATGGTGAGAACCGCCGGGGCGCCCTCGAAGGATCTGGACTTGAAGATCACAGGCTCAGCCCTCCCTCTTGCGCAGGCGCGGATCGAGGAGATCGCGGGCCGTGTCGCCAAGCAGGTTGATGGACAGGATGCACAGGGACAGCATCAGTCCCGGCCAGAAGATCAGCGAGGGCTTGAGCTGGAAGTGCATCCGCCCCTCCGCCATGATGTTGCCCCAGGTGGGAATTTCCGTGCTGACGCCCGCGCCCAGGAAGGAGAGGATCGCTTCCGTCAGGATGGCCGAGGCGCAGATGTAGGTGGCCTGCACGGTCAGCGGCGCCAGCGTGTTGGGCATCAGGTGCTGCCACAGGATCTTCGGCATGGAAGACCCCAGCGCCACCGCCGCCTCCACATAGGGCTCCTCGCGCACGGACAGGACGACCGAGCGCACCAGCCGCACCACGCGGGGGATTTCCGGAATGGTGATGGCGGCAATCACCGACCACAGGCTCGGGCCGTTGAGGGCAACCAGCGCAATTGCCAGAAGGATCGACGGGATGGCCATCAGGCTGTCCATGATCCGCATGATGATCGCATCCGCCAGCCGGAAGAAGCCGGAGACAAGGCCGATGGCAAGGCCGATGAGCACGCTCGTTACCGCCGCACCAATACCGATGAACAGCGACACGCGGCCGCCCATCATGACGCGGGAGAAGAGATCGCGGCCGAAGGCATCCGTGCCCAGCAGGTTGCTTTCCGAAGGCCCCTTCAGCCGGTTCAGCGCATTGATCGCCAGCGGATCATGGGGAATGTAGAGCGGCGCCAGCAGCACCGCGACGGCGATGATGGCCAGCACAATGGCCGCAACCATCGGCCCGCCGCCGAGCTTGCGGACTTTCGCCGGCAGGGACAAAAGCCGCAGGACGGGCTGCAGCCGGGATACGGGATCAGAAGAAGCTGACATCAATACCGGATCCTCGGGTCAAGAAAGCTGTAGGCAACGTCGATCATCAGGTTGATGAAGACGTAGATGGCACTCGTCAGCAGGATCATCGCCTGGATGACCGGATAGTCACGGGCGAGGATCGCATCGACGGTGAGCCGGCCGATGCCGGGGATGTTGAAGACGCTTTCCGTCACCACCACGCCGGAAATGAGCAGCGCGAAGCCGGTGCCGATGATGGTCAGGATCGGCACCGAGGCATTGCGCAGAGCGTGGCGGAACAACACCGCCTTTTCCCTCAGGCCCTTGGCGCGCGCGGTGCGGATGTAATCCTCGCCCAGCACCTCCAGCATGCTGGCCCGCGTCATGCGGGCGATGAGGGCGATGTAGATCGTCGCCAGCGTCAGGCAGGGCAGGATGGCGCGGGTGAGGAACTTGCCGAAGTCCTGCGAGGGCGCCGTATAGCCCTGCACCGGCAGCCAGCGCAGTTGCAGGGAAAAGACCTGGATGAAGAGATAGCCGATGACGAAAACCGGGATGGAGAAGCCCAGCACCGAAAAGGCCATCACCGCATAATCCGTCCAGGTGCGGTGCCGCCAGGCGGCCAGCACACCCATGGGCACGGCGATGAGCACGGCCAGAATGATGGTCATGACGGCGATGTTGATCGTCGGCCAGATGCGCTGTGCGATGAGATCGGTCACCGGAACATTGGAAATGAGTGAAATGCCGAGATCACCTTCCGCAAGGTGTCCGGCCCAGGTGATGAACTGGGTCAGCAGCGGCTCATTGAGGCCAAGCGAGGTGCGGATCTTCTCCAGCTGCTCGGGCGTTGCCGCATCACCGGCAAGGATGGCTGCCGGATCGCCCGGCGTCAGGCGCAGCAGCAGAAAAACAAAGATGGCGACACACAGCACGACCGGAATGACGGCCAGGATGCGCCGGAAGATGTAACCGATCATCGGCGGATGCTCCCTTCCCTTCAGGCGGTGTGAGCGGCGGAGGCCCTGCCCTTTTCAAGGCAGGCCCGCCGCTCCCGATGAGCCGGGGCCGCGTTGGGCGGTCCCGGCAGCCGTTCAGACGGCGGGAGGATCAGTCTTCCTTCTTCATGTTCCAGAACACCGGCACCGGCGAGGGGATCATGTCCACCAGCTTGACCGAGCGTCCCTGCGGGGTGAGGTACTGGCCGAGCGGGATGTAGTTCACCACATCCATGGCATGAGCCTGGATCTTCTTCGCCACTTCCACCTGCTCTTCTGCGGAACCGGCCGCGATGAAGTCCTTGCGCAGCGCCTCCAGCGGCTCATCCGTCGGCCAGCCGAACCAGGCCGCATTGCCGCGGCCATTGAGCATGGGGTTGATCAGCGGCGAGGCGATTTCCGGCACGGCCCAGTTGGTGAAGAACAGGTTCCAGCCGCCTTCGGACGGCTTGGACTGGCTGGCACGGCGGGTGACCAGGGTCTGCCAGTCCATCGGCTGCAGATCGACGGTGAAGCCCGCATCACGCAGCGCCTGGGCTGCCACCACCGGCTGGGCGGAAATGGCCGGCACGTCGGTCGGCTGCATCAGCACCACGGGCGTGCCGTCATAGCCGGACTCGGCCAGGAGCTTTTTCGCCTCTTCGATGTTGCCGCCGCTGACGAGGCTTTCCGCTCCGGTTTCATCGGCCAGCGGCGTGCCGCAGCCGAACAGAGCGCCACAGATCTTGTAATAATCCGGGTTGCCGATCAGCGTCGCCAGCACCTGCTCCTGACTGATCGCCATCATGGCCGCCTTGCGCACCTTCACATTGTCGAAGGGCGGGTAGAGGAAGTTCATGCGGCCCATGGTCTGGTAGCCGAGCGGATCGCGCAGCTCCGACAGCACATCGTCATTACCCTCCAGCAGCGGCAGCAGGTCAACCGGCACCTGTTCCATGTAGTCGATTTCGCCGGAGGACAGCGCATTCACCGCCGTCTGGGCATCGGGCATGGTGATCCATTTCACCTTGTCCACATGGACGGTCTTGCCACCGGCCATCCAGCTGGACGGCTCGTCGCGCGGCACATAATCGGCGAACTTCTCGTAAGTGACGCTGACGCCGGGCTGGAACTCGGATTCCACGAAGCGGAACGGGCCGGAACCGATGAAGCTCTTGATCGACTCTGATGCCGGCGTGGCGGCAACGCTCGCCGGCATGATGAAGGGCGGCAGTGCCGACATCTTCGCCAGAGTCTCGATCAGCGGTGCATAGGGCTCCTTCAGCTGCCAGACGAGCGTCTTGTCATCGGCCGCCGACAGGCTGTCCGTCACGTCGAAGATGAGCTGGCCTCCGGAATCCTTCTGGCCCCAGCGCTTCAGCGAGGCCACGGCATCTTCCGCCGTCACCGGGGCGCCATCGTGGAACTTCAGCCCGTCGCGCAGGGTGAAGGTGTAGGTCAGCTTGTCATCGGAGATGGTCCAGTCCGCCATCTGCGGCCTGGGCGTGAAGTCCTCGTCCACGGCGATGAGCACATCGTAGATCATATAGGCATGATTGCGCACGATGTGGGCGGTGGTGATGACCGGATCGGTGACACGCAGGCCGGAATGCATCACGGCGGTGATCACCTTTTCCTGCGCCATGGCGCTGCCGGCCAGCAGCGTTCCGGCAATAAGACCGGCTGCAAGACGGCCAAGGCCCGTCAGGCGGCGCGGCCGGCTCTCAGCCTTCAATCTGCTTACGACCCCAGTTTCAACACTCAGCATGTTCGTGAACCCCGTCTGGTTGGTTGTGATGATGCTTCGTTGGTGCCGGCCTGTTTTCCGGCCGGTTGTGATCTGCTCTGCTTCTCCTCCCATCCGCTCCCGCAAGCCTGTGGAGCGAACTTCATTTCACTTCAGATGTTTGCTGTCGTTGCAGCTGTTTCATTGGCCATGAAGGCAGGTCCGCAGGGCGTCAGCCGGATGCCCGGCTTCAGGTTGCGGAAGGGCAGATCGCTGGCGTAAAGCGCCATCGGCCCCGGCGAGCGGGCGACGAGAATGGTCTCGGCCACCGGCTCGAAATCGGCACGGAAATGCACCGAACTCTTGTTGACGAGAATGGCTTCCTGCGTCGGTTCAATGCCAACGAAACGGTACATGGCGAGGTCCGCCATCTGCACCTTGCGGCTGGCCAGCACCACGCGCACGCCGCCGATGGAGACACAGGCCGAAAGACCCAGATCCATGTGTGTGTGCCCGAAGAACGGGCCAGCGGCCATGAAGCTGCCGTCCGATAGGCGCTCCACCTTGAAGGTGCCGGTGAAGGGTTCATCGCCCGCGACACCGGAGCGCCCGCCGAGGGTGAGCGTCACCTCCGCCCCCTCGCCTGCCGCATGCGCAGCTTCTGCTGCCTCCGGATCGACCATCAGGCCGAGTGAGGCGCGCGAAACACCTGCGCGCACCAGCGCCGCCAGCATGCCGGCGGTGTTGGAATCCCCGCCCGCGCCGGGATTGTCCTGCGTGTCGGCAATGACGACGGGCCGGGACGCAGAAGCTGCAATCCGCAGTGCTTCGGCAATGGCCTCCTCCGGCTCATAGGCCCTGCCCTGGAACGCAGGCTCTGCCGCCAGAATATCCGCCACCAGCGCATCCGCCGCCGCATCGGCTGCGGTCTGCTCTTCCGCATAGGTGATGACGGACGGAGCGCAATCCTTGAAATCGGCGGCCGGGAACCCGGTCAGAAAGGATGTGCTGGCAACAGCCCCGCCTTCCAGATCAGCCACGCGGGCATAGAGGCTTCTGGCTGGTTCCAGTCCGGTGCACTGCCAGGGGATGGGAATGAGGAAGGGCAGCTGGCGGAAGGCCTTGGCAAGGCGTTTGCCCGATTGCATCAGCCGGTCAAGCTGCACCGCCGTGCGCCGGCCGGTCTCGGCCATGTCCACATGCGGATAGGTACGGTAGGCGACGAGAACGTCACTCTCCTCCACCATGCGGGCGGTGACATTGCCGTGCAGGTCGAGGCTGGCGGCGATGGGCAGATCCGGTCCCGCCACCTTGCGCAAGCGGGCGAGGATTTCCCCCTCCCCGTCATCCAGATGCTCGCAGACCATGGCGCCATGCAGATCGATATAGAGCCCGTCGAGCGGCCCGGCAGCGGCAAGCCGCTCGCACAGCTCGCCGAGGATGGCCTCGAAAGCGGCCTTCTCGACATGGGCAGACGGAATGGCCACGGTCCACAGCAGCGGCACCAGCTCCCACCCGGCCTCACGGGCGTAATCCACCGCTCCGGCAACGCCGATGTTGATGCCGGGGCAGCGGTCGAGGATCTCCTGCCCCCGTGAAATCGGCATGTGCCCGCCACCTTCGGCGAAGTGAGCCAGCGTCGCACGGGAGGGGGCAAAGGTGTTGGTTTCGTGCAGGAAACCGGCAACTGCCACGCGCCTTGTCATCCGTCGTCTCTCCTTGCACCCAATCAGGAAATTTCACGGCTTGCTTCGCGATATCGCTGTGCAATACACTTGTATTGATTATGCTGACCCAGTTAACCACTGAGGTCAATGTCAAAACACATGCAATCCGGAGCCTCATGAGCCCAAAATTTTTGCGTTCTATCTTCGGCCCGCCGGTCCGTCAGGACGAGACCTGGGAAGATCCGCTGTTCATCCAGTCGGTTGGCCGGGCCATGCAGGTGCTGTCCGCCTTCCATCAGAGCGAAAAGCCGATGTCGCTGCAGGACCTGGCGGATCAGACCGGCCTCACCCGCAGCGCCGTGCAGCGGCTGGTGTTCACGCTGAGGCATCTGGGCTACGTCACCCGTGACCCCGACGACACCGGCTATGTGCCGGGCCTGCGCATCCTTGATCATTCGCTCGATTTCCTGCGGCTCAACCCGGTGGTGGTCAAGGCAACACCCGTGCTGCTGGAACTGCGGCGGCAGGTGCGCGAGCGTGTCGATCTCAGCCTGTGGGACGGCTTGCGCCTCGTTTATGCCAGCCGCCTGCAGAGCAAGCGGGAGATCCTGTCCTCGACCATGGTCGGCCACAGCGTGCCGCTGTTCTGCACCTCCGGCGGCTGGGCCATTCTCGCCCGCCTGCCCGAAGCCGAGTGCGAGGAGCTGATTGCCCGCTCCAACCGCGTGCCGGTGACGCCGCAGACGATCACCGATCCGGCGGTCCTGATGGAGCGCGTGGGCGAAACCCGGCGCAACGGCTATGCGCTGGCGCTGGAGCAGATCCTGACCGGCGAAATCGCCATCGGCGCAGCCATTCTTGGCGCCTCCGGGCGTCCGGTGGCCGCCATCCACGTGGCGGGCTCTCTCGCCGAATGGGAGCCGGAGGACTTTGCCCGTCAGGTTGCGCCGCTGGTGATCCAGGCGGCGCAGACCATCAGCCGGGGCTGAGTTTCCGGCCACCCCTGCCCTCACGGTTTCGGCCAGGAGCTGATGCCCCCGGTCCAGCTTTCAAAGACGCGGGCAACGGACAGAACCCTGAGATCAGCAAAGCGCGGACCGATGATCTGCAGGCCGATGGGCATGCCCGAAACCGAGAAGCCGCAGTTGATCGAACAGGCCGGGTTGTCGCCCATGTTCCAGGGCACGGTGAAGGCAATATGTTCGAACGGCAGCGAGGGATCGTTGGTCGGCCCGGCCCATTCCGCCGGGAAGCTGACCACCGGGTTGACCGGCGAGATGATGAGATCAAGCCCCTGAAACACCTGTGCCGTGGCTTGCCGGATCGCCAGCATCTGGTCAAAGCCGATTGCTGCCCGTGTGGCGGGCAGGTCCTTTGCGCCTGCTGCCCAGTCCAGGATGAAGGGCAGGATCTTTGCCCGCCGCTCCGGCGTATAGGTTTCCATCAGCGCCCAGAAGCGCGCGCGCCAGAAATCATCCAGCCCGTCCAGCATCTGCCGGGTCAGGATGCCCTCCATCGGGATGATTTCAGCCCCCGCATCCTCGAAACGATGGACGGCAGCGAGCACGGCTGTGCGGATTTCGCCATCCACCGGCAGGCCGCAGCCCGCATCCAGCATGAGCCCGATCTTCATGCCGCGCACGGAAGCGGGCGGCACGTTCCAGTTCAGATCTTCCGGCGGCAGTGATGTGGCATCGCGCCAGTCCGGGCGGCTGATCGAGGCCATCAGCAGCAGCGTGTCATCCACCGTCGGCGTCATCGGACCGGCGCAGCGGCCCGGATAATAGGGATAGACCGGCACACGGCCCTGAGACGGCTTGTAGCCGATGAGCCCGGTCCAGCCGGCCGGCAGGCGGATGGAGCCGCCGATGTCCGTGCCGATATGCAGCGGGCCATAGCCTGCAGCCCCTGCCGCTGCCGCGCCCGCGCTGGAGCCGCCGGGGTTCTGTGTCAGGTCCCAGGGGTTGCGGGCAAGGCGGTGCAGGCTGGAGAGGCCGGAACTCAGCATGCCGAAGTCAGGGCATGTGGTCTTGGCGTAGAAGATCGCGCCATCCTCGCGCAGCCGCGCCGTCAGCGGCGCGTCTTCGGCTACGGGCGTCATGTCGGCAGCAGCGGTGCCGGTGGTCACCGGATCGCCCTTCATGGCGAGGTTGTCCTTGATGCTGACGGGCATGCCATCCAGCGGGCCGATGGGCGTGCCCTTGACCCAGCGGGCTTCGGATGCCCGCGCCGCCTTCATCGCTTCATCGGGACGGAAATCATAAAGAGCGCAAACCCTTGGCTCACGATCTTCAATTCTTGCGATAAGCGCCGCCATATATTCGGCAGGCGAGAGACTGCCCGCCTTGAAGGCCGAGAGCACGCTGCGGGCCGGAAGGGACAGAACCTCATCTTCCGGGCGCACCCGCTCGTCCGCATCCACCATCGCCATGCCTGCCTCCTGTGCGCTCACATGCCGTCATCCGCATGTCATGGCCTCAGGCTGCACGACTTTGCAGCGCACACTCAACGAAGATCTTGAGTGCTCCGTGTTGCGCAAACCGTTACACTGGAGGCCAAAGAAGAGCCAAACCGGACGCGCAGCAGCCGTTCCAGCGACGCGGCAAAGCGGCTGGCGGCGAAACTCAGCTGGCGTTCCGGCGAAAGACTGAGCTGAAGCGCCGTGTCGATGGCGGCATCTGCGGCGAGCGGGCGGGCAACGAGGCTGCCGAGTTCCAGATCGCGGATCACCGCAATCTCCGGGAGAATCAGGATCGCAGCCCCCAGCCGGGCAAGTTCCTTCTGCACAGTCAGCGAAGCCGTGGTGAAACTGACGGAAAGCGGATCATGCCCTGCGGCCCGCAGCCGTGCTTCAAGCGCCGCGCGGGCACTGTAGGATGTGTCCGGCACCGCCAGCGCATGGGTGGTGAGCGCATCCAGATCAAGGCTTTTCAGCGCCGCGGCCGGATGATCGGGCGCAAGAATGGCCGCATGGCGCACCCGCACACGGACACGCGCCGTCACGCGCGGGTCGTCCGGTGAGAACAGGGTCAGTGCCATGTCCGTATCGCCGCGCACGATCGCGCTCATGGCCTCACGCGCCGAGGTCTCCTGCACGGTGACGCGGATCGCCGGGAATTCCTTCGAGAAGGCAGCAAGCGCTGCCGCCAGAATGGAGCCGCCGGTGGCGCCATTCACATGCACGCTCACCTCGCCCCGGCGCAAGCCGCGCAGGTCATCAATCGCCTGATTGGCCTGATCGAAGGCGCGGATCGCCGTCTTCAGCCGGGCCGCCACCACTTCGCCCGCCGCCGTCAGCTCGATACCGCGCGCACCGCGCTCCACCAGTTGCACGCCGAAATGATATTCGAGATTGTCGAGCTGGCGGCTGATCGCCGTTGGCGTCACGCCCAGGTTCTGGGCGGCCTGCCGGATCGACCGGCAGCGCACCAGTTCGTTGAAATAGGTGATCGCCTGAAGCTGCATTGCGCCCTGCCCTCATGTGCTGCCGAAGCAGTCCTCAGGATGGCATGACGGACGCCGCAAAGGCCAGCCTCACATCAGCGAGGCATTGGGAATGTCGGTCACCAGCATGTGGCCCGGCGCATGGGTGATGCAGAACTCCGGCTTCACACGGGCAATCGCCGCCTGCGGCGTCACCCCGCAGGCCCAGAACACCGGCACCTCGCCTGCCTGCACGCTCACCGCATCGCCGTAGTCGGGACGGGAGAGATCGGCAATGCCGATCTGTGCCGGATCGCCGATATGGATCGGGGAGCCATGGGCAGCCGGCAGGCGCGAGGTGATTTCCACCGCCCGCACCGCGTCCTTCGGGCTCATCGGCCGCATGGAGACAACCACCGGGCCGGAGAAGCGCCCGGCGGGAACCGTCTCGATGCTGGTGCGGAACATCGGCACGTTGCAGCCTTCCTCGATATGGCGGATGCCGATGCCTGCCGCCAGCAGCGCCTCTTCAAAGGAGAAGGAGCAGCCGATCAGGAAGGACACCAGATCATCGCGCCACCAGTCCTCAACGCTCTGCGGCTCGGCCACCAGCTCCCCTTTCTGCCACACGCGGTAGCGCGGCAGGTCGGTGCGGATGTCGAGATTGCGGCCAAGGGCCGGGATCATCGGATCGCCGGTTTCCGACACACCGACCAGCGGGCAAGGCTTGGGGTTGCGCTGGCAGAACAAGAGGAAGTCATAGGCCAGATCCTGCGGCAGAATGGCGAGATTGGCCTGAATGAACCCCGGTGCCAGATTGGCCGTCGGGCCGCACAGGGCACCCGTGCGGGCGGCCTGCCGGACATCAAAAGGACTGGAGAGAAGGCTGGTTGCGGTCATGCCGGTATCATTCGTTCATGCGGTGATGGCGGCAAGTGCCGCCTCGATGGAAAGGCCGAGGGCAAGGATCTTGCGGTCCTGCATCTGCGTGCCGGCAATCATCAGCCCCACCGGGGCTTCACCGGCCGCATGGCATGGCACCGACAGGGCACAGCCATCGAGGAAGTTGATCATCGTCGGGTTGCGCAGGATCAGGCCGTTGGCCGCAAAGAAAGCCGCGTCATCGGCCTCAAGCGGGGCAATCTCCGGCGCGATCACCGGCACGCTGGGCAGAATCATGGCATCGAACGGGGCGACGCGGGCTTCGACGGCGGCCTGCCACGCCTTGCGGCTGGCGAGCGTGTCCAGGTAATCCGCCGCCGAAATCTCCCGCCCGCGCAGGATGCGCTGGCGCACCCGCTGGTCATAGCTGTCACCCGCCTTTTCGAGCAGCGCCCGGTGCCAGTGCCAGGCTTCGGCGGCGATCAGCCCGCCCTTGGCGTTGATCGTGGCAAGCTGCGCGAACTCGGGGATTTCGATTTCCGTGATCAGGGCACCAGCCGCTTCCAGCGCCTTGCGGGCGCGGGCGAAGGCGGCGCTGACGGTTTCGTCCATGTCCGACAGCACGACCGTGGTGGGGACGGCAAGGCGGACCCCGGCGAGCGGCAGGGCTGCGGGCACATCCTCGCCGCTGCCGGAAAGCACCGCGTCAATGACGGCACAGCAGGCAACGCTGCGGGCAATCGGGCCGATGGAATCGAGCGAGGTGGACAGAGGCACCACGCCTTCTGCTGGCACACGGCGGGCGGTCGGCTTGAAGCCGGTCAGCCCGCAAAGCGCCGCCGGAATGCGGATGGAGCCGCCGGTATCCGTGCCAATGGCAGCCAGCGCCATGCCATCGGTCACAGACACGGCCGCACCGGAGGACGAGCCGCCGGGAATGCGCCCCGTGGCGCGGTCATAGGCATTGCGCGGCGTGCCGTAATGCGGGTTGATGCCAAGGCCGGAGAAGGCAAACTCGCTCATGTTGGTGGTGCCGGTGATGACGGCACCTGCCGCCACCAGCCGCGCCACCACGGGGCAGTCTACCGTCTCTGCTGCGGCATCCTTGAGGGCGATGCTGCCTGCGAGGGACACTTCTCCGGCAATGCCGAAGAGATCCTTCACCGAGATGGGAAGCCCTTCGAGGGGCGAACGCACATGCCCGGCAGCACGCACGGCATCCGAGGCCTCCGCCAGCTTGCGGGCGCGGGTATCATTGCGCCGCACGAAGGCACGCGCCCCCTCGCCTGCCGGGTCGTTGATGCGCGTCAGCGCCTCGTCCGTCAGGCTGGTGGAGGTCACGGTTCCTTTCGCCAGAGCATCGGCTGCGGCGGCAAGGGTCAGGCGGGAGGTCTCGGAGGTTGTCATCAGGCGATTTCCGGCAAGGTTTCGATGGAATAGCTGTGCGCGATGGTCCTGTTCAAAACCGGATCATGCAACTCCATTCTGAAGGCTTTCGACGGACGGATGCCGCCGATGGCCCCAACCGTGCCGCAGACCATGCCGGAGCCCGGCTCCAGCATGTCCTTGCCGCCCGAATAGCCGGCGATCAGGTCCTGCGGGCTGCGCAGGGAGGCGAGCGTGCCTTCCTGATACAGCACCTCGGCGCCGTTCTCCTCGATGAAGGAGCGGATGATCAGCTGGTCCCAGTGCGGGGCGACTTCAGCGAAAGGCCAGGCACGGGAAGCCACCGGCTTGGCGCAGATCTGCTTGGACAGGGCGACGCTGTGGGATTCCAGCTTGCGGTCGGTGTGGTCGGAAGCGATGGAGACGAACAGCTCATCACCTGCACGGAACACGAAGGTTTCGACCTCGCCCGAGGTCTCCTCGCCCACCACCTGGATGGTGTCCGCCTGCACCAGCGAATTGTCGGAGCAGCGGTAGTAGAGCGGCACGGTGCTGGGGCGCGGCACGCCGATGGCGGCCAGTTCCTCGATGTGATGCTCGATGGCGTGGATGTCGCGCCCGGCCCAGCCGGCAACGATGAGGTCAGAGATGCTCACCTCAAGGCTCGACGGAGCCTTGAGGGTTTCAACGGTGAAGGACAGTTTCATGTGTCTTGTATCCGGATGGAATGGTCGTGGTACCGGGGGGGCCGTCAGCCGGCCAGCCCCGGCAGGTAAAGGGCGATTGCGGGGAAGATGGCGAGCAGGACGATCAGCACGCCCATGGAGACGACGAACGGCAGGCTGCCGATGATCACCGGCCCCATGGAGCCGCTCTTGCGCAGGCTGTGCACCACGAAGAGGTTGAGCCCCACCGGCGGTGTGATCAGGGCCGCTTCCACCAGTACGATGATCAGGATGCCCACCCACAGCGGATCAAAGCCGAGGGCAAAGAGGATCGGCGTCACGATCGGAATGGTGGTGATCATGATCGACAGGGATTCCATGAAGCAGCCGAGGATCAGGTAGAAGATCACGACGACCGCAATCATCTGCATCGGCGACAGGCCAAGCCCCTTGATCGAGTTGGTGATGGCATCGGTGATGCCGGCCGCCGACATGATGAAGTTGAGGAAGCCCGAGGCGATGATGATCAGGAGGATCATCGCCGAGGATTTCATCGTGCCCTCAATGGCGGTGGCCAGCATGGAGAGGGTCAGCCGGCGGAAGCAGGCGGCAAGGATCAGCGCCCCCAGCACGCCCAGCGCGGCGGCTTCCGTCGGGGTGGCGATACCGGCATAGATGGAGCCGACGACCAGCACGAAGATCGCCAAAGGCGGTGCCAGATGCACGAGGCTGGCAAAGCGTGCGCCCCAGGCGCCCTTCACCCGCTCCCCGCCCCAGCGCGGGACCAGGATGCAGCCGGCGATGATCGTCAGCATGAACAGGCCGGTGAGGAGGAGGCCGGGCAGAATGCCCGCCAGATAGAGCTTGGGCACGGACGTATTCGTCAGCACGCCGTAGAGCACCATGTTGATCGACGGCGGAATGAGAATGCCGAGCGTGCCGCCAGCCGCAATGCTGCCGAGGAACAGCGGCTCGTTGTAGCCATAGCGGCGGATCTGCGGGATGGCGACGGTGCCGACCGTGGCAGCCGTGGCGACGCTGGACCCAGAGGTCGCCGCGAACAGGGCCGAAGCGCCGATATTGGCATGCATCAGGCCGCCGGGTAGCCAGGAGAGCCACAGGCTCATGGCGCTGTACATGCGCTCGGCAAATCCGGCACGCAGCAGGATTTCACCCAGCAGGATGAACAGCGGAATGGCGACGAGCAGGAACTCGTTGTTGGTGCTCCAGGCCATTTCGCCCATGGCCCGCGTCAGCGGCAGCATGGAATAGAGCGGGTCCAGAATGAGCCCCAGCACGCCCAGCGCCGCAGCGACGGGAACGGACAGGCCGATGAGGACCAGAAGAATGATGAGCGTTGTGGCGATCACTTGCGCTCTCCCTGAATGAGGCGTTCGCCCTGAGCCGCTTCTTCCTCGGCTTCTTCCTTGGTGGAGCGCATGCCGGCCACCAGCTTCACCGTCTCGAGGTCACCGGTGACGAGTGCGACGGAGGAGCGGATCAGCATCAGCGCGAGGATGAGGCACATGAAGACAAGACCGCCGAACCACAGGCCCTGCGGCAGGGCGAGCGGCGTTCCGAGCGGGGTGTTGGCGCGCGAGCCGTAGATCCACGACTGGGCCACCACGTCATAGGCATAGAAGGTGAGATAACCGATAAAGATGCCCATGCAGACCAGCGACAGCCAGTCGAGCAGCGCCGAAACGCGCACCGGCAGATGCTGATAGAGCACATCCACCCGCACATTCGCCCGCTGCAGCACGCCATAGGCGAGCGACCAGGACGTGCTGATGGCAAAGGCATAGCTGGACAGTTCGTCCGAACCGCCGAGGGTGATGCCGAACAGCTTGCGGACGATCACGTCATAGGAAATCAGCAGAACGCTGGCGATGGTCAGCGCACCGCTCGCCAGAACGGCACAGCGTGCCGCGGTGTTGGCGAAGCGGTAGGCACCCGCAAGAACGGGAAGAGATCCGGAAAGGCCCATGTCTCACGGCTCCAATCAAAAAGGGACAGGGCGGAACCCCGGCTGCAGTGAGGCCCCGCCCTGTCAGTCTCACATTACTTGGCTGCGGTCAGGTTCATTTCCTTGCCAATGGTGGCATTGAAATCAGCAACGCAATCATCCGAGCAGCGGGCCGCCCACTGCGGCAGGATCTTGGTCTTCAGCGTCTCGGCCAGAAGCGCCTTGTCCTCATCGGACGGCACCACCAGCGTCATCTTGCCCTTCACCTCGAGGGTGCAGGCATCAGCGCCGGTGTTGCAGTCGAAGCCCTGCTGGGTCTGCTCATCGGCAGCGGCCCAGATGTCATCCATCAGGGTGTTCATGTTTTCCTGGATGAAGGCCTGCACCTTCGGGTCCAGCTTGTCCCAGGCGCCCTGGTTGACCGCATGGATCTGCTGGTTCCAGTTGATCGGCAGCGCCAGAAGGTGGGTGGAGACTTCATACCACTTGGCCGAATAGCCGGAGAGCGAACCGGTGATGGCGCAGTCCACCACCTTGTTCTGCAGGGCCGGAACCACTTCGCCGAAGGCCATGGTCACGCTGGCGCCGCCAAAGGCTTCCACGAACTCGGCCTGGGTGCGGCTCGAGGTGCGCACCTTCTTGCCGGCCAGATCCTTCAGGCTGTTGATCTCGGCGTTGCAGAACAGCACCTGCGCCGGATAGGTGGAGATGCCCAGCAGCTTCACCCGCGAGCCTTCGCCATAGAACTTCTCATAGACCGGCTGGAAAGCGGCGGTCACCTTGCGGGCGGTTGCCACGTCAGGCGCCAGACCCGGCAGGTCGATGGCTTCGTTGATCGGGTTGTCCGAGGCGAAATAGGACAGGGTCGCGGTGCCGAATTCGATGGCCCCCTGGGACATCAGGCGCATCAGTTCCGGGCCCTTCACGCCCATCTCGTTGAAGCCCTTGATGGTGGCCGTCACCTGGCCGCCGGACTTCTCCGGGATCGTCTTTTCCCAGAACGGCTGCTCGAACTGCTGATAGGCCGTCAGGTTGCTGAGGCCGCCGACGACATGCAGCTCCGTCTTCGGCAGGTCCTGCGCGAAAGCGGAGAGCGAGGTGGAGGCGGCAAGGAATGCGGTCGTGAGGGTAAGGAGTTTCATGCTGCGGTCCCTTCTGCTGGTTTCTGTCACAGCACCGCACACAAGAAGTAGCTGGCTTCACCTGAGATATAAAAACAGGGCAAGCCTGTTCTTCATCACCGGATGATTTACACGTCCAGTCTGTTCCCTTGCATGCAGCTTATAGCGCTGTCTTGGCCGCTATAGAACGATGACGGAAACCCGGCTGTCCAATCGTATGTTTGGAAGCGTGATATAAATTTTATTTATGTCTCAGCTTCAATTCTGGGCATTTGCACAGTTTCTGTGCCTGCCTCCCCTGCAGCCACCTGCTGCGCCATGCGGGCAATCACCCGGGCGGCATAACTGTCCGGCCCATCGATCCAGGTGGCGGTGAAATTCAGGTCCTGCAGCGGGTCTGCGATCACGTCGAGGATTTCCAGCTCTCCCCGCTCCAGTTCGGCGCCAAGGAAGATGGGCGTGATCACTGCCGTGCCGATCCCATCCTGAACCATGCGCACGATCATCGACAGGGACGCGCAGCCATACATGCGCGGAGACGGCACCCCTTCCCGCCGCAGCATGTCGCGCACCTGCCGGTAGGGCGCACTGTTGGAGGCATAGGTGATGACCGGCAGGCGTGTGACCTGCTCCAGCGTCAGGGGCCGGGGCCCGAGATCCAGCCCGGCCTTGGCCACCCAGGACAGCGGATAGGTGCAGAGCGGCCGGTTCTCCATCCGCGCTTCCAGCACCGGCCCCATCATGAAGGCGAGGTTGAGGCGGCGGCTTGTCAGATGCGCCTTCAGCATCTCGCTGCTGTCCACCTCGATTTCCAGAGTCAGCGCCGGATAGGCGCTGTGCACCTCGGCAATGAGGCGCGGCAGCCAGGTCTGGACGATGGTTTCCGCAACGCCGATGTGGAAGCTGCCGCTCATGGTGGTCTGGTCGCGGGCGGCCTGGATGATGTCATTGCGCGCCTGCATCATCCGCTCGGCATGGGCGAGCAGTTCATGCCCCTTGGCGGTGAGACGCACACCGCGTGCGGCGCGCTCGAACAGCCGCACGCCCAGCGCCCCTTCCAGCGAGGCAATGCGCTGGGACACGGCAGGCTGGGTGGTGCCCAGCTTCTCGGACGCCGCCCGCAGGCTGCCGAGGGCCGCAGCCCAGAAGAAGGTTTCGATGTTGCGCAGATCAATCACGGCATGGCCCAGGACGGAGAGGAGTAGGGCATGATACTCCCTGCGCCCGTGCGATCCTACTGCGGATCCGGCAATTCCACCGTATGCGCCTGCCGCTCCAGCCGCTGCAGCCAGTGAGAGAGATCGGCTTCCGCCCGCTCCAGCGCCGTATGGTTGAGCAGCTTGCGCAGGAACGCCATGGTCACGGCACGGGCCCGCAGGTTGAAGGCGGCCTCCCCGCCGCCCGCACCATCCGGTGCGCTCTGGTAGACATCCAGCTTCTCGTAGATGCTCTGCAGCCGGTTCTGCACGCTGCGCAGGGACAGGCGCCTGCGCCGGGCGATCATCCTGTCCGTCAGGCCAAGGGCGATATCAACCAGCACCTCGTATTCGGATTCGCTCAGGCCCTGCGCTGCGCTGCTGCCACGCTGCTGCAGGCCCCAGACCTCCCGGTCGATGACGATCTGCGCCTCGATGAAGATCGACCGCAGCGCGAGGCGCAACCGCTCCTCGGAGGCTGATTTGAGCACATAGCCATAAACCGCGCCCTTGGGCACGATCCGCGCAATGCCGCGCACATTGGCCTCATCCGCATAATTGGACCAGAACAGGATGCTGGTGCCGGGCCGCTCCTGCCAGATGGCCCGCGCCGCCTCGATGCCATTGCGCGGGCTCATCTGCAGATCCATGACGATCCGCTCCACCTTGTGCTCGCGGGCCAGCTGCTCGCCGGACTGGCCATCACCCGCCTCGATCACCTGCCCGCATTCCGGCAGGGCCGAAAGCACCGCCTCATGCAGATAGGCCCGGTGCAGGGCGTCATCCTCAACGATCAGCAGCTTCATGATGCTCCCCTTCGTGATCGCCCGTCTCTGCGGTCTCCCCGCTGCTGACTTGCGGCACCGGCGGCAAGGGCAGGATGACACGCACATAACTGCCCCTGCTGCCCGACCCGCAACTGAAACTGGCTGCGATCAGGCTCGCCCGTGTCTGCATGTTGCCGATGCCTGTGCCCTTGTGCAGGCGCCCCGCCTTGAGGCCAATCCCGGTGTCGGACACTTCCAGATAAAGCTGGGCCTTCTCCTGCCAGATCCGGACCGTGATACGGCTGGCCTGCGAGTGGCGCACCGCATTGTTGATGGCCTCCTGCGCGATCCGGTAGAGCGCAAGGCTGACGGGCGGCGGCAGCGAGGCCAGCGCGCCGCCCGTTGCATCCTCCATGGCCCAGCGGATCGACAGGCCGCTGTCACGCACGGCCCGGCCGAGATGGGTTTCGATCGCTTCCGCCAGACCAAACAGCTGCAGCACCGAGGGCCGTGCCTGCTCGATGATCTGCCGCAGCTCCTGCATCGACTGCTGCAGGCTGAGGCTCAGCGGCTCCAGCATCGCTCCGGACACGGGCCCCGACAGGCTGAGCCGCTCAAGCCGGCGGGCAATGCGGGTGAGATCGGCCAGCGTCTGGTCATGCAGCTCCATGCCGATGCGCTGGCGCTCGGCGTCCAGCTCTTCTGTCAGCTGCCTTGCCCCCTGCCGCAGCGTCTCTTCCCGCACACGAGCCTCTGCCTCGATGATGGCAAGCTTGCGCGCCTCTTCGGAAGCCCGCAGGGCATAAAAATAGGGGGCGATCAGATCCGCGATCAGGCAGGCGCGGTCCAGATCCTCCTGTGTGTAGACATCCTCCTCCAGCCGCGAGCAGGACAGAACGCCAATGGTCTCGCCATGCACCTTCAGCGCCGCATGCAGACGCGCCCGCAGCCGGTGCTCGAGGATGGGCGCGGCAAAGGCGCCCTCGAAATGAAAGCGCGGGTCGGTGCAGGCATCGCCCGTCAGCATCGTGTCGAAGGCGCCCTCCAGCATGTCGCGCAAGGGGCTGAAGCGGATGCTCGCCGGCGGCCTGCGGCTCCAGTCGGTCGCAAGGCCGCTTTCATAGGCGATGTGGAATGTACTGCCCGGCGAAATGATGCAGACATCCATATGGTCGTGCGGGATGACGGCCTTGATTTCCTTGGCCACCGCATCTATCGCTGACTGGAAGTCCAGCCGTCCGGCCAGAAGCCGTGAAATGCGCACATACTGCGCCAGCTGGGCTGCGGATTGAAGATCCGGCATCTTGTCCTCCCGGCGGCCCTCCCCGGCCTGCCCGTCTCCCACCATAGCCATGCAGGCCCCCGGTTCGTCCTGCGGATTCCCGCAAATGATATGCGGTTTCCCGCAAGTCCGCTTCACCCATCCGCCTGTACAGCCATTTTCATTTCCGGCATCCTTCTTGCCGCTGGACAGGTTTTCCAGAAACAAAATTTCCGGCACGGGCTGTTGAGGAGCGGCCCCGGAAATTGCCTGATACGGCTCCAGGGAGTGAGACAATGACATTCAGGACATTCATCATGGCTTCTGTGGCCGTGACATGCGCGGCCATGCCCATGGCGTCACACGCGGACACCTCGGACAAGAAGATCGCCCTGTCGAACAACTACGCCGGCAACTCCTGGCGTCAGGCGATGCTGACGAGCTGGGAAAAGGTCACCTCAGAAGCCGTGAAGGCCGGTATTGTTGCCGCTGCCGATCCGTTCACCACCGCCGAGAACCAGGCAACCGAACAGGCCGCGCAGATCCAGAACATGATCCTGCAGGGCTATGATGCCATCGTCCTCAATGCAGCCTCCCCGACCGCCCTTAACGGCGCGGTGAAGGAAGCCTGCGATGCCGGTATCATCGTTGTTTCCTTCGATGGCATTGTCACCGAGCCCTGCGCCTGGCGCATCGCCGTCGACTTCAAGGAAATGGGCCGCGGTCAGGTGGAATACCTGTCCAAGCGCATGCCCGATGGCGGCAACCTGCTGGAGATCCGCGGCCTTGCCGGTGTCTTCGTCGATGACGAAATCTCGGCGGGCATTCATGAGGGCGTGAAGCAGTTCCCGCAGTTCAAGATTGCCGGCTCCGTGCATGGCGACTGGGCGCAGGATGTGGCGCAGCGCGCCGTCGCAGGCATTCTGCCGAGCCTGCCGGAAATCGCCGCCGTCGTCACTCAGGGCGGAGACGGCTATGGCGCAGCTCAGGCCTTCGAGGCCGCAGGCCGCCCGACGCCGGTGATCATCATGGGCAACCGCGAAGACGAGCTGCAGTGGTGGAAGAAGCAGAAGGACGCCTCCGGCTACGAGACCATGTCCGTCTCCATCGCCCCCGGCGTCTCCACCCTCGCCTTCTGGGTCGCCCAGCAGATCCTCGACGGCAAGGACGTGAAGAAGGATCTCGTCGTTCCCTTCCTCAGCATCAGCCAGGACACGCTGGAAGAGAACCTTGCCACCACCCAGAAGGGCGGCGTTGCCAACGTGGAATATTCGCTGGAAGACGCGCAGGCCGTGATCGCGGCCGCTCAGTGACGCCAAGGCTCTGAGATGCTGATGCATCAAGTGAACTGCTCAAGCGCCGCACGGGCTTGTGCAGGCTTTCCCTGCCGCCGCCCACTCTGCAAGGGCCTTGCGGCGGCAGGGCTGTCTCTTACCGAAATTCAGGACGGTTCAAGCAAGCATGACCGGAAACAGTCTGGTGGCCCGTGTAAGCGGCGTAAGGGTCCAGTTCGGAGCCGTCACGGCACTGGACGGTGCCGGCCTCGACATCTGCGCAGGTGAGGCCATCGGCCTCGTCGGCCACAATGGTGCGGGCAAATCCACCATCGTCAACGTCATCAATGGCTCACTGACACCGCAGGAAGGCACGGTGGAACGGGGCGGCACGGCTCTGGAAGGCGTTGCAGGCGCGCGCGAGGCGGGGATCCGCTGCGTCTTTCAGGAACTCTCCCTCTGCCCCAACCTGACCATCGCCGAAAACGCCCGGCTGATGCATGCCGGGCTGAAGGGCATGGGCTGGCGGCGGCGCGCCGAGGGACTGATGCGGCGCCAATTGGATGCCATCTTCCCCGGCAACCGCATCCCCACCGGGGCCACGGTCAGCAGCCTGTCCATCGCCGAGCGGCAGATGGTGGAAATCGCCCTGAACTTTCTTGCCGTGACGGGCAAGCCAAGGCTCGTCATCCTCGACGAGCCGACGTCCTCGCTCGACGCCGGACTTGCCGAACAGCTTCTGGCCTATCTGAAAACATACGTTGCAGAAGGCGGATCCATTCTTTTCATTTCACATATTCTGGGCGAAATCCTGTCCCTGTCGAGCCGCATCGTGGTGATGAAAGATGGCCGCGTGACCGCATCCCGGCCTGCGGAGCAGTTTACCGCGCGCAGCCTTGTGGAGGCCATGGGCAGTGTGGTGCGCGACAGCCATGCTGCAGGCCCCGCACTCCGCAAAGGTGATGCGCCCATCGTGCTCAGCCACCGCCCGAAGGATGGCTGCCCTGCTTTCGAGGCGCGCAAGGGCGAGATCATCGGCCTTGCCGGCCTCGCCGGCCACGGCCAGACACGGATGCTGCTGGCGCTTTATGAGGCGCAGCGCAGCAACTGGCTGCCGTCGTTCCGGGACAGGATCGCCTTTGTTGCAGGCGACCGCTCGCTCAATGGCACGTTTCCGCTGTGGAGCATCCTGCGCAATCTCACCATCAGCAGCCTGCCCGGCCTCTCCCGCTTCACCGCCATCAGTGCCACCCGCGAGGCCGCGCTCGGTGCCGAGTGGAAGCAGCATATGGCAGTGCGCACGCCGGACATGGGCAATCCCATCCTGTCACTCTCCGGCGGCAACCAGCAGAAGGTGCTGTTTGCGCGGGCGCTCAGCACCGCGGCTGACGTGGTGCTGATGGATGACCCGATGCGCGGCGTCGATATCGGCACCAAGCAGGATGTCTATGCCATCCTGCGCCGGGAGGCAGAAGCCGGGCGCACCTTCGTCTGGTATTCGACCGAGATGGACGAAATCTGCCTGTGCGACCGGGTCTATGTGTTCCGCGACGGGGTGATTGCGGCCGTCCTTGAGGGCAGCGGCATCTCGGAAGACCATGTGCTTGCCGCGTCCTTCTCCGGAGAAACCGCATGAAGATCTCCTCCGCCGAAGCCCTGCGGCTGCTCATTCCGGCCGTCTCACTGGCCCTGCTGCTGGCTGCCGTCTTCTACCTGCAGCCGCGTGCCATGAGCTATACCGGCCTCAACCTGCTGTTCAATCTGGCGGTGCCCATCGCCCTTGCCACCATTGCGCAGATGATCATCATGGCAGTGAACGACCTCGATCTGTCGATTGGCACCTTCGTCAGCTTCGCTGCCTGCGTCACCGCCGCCTTCATGCCCGAGGCGCCGCTGACCGCAGGCCTGATCCTTGGCGGCGCGGTCTGTGTCTATGCGCTGACGGGCTTCATCATCACCCTGCGGGATCTGCCCTCCATCGTCGTCACGCTCGGCATGAGTTTCGTCTGGGGCGGGCTTGCGGTGCTGATCCTGCCCGCACCGGGCGGCTCCGCGCCGGAGTGGCTGCGTGGGCTGATGACGGCCAAGCCGCCTTTCGTGCCCATGGCCATCATTGCGAGCCTGGCCGTCGCGGCGCTGGCGCATGTCATCGTCATGCGCTCAACCTTCGGCGTCGCCATCCGGGGTGTTGGTGGCAACAGCCGGTCCGTCGCCCGGGCCGGATGGTCTGTGCTGCGGCTGAAGGCCGGGGCTTATGCGCTTGCCGCGGTCTTCGCCATTCTGGCAGGCATGGCGCTTGTCGGCCTCACCACGTCAGCCGATGCCAATATCGCCTTGCGCTATACGCTGCTGTCCATTGCCGGGGTGATCCTGGGTGGCGGCGAATTCACCGGCGGACGCGTGTCGCCCATCGGCGCGGTCATCGGCGCGCTGACACTCACGCTCGCAGGCTCGTTCCTCTCCTTCCTGCGCATCTCGCCTGACTGGCAGATCGGCGCACAGGGCGCGATCCTGATCATCGTGCTGGGCCTGCGCCTCCTCTTCAACGCCCGCCAGAACGGCGGCCAGAGCGGCAGTAAGACCGGAGGCGCCCAGACATGAGCCAGCACACCAGCCCCGCCGCCCGCACCGCATGGACGCCGGTCAGCCTCCTGCGCCCATGGATCTGGTCCTTCGCCGCCGCCTTCCTGACCTGGGCCACCACCCTCGCCTTCACCGGCGGCGCGGGCGTGGGCGGGCTCAGTCAGGCTGCCCTCACCTTCGCGGCCTTTTCGGTGATTGCCGGTCTCGGGCAGATGTTCGTCATCACCCTTGGGCCGGGCAATGTGGACCTTTCCGTCCCTGCCACCATCACGCTCGCCGGAACCGTGTCCATGAAGATCATGGACGGACAGGATTCACTGATTTTAGCCGGTCTTCTGGCCGCAATCCTTGTTGGCATCGCCATCGGCATTGCCAACTACGCCCTGATCAAGCTGCTGCGCATCCCCCCGATCATCGCCACCTTGTCGATGAGCTTCATCGCCCAGTCGGCGGCCATCTGGTACAATCGCGGCATCCGCATCAAGCCGCCGGAACTGCTGGCGCAATTTGCCACCGGCACCACATCCGGCATTCCCAACATGGCACTGGCGGCGCTGGCGCTCACCCTGCCCGCCTGGTGGCTGCTGGAGCGCACGCTCTACGGCCGCTGGATCTCGGCCATCGGCCAGAGTTCCTTTGCCGCGCGCATGGCCGGAATTCCCGTCGATGGCACCCGCTTCGTCACCTATGTGCTCTGTGCGGTGCTGGCCTCGGTCTGCGGCTATCTGCTGGCAAGCTTCTCCGGCGGGGCGGCGCTCAACATGGGCGCGGAATATCTGCTGGCCTCGATTGCCGTGGTGGTGATCGGCGGCTCGGCCGTAGCAGGCGGCAACTCCAATGTGCCGGGCATCTGGGGCGCATCGCTCTTCATGTTCCTGGTGGTGTCGATGCTCAACACCTACGGCTTTGGCGCAGGCCCGCGCCTTGTCCTCACCGGCCTCATCATCATCGCCGTTATCATTGCCGCCAGCCGCCCTGCGGCGGGGCGCTGACTGGTCCCTTGCAACGGAAGATCCAGACCATGACCTCTCCTTACGAGATCATCGACCCGCGGTTCCGCAACCTGATCGTCCCCAGCGCCGCGCTTGAAGAGCTTTTCAGCGGCTGCCGCTGGGCGGAAGGACCGGTCTGGTTTGCCGATCTCGGCTGCCTCCTGTTCAGCGACATCCCGAACGAGCGGATGCTGCGCTATGTGCCTGAACCGGGCGCGCAGGCCGGAACTGGCTCAAACCCGGGCGCCGCAATTTCCGTCTTCCGGGCTCCTTCCGGTTTTGCCAATGGCAACACCCGCGACCGCGAGGGCCGGCTGGTGACCTGTGAACATGGGGAGCGCCGCGTCACCCGCACCGAAGCCGATGGCAGCCTCACGGTTCTGGCCAGCCATTTCGAGGGCAAGCGGCTGAACTCGCCCAATGATGTGGTGGTGAAGTCGGATGGCAGCATCTGGTTCTCAGATCCCACCTACGGCATCCTGTCCGACTACGAGGGCTACAAGGCCGAGCCTGAACAGGCGGCGCGGCGGGTTTACCGGATAGATCCGCAGACCGGCACGGTGAGCGCCGTGGTGGATGATTTCACCCAGCCCAACGGCCTTGCCTTTTCACCGGACGAACGGCGGCTCTACATCGCCGAATCCGGGGCAAGCCACGATGCCTCAGTGCCGAGCCAGATCCGCGTCTTTGACGTGGTGGACGGGCGCAGGCTGGAGAATGGCCGCGTTTTCTGCAAGCTGGATTGCGGCCTGCCGGACGGTTTCCGCCTCGATACGGATGGCAATCTCTGGACCAGCGCCGGTGACGGCGTGCACTGTTTCGCCCCCGGTGGCACTTTGCTGGGCAAGATCCGGGTGCCGCAGACGGTTGCCAACCTCACCTTCGGAGGGCCGCGCCGCAACCGGCTGTTCATCACGGCAACCCGCTCGCTTTACGCCGTCCATGTCGCGGCGACCGGGGTTCAGATGCCCTGACGCAGGCTGTGTCCGCCCCTTCTCCCGGTTCATGAAAAAACCGCATCGCAGGGGGCGATGCGGTTCTGGAGTTTGGGGGACACGCTGTAAAACCGCGTGTCCCTCTGCTGCAAGTTACTTCGTCAGCTTGTCGGTAATCTGCTTGAACAGAGCCAAATTGGGTTCGTCATGACCAACCGGATCGGGCGAAGCGGTCGCCTTCATGATGACGAGATTGTTGGTGGGATCGACGTAGATATACTGGTGGAACAGGCCCAGTGCCGAATAGGCGTCGCTCTCCGGGAAGGTCCACCACTGGTATTGATAGCCCAGTTGTTCCTCCGGCCCGGCAGGCTCGTTGCCCTCGGACGGCACGGTGGCTTCCTTCACCCAGTCAGCCGAAACAACCTGCTTGCCGTTGGACTTGCCTTCATTCAGGAACATCAGGCCAAAACGGGCATGATCGCGGGCGGTGGCAGCAAGGCCTGCGCCGAAGAACTCGCGGCCAACGGAAGGCGGCCCGTCCATGATCCAGTAGGCATCATTTGCCATGCCGGCCGGCTTCCAGAGCTTTTCAGACATATACTCGGCGCCGGTCTTGCCGACGGCCTTTTCGAGGATGCAGCCGAGCACGCTGGTGTCGAGCGTGGCGTAGTTGAAGGGCCGCTCCGCCGCATTGGCGCCCGGCTTGGATTCCTTGGCGGCATAGTCGCACCAGCGGTACTTGTAGCCGACGAGGGAATTGTCATGAACGGTGGTCAGCTGGGTGTCGCTGCCGAATTCATAGACCTCCAGCCAGTCCACGCCGGAGCGCATCTGCAGCAGGTCGCGGATGGTCGGCCCGTCATAGCCGCTGCCCTTCATCTCGGGCAGATAGTCGGTCACCTTGTCGTCGAGGCTCTTGATATGGCCATCGGCCAGCGCAAGGCCGATCAGCGTCGAGACATAGGACTTGGCGACCGAGAAGGTCAGAAAGCGGGTGTTCTCGTCGCTGCCATTGCGGTAGGTCTCGTAAACGAGGTTGCCGTCCTTCAGCACGACCAGGGCATTGGTGTGGGTCGCTTCAAGCGCACCTTCCAGATCCAGCCTGGCCTCTCCAATCGTGTACTCGCCCTCCAGCGACACAGGCATGGACGGCAGCGGCTGCACTTGCGCGCCTGCGGCAACGGTCCGGGTCGCGAACATCTGGTCCATGTGCTGGAACGTCAGGTAGTTCAGCGCCGGGTTCAGCATGTTGGCGCGGGCATTCACCATGGTCGGTGACAACCATTTCGCATCATTCTGGTCGCTGGCCGATGCAGCCGCCGGAAGGCTCATCAAGGCCATGGCCAGTATTGCCGGGATTTTTTTGAATTCAGTTCGCGACACAAGCTTCCTCCCCTGGTCTGCCGCTCCGGGAACAGAAGCGGCACCGAACCCGCGCGTCTTTGCGCCTGCGGTTGTTCGTTGGGTCATTCAGGCATATTGGCAAAAATCAAAACAGACACATAATGTTGCCACCTGACAACCAAGAGAGTTCACCCCACCCGTGAAGACACAGCAGCTCAAGGCGCTCGTCGCCCTCGCCGACAAAGGCTCCATCCGCGGTGCAGCGCGGGAGATGGGGCTGTCCCAAAGTGCGCTGACCAAGATGCTGCGAGAACTGGAAGCGCAGACCGGGGCGGCGCTGCTGCTGCGCGCCTCGCACGGCACACAGTTCACCCCCGCCGGCAAGGCGCTGATGACCCATGCACGGCTGATCGTGGCGACCATGCGCCGCGCGGAAGAGGAGGTACGGCGCATCTCCGGGCAGACGGTGGCCACCGCGCGCATCGCGGTGACACCTGTGGTGGCGGCGACGAAGCTCGGCAGCATCATTCACGAATTCCAGCGCCGCCACCCGGAGGGGCAGCTGGAAGTGGAATCCGGCACGCTGGGCAATATCGTGCCCCGGCTGCAGGATGGGCAGCTGGATCTGGCGCTTGGCATTGCGGTGCCAAATGCCCTGCCGGCGGATCTCGCCTTCTTCTCTTTCGCTGAGGTCCAGATTGCGCCGGTCACCGGCTCAACCCGCTTTGCCGGCCGGCAGGTCTCCTGGGAGGAACTGGCCCAGGAGCGCTGGCTGCTCAATCCGGCCCCCGGCAGTGCCGATCAGGCAACGCTCGACTGGCTGGCGGCAAAGGACGTCACCCTTGCCCATCCGCCAACCCTGTGCCGCTCTCCCTTCCTGCTCGCCGCCCTGAACCGGTCAACGGATCTGATCGCCTTCTGCCCCTTGCGCATCCTTGATCATGCCTTCTGGGGCCAGGACCTGCATCAGATCAGCGTGCCGGATCTGCCGCCGCCGATGCAGCTCGGCGTGCTGACCCGCAAGCACACGCCGGCCTCGCTGGTCTCCCGCGATATCATCGATATTTCGACCCGGCTGCTCCAGACGCTCTGAACGGAACAAGGACCTGTTTCTTCGCAAAAAACAGCGGCAAGCTGTGGACCAAGGGCGGAGATTGCGTGCACTTTTTTGCGGCAGATGGCATTCTCGGAGGCAGGTTCCGTGACTGGTCAACAGCCGCCCGCCCCACTTCTGGCGGCCTCGCGCGGACCCTGCTTTTCACCGCATCATACCGGCCGCTTCAGGCAGCCAGAATCCCGGCCACAAGGACCCTCAACATGACTTCCACGAGCGCGGCCGTTCATCGTCTTGGCGGGATTGCAGGACCTGCCATCATGCTGCTCGGCATGTTCCTCTTTGCGCTGAACGACGCCATGGGCAAATGGCTCGTCGCCAGCTACAGCGTCGGCCAGGTGGTGCTGATCCGCAGCATCGCGGCGCTGCTGATCCTCGCCCCATTTCTCTGGATGTCTGGCCTCAAGCCGCTGCTCAAGCCGGAGCGGCCGGGCATGCAGGCGGCCCGTGTGGCCTTTTCCACCTTCGAGCTTTTCTGCTTCTACTATGCCGTCACCTATCTGCCGCTTGCAGACGTAATGACCTATTGGCTGGCGGCGCCGATCTATGTGGCCGCGCTCTCCCCCTTCCTTCTGGGCGAGAAGGTGGGCTGGCGGCGCTGGAGCGCCATTGCGGTGGGCTTCATCGGCGTCATCATCGCGCTCAATCCGTCGAGCGCCATGTTCACCCCGCCCGCGATCCTCTCGATCGCCGGAGCTGCCGCCTTTGCCTTCATGATGCTGTCCGGCCGCAGCCTGCGCGGCACGCCGGACAAGACGCTGGTCTTCTTCCAGACGGCAGGCGCAGGGCTTGCCGGGCTTGTCATGGCCCCGTTCGACTGGCGCCCTATCGCCTCGATGGAAGATGCGCTGCTGCTGTCCCTGCTCGGCATCGTCGCCATGACCGCCCATATCATGGTCAACCGCGCCCTGAAGATCTCGGATGCGGCCACGGTTGCGCCGCTGCAATATACGCTGCTGCTGTGGGCTGTCGTCTTCGGCTGGTATTTCTTCGGCGACCTGCCCAAGCCCAGCATGATGCTTGGTGCAGCGCTCATCACCGGCGCTGGACTGTTCATCTTCTTCCGCGAACAGAAGCTGAAGAAGCGCGATCAGGTGCTGCCCGCAATTCCGGAGTGAGGGGCCGGAGTAATACCAATGCTCGATGAGCTTTTCTCATCGAGCATTGGTCAAGCCCGTGCGGCGCTTGAGCATTTTCAAGGCGTGATGCGTCAGCATCGAAAGCCTTGGTACAAGCAGCCCGAATGAGCGGCAAAACAAACGGAAAAGACCCGCAACGTTGCCGCTGCGGGTCTCTGCGCTGAACTGCGGCGGATGGGGCACCGCAGTCCGGGGGATGGGTCAGGAGGGGCGTGTCCCCTCCTCCAGGATCAGCCGCGGATCTTCGCCAGTTCCTGCTGCACGCGCTCGATCACATCGGCACCGATGGTGTCCTTGTGCTTCTCGTAGACCACCTGAGACTTTTCGAGCATGCGCTTCTGCTCATCCTCGCTCAGGGTGTTGAACTTGACGCCTTCGGCCTGGATCTTCTCCAGCGAGGTCTGGTTCAGTTCACGGATCACCTTGCGCTCCTCGTCGCGGCCAACGATGGCGCAGTCCCTCAGGGCAGCCTGCTCATCTGCGGTGTAGCTGTCGAAGATCGGCTTGGAGAACAGGAACAGGAACGGCGTATAGGCGTGGCGCGTCTCGCTGACATATTCCTGCACCTCGTAGAACTTCGAGGTGTCGATGGTGACATAGGGGTTTTCCTGCGCATCGATGGTCTTGGTTTCGAGCGCGGAAAAGACCTCGCCAAAGGCCATGGGCGTGGCATTGGCGCCGAAGTTCTGGAAGGTGTCGAGGAAGACGTTGTTCTGCATCACGCGCACCTTCATGCCCTGCAGATCCTCCCACTTGGTGACAGGACGGCTGGAGTTGGACAGGTTGCGGAAGCCATTTTCCCAATAGGCGAGATTGACGAGACCAGCCTCGGCCAGCTTGCCATTGAGGAACTCGCCGAACTCACCGTCCATCACGGCATCGGCTTCCTCGTTGCTGGCAAAGAGGAACGGCAGGTCGAAGACGCCGAGCGCCGGAACGATGCCGGCCAGCGGCGAGGACGAGGTGACGACAGCTTCCTGAACGCCGGCGCGCAGGGCCTGGGTTGCCTGCAGGTCGCCGCCGAGCGCGCCGCCCCAGAAGGCGGTCAGCTTCAGCTTGCCGCCGGACTTTTCGTCAAGGCAGGCCTGCATGGCATTGATGCCGTTGCCGACCGGATGGTCCGCATTGATGCCATTGGACACCCGCATGTTGCGGTCATTGAATTGCGCCGATGCCGGAACAGCGGCGGTGGCGGCAAACACCACAGCCGTGGTGGCGAGAAGCAGTTTCTTCATTGTCTCTTCCTCCCTTTTCATCAAGTCTTTCCGGCGGGCAGCCACTCCTCTGGCCTGCCGCCGTATGGGTACAGGGCGCCTAGTGCAGCCAGGACAGCGGCACCAGCACCAGTTCCGGGAACATGATCAGCAGCAGCAGCACTGCGATCTGTGACAGCAGGAAAGGCATGACGCCTGTCACCACCTTGCCGAGCGGCACCTTGGACACGCCGCTGACCACGTTGAGCACCACGCCAACCGGCGGCGTGATGAGGCCGATACAGGTGTTCATGACGAAGAGAACACCGAAATAGACCGGATCAATACCCGCCTGCTTGACGATGGGCATCAGCACCGGCGACAGGATCAGGATGGTGGGCGCCAGATCCAGCGCCGTGCCCACCACAAGCACCAGCATCATCATCACCAGCATCAGCAGCTTGGGCTGCTCGATCAGCGGGGCAATGTGGCGGGTGATCTCTGCCGGAATGTTCGCCGCCGTGATCAGCCAAGCCGACACCAGCGCCGCCGCGACGAGGAACATGACGATCGAAGTCGTCTTCGCCGCCCGCAGGATGACGAAGTAAAGATCGGCGACCTTCAGTTCCCGGTAGACGAACAGCCCGACCATCAGCGCATAGAAGGCGGCAATCACCGCTGCTTCCGTCGGCGTGACCACTCCCATGCGGATGCCGCCAAGGATGATCACCGGCATGCCCAGCGCCCAGGCGGCGCGGCCCGTTGCCGCAAGGCGGACGGACATGGGCTGGCGCGGCAGCGTCTCGACCTTGGACTTGCGGACAAGAAAGGTCCAGGTCAGGGCCAGGGCGCAGCCCATCATGATGCCGGGCACAATGCCGCCCATGAACAGCTTGGTGATCGACACATTGGCGGCCACGCCGAAGATGATGAAGGCAAGCGACGGCGGAATGACCGGAGCGATGATGCCGCCTGCCGCCATGAGGCCAGCCGAGCGCGGCACGTCATAGCCCGCACGGGCCATCATCGGCACCAAGATCGCGGCCAGAGCCGCCGTATCGGCTGCTGCCGACCCGGACAGGCTGGCCATGATGATCGCCGCCACGATGGCCACGAAGCCGAGGCCGCCGCGGATATGCCCGGCCCAGGCCAGCGCAAAGTCGATGATGCGGCGGGACAGGCCGCCGGAGTTCATCAGTTCACCGGCGAGGATGAAGAAGGGAATGGCCAGCAGCGTGAAGGTGTCTGCGCCGGAGATCATGTTCTGCGACACGATCTGCGTGTTGAACATGCCCATGTAGGACATGAGGATGACGCCGCAGAACATGAGCGCAAAGGCAACCGGCACACCGATGGCCATGGAACCCAGCAGGGAGCCGATGAAGACGAGAAGCGTCATGTGTCAATGCTCCATCAGCTTGGCAGGGTCCGCGTGCTCACCGGCGAACACGGCGATTTCCTTGTCCGTGGTGCGGCCCAGCAGAATGCGGATGAAGCGTTCCAGCGAAATCAGGAACATGCCGCCACCGGTGAAGAAGCCGATGCCATAGACCCAGATCATCGGCATGCCGGTGACGGGCGCGGCCATGGAGGCATTGATGGGGAACTGCTTCCAGGTGCCCCAGAAGAAGATGGCGGAACAGGTCATGATGATGATGTTGACCAGCGCCATGCAGAAGAGGCGCCCGCGCCGGGAGAAATGCACCACCAGCGTCTCGATGCCGAGATGGGAGTTTTCCCGGAAGGTCACGACCGCACCGATGAAGGTGAGCCAGACGAAGAAGTACCGCGCCAGCTCTTCCGAGACGACGAGGCCGGAATTCATGCCGTAGCGCAGGACCACATTGACGAAGACCATGACGGCCATGGAGGCCAGCAGGAAAACGAGCACCGCTTCCAGCGCGCGGTAGAAGAGACGGGTGAGGGTCGCGATCATGAGCCCCTCACACCTTGTCCGCCAGCCCGCGGCGGGCAAGGTTGCGGAACAGCTCACGCAGGCCGAAAGTCCATTCCGGGCAGGCATCCGTGCGGTCGATCCAGTTGATCAGGCGCCCCAGCTTCGGCGTGTGGATCTCCACCCGGTCGCCAATCTCGTGGGTGAAGCCCTGCCCTGCCCCGCGCCGGTCCTTCACGGGGGCAAACATGGTGCCGAGGAACAGCACAGCCCCGTCCGGATACTGGTGATTGCGGTTGCGCAGCTGGCTGACCAGTTCCTCCGGCGAGCGGCTGATGGCTTCCATCGGGCTTTCTCCCGTCATGACGAACCCGTCCTCGCCCTCCACCAGCAGCGACACCCGCACCTTGCGCAGGTCATCGATGGTGAAGCCCTCGTCGAACAGGCGGATGAAGGGGCCGATGGCGCAGGAGGCGTTGTTGTCCTTCGCCTTGCCGAGCAGCAGCGCCGAGCGGCCCTCCACATCGCGCAGGTTCACGTCATTGCCGAGGGTGGCGCCGAGGATCACGCCGTCCGAGCGAACCGCCAGAACCACTTCAGGCTCCGGATTGTTCCACTCGGAAATGGGATGAATGCCCGCCTTTGCGCCGCAGCCGACCGACGACATGGGCTGCGCCTTGGTGAAAATTTCCGCATCCGGGCCAATGCCCACTTCCAGATACTGCGACCACAGGCCCATGTCCTGCAGCAGCGCCTTGACCTTGCGGGCTTCTTCCGACCCGGCCTTGACGCCGCGCAGGCTGCCGCCCAGCACCGGGGCCAGACGCTCGCGGATTTCCAGCGCGCGGGAGCTGTCGCCCTTGGCCTGTTCCTCGATCACCCGCTCCAGCATGCTGTCGGCAAAGGTGACGCCGGCCGCCTTGACCGATTGCAGATCGATGGGCGCCAGCAACTGACCGGCGCTGCCATCGAGGAACGCATCCAGCGGCCCCAAATCCGGCAGGCCAGACGCCTGCTTCAGCCGTGCGGCGATCTCCGGCATTTCAAAAAGGGAGGAAACGGTGGCGGCAATGCCGGTCAGGTTGAACACCTGCCCATCGCGGATCAGCACCGGGCAAGGCCCGTCTTCCGCTTTCGACCAGACGCGGCCAACGAGCACGGCGTCCTGCGCATCGGCAGGCAGAATTCCAGATGCAGTAACAACTTGACCGGCCACCAGTGCCCTCCTCCCCAATTCCCCGGACAGCAGGCCAGCGCCTCCACGCGCATTGCTCCTGCCATGCCCTGCCGGATTGTCTGGATGTCAGACAATCACATTAATGAGTCTTAGCAACATGACGCCGGGCTTGTCCAGCCTGTGGCAGCGCCTGTCCGCAACAACAGCGAAGATGTGCAAACACCCTGCGGGTTCCCGCAGGTGAGGCCTTGCCCCAGGACATCAAGAGCTTGCCGAAGCGCAGTCTAAAAATGGAGACCTTATTCAGGCGAAAGACTGCCCCGGCCTCTCTGCCACGCCTTCAACGGCAGCCTGCAGCCCATTGCTCTGCGGCGGGACACCGGCGGAACTTCGCAAGACCCAACCGCTTCGTCATGCCATGGCCCCGACCATGGCATCCATTCCATGACCTTGCCGCACCTGACAAGCGGCGAATTTCCCCACACCTAAAAGCAAACAACACCTGAACCGCAAGGGCATGGATGCCATGATCAAGTCATGGCATGACGAAATATGAAAGTCTCGAACGCGAAATCTACTGCCTGAACTGCGGACAGAGAGATATGCGTCAATAAATCTCGAGATTGAGGGCAATGCGGCTTGCAGCGCCCGTCAGATGCTGGCGCATGGCGGCGCGGGCGGCCATTGCGTCGCGGCTGGCGATGGCGTCACGCACGGCCACATGTTCGGCGATGGTGGTCTCGACGATCTCTTCCAGCACGGCGCTGGCCCGCGCCGCATTGATCGCAAGGCTGATGCGCTCGGCGATGAAGCCGATGAACATGCCGAAATAGGCATTGCCGGTGGCATCGGCGACGGCCCGGTGGAAGGCCAGATCGGCAATGATGCCCTGCTCCGTCCACTTCTCCGCCCCGGTCATCTGCGCCAGCGCCTCGTCCAGCCGGGCGAGGTCTTCGGCCGTATGATGCAGGGCGGCAAGTCCGGCCGCCTCGATCTCCAGCGGCAGGCGCAACTGGAACAGGTCGCGGAAGCTCTCCCGGTCGTCCAGATCGTTCTGGGCAATGCGGATCGGACGCGCCTGCGGCCCGGTCACGAAAGCACCGACGCCCTGCCGCGTTTCCACCAGCCCCTCGTTGCGCAGCTGGGCAATGGCCTCCCGCACAACCGTGCGGCTGACGCCGAGGGTCTTGGCCAAAGCATGTTCCGTCGGCAACCGGTCACCAGGCTTGATCCGGCCCTCGCTGATGTCGCGGGCGATCTGGGCCGCAATGCGTGCGGGCAGATGTTCACTGCGCCGGATCTGTTCCATGCCGATGGCCATTCCCTGTCCTGTCTTCTGGGCGATCAGCGCCTTTACCCCGAAACCCCGCCCAAATTCAATTGGCAGCCGGGATTCATGATGCCTTGCGGGTCGATTGCCGCCTTGATGGAGGTCAGAAGCTGGCGGTCCACAGGCTGCAGCCGCGCCTCGAAATCGGGCTTCTTCAGCCGGCCGATGCCATGTTCGGCGCTGATCGAGCCGCAAAAGCCGTCCAGCACGGCGTTGAGCACGGTCTTGGCCTGATAGATCCGCGCATCCGCCTCCTGCCTTGTGAGCCCTGCAGGCGGCAGCACGTTGAGATGCACGTTGCCATCGCCCACATGGCCATAGGACACGCAGGTGCAGTCGGGCAGCGCCGCATGGATGGCAGCTTCCGCCTCGCGTACGAAATCCGGCACGCGCGACAGGGGCACGGAGACATCCGTGCGCAGGTGCCGCCCGCGCTTTGCTTGCCCCTCGTTCATGCCCTCGCGGAAAAGCCAGAGAGTGCGCGCCTGTGCCTGCGAGGCGGCAACCACCCCGTCCACCACCAGCCCGTCGGCCATGACGCCTTCGAGGAAGCGGCTCATCAGATCGTCCACATCGACGAGCCCGGAGCCGGAAATCTCCATCAGCACATAGGCCGGATAATCTGCCGCCATGGGCATGGGCAGGTCCGGGATGGCCTCCTGCGCCAGGGTGAAAGCCAGCGGCGGCATGAACTCGAAAGCCGACATCAGGTCGCAGCAGTCGCGCCGCGCACGGCGGTAAAGCCGGATGGCATCCTCCAGCGCATTGAGCCCCAGCAAGGCGGTGGCCACCTGATCCGGCTGCGGCAAGAGCTTGACGGCCACGGCGGTGACGATGCCCAGCGTGCCTTCCGCGCCGATGAAGAGCTGTTTCAGGTCGGTGCCCCGGTTGTCCTTGCGAAGGGCGGAGAGGCCATCGAAAATGCTGCCGTCCGGCAGCACCACCTCAAGCCCCAGCACCAGCTCCCGCGTCATGCCATAGCGCAGCACGTTGATGCCGCCAGCATTGGTGGAGACATTGCCGCCGATGCGGCAGGAGCCTTGTGCCCCCAGCGCCAGCGGAAAGAACAGGCCTGCCTCCGCCACCTTGTCCTTGAACTCCGACAGCACTGCCCCGGCTTCGACCACGGCGGAAAAATCATCGGCATCGAGACGGCGGATGGCGGTCATCCGCTCAAGGCTCAGCACCACCTGCCCTGCCGGATCATCCGGCGTTGCGCCGAGCACCAGCCCGGTGTTGCCGCCCTGCGGCACGAGGGAAAGCCCAAGCGCGGCCACGGCCTTCACCGCCCGCGCCACATCTTGCGTGGAGCGTGGCCGCAGCACGGCGACGGCGCCCGTTTCCACATCCCCGTGCCAGTCGCGGCAATATCGGGCCACATCAGTGCCCGTCAGCACCATATCCGGGCCAAGCGCATCCACCAGCCTTGCCGCCACGGCTGCGCATGCGGCTTCAGGCTGGTTTGTTCCCTGCGGGTGTTCCATCACATCCGTCATTCTTCCGGTCCCGTATGCCGCCACGGCGCGATGCCGGTCTTCACCACCGGGCGCCTGTGCAGACAATCACTCTGGCTGTTTTCAAATCCATCATATAAGGTTATCAGACAACCTTACAAATGGTTTCCACGCGCTGCCGCACACCGGTCCGGCAGCGCTGCGGATGGAGGAAAGGCAGCCTCCCAAGCGGCTGCAATTGAGAATGCGGAGGAGAGAGCGCATGCATGTTCTGATCATTGGTGCAGCTGGAATGGTGGGCCGCAAGCTGGCTGAGCGTCTGGCAAGGGATGGCCAGCTGGGCGGCAAGGCGGTGGACCGGATGACGCTGGCCGATGTGATCGAGCCCTCCGCTCCCGCAGGCTTCTCCGGTCAGGCAAAGCTGGAGACGGCAGACCTCTCCGTCCCCGGCACCTCGGAGCGGCTGATTGCAGACCGCCCGGACGTGATCTTCCATCTTGCCGCCATCGTGTCGGGCGAAGCCGAACTTGATTTCGACAAGGGCTACCGCATCAACCTTGACGGCACGCGCTATCTCTTCGACGCCATCCGCCTCGCCCACGGGGCAGACGGATATTACCCGCGCATGGTCTTCACCTCATCGGTCGCCGTCTTTGGTGCGCCCCTGCCCTATCCCATCTCCGACGACTTCCACACCACGCCGCTGACGAGCTATGGCACGCAGAAGGCGATCTGCGAGCTGCTGCTGTCCGACTATTCCCGCCGCGGCTTCTTCGATGGCGTCGGCATCCGCCTGCCGACGATCTGCATCCGCCCCGGCAAGCCGAACAAGGCCGCCTCCGGCTTCTTCTCCAACATCCTGCGCGAGCCGCTCATCGGCGAAGAAGCCGTGCTGCCGGTGCCGGAGGACATCCGCCACTGGCACGCCTCGCCGCGCTCGGCCGTTGGCTTCCTGCTGCATGGCGCCACCATTGACACCGGCCTCGTCGGCCCGCGCCGCAATCTCTCCATGCCCGGCGTCAGCGCCACGGTGGGCGAGCAGATCGAAGCCCTGCACCGCATTGCCGGCGAGAAGGCCGTGAAGCTGATCCGCCGCGAGCCGGACGAGATGATCATCCGCATGGTCTCCGGCTGGGCACCCGGCTTCGAGGCCACCCGCGCCACGGCGCTTGGCTTTACTGCCGAAACCTCCTTCGACGAAATCATCCGCGTCCACATCGAGGACGAACTGGGAGGCCGCATCGCATGAGCGGTGACAGCAAACCCGCCCGCCGCCTGCGCTCGCAGGACTGGTTCGACAACCCCGACCATCTGGACCTGACGGCGCTCTATCTGGAACGTTTCATGAATTATGGAACGACACCGGAAGAGCTGCGCTCGGGCAAGCCCATCATCGGCATTGCCCAGTCCGGCAGCGATCTCAACCCCTGCAACCGCCATCACATGGATCTGGCCAAGCGCGTGCGCGACGGCATCCGCGATGCGGGCGGCATTCCCATCGAGTTTCCAACCCATCCGCTGTTCGAGAACTGCAAACGCCCGACGGCGGCGCTGGACCGGAACCTTGCCTATCTCGGTCTGGTGGAAATCCTCTACGGCTATCCGCTCGATGGCGTTGTGCTGACCACCGGCTGCGACAAGACCACACCCTCGGCCCTGATGGCCGCGTCCACCGTGGATATTCCGGCGATTGTCCTGTCCGGCGGGCCGATGCTGGATGGCTGGCATGACGGGGAGCTGGTGGGCTCGGGCACCGTCATCTGGCGCTCGCGCCGCAAATATGGCGCGGGCGAAATCACCCGCGAGCAGTTCCTGGAAGCGGCGCTGAGCAGCGCCCCTTCCATCGGCCATTGCAACACCATGGGCACGGCGCTGACCATGAATTCCATGGCCGAAGCGCTCGGCATGTCGCTGACCGGCTGCGCCGCCATTCCCGCCGCCTACCGGGAGCGCGGCCAGATGGCCTACCGCACCGGACGGCGGGCAGTGGAACTGGTGCTGGAGGACATGCGCCCTTCCAAGATCCTGACGCGGGAGGCCTTCCTCAATGCGGTGCGGGTGAACTCCGCACTCGGCGGCTCCACCAACGCCCAGCCGCATCTGATGGCCATGGCCAAACATGCGGGCGTTGATCTGAGGCCGGAAGACTGGCAACTGCACGGCTATGACATTCCGCTTCTGGCCAATGTGCAGCCGGCCGGCGCCTATCTCGGCGAGCGCTTCCACCGGGCGGGCGGCGTCCCGGCCATCATGTGGGAGCTGATGCAGGCGGGCAAGCTCGACACAGGCTGCCTCACCGTCACGGGCCGCAGCATGGGCGAAAACCTTGACGGCTGCGAGGCCACCGACCGGGAGGTCATCCGCCCCTACGGCGCCCCGATGAAGGAGCGCGCCGGGTTCCTCGTGCTGAAGGGCAATCTCTTCGACTTCGCCATCATGAAAATGAGCGTCGTCTCGGAGGATTTCCGCAAGCGCTATCTCAGCGAGCCGGGCCGCGAAGGCATCTATGAAGGCAAGGCCGTGGTCTTCGACGGTTCGGAGGATTACCACGCCCGCATCAACGATCCCGCGCTCGGCATCGACGAGCGCACCATCCTGGCCATCCGGGGCGCAGGCCCGCTGGGCTGGCCAGGGTCGGCGGAAGTGGTCAACATGCAGCCGCCCGATCATCTGCTGAAGCGCGGCATCACCAGCCTGCCGACCATCGGCGATGGCCGCCAGTCCGGCACCGCCGACAGCCCGTCGATCCTCAACGCTTCGCCCGAAAGCGCCGCTGGCGGCGGCCTTGCCTTCCTGCGCAGCGGCGACACCATCCGCATCGACTTCAACACCGGCCGTTGCGACATGCTGGTGGACGAGGCGGAAATCGAACGCCGCAAGGCCGAAGGCATCCCGCCGGTGCCGCCCTCGGCCACGCCCTGGCAGAAGATCTACCGCGAAACGGTCACCCAGCTCGCCGATGGCGCCACCATCCGCGATGCCGAAACCTTCCGCGGCCTTGCAGCCACCCCACCGCGTCACAACCACTGACGCGGTGGGTGCACACGCACGGTGTCACCCCGGCCAAGCGCAGCGCGAGCCGGGGACTACTCGCTTGCAGAGCAATGCCGCTGCCCGGAGCCTCGCGGCAGGCTCCGGCACTAGGCCTCACCTCACCGCCACAACTTTGCCGCTCAGGGTACGAGTAGTCCCCGGATCTCCGCTTCGCTCTCGTCCGGGGCGACGCTCAGTTTGGGGCGCGGCTGCCCCCTCTTCACCCCAGATCAATCATCCGGGGGCTGGTGATCACGTCGCCGAAGCCGGTGATGTGGTGGAGCCAGTAGACATAGGGCTCTGCGGACAGCGGAGGTTCGCTGGTCCAGCCGAGGCCCGGGGCATATTGGAAGGCAGGGCTGCCGGCGATGGCGCCGAAATGGCCGGCAAAGCTGGTGATCAGCGGCCGGTGCACATGACCCGTCAGCAGGCGCAGGTGGCCGGGGAAACCGGCCAGAAGCGCACGCAGCTCATCACGCCCCGCCGTCAGCGTCATCCAGTCCCAGGCGGGTGAGGCAAGGCCGAAGGGCGGATGATGCAGCATGAAGAAGGTGACGCCGGAGGTGGTCTCTTCCCGCGCCTTTTCGTCGGCCAGACGCTCGGCCAGCCAGCCGAGACGTTCCGCACAAAGCTCCCCCTCGACCTTGCCCGGAATGATCGTGTCAAGACCAATGACACGGATGCCCTTGTGCACCATATCGAAGTTGAGGAACGGCTCCGGCGTGAAGGGAATGGTGCCCAAGAAAGCCGCACGCATGGCGTCCCGCCGGTCGTGATTGCCCGGCACCACCAGCACGGGAGCATCAAACCGGGCCAGCATCTGCCGCGCCAGCGCATAGTCTTCCGCGCTGCCGCAGTCGGCCAGATCGCCGGAGATCAGCACCAGATCCGGCTGCGGTGTCAGGCTGGCGGCATCGGCCAGCACCTTTTCCACCGCCGCCACCGTATCGGGGCGCGGGTGGGCGCTTTCCTTGTCTGCGGCGAAGAGATGAAAGTCGGAGAAATGTAGAATGTACATGCCCTGAAAGGTCTTTCAGTCAGCGGCCGATGCGCGAGAGCACATCCGCCTTCAGGAAGCGTTCGATGACCAGCATGAAGCCGACGGAGGGGATCAGGAGGATCAAGGCGGTGATGGCGGCGATCTGGTAATTGCCGCCCATGCTGGCGTTGAACATCAGGATCGGCAGGGTCGAGATATCCGGCGCACCGACGAAATAGGTGCCGGTGAACTCGTCGATGCTGTCGAGGAAGACGAAGATCGACGCGGCCATCAGCCCCGGAAAGGCCTGCGGCAGGGTGATGTCCCGGAAGGTGCGCAAGGGCCCGGCCCCGAGGTTGCGCGCGGCTTCCTCCATGCTGCGGTCCACCGCGCTGAAGGAGGCCGTGGCGATCCACACCGCATAGACAAGACCAGGCAGCGAATGCACCAGCACCACGCCGAAAAGCGTGCCGTTGAGCCCGAGGCCGTAGAAGATCGCGGCGATGTTGACGAAGATCGGCAGCGACGGAAAGGCCTGCGGCAGCAGGAAGATCAGCATGATGAAGCTGCGGGCGGGCAGCGCCAGCCGCGCCAGCGCATAGCCGGCCGGAATGGACAGGGCCATGGAGAGACCGACGGTCGCCGCCGCGATGGAGACGGAGTTCCACAGCGACTCCCACGCCCCTGCACGCGGACGGAACACCCGGCCCCAGAACTCGAAGCCCCAGCGGGTCGGCCACTGGTTGGGATAGAACCACTGTTCGGCAAAGGCCCAGATGGCAAGGTTGGTCAGCGGCCCGAAAACAATGAAGGCGACAAGCCCCATGGCAAGGGCAAGGCCGAAGGTGGCACCCGCCTTGCGGGCAAGGAGTGAGAGAGAGGTCATTGGCCTGCCTTTGCCTTGAGCGTCATGCGCAGGTAAGCCCAGGCTGCCACTGCCGTCAGCAGATAGGAGAAGAGGCCGAGCGCATTGGCAACCGCATAGTCGCCGTAATAGGTGACCCGGTGGGCCATCATCGCGGTCATCATGGTGGGATTGCCGGAGATCAGCATGGCGGGCACGGAGAGCACCGACATGATGGTGACAAGCGACAGCACCAGCGCCACCAGCAGCTGCGGGCACACCTGAGGCAGCACGATATCGAACAGGCAGCGCAGCCGCCCTGCCCCCAGATTGCGCGCTGCCTCGATGGTGGAGCGGTCGAGCGAGGCCATCGCCCCGGCCAGCAGCAGCGTGACGAAGGGGATCTGCTTCCAGGCAAAGGTCAGCACCAGGCCGCGCCAGTCGAGCAGGCTTTGCGCCGCTGCAGCATCCAGCACCCCGGCATCCACCAGCAGCGTGTTCAGCATGCCGTTGCGGGCCAGGAACGAGCGCGCCGTCTGCCCGGCAACGATGAAGGGAATGAACAGCGGCCAGCGGTAGAGCCAGCGCAGCAGCGGCACGGCCCAGCGGCTTTCGCCCAGCGTCAGATAGCCGGCGATGGCGATGGAGGCCGCTGCAATCAAGGCCAGCGAGCCAAGCGCCACGAGAATGGAGAAGATGATATCGCCGCTGTAGAACTCCAGCGCCTTGGCGATATTGGCCATCGAAAAGCTGCCATCGCCATCCTGAAAGGCGGTGATGAGCGAACGCAGCAGCGGCGCGGCATAAAGCAGGCCGATGGCCGTGAGCGCGGGGGCAACGAGCAGCAGCCCGGCGCCCATGCCAGCCCAGCGGCTGAACAGCCCGCTCGCGGCGGTCTGACCGGTCCGCAGCGTGTCAGCGGCAGAATGTGCAGTCATGAGGCATTTCCTCTGAGCCGGTTTGTCCGCACTGCGGCCCCGGCCTGTTCCCTGAAAGGCAGATGCCCGGCCCGGCGGGGAGCCGGGCCAGACGGGATTAGAAGAATGGCTGCGAGGGCGCAGGTCAGACTGTCAGCAAGCTCCAGTCTCTCCTTCGTCATCCGGCCAAGCGTAGCGCGAGCCGGGATGACGAAGGATGGGAAAAACCTTGGTCTGAACCGCCGGTGTCCCCCGCAACTTACCCCTTACTTGGCGACGTTCTTCTCGTAGGCTTCCAGAATGGCCGCGAAGTACTTGGCCTGCGGCATGGACCAGCCACGCTCGGCCAGCGTTTCCGGGGTCACGTCGGCAAACAGGCGGTTCCATTCGGCGTCCGTCAACTCGCTCTTGACGTTCTGCGGATCGATGCCGGGGAACCAGTTGAAGCGGCGCACGATGCCGTCAGCCTGCACAGCCGGGCTGGTGGCGAAGGCGATGAACTCCTTGGCGAGTTCCGGCTGCGCAGCCTTGGCCGGCACCGTGTAGTACATCGGCTGGCCCGGCATGCCCGGCGACAGGATCATCAGCTTCAGGTTCGGGTTCAGGCGGCCATCGGCAACCCAGGTGTAGAACATGTCCATCCACACCGGGCCCATGGCGATTTCGCCGCGGTTCATGGCATCCAGCGTGCCGGCGTTGCCCGGCGTCATGACAACGCTCTGGTTGAAGTCGCGCAGCGAGGTGAGCGCGGGCTCCCACTTGGCAGCGGCATCGTCAGCCCACGGCCCATTGCGGATTTCGTCAGCCGCGCCGGAGAAGGCATACATCCAGCCGAAGACGAAGCCGACGCCGGCCATGCCGCCGGTGATGCCGTTGTAGCCGAACTTGCCTGGGTTTTCCTTCACCCACTTGGCCAGTTCCTCATAGGACTGCGGCGGGTTGGCGATCACGTCCGGATTGTAGGCAATGGCGATCTGGCTGTGGAACATCGGCATGACATAGCCGGAGACATTCACGCCCAGCGAGTTTTCAGCCGTTTCGCGGGTGACGAGTTTGGCGGTGGCCAGACCATCACGGTAGCTCGACAGCAGCTTCTCCTCGACCATCTTGCCGGCCATGCGCTGATGCACGACGGCGACGTCCACATCCCACACGTCCTTGCCCTTCTGGGCGTCGATCTTTTCATAGATCGCCTGGCTGCCGCCATCGCCCGGGCCGGTGCCGACCGCGCGCACGGTCACACCCGGATGGGCCTCCTCGAACTTCGGTCCGAGGTAGTCGTTGATGTAATCCACCATGTTGGTGTCACCGGCGGTGATCACCGTCAGGGTCTGGGCCGACACGCTGGTCGCCAGAGCCGTCGTAAGGGTCGTGGCTGCCAGCATGCTGGCAAGGGCAATCCTGAGTTTCATGACTGTCTTCCCTGAGGTTCGTGAGTGGGAAAATTAGTGCCGTGTCTCCAGCACAGCCCCGTGGAGCGTGCCCTGAAGCAGGCGGTTTTCGGCATCGAAGCTCATCAGCATCGATGCCGGAACGGTGAGGGACGCATCAGCGCCCGCAGCGATGGGCACGGGCGAGCAGCCCGACAGGCTCTCCCCGGCAGAATCAATCGTGATCTGGTAGGTGCCGCCCGCATAGGCGCAGGCACTGACCTGCCCCTTGCGCAACAGCGCCGGACCTTCGGGCAGAACCTCTGCCGAAGTGAACGCGCGTGCAACTTCGGTGCGGAACCCGGCAATCTTCGCAGACGCCGCAACCGGATCGCCATGGCGGAAGGCGGTGACGTTGCCGACACCGAGAAACTCAGCCGCCTCAAGATCGGCCGGGGCGCTGTACAGCTCCTCCGGGCTCGCCACCTGCACGATCTGCCCCTTGCGCATCAGGACGATACGGTCGGCCATGGCCAGCGCCTCGTCCTGGTCGTGGGTGACCATGATGGTGGTGATGCCGACCTTCTGCTGCAGGCGGCGCAGCTCGCCGCGCAGGCTGCGGCGGATGGAGGCGTCGAGGTTCGACAGCGGCTCATCCAGAAGCAGCAGCGGCGGGTCGATGATCAGCGCCCGGCCCAGAGCCACGCGCTGGCGCTGGCCGCCGGACAGGCTGGTGACGGCGCGGCCGCCATAGCCCTCAAGGCCCAGCAGCGCCAGAACCTCCTCTGCCCGCCGCTCCCGTTCAGCCTTGCCGAGGCCGCGCAGCTTCAGCGGATAGGTCAGGTTTCCGGCGACCGACATATGCGGCCACAGGGCGTAGGACTGGAACACCATGGCGGTCTGGCGCGCCTCGGGCGCAAGGCCGGCGATGGAGCGTCCGCCCACGGTGATATCTCCTGCGCTCAGCGGGGCGAACCCCGCGATGGAGCGCAGCAATGTTGTCTTGCCGCAGCCTGAAGGGCCAAGCAGGCAGGTAAAGGTGCCCGCTGGCACCTCCAGCGAGATGCCGTCGAGAATGAGAGACTGCCCAAGGCGAATGGACACCTCCTCCAGTGACAGCGCTTCAGTTCCCATGGGGACCTCCTCCGATTGAAAGCGCGTTCAATCTATGTTCAGTGCATGACGGTTTTATGTCAACTCCATTTGCAAAGAGCCGTTTTTTGTGCGATGCAAAGTATGAACGCGTTTGCAAGTTGAGCCGGAGAAGGAATGCGCGTCACCGCCGATGATGTTGCCGAAGCCGCAGGCGTCTCCCGCGCCATGGTGTCCCGCGCCTTCACGGAAGGGGCGCCAATTGCCGCCCGCAAGCGCGCCCATGTGCTCGCCGTGGCCGAATCCCTCGGCTACCGCCCCAACCGCATTGCCCGCGGCCTCACCGGCAGCCACACCGGCCTCATCGCGCTTGTGGTCGGCGCCGTCTCCCGCCCCTATGAAGCCTGGCTCCTGGAAACCATGAGCCGGGAAATCCGCGCGGCCCGCAACTGGCCGCTGCTGCTGCAGGTGCAGCCGGGCGATGAACTGGACAATGCGCTGGAAGACGCCCTCGCCTATCAGGTGGACGGGGCGATTGTTGCCGCCGGATCCGTCAGCCCGGCGCTGGCCGAACGCTGCCGCAATTCCGGCGCGCCGATTGTCATGGTCGGCCGCATCATGCCGGGCGGCGATACGGATGCCGTGTGCTGCGACAACCGGCTGGGGCTGGAGCTGCTGGTGGATCATCTGGCATCAAGCGGCCGCAAAAAGCTCGCGTGGATCGGCGGCACACCGGAAACCTTCTCCAACATCGAGCGGCACGACGGGCTGATGCAGGCGCTGGCCCGGCGCGGCATGAAGCTGCTGGCTGCACGTCAGGGCGACTATTCCGTCGACAGCGGCCTTGCGCAGGCCCTCACCCTGCTGACGGCGCCGGAAAAGCCCGATGCCATCCTCTGCGGCAACGACGCCATGGCCCTTGGCGCCATCGCCGCCGCCCGCCGCCTTGGCCTCAGCGTGCCCGGTGACGTGGCTATTGCCGGTTTTGATGATATCCCGGCCGCCGCGTGGGAGCCCTATCAGCTGACCACCGTGCGCAATCCGGTGCTGGAAACCACCCGCGAGGCGCTCCGCCTCCTGCGCCAGCGCATTGATGGCCACGGCGAAACCGGCAGCGCCGAAATCGTCCGCCTCGCCCCGGAACTGGTCATCCGCCAGAGCGCCTGAGGCGGAACGGGCCTCTTCGTTGCTCTGGCAAGGCCCGTCTTCCCCCCTCCCCGCACAACAAAAATTCCTGTCCGTGATCCGCCCGCCTGGGCGCAGCGTAAGATCTCGCAATACAAGGCATTTCCCCGCTGCCCCCACCTTTGGGACACCCCGTCCCGCATGACAAGGATACAGAATGCGGATTGCAGTCATCGGTTCCGGTATCTCGGGCAACAGCGCAGCCTGGGCCCTCAGCGGCCATCACGACATCACCGTTTACGAAAAGCGCCTGCGCCCCGGCGGGCATAGTGCCACCGTCGATATCGATTACGATGGCGCCGCCATTTCGGTGGACACGGGCTTCATCGTCTACAACGAGCTGAACTACCCGAACCTGACCGCACTCTTTGCCCATCTGGGCGTTGCCACCGAAGCCAGCGACATGAGCTTTGCCCTGTCGGTAGATGCCGGCCGGCGCGAATGGTCAGGCACCAACCTGCGCACCATCTTCGCCCAGCGGCGCAACATGGTCTCGCCGCGCTTCCTGTGGATGCTGCGCGAGATCCTGCGCTTCAACCGTCAGTGCGCCGCAGATCTGGCCTCAGGCTATCTGACGGGCATGAGCCTTGGCGATTACATGCGCGCACGCAAGTTCTCCGCCGCCTTCATTGAAGACTATCTGGTGCCGATGGGTGCGGCGATCTGGTCCACCCCGGCCTCCGAAATGCTGGCCTTCCCGGCCGCTTCCTTCGTCTCCTTCTTCGAGAATCACCGGCTGATCAACTTCGACCGGCCGCAGTGGCGCACGGTGTCCGGCGGCAGCCGCAACTATGTGCAGCGCCTGCTGGAGCCGCTGCGCGGCCACGTGCGCCTCGGCTCGCCCGTCACCAGCGTCCGCCGGGCTGAGGGCAAGGTGCATGTGCGCGATGCCTCGGGGCACGAAGACATGTTCGATCACGTCATCCTTGCCAGCCACACGGACCAGACGCTGGCCATGCTGGATGACGCGAGCGACGACGAGCGCCGCATTCTCTCGGCCATCCGCTACCGGCCCAACACGGTCTATCTGCACCGGGACGAAAGCCTGATGCCCAAGCGCAAGAGCGTCTGGGCGTCCTGGAACTATCTCGCCCGCACCGGCTCGGCGGAAGGAACGGATGTGGCCGTCTCCTACTGGATGAACCGGCTGCAGAACATCGACACCAGCCGCCCGCTGTTCGTCACGCTCAACCCGCCGCATGAGCCGCGCGAGGATCTGACCTTCGCCCGCTTCACCTATGACCATCCGCAGTTCGATGCAGGCGCGCTGGCCGCGCAGCAGCAACTCTCACGGATACAGGGCGTGGCCAACACGTGGTATTGTGGAGCCTGGCAAGGGCATGGCTTCCATGAGGACGGTCTTGTTTCCGGCCTCAAGGTTGCCACTGCCCTCGGCGCGGAACTTCCCTGGCGCTCTGCGGCGGTTGGCTCGTCCGGCCTCGCGGAAGCTGCCGAGTAAGGCAGGACGCAGCATGGCGGCGCACAGAAAGACGGACGGGCACGGCCAGACCCGTGTGAGCGGCAACGGCCCGGCCCCGGCGGAGGCAGCAAGCCTCTATGCCGGGCAGGTCATGCATGCGCGCATGAAGCCCGTGCCGCACCGCTTCAGCTATTCCGTCTTCAGTCTGCTGATCGATCTGGACAGACTGAAGGAGGCCAGCCGGCAGAGCTGGTTCTTCTCGCACCGCCGCTTCAATCTTCTGTCCTTCCACGAGAAGGACCACGGCCCTCGTGACGGCTCGGATCTGCGTGAACATGTGAACCGGCTGCTGGCGGAGAAAGGCGTTGCCCGCCCCGCTCGTGTCCTGCTGCTGTGCTATCCGCGCATGCTGGGCTATGTGTTCAACCCGCTCAGCGTCTATTACGCCTATGACGGCGAAGGCACTCTGTCCGGCATCGTCTATGAGGTGCGCAACACCTTCGGCGACCTGCACACCTATGTGGCGCCCGTTACAGCGGATCAGGTGAGCGAAGCGGGCATCCGGCAGACGCAGGACAAGCAGTTCTACGTCTCGCCTTTCCTCGACATGGTGCAGACCTATCACTTCCGCATGATGCCGCCGGGTGAAAGCGTGCGTGTGCGGATTCTGGAAACGGACCCGGACGGCCCCTCGCTGGCCGCCACCTTCCACGGCAATCACAGCGCTCTCACCGGCCGCGTCATCCTGCGGGAGTGCGTGAGAATGCCTTTCATGACGCTCAAGGTCATGGGCGGCATTCACTGGGAGGCCTTGAAGCTGTGGCTCAAGGGTATACGTTTTCATTCAAAGACATCTGCCACCGCACCTGCGGCAGGCAGCGGCGCGCAACAGGCCAAAGAGGCAAACGCGTCCGCACATGAACAGTTTTACGGGAAAGCCTGATGGAGACCGACATGTCTTTTGCCTCCTCCCTGCCCTCCCCGGCCATTGCCGGATCGCAGCGGGTCATTCATCTGACCCAGGCCAATGCCCGCGAGGTGCTCTCGGGCCTGCCCCGCTTCGTCCGCATGGGCATGCGCATCGTGCTTGCCCTGCGCTATGGTGTGCTGACAATCACGACGCCAGATGGTCAGGCCTTCCGCATCGAAGGCAAGGAATCCGGTCCGGTTGCCGACCTGACCGTCCATGACTGGCGCTTCGTGCGCATGGCCGCCGAAGGCGGCGATGTGGGCGTGGGTGAAGCCTTCATGGCCGGATACTGGTCCAGCTCGGACGTCACCACCTTCCTTGAACTCTTCTGCGTCAACCGGGACGCGACGGTGGAGAAGCTGCAGGGCAGCCCGCTGTTCCGCCTGGCCGTCACGCTGCGGCACTGGTTCAACCGCAACACCCGCAAGGGCTCGCAGCGGAACATCTCTGCGCATTACGACCTTGGCAATGCCTTTTACCGGGAATGGCTCGACCCCTCGATGACCTATTCCTCGGCCCTCTTTGACGAGAGCACCACCTCGCTGGAAGAGGCGCAGCGCAAGAAATATCTGGCTTTGGCGGAGGCCACCGGCATCAAGCCGGGCCACAAGGTGCTGGAAATCGGCTGCGGCTGGGGCGGCTTTGCCGAATTTGCCGCCGGCGAGATCGGCGCCAATGTACGCGCCCTGACCATTTCCCGCGAGCAGTACGACTATGCCCGTGAGCGCATGTTCAAGGCCGGTCTCAACGACAAGGTCGAGGTCGTCTTTCAGGATTACCGCGATGAAACGGGCATTTACGACCGGATCGCCTCCATCGAAATGTTCGAGGCGGTCGGCAAGGAATACTGGCCGGTCTATTTCAACAAGGTGTCGTCCTGTCTGAAGCCCGGCGGGCTTGCAGGCCTGCAGATCATCACGATCCAGGACACCATGTTCAAGGACTATGCCCGCCGCCCGGATTTCATCCAGCGCTACATCTTCCCCGGCGGCATGCTGCCGCCTCCCGGCAAGCTGCAGGAGATCGGCGGACGGCAGGGTCTGAAACTGTCGGCGGAGCGCATCTTCGGTCAGGACTATGCCCGCACTCTCGCCGAGTGGCGCGAGCGCTTCCGCGAGGCATGGCCGCGCATTTCCCCGCTCGGTTTCGACGAGCGCTTCAAGCGGCTCTGGGAGTTCTATTTCCATTACTGCGAGGCCGGCTTCCGCTCCGGCAACATCGACGTGCGCCAGATCGTCTATGCGAAGGCGGGTTGAAACCGTCTTGCCAGTCAGCGCCGCCCCGCACGAGTGCCGGGGCGGCTTTTTCTTGCGTATATGAGGACTTGCCCGCCGTCGCGCTTGCCGCAGCCAGCCTTCACGGCTAACAGTCGGGAACACGTTTCACGTCAACGGGAGCCTGACCCATGACCGCCCTTCTGCCGCGTTTCGCCCGCCTTGCCGCCCTTGCCCTGTCGGTGCTGCCCTTCACCGGCGGCCTTGTCCAGGCCGCTGAACTGCCGGATCTGGGCGGCCGGGAAATCGCGGTGCTGACGGAAAATGCCTATCCGCCGCTGCAGTTCATGGACAGCAGCGGCAAGGCCGTGGGCTGGGAATATGATGCGGTTGCGGAGATCGCCAAGCGGCTCAACGCCAGGGTCACCTATCAGAACTCCAGCTGGGACGCGATGATCCCTGCCATCGCCGCCGGGGAATATGACTTTGCCATGAACGGCATCACCATCCGCGACGACCGCAAGGACAAGGTGGATTTCTCCGATCCCTACATGCGCTCGGAAATGGTGATGCTGGTGCGTGCCGATGAAGCCCGGTTCTCCGATGCCAAGGGCTTTGCCGCCGATGCCGGGCTGCTGATGGCCGCCCAGCCGGGCACCACGCCCTTCTATGTCGGTGTCTACGAAGTGCTCGACGGCGACGAGGCCAACCCGCGCATCAAGAAGTTCGAGACCTTTGGCGCCGGCGTTGCCGCGCTCCGGGCCGGTGACGTAGATCTGGTTCTGACCGACAGCACGGCGGCGGAGGGCTATGTCTCCACCTCCAATGACACGCTGAAGATCGTGGGTGAGAAGCTGGGCACGGAAGACTTCGGCTTCATCTTCCCGAAGGGCTCGGATCTCGTTGCCCCGGTCAATGCCGCCATCGCATCAATGAAGGCAGATGGCACCATTGACGCGCTCGATAAGAAGTGGCTGCTCGACTACAAGATGGGCCAGTGACCCTGATGCCCGCCGGAGAGCCGTGAAGAATGGGACCCGCCCGCCCGAAGCCGCGCGCCAGACACCTCCCCGGCGGCCGTTCGCCCTCTTCGCCTGAGTTTCCATGGTGGCTCGCCGCCATGGGGCTGCTGATCGTCTATGCCTTCGTGCAGGCGCTGGCCGATGCCCAGCAGGCGCAGGTGCTGTCCACCCTGTCGCGCGGCATCGGCATCACGCTGATGGTCACGGCCACAGCCTTCACCGGTGCCTCGCTGCTGGGGCTGCTGCTGGCGCTCGGCACCCTGTCGCGGTTTGCCGTGATCCGCCAGTTCGTCCGCTTCTATGTGGAACTGATCCGCGGCATTCCGATCATCGTGCTGCTGCTCTACATCGCCTTTGCCGGTGTGCCATTGCTGGTGGAGGGCTGGAACTGGCTCGCCGGGCACCTCGGCCTTGGCGAAGTCAGGACGCGTGATGTCTCCCTGCTCTGGCGTGCCGTTGCTGCGCTGATCCTGGCCTATTCCGCCTTTCTGGCGGAGGTGTTCCGGGCCGGTATCGTCTCGATAGCCCCCGGTCAGGTGGAAGCGGCCAAGGCGCTTGGCCTTACCGGCTGGCAGCGTTTCCGGCTCGTCATCGCGCCGCAGGCCCTGCGCGTGGTGCTGCCGCCCTTCGGCAATGATTTCATCGCCATGCTGAAGGACAGTTCCCTTGTCTCGGTTCTGGGCGTCACCGACATCACCCAGCTCGGCAAGGTCGCAGCGGCGGGCAACTTCCGCTATTTCGAGACCTACAATCTCGTCGCGCTGATCTATCTGTCGATGACCGTCACCCTCTCCGTCGCCCTGCGCCAGCTCGAACACCGCCTGCGCTGGCGGGACAAGCCGGGCAGCGGCGAAGCGCAGGGCGGGCAGATTTAGGTTATGGTGCCCATAATCCACCCACCTCTCCATCGTCATCCCGGCCAAGCGTAGCGCGAGCCGGGATGACGATGGAGAGATACGGGCTGGGGCTAAACATCCCCTGACCGCCCCTTGCGGCTCCAGCCGGTGGCTTTGGCGACAAGCGGGAAATAGAGGCTGTAGGGCAGAAGCCGCAAGAATTTAAGCTGCCGGACGAAGGCCTTGGGGAAGGAAATCTCGAAGCCCTTGCGCGCCCGCAGCCCCGCCACAAAAGCCTTGGCCGCCTCTTCCACCGGCATCAGATGCGGCATGGGGAAAGGGTTTTCCTTGGTCGCCGGCGTATCGACAAAGCCGGGTGAAACCACCTGAATACGGATGCCCACCCGGTCGAGATCGAACTTCAGGCTCTCGGCCAGATTGATCAACCCGGCCTTGGTCGTTCCATAGGCGGCCGAGGTGGGCAGGCCGCTGTAGCCCGCGACAGAGGCGACAATGGCGATCTGACCGCGCCCCCGCCCCTTCATGGCGGCAATGGCTGGCAGCACCACATGCACGGTGCCCTTCAGATTGACATCGAAGGTCTGCGCGTAAGCCTTTGCAGAACCATCGAGACCATCGACCGGGATATAGACCCCTGCATTGGCGATGACGAGGGCAAGCGGCGCAAGCTCCGCCTCGATGCTGGCGGCAATAGCGGCCATGGCGGCCGCATCCGTGACGTCTCCGGGATAGGCGTGGATCGATCCGGCAAGGCCTGCGGCCTCCCCGGCAAGGCTCTCGAGCGCTTCAGCCGAACGGGCCGTCACCGCAACCTTGAAGCCCGCCCGCGCCAGCTCCAGCGCCACCGCCCGGCCGATGCCGGAACTGGCGCCCGTGATCCATGCCGAACCGTCGGAAGGGGTTGCCGTATAATCTGTCACCTGAAACTCCTGTGTCTGGAGTTTCTACGGACAAGGGCGGGCTGTGGATCTGGTTGGGGACCGCTTCCTCGCCACTCTGACCGCCCCGGCCTCACCTGGAACGCACTTGTTCGTGGAGGAGAGAATGTAGCTGGCAAAGGTGCGGTACTGCGGGCCTGCTAGCACGAACGCAAATCCATAGACCGTTCATTCCGGCTTCGAGCCGTGACCTGTCAGGGAGGCATCATCCGGAACAACCGGCCACTCACTTTCCAGCAGCCTCTCATCTCGTCATCCCTGACGAAGCGCAGCGGAGATCAGGGACCGGTGAGCCTGGGTCTATCCTGCTGCCGACCTGAACCAGCCAACGCCCCGGCTCACCGGTCCCGGCTCGCGCTACGCTTGGCCGGGATGACTCAGTGCTTGCTGGCACCACGGTACCGGGCGACTAAAGTTCTGACGAGGTAGAGGCAAAAGCACAGGCGTTCCAAACACTCAGGCGTCGCCCCGGGCCGAACAAAGTGAGGACCCGGGGACCACTCATTTCCAGATCGGTGAGACTTGTTTCCGGTGGTGCATCTGACTTCGGACAGGAGCCTGAAGCAGGGCTTGAGATAATCTCAGCTCTCTGGAAGCGAGTAGGCCCCGGCTCGCGCTGCGCTTGGCCGGGGTGACGGCCTGAGCAAGCGTTAAGGCGTGCCAGCCTCACAGGTCCCCGCTCAAGGCGGGGACAGCGCGGTAGGGCTATGACGCTCTGACTTTCAGCAGCACCGCAGTGAAACAGGCATACCTAACCTGCCCGACCCTCACATCCGCATGAAGGGAGCAATGAGGCGGCCGAGGGGGCCGGTGAGGCGCAGGTGGCCTTCGGTGACGGCAAAGCAGATGCAGTCTTCATCGTCATCGGCAACGGGCTTGTGATCGACGTGATCATCGGCAAAGGCGAGATCGCCGCGCACATAATGGCCGTCAGCATCCGAGAAGCCGCCCTGCAGCACGAGCGTCAGTTCCTGGCCGTCATGGGTGTGCGACGGCACAGCGCGGCCGGCCTTGATCCACAGGAGGCTGGCGGTGCAGCCATCCATTTCGCCGAACTTGAATTCCTTCACGCCCGGCATCAGGCTGCGCCACTTCAGGCCATCCAGCGTGTTGCGGCCCAGCAGGCCGCGCAGGCTGGACGGAAGACGCGGATCGAAGGACTCGCAGGGCTGGATGGCCCGCTCCGGCATGACCGGAAGGCCGAGAATGGCCTCAAGACGGGCATCCCGGCTGGTCAGTTCCACCGGTGCGGTGGTGTCCAGCTCCGCTCCGGCCAGCGCCTCCAGCGAGCGGACATAGCCGCGGTGGCGGGGCGAGAGTTCCAGATGAGACGATACGAGGACGCGCGCGGGTTCTGCCAGCCTTCCGGCGACATATCCTGCCAGCAGTTCGTCCAGTCCAGTGGTAGTTTCCATTAAAGTGCCTGGTGCCATCTTTTGAGTGAGCAGCTTTTCCTGCTCTACGGCGGTCTTTGGTGCCCGGATCACGTCTTTCTGCGTGTTAGTAAGGAAACCTAGATAAACTGCCCCTTCCCGGCAAGATGCCACCGGGGCCAAGGCGGGGGTTTTCCGTTTCCATTTAAGCGAAGATGCAGAAAAACCTTCCACGCATGACAGGTCAGATTGCAGCCGCGTCACTTGATCCGGCGCCTTTGGACCATTAGCTTGCGCACAAGCCGTTTCAACCAGAAAACAGTAACACCGGATCACCATGACCCTTTATTCCTCCGCCGTCGAAGCCATCGGCAACACCCCGCTCATCCGCCTCAACCGGCTTTCTGACGAGACGGGCTGCGAGATCCTGGGCAAGGCGGAGTTCATGAACCCCGGCCAGTCGGTCAAGGACCGTGCCGGCAAGCAGATGATCCTGGAGGCCGAAGCGCGCGGCGACCTGAAGCCCGGCGGCCTGATCGTCGAGGGCACGGCCGGCAACACCGGTATCGGGCTTGCGCTTGTCGCCCGCGCCCGCGGCTACCGGACCGTCATCGTCATGCCGGACAGCCAGAGCCAGGAAAAGAAGGACATGCTGCGCCTTGCGGGCGCCGAACTCGTTGAAGTGCCGGTGAAGCCCTTCTCCGACCCCAACAATTACCAGCATGTCGCCCGCCGCCTCGCCGAAGACCTGGCAAAGAGCGAGCCCAACGGCGTGCTCTTTGCCGACCAGTGGAACAACCTCGACAACCGCAAGGCCCATTTCGTCAGCACCGGCCCGGAAATCTGGCGCGACACGGACGGCAAGGTGGATGGCTTCATCTGCGCGGTCGGTACCGGCGGCACGCTGGCGGGCACCTCCACCTATCTGCGCCAGCAGAAGCAGGACATCGTCATCGGCTGCGCAGACCCGCGCGGGGCGGCGATGTACTCGCTCTTCACCACCGGCAAGGCAGAATCCTCCCCCGGCGGCTCCGTGTCGGAGGGCATCGGCCTTGGCCGCGTCACGCCGATCATCGAGGACATCAAGGTGGACAAGGCCTATCTGGTGACCGATGAGGAAGCCATGCCGCTGCTGTTTGATCTGGCGGAGAATGAAGGTTTGCTGCTCGGCGGCTCCAGCGCCATCAACATCGCCGGTGCGGCCCGTCTTGCGCGGGATCTCGGCCGCGGCCATACGGTCGTGACCATCCTGTGCGACCACGGCTCGCGCTATCAGTCCAAGCTCTACAATCCGGAATTCCTGCGCTCCAAATCCCTGCCGGTTCCGGCGTGGCTGGAGAGCCGGTCCGGGCTGAAGGCGCCTTTCCTATGAGATAAGGACCACGCCCATGGGGGGCGCTGCCACGTCCATCGGCAGGGACGTCCTTACGGATGTCAGTCTCGCCGATACGATCCTGAACAATCTCGGCATCATCGCCGCGGTTACGGCAGCGCTTTACACCCTTGCAGCCATCTGCGCCGTGCGGGAAGTGATGAACAGCCGCACGGCGCAAGGCACCATCGCCTGGCTCTTGTCGCTGTTCTTCCTGCCCATCCCCACGATCCTGCTTTATCTCGTCTTCGGCTGGAAGCAGTTCGACGACTATGCCGATGTGCAGCGCAAGATGGGCCGGGACGAGCGCAGCCGCCGCGCCCGGCAGATCGGCATCGCCGACAAGGCCGCGACCACGGACTGGCAGGTGCTGTCACGCGTCGCCAACCTGCCCTTCATTTCCGGCAACCGCTGCGAATTGCTGATCGATGGCGATGCCACGTTCTCCTCGATCCTGCAGGGAATTTCCGAGGCCAGAACCGTGGTTCTGGTGCAATTCTTCATCGTGCGCAGCGATGTGCTGGGCCGCACGCTGGCCGACCTGCTGATCGAGAAGGCCCGGCAAGGCGTCCGGGTCTATTTCCTTTATGACGAGATCGGCTCCAAAGGCCTGCCCAAGGCCTATATCCGGCGGCTGCGCCGGCACGGCATTCACGTCTCGGGCTTCAACGAAACGCATCACTATCTGCGGATCCTGGGGCCGATGCGGATCAACTACCGTAACCACCGCAAGGTCGTCGTCGTGGACAACCGGCATGCCTGGGTCGGCGGGCACAATGTGGGCGATGAATATCTGGGCAAGGACCCGGATTTCGGCCACTGGCGCGACACCCACGTGAAGATCAGCGGCCCGGCAGCACTCGGCTGCACCCTCTCCTTTGCCGAGGACTGGCACTGGGCCTGCGGCGAGCCGCTGGATTTCTTCTCGCCCGGCCCCTACGAATCCCCCGGTGACGAGGCCGTCCTTGTGATGCCGACGGGCCCGGCCGACCCGCTGGAAGACTGTTCCATCGCCTTCACCGAGGCCATCTCCCGTGCCCGCCACCGGCTGTGGATCGTCAGCCCCTATTTCGTGCCCGGGCCGGACGTGCAGACGGCGCTTTATGCAGCAGCCATGCGAGGCGTCGATGTGCGGGTGCTGCTGCCGCAGAAGGCCGACCACCGGCTGGTCTGGCTGGCCAGCCACGCCTATGCGGATGACATGGTGAACCACGGCATCAAGGTCTACCGCTATCTCGAAGGCTTCCTGCATCAGAAGGTCGTGCTCGTGGATGACGAGCTGGCGTCTGTCGGCACGGTGAATTTCGACAACCGCTCCTTCAGGATCAATTTCGAAATCACGCTCTGGTTCACCAGCCCCGGCTTCATCGCCCAGATTGCGGCCATGCTGGAGAAGGATTTTGGCCGCGCCCGGCAGACCGGACCGGATGACCTCGACAAGCGCTCCTATGCCTTCCGGGTTCTTGCCCAGAGTGCCCGGCTGTTTTCGCCGATCCTCTAGGGTCCCGGTCATTTCAGGTCCTTTCAAGGCTTGCGGCTGCGGCAGAGCGTGCTACCGTGCGGCCCCGCCTTGTCCGATACCGGAGCCTTTCAGATGACCGAGCCCCTTTTCCGCGATGATTCCTATCTGCGCAGCTGCGAAGCGCGGGTGGTGGAAATTACCGGAGATGGCGCCATCGTGCTGGACCGGACGGTGTTCTACGCCACCAGCGGCGGCCAGCCCGGCGACAGCGGCTATCTGGAACGCGCCGATGGCAGCCGGGTTGCCATCACCACCGCCCTTTATGCAGACGGCAAGACCGGCCACCGGCACATTCCCGCCGCCGGAGAGGCCCTGCCGGGCGCAGGTGAGGCCGTGAGCGTGCATGTGGACTGGACGCAGCGCTACCGTTTCATGCGCATGCACACCGCTCTGCACATCATCTGCGCCGTGCTGAAGACCAAGATCACCGGCTGCCAGATCGGCGCCGAGGAAAGCCGCATCGATCTCGACATGCCCGAACCGCCGGAACGCGAGACCATCGAGGCTGCGATCCGCGAAACGGTGGGCCGGGACATGGCGGTGAGCATGGAATGGATCACGGATGAAGAGCTGGATGCCAATCCGGGCCTCATCAAGTCCATGAGCGTCAGCCCGCCGCGCGGCAACGGCAAGGTGCGCCTCGTGCGCATCGGCGAGGATTTCGACCTGCAGCCCTGCGGCGGCACCCATGTGTCACGCACATCCGAAATCGGGCTCGTTGAGATCACGAAAATGGAAAAGAAGGGCAAGCTGAACCGGCGGATCCGCATCCGCCTTGCTGATTGATCCCTTTCCCAGAAACAGACCAGAACCAGACCCGCCCCTGCAGCACCGGAGACCGGCATGAACCGTCCGCCCCTCGTCAGTACCGAATGGCTTGCCAGCCGTCTTGCCGCGCCAGATGTTCTGGTGCTGGATGCCTCCATGCACCTGCCGGGCACGGGCCGCGATGCCAACGCGGAATATCTGGCCGAACATATTCCCGGCGCCATCCGCTTTGACATCGACGCCATCGCCGACAAGGCAAGCCCCCTGCCCCACATGCTGCCGCAGCCGACGGCTTTCTCGTCCATGATGCGCAAGCTGGGCGTGGGCGACGGCATGACGCTGGTGTTCTACGACACGGTCGGCATCTACTCCGCCCCGCGCGGCTGGTGGATGCTGAAGACCATGGGGGCAGAGCGTGTCTTCATCCTCGACGGCGGCCTGCCGAAGTGGAAAGCCGAAGGACGGCCGGTGGAAGACGGCAAGGTGACACGGCCGGAGCGCCACTTCACCGCCCGCCTTCACAATGGCGCCGTGACGGATATCGAAGCCATGCGGGCGATCGTGGACAGCGGCAGCCGCCAGGTTCTGGACGCCCGCGCCGGCGCCCGCTTCCGCGCCGAAGTGAAGGAGCCGCGCGAGGGCCTGCGCTCCGGCCATATGCCCGGCGCCTTCAGCACACCCTTCACCGAACTTCTGAACGCGGACGGCACGATGAAGTCCAACGGGGATCTCAGCCAGGTCTTCCTGGACGCTGGCGTGGATCTGTCGCGCCCGGTGACCACTTCCTGCGGCTCCGGCGTCACCGCGGCGGTCATCACTCTCGCCCTCACCCTGCTCGGCCACAAGGATCTGAGCCTCTATGACGGCTCCTGGAGCGAATGGGGCAGCCTGCCGGACACGCCCGTCGTCACGGGGTGACTACAAGGCTGAACTGAAAAAGACAGAAGGCCCGCGTCAGAGACTGACGCGGGCCCTTGTTTTCAGCACGGGTTGCCGGGCTCACATCAGCGACAGGCGCAGCACCGGTTCGGAATTGGCGTTGAGCAGCGTCAGGGAGCCCCGCTCCCCCCGGTAATCGACGGCCGCATGGACGGCTTCGACGAATTTGCGCTCCTGATCCATGATGGCAGGGGCACAGGCCTTGCGGGTGACCGCCAGCGGGCCGATCTTCAAAACGCCGCCACTCTGGCGGACCTGCCCGAAGATGGTGTTGCAGCCGCCGGAGCCCGCAACGGTTCCAGCTTCCTCGATCTGCAGGATACTGTCCGCGCCGCTCTGCGGCACCTCACCCTGAATTTCCTCCACCTTCCATTTGCCCACCAGATCGAAGGGCAGCCCGCGATCCTGTGCGGCGGCAGGCTGAAAAGCCATCAGCGCCAGCGCGGTGGCAGCGCAGGCTCCGGTTTTGGCAGCAAGGTGGCGAAAAGTTCCAAGAACAGTCATGCGTCGAACAACCCTCTCATACCAAGGCTCCGGGATGCTGGCGCATCACGCCTTGAAAATGCTCAAACGCCGCAGGGGCTTGATCAGATCCCGATGAGGCAAGCTCACCGGGATTTCGTATAAGGCATGCAATAACGAGCGGCCGGTGATTTCCGCGCTCCAGAATGCCCCAAGCCCGATAATGCAAAGTAAACCGGCAGGCATTTCCGCAAGACATGACTTACAGGCTGTTTACGGCAAATTCTTGAAAACGAATTTCGCAAGATAGCGAAAGGCATAGCGCTTTCGCGATGCTCCTTATTGTAAAAACACACAATCGTCTTTTCTTCAGGGGAACATTCACCGTCACATAAAAACAAGGCCCCGGACCTTGCAGTCCGGGGCCTGATTCTAACCTGCGAGCTGCGGCCGGAAAACCGGTCCGCGCTATTGCGGATCAGTGGTGCAGGATCTGGCTCAGGAACAGCTTGGTACGCTCGTGCTGCGGATTGAGGAAGAACTGCTCCGGCTCGTTCTGTTCCACGATCTGGCCGGCATCCATGAAGATGACCCGGTTGGCGACCTTGCGGGCGAAGCCCATTTCGTGGGTGACGCAGAGCATGGTCATGCCTTCTTCGGCAAGACTGACCATCACATCCAGCACTTCCTTGATCATTTCCGGATCGAGCGCCGAGGTCGGCTCATCGAACAGCATGATCTTGGGGTTCATGCAGAGCGAGCGGGCAATGGCCACGCGCTGCTGCTGACCGCCGGAGAGCTGGCCCGGGTACTTGTGCGCCTGCTCGGGGATCTTCACCCGGGTCAGGTAGTGCATGGCGATTTCCTCGGCCTGCTTCTTCGGCATCTTGCGCACCCAGATCGGCGCCAGTGTGCAGTTCTCAAGGATCGTCAGATGCGGAAACAGGTTGAAGTGCTGGAAGCACATGCCAACCTCACGGCGGATCTCGTCGATCTTCTTCAGGTCATCGGTCAGTTCGATGCCATCGACGATGATCTGGCCTTTCTGATGCTCTTCCAGACGGTTGATGCAGCGGATCATCGTCGACTTGCCGGACCCTGAAGGCCCGCAGATGACGATGCGCTCGCCGCGCATGACCTTCAGGTTGATATCGCGCAGCACGTGGAAATCCCCGTACCACTTGTTCATGCCGATGATCTCGACCGCCACATCCGTGTCGGACACGGTCATCTTGCTGCGGTCAACGGCGATTTCGACTTCGGAGACTGCGTTCTCACTCATGGGTTTACTCCAGAATATCCAGGGATCGGAGGCGGCGCGGAGATCCGCGCCAGCCTGTCAACGGTCGCTCTAGCGTTTATGGCCCGTGTTCAGCCGCCGCTCCATGTAGATGGAGTAGCGCGACATGCCAAAACAGAAGGCAAAGAAGATCACGGCAGCAAACAGATAGCCTGTACGGCTGGTGACCGGCGTTGCCCAGGTCGGGTCTGTGAACGAGGACTGGATCTGGCCCAGAAGGTCGAACATGCCGACGATCAGCACCAGGGTCGTGTCCTTGAACAGGCCGATGAACGTATTCACGATGCCCGGAATGACGAGCTTGAGCGCCTGCGGCAGGATGATGAGACGCATCATCTGCCAGTAGCCCAGGCCGAGCGCCTTGGCGCCCTCATACTGTCCTTTGGGAATGGCCTGCAGGCCGCCGCGCACCACCTCCGCCATATAGGCGGCGGAGAACAGCGTCACACCGATCAGCACGCGCAGGAGCCGGTCGAAGGTGATGCCTTCAGGCAGGAACAGAGGCAGCATCACGGAGGACATGAACAGCACCGTGATGAGCGGCACACCGCGCCAGAACTCGATGAACATCACCGAGAACAGCTTGATGACCGGCATGTTCGAGCGCCGTCCCAGGGCCAGCAGAATGCCGATGGGAAGCGATGCGGCAATACCGGTCACCGCAATCACCAGCGTCACCAGCAGCCCGCCCCACAGGGAGGTCGAGACCACCGGCAGGATGACGTTGCCGCCGATGGAAAGCCCCGTCAGCAGATAGTAGGCCGCGATGGGAAGCCCGACGATGAACAGCACCGCGTTGATCCGCTTGTAGGGCACCGAGGGGATCGCCAGCGGAATGAGCAGCGCCGCGAAGAGCACAAAGACAATATCCACCCGCCAGGTCTGGGCCGCCGGATAACGGCCGTAGATGAACTGCGGGAAATACGCCTTCACATAGGCCCAGCAGGCCCCGACTACCTCGCCCGAGCCTTCCGGCACAAGACAGGCATTGCGGTTCTCACCGGTCCAGACTGCGGTGATGAGGGCAAACTCGATCAGCGGCTTGATCAGGGAATAGGCGATCAGAATGCCGATGAGGGTGAGAATGGTGTTGCCGATGGAGGAGAACAGGTTCGTTCTCACCCAGCCGATGGCACCAGCAGTCGAAACCGGAGCCGGAAGAAGCGGAGCCTCCTCCGTCCGGATGTGAAATGCAGATTTGGTTTCAGCCATGGTGTTCATCCTTACCGCTCCACCAAAGCCATCTTCTGGTTATACCAGTTCATGAAGGCCGATGTGATCAGGCTGAGCGACAGGTAGACCGCCATCCAGATCGCAATAACCTCGATCGCCTGGCCGGTCTGGTTCAGCACCGTACCGCCAAGGGACACGAGGTCGGGGAAGCCGATCGCAACCGCGAGCGAAGAGTTCTTCGTCAGATTGAGATACTGGCTGGTGAGCGGCGGAATGATCACGCGCATGGCCTGCGGGATGATCACCAGCCGGAGGGTCGGCGCATTGCGCAGGCCCAGGGCATTGGCTGCCTCGGTCTGGCCGTGGCTGACCGCCTGAATGCCGGCACGCACGATTTCTGCAATGAAGGCCGACGTATAGATCGCCAGCGCCACCGTGAGGGCCAGGAACTCCGGAATCAGCGTCATGCCGGTGCCGAGCGTGAAGCCCCGCTGCAGCAGCGGCCCGGTGTCGTTGAAGACCGGATGGCTGAACGAAACGGGCATGCCCGATGCCAGATAGGCCACCAGCGGCAGGCCGATGATCAGGCCGAGAGCCGTCAGGAACACCGGAAACTGCTGCCCCGTCGCCTCCTGGCGCTTGCGGGCCCAGGTCTTGATCACCGCAACGGCGGCGATGGCAATCAGCAGAGCAATGCCGATCGCCGAGGAGCCCGGCTCGAACACCGGCTTGGGCATCCAGAGCCCTGCGATGTTCAGATGGATCGCATCAAACAGCGACCACCTGTCCCGCTTGTCCGGGACTGACCGCAGAACGGCGAAATACCAGAAGAAGATCTGCAGCAGCAGCGGAATGTTGCGCAGGACTTCCACATACCAGTAGGCCAGCTGCGAGATGACCCAGTTCTTCGACAGGCGGGCAACGCCGATGAGGAAGCCCAGGATGGTCGCGCAGAGAATGCCGATGACGGCAACGAGCAGCGTGTTCAGGAAGCCCACCAGCAGGGCGTCCCCGAAAGTGGAGGTCTCCGAATAGTTGATCAGGCTCTGGGATGTGCCAAATCCTGCAATCCGGTCAAGAAATCCGAAGCCCGATGCAATTTTCTGGCGCTGGAGATTGGCGATCGTGTTGGTCACGATCACATAGCCCACGGTCACAAGGACCGCCACCAGCAGCAACTGAAAGAAAATACCTCGAACATGCGGGTCGTTGACCAGCGACCCTCTCGAAGAGGATGCTGCGCCGTTATCCCGTGTTGTCATATTGCCTCGCCAACCAATGACGCACCGGTGCTCTTGTAGCGGCACCTGTGATGCGTTGCCGTTCTCCAGACCCCGTCGACAGAGATACGGCAGTTTTCCCCTGATGCCGGTTGCTGCATTTTGCAGTCTTTACCAGCACCGTCATTACGCAAATCCCGGCCAGCTTGCACCGGCCGGGACGCAGATCCGGGGCTCCCGAAGGATCCCGTAAAGTCTGGCTTAGCGGACCGGCGGGGCGTACTGCAGGCCGCCCTTCGTCCACAGGGCGTTCAGGCCGCGGGCGATGCCCAGCGGGGTGTCCGGACCGACGTTGCGGTCGAAGGCTTCACCGTAGTTGCCCACGCCCTTGACGATGCTGACAGCCCAGTCGTTGCCGACGCCCAGCTGCTGGCCGTAATCACCTTCAACGCCGAGCAGACGCTTGATTTCCGGATTGTCGGAGGACTTCATCTCTTCGACGTTGGCCGAGGTGATGCCAAGCTCTTCCGCGTTGATCATGGCGTAGAGGCTCCACTTCACCAGATCGAACCACTGGTCGTCGCCATGACGCACCACCGGGCCGAGCGGCTCCTTGGAGATGATTTCCGGCAGCACGACGTGGTCGGCCGGGTTGGCAAGCTTCAGGCGCTCGGCGTAGAGACCGGAAGCGTCGGTGCTGAACACGTCGCAGCGGCCGGCGTCATAGGCCATGATCACTTCGTCGGCCTTTTCGAAGGCGACGACTTCATACGGCATGTTGTTGGAGCGGAAGTAGTCTGCGATGTTCAGCTCGGTCGTGGTGCCGGTCTGGGTGCAGACGGAAGCGCCGGACAGTTCCAGAGCGGAGGTCACGCCCAGCGACTTGCGCACCAGGAAGCCCTGACCGTCATAATAGGTCACGCCGGTGAAGTTCAGGCCGAGCGAGGTGTCGCGCGAAGAGGTCCAGGTGGTGTTGCGCGACAGGACGTCGATTTCGCCGGACTGCAGGGCGGTGAAACGCTCCTTGGCGCTCAGCGGGGAATACTTGACCTTCTCGGCATCGCCGAAAATGGCGGCTGCAACGGCGCGGCAGATGTCGACGTCGAGGCCGCTCCAGTTGCCCTGTGCATCCGGATTGGAGAAGCCCGGCAGACCCTGGCTCACACCGCACTGGACAAAACCCTTGGCCTTGACGTCGTCAAGCGTCGCTGCAGACGCAGAGGTCGCAGCAGCCGCAACGACGGTCGCGCCGAGCATCATGGGAATGAATTTCGCTTTCATGGATTTGCAGCCTTTTTTTGTTACCCATCTGTGTTTTGCATCAGGACCCGGATGTTCCGCATGCGCTTTTTCCAGCTGCTGGACCCCCTGCCCGGCCGTGCCGGGCTCCAGTCCTCCCTCACGCAAAACGCGAAGTCGGAATAGCGCCGCTACCCGAGCCCCAATGTGGCCATTCGATGGCATTTGACGCGACGGGTCAAGAGGCCGCAGAGTGGTAAAACGATTATTTCATCGTGATACCCGCCCCTCTTCCACCTCCCGCTGCATAGAAAGTCAACACGAGTAACAAAATGGCAGAGATTGATCAGAAACTGGACACCGTGCTTGTTCACGCAGGCCGGCATCCGGATGACTTTCACGGATTCGTGAACCCGCCGGTGGTCCATGCCTCCACCGTCCTTTTTCCCAATGTCGAGGCGATGGCACCGGGTGCGCAGAAGTATTCCTACGGCCGCCGCGGCACACCCACGACCGAGGCCCTGGAAGAGGCCATCGCCGCCATCGAAGGGGCAGCCGGCGCCAAGCTCGCCACATCCGGCCTCAATGCGATTTCCCTTGCCTGCCTCTCCTGCCTGAAGGCTGGCGACCACTTCCTTGTGGCAGACACGGTCTATGGCCCCACGCGGCATTTCTGCGACGCCATCCTGCCGCGCTACGGCATCGAGGTGGAGTATTTCGAACCCTGGGCCGGCGAGGGAATCAGGAAGCGGTTCAAGGCCAATACGAAGGCGGTCTTTCTTGAAGCGCCCGGCTCACTCACCTTCGAGATGCAGGACGTGCCGGCCATTGCCACGGCGGCCCGCGAAATTGATGCTTTCGTACTGATGGACAACACCTGGGCGACGCCGGTGTTCTTCCAGCCGCTGGCCCATGGGGTCGACCTGTCGATCCAGGCAGGCACCAAATATATCGTCGGCCACTCGGACGTGATGATCGGCACGGTGGCTGCAAGCGCAAGGGCCTGGCCGGGCCTCCTAAACATGCACGGCAACCTTGGCCTGCATGTGGGACCGGATGATGTCTATCTCGCCCTGCGCGGCCTCAGGACCATGTCGGTTCGTCTTGAACGGCACATGCGCAACGCACTGGAAGTGGCGAACTGGCTGGCGGAGCAGAGCTGCGTGGCGGCAATCCGCTATCCCGCTCTGCCGCAGGATCCCGGCCATGCCCTGTGGAAGCGCGATTTCAAGGGCGCCTGCGGGCTCTTTGCCTTTGATTTCACGCCGGACGTCACGGAGAAGCAGGCGGTCACTTTCCTCAATGCGCTGAAGCTGTTCGGCCTTGGCTATTCCTGGGGCGGCTTTGAAAGCCTGGCCATCCCGGTGAAGCTCAAGGGCCTGCGCACGGCTGGAACGCCGGTGCCGCTCAGCCAGAGCGTGCGCCTGCATATCGGGCTTGAAGACACGCGTGACCTGATTGCAGACCTGACGCAGGCCATGGCGGCGATGAAGGCCTGACACAAAATGACCGGCTGCCGCGATCTGGCGGCAGCCGGTCAGTCTTGCAGCAAATGGAGCTGGACCGGCCGGCAGGAAGCCCTGCTCAGGCGATCTTCACATCCGCCTCTTCCAGCAGCACGGCCCATTGCGCGCCGTGCATGTCGCGGTCATTCGCGCTGCCCTGCACCACCGGGCGGGGAAAGCTGAACTTGATGACCGAGAGCTCCTCGATATCGAAGCGCTTCAGCAGCTGCGGTTCGGTGTGGAACAGCGCCGCCACATCCGCCGTCTTCAACGACGGCACAACCCGCTTGAACACCTCGTCAGAGCCGCAGAACACGTCGACGGTCACCCAGAAGGGACCGGCATTCTTCGAACGGACCTTCAGGACAGTATCACCCAGACGCGCCATATCAGACCTCCGTCACGTCAATGCGGAAGGCGGACATGGGGTCGTCCAGTTCCAGCACATGGTTGAGGGCAAACTCGTAGAGCGCGCCGCGGTCCGACTGGGCCGGAGAATAGGGAAACGCAAACGTCGGCAGTTCCTCGTTGTCCGTCAGCGGATAATGCAGCACGAAGGGATTGATGAGCTTGCCGATTTCAGAGGCAATCGCCTGCGTTTCAGCGGTCACGATACCCAGAACGCCGATCTCGACCGGATCGCCCTTGCGGTTTTCCATGGCCCCCAGCGCGCCGTCCACGCCGATGAGGCGGAACTGCAGGTCATAGGCGCCCGGCTCCAGTCCCATGCGGGAGCGGATTTCGCCGGTCAGAAAACCGGTGAGGCGGTCCACCCAGGCGCGGGCCTCGCGCACATAACGGTCATTGCGCAAAATGGCCATGATGGTGGTCTGGTAGCCAGCCACACGGGCGCCCTCCAGCTTCACCGTATATTGCCCCTCGACCCAGCGCGACCCCTCGACCCGCACCCTCCGCTCATCCAGCGCCGTGTAGCGCGAACCGCGCACATCGAGATAGCCGCCCGGCTCATAGAGCTGATAGGGATCGGAATTCTCGTAGAGCATATGGGCGGAAACGGAATGGGGCGTGCAGGCAGCATTGTCCGCCAGCGGCTCGACCGTGAAACCATCCTTGTCGAAGTCCACCATGATCACGCCGGAGGTGGGATTGGTGGAGCAGAGCGCGCCGCATTCGGCGATCTTTGCCCCATGCCAGGCCCCGCCCGGATGTTCACCGCGGGCAAGCGGCAGCGCGCAGATGGTCGCCGTGTCGGTGGTGCGTCCGGCGATGACGATATCGGCACCTGTCTCAAGCGCGGCCTGGATCTGCTCGGCACCGGCCAGCGCCACGATGTTGGAGAGCGAGCCGATCAGGTCTGCGGAAATCTCCGGCGCCGGGGTCAGCGGGCGGATGCGGCCCTCCGCCAGCGCCTTGAGGATCCGCTCTTTCGGCTGGGAGGAATAGACCCGTGCGATCTTGAGGCTCTGGCCAAGTTCGGCCGCCAGTTCGCAGGTGATCTCATACATCCAGTCCACGGTTGCATCGGCACCGCAGGTGCCGGCCGTGCCGATGACGAGAGGAACGCCGGCCTCGGCGCGCGCCTTCATCAGGTCGCGCCATTCGGCCTTGGTGGCGGCGCGGGAGTATTTGGATACCCCCGCCCCGAGTGAGAAGGGGCCACTGTCGGTGGACCCGCCATCAATGCAGATGATGTCGGGGCGGAGACGCACGCCGCGAGCCAGCGCCTCCCGGTCAAACCCCAGTCCGAGGACGCCTGAAGGCACCAGCACGCGGGTGGTCATGTCTTAGTCCTTGTCTGCCGCCGCTGCGTCAGCAACGGCCGTTTCACTGTCCGGCAGCGGCTTCTTGAGGAAGCGGCGCAGGAAGATGGGGGCAACGAAGCCCAGCACGGCCGCAGTCCAGAGGCCAATGGCAATGCCCGAAGAGAACAGGTAAGTCCAGTCCCCATCCGACAGCACCATGGCGCGGCGCAGGTTGTCTTCCATCTGGTTGCCCAGCAGGATGCCTAGGATCACCGGCACGGTCGGGATGTCCAGCTTGCGCAGGATGTAGCCCAGGGCACCGAAGGCAACCATCATCAGCATGTCGAAGGACGAGCCGGTCAGCGAGAAGATGCCGACGAAGGCAATCATCGTCACGCCGGGCAGCAGGATGTAGCTCGGCACCGACAGAATCCGCACGAAGATCTTCACCATCGGGATGTTGAGGACCAGGAGCACGAAGTTGCCGATGAAGAGCGAGGCGATCAGGCCCCAGACGATTTCCGGACGATCCGTGAACAGCAGCGGCCCCGGCGTGATGTTGAGCGTCAGCAGCAGGGCCAGAAGCACCGCCGTGGTGCCGGAGCCCGGAACGCCGAGGGTCAGCATCGGAATCAGCGCACCACCGGCAGCGGCGTTGTTGCCCGCTTCAGGTGCGGCGATGCCCTTCGGATTGCCGGTGCCGAAGGTGTGCTTGTCCTTGGCAATGGCCTTTTCGCCGGCATAGGCAAGGAAAGAGCCAAGAGACGCACCAGCCCCGGGCAGAACGCCTGCAACGAAGCCGATGACAGTCGACCGCAGCATGGTCCAGCGGGTCAGCCAGATATCCGCCCACGGAATCCGCGTGGAGCCGAGCTTCACGCCGATGGCGCTGTTCTTGCCGTGGCTCTCGATGAAGAAGAAGATTTCCGAGACGGCAAAGAGCCCGACGATGGCGACGAGGAAGTCGATGCCATCCATCAGATGCAGTTCACCAAAGGTGAAGCGCGGCATGCCCGTGGTCTTGTCCAGGCCGATCATGGCAATACCCAGCCCCATGGCAGCGGCAAGGGCCGCCTTGGCCTGGTTGTTCGACCCCAGACCGCCGAGCGTGCAGAACGCCAGCAGATAGAGGGCGAAATACTCCGCCGGGCCAAACTGGAAAGCCACGCGTGCAAGCAGCGGCGACATGACCATCAGGCCAACGGTGGCGAGGAAAGCGCCCACGAAGGAGGCCACGGCCGAAATCACCAGCGCATCCCCTGCCCGGCCCTTGCGGGCCATGGGGTAGCCGTCCAGCGTGGTCATCATCGCCGGCTCGTCACCGGGGATGTTGAGCAGGATCGACGAAATGCGCCCGCCATACATGCAGCCGTAATAGACCGAGGTCAGCAGCACCAGCGCCGACATGGCGTCAAGGCCGAGCGTGAAGGAGATCGGGATCAGCAGCGCCACGCCGTTTGAGGGGCCAAGGCCCGGCAGCGCACCAATGATGGTGCCCAGGAAGCAGCCGACGATCGCCAGGAACAGCGTGGTCGGCGTCAGCGCCACGGACAATCCGAGCGCCAGATTAGACAGGATATCCATGATGTTGTCCCCTCACCCAAGCAACCCGCGCGGAAACGCCACGAGGCCGAGACCGAGCACGAACTTGAAGAGTGTAAAGAGGCCGATGGAAAGCCCTGCGCCGGTCAGGAGTGCCGGGACAGGCCGGGGCTCGATCTGATAGCTGATGATGCCGGCCACGATGAAGGTCGGAATGATGAAGCCAAGCGGGCGGATCATCATTGCATAGCCAATCAGCAGAAGCAGCGTGAAACCCAGCTTTGCGAGCATCAGGCCATAGGGCCACTCGACGTCCGGGTCCGGACGCAGCATCATCGTGAGGGAGGCGAGAATGGTCACGCCGCCGATCATGTAGGGAAAAATCCGCGGACCGATCGGGTCCGAGATGAAGCTGGTCTCAATCTGTGTGGCGCTGGAGAGATACCCCAGCGCCACGAGGATCATGACCAGACCAAAGATCCGGTCACCCTTCATTACTTGATGATCCCGATCTCACGGGAAATCTCCTGGATTTCCGCGATGTTGTTGGCAACCCAGCCTTCGAACTCGCCGCCGATCAGGGCGTAGGGAGCAAGGCCGTTGTCAGCCATGACCTTCTTCCACTGCTCGGACTCGGCGACCTTCTGCAGGCGATCGACCCAGACGTTGAACTCTTCGTCGGAGATGCCCTTCGGGACATAGAAGCCGCGCCAGTTCATGGCCACGAGATCAAGCCCCTGCTCCTTGGCCGTCGGAACGTCCGGGAACGCCTCGACCCGCTCTTCGGCAAAGACGGCCAGCGCACGCACATCGCCCGACTTGATGAAGCCGGAGATCTCCGAGATATCGCCGGTCATCGCAGCGGTAAAGCCGCCCACGGTCTGGGTGATGGCATCGGCGCCGCCATCCACGCCGATGTACTTGATGGCGCGTGCGTCGGTGAAGCCGGCACGATCCATCATCATCAGCACCTTGAGATGGTCGAAGCCGCCCACGGCCGAGCCGCCTGCGAAAGCGTTCTTGGCGGGATTGGCCTTCACGGCCTCGATCAGATCATTGAGGGTCTGATAGGGGCTGTCCTTTGCCACGACGATGACACCGGCATCGCCGCCAAGGGTGCCGAGCCAGCGGACCTGATCAGCCGTCATGCCTGCAAAGGCGTTCTGGGCAAGACGGGTGGTCGTTGCCGAGGAAGCGGCCACGAGGAGGTCAGCATCCGTGTCACGCTGCCCCACGACATGGGTGTAGGCCACACCGCCACCGGCACCGGCCATGTTGGTGACCTGGATGGGGTTCGGCACAACGCCGATCTCATACATGATCTGGGAGACCTGACGGCAGGTGAAGTCCCAGCCGCCGCCGGGGTTTGCCGGTGCAATGCATTCCGTCGCAACAGCAACGGTGGACATGCCAGCACCGATCATGACGCTGAGTGCAAGCGCCTTAAGCGTAGTTTTCATCCCTGGTTCTCCTCCCTGGGGCATTGGTATCAGTCCGCAAGGCCGATCCGGACCTCTTGCGCCCGGCCATAGTTTCGTCCAAACCTGACACAAACCTGTCACAGGTATAAATTCTGGGGGGATGGCCTTGCGGTTCCTGCTTGTCGAGGACAATGGCGACCTTGCGCGTTCTGTTCGCGAGCGCCTGACGCTGGAGGGCCATGCCGTCGATCACGCCCCGGATCTCGAAACCGCGAGATCCTGTCTGGCGTCAGCCGATTACGATCTCATCCTTCTCGACATCATGCTGCCTGATGGAGACGGCCGGGCGTTTCTCGCAGCACAGCGCCAGAAAGGCGATGCGACACCGGTGATCGTCATGACGGCACGGTCCGCCGTTTCCGACCGCGTGGGCACGCTCGACATGGGCGCCGATGACTACATCACCAAGCCTTTCGACTTCACCGAACTGGAAGCCCGGTGCCGGGCGGTTCTGCGCCGCCGCGGCGGCACGCCCAATGCGCAGCAGCGCTTTGCCGATGTGGTGTTCGATCCGATGGCCGGCCAGGTGATCGTTGCGGGCGAGAGCCGGGAACTGCGCAGCCGCGAACTGCGGCTTTTCGAGGTTTTCCTGGCCGCGCCCGGGCGCATCCTGTCAAAGGACCATCTGTGCGACCGGCTGTTCTCCTATTCCGAACCGGTCACGGACAATGCCATCGAGGTCTATGTGGGGCGTCTGCGCAAGAAGCTGCAGGGCAGCAGCCTGCGCATCGAAACCCTGCGCGGCCTGGGCTACCGGCTGACCAGCCCATGAACCGGCCTATGGACCGGCCCCGCAAAGGCAGAGCAGGCGGGCAAAACGCGGCCCCTTACTCCCCTTCCCTGCGGCGCCGGCTGGTCACCCAGCTCCTGGGTCTTTCCGCCATTCTCGCCATCGCCCTCTTCTTTGCCGTGCGCATCAGTTCCGAACAGGCCTCGGAAGCAACTCTTGACGGCATTCTGGGCGCGGCGACCATCGCCATTGCCGAGGAACTGCGCAGCGTCGATGGCGGCCCGCTGGTGGAACTGCCCTCCGGCACTTTCTCCATCCTCTCGGCCATGGGCGAGGAACGGATCTTCTACCGGATCATGATCGGCGGGCGCGATCTGACGGGCTACGAGGATCTGCCTGCTCCCGCAAAGGCCCCCTCTTCGCTGGAGCCGGTTTTTTACACCGCCCTCTACCGCGATGCCGAGCTGCGTATCGCGGCTGTCGCCCGCAATCTGGTGATTGACGAGGGGCCGGTCCGGCTGCTGGTCATGGTCGGGCAGACACGGGAAGCGCAGAATGCCATTGCCGCGCGGCTTGCCAACCGGGCAGCCGCGCTTGGCCTTGCCGTGTTTCTCGCCGCCATTCCCCTGTCGCTGCTGGCAGCCTCGCGCCTGCTGCGGCCCATCGAAAAGCTCGCCGCAGCCATGGAGCGGCGCGGCCCGCGCGACCTGCGCCCGGTGCGCCACCCTGCCCCGGCCGAGCTTGTGCCGCTGATCTCTGCGCTCAACAGCTTCATCACGCGCCTGCGCGGCACTCTGGCACAGACGGAAACCTTCATTGCCGAGGCCGCCCATCACATCCGCACGCCGCTGGCCACCATCCGCAGCGAAGCGGAACTGGCCCTGCGCCTTGCTTCCGATGAAGCCATGCGCCAGCGCATGCGCGGCCTCATCCGTGCCGTTGACGAGGGCTCCCGCTCGACCGGCCAGTTGCTCGACCATGCGACCGTCGCCTACCGCGCCGGCCAGCAGAGTTTCAGTGAAGTCGACCTCGGCCGGGTGACCGCTGCACTGGCCGAGCGGTACCGGACGGCGGCGGATCTCAAGGATATTCACATCCGGCTGTCTTGCCCGGAAGAACCACTGACCACCTTTGGCGATGCCGTGCTGCTGGAGGCCGCCATCCGCAATCTCATCGATAATGCCATCAAGTATTCTCCGCCGGACACGGACATTCACCTGACGCTGCAGCGGAAGAACGAGATGGCCGAACTGACCTGCCGCGACCACGGGCGGGGCCTTGACGGCCAGAGCGGCGGCACTCTCTCCGGCCGTTTCCAGCGCGGCACCAATGTCGATGACGTGATAGGCTCGGGCCTCGGCCTGACCATTGTCAGCGAGGCGGCGGCTGTCATGGAGGGCCGGTTCAGCCTGGAGGCTGCCGAGGGAGGCGGCGCGCTGGCAACGCTGCAGCTGCCGCTTCTGGCGCAGCAGGAGGAAAGATCATGACAGCTGTCCCTGATGCTGCGGCTTCCCGCGATGAGCTCAAGCGCCTCATGAGAACAGGACTGCAACTCCTTGCGGTGGCAATAATCTTTCTGATGCCGCTTAGTCAGGCTCAGGCGATGACCATCGAAGCTGAGCGCCGGTTCGGACCGGCCTCGGCGCCCAATGAAATCCGCATCGTCTCAAGCACGGACATCGAGGTGTTCCAGCCGGTGATCGAGGGCTATGTCCGTGAGCACCCCGCTGTGGCGATCCACTATATCGTCTCGCCCAGCCAGGGGCTCTACGATGCGGTGGCGACGGAGAAGGAGAGGTTTGATCTGGTCATCTCTTCCGCGATGGATCTGCAGATGAAGCTGGCAAATGATGGCCTCGCGCAGCCGCTGCACGAGGAGATCATAGCCGCCCGTCCGCCCTGGGCGCGCTGGCAGGACCGGCTGGTGGGCGTGGCGCAGGAGCCGGCCGTCGTGCTGCTGGCAGATGAAGCCCTGGCGGGCGGCCTGCCCCTGCCGGGCACCCGGCGGGACCTGATCAACCTGCTGCGCGACAATCCGGAGCGCTTCCGCGGGCGCATCGGCACCTATGATCCGGCCGTTGCGGGCGTCGGCTATATGTTCGCGGCTCAGGACGCCCGCATGAGCGACACCTTCTGGCGCCTTGCCGAGGTGATGGGCCGGCTCGACGCAAAGCTCTATTGCTGTTCGGGCGAGATGATCACGGATGTGCAGACGAAAAAGATCCTCATGGCCTACAATGTGCTGGGCAGCTACCTGCCGCGTGACAAGATGGAACGCGAAGGCTTCGAGGTGATCGAGCTGCAGGATTTCACCATCACTCTGCTTCGCACGGCGCTGGTGCCTGCCAACGCGCGCCAGCCGGGCCTCGCGCAGGACTTCCTCGCCTTTCTCGTCTCGCCCGAAGGCCAGAGCCTGCTGACCGAGCGGACCGGGCTGCCGCCGATTGATCCGGGCGTCTATGCCGAGCGTCCGCACCTGCGCCCCATCCGCCTGGATCCCGGCCTGCTGGCCCAGCTCGACAAGCTGACGCGCGCCCGCTTTCTGGAGGAATGGAACGCGGCCATGGAACAGCCCTGAGGCTGCCTCAGCCCCCGAAGAGCGAGGCAATCGTCAGATAGGCCGGGATGAAGAGCGGCGGCAGGCCGAAGAAGGCATCGCCGAACAGCATGATCTTCAGGAAGAAGAACAGAAACGCCCCATAGAGCGCGGCGGCAAAGGGCATCAGAAAGCCCGGCGTGATCGGGGCCACCAGAGCCAGAAACGGATTGGTGACCTTTCGCAGCACCACGAAGAAGGTGATCTCGCGCTCGCCGAACACAAACTCCAGAAGCCCCCTGGCAAACAGGAATGCGGCGATCGCCGACAGGGCGTAGGTGCCCCCGAGATAGACGGCGACGATACCGGGCGCCCCGCCCGCCAGAAAGGTGACGACCGCCAGAAGATAGGTGCCGGTCAGATAGAGGACGCCGTTAAGGGCGGTTGCCTGCTGCTGCATGAGTGCTTCCCGATTCTCCTGCGTCCTGCCGCAAAGGCGAGCGGCAGAGACAAAAAAAGCGCAGGGTCCAAAGACCCTGCGCCATTTTCTCTTTTGGCAGATCAGTGCCCTGCGACCATCATGGTACCGCCTTTCGGCAGACGCAAGCGGTCAACGAAGTCCTGCATCTCCTGGCTGGGGGCAGGCGTGACCAGCGACACCACATAGGTGACGACGAAGGCCACCGGCACGCCGAAGATACCTGCCGAGATGGCCTTGACGCCAAACCAGCTGATCTCGTCGCCCGTGCCCTTGACAAAGTCAAAGCCGTACACGTTGCCGATCAGGTAGTACATGGTGACGCCGAAGCCGGCGATCATGCCCATGATACCGCCCAGATTGGTCGCACGCTTCCACCAGACGCCCAGCACCAGCGGCGCGAAGAGCCCCGCAGCGGCGATGGAGAAGGCCCAGGCCACCATGGACAGGATGTCCGACGGCTTGGTGCGTGCCAGGAAGGCAGCAGCCAGAGCGACGACGACAAGAAGGATCTTGGAGATCATCAGGCGGCGCTTTGCGTCGGCCTTCGGATCGATCATCTTGTAGTAGACGTCGTGGGACAGGGCGTTGGCGATGGCGAGCAGCAGGCCATCGGCGGTCGACAGGGCTGCAGCGAAGCCGCCGGCACCGACGAGACCGACAACCCACACCGGCATGCCGGCGATCGACGGGGTCGAGAGCACGATCATGTCGTTGTTGAGCCGGAGTTCGCCATAGGGGAAGCCGTTGGCAAAGCCCTTGGCCTCGCAGGCCGTCTGGATGGCTGCGATCGTTTCAGCCTTCACGCCGCAGATCGTCACCAGCTGGTGACCGGCGATCGAACCCCATTCCAGCATCCACGCCGGGATGGCGGAATAGGCCAGCTGATACTGTGCTTCCGCCCCTGCCCCGACGAAGAGACCCATCAGGTTGAACTTCGAGAAGGCAGCGTAGGCCGGTGCCGTGAAGTACAGCAGGAAGATGAAGAACAGCGACCAGCCCACCGACTTGCGTGCTTCACGCACCGTCGGCGTCGTGAAGAAGCGCATGAGGATGTGCGGCAGAGAGGCCGTGCCGACCATCAGACAGAAGATCAGGCTGAAGTAGTCGAGCGGCGTCAGGTTGACGAAGGGTGCCACGTGCGCCTTGGCAACGCCAAGGATCGCCTCGTACTCGGCAATCTGGGTCAGGGCACCGCCATAGGTGAGCTGCGGCAGCGGAATGCCGAACTGCACCGTCGACATCCACACGGCCGGAAGCAGATAGGCCACGATCAGCACGATGTACTGGGCCACCTGCGTCCAGGTCACAGCCTTCATGCCGCCCAGCATGGAGCAGACGAGAATGCCGGCAAGGCCTGCAAACACCGCGTACTGGAAGTCGATGCCCAGGAACTGCGAGGCGATGATGCCGGAGGCATAGACCTGTGCGGTGATGTAGGTGAAGGAGCAGGCGAACAGCACGACGATGCCGACGAGGCGTGCCGCGTTGCCGCCGTAGCGGGTGCCGAGGAAGTCCGGAACCGTGTAGGCGCCGAACTTGCGCAGGTAGGGTGCCAGAAGCACGGCCACCAGCACGTAGCCGCCGGTCCAGCCCAGAACATAGGCAAGACCGTCATAGCCCAGCACGAAGAGCGTGCCGGCCATGCCGACGAAGCTGGCGCCGGACATCCAGTCGGCGCCGGTCGCCATGCCGTTGTAGATGGCCGGAACGGAGCGCCCCGCGACGTAATATTCCGAGACCTGCGCCGTTCGCGACATGATGCCGATGAAGGCATAGATGCCGATGGTCGCCGCCATGTAGCTCCACATGATGAAGCGGTCGGGAACACCCAGCGCCTCGAAAATGGCCATCAGGACGACGAAGAACGCAAAGCCGCCGACATAGACCGAATAGATCTTGCCGAGGTTGTCGGTGAAGTCACCTTTCATGCTCAATGCCATGGTGCAGCCCCCCTCAGTCTTCGGCGACGCCGAATTCCTCGTCGATGGCGTTCTGGCGGCTTGAGAACCAGAAAATCAGCACGACGAAGATGATGAGCGAGCCCTGCGCAGCCATGTAGAAGCCGAGCGGGAACCCAAGGATCACGACGCTGTTCAGCGACGTTACGAAGATGTGGATCAGGAAGCTGAAGACAGCCCAGATCGCAAGCGTGGTCCACATGAGACCGCGTGTCTTGCTCCAGTGGGCTGCTGCAACTTCCGGCGGCAGCTTGTCGGTCAAGGTCATTCCTCCCGTAAACGCATCAGGGGCCGCAACAGCCAGCATGCCGGCACGGCCCGTACCCCCCCACGCAATATTCCCCTAGACTAAAGTCTAATACTTCAAGCTTTTCGCAAGAGCAGCAATTTTCTATATTGCAGTGCGGAGATACTTGCACCTTGAGACTATTCCCTTCACACTCATCATGTGAAGTTATCCTAAAGACTAATTCAGCAGGTAAACAATAGCTGAAACACGGGAGGATCGCATTCAAGTGCTTGATTTCATTGGATCCATCCTGCCGAAACGGCAGCGTTCAGACTGGGCTTCCGCAGTGGAAGCCATCCGGGCAGGCGCCGCCTTCCTGGCGCAAGGTGCCAGCTACTCCTACTTGCGAGCCCGTTCGCTGCTGGCAGGGCCGAAACTTTTCCAGGATGCGGATTTCGGATTCGCGCTGCAGATCTGCAAATGGGAAGGCTTTGCCGTTGCAGCGCAGGATATCATCCTGATCATCGAGGCGGAGGTGCGCCCCCTGCTGCCGGCGCCGCCGCAGGAGCGGGCCGCCATCCTGTCCCGCCTCTACCGCGAGGTGCTGGCCAGCGAAGACCTGCCGGAGCACCGCAAGGACCGGGGCTGGGGAGATGTGGAAGCAGAGTTTGACGCCCGGCTTGCCCACCTGATGGACAAGACGCCGCTTTCGCCCGACGCCATCACCACGGCGACGGCGCTGCGGCTGCTGCAGCATGCCCCCATCACCGATGATGTGCGCGCAGCGGACAAGATGATGGTGGTCAACAACGTGGCCTTCCGTTTCATCGATTATCAGGCCACCTTGCGCAAACGGATCGACCTTCCCGCCTTTGCCCGCCAGCTCTGCGCCCTCACCGGGGAGAAGGCCGCTTGAAGCAGCCCGTCAGCCCGGTCACGCCGCTCATCGCACTCAACACCGTGGTCCTCGACACCGAGACCACGGGGCTGGACGTGCGCTCCGACCGGGTGGTGCAGATCGGGGCCGTCCGGCTCTACGGCCAGGAGATCCAGGACGAGGCGGTCTTCAACGTCATCGTTGACCCGCATATGCCGATCCCGGAGGTCGCCCGGCGCATCCATGGCCTGTCTGATGCGGATGTGTCCGGAAAGCCGGGCATTGCCGAGGTTCTGCCGCAACTGGCCGCCTTCATCGGCGATGCGGTGGTGGTGGGTCATTCCATCCATTTCGACCTTGCCATTCTGCGTCACGAGGCGGAACGGCACGGGGTAAAATGGACAGAGCCCAAGGCGCTCGATGTGGCGCTGATCGTCGCCGGCCTCGACCGCGCCCTGATCGACACCTCGCTGGACAGCCTTGCCCTCAGTCTCGGCATTGCCATTGAGGGCCGCCACACGGCGCTGGGCGATGCGATGGCGACAGCCCGCGTCTATGCGGGCCTGCAGAACCGGCTGCTGGCCAGCGGCATCCGCACGCTGGCGGAGGCCGAAAACCTCTGCCGCAAGCCGCAAAGCCTGATTGCCCGCCAGGAGGAAGCCGGCTGGTTCGACCGGCCGCGCGAACAGCACGACTTCTCCCGCCTCGCCCTGAAGCAGGGCACCCAGCGGGCCATCGACAGCTATCTTTACCGCAACCGGCTGGGCGACGTGATGAGCAGCCCGCCGATTTCGATCAGCGAGACCGCCGATCTGCACAGTGCCGCCCAGCTGATGGCGGCCTGCCACATTGGCTGCCTGATCGTGACGCGGGAGGGCGGAGAGCCGGGCATCCTGAGCGAACGCGACGTGCTGCATGCGCTGGCGGCGCGCGGTGCGGAGGCGGGCAAGCTGAAGGTTGGCGCCCTGATGAGCTTTCCGGTGATCAGCGCCCCGGCCGACACCTTCCTTTACCGCGCCCTCGGGCTGATGGCCCGCAAGAACCTGCGCTATCTCGGGGTGAGCGATGACGGCGGACGTCTGGCCGGCATTTTCACCCTGCGCACGCTCCTGCGCGAGCGGGCGCTGGCGACACTCACGGTGGGCGACGAGATCGCCATGGCCGGGCGCCCGCGCGATCTTGCCAAGGTGCAATCCGCCCTGCCCACTCTGGCAACCGGGCTTCTCGCCGACGGGCAGGATGCGCGGCAGGTCTGCGCCATCATCTCGGCCGAGAACAAGGCCATGACCGCCCGCGCCGCCGAAATAGCCGAGGCCGAGCTGGAGGCCGCCGGGGCGGGCCCTGCCCCCGCCGCCTATGCAGTGCTGATGCTGGGCTCCGGCGGGCGCGGGGAAAGCATGCTGGCCCCCGATCAGGACAATGCCCTGCTGATTGCCGATGACTACACCGGCGACCTGACCTCGCCCGATGACTGGTTCTTCCGCTTTGCCACACGGCTGAACGAGATCCTTGACCGGGCGGGCATTCCCTACTGCAAGGGCGGCGTGATGGCGCGCAACATCCAGTGGCGCCGGCGCCTGGGAGAATGGCAGCACCAGGTGGAGGAATGGGCCCATCACCCTTCTCCGCAGGCGCTGCTCAATGTGGATATTTTCTACGACTTCACCCCCGCCCATGTGTCCGGCAGCACCGGCGCGCGGCTGGCGGAGACCCTGCGCCACTTTGCGGCGGATACCGCGCGCGGCTCGCTTGCGCTGGTCAGGGCGCTGGGCGAAACCGCCGCCTCGCATGCCCCGCCGCTGGGCCTCTTCGGGCGCATCCGCAAGGATGATCAAGGGCGGGTCGATCTCAAGTCCGGCGGGCTTCTGCCCATCGTCGCCGGGGCCCGGGCGATTGCGCTGCGCCACGGGGTGACGGCCCTTTCCACGCCCGAGCGTATCCTGCAGGCCGCACATCACGCCGGACGCTCGCAGGCGGACGCGGAAATCCTCGCCAACATCCACGGCTTCCTCATCCGCCTGATCCTCACCCAGCAGATCAACGATCTGGAAGCGGGCATTGCGCCGTGCAACCGGGTGGAAGTTGCACGGCTGAACCACCGGGATCAGGACGAGCTGCGCGAAGCCCTCGGCCGCATCGACCTCATCACCCACATGCTGCGGGACCTGCTGCAGGGGATCTGAGTTTGACAGCCGCTCAGGGCTCTGAAGAGAGGTGACGCCGGCATGGACCGCTGTCATGCTGGCGAAACAGGACTCGGCTATTCGCGGCTCTCATGAAAATATCTCCCTCGACCCTTGGTCTGGGTGTTTCCATGACCATCGGTTACGGAACGCTCTATTACTCCTTCTCCGTTCTGGCGCCCGAGATCGCCCGCGCGTTCCGCTGGACGGAGAGTTTCGTCTTTGCGATCTTCTCGGCCGGGCTGCTGGCCGGGGCCGTGTCTGCCCCGGTCATCGGCCGGATGATCGACAGATATGGCGCCCGGCCGGTGATGAGCCTCGGGTCGGTCTTTGCGGCACTGACCCTCGCCCTGATTTCCGTGATGGAAAACTCCTGGCAGTTCATCGTCATCGCGCTGCTCGCCGAGTTCGTCGCCATTGCCGTGCAATATGATGCAGGCTTTGCCGCTCTTGCACAGCGTTATGGCCGCGATGCCCGTGCCGAAATCACTCTTGTCACCCTGATCGCGGGCTTTGCCTCCACCCTGTTCTGGCCGCTGCTGCACTGGCTGCTGACGCTGATGAGCTGGCGGGAAGTCTATCTGGTGCTGGCCGCGATGAACCTCGTCATCGCGCTGCCGATTCACCTGACCATGCCGAAGGGAAGACAGGGGCCGAAAGGAAGGCAGGGCCTGCCGGACCGGCCGGAGCCCCTGGCCTCCTCTGCCTCTCCCCAGGCTTCTCAGGTCTTGCAGGCGCGCCCTCCACGGCCGGACGCCCGCCCGATGGTGCTTCTGGCCATCAGCTTTGCCAGCGGCGGCTTCGTCATGTCCGCCGTCGGAGCTGCCCTGCTGGTGCTGCTGGGGGACCTCGGCTTTGCAACGGCGACGGCCATCGCGGCGGCCAGTTGCATCGGCCCCTCGCAGGTCGCCGCCCGTTTGATTGAATATCTCCGGCGCAACCTGTTTTCACCGCCAGCGACCGCCATCATCGCCGCCCTCGCCCTGATGCTGGGGCTTGTGCTTCTGGCCGGAACCGTGTTCGCGCCGGCGCCAGTCCTGCTCTTTGCCTTTGCCATCACCTATGGAGCCGGCCAGGGCCTCACATCCATCGTCCGGGGCATGCTGCCGCTGCATTATTTCGGGCCGGAAGGCTATGGCCGGCGCACCGGCACGCTCTCGGGCATCCGCATGGTTCTGTCCGCGGCCGCGCCCTTTACCGTGATCTTTCTGAAGGAGCAGCTTGGCACCTCCGCCGCCCTTGCCGCCCTCGTGCTGGCAGCGCTCATTTCCACGGTATCGGTGCTGGCGCTGGTCCGCCTCATGGCGAAAGAAGAGCCAATCTGAGCTGCAGTACAGAGCCCGTCAGCCGGCGATCATCCGTTTCGCCTCGTCATATTCGCGGATCAGCCGCGCCACGAGGTCCCCGGCGGGCAGAATGTCGTGGATGCCGCCCGCGCCCTGCCCGGCGGACCAGACGGTCTTCCAGGCCTTGGCCTCATGCTCGAGGTTCATCTTGCCAGCCTGCGGCAGGTTGTCGGGATCGAGCCCGGCGCGGATGATGCTGGGCTTGAGGAAGTTGGCGTTCACGCCGCTGATGGCGGGCGTATAGAGAATGTCGCTGGCATCGCTTTCAACGATCATGTTCTTGAAGTCCGGCTCGATCGTCGCCTCCTGCGTTGCCAGAAAGCGGGTGCCGAGATAGGCCATGTCGGCGCCCATGGCACGGGCCGCGAGCACCTGCGCGCCGGTGTTGATGGCACCGGCCAGCACCAGCGTGCCGGACCAGACCGAGCGGATTTCGGAAATCAGTGCAAAGGGGTTGAGCGTGCCTGCATGGCCGCCCGCGCCGCAGGCGACCGCGATGATGCCATCCACCCCGGCAGCCGCCGCCTTCTCGGCGTGGCGGGCGTTGATCACGTCATGGAAGACGAGCCCGCCGTAGGAATGCACCGCATCCACCACGTCCTTCACCGCCCCCAGCGAGGTGATGACCAGCGGCACCTTGTGCTCCACCGTCTTCGCCAGATCCGCTTCGACGCGGGAGTTGGACCGGTGGACGATGAGGTTGATGCCGAAGGGCGCAGCGCCTTCCACGCCATCGAGCCGCGAGGCGATTTCCTCCAGCCAGGCGGCATAGCCTTCCGTTGTGCGCTGGTTCAGCGCCGGAAACGTGCCGATCATGCCGCCCTTGCAGGTTTCCACCACCAGATCGGGGCCGGACGCCAGAAACATGGGCGAGGCAATCGCCGGGATCTTGAGACGGCCCTGGAGACTTGCGGGCAACGGCATGGCAGCACCTTTCGCATCGGATGGGAGAGCGAGAGTGCTGCGGATTTCCGTTTACGTCAAGGGAATGACGGCGCCTTACCCTACTCCCTTTGGAGGAGAGCGCCGCCATGCCAGACGGTGGCAAGGCTGAGATCATCCGTCAGATGCAGCACATCGGCGCGGCGTCCCGCTGCCAGCGCACCGTGGCTGGCGCCAAGCCCCGCCACCTTTGCAGGGCGGCTCGTGACCATGGCGAGCAGCGCCTCCGGCGGCACGTCCGTATGTGCCTTCAGATAGCGCAGCGCCTGCGGCAGGCTGACATCAGCCCCCGCCAGCGTGCCGTCCTCCAGCGTCAGCCGACCTTCACGGCGCAGGATCTTCCGCCCGCCAAGGGTGAAGCTGTCAAGCTCTGTCCCGGCCACGGCCATGGCGTCGGTCACAAGAAACAGCCCCTCGTCCTGTTTCGCCGCAAGGGCGATGCGCAGGGCTGGCGCGCTGACGTGGATGCCATCGGCAATGATCCCCGCCGCCACTGGCCGGTCCAGCACGGCCCCCACCAGCCCCGGCGCGCGGTTGCCGAGCTGGCTCATGGCATTGAAGAGATGCGTGGCGCAGGTGACGCCATGGTCGAAGGCCGAGAGCGCTGTTTCATAAGAACAATCGCTGTGGCCGATGCTGACGATCACACCGGCTTCCTTCAACCGCACGATCTGGTCCATACGCACGGCCTCCGGCGCAATGGTGATCTTCAATACCGGCAGATGACGGGCGGCATAGCAAAGGTGCTCAAGATCTGCCTCCTCCATCGGGCGGATCAGCGCAGCGTCATGAGCGCCCTTGCGCCGCACATCAAGATGCGGCCCTTCCAGATGCAAGCCAAGAAAGCCGGGGAGCTGTTTCTGCGCCGCACGAATGCCGGTTTCGATCGCCGCCCGTGTGGATTCCCGCGTGTCCGTGATCAGTGTCGGCAGAAGACCCGCAGTGCCCAGATGGCGGTGGGCATCGAGAATGCGGGTCAGCTTGCCCTCATCCACAGAGCCGTCCAGCATCAGCCCGCCGCCGCCATTGACCTGCAGGTCGAGGAAGCCTGGGGACAGGATGCCGCCGGAGAGCTCCACATGGGAGCCATCCAGCGCCCGCGCCTCCGCCTCCGGCGCCATCGCCTCGATTGTTTCACCGGAAAGGACAAGGCTCATCCCCTCCCGCAGGCGGGTGCCGTCAAAAATCCGGGCGCCGTGAAGAACTGTCCGCATCAGTGCGTTTCCGTGACCTTGTTGAGATGGGGCGGCACATCCGGATTGAAGCCGCGCCGGAGGGCAAAGCCTTCCACAAAGCGGTAGAAGGCAGCGATCTGCAGCAGCGGCGCCGTCAGGGGATGCACGCCGTCCAGAACCGGCAGGCGGTTGCAGCCGGGCGCATCAAAGCCGGTTGCGAACACATCCGCCCCCTGCCCCGCCAGCCGCTCCGCCGTTGCCCGCGCGTGGGGCAGCGCCGCATCATCCACACCAAGCGCCAGCACCGGGAAGCGGCCGCTGGCAATCGCCGCCGGGCCGTGCAGCACTTCGGCCGAGCTGTAGGCTTCGGCGTGAAGGCCAGAGGTTTCCTTGAACTTGAGCGCCATTTCATTGGCAATGGCCAGGAGAGGCCCGCGGCCCAGCACATAGAGCGACTGCGCCCGCACCAGACGGTCAGACAGGGACGTCCAGTCCAGCTGCAGCGCGGCGGCAAGCTGCTCCGGCAGGCGGGCGACTGCCTCGCGCAGCGCGGCGTCTTCCTGCCATTCGGCGAGCAGCGTGAGACCGGCCAGAACGGAAGTGACATAGGTCTTGGTGGCAGCGACGCTCTTCTCCGGCCCGGCGCAGATCGCAAGGGAATGATCCACCGTCTCCGCCATGGGCGAGGCGGCATCGTTGGTGATGGCGATGGTCAGCGCCCCGCCCTCGCCCGCCCGGCGCAGCATCTCGACGATATCCGGGCTGCGGCCAGACTGGGAAATGCCGATGGCAGCCGCGCCCTTCAGACGCAAGATGCGGCCATAGATGGACGCGATGGATGGCCCGACCGAGGCCACCGCCAGCCCGGCCTGCAGTTCCACCGCATATTTCAGGTAGGAAGCGGCGTGATCGGACGAGCCGCGCGCCACGGTGACAAGAAAAGCCGGATCCCGCTCCCGCAGCGCCGCCGCAGCCGCTGCAATGCTGTCACGGGCTTCACGCAGGAAACGCTCGGCGGCTACGGGAATTTCGGCGACCTCGCGGGCCATGTGGGTCATGCTGGTTATCATGCGTCTCCCGCCTTCAGTTCAACGGCAAAATCATAGGAATCGCCCCGGAACAGGGAGCGGGTGAATTCCACCGCCTTGCCGCCGGGCAAATAAGCCACGCGCTCGATCTTCAGTCCTGCCGCGCCGGGCGCCATCTGCAACAGGTCAGCCTCCGCCGCCGTCAGGTTCACCGCCGACATGCGCTGCACGGCACGGACGGGCAGAAGATCGCGGGCGCGCAAGTAAGCATAGAGCGAGCCGCCCATGGCTGACGGGTCTGGCAGAACTTCGGCAGACAGAACCGATCGCTCCAGCGCCATCGGCATGCCGCCGGACCAGCGCACGCGCTCGATCCGCGCCACCTGTTCCGCCGCGCCCAGCCCCAGCGCCATCATCTCTTCGGGCGCTGCCGGGCCGGTTGCGGCGGAGAGGATCTGCGAGCTGGAATCGCGCCCGCGCCGGGCCATGTCGGCGGAAAAGGAGGTGAGCTGCGACAGGCCCAGCTCGAACCGCTCCACCGGACGGGCCACATAGGTGCCCGAACCGCGCCGCTGCACCAGGAGCCCCTGACGCACCAGATCGGCAATGGCGCGGCGCACGGTCACGCGGCTGAGGCCGGTGCGCGCGGCAATTTCCCGCTCCGCCGGCAGGCTGTCACCGGGCTTCAGCCTGCCCTCGCGGATTGCCGCCTCGATCCGCCCCTGCAGCACGGCATAAAGCGGTCCGGCTCCGGCAACGGCTGAGAAGACGTCATCCATGCGCTGCCAGATCCTCCGACGCCATCCACATGGCCCCGTCGAGTGCCGAGCCCAGAGGTTCGGCCTGCGGCCATTCACCGGCCAGGGCCGTTGCATAGGTGGGCCCCAGTCCACCAAGGAACACCACAGGCACCTCGCCGCCCTGCTGCAACAGGGCAATCGCGGCGCGAACCTCCGCCACACCGGCCGCCAGCACTGCCTCAGCCGCCGGGTCCCCCGCCCGCGCTGCCGCCAGAATGAGCGGCACCAGCGCCGCAAATTCGTCCGGGCGCGTTGAGGGCGCGTTGCGGACAATCGCCTGCGCCCCGCCGCCATGTTCCAGAATGTCCCGCAGGAACGGCGTGATGAGATGAAAACCATCGATGGCTTTCAGCGCCCGCAGCACCGCATGGCGGCCGAGCCAGGAGCCGCCGCCCTCGTCACCCATCACGTAAAAGCCCCAGCCGCCCACCTGCCGGATGACGCCCTGCCGCTGCACGGCGAAGATGGAGCCGGTGCCGATGGCCGCCAGAATGCCGTCGCCGCCCCTGAGCGCGCCCCTTATCGCGGCAATGCCATCATTGACGACGCGGACGGTGGTGAAGGGCAACCGCTCCCGCAGGGCATCCGCCGCCGCAGGCACCCCGCCCCCGGCAACACCCAGCACGGCACAGACCGGCAGCGGCGCCTCTGCATCCATCACGCTCCGGCCCAGCACAGGCGCCAGCAGCGCATCAGCAGCCGCCAGAATGTTGGCGCGGGCCTGTTCCGGATTGCTGACGATATTCGCCGGCCCGCCGGAGGCTTCCCCCAGCACCGTGCCATCCGCCGCCGCCAGCCGCACCCGGCACCCGGTTCCGCCCCCATCCACGCCCAGAAGATACATGCTGCCGTCTCCAGATTTGAAGTGGTTGAGATAATACCAAAATAAGACCAAAAGCAAGGTAGGGAGGTGTTTTCCGATAATCGGCGAACCCGGCAGTCGATGGACCATCAGTGCCAGCCGGAGAGCAGCCAGAGACCTCTCCATCCGGTATTCCCTTTCCATCGTCATCCCGGCCAAGCGTAGCGCGAGCCGGGACCGGTGAGCCAAAGCGTAATTTTTCAAAGGATTAAAGCAGGCGAGAGGCCTTGGCCCTCCGGTCCCGGATCTCCGCTTCGCTCCGTCCGGGATGACGATGGAGAGGAAACAGGGCAGATGAAATGCCGCAAAGCAGAGCTCCAAACACCCAGGCGATCCGCGTAGTTTCTCACATCCCGCTCAACCCGGTCCCTACCAATTCAATCAATCACCAGAATCTCCGGATCATCCACATAGACCTCGTCCGGCCCGTCGCGGCTGTCGAGGCGGTAGCAGGAGGGGCTGGCGCCGAGGTGCTTCTTGAACAGACGGGAGAAGTAGTAGGGATCGGCGATGCCGACCATGGCGGCCACTTCCTTCACCTTGCGGCCCGAAGACAAAAGGTTCATGGCCATTTCCATGCGTTTGCGCTCCTGGAATTTCTGCGGTGTCAGGCCGATGCGGGCGCGGAAGGCGCGGCGGAAATAATCGCCGTTGAAGGGCACGGAGCCGAGCGCCTTTTCGAGCGCTGCCGCGCTCAAGGGATCGGCGGCGATGCGGGCCGCCACCAGCATGATCTGCACCGAAAGCTGATCGGGACTGTCCAGCGCCCCGCCCGCCCCTTCCTTCCAGCCGAGAAACGCGCTCTCGATATAGGCGAGCAGGATCACCATGAAGAGGTGATGCTGCGCCAGAGTCGTCATCGAAAGCGGCGCCATGTCGCGGTAATGCGCCACCATGGCGCTGATCACCTCCCACTGGCGGAAGGCGGCAACGGGCCGGAGATTCATCTGGCCGATAAGATCCACCGAGCCGAACAGCGTCAGCGTGAAATGCTGGGCAACACCGGTGTAAAGCTCGTCCGAAAGGGATTCACCTACAAAGCGGCTGCCGGCCGGGATCAGCATGGCCATGCCCGGAGCCAGCGACTGTTCCACCCCGTCAAGCTCGTAGCGCGCAGACCCGGTCAGGCAGATCACCAGATCATGCACCGCGTTGGACTTGTCGACGCGCCAGGCGCGCGAATGCTGCATCTTGATGGCCGAACGGGCCAGAGCCAGCGTCAGCGCGGCGGGCGACAGACCGGCGAGTACATCACCTACGCTTTTGTCCATCTTTTTATTTCAGTCCGTCAATTTCGGCCAGCTTGCCGGTTAGAATATCGTCTCTGTCACAAAATGACTATCGCAACCCTTGCGAGACGCACCATGGGAGGAGGCGGCTTTGCGGGCGGGAGCTCTGCGCCCTTGCGCAGCCTTGCCCCTTCGCCGGATCGGCATTTGAAAACATCAGAAAACCCTATCAGAACGGCCTGTTCCGGCGTGAATCTGACCGCTCTTGCGGCAGCAGATGCAGCGTCAGGTCTTGCAATCCGGGCCACAACCAGAGCGGAGGCCATCTGACATGGGTGGAGAAAACCGCTTCCTCGGCCTGGCCTATGTCACGCCCTATGTCTTCGGCCTGCTGCTGTTCACGGTCGTGCCCTTCGGCGCGTCGCTCTATCTCGCTTTCACGGATTACAATCTCGTCAGCAGCCCCAACTGGGTCGGGATGGACAATTTCGAAAAGCTGTTCACCCGTGACCGTACCTTCACCCGCTCGCTGAATGTCACCCTGCTCTACGTGGGGCTGACGGTGCCGCTGAAGCTGGCCTTTGCGCTCTTCATCGCGGTCATCCTCAATTACAAGCTGAAAGCCATCAACCTGTTCCGCACGGCTTACTATGTGCCGTCGATCCTGGGTGGTTCCATCGCCATCGCGGTGCTGTGGCGCTACCTCTTCTCCACCGAAGGCCTCGTCAACATGGCGCTGGCCGTCGTGGGGCTTGGTCCGGTCAACTGGTTCGGCGACCCGACGAATGCGCTCTTCACCATCACGCTCTTGCGCATGTGGCAGTTCGGCTCGGCCATGGTGATCTTCCTCGCAGCGCTCCAGTCCATCGACAAGTCGCTCTATGAGGCAGCTTCCATCGACGGCTCGGGCCCCTGGTCCACCTTCCGGCACATCACCCTGCCGCTCATCACGCCGGTGATCTTCTTCAATCTGGTCATGCAGATGGTCCAGGCCTTTCAGGAGTTCAACGGCCCTTACATCATCACCCAGGGCGGCCCCCTCAAGGCCACCTACTTCCTGCCGCTCTACATCTACGAGCTGGCCTTCAAGAAGTTCGACATGGGCTATGCCTCCGCTGTCGCCTGGGTCCTGTTCATCATCATCATGGCGCTGACCCTCGTGGCCTTCTGGTCCTCGAAGAAGTGGGTCTATTACGCCGGCGACAAGAGGAGCTGAGATGTCCCCGTCCTTCGTCGCCCCCGATGCAGGCGCGGCCGCCTTTGCCGCCCGCCAGCAACGCCGCCAGCGGGTCTCTGCGATCATCCGCTACACACTGCTGACGCTGGTCGGCGTGCTGATGCTTTACCCGCTGATCTGGCTCATCGGGGCCTCGTTCAAGCCGAATTCCGAGATTTTCTCCAGCGCCGGTTTCTGGCCGCAGAACCCGACCCTTGATGGCTACATCAAGGGCTGGCAGACCTCGACGCCCTACACCTTCGGCCATTTCCTCCTGAACACGGCCTGGATCATCATCCCGAAGGTCATCGCCACGGCGGTGTCCTGCACGGCAGTGGCCTACGGCTTTGCCCGTTTCGACTTTCCGGGCAAGAAGATCCTGTTCGTCACGCTGATCGCCACGCTGCTGCTGCCGAATGTGGTAACCCGCATCCCGCAGTACCTGCTGTTCCGCGATTTCGGCTGGCTCGACAGCTATCTGCCGCTGTGGGTGCCCTCGGCCTTTGCAGGAGACGCCTTCTTCGTCTTCATGCTGATCCAGTTCCTGCGGGCCATCCCGCGCGACATGGAAGAGGCGGCCCGCGTCGATGGCGCCAACTCCCTGCAGGTGCTCGTCTATATCGTCGTGCCCATGCTGGCCCCGGCGCTCATCTCGGTCTGCCTGTTCCAGTTCATGTGGACGATGAACGACTTCCTCGGACCGCTGATCTACCTGTCCTCCATCGACAAGTACCCGATCAGCCTGGCGCTGAAACTGTCCATCGACACCTCGGAAGCATTCGACTGGAACCGCATTCTGGCCATGTCGGTCCTGGCGATCACGCCCGCGCTCGTCGTGTTCTTCCTCGCACAGAAACATTTCATTGAAGGCATCTCCAGCGGTGGGGTGAAAGGCTAATGGCACGTTTGCAGATCCAGAACCTGGAAAAGGTCTATGGCAGCGGCTTCAAGGCGGTCCATGGCATCAACCTGGACGTGGAGGACGGCGAGTTCATGGTGCTGGTCGGCCCGTCGGGCTGTGCCAAGTCCACCACCCTGCGCATGATCGCAGGCCTTGAGACGGTGACGGGCGGCGCCATTCGCATCGGCGGCCAGACCGTCAACGACCTGCCACCCGGCAAGCGCGGCATCGCCATGGTGTTCCAGAACTACGCGCTCTACCCGCATATGAAGGTGAAGAAGAACCTCTCCTTCGGCCTGCGCCTGCAGAAGAAGAAGACGGCGGAAATCGATGCGGCCACGGACGAGGTGTCCGGCATTCTGGAAATCGGCCAGCTGCTCGACCGGCTGCCCAAGCAGCTGTCCGGTGGTCAGGCCCAGCGTGTGGCCGTGGGCCGGGCGCTGATCAAGAAGCCGGAAGTCTTCCTGTTTGACGAGCCGCTGTCGAACCTTGACGCGAAACTTCGCGCTTCCATGCGGGTGCGCATCACCGACCTGCACAAGCAACTGAAGGCAAACGGCCTGTCCTCGACGGTGGTCTATGTCACCCACGACCAGACCGAAGCCATGACCATGGGCGACCGGATCTGCGTGATGAAGGACGGCCACATCATGCAGGTGGCCGATCCGCACACGCTCTACAACCGGCCCGCCAATGCCTTCGTCGCCGGTTTCATCGGCATGCCGGAAATGAACCTCGTGCCCGCCACGCTGGACGGCAGCGGCGACGGGGTGACGCTGACGCTGGCTGGCCAGACGCTCGGTTTCGGGCCGGAGCTTGCCCGCCGCCTGACGGCCAAGGCCGGGTCCGTCACCCTCGGCATGCGCCCGCAGCATCTCGGCCTGCTGCCCGCCGGAACGGAGAATGCCGTAACGGGCACAGTGCAGACCATCGAGTTCCTTGGCCATGAAATGAACCTGCATGTGGACCTTGGCGGCACCACGCTGGTGGCCGTGCTTCCTGCGGCGGAGGTACCGCAGAGCCTGAAGCGCGGCGATGCGGTGGCGGTGCGGCCCATCGAGAGCAACCTGCATATTTTCGATGCGCAAAGCGGCGAGAACATCTCGCTGGCCCCGCTCGGCTGAGGCCGCAGCAAGTGATCAAGCCTTTCCGGAGCGGGGTTCAGACGCCCTGCTCCGGCGGAAAACGGGAGGAGAAAACCATGAGAAAGACAGCAACTGCCCTTGTGAGCCTTGCGCTCGCCTCGACCTTTGCAACGCCCCTGCTGGCGGCGGACCTGCGCATGTCCTGGTGGGGTGGCGACAGCCGCCACAAGGCAACGCAGGAAGCGCTGAAAGTCTGCGGCGAAAAGCACGGCCACACCATCGCGCCGGAGTTTACCGGCTTTGACGGGCACCTCGAGAAGCTGATGACGCAGATCGCCGGCCGCACGGAAGCCGACATCATGCAGGTGAACTGGCCCTGGCTGCCGCTGTTCTCGATCAAGGGCGACGGTTTTGCCGACCTGAACGACTTCAGCGAATATATCGACCTCAGCAACTGGACGGAGGACCAGCTGGCGTCGGGCAGCATGAACGGCAAGCTGAATGGTCTGCCCGTTTCCACCACGGGCCGCGTGTTCTTCTTCAACACCACCTCGTTTCAGAAGGCCGGGCTGCCCCTGCCCGCCACCTGGGATGATCTTTTCGCCGCCGCCAAGGTGCTGAAGGAGAAGATCGGCCCGGACGCCTATCCGATGAACGCCATCAAGGAGACCGCCGTTCTGCTCGTCTCGCTGCGTGCCACTCAGGCGACCGGCAAGGACCTGATCGACCCGGAGACAACGACCGTCGCCTGGACGCCGGAAGAGCTGGCCGCAGCCATCGATTTCTACGGCAAGATGGTCGAAGGCGGCGTGGTGATGTCGCAGAAGGATGCGGCGGCGGAAGGCAACATCAATCTGTTTGAAAGCCCGAAGTGGGCCGACGGCCGGATCGCAGGCTCCTATGAATGGGATTCCACCTATTCCAAATTTGCCGATCCGCTGCAGGAGGGCCAGAAGCTGGAGGCCGTCAAGCTGCTGGCCAGCCCGGATGCCAGGACCGAAGGCGTCTACCGCAAACCCTCCATGGTGTTCTCGATCTCGAAGAACTCGAAGAACCCGCAGGCTGCGGCCCAGATCGTCAACTGCCTGCTGAACGAGCCGGAAGGTATCAAGGCCCTTGGCAGCTCGCGCGGCCTGCCCGCCAGCAAGACGGCGGCCAAGGCTCTGGCTGATGCCGGTTCGACCGAGATGGAACTGATCGTCGCCAACGCAATCGTCACCGCAGGCGCCGGTCCGACGGTCTCCCCCTTCAACGAGCACCCGGAAGTCCGCAGCATCTTCATCGACGCCCTGGAAGAATTCGCCTACGGCCAGATCGATGCACAGACCGCTGCCGAAGAGATCATCGACGGCATCAACGGAGCCTTGAAGAAGTTCCGGTCCTGAGGGGGATCGCGACTGCGGAACAGCAGCGTGAAGGCTGTTTGCAGCAAGGCCTCACCGCCCCCCTCCCCCTCGTGGGGAGGGGAGCGGAGAGGTCTGCATCAGAACCCGGCCGCCGGTAAAGCCGCGCTCCATCACAAAAACTGCCGGGAGGCATCAGGTCTCCCGGCCGCCACAACGCAGGAATACGCCCGCCATGTCCACCGAACCCGCAACCGGCTCCCTCTGCCTCAGCGCGATTTCCCCGCGGCACATCACGCTGCGCTATCACGTGCCGGGGGCGCGCTATCACCTGCCGGAGCCTGCTGCCTGGGTTCTGACGGACCAGGGCAGCGGCGAAACACGGCAAGGGGTTACCGGCCGGGCGGTGTTTTCGATTTTCGGCCTTACACCCGGCGCAGACTATGTTCTTGCCATTGAAGGCGTAGAGCCTCTGGCCATCCCCATGCCGAAGTGCTTCGGTCTGGTTGACGCCCGCGACCATGGCGCCGACCCGGCCCTTACGGACAACGGCGCTGCCCTTGCCCGGGCGATTGCAGCAACGCCCTCCGGCGGCACGCTGCGCATTTCCGGCGGCACCTACCGCACCTCGCCGCTCATGCTGAAGTCCGGCATGACCCTTGAGATCGATGCAGATGCAGGCCTTGCCGCGATCCATGACCGCAGCCACTGGCCTATTCTGCCTGCCCGCGATGAAGACGGCCTGCCCCTGTCCAGCTGGGAGGGCGTGCCGGAAGCGGCCTATGCCAGCCTTATTACAGCAACCTCCTGCACATGGCTGACCATCTGCGGCGAAGGCTTTCTTGATGGCGGCGGTGCGGAAGGCGACTGGTGGAGCTGGCCGAAGGAAACCCGCAACGGCGCGCGGCGCCCGCGCACGCTTTTCCTCAGCCGCTGCACCCATGTGACGCTGGCAGGAATCACGGTGCGCAACTCCCCCTCCTGGACCGTGCACCCGCTGTTCTGCAATGGCGTGACCGCGTCAGACCTCAGGATCTGGAACCCGTCCGACTCCCCCAACACAGATGGTCTCAACCCGGAAAGCTGTGAGGACGTGCGGATTGAGGGCGTGCACTTTTCGGTCGGCGACGACTGCATCGCCATCAAGGCCGGCAAGCCGGTGCCAGAGACAGGCGCCAGAGATCATCTGGCCCCGACCCGTAGAGTTTCCGTCCGCAACTGCCTGATGGAACGAGGCCACGGCGGTCTTGTCATTGGCTCTGAAATGGGGGGCGGCGTGCTTGATGTGACCGTGGAGCATTGCAGCTTCCGCCAGACGGACAGGGGCCTCAGAATCAAGACCCGGCGCGGGCGCGGCGGGGCGGTCGGCAATGTCCGCTTCTCCGATTGCGACATGGACGGCGTGGACACAGCTTTCGCCGCCAATGCCTTCTATTTCTGCGATGCGGACGGGCATTCGGACTTCGTGCAGTCCCGCGCGCCTTACCCCGTCACCGGCGAAACGCCGTCCATTGGCGCGATCACCATCGAGAACATCAAGGTCACGAACCTGCGTCTGGCGCTTGGCGTCTTCCTCGGCCTTCCGGAAGCGCCGATGGGGCCGATCCGGATCTCCGGCGTCGAGGCCTCCTATGATCCTTCGGCGAAAGCGGACGTGCCGGTGATGGCCGATCACGTGTCCCCCATGCGCCATGAGGATCTGGTGTTTGAAGGCGCGCATGTTGAGGACCTGCGCCAGCGCCCTGCCCGCGCCAGCCCGGCGGCCTAGCTGCCCCTTCCCGCCAGCCCCGCGAAGGCTGGCCACAGATTTCGCAGCGCCGGATGGCCTGCATGACACTTCCAACCGGAAAGACGGGCACGGATGCTGTGCCCGGATGCTTTCCCTCGCAGTCAGGACGGCCCGATGACCCCGCGCTATTTCAAGGAATATCTCGCCCGCTACACCTACGCCAAGGACGGCAGCTGGTGCTACGAGGACGGCTGTGTCTACCGCGGGCTGGCGCTGCTGCATGACCAGCAGCCGCAGGAGATCTGGCGGGATGAGCTGCTGCGGCTGATCGGACCGCAGGTCGGCGAGGATGGCGCGCTGGCAGGCTACACGCAGGATGAGTTCAACATCGACCACATTCTGGCCGGGCGGGTGCTGTTCTTCCTCGAAAAGGCAGCCCCCGACCCGCGATGGGGCATGGCCATCGAGCATCTGGCCGGGCAGTTGACCCGTCACCCGCGCACGGACGGCGGCAATTATTGGCACAAGAAGCGCTATCCGCAGCAGGTCTGGCTCGACGGCCTCTACATGGGTCTGCCGTTCCAGATCGAATACGGCCTCTCCCGCAACAGGCCGGACCTGGTGGAGGACGCCCTCGCCCAGCTGAACCGTGCGCTGGACCTGACCCATGTGGCAGCAACGGGCCTCTACGCCCATGCCATCGATGAAGCACGGGCGCAGGACTGGGCCGATCCGGCAACCGGCCTCTCCCGCGCCCACTGGGCCCGCGCCCTTGGCTGGCTGACGATGGCCCTGGTGGATGTGACCGGCCTCATCGGGCCGGAAAAAGCCGCCTCATCCGGGCTTCCAGAGCAGGCGTCCGCCCTGCTCACCCGCATCGCCGCCCTTGCCCGGCCGCAAAGCGGGCTGTGGCTGCAGGTGATCGACCAGCCGGAGCTTTCCGGAAACTACGAAGAATCCTCGGCCAGCGCCATGTTCGCCTATGCGCTGATGAAGGCCGCAAGGCTGGGGCTGGGAGACCATCTGGCCGCCCCCGGCCTCAAGGCACTCGCCAGCCTCGAAACCACCCAGCTTTATGCGGGCGAGGACGGCATCATCCGTCTGCAGAATGTCTGCGAGATGGCCGGTCTCGGCGGTTTCGGCGGCCGCCTGCGCGACGGCTCCCCCGCCTATTACCTCAGCGAGCCCCTGCGCCCCGACGACCACAAGGGCACCGGCGCGCTGATGATGGCCTATGCCGAACGGCTGGCCTCAGCCAGCGCCGAAGCCCGGCGGGCCGCGAGCTGACAGAAAGAATCACAAAAGGGCCGCAAGCGATTGCGGCCCTTGTTTTTGGGAGAGGCGGCATTGGTCTTGCCGGCTTCCCGGAAGGACATCCACTCACAAGCTTATAATGTTTCGTCATGCCATGACTTGATCATGGCATCCACTCCCTGACCTATCCATAAAGACGGTCTCTGAATAAGCACTCCCAGGACCCACCCTCAATCTCCAGCATGTGAAAAGCGAGAGGTAACGGCATGGATGCCATGATCAAGTCATGGCATGACGGAGCGGGATGGGTCGAGATCTTGTAAAAAACAGGACTTGCTGCCCCGAGGTTGATGACAAAGCAGGAACTCTTCTCTTTCGTCATGACCGGGCTTGTCCCGGCCATCTGCAAGCCACTCATTTGTACAGATCCTCGGCACAAGGCCGAGGATGACGAAGGAGAGGCGGCATTGGTCTTGCCGCCTCTTCAGAAGAATATCCACTCACAAGCTTATAATGTTTCGTCATGCCATGACTTGATCATGGCATCCATTCCCTGATCTATCCATAAAGACGGTCTCTGAATACTCACTCCAAGGACCCGACTTCAATCTCCAGCAGGTGAAAATCGAGAGGTAACGGCATGGATGCCATGATCAAGTCATGGCATGACGTAGCGGGATGGGTCGAGATCTTGTAAAAAACAGGACTTGCTGCTCCGAGGTTGATGACAAAGCAGGAACTCTTCTCTTTCGTCATGACCGGGCTTGTCCCGGCCATCTGCAAGCCACTCATTTGTACAGATCCTCGGCACAAGGCCGAGGATGACGAAGGAGAGGTGGCATTGGTCTTGCCGCCTCTTCAGAAGAATATCCACTCACAAGCTTATAATTTTTCGTCATGCCATGACTTGATCATGGCATCCATTCCCTGATCTATCCATAAAGACGGTCTCTGAATACTCACTCCAAGGACCCGCCTTCAATCTCCAGCAGGTGAAAAGCGAGAGGTAACGGCATGGATGCCATGATCAAGTCATGGCATGACGGAGCTGAGAGGAAGGAGGTCTTTCATGAAAAACATTCTCTTCCCCTCACCTGATCCGTCTGCCCGACTCATCTGCCGTGAAATACATCGCCTGCGCCGGATCGAAGCTGATACCGGCCTGATCGCCTGCACGAAGGCCCATGTCCTCGCGCTGCTCGACAATCAGCTTGCTGCCGTTGGCGGCCATCAGATGCACGTAGGAAACGCCGCCCAGCGCCTCGACCATGTCCACCTTGTGCGTGGAGCCGGAGCGCTCGATGCGCAGATGCTGCGGGCGCAGGCCGAAAGTGACCGGGCCATCGGCAACCGCCACCGCCGGACGGGCAAAGATGGCATCGCCAAGCCCCGGAACCTTGAGCCCCTCGCCGCTGACGCTGGCGTCGAGGAAATTCATGGCCGGTGAACCGATGAAGCCCGCGACGAAGCGATTGTCCGGATCGTTGTAGAGATCAAGCGGCTTGCCAACCTGTTCGATCTTCCCGGCGCGCAGCACCACGATCTTGTCGGCCAGCGTCATCGCCTCGACCTGATCATGGGTGACGTAGATCATCGTCGCGCCGATTTCCCGGTGGAGGCGGGCGATTTCGACGCGCATCTCGACGCGCAGCTCGGCATCAAGGTTCGACAACGGCTCATCGAAGAGGAAGACTTCCGGCCCGCGCACGATGGCGCGGCCGATGGCGACGCGCTGGCGCTGGCCGCCGGAGAGTGCCTTGGGCTTGCGCGCCAGCAGCGGCTCCAGCTTCAGGATCTTCGCGGCCGCCGCCACCTTGGATTCGATTTCCGCCTTGGGATGGCCGGTCATCTTCAGGCCGAAGCCCATGTTTTCCGCCACCGTCATGTGCGGATAGAGCGCATAGGTCTGGAACACCATCGCCACACCGCGTTCGGCCGGGTCAAGGGCGGTCACGTCACGCGAACCGATCCGGATTGCACCGGAACTGGTGCTTTCCAGCCCCGCCACCATGCGCAGCAGCGTGGACTTGCCGCAGCCCGAGGGGCCGACGAAAACACAGAATTCGCCATGCTCGATGGTCAGGTCCACCCCGTGGATGACCCCGACTTCGCCGAATTTCTTGACCACGTTCTCGAACGAGACGCCAGACATGGATTTCCTCCCTCAGATCTGCTTGCGTTCCGGAAACCGCCAGGCCTCCACGTCCGCGGCAATGGCGTGTGCGCAGGCCTTGAGCTGGGGAGCCAGTTGCTCCAGCCCGTCGAGGCTGTTCCGGGTTGTTGTGGATGTGACCGAAAGCGCACCCAGCACGCTGCCACCCGACGACAGAACCGGCACGGCGAGGCAGATGATGCCCGGCTCGTGCTCCTCCCGGTCGAAGGCGTGGCCGCTCTTGCGGATTTCCTCAAGCTCGGCGAGAAGCTCCTCGCGCGAGCCGAGCGTCTTCGGCGTGAAACGGTAGAAGGACTGGCGCGCAACGGCCTGCTGCTTTGCCGCCTCCGGCAGGAAGGCAAGCATGGCCTTGCCGACACCGGTGCAATAGGCAGGCCCGACCTTGCCGGCCTGGCTGAACATTTCCACTGGCCGGGCGGCGTTGCGCTTGTCCACATAAAGCACCTGCCCCTGATCCAGTTGCGCCAGATGCAGGGTTTCGCCCAGCTCTGCCGACAGCCTGTCAAGCCAGGGGCGTGCCAGAGGCGCCAGAGAACTCTGCGACCAGGCCGCATGGGCAAGGCGCACCAGCCGGACGCCGAGGGCATAGTTCTGGCTGTCCGCATCATAGGCGAGCATGCCCTGATGGGTCAGGGTCTGCAGCAGGCGGTAAAGCGTGGCCTTCGGATAGGGGCTGATGGCCAGAATGTCCGTGAAGCGTACCGGGCGGCCCGCCTGCGCCACAAGATCCAGCACGGCCAGCGCCTTGCCGACGGTGCCGTCACCGCCCTGCTCCGCCTCCGCCCCGCTGATGCCGGGCCCATCCGCCTTTGCCTGTTTCGCGCTCATCGTCTTGCAAACCCTCGCCCGGCACACCGGGGTGCGCCTGCTGCTTGACAGTCCTAAAGCTTCGCATCATAGTTTTCAATATGCAAGACTTGGTTTCATTATTTGGAACCTCCTTGCCAAAGAACGCAGTCCGGGAGGAGACAAGATGACTGTTACACCGCTCAAGCTGGCGGCCTTTGCCGCTGCGCTGATGATGTCCGGTTCGGCGCTGGCCGCACAGAGGACCCTCGTTTTCAACACCGACATGTCGGACCCGGCACCGAAGGCTGCGCTGGAAGAACTGGTCACCATGTTCGAGGCGGAAAACCCGGACGTGAAGGTGAAGGTCAACATCTTCGACCATGAGGGCTACAAGACAGCCATCCGCAATTTCATGACTGCAGATGCGCCGGATCTGGCCAGCTGGTACGCCGGCAACCGCATGGCGCCCTTCGTCAAGGCCGGGCAGTTCATGGATGTCAGCGATGTCTGGGAAGAGAACGGCCTCGGCCAGAAGCTCTCGGCGTCCAAGGCTTCGATGACCATCGACGGAAAGCAGTGGGGCGTGCCCTATACCTATTATCAGTGGGGCATCTACTACAACAAGGATGTCTACAAGCAGGCGGGCGTTTCCGAGCCGAAGACCTGGGACGAGTTCATCGCCAACTGCGCCAAGTTCAAGGCGGCAGGCATCGACTGCGTCACCACCGGTTCCAAGGCCCTGTGGCCGGTTGCAGGCATCTTCGACTATCTGAGCCTGCGCACCAACGGCTATGAATTCCACATGGACCTGACCTCCGGCAAGATTGCCTGGACGGATGACCGGGTGAAGGCCGTCTTTGCCGAATGGGCGAAGCTGGTGGAACCGGGCTATGTCACCGCCAATCACACGGCCATCGACTGGCAGGATGCCGTTTCCCTTCTGGTTCAGGGCAAGGCCGCCAACTATGTCATGGGCAACTTTGCCGTCGCCGCCTTCAAGGATGGCGGCATGACCAATGACAATCTCGGCTTCATGGTCTTCCCCGAAATCACCCCGGGCCTGCCGCGCGCTGAAGAAGCCCCGACGGACACGATCCACATTCCGGCAGGCGCCAAGAATGCGGAGGACGCCAAGACGTTCCTCGCCTTCGTCACCCGTGCCGACGTGCAGACCGCCCTCAACAAGCGCCTCGGCCAGCTGCCGGTCAACAACGAGGCCACGGTGGATGCGGCAGATCCGTTCCTGAGCCAGGGCTTTGAAACGGTGTCGACCGCTTCGGCCGTTGCCCAGTTCTTCGACCGGGACGCCCCGGCCGAGATGGCCAAGGCTGCCATGGAAGGCTTCCAGGAATACATGGTCAAGCCCGACCGGCTGGAGCGGATCCTCGACCGCCTCGAGAAGGTGCGCCAGCGCGTCTACTGAGCCCTGCACCGCCGCCCCTTGCTGGCGGCCCTCCCAGAAACGTCCTCCGGAGCTGATCCGGAGGACATGTTCCCGAAAGATCCGAGGCCGAGATGACCGCCTTCTGGAAAGCGCGCCAGCGCATGCTTGCCCCGTGGCTTTTCCTTGCGCCCGGCGCCCTGATGTTCGTTTTCTACGTGATTGCGCCGGTCTTCCAGTCGGTCAGCATTTCCTTCTATGACTGGGACGGCATCGGCACGGCCCGGTGGATTGGCGCCGGCAACTACGCCGAGCTGCTGGATGATGAGGCCTTCTATGTCTCTCTGAAGAACAACGTCATCTGGCTTGCGCTCTACATGCTGGCCATTCCGGCAGGCCTGATGATCGCGATTTTCCTGAACCAGACGGTCTGGGGCATCCGGGTCTACAAGTCCCTGTTCTTCTTTCCCTTCGTCATCAGCCAGGTGGTTGTCGGCCTGATGTTCTCCTGGTTCTATGCCCCCAATTTCGGCCTGTTCTACAAGCTGATCGAGGCGGTGACCGGTCAGGGCGTTGCCATTCTGGCGGAAGAGAACCTCGTCACCTATGGCATCATCGCTGCGGGCCTGTGGCCGCAGATCGCCTATGTGATGATCCTCTATCTCACCGGCCTCAACAACGTGGCGCCCGACCAGATCGAAGCGGCGCGGCTGGACGGGGCCAAGGGCTGGAAGATGCTCTGGTACGTCATCCTGCCGCAGTTGCGCCCGGCCACCTTCATCGCCGTCATCGTCACCGTCATCGGCGCGCTGCGCTCCTTCGACCTTGTGTCGATCATGACATCCGGCGGCCCCTTCGGCTCCTCGCGGGTGCTCTCCTTCTACATGTATGAGCAGGCCCTGTCCGAATACGGCTTCCGCATGGGCTATGGCGCGGCCATTGCCGTTGTCCTCTTCGCCATCATGATGATCTTCATTTCCGGCTTCATCTGGAAGATGTGGCGCGACGAGAAGGAACACTGAGCATGTTTCCCCGTCCCATCCAGCAACTCCCGGCCCCGGCCCGGGCGCTTTACAAGGCGGCCTTGCCTGTGGCGCTCGTCCTGTGGCTGCTGCCGCTTCTGGGCGTGGCGCTCACCTCGCTGCGCCCCTCTTCCGATCTGGCGTCCGGCAACTATTTCGGCATGCCCTCGGCCATCGCTTTCGACAACTATGTCACCATCTTCCAGAACTCGCCCATCGCCGCCTACATCCTCAACAGCTTCAAGGTGACGATCCCGACCGTCATCGGCGCTGTGGCGCTGTCCTGCATGACGGGCTTTGCGCTCGCCATCTACAAGTTCCGCTCCAACCTGCTGGTCTTCTTTCTGTTCGTGGCGGGCAACTTCGTCCCCTTCCAGATCCTCATGGTGCCGGTGCGCGACCTGACGCTGCAGATGGGGCTTTACGACACGATCACCGGCCTTGCCCTGTTCCACATCGCCTTCCAGACCGGCTTCTGCACCCTGTTCATGCGCAACTTCATCAAGGCCCTGCCCTATGAGCTGATCGAGGCGGCGCGGGTGGAGGGCGTGAGCGAAGTGAAAATCTTCTGGTACGTGGTCATGCCCCTGATGCGCCCGGCCATTGCCGCCCTGTCGGTGCTGATCTTCACCTTCATCTGGAACGACTATTTCTGGGCCATGGTGCTGACCACCGGCGCCGACACCCAGCCGGTCACCGCCGGGCTCAACTCGCTCAACGGCCAGTGGATCGCCGCCTGGCACCTCGTTTCCGCCGGGTCGATCATCGCCGCCCTGCCGCCTGTGCTCACGTTCTTCCTCATGCAGAAGCACTTCATCGCCGGCCTGACGCTGGGAGCCGTGAAATGACCGGGAACACCGCACAGCACTGGCGCCTTGATTGCGCAGGGCAAAGCCTTGTCCTCACCTCCTCCGGCGGTGTGCCGGAGGCCATCTACTGGGGCCCGGCTCTGCCGCAGGATGAAGACCTTGAAGCTCTTGTAACCGCCAGCCGGTCAGACCTCACCGGCGGCATGCTGGATGCCCTGCCCCCGCTCAGCCTCTGTCCGGTGCAGGGCAATGACTGGCAGGGCCAGCCGGGCCTCGTGCTGCGCTCTGCCGATGGTGAGCTGCTGCATCCCCGCTTTGCCTTCCGTGAGGCCCGCCAGAGCGCCGGACGGCTGGAACTGATCTCCACTGCAACAGGCCTCACCCTCACCCATGTGATCGAGGCGGCAGAGACCGGCGTTTTCGTGCTGCGCACCCGGCTGGAGTCCCTTGCGCCCGTGCGCATCGACTGGCTCGCCGCGCCCGTGCTGCCGGTGCCGCAGAGTGCAGACCAGATCCTTGATCCGGCCGGCAAGTGGATCGGCGAATTCCGCCTGCAGTCCACACCCTGGACCACAGGCATCCGCCAGCGCGAAGCCCGCACCGGCCGTTCGGGTCAAGAACACCCGCCCTATGCGCTGTTCACGGAACCGGGCTGCCGCAACACCTCAGGCGAAGTCCGCGCCCTGCATTACGCCTGGCCCGGCGGGCACCGGTTTGTGGCCGAAGAGCTTTACGACGGGCGCAGGCAAGTGCAGTTCGGCCATGCCAGCGGCAGCGAGCGCGAGGCTGGAACCTGCTTTGAAACGGCGGACCTGATCGCTGCCGTTTCCACGTCCGGCCTCAACGGCATTGCCACGGCCTTCCAGCGCGACATCCACGGCCGGGTGGTGACATGGCCCGATCCGGCCCGCCCCCGGCCCGTGCATTACAACTGCTGGGAAGCCATCTACTTTGACCACGAACTTTCCGCGCTCACCGACATCGCCGCCAAGGCCGCCGCAATCGGGGCGGAGCGTTTCGTGCTGGATGACGGCTGGTTCGGCCGGCGGGATGATGACACCACGAGCCTTGGCGACTGGGTCGTCGACAGGCGCAAATGGCCAGACGGTCTGACGCCGCTGATCGAGGCCGTTCACAAGCTGGGAATGCGTTTCGGCCTGTGGTTCGAGCCGGAGATGGTGAGCGAGGACAGCGACCTTTACCGCGCCCATCCGGACTGGATCCTTGGCCCCGCAAACCAGACCCGCGGACGCAACCAGCTGGTGCTGAACATGGCGCTGGAGCCGGTGCGTGATCATCTGTTCGGGGCGATCTCTGCACTGCTCTCCACCTACGCCATCGACTACATCAAGTGGGATCACAACCGCCTGCTTCCCGTGGTGGACGCGGCGCAGGCGCGCGGCACGCTGGCGCTGCTGGCACGGCTGCGCGCGGCTCATCCGGCGGTCGAGATCGAAAGCTGCGCCTCCGGCGGCGGGCGGATTGATGCCGGCATCCTCACCCACACCCAGCGGGTCTGGCTTTCGGACAGCAACGACGCACTTGAGCGCCTGCGCATCCAGCATGATGCGGCGCTGTTCCTGCCAGCCTCAGTCACCGGCAGTCATGTGGGCCCGCGCCACTGCCACACCTCGGGCCGGGTTCTGTCCATGAGCCTGCGCGCCCGCGTGGCCGCCCAGCGGCACATGGGCTTCGAGATGGACCTGCGCGAACTCGATCCGGAAGAGACGGCCGTTCTGACAACTGTTACCGGCTGGTGGAAGGCCAACCGGGACTGGCTGATGCGCGCGGACATCCTGCGCCTTGATGCGGCGGAACCGTCCGTCACCGCCGAACTGCAGCTGGCGCGGGACGGCAGCCGCTTCGTGCTGTCCTCCGGTCAGGCGGCAGCGCCCGCACAGGCCCTGCCCCGCCCGCTGAAACTGTCCGGGCTGGATCCGGCGGCGCGTTACCGGCTGGTGCTGCTCAACCCGGAAGATGTGCCGCCCCAGTCGCGCGGGGCCTGCGCCCTGAAGAGCGGGCCGGTGACGCTGTCCGGCGCGGCGCTGATGCAGCAGGGCATCATGCTGCCCGTTGCCTGGCCGGGCACGCTTTTCACGGTGGAAGGAACACGTCTGTGAGGCTGGACAGCTTGTCCGGCCGGTCTTTCCTTTCGCATAAAGGCATGGACTGAAATATCAGAGGCGGTAAACGCAGCAGCGAAGTCCGCCCGCAGAAACCTGAAGGGGCTACATCATGAACGCACAGCCGGTCTTTCCCGATCTCAAGGGCGCATCCGTCTTCATCACCGGCGGCGGCTCCGGCATTGGCGCCAGCCTGACGGAAGCCTTCCTGCGGCAGGGCTGCAAGGTGGCCTTCGTGCAGCGCTCCGATGCCTCGGTTTTTTGCGATGAGATGGAAACGAAGACAGGCAGCCGCCCGCTGTTCCTGCCCTGTGACATTACCGATATCGGCGCCCTGAAGGGCGCGATTGCCAAGGCAGCGGAAGCCCATGGCACGATCACGGTTCTCGTCAACAACGCCGCCAACGACCAGCGCCACAACACGCTGGACGTGACGCCGGAGTACTGGGACTGGGCCATGGCCATCAACCTGAAGGCCTATTTCTTTGCAGCTCAAGCGATCATCCCAGGCATGCAGAAGGCGGGCGGCGGTTCGATCATCAACTTCAGCTCCATCAGCTACATGATGGGCAACGGTGGCTTCCCGGCCTACACCTCCGCAAACTCCGCCATCAACGGCCTGACCCGCAGCCTAGCCCGCGACTTCGGCCCCGACCGCATCCGCGTCAATGCGCTGGCTCCCGGCTGGGTGCTGACGCAGAAGCAGAAGGACCTCTGGGTGACGCCGGAAGGCCTTGCCGCCCATGTGGAGCGCCAGTGCCTGAAGGACACGCTGGCGCCGGAAGACATCACCGGCGGCTGCCTGTTCCTGGCCTCCTCCGCCTCGAAGATGATGACCGGACAAGCGCTTGTGATTGACGGCGGCGTGGTGGTGACGGGATGAGCGAAGAGGTTTCCCCCGAGTGGATCGCCGCTGACTGGGGCACAACGCATCTGCGCGTCTTCGCCATGGAGGGAGCCCGCGTTCTGGCGCAGGCCTCCTCGCCCAAGGGCATGGCAAGCCTTGCAAGAGACGAGTTCGAGGGGGCGCTGCTGGAACTGATCGCCGATTGGCTGCCAGTGGGGCGCAAGACGCTGGTCATTGCCTGCGGCATGGTGGGCAGCCGTCAGGGCTGGGTGGAAGCGCCCTATGCAACGGTCCCCTGCCCGCCGCTGCAGGCCAGCGCCATGGTCGAGGCCCCCGTTGCTGACCCGCGCCTGTCGGTCTGGATCATTCCAGGCCTCAGCCAGACCATGCCTGCCGATGTGATGCGCGGCGAGGAAACCCAGATCGCTGGTTTCCTCGCGGACAACCCCGGTTTCTCCGGGACACTCTGCCTGCCCGGCACCCACAGCAAATGGGTGCGGATCGAGCGCGGCACGGTCACGTCCTTCAGCACCTTCATGACGGGCGAACTCTTCGCGCTCCTGTCCAAATCCTCCGTTCTGCGCCATGGCATGGCGGATGATGGCTGGGATGCGGAGGCCTTTGCAGGTGGTGTGACAGCCAGCCTTGCCCGGCCGGACATGCTGGCAGCCGCCCTCTTCCCGCTGCGGGCAGAGGGACTGCTGCATGGCCTTGGCGCAGCTTCGGCCCGCTCGCGTCTGTCCGGCCTCATCATCGGTGCGGAGATCGCGGCAGTGCGGCAGGACGTCTCAGGAGACGTCACGCTGATCGGCGCCCCGGCGCTTTCGGCGCACTATCTGGCGGCGCTGAAACTGGCGGGCCTTGACGCGCGCGCAACGGCGGGCGAAAGCCTGACACTGGCTGGACTTGGGCTTGCGCGCCGGGTCCTTACGGAAAACCAGAAAGGCTGACTGATGCGTCCCTTGATTGCCATTCTGCGCGGCATCACCCCTGCCGAAGCCCTGCCGGTGTGCGAGCGCCTGATCGCCGCCGGTTTCACCCGCATCGAGGTGCCGCTCAACTCGCCCGATCCCTTCACCAGCATCGCCGCCATGGTGCGCGAGTTCGGCGACAGCGCCATCATCGGCGCAGGCACCGTGCTGACGGTGGAGGACGTGATGAAGCTCTCCGACACCGGCGCCCGCATGGCCGTGTCGCCGAACTGCGATCCGTCCGTCATCCGCGCCACCAAGATTGCCCGTATGCAATCCTTCCCCGGCGTGATGACCCCGACCGAGTGTTTCGCCGCCCTGCAGGCGGGCGCCGACGGGCTGAAGCTCTTCCCGGCCGGTCTGCTGGGCTCTGAGGGCGTCAAGGCCATTCGCGCCGTGCTGCCCAAGGAAACCCGGCTCTATGCCGTGGGCGGCGCCGGACCGGACAATTTCGCCGATTGGCTGAAGGTGGGCGTTGATGGTTTCGGCATCGGCACCGCACTCTATGTGCCGGGGCTAACGGTCGGAGACGTTGAAACCCGCGCCCGCGCCATGGTGCAGGCCTTCGACATTGCCAAGGGAGGCGCAAGATGAGCGCTGCGGCTTCCTCTGTCTTTGATGCCACCGTCTTTGATGCCACTGTCTGCGAGCTGGGCGAAGGCCCGCTGTGGCATCCGCTGCGCCGCCAGCTCTTCTGGTTCGACATCCTGAACAAGAGCCTGCTGACCCAGGAAAACGATCACACCCGCATCTACCGCTTCGAGACGCTGGTTTCGGCGGCCGGATGGGTGGACGAGCGCAAGCTGCTGATCGCCAGCGACCGGGAGCTGTTCTCCTTCGACGTGGAAACGGGCGCGGCCCGCACGGTCTGCGCGCTGGAAGCAGACAATCCGGCCACCCGCTCCAACGATGGCCGCGCTGACCCCTATGGCGGCTTCTGGATCGGCACCATGGGCAAGAACGCCGAAAAGGATGCCGGTGCCATCTACCGCTGGTACCGGGGCGCACTGCGCAAGCTGTTTGCGCCCATCACCATTTCCAATTCCATCGCTTTTGCCCCCGATGGCGAGACGGCCTTCTTCTCCGACACGGTCACTGGCCGCGTCATGCGCGTGGCGCTGGATGAGGCCGGCTGGCCGAAGGGCGAGCCGGAGGTCTTCCTCGACCTGACCTCCGAAGGCCGCAATCCCGACGGGGCCGTGGTGGATGAAAGCGGTCTTCTGTGGCTGGCGGAGTGGGGCTCCTCCCGCGTTGCCGCCTATGCGCCGGACGGCAGCTTCGTGCGTGCCATCACGTTTGATGCGCCCCATACCAGCTGCCCGGCCTTTGGCGGGGATGACCTTGGCACCCTGTTCTGCACCAGCGCCCGTCAGGGCCTCGGCGCCAGTGCAAGGGCTGCAAAGCCGCTTTCCGGCATGACCTTTGCCGCCGCCAGCGGGGCGCGCGGCCAGAAAGAGCATCGAGTGAACCTGTGACCGACCGTACCCGCGCCCTTGGCGTCTGCTACTACCCCGAACACTGGCCCGCTGCCCAGTGGGCAGAAGATGCGGCCCGCATGAAGGAGATCGGCCTCACCTATGTGCGCATCGGCGAATTCGCCTGGGCGCGCATCGAGGCCGAGCCCGGCGCGCTCGACTGGAGCTGGCTGGACGAAGCCATCGGGGTTCTGGGCAAGGCAGGCCTCAAGGTGGTGCTGGGTACGCCGACCGCAACGCCGCCGCGCTGGGTGCTGAACCGCCATCCGGACATGATCGCGCTGGACGCGCAAGGCCGCCCGCGCGGCTTCGGCTCGCGCCGCCATTACTGCTTCTCCCATGAGGGCTACCGGCAGGAATGCGCCCGCATCGTCGCGCTGATGGCCGAACGCTATGGCCGCAATCCGCATGTGGCCGCCTGGCAGACCGACAATGAATACGGCTGCCACGACACCATCCTCAGCTATTCCACCGCTGCCCGCGATGCCTTCCGCAACTGGCTGGCGCGCAAGTATCAGTCGCCGCAGGCGCTGAACCGGGCCTGGGGCAATGTGTTCTGGTCGATGGACTATGCCGGTTTCGAGGAAATAGACCTGCCGAACCTGACCGTGACCGAGCCGAACCCGGCCCATGTCATGGACTTCCGCCGCTTTTCCTCCGATCAGGTGGTCAGCTTCAACCGGCTGCAGACGGACATCATCCGCCGCCATTCCGATGCGCCCATTGCCCACAACTACATGGGCCGCATCGTTGACTTCGATCATTTCGCAGTCGGCGCCGATCTCGACATCGCCAGCTGGGATGCCTATCCGATCGGCTTCCTCTCCGACCGGCTGGAGGCAAGCCCCGAGCACAAGCGCCGCTATCTGCGCCAGGGAGACCCGGACTTTCAGGCCTTTCATCACGATCTCTACCGCGCCGTCGGCAAGGGCCGCTGGTGGATCATGGAGCAGCAGCCCGGCCCGGTGAACTGGGCGCCCTACAACCCCGACCCGCTGCCGGGCATGGCACGGCTCTGGGCCTGGGAAGCCTTCGCCCATGGGGCGGAAGCGGTGTGTTATTTCCGCTGGCGGCAGGCACCTTTCGCGCAGGAGCAGATGCATGCCGGCCTGCTGCGCCCCGACAGCGCCGCCGCCCCCGCCTATCATGAGGCAGCACAAGTCGCCGAAGAGCTGAAGGCCCTGCCCGTCACCGCCGTGGCAAAGGCGAAGGTGGCTCTCGTCTTCGACTATGAGAGCGCCTGGGCCTGGACCATCCAGCCGCAGGGCAAGGATTTCGATTATTTCGCCCTGCTGTTCCATATCTACAAGGGCCTGCGCTGCCTTGGCCTTTCCGTCGATATCCTGCCGCCCACGGCGCAGGATTTCAGCAGCTACAGCCTTGTGCTGGTGCCGGGGCTTTTCACCCTGACGGAAGCGCTGAAGACCGCACTCACCGCTTCAGGTGCTGCCGTGATCGCCGGGCCGCGCTTCAATTCCAAGACGCCGGACTTCACCATACCCGTGCCGCTGCCGCCCGCCCTGCCGGGGCTGGACTGCCTTGTGGCGCGCGTCGAAAGCCTGCCACCCACGGCGCCGGTTCCGCTTGTGTCGGGCGGTGCCTTCACCGGCTGGCGCGAGGTGCTGGAAGGCAGTGCCGAAGTGGTGGAAGAGGCCGTGGACGGCACGCCTGCCGCCATGCGCGCGGGCAACATGACCTATCTCGGCGGCTGGCCGGACGAGGAAGCCCTCGACCGCATCCTGCGCAGCGCTGTCATCGATGCCGGGCTGGAATTCACGGACATGCCGGAAGGCATCCGCCAGCGCGACACGGCCACGCACCGCTTCCTCTTCAACTACGGCCCGGAACCGGTCCACTTCGCCGGGCATCATATTCCGGCAGCCGGTGCCGTCTGGATGCCGCTCGGCTAAACAGCACGGGACATGACAGGAAGTCCCCCGCACACAAGAAATGTGATGGGGGACTTTCTGATGGCCAGCGCCTTTTCAGACATGCAATCGCGGATCAAGCGCGAAGCGCTCCTGCTGCACGTCCTCGAAATGGCCGGCCGCATGCACAGCGTCAAAAATCAGGTTCCAGCTATGGCGGGACACAGCGGAGGGCACCAGCAAGAACAGATGCTCACGCAGCAGCTTGTCACCGAAGGCCTGCTGCCCCGGCCCGTGGCTTCCTGGCACGAGCCAGTTGGGATTGGGGACATCATCCGGCTGGACAACATGGACGCTGGAGAGGTCAGTTACCCGTGCTGAGGTCAGGACATGCGGCACGGTATCCAGCGCCTTGAAACCCTTGTGAACCGCGACTTCAAGAATGGCGGTCGAGGGATCAACCGAGGTGTAGACCGCCCGAACGCCCCTTGAATTCCAGCGCCCACCGGCCAGAAAAGCCCCCTCGCCCGAGCTCCAGCTGCCGGCATGCCGCTCATGGTCCAGCCGCCAGAAACGCAGCTCACCCGGCCCCAAGGGAGCGGGCAAGCGCATCAGGTATAGACCCCGTATTCCAGCCGCGTCAGATAGGTGCCGACAGCCTCCGCCCCTGCTGCCGAGGCCAGCAGATCCACCGGCCTGCGGCTGTTGAGCCCGATCGCTGGTTCGACAAGCCACGTTTCTGCCGCGTCCTGACTGCCCAGAATGTCCGTAGCCTGCGCCAGGATCTCGGCAAACCGCCACGCGCGGCTGCTCTGTTCCGGTGACAGCAGCGTATCCTGCGCATCCGCTTTCCGGCGCTGCAGGGTGCGGATGCTGATGCCGATGGCCTTGTTGAGCACGTCCCCGGTCGACAGCACGCGCACGCCATCGACGAGATGAAGCAGCGACCTTGCCGGAATCCCCTCCACGATCATGTCATGGGCATCAAGCTGGTCATGGACTGCGCGCTTCATGATCCTGCGGCCGCCCAGCAGGTGGAAGGCGCGGACCGTTCCGCTCCCGGACTTGGGGGCGCGGCCTCTTGGGGATGGTGTGTCTTGCAGGACTGTGGCCGTCATCAGGATCTCCCGTCGCCATGTGTCACTAACAAGGTGACACTTGTCGCAGGCCGTTTCAAGGCAATCCTGCGGGCGGAGAGACACAGCCCGCTCAGGAGACCTTGATCAAAGGAGACTTGCAGAAGGTAAGGTGTGGCGGCCGGCGCGGGACTGCCAATCCGAGGAGGCCACTCATCGGGCAGACACCGCGCCGGCCTTGCCCCACGGACCCAGGAGATGCGGCGGACCCAGGCGCTCCGTAGGGTATTCAGTTCAATCAGCTGAAATAAATGCCCTGCTTTCCCGCAGGTGCCCTTTAAATACAGGAATTACAGTAGCGAATCGGCATGGGAAATCAATCAGCGCAGCTGCCACATCAGTCAAATCGTAAAAAGTTAGTAAACTTGTAACCTTAATTCACGCACCAGCCCTTGCGGAAACCCGTGAGGCTCCGCAGAAGGTGCAGAAAGGCGTGAGGATCACGCCTCTCCGAGATAGGAGCGCACCGTCTCCAGGAACTTGGTCACGGAGATCGGCTTGGAGATATAGGCCTCGCAGCCCCCCTGCCGGATGCGCTCTTCATCGCCTTTCATGGCGAAGGCGGTAACGGCGATGACCGGGATGGTGCACAGGTCGTCGTCTTCCTTGATCCACTTGGTCACTTCGAGCCCCGACACTTCGGGCAGCTGGATATCCATAAGGATCAGGTCCGGCCGGTACTTGCGGGCCAGCTCCAGCGCTTCAATGCCGGTGCGGGTCTGCAGCGTGCCATAGCCATGTGCTTCCAGAAGGTCGTGAAACAGCTTCATGTTGAGTTCATTGTCTTCAACGATCAGCACGGTCTTGGACATGCAAAACAGCCTTCGCCGGTCACGGCACGGAGGGAAACGGCAACAGGAGAGATGACGGCGCAGCACCGATTGGCTGGCGTCTCTCCCCTGCCCGCATTACTTAAGAACAAATGGTAGCGCGGATTCGTTTCGGAAAGGCAAAAATGCAATGGCAATTCCTGAGTCTCGGAGCATGAGCTTTGAAAAAGCAGAAGAAATGGCCTTGGACGCGCTTTTGCACCTGACGCGCGACCCGGAATTGACGGGCCGGTTCCTTGCCCTCTCCGGTATCGGGCCGGAATCGATTCGCTCTGCGGCTGCGGAGCCTGGATTTCTGGCAGGTGTTCTTGAGTTTTTCATGACGGATGAGCCGCTGCTTCTCACCTATTGCGAGAATTCCGGCGTCCGCCCCACCTTGATTGCCGCCGCGCGCTATGTGCTGGCCGGCGACCCGGACGCCTGAGCGCCCCATGTCCACATTAACCGCCCCCGGCCGGGGTGTCCTCGACCAGATCGCCCTGCTGCCCCGCTCTCCCCGTCCGCTGATCATCTGCGACGTGGACGAGGTGGTGCTGCACATGATCCTGCATCTGGAGGAATTCCTTGCCGCGCGGGGGCTCGTGTTCCTCGCCTATAGCTACAGGCTGACCGGCAACATTGCCGAAGAGGCCTCCGGCCGGCTGCTGGGCGCGGACGAAGTGCACCATCTGGTACAGGGATTTTTCGAGGATATCTCGGACCGGCAGACCATCGTCGATGGTGCAGCCCCGGCCCTCACCCGCCTGTCGGAAGCCTTCGAGATCGTCTTTCTCACCAATCTGCCGGGCGTTGCCAACAAACCCTTGCGCGAAAAGCTGCTGGTCGCGCATGGGCTGACCTTTCCGGTCGTCACCAATTCCGGCCCCAAGGGCGGAGCTGTCGCGGCGCTCTCTGCCGGGCGCGGCCAGCCGGTCGTCTTCATCGATGACAGCCCGCAGAATCTGCAATCGGTGGCGCAGGCGCTGCCCTCGGCGCGGCTGATCCAGTTCGTGGCCGATGCCCGTTTCCGCCAAGCGCTCGATCCCCTGCCCGGCCTTGATCTTGTCTCCGGCGACTGGCTTGAGACAGAAGCCCATATCAGGACTATGATCGCCTCCCGGTAGGATCAGGGCCAAAGGCATGGGTGAAGCGGGCAGCACAGACGCAACAGCGGCGGGGCAGCGCCCCCGGCCGCTTTGCCGTGACTGCGGCGCAAGGCCGGAGCCCGGACGCCAGCGCTGCAAGGCCTGCGGCAGCCCGCGCCTTGTCAGCCATCCGGAGCTGGACCAGCTCGCAATCGCCCATATCGACTGCGACGCCTTCTATGCCTCCATCGAAAAGCGCGACAATCCGGAGCTGCGCGACCTGCCCGTCATCGTCGGCGGCGGCCAGCGCGGCGTTGTCTCCACCTGCTGCTACATCGCCCGCATCCACGGGGTGCGCTCGGCCATGCCCATGTACAAGGCGCTGGAAGCCTGCCCGGATGCGGTGGTGATCAAACCCAACATGGCCAAATACGCCGAAACCGGCCGGCTGGTGCGCGAGCGGATGCTGGCGCTGACGCCGCTGGTGGAGCCGCTGTCCATCGACGAGGCGTTTCTCGATCTCACCGGCACCGAGCGGCTGCACCACGCCACGCCTGCCGAAGTGCTGGCACGCTTCATCCGCGAACTGGAGAGCGAGGTGGGCATCACCGCCTCCGTTGGCCTTGCCCCCAACAAGTTCCTCGCCAAGATCGCCTCGGACCTCGACAAGCCGCGCGGCTTTTCGGTGATCGGCTCGGCGGAGGCCAAGAGCTTTCTGGCGGAACGGCCCGTCGGCCTCATCTGGGGCGTCGGCAAGGTGTTTCAGGGCAAGCTCGCCAGCGACGGCATCACCACCATCGGCCAGTTGCAGGGAATGGACCCGTCGGACCTCATCCGCCGCTATGGCACCATGGGCCTGCGGCTCGCCAAGCTGTGCCAGGGCGAGGATGACCGCAGCGTCTCGCCGGAGCGGGAGACCAAGAGCATCAGCGCCGAAACCACATTCGACAAGGATATCGCCCAGGTGCCGGTGCTGCGGCCCATCCTGCGGGATCTTTCGGAAAAAGTGTCGCGGCGCATGAAGAAGGCGGGCTTTGCCGGACGCACCGTGACGCTGAAACTGAAGACCGCAGACTTCCGCTCCATTACCCGCTCACGCCAGCTGTCCAGCCCGACGCAGCTGGCCGGACGCATCTTCGCGCTGGGGGACGAGCTTCTGGCGGATGCAGCCAAGGGCCAGCACTTCCGCCTCATCGGCATCGGCCTGTCGGATCTGTGCGATGCAGACCTTGCCGATCCGGCTGATCTTGTCGATCAGGAAGCCGGCCGTCAGGCAAAGGCCGAGCGGGCCATCGACGCCTTGCGCGAGAAATTCGGCCTCACTGCCGTCGAGACGGGCCTGACCCATGCAGCCAAGCTGAAACGGCGGCCGGAGGTGGAGTAAACCCGCCCTTTCCTCCTGCCTGAACAAAGCACCCAGCCCCTCTCCATCGTCTTCCCGGACGCGCTTGCGCGATCCGGGAGCGGTGAGCCGGGGTGTTGGTTGGATTTCGACGGACCAGAGCCGAAAGGCCTTGGCTCACCGGTACCGGATCTTCGCTTCGCTTTCGTCCGGTATGACGAAGGAGAGGTTGTACCTGCCTCGCAGACGGCTCTCCCCCGCGCTCACTTCTTGCAGGGAGCGGCCGCCGGGAGGGCCTCGAAATTGGTCAGCTTGCCTTCCAGCTTGAAGTCGCCGTAGTCGAGCTTCAGCTTGCGGCTGACGCCGTTTTCATAGAGCAGGAAACTGATCTGGTAGACGGGCGTTGCCTCGCCGCCATGGTCGAGTTCCGGATCGAAATAGGCAATGGTCACCGGCCAGCGCTGGCCCGCGCCGATGCCGGACACGGCCTTGGCCTCTTCCTCGCCCGGCGCATCCTCACCTGATTGCGGCGCGCCGATGACGGCCGCGGTACCATAGACCTTTTCACCCGTCTCCGCCCCGTCGAACACATCCGCCTCGAAGAAGGAGCCGCCCTCTCTGGCCGCGTTGATCAGCGCCTGAATGTGGGAGATCGGGTAATAGACATCCTTGCCCGTCTCGACCTTCTTCTCCTCAGGCTCGGTGAGGCTGATGGTCAGGCGGTTGTCCTTTTCCTCGGCCGTGCCACGGGTTTCCATGGTCAGTGTCTGGCCGGAATAGGTCTGGCTGAGGAACTCCAGCGTGTTGGCGTCCGGTTCCTCGAAGGTGGAATTGCGCAGATCGGTGATGCTGGAGGTGCCGCTGTCATCCACAAAGCGGGTGACGATGCGCAGATTGACCGAATAGCCCTCGCAGGCCGAGCCCGTCATTTCATAGACCATGCGCCCGGTGATGTCGGAAATGCTGACACCATCGCCCGCATCCGACAGCTTCATGTCATAGACGGCGCGGTGCGGCATCAGCGGCAGTGCTCCGGACTGGGCGGAAGCTGCGGCACTGCCCGCCCCCGCAAGCCCGATCATGCCGGACAGAAAGATTGGCCAGGCGCGCCAGGATCCCTTGAAGATAGGAACGGCAGCTCGTTTTCCCGACATCAATCACTCCTCATCGAACCCATGAACTGTCAGCCAACAGCCCTTTCCCTAGCACACTCGCTGGCAATTCGGGCAAGTTTGAAGCAGCGCGGAACAAGTTTGCCCCCAAAGATGCTGCAAGTCAGCTTCCCGCCCTCAGTTTCGGACGGCTGAAAGCCCGGAAGCCCTTGCCGGGCGTGTAAATTTGCGCAATCACTGGCGCCGGTTCCCGCCCCTTTTCAGAGGAAGATTCCATGTCTGGTACCATCGAAGCCCGCCTTGCCGAACTCGGCGTCACCCTGCCGGTTCCCGTCGCGCCGCAGGCCAATTATGTTCCGGTGGTGCGCACCGGCAACCTGCTGTTCATCGCCGGCCAGATTCCGATCGGCCCGAACGGCATCGAATATGTCGGCAAGGTCGGCGCGGAATTCAGCGTTGAGGAAGGTGCCGCCTGCGCCCGCCTGTGCGCGATCAACATCCTCGCCCAGACCAAGTCCGCCATCGGTGACCTCGACAAGGTCGTGCGTGTCGTCAAGCTGACCGGCATGATCAACTCCACGCCGGAGTTCATCCAGCAGTCGCAGGTCGTCAACGGCTGCTCCGACTTTATCGTCGACGTGTTCGGTGACAAGGGCCGCCATGCCCGCACCTCCGTCTCCGTCGCCTCCCTGCCCTTCGGCGTTGCCGTCGAGGTCGAGGCTGTCATCGAAGTCGAATAATCTTCGGCTAAAGCTCCGGGCGGGCAGCCCGCCCGGACCTGTTTCCCCCTTGCTGCGGCCATTGCCGCCATTCCGGATCATTCCCCATGACCGATCATTCCTGGATCGTCTCCCGCCCGATTGCCCACCGCGGCTTCCATACGGCTTCCGCCGGCATCATGGAAAACAGCCCCACCGCCATTGCCGAGGCGATGACGCGCAACTACGCCATCGAGGTGGACGTGCAGGAAACCGCCGACGGCCGGGCACTGGTGTTCCATGATGATGATCTGGACCGGCTGGCGGAAGGCACGGGGCCTGTGCTCGCCCGCACCGCTGCCGAGCTGACCGCCATCCGCATGCAGAAGGGCACGGACCGGCTGTGGCTGCTGGAAGAGCTGCTGGAACAGGTGAACGGCAAGGTGACACTGGTCGTCGAGATCAAGTCCTTGATGAAACCGGATGCCCAGGCGGATTTCGTGCGTAGTGTCGCCGATACGGTGCGCGGCTACAAAGGCCCGCTGGTGCTGAAGTCCTTCGATCCGGACATGCTTTCGGTGCTGCGTGAGCACGCCCCGGAAATCCCGCGCGGCATCGTTGCCGACAGCACCCCCAACAAGGGCGAATACCGCCAGCTGACGCGGATGCAGCGCTTCATCCACCGCCACCTGCTGCACGCCCCGCGCACCCGGCCGCATTTCATCTCCTATCATTACAAGGACTTGCCGATGATGGGGCCGAGCATCCTGCGCAAGTTCTTTGGCCTGCCGATCATGACCTGGACCGTGCGTGACCCGGCCGACCGCCAGCGCGCCCTCGCCTTTGCCGACCAGATCATTTTCGAGGGCTTTGACACCGACAAGGTGTGACCCTCTCCCGGCCGGACCCGGACACCCGCAAAATCTGCGCCCTCCCCCTTGCGCCGCGCTCTACAGGCTCTACCCTTTGAGCGAGGCGCAAACCTCCCGCGCCAGTCAGCCTTGAGGATAGCGGTCGCATGAGCGGCAACACACCGGCAGATCAGGACGGCGGCCTTGCGGTGACGCTGCGCATTGCCAATGGCCTTGGCGGCGTTGCGGCAGAGGACTGGGACAGGCTCGCCAATCCCGGCTGGGTCATGGGTCCGGGCGGCCACCTCAAGCCTTCAGAAACTGAGTCCGGCGCGGACTTCAACCCCTTCATCTGCCACGCCTTTTTGCAGGCGCTGGAGGAATCTGGCTGCGCTTCGGCCCGCACCGGCTGGGCGCCGCGCCATCTGCTGCTGGAAGCGGCAGACGGCACGCTGCTGGGTGCGGTTCCGGCCTGGCTGAAAAGCCATTCGCAGGGTGAATATGTGTTCGACCACGGCTGGGCCGAGGCCTTTCACCGGGCGGGCGGCGAGTACTATCCCAAGCTTCAGGTCAGCGTGCCCTTCACGCCTGCGACAGGCCGCCGCTTCCTCACCCATCCGGATCTTGACCGGGAGACCGGCATCGCTGCCCTGTCGCAGGGGCTGGTGGAGGTCTGCCGCCAGTCGGGCGCGTCCTCCGTCCACGCCACATTCCTGACGGAACCGGAATGGAACCAGCTGGGCGATGCCGGTTATCTGCTTCGCACCGACCAGCAGTTCCACTGGGAGAACCGTGGCTACGCGAGTTTTGACGGCTTTCTGGAAGAGCTTGCCTCGCGCAAGCGCAAGGCCATCCGCAAGGAGCGCAAGGAAGCCCTGTCTGCCGGCATCGAGGTGGAATGGGTGACGGGCCGCGGTCTGACCGAGGCCCATTGGGATGCCTTCTTCGCCTTCTACATGGACACGGGCGCGCGCAAATGGGGCCGTCCCTATCTCAACCGGCGCTTCTTCTCGCTGGTGGGCGAGCGCATGGCGGAGCGTATCCTGCTGGTCATGGCCAAACGCGAGGGGCGCTACATCGCCGGGGCGCTGAATTTCATCGGCTCGGACACGCTGTTTGGCCGCAACTGGGGCTGCACGGAACATCACCCCTTCCTGCATTTCGAGCTTTGCTACTATCAGGCCATCGACTTTGCCATCGCCCACGGGCTGAAGGTGGTGGAAGCAGGCGCGCAAGGCGAACACAAGCTGGCGCGCGGCTACCTGCCCCGCCTCACCCGCTCCGCCCACTGGATCGCCCATCCGGGCCTTCGGGCCGCCGTTGCCGATTATCTGGAGCGGGAACGGCGGGCGGTGGAGATGGATGCCGCCATCCTCAGCGAACACGCCCCCTTCCGGAAGGGCGGTCAGGATCAGGCGCCGGAGGCCGCATATGACGCAGAGTCCTCAGAGAGTTGAGAACCGCGTTTCACACACTGAGTCAGCGGCTTCACAAACAGAGTCAATGCCCCGCAAATGCCCGTTGCCCGGCTGCAAGGGTGCCGTTAGGGTGCCCGCAAACACCCTTGAACGGAGAGACTGATGACCAGCCCTGCCTATGACGACAGCAACGTCTTTGCCAAGATCCTGCGCGGCGAACTGCCCAGCCACAAGCTCTATGAAGACGGCAAGACGCTGGTGATCATGGACATCATGCCCCGTGGCGACGGCCATGTGCTGGTGATCCCCAAAGCGCCTTCCCGCAACATTCTGGATATCGCCGAGGACGACCTCTTCGCCGTCATGGCCACCGTGAAGAAGATGGCACAGGCCGTGATGAAGGCCTTCAGCGCCGATGGCGCGACCATCCAGCAGTTTTCCGAAAGCGCCGGCGGCCAGGTGGTGTTCCACACCCACTTCCACGTCATCCCGCGCTTTGAAGGGGTCGCCCTTCGCCCCCACACCAGCGCCATGGCCGATCAGGCCGTGCTGGCCGAACAGGCAGACAAGATCCGCGCTGCGCTGGCCTAAGGCACGGACGGCTGATCTGGACGACAAAGGCCGGAGGCGAAGACCTCACCTCCGGCCCTAAGCGGGATCTCAGCGGTCCGCCGGATCAGCCTGCGCGCGCCGCGGCAAGGGCCGCAGCAGCTGCCTCATGCTCGGCGTCCAGCCGGACCTCATCGGCCAAAACGGCCTGGAAGCTCGGACGGCTGGTGATCCTGGCGGCATATTCCGTGAAGACCGGCAGCTCCGGCACCAGCTTGAACATCAGAAGCCAGCGGAATGCTGCGCCCCAGATGATATCAGCCACCGAGATCCGGTCCCCCAGCATGTAGGGAGCCCCCTCCAGATGCGCCGCAAGGATCTCCATCACCTTGTCATATGAGCCGTAAGGCGCCGTTTCCGGCGGGATCACATTGCCCACAGCCCTGTCGACGACAGCCGGCTCGAAGGAAGCGGCATAGAAGACCATCCAGCGCATGTATTCGCCGCGGCGCGGATCGGTGAGCGCCGGCGTCAGTCCGGCCTGCGGATAGAGATCAGCCAGATAGAGCGCGATGGCAATGGATTCGGTGACGAGCGTATCGCCATGCTGCAGCGCCGGAACCTTGCCCAGCGGATTGATCGCCAGATAGGCTGGAGACTTCAGCTCGCCTGCCCGCATATTGAGGACATGGAGGTCATAGGGCATGCCGAGCTCATCCATCAGCACGCGGATGGTGCTGGAGCGGCTGCGGGGGGCATAATGAAGGATCAGCTTGCTGTCGGACATGTCGTGCTCCTGTTGTCTTGCCAGGCTGCGGATTGCCTCTTGTAGCTGCTCCCTCCTGACAGTTTCTGTCAGGAGCCTGTTAGAAACCAGCCGCCGATGAGAACCGCTTCGGCGGCAAGCACGCCCGCGAACACTGTCTGCCGGGCGGCATGGAAGGCGGCAAAGCCGCATACTGCGGCGGCCACACGCAGCCAGGCGGAGGTCTCGGCCAGTGCTCCGCTCGGGAAAAGGATCAGCTTCGAGATCACACCCGCCACCAGAGCCGTGGCGATGGAGCGCACGAAGATCAGGATTTCGCTGTCCTCGCGCAGGTTTCCCGCCGCCAGAACGCCGAGCCAGCGCCAGATATCCGTTGCCAGCCATCCGGCGAAGATGATCATCACATAGGGCCACCACGCTGTCACGCCCTGCATGAAGGCTGTGTCTGCGGCCATCATCCGGCCCCCCACCCTGCCCGGCGGGCAATCCGCACGGCAAGATAGGCCGTGGTACCGCCGGCCGCGCCGGTGATCAGCAGATCCGGCCCCGGCACAAGCCAATAGACCAGCGGCCCCAGCACGAGGCCAAGGATCATCGCCAGCTTGTCGGTGGGCAGGCGCCCTGCCGTCCACAGCGAGCAGAGAAAATAGACCGGTGTCAGCAGGAACAGCGCTCCGGCCACCATCGGCGGCATGGCGTCGATCAGCACATAGGAAACACCGGTAACCACCGTCACCGTGCCGGTGAGGAAACAGGCAAAGCCGAGGAAGAACGGCAAGCGCCCGGATCTTGGCAGATCCGGCAGGTTGCGCATGGCGAAGACCCAGGCGGTGATGGCGACGAAATGCGAGGCAAAGAGCAGCAGCCAGGTTGGCGCTTTCTTTTCCGCCCGCAACACCGGCATCAGCGCGACGGTCATGGGCATCAGGCGCACGGAGGCCAGCGCCACGGCAATGGCCGCCGGAATGAGCCCGGCACCGGAGGCAATCGCCCCGGTCAGCACCACGATGCTGGGAAGCGCCCAGACGAGGCCGGCCATCATCAGGGTCTGCGGCAGCGTCAGCCCGCTTTCCCGCGCCAGCCCCGCATAGCCGACGAAGGCCGCAGCGAGAATGAAGCCCGGAATGGAAATGGCGGCCCGGGCGCCCCTGAAAGCCCAGACCCGCGCCGGAAGAACCGCCTCAGTCTCCGGTGCAGGGGCTGCCCCTGTTCCCGTTCCGGGAGGCGGCATGTCTGATTGCGTCATGATCCGTGATCCGTCCGGATGGACCACGGCCGGAGCCAAGCACCCCAGACCACGGCAGCCCACCCGCTTGCAGAACATTGGCACACACGGAAGCAGTGTGCGGCAGGAGGCCTATTGGTAACACCGCCAAGCTGCATGAGCCAAGGCCGGGAGGGCGAAAAAGGGTTCGGTGTAGAGAAGGCGCGAGTGTTCTTAGAAAACGCCAGAATGTGCAGAAATGGTATTCACCTGACAATACCGCGTTTTGAAGCGGGTTCAGGCGGCCCGGGCTTTTGGTGTCCAGACAAGCCTAGCTGCCATGGCGCTTGCTCAGAGCCACTTCCTCGCGGGCCTCGGTAAGCATGCCGTCGAAGTCCATGTCAGAGGCGCTGCCGCTGACCTTGCCCTCCTGCCAAAGGCTTTTCAGGTGCTCGATATCACCGCGCCGCTGTGCCCATTTGGCGGACCAGTCGCGCAGGGCCTCCCGGATGACCTCACTGCCGCTGGCATAGGCGCCGCTGGCAACGGCCTCGCGCAGCAGGTCGGCCTGCTGCGGCGTCATGGAAACGCTGATTTTTTCGACATTGGCCATGAAGCATCTCGCCGTTGGATTGGTGGTAAAGATTACTACCGCACACGGCAGGCTTCAAGTTTCCACACATGAGGGATGGCAAGGCTCCCGGCCTTGAAGGATAGCGCCTCGCAAAGGCTCACAGCCGCAAGAAGATGCCGGTTCCCGGGGAGCTGGCCCGTCCGGGAACCGGAAGACTGCAAGCCATCAGCCGGTCAGCATTCCGGCAAGTTGACGGCGATGCCGCCCTGGGATGTTTCCTTGTACCTGTCGTTCATGTCCCTGCCGGTATCACGCATCACCCGGATGCAATTGTCCAGCGGCAGGAAATGCGTGCCGTCGCCGCGCAAGGCAAGGCTTGCGGCTGAGACGGCCTTGATCGCGCCGAGGGCATTGCGCTCGATGCAGGGAACCTGGACGAGGCCTGCGGCAGGATCGCAGGTCATGCCGAGGTGATGCTCCAGCGCGATCTCGGCCGCGTTCTCGATCTGCGCATTTGTGCCGCCCAGAACCGCGCAGAGCCCCGCCGCCGCCATGGCCGAAGCCGATCCGACTTCTCCCTGGCAGCCGACCTCGGCGCCCGAGATCGAGGCATTGTGCTTGATCAGGCCGCCGATCGCTGCCGCCACCAGCAGATAATCCCTGATCTTCTCCTGATCGGCCCCGACGCAGTGGTCGATATAGTAGCGCCCCACCGCAGGCACGACACCGGCTGCACCATTCGTGGGCGAGGTCACAACCCGGCCACCGGCCGCATTCTCCTCGTTGACGGCCATGGCATAGACGCTGAGCCAGTCATTTGCCTGATGGGGCTGGCTGAGGTTCTGCCCGCGCTCCCCTTCCAGCTGCCGGTGGATCGAACGGGCTCTGCGGCGCACCTTGAGGCCGCCCGGAAGGATGCCCTCCTGCGTCAGCCCGCGGGTGATGCAGCCGTTCATGGCGGCCCAGATCACGTCGAGCTTCTCGTCCAGCTGCGCGCCCAGCTGCGCCTCCTCGTTGGCGCGCTTCATCTGGGCGATCGTCCGGCCGGAAGCGGCGCCCATCTCCAGCATCTGTGCCGCCGTCTCGAACGGGAATGGCACGGCAGCACCGTCCTGGACGGGCGCTTGCCCCGCCTGGGCCGCCTCCAGCTCGGCGCTGGTGACGACGAAGCCGCCGCCAATCGAGTAATAGGTCTGCTCGTGGCAAACCTCCCCCTCGGCATCAAAGGCCTTCAGGATCATGCCGTTCGGATGGCCCGGCAGTGCCGGGCCATAGTCGAAGACGAGATCGCGGTCCGGCTCGAAGACCAGGCTGCCAAGCCCCTCGGGGCTGACACGGCCGGTGCTGCGCACCCCGGCCTCAATCCCGTCGGCGCTGTTGGGGTCCATCGTGTCCGGACGCAGTCCGCACAGGCCCAGAATCACCGCCCGGTCCGTCGCATGCCCCTTGCCGGTGAAGGCCAGGCTGCCGTGCAGGCTTGCATAAAGCCGGTGCGGACGGGCCATGCCAGTGTCCCGGCTGCTCCCGCCACGCAGGTCGTCGAGAAAACGCGCAGCCGCGACCATCGGGCCCATCGTATGCGAGGACGACGGGCCGATGCCGATCTTGAAAATGTCAAAGACCGAGAGGAACATTCATGCCCCGTAGATTGGAAAGCGGCTGCACATTGCCTTGACTTCGGCGCGGATGGAAGCTTCCAGAGCCGCGTCCCCCTCCGGGTTTGCCCCCAGAGCGCGCAGGACACGCAGGATCATCTGCCCGATCTGCCGGAACTCGGCCTCGCCAAAGCCGCGCGTGGTGCCGGCCGAGCTGCCAAGACGGATGCCCGAGGTCACGAAAGGCTTTTCCGGATCAAACGGAATGGCGTTCTTGTTGCAGGTCAGGCCCGCCCGCTCCAGAGCGATTTCCGCCGCCTTGCCGGTGACGCCCAGCGGGCGCAGATCGCACAGGACCATGTGGCAGTCCGTTCCACCCGAGACGATGCCGACGCCACCCTCAATGAGCGTATCAGAAAGCGCACGGGCGTTGGCGATGACCGCTTTCGCATAGTCCTTGAACGAGGGCTGCAGCGCCTCGCCGAAGGCAACGGCCTTGGCCGCGATCACATGCATCAGCGGGCCGCCCTGATTGCCGGGGAATACGGCGGAGTTGAACTTCTTCGCCAGATCGTCGTCATTGGTCAGAATGACGCCGCCGCGCGGGCCGCGCAGGGTCTTGTGCGTGGTCGACGTGGTCACATGCGCATGCGGCACCGGGTTCGGGTACTCGCCCGCAGCAATCAGACCTGCGTAATGGGCCATGTCCACCATCAGATAGGCGCCAATCTCATCCGCAATGGCGCGGAAGGCGGCGAAATCCATGTGGCGCGGATAGGCAGAAGCACCCGCCACGATCAGCTTCGGCCGCTCGGCCAGCGCCTTATCACGGACCTTGGCCATGTCGATGAGATGCGTGTCTTCCTCAACCTCGTACGACACGACATTGAACCACTTGCCCGACATGGTGACGGGCGAACCGTGGGTCAGATGCCCGCCGTGGGCCAGCGACAGGCCCATGATCTTGTCCCCCGGCTGCAGCAGCGCAAGGAAGACGGCCTGGTTGGCCTGAGCGCCGGAATGCGGCTGCACGTTGACATGCGCGGCCCCGAACAGCTGCTTCAGGCGGTCGCGGGCGATATCCTCCACCTCGTCCACGAATTCGCAGCCGCCGTAGTAGCGCTTGCCGGGATACCCTTCGGCGTATTTGTTCGTCAGAACAGATCCCTGAGCCACCAGAACGTCAGGTGAAACAATGTTCTCCGAGGCGATCAGCTCGATCTGATCCTGCTGGCGCACCAGCTCGCGGGAAATGGCACCGGCGATGGCCTTGTCCGAAATCGCCTGGATATTGGTGTCGAACATGCGAAATCCTTTCTAGAGAGCGTGATGGCCCGCGGCCGGCAGGCCGCAGAAGCACATGTCAATGTGGTACGGCTCAGAGCCCGGCCTTGAGCTCGGCCGAGACCTTCGCCAGGATCGCCCGGACATGGGGCAGGAAACTGCGCCACACGTCCATGCGGAAACTGTCCGGCCCGTCGCGCCACAGGATCACGGTCGCGCTGTCGAACAGCGTGCGCACAGCGCTGCCGGCCGGCAGCGCGTCCACGTCACGCGGACAGGCCGCCGTCAGCGCGGTCAGCGCCTGTGGCCCGGACAGGCGCAGCGTGATCTCGCGGTCGCTGATCTCGACGAGGCTGTGCGGGATCCGGGCATAGGCCTCAGCTCCTGCGGCAATCAAGGCCTGGCGCCCGGCTTCGGGCACAAGGATCACCCATTCGTCAGGGCCGGTGCACAGAACCTCGGTTCCCCCTGCAACGGACTTGTGGCTGACACGGTCCGGCAGCTCCAGCCCGAGGGCCTCAGCCAGCGCGGCGCGGTTCTCCTGCTTGACCCGCAGGGAGAACCGGGGAGACGAGCCCAGCTCTTCCAGCAGGAAAGGCCCGTTGGTGAAGTCATGGCGTTGTATGGTCATGTCGCGCTCCTCAGGCCTTCAGCCGTTCGCCTTCAGGGTCGTAGAAGTCCGTCGAAGTGATCGTAGCGCGCACCGTGCCATGCGGCATCGGAATATGCACCGTCTCACCCATACGGCCATGCCCGCCCGCAATCAGTGCCATTGCAATGGGCCGCCCGAGCGCAACCGAGTCGTAGGATGAGGTGACGTGCCCCACCATCGTCATCGGCAGCTTCTGGTTCGGATCCAGCACGATCTGGGCGCCCTCTTCCAGTCTGGAGCGGTCCTCGGTCAGAAGACCAACCAGCTGCTTGCGGTTCGGCGCGACGATGTCGGGACGGGCGAGCGAGCGTTTGCCGACAAAGTCCTTCTTGGCCTTGCCAACGGCCCAGTCGAGGCCCGCATCCTGCGGCGTGACCGTTCCATCCGTGTCCTGCCCCACGATGATGTAGCCCTTCTCGGCGCGCAGGACGTGCATCGTCTCCGTGCCGTAGGGGCAAATGCCGTAAGGCTTCCCGGCCTCGAAGATCGCCTTCCAGAGCGCCAGCCCGTGGCGGGCGGGAACGTTGACTTCAAACCCAAGTTCACCGGTGAAGCTGACGCGGAAAAGACGCGCCGGGAAGCCTGCGACGGTGCATTCGGCCACCGACATATGCGGGAAAGCCGCTTCGGACATGTCCAGTCCCTTGACCAGCGGCTCAAGCACCTTGCGGGCATTCGGGCCGTTGACCGCAACGGTTGCCCATTGCTCGGTCGTGGAGGTCAGCCAGACGTTCAGGTCCGGCCACTCGGTCTGAAGGTAGTCCTCCATCATGTTCAGCACACGGGCAGCACCGCCCGTGGTGGTGGTGACGTGGAACAGATCGTTTGAAAGCCGCCCGATCACGCCGTCGTCCCGGATGAAGCCATCCTCGCCCAGCAGCAGGCCATAGCGGCAGCGGCCCGGCTGCAGCTTGGTCCAGGGGTTGGTGTACATGCGGTTCATGAACTCCACCGCATCGGGGCCCGCGACCTCGATCTTGCCGAGGGTCGAGGCATCGAACATGCCGGCGGAGGTCCGTGTCTCACGGCATTCGCGTGCGACGGCGGCGTGCATGTCTTCGCCCGCTTTCGGGAAGTACCAGGCCCTGCGCCACAGCGAGACCGGTTCGAACACCGCGCCTTTAGCCTCGGCCCAAGGATCGATGGGCGTCTTGCGGGTCAGCTCGAAGGTGTCCCCCTTGTGATAGCCCGCGAAGGCACCGAAGCTGGTCGGCGTATAGGGCGGACGGAAGGTGGTCAGCCCCACCTCGGGCGGCGCCTTGCCCAGCGCATCGGCGGCAATCATCAGGCCGTTGATGTTCGACATCTTGCCCTGATCGGTCGCCATGCCGTTCGTGGTGTAACGCTTCACATGCTCGATCGAGCGCATGCCCTCCCGGACGGCCAGACGGATGTCCTTGGCCGTCACGTCGTTCTGGTAGTCCACGAAAGCCTTGGCCTTGCCCGCACTGCGGTCGGTCGGAAGCTCGGTCTGGCTGGAACCTGTTCCAGGGCGGTCGCCCTCGACCCTTGCGGCCAGCGGCTGGCCGGTCCGGCCCAGCGCCTCTGCCACGGCAAGCCCGGCGCGCACGCCGTCTTCCAGCACCGGGCCGTAGCCCCAGAGCCCGCGTCCTGCACCCGCAATCTGGCAGGCCTCGGTCTTGTGGCCCGGCAGGAAGGTGCGGCTCTCCTTGTCCCAGCTCAGCGAGCCTTTGGTGTGGGAGAAGAGATGCAGCGAAGGCGTCCAGCCGCCTGAAATCAGCAGGGCGTCACAGGCAATCTTGCGGCCGGCTCCCGCCTTGCCATTGTGGACCGGGTTCACGCGCACGCCGCTGACACGCAGGCGGCCATAGGTGGCGGAGGCGGTGTGACCGGTCAGCACCTCAATGCCACGGCGGCGGGCCGCCTCAACCAGATCCGGGCGGACCTGATCCCGCGTGTCGGCAATGGCGGCAATCCGGCAGCCAGCGTCCGCCAGATCGAAGGCGGCATACCAGGCACTGTCGTGGCTGGTCACCACGGCGGCGCAATCGCCCACCTTCACGCCATAACGGTTCAGGTAGGTCTGTGCAGCGCCTGCCAGCATGACGCCCGGGCGGTCGTTTCCGTCAAAGACCAGCGGCTTTTCCAGCGCGCCCTGCGCCAGCACGACCTGACGGGCGCGAACCCGCCACATCCGCTCGCGCGGGGCATCCTTGGGGGGCTGGTCCAGATGGTCGGTCAGCCGTTCGGCCAGACCAACCATGTTCTGATGATAGTAGCCGATGGCCGTCGTCCGCGTCATCAGCGTGACACCCGCCGCACGCAGCTGCGAAAGCTGCCCGGAGAGCCAGGACCAGGCGCTCAGACCCTCGATCTGCACGGCAGGATCCGACAGCAGAGAGCCGCCCATTTCGGGGTTCTCGTCCACCAGCACGACCTTGGCGCCGGACTTCGCGGCGGTCAGCGCTGCCGCGATACCGGCCGCACCGCCGCCGACGACAAGCACATCCGTGTGCAGATAGCGCGAGGCATAATTGTCCGGATCCGGCTCGGACGGCGATTTGCCGAGGCCGGCGGCCGCGCGGATGAAGGGCTCGTAGACCTTGTCCCAGAAGCTGCGCGGCCACATGAAGGTCTTGTAGTAGAAGCCCGCGGAAAAGAGCATGTAGGCGCGGTCGTTCACCGCCCCGATGTCGAACTTCAGCGACGGCCACTTGTTCTGGCTTTCCGCCACCAGCCCTTGGCGCAGCTCCTGCACGGTGGCGCGGGTGTTCGGCTCGAACCGGCCAGGACCGCGCGAGGTGCCGATCAGGGCGTTCGGCTCTTCGGAACCGGCGCTCACCGGTCCGCGAGGACGGTGATACTTGAAAGAACGGCCCATCAGATGCACGCCATTGGCCAGCAGCGCCGACGCAACCGTATCACCGCGAAGACCTTCATAACGGCGGCCGTCAAACGTGAAGCTGACAGGCTCGGCAGGATCTGTCCGGCCCAGGCCGGGGACGCGATAGCGGCTCATTCCACGCCCTCCAGTTCGGTCTCTGCCGGACGCTCTTCGCCGGCCTTGTAGGTCTTCAGGAACCTGTCGCTGACCGTGTCGCGGCAGGCGTTGAAAAAGCGGCCGCAGCCATGGACATGGCGCCAGCGTTCAAAGTGCTTGCCGCGCGCATTTGTGCGGATGAAGAGGAAATCACGCCATTCCTCGTCCGAGAGGGCCGAGGGGTCTGCCGGGCGCGCGATATGGGCCTCGCCCGCATAGGCAAACTCGAGCTCGGGCAGGGTTTCGTCGCAGTAGGGACAATGGATCAGGAGCATCGGAAACCTCTCAGTGCGCGACGGCGGCGGCAGCGGCCTCGTCGATCAGACGGCCGGTGGTGAAGCGTTCCAGGGTGAAGGGTGCATTGACCGGATGCGGCTCATCCTTGGCCACGGTCCAGGCCAGCGTGTGGGCAGCGCCCGGCGTCGCCTTGAAGCCACCGGTGCCCCATCCGCAGTTCACATAGAGCCCCTTGACCGGCGTCTTGCCGAGGATGGCGCTGCGGTCGGGCGTGACGTCCACGATGCCGCCCCACTTGCGCAGCATCCGCATCCGGTTGAAGATCGGGAAGACCTCGCAGATCGCTGCCACCGTGTGCTCGATCAGCGGCAGGCCGCCGCGCTGGCTGTAGCTGGTGTACTGGTCGGTGCCGGAGCCGATCACCAGCTCGCCCTTGTCGGACTGGCTGATATAGGCGTGGACCGTGTTCGACATGACAACGCACGGGAAAATGGGCTTGACCGGTTCGCTGACCAGAGCCTGCAGCGGGTAGCTTTCCAGCGGCATCCGCACACCGGCGCTGTCCATGACGACACTGGTGTGACCGGCGGCCGAAACGGCGACCTTTTTCGCCTTGATGAAACCCTTAGCGGTTTCCACCCCGATGACGCTGCCATCCGGCCCGCGGCGGATTGCGGTCACCGGGCAGTTCTGGATGATGTCCACCCCGCGCGCTGCCGCCGCCCGCGCATAGCCCCATGCCACCGCATCGTGCCGCGCCGTGCCCGCCCGCATCTGCAGCGCTGCACCCATGACCGGATAGCGTGCGTCCGGGCTGATGTTCAGCGGCGGACAGAAGGCCTTGGCTTCGGCCGCCGTCAGCCAGCGGTTGTCCACCCCGTTGAGCCGGTTGGCGTGAATGTGGCGCTGGAAGGACTGCACGTCATGAACGTTATGCGCCAGCATCATCACGCCGCGCTTGGAATACATGACGTTGTAATTGAGTTCCTGGCTGAGGTTCTCCCACAGGTCCAGGGCATGATCGTAAAGCCGGGCGCTTTCGTCATAGAGATAGTTGGAACGGATGATGGTCGTGTTGCGTCCGGTGTTGCCGCCGCCCAGCCAGCCCTTGTCGATCACCGCGACATTGGTGATGCCGTGTTCCTTGGCAAGGTAATAGGCCGCACCCAGACCATGCCCGCCTGCCCCGACGATGATGACGTCATACTCGGCCTTGGGCTGGCTGTCCGGCCATTGTTCGCGCCAGTTCTTGTGGCCTGTCAAAGCGTTTTTGAGCAGGGACAAGGCAGAGAAACGTTGCATGGCGGGATCCTCTCAATCGCAGCTGAGTGTCACATTATGGTCTTGGATCGCACCTTGAATGTAGATTTGCGCCAGGTGTCATGTAGGATCGCGTCATGACACCTGCCCGCGCCATCCCCCCTGCCCGCCTGCGTGTTGCCTTCCTGCTGGCCGACCAGTTCACCCTGTCGGCCTTTGCCAATTTCGTGGATGTCCTGCGGCTGGCGGCGGATGATGCGGACAAGTCACGGCCGATCTTGTGCGACTGGACCGTGCTGGCCGACCGGATGGATCCGATCCGATCCAGCTGCGGTGTCCGGGTGCAGCCGGACACGCCGCTGCGCCGGGCGGCGGCCTTCGATTACCTGGTGGTGGTCGGAGGGCTGATCAGCGACCGGGCAGCCTTTGGCCCGCAGGCGCTCGCCTTCATCGCAGAGACGGCGGCACAGGGTGTGCCGCTGGTCGGGCTTTGCACCGGCGTGTTCACGCTGCAGGCTGCGGGTCTGCTGCAGGGCTACCGGTGCTGCGTCAGCTGGTTCCACCATCAGGACTTCATCGACCGTTTCGACAATGAAACACCGATTTCGGATCAGATCTTCGTAGTGGACCGGGACCGGCTGACCTGCTCGGGCGGGCACGGCGCGGCGCATCTGGCGGCGTTTCTGGTCCAGCGCCACGTCGGGCAGTCTGCCGCCACGAAAAGCCTCAACATCATGATGATCGAGGATGCGCTCAGCGGCCAGCGCGCCCAGCCCGGCCAGATGCTGGCAAGGCAGGCAAGGGACGAACTGGTCAAGCGTGCCGTCTTGAAGATGCAGCAGAATATCGAGCAGACGCTGAGCATCGACCAGATCGCATCGGCGCTCGGGACGGCCCGCCGCACACTGGAGCGCCGGTTTCAGGCCGATCTGGGTCAGTCGCCCCGGCGTATCTATCTGGAAATCCGGCTGGACCGCGCCTCGGCCCGGCTGCGCCGGACCGAACAGTCAGTGACGGAAATTGCGCTCGCCTGCGGCTTCTGCGACGCGCCGCATCTGGCGCGTGCGCTGAAGACGGAGCGGGGGCTCACACCCGGTGAGATCCGCAGCGGCAGGCTGGCAGATGCCGGGCCTACGCCTCAAGAGTGACGGTGCCACGCGGGTTCGAGCAGCAGGCAAGGATGTAGCCTTCCTCGATCTCGTCGTCGCTGATCCCGCCATTGTGGACCATGTGCACCTCGCCCGACAGCTTGCGGATGCGGCAGCTGCCGCACACGCCCATGCTGCAGCCAAAAGGAATGGCCACACCGGCTGCGCGGGCCGCAAGCAGCACGGTGTCCATGGTGCTGCAGTCATGGGTGACACCGGACTCCTCGAAGACAAGCTTCGCCGTCTCTGCCTGAGCGTCGGAGCTTGTGCCCGTCTCGACTGCGGGAAGCTCACCAGCCTCAGGGGCGCCAAAGCTCTCCTGATGATAATGGCTCATGTCGAAGCCAAGGCCGGCCAGCGCTTCGCTGACCGACTGCATGAAGCCTTCCGGCCCGCAGCAGAACACCTCGCGTTCAAGATAATCAGGTGCCATCAACCCCAGCATCAGCTGGTTGAAGCGCCCCATGTACCCTGTCCAGGGCTGATAGATATCACTTTCCTGCACCACCCATTTCAGGTCGAGACCTTCAATCCGGGAGGCCATATGCTCAAGCCTGCGCTTGAAAATGATCTCGGACGGGCGCTTTGCGCAGTTGACGAAGACGATGTCACAGCTCCGGCCAAGATCGTAGATCTCGGTGGTCATCGACATCATCGGCGTGATGCCCGACCCGGCCGAGATGAAGAGGTACTTTTTCGCGGGGAAATGGGTGGACGTGAAACGCCCGCCCGGCCCCTTGACCTTCAGCCTTGTTCCGGGCCGCACGTTGTTCATGATCCAGCGCGTGCCGATACTGTCCGGCTGCGCCTTGATCGTAATCGTCAGCGACTTCGGCCGCGTCGGCGAGGAAGAGATCGTATATGTCCGGTAGATCGTGCCGCCGGGAACCGGCAGTTCCAGCGTGAGGAACTGACCGGCCAGAAAGACAAACGGGCGGCCCGACGGTGCCTGAAAGCAGACCGTCACGACATCAGGGGCTTCCGGCAGGATCGAGACGCACTCCAGAGGTTCGTCATCGGTCCATTTTGCCGTCACGGTCTGCTGGGCATCAATCATGTCAATCTCACTCCGCCGCGACTGCAAGGCCCGGCTGACGGGCCTTGAGGCGGTCCAGGTACCAGTTCACGAACTGGATAACACCGTCCTCGTGCAGGGTCGAATAGGGACCCGGTTCGTAAGCGGGCGAGCAAATGCCCTGCTGATTATGCTCGACGACGCGGCGGTCCTCGTCGTTCGTGTGCTCCCAGACCGTGGTCAGGTTCTTCAGGTCGTAATCGACGCCTTCAACCGCATCCTTGTTGACCAGCCAGGTCGTCTGGACCTCGGTTTCCATCGGGCTGATCGGGGTCACGCGGAAGGTGATCGAGTGATCGGTCAGGAAGTGGTTCCAGGTCGTCGGATAGTGGAACAGCAGCAGCGTGCCGGCATCCAGGAACGGAACCCGGCCAAGCCGCTTCTGAACCGCGATCTTGCCGTTGATCGTGTAGCTTTCCGCCCCATCCAGCAGCGGCATCCGGGCGATGCGGAACTGGCCGTCCGGCGCAATCTGGAAGCGCGAAGGGGCACCGGCGCCTTCGAGGCGGTTGAAGTGGTTCTCAACCTTTTCGGGGAAGGTGCCATCCGGGCTCACGCCGGTGATCGAGGGGTCTTCCGGGTAGGTCCGGCAAAGGTCGGGGTGGTTGCCCGCGCAGTGATAGCACTCGCGGTTGTTCTCCCAGACCAGTTTCCAGTTGCCGTTCTCGATGATCGTGGACTGGAACGCGACCTTGGCATCGCTCAGATCGTGAACGCCAAGATAAGGCGTCACGGTGCTGGCAAATTCATCGAAATCGGGCGCATTGGCCGCAAGGCAGATATAGACCAGCCCCGACACGACGCGGCAATGAACAGGCTTCAGGCTGTGCTGGGAGGGGTCGAACTCCTCGCCCATGTCACGCGCCCAGACCAGCTTTCCATCGAGGCCATAGGTCCACTGATGATAGGGACAGGTCAGCTTCGCCAAACGTCCCTTCGACGACGTGCAGATGACCGAACCACGGTGCCGGCAGGAATTGTGGAATGCCCTGATCTCCCCCTGGTTGTCGCGCAGCACGACAACATCATAGGCGCCGATCCGCAGCCGCTGGAAGCTGCCTGCCCTGTCCAGCAAGCAGGCCGGAAAGGCAAAGAGCCAATCGCGGTAGAAAATCGTCTCCATGTCCTCGGCAAACACCTCGGCCGAAGTGTAGAAGGCCTGCGGCAGGCCATAGCCGGGCTTGTGCTGGGCGATCAGATCGGAAAGGGGCTGGGAATGTCCTGGCATGATGGCATCCTGAAAAGCCGGCAGGTTGATCATTTGCGGCGAAGCCAGTCCGGCGGCTTCTTAGCAAGAGGATTAAATCTCAACTGGAGTTAGCCCTGTTAAGGGCTTTCCGCATCGTCACAACAGCGACCGTTCCTGTGCCGGATGCGACATCATTCCCAGGCCCTGCAACCTTCCCCGATCCGGCGGTCCTGCCTGCCCTGAGGCTGCGGCCCGGCACCTGCATTTCAAGCACGCCCCGTCCGGAGCACACGCGTCTCAAACCAGAGACCAGTCACCGCATCAGGGCACTGGAGAAGGACGCGAATCCCCCGCATTTCCTCAGTTTCCGGCAGGGTCCGCCGCAGCAGACCCTGAACAGCGCAAGCCCTGATCAAGCCGCTTTCAGGGGGGCAAGAGCAGCATCATTGACCTTGCGCCCGCAGGCGTAAGGTCAATGACTTTTGCACAGCGCCCCTCCGCTCAGCTTCTGGGCTTGAGGTTCTCCGGGTCATAGAGGGGCGCGTAGCCGATGCCGGCGACTTCGACGGGGTAGAGCTCGTCGAAATAGCTAACCTGCAGCTTGCGGCCCAGCTGGCAGTAGTCCCAGGGCAGATAGGCCAGCGCGATGTTCTTGCCGACGGTCGGGCCATAGGCAATCGAGGTCGTGTAGGAGCGGCGGCCGAGCGCATCGACCAGCACCTTGCCCGTGTCCGGATCCATCACCGGCAGGGTGCCGACGGGATAGCGGGCGGTGCCCGTGCTGTCGGTGTTTTCGGTCATCACCAGCGTGCAGAGCATCGCCGGCTGATGCTCGCGGGCACGGTATTCAACATGCTTTGCCTTGCCGACAAAATCCGGCTCCTTGACCTTCGGGCGGGCAAGGTCAGCCTCGAAGAGGTTGTATTGCGTCAGCAGGTCGGCGTTCTGCAGGCGCAGCGACTTTTCCAGCCGGCGCGAGTTGGCATAGGTTTCGACGCCGACGGCCATCACCCCTGCCCCGCGCAGCGCGTCCCAGACGGCCAGACCGTCGGAATAGCGCATGTGCAGTTCCCAGCCCTGCTCGCCCACGTAGGAGATGCGGAAAGCCATGACCTTGCAGCCCGCGATCTCGATCTGCCGGATGGCCGCGAAGGGGAAGTTCGCCACGTCCAGCGCATCAGGATCGGCGACGACCTTCTTGAGGTTCTCGCGTGCGTTGGGGCCCCAGATGCCGATGGTGGTATAATCTTCGGTCACATCCGTGATGGTGACGTCGAAGCCCTTGTCCTGCGCCACGCGGCGCATGTACATCTGATCGCGCGGCCCTGCATCGGCGCCGTTCACCAGACGGCAGCGGTCCTCCATGCGGAAGACGGTGAAGTCGGCGCGGACCATGCCTTCCTCGTCCAGCATGTGGGTGTAGATGCCCTTGCCGATATTGGCGTCGCCGCCGATCCTGGCCGCGCAGAGCCATTCCATCAGCGCCACATGGTCCGGGCCCGAGATGTCGGTCATGTGGAAATGCGAGAGGTTGATGATGCCGCAATCGGCGCTCATCTCCAGCTGCTCGGCGTTGGACACGCGCCAGAAATGGCGGCTGTCCCATTCGTTCTCGCGCAGCGGAACCTGATCTGCATATTTCTCGAGAAGATGCTCGTTGGCCGCGTAGCCATGAGCACGTTCCCAGCCGCCCAGCTCCATGAAATAGCCGCCCAGCTCCTTCTCACGCTCGTGGAACGGCGAGCGGCGGATGCCGCGGCCATTGGCGAAGGGCTCACGCGGATGAACCGGCGGGTTGTAGATCTTGGCCGCGGTTTCCTCGCAGCGGCCCCAGATGAAGTCCTCGGTCAGCTGGAAATCGCTGAACCGCGCATAATCGATGCGGTTGTGGTCGATATCCGTGCGGCCCTTGGTCATCCAGTCCGCGATCAGCTTGCCCATGCCCGGGCCATCCTTGACCCAGATCGCGACGGCATACCACAGGCCCCGCAGCTTGCGGCTTTCGCCCATCGAGGGCCCGCCATCGGTGGTCGTCTGAAGAAGACCGTTGAAGGAATGGCTTTCGTTGAAGCCCAGCTCGGCCAGGATCGGTGTCAGTTCCATCGCCCGCTCGAGCGGCTCGATCACATCTTCCAGCACCAGATCGCGCTGCGAGGGCGACAGGCGGGCCTCGTGCTTTTCAAGGAGATCGCGCGGATGAACCATCCGCACGTCCTTTTCATAATAGTAGCCCCACTCGATCTGGCCGCCTTCGGTGGTGTTGGGATCACCGGTGTCGCGCAGATAGGCCGAATTGCCCTGATCGCGCAGCAGCGGACGGCCGATCTCAAGACCGGTGCCGGCAAATTCATTATAAGGACCGAAGAAGGTCAGCGGATGATCGACCGGCATCACCGGCAGATCCTCGCCTGCCAATCCGGCAATGAGGCGGCCCCAGAGACCGGCACAGACCACGACATAGTCGGCCATGATCGTGCCGCGTGACGTGCGCACGCCGGTGACGCGGCCGTTCTCGTGCAGAAGCTCCAGTGCCGGGGTGTTGGCGAAGATCTTCAGCTTGCCCGCCGCCTCGGCCATGTCCACGAGCTTTGCAGCAACCGTCTGCGAACGCGGCACGACAAGACCGGCATCGGGGTCCCACAGCGCGCCCTGAATCTGGTCTTCTTCCAGAAGCGGGAACTTCTCCTTGGCTTCCGCCGCCGAAATCATGGTCACGTTGGTCCCGAAGGCGCGGCCGGAGTCCACCTTGCGCTTCAGTTCGGCCATGCGGGCGTCATCGCCCACGCGCGCGACTTCAAGTCCGCCGATGCGCTGGTAGTTGCCGAGCTTCTCGTAGAAGTCCATGGAATACATGGTGGTCCAGCAGGACAGGAAGTCATGGCTGGTCGCATAGCAGAAGTCGGAGGCATGGGCGGTCGAACCGATGTCCGTCGGGATGCCCGACTTGTCGATCCCCACGATGTCATCCCACCCGTTTTCGATCAGGTGATGGGCGACAGAGGCACCGACAATGCCCCCAAGACCGACAATGACAACGCGGGCACGGGACGGAAACGTGGACATGTTCTTTTATCCTCAAAGGCTGCGGCCATACGGCGGGGCCGCGGGTCATGGGTCTAGGTCATGGTCCCGCCGCCCAAGGCGGCAGGAAAGCGTCGTGTCAGTTGAACGCAGGAAGGCCTGCGCGGCGGCAGGCGGCAATCAGCGTGTTGTGCATCAGTGTCATGATGGTCATCGGCCCGACCCCGCCCGGTACAGGCGTGATCGCCCGTGCGCGGAGGCTGGCGCCAGCGAAATCGACGTCGCCAACCAGATGGTTCTTGCCGTTCAGGGGCACGCGGCTGGTGCCGACATCGATCACCGTTGCGCCCGGTTTGATCCATTCTCCGCGGATCATCCCGGCTGAACCGACGGCGGCCACAACGATATCTGCCCGGCCAACCTTGCCGGCCAGGTCAATGGTCCGGGAATGCGCCAGCGTGACGGTGCAGTTTGCAGCCAGCAGCAGCTGCGCCATCGGCTTGCCGACGAGGATCGAACGGCCGACAACGATCGCGTCCAGCCCGGCGAGATCCCCGAGGCTGTCCTTCAGCAGCATCAGGCAGCCGAGCGGCGTGCAGGACACCAGCCCCGGCAGGCCCGAGGCAAGATAGCCGGCGTTTACGGGGTGCAGACCGTCCACGTCCTTGGCCGGATCAATCGCCTCAATCACGGCGAGGCTATCAAGGCCCTGCGGCAGGGGCAGCTGCACGAGAATGCCATCGACAGTATCGTCACCGTTCAGTTGTTCCACGAGCGCAAGAAGACCAGCCTGCGACACCGTTTCAGGCAGCACATGCTCGAAGCTCTCCATCCCCAGCTTGCGGGCCATGCGCCCCTTGCTGCGGACATAGACCTCGCTGGCGGGATCCGTGCCGACGAGCACCACGGCAAGGCCGGGCCTGCGGCCGGTATGCCGGGCGAAGTCTTGCACCTGCTGCGCGATGCGCGCACCAAGCGCATCGGCATGAGCCCGGCCGTCGATGATCGCAGCCCTCGCAGGCTGGTGTTCGGCAGCAGTCATGGTGCTCACAGGGCGCGCTCCAGCTCGGGCAGGACGTCGAAAATGTCACCGACAATGCCGTAATCGGCAACCTGGAAGATCGGCGCCTCGGCATCGGTGTTGATGGCGACGATGATACGGCTGTCCTTCATGCCCGCAAGATGCTGGATAGCACCGGAAATGCCGCAGGCAATGTAGAGATCCGGCGCGACGACCTTGCCGGTCTGACCGACCTGGAAGTCGTTCGCAGCGTAACCTGCATCCACCGCAGCGCGGCTAGCTCCCACAGCGGCGCCCAGCTTGTCGGCCAGCGGATTGATGACCTGCTCGAACCGCTCTTTGGAGCCAAGCGCACGGCCGCCCGACACAACAATCCTGGCCGAGGAGAGATCGGGACGGTCGCTGACCGACAGAAGATTCTCGCGGAAGACGGACAGGTCCGGTGCGGCAGGAGCCTCAACGGTGACGACGTCAACGGGCGTGCTGCCAGTGGCCGCCGGTGCGAAGCTGGCTGTGCGGATGGTCAGCACGCGGACCGGTCCCGGCGCCTGTACGACCTCGATGGCATTGCCGGCATAGACCGGGCGCTTGAAGGTGTCAGGCGCAAGGATGGCGGTCACGTCGGAGACCTGCATCACATCGAGAAGCGCGGCGGCACGGGGCAGCACGTTCTTGCCGCTGCTGGTCGCGGGGGCAAGGATGGTGTCATAGCCGCCGGCGAGCGAAACGAGGAGCGCGGCAGCCGGTTCAGCCAGCCGCTCGGCGAGCGCGCCGCTTTCCGCCAGAAGGACGCGGCGGACGCCTGCAAGGGCTGCAGCAGCCTGTGCTGCGGGCCCGGCGTTCTGGCCCGCGATCAGAATATCCACCTCGCCGCCGATCTGCAGCGCGGCGCTCAGGGCACGGGCGCTGTGTTCGGACAAGGAGGCATTGTCGTGGTCGGCAAAGAGAAGAATGGCCATGTCGTTGTCTCCCGGGTTCAGATGACGGCGGCTTCGGTTTTCAGCTTGTCGAGAAGCTCGGCGACGGTGGCGACCTTGATGCCGGTGGCGCGAGTGCCCGGCTCTTCGACGCGCAGGACACGAAGACGCGGGGCAATGTCCACGCCCAGTTCCTCGGGCGTCTGCTGCACCAGCGGCTTCTTCTTGGCCTTCATGATGTTGGGAAGGCTGGCATAGCGCGGCTCGTTGAGACGCAGGTCCGCAGTCACGACCGCGGGCAGCGTCACTTCGATCTGCTGAAGGCCGCTGTCGATCTCACGCGTGACGAGCGCCTTGTCCTGCGAAAGCTCGACCTTCGAGGCGAAGGTTGCCTGGCTCCAGCCCAGCAGCGCCGACAGCATCTGGCCGGTCTGGTTGCAGTCGTCATCGATGGCCTGCTTGCCCAGAATCACGAGCCCCGCCGCCTCAGCCTGCGCCACCTTCTGCAAGATCTTTGCGACAGCCAGAGGCTCGACGCGGCCCTCGGCAAGGATCAGGATTGCCCGGTCGGCGCCCATGGCAAGGGCGGTGCGCAGCACCTCCTGTGCCTGCGCCGGGCCGACCGATACGGCGACAATCTCCGATGCCTGCCCGGCTTCCTTCATGCGGATGGCCTGCTCGACCGCAATCTCGTCGAAGGGGTTCATCGACATCTTCACATTGGCCAGATCCACGCCAGTACCGTCGGGTTTGACGCGGATCTTGACGTTGTGATCAACCACCCGCTTCACCGGGACAAGGATCTTCATGGCGCTTCCCTTCTGTCAGCCACCTAAAGGAGTGGCATGTCCGATTGCGGCCCCTGCCGCCGCTCCGCCCGCCCGGTTGTGACAGGGGCAAGAGATGGCAGCAGGCGCTTCTGCTTATGCCCGACTTTGCCGGATGGATGCTCTGCGCAACAGGACATTTGCGTCATCAAAGGATTAGAGCTACGACATGAGTGCGACACTTTGAACCACAGGCCCCATCATGAGCCTTGCCCCCACCCAGCCGAGCCCCCCGCCGCCACGGCCCGCCCCGCATCCGGTGCGCCGCCAGCAGGGCAACACGCGCCTGTCCGTCGGTTTCATCCTTGCCCGGCGTTTCACGCTCTGCGCCTTTGCCAATTTCGTTGACGTCCTGCGCCTTGCCGCGGACGAAGGCGACCGCAGCCGGCCGATCCTGTGCAACTGGACAGTGCTGTCGGACACGATGGAGCCGGTTACCTCAAGCTGCGGAATCAGTGTCCAGCCCAAGGAGCGTCTGGGTGACCCGGCCCGCTTCGATTACATCGTCGTCATTGGCGGACTGATGGAGGATGAAGCGGTGCTGCCGCCGGGCTATCACCGCTTCCTGCACGAGGCGGCTGCGGCGGGCGTGCCACTGGCCGGCGTCTGCACCGGGGCCTTCCTCCTGCACCAGGCAGGACTGTTGAATGGCTACCGCTGCTGCGTCAGCTGGTTTCACCATGCCGACTTCCTCGAGCAGTTCGAAGGGCTTAACCCCGTCACGGACCAGATCTTCGTGGTCGACCGCGACCGGCTGACCTGCTCAGGCGGGGTCAGTTCCGCCCATCTGGCGGCCTATCTGGTCGACAAGCACGTCGGCCGCGCCCAGGCCAGCAAGAGCCTGCACATCATGATCATCGACGAGGCGCTTCAGGCGGACAAACCGCAGCCCGGGATCACGATGGACTTCAAGACCCGCGATCCGATGGTGCTGCGCGCCCTTTTGATGATGCAGCAGAACATCGAGCAGCCCTTCACCGTGGCCGAGATCGCCAGCCGGATCGGTCATAGCAAGCGCCAGCTTGAACGGCACTTTCAGGCTGCGCTCGGCACGTCGCCGCAGTCAGCCTTTCTGGACATGCGCCTGTCACTCGCCCATCACCTGATCGTCACCGGCGAACGGCCAATCTCCCAGATCGCGCTGGAATGCGGGTTCTGCGACAGTTCGCATCTGAGCCGGATGTTCCGCCGCCGCTACGGGCAGACCCCGCAGGGCTTGCGGCAGGCACGGAGCTGACAAAAAAGCGCCCGCAACATGTGCGGGCGCCTTCTCTTGCGATCCAGAAGTTCAGCGCGGTTCGCTGGCCAGGCCCTTCCAGATTGCGACGCACATCAGCAGCAGCAGCACCGTGAAGGGCAAGCCGGTCGAGATGACCATCGACTGCAGAGAAGACAGGCCTCCCGCAGACATCAGGAGCACGATCGCGACGATCCCCTCGAACACGCACCAGAACACGCGCTGCGGGACCGGGGCATCCACCTTGCCGCCTGCGGCGATGGTATCGATCACCAGCGAGCCCGAGTCCGATGACGTCACGAAGAAGACGATCACCAGCACGATCCCGATGAATGAGGTGATCTGGGCCAGCGGCAGTCCGTCCAGCATCGTGAACAGCTGCAGCGGCAGAGCAGAGTCGCGAACGGCGCCATAGCCGTCACGGACCAGCTGGCTGATCGCCGTGCCGCCAAAGATCGACATCCAGATCACGCAAACGAGTGACGGGATCAACAGGACACTGATCAGGAACTCACGCACGGTGCGGCCGCGCGAGACACGGGCAATGAACATGCCGACAAAGGGTGACCAACTGATCCACCAGGCCCAGTAGAACGAGGTCCAGCCCTGCATGAAGTTCACATCGTCGCGCCCAACCGGGTTCGACAAGGCAGGCAGATACTGAAGATAGGCCAGAAGAAAATCGCCCATATCCGTCATCAGCAGAAGCGTCGGCCCGGCGAACAGAACGAACATCAAAAGCCCGAAGGCCAGAACCATGTTCAATTCGGACAGGCGCTTCACCCCGGCTTCGAGCCCCCGGATCACCGAATAGAGCGCGATTGCCGTGATCCCGATGATCAGAATGACCTGAGATGTCTCATTGACCGGCATCCCGAACAGCTTGTTGAAGCCGGCGTTGGCTTGCACAGCTCCCAGGCCGAGCGAGGTCGCCAGCCCGAACAAGGTCGCAAAGACTGCAAGGATATCGATGACGTGCCCGGGCCAGCCCCAGACACGCTCGCCGAAGATCGGATAAAAGGCAGAGCGGATCGTCAGCGGCAGACCCTTGTTGTAGCTGAAAAGCGCCAGGCTGAGCCCCACCACCGCATAGATCGCCCAGGGGTGCAGCGCCCAGTGGAAGATTGTGGCAGCCATGCCCAGCCGGATCGCCTCCTGCTCGCTCGCCGCAGCGCCAAGGGGGGACCAGTCCGTGCGGACCCCGTCAGCGCCCGCCTGTATGCCGCCCGCCGCCGAACCGAAGTGACTGAGCGGTTCGCTGACGCCATAGAACATCAGACCGATGCCCATGCCAGCGGCAAAAAGCATCGAGAACCAGCTCAGATAGCCAAAATCAGGCACTGCGGCCGCCCCGCCAAGCCGGATCTTCCCAAAAGGGCTGACCACCAGCACGAGGCAAAGGATGACGAAAACATCCGCCGCCCCGATGAAGAACCAGTCGAAGCCCTTCGTCACACTGGAGAAAACAGCCGAGAAAACATCCCCTGCAAGCGACGGCAGCGCCAGAGTGAAAACGACGAAGGCTATGACGCAAAGGGCGGAGATCAGAAAGACGGGATTGTGAACACTGTAGCCCAACGGCCCCAGCCGCCCGTCTATATTGTCCTGACCGACCTCGTAGCCGGTCTGTATTGCACTTTCGGGCGGATGATTTCTAATCCGCTCTCCGGCGTGTTCGCCGTTCTTTGTCACATTGGTCAAGCTTCCATCCTCCTGAAGTTGGCACAGTGCCTGCCTGAAGGGGAGTCTCGCCGACGAACGCCGTCTTGATTTTTGGCATGAAACAAAGCATCCCCTGCGGCCGGAGCGCAAAGCACCGCCCGTTCAGGAAGGAGGAAAACCCTCCGGCGTTTTTTTCATGCGATTTGCGGCTGGCTCGAACGAGAGACGAGACAAGCAACTGGTACCCGTACGGTTATGGGTCGAAGTGACGCAGTTCCGCAGAACGGGAACGACATTCCACCAGTAGTATTGCGTCCTGCGGACAATACACCGAAAGGCGTTCCGCCTTGTGAGCTTGCCGAGACTTGCAGGCCATGGCGGCCTGACGCAAAGCTGCTGGTCCTGCGTCGCAAATCTTCACGCCCGGACCTGCCGCAACGGCTACGGCTAACAAACAGGCCGGAGCCCTCTTCGCAACTTCCCCGGCCCCCGTCCCCTGTTCAGCGGCCGCGAAAAGGAAATTGCCGATGTCCCAGCTTATCCTGACATTATCCTGCCCCGTACGGATCGGGGTTGTCGCGACGATCTCGTCCTTCCTGGCGAATGCGGGCTGCAATATCCATGACAGTTCGCAGTTCACCGACGTGCAGAACAACCGCTTCTTCATGCGGCTCAGCTTCGTTTCCGAACAGGGCCGCACGCGCGAAGAGCTGGACGAGGCGTTCCGTGCAGAGATAGCAGGCTCGGACATTGTCCATTCCTTCCATGATCTCAGCGAGAAGATGAAGGTCGTCATCATGGTCAGCCGTTTCGGGCACTGCCTGAACGACCTGCTCTACCGCTGGCGGATCGGGGCCCTGCCCATCGACATCGCGGCCGTCATCTCGAACCATATGGATTATCAGAAGGTGGTGGTGAACCACGATATTCCGTTCCACTGCATCAAGGTGACCAAGGAGAACAAGGCACAGGCCGAAGCCGAGCAGATGAAGATCGTCCGCGATACGGGCGCCGAGCTGGTGGTTCTCGCCCGTTACATGCAGGTGCTGTCGGACGAGATGTGCACCAAGATGTCCGGCCGGATCATCAACATCCATCACAGCTTCCTGCCCAGCTTCAAGGGTGCCAACCCCTACAAGCAGGCCTTTGACCGCGGCGTGAAACTGATCGGCGCAACCAGCCACTATGTGACGGCCGATCTGGACGAAGGCCCGATCATCGAGCAGGACACGGTGCGCGTGACCCATGCCCAGAGCGCCAACGACTATGTGAGCCTCGGACGTGACGTCGAAAGTCAGGTTCTCGCCCGGGCAATCCACGCGCATATCCACCGCCGCGTCTTCATCAGCGGCGATAAGACCGTGGTGTTCCCGGCAAGCCCGAACGAATATGTATCCGAGCGCATGGGCTGATCATCCAGCCATACATCTTGCCACTGCCAAAATGAAAAACGCCCTGCAGCTCCTTATCCGGGAACTGCAGGGCGCATTGTTTTAAAGGGCCGGTCAGTCGGCCAGCGGCACCTTGGGAACGCTGGACTTCTTCGGGCCGGCCTTGGGTGCAGGCTTTGCCGCAGGCTCGGCGGCCTTGGCGGCGGGAGCCTTGCGCTTCTTCTTGGCCGGCAGCGTCTCGGGTTCCGGCGCGGGGGCTGCCTTGCGCTTTTCCTCGACGGTTTCGAGCAGCAGCCCTGCCCCGTCCTCGCTGACGGTGACCTTGACCGTGCCGCCCTTCTGCAGCTTGCCGAACAGCACCTCGTCGGCCAGCGGCCGCTTGATGTGCTCCTGGATGACGCGGCCCAGCGGGCGGGCGCCCATCTGGCTGTCGTAGCCCTTGTCCGCCAGCCATGCCACGGCTTCCGGCGTCAGTTCGAAGGTTACGCCGCGGTCGGCGAGCTGCGCCTCCAGCTGCATGACGAACTTCTCAACCACCTGATGGATCACCTGAACCGGCAGATTGCCGAAGGGGATGACCGCATCGAGACGGTTGCGGAATTCCGGCGTGAACAGCTTGTTGATCGCCTCCTGATCATCCCCTTCCCGCTTCAGCTTGTTGAAGCCGATGGGGGCTCTGGCCATGTCGGAAGCACCGGCATTGGTGGTCATGATCAGGATGACATTGCGGAAATCGACCTGCTTGCCGTTGTGGTCGGTCAGCTTGCCGTGGTCCATCACCTGCAGCAGGATGTTGAAGAGGTCCGGGTGGGCCTTCTCGATTTCATCCAGCAGCAGCACGCAATGGGGATGCTGGTCGATGCCGTCGGTCAGCAGGCCGCCCTGATCGAAGCCGACATAGCCCGGAGGCGCGCCGATGAGGCGGCTGACCGTGTGGCGCTCCATATATTCGGACATGTCGAAGCGCAGCAGCTCAACGCCAAGCGAAGCTGCAAGCTGGCGGGCGACTTCCGTCTTGCCGACGCCGGTGGGGCCGGAGAACAGGTAGCTGCCGATCGGCTTGTTCGGCTCGCGCAGGCCCGCACGGGCGAGCTTGATGGCGCTGGAGAGCGTTTCGATGGCCTTGTCCTGGCCATAGACCACACGCTTCAGGTCTTCCGTCAGGCTCGACAGCACGGCTGCATCGCTCTTCGACACCGACTTGGGCGGGATGCGGGCCATGGTGGCAATCGTCGTCTCGATTTCCTTGACGCCGATGGTCTTGCGGCGGCGGCTTTCCGGCAGCAGCATCTGCGAGGCGCCGGTTTCATCCAGCACGTCGATGGCCTTGTCCGGCAGCTTGCGGTCATTGATGTATTTGGCCGACAGTTCCACCGCCGTCTTGATGGCCTCGTTGGTGTATTTGACCTTGTGGAAGTCCTCGAAATAAGGCTTCAGGCCCTTGAGGATCTCAATGGCATCCGGCACCGAGGGCTCGTTCACGTCGATCTTCTGGAAACGGCGCACGAGGGCCCGGTCCTTCTCGAAGAACTGGCGGTATTCCTTGTAGGTGGTCGAGCCCATGCAGCGGATCGCGCCCGAGGCCAGCGCCGGCTTCAGCAGGTTGGAGGCATCCATCGCCCCGCCTGAAGTGGCGCCCGCACCGATCACCGTGTGGATTTCGTCGATGAAGAGCACCGCGCCCGGATACTCCTCGATCTCCTTCACCACCTGCTTCAGGCGCTCCTCGAAGTCGCCGCGATAGCGGGTACCGGCCAGCAGCGCGCCCATGTCGAGCGAGAAGATGGTGGCATCCTGCAGCACTTCGGGCACGTCCTTGTTGACGATGCGCCGCGCCAGGCCCTCGGCAATCGCGGTCTTGCCCACGCCCGGGTCACCGACGAAGAGCGGATTGTTCTTCGAGCGGCGGCACAGGATCTGGATCGTGCGCGTCACTTCGGCGTTGCGGCCGATCAGCGGATCGACCTTCCCGGCCTTGGATTTCTCGTTGAGATTGACGCAATAGGCCTCGAGCGCGTCATTCTTCTTCTTCGGCTTGGATTCAGCTTCTTCCGGCATGGCAGCTTCATCCTCCACGCCCTGGACCGGGCGCGGCTCAGACAGCCCCGGCCGCTTGGCAATTCCGTGAGAGATGTAATTGACGGCATCATAGCGCGTCATGTCCTGCTCCTGCAGGAAATAGGCGGCATGGCTCTCGCGCTCGGCGAAAATCGCGACAAGCACGTTGGCTCCCGTCACCTCTTCCCGTCCCGAGGACTGGACATGGATGACGGCACGCTGGATGACCCGCTGGAAGCCGGCCGTCGGCTTGGCATCCTCCTCGCCGCCCGTGACGAGGTTTTCCAGCTCGGTCTCGATATAGTCGACAAGATTGCGGCGCAGGAGATCGAGGTCAACGCTGCAGGCGCGCATCACGGCTGCCGCGTCCTGATCATCAACCAGCGCCAGCAGCAGGTGCTCAAGCGTCGCATATTCCTGCTGCCGCTCGTTGGCGAAGGCCAGAGCCTGATGCAGGGCTTTTTCGAGGCTTCGGGAGAATGACGGCACGTGTCTGGTTCCCTTACTTTTTCTCCATCACGCATTGCAGCGGATGTTGATGCTTGCGGGCGAAGTCCATGACCTGGGTCACCTTCGTCTCGGCCACCTCATAGGTGTATATTCCGCACTCCCCGACACCATGGTGGTGCACGTGGAGCATGATCCGTGTCGCTTCCTCCCGGTTCTTCTGGAAGAAGCGCTCGACCACATGAATGACGAACTCCATCGGGGTGTAGTCGTCATTCAACAACAGCACCCTGTACAGATTGGGCCGTTTTGTGACCGTCTTCGTCTTTGTGACGACGACCGTCCCGGCATCTCCATCCTCATTCCGGCGCGATCCGCTTGCCATTCCCGTGCCCATCTTGTCTTTTCTGCCGCTCAACTCCCTGCGGAGGAGCGGGCTGCCCCGCAGGCCGGTTCACGGCATTGTGAGCAGCTGTCATTCAATCACAATGCAGCTCTCTGCAAACCCTGTACCAAGGCCTGCCGGACCATGATGTCCATCAGCCTACACCGCCGTATGTTACCACAGTCTCACCGCCACACCGGGCAGGAGGCCATGTGCCCCATACTATAATGACTCATGCCAGAGCCCCATAACAGATCCTGATCCTGACGCCGTTACGGCGCCCGTGCAATGGCCTGTTTTGCAGATGGCGCCAAGTCCGGTCCTGTCAAGCCCTGCAGCGGCCTCCGGTCTTCTACCAAGGCTCTGAGATGCTGACGCATCACGCCTTGAAAATGCTCAAGCGCCGCACGGGCTACCGGCGCTCGAAGAGTCAAGCTCATCGAGCGCCGGTATTAACCAATGTAGGGATGGCATCGCATTATGGAAGAGGCTGCCTGCGCCAGGCTGGAGCGCGGCCCGTGCGGAAACCATCGCACATGCGGCGATGTTCCTGGGCGGCCTCCGTGGCACCTGCGCAAAGAACAGGCAAAAAGGCAGCGGCGGCCGCCTCGGGACCCCTGGTATTTTTTGCAATGCAAAAAAGGCCTGACTGCCGGGCAGCCAGGCCTTTTCATATTTCACAGGCGCGGCGCTTCAAAGCGCCGGAAAGCTCACTTGCCGAGCTTGGAGAACATGCCTTCGTAAGGCTTGTACAGATCCTTGGCCATGTCGGTGTACATTTCACCGATCTTGGTCATCTCGCTGACAACGCCTTCGTAGCTGGTCTTGAAGAACTCGCTCTGAGCTTCAAAAGCCTTGTCGAGGGACTTGGCGGACACGATCTTTTCCATGGCGGCAGAGCTTTCCTCGAAGGACTTCTTCTGGAAGTCTGCAATCTCGGCAGCAATCGCCTGCAGGGACTTGCTCATGTTGCCAGCAGCCTGCATGGCCTGGTCCATGTTTTCCTTGCCCAGCTTCTGGATGTCGTCAAAATTGTTCATCATGTCCTGCCCTCGCTCGTGAACCCGCTATGGGAAATCTTGCTCGGCGCGTTTCGCGTCGGGTTGCCTAATAATGACGCAATGCACAAGAATGTCAACGTTCTTTTTTGCACCGCAATATAACGGAGACTACGTAGACGCGCTGTTAGGGTTCACGAGCGATTAAAATTGACCCTGCTTTACTGATTTGTAACCGCGTTCCGGGCAAGGTGGCTTCACGGGGAGCGTTGGGACGATTGCTCGCGTCATGCGCAGAGATGCTGCGTGACGGGGACCGATCCCTTCCGGCTTGGTTAAACCCAGAACGGGAAGTTGAGAGTTCGGTTAGTATGCCTGATTTGCACGCAGCATCCTCTTTCATGAGATTTGCAAGACGAGCCCTTGGTGCAGTTGCCATTGCACTGAGCCTTTCGGTCACTCCGGCCTCAGCCCAGCAGAATCCGAGATATGCCGGGATTGTGGTCGACGCCAAAACGGGAAAGACGCTCTACTCCGCCTCGGCGGACGAGTTGCGCTTCCCTGCGTCGCTGACCAAGGTCATGACGCTTTATATCGTGTTCGAGGAACTTGAGGCCGGGCGCCTGCGCATGGACACGCCCCTCAAGGTCTCGGCCTATGCGGCGGCCCGCCCGCCCTCAAAGCTTGGCCTGCGGCCGGGCTCCACGATTCAGGTCCGGGATGCGATCCTGGCGCTGGTGACGAAGTCTGCCAATGACGTGGCGGCCGTTGTCGCGGAGAATATCGGCGGCTCCGAAGCGCGCTTTGCCGACCGCATGACCCGCACGGCCCGCCAGATCGGCATGAGCAAGACCACCTTCAAGAACCCGCATGGCCTGCCGAATGCCGGTCAGCGCACCACCGCGCGCGACATGGCAACCCTCGGCCGCGCCATCCAGGACCGTTTCCCGAAGCATTTCGAGCTGTTCAAGACCCGTTCCTTCACCTACCAGGGCCGCACCCACGGCAACCACAACCGCCTGCTGGGCGCGGTTCCGGGTGTGAGCGGCATCAAGACCGGCTACATCAACGCCTCCGGCTTCAATCTGGTCACCTCGGTTGAGCGTGACGGCCGTCAGATCGTTGCCGTTGTCATGGGCGGCAACACGGGCCGCTCGCGCGATGCGCAGATGGTGAAGCTGATCAACGAATATATGCCCAAGGCGAGCCGCGGCCCGCGGACGGCACCGCTCCTGGTGCACAACACCTCCTCGGCCATCGTGGCCGACGCCAAGCCGACGGCTCCGATCCGCGTCAACGCACCGCTGCGCGCACCTGTGCCCAACAGCAAGCCTGACTCCGAGCCGGCCGTCCTGCCCTTTGCCGTGGCCTCTGCCGCGGATGCTCCGGCGCCAGTTCCGGCACCTGCGCCGCAGGCACCGGTTCAGGCCGCTGCTGCAGCTCCGGCCCCTGCCCCTGTTCCGGTTCCCGCCCCGGCTCCGGCTGTCGCCGCAGCCCGCACGGTTGTGCAGCCGCAGCAGGAGATCCAGATCGCATCGGCCGATGGCAATGTCGCCCTGCCCTCACCGGCCCCTGCGATTGTCGTCGAAACCTCGACCATCACGCCGGGCATCAGCCCCAAGCCGTCTCCGCGCGTGGCCGCTGCCTTTGCCGTGATCGAGGCAGCTCCGGTGGAAACCGTGCCGGCGCCTGAAACGGTTGCCCACACTCCGGCGCGCGCCACTGCCGCGGAAAAGACGACCGTGACCGTGGCCACCAACAACACCGCTGATGCCGCTCCCGGCTGGCAGGTTCAGATCGGTGCAGCCGTGTCGGAAACGGCGGCCATCGGCCTGCTGAAGAAGGCACAGGCGGCGACGGGCTCTGCCCTGCGCAACCGGGATCCTTACACCGAGGAAGTGACCGCGAAAGGCCAGACCATGTACCGTGCACGTTTTGTCGGCTTCCAGGACAAGAACCAGGCACAAGCCGCCTGCCAGTCGCTCAAGCGTGCGAAATTCAATTGCTACACCATCTATCAGTAACTGCGTGGGGTGGGATCAATGTCCTCTGAGAAGCTTGTCTTTAGCCTCGTTGAGTTTCGCAGCCAGGAAGCTCGTCCCGCCGTGGTCGGGATGGAGCCGCTTCATAAGCCGGCGGTGCGCAGCTCGGATTTCCGCTTCGCCGGCGCCGGGCGCAAGCCCCAGGATCTGGTAGGCCTCCTCATCTGTCATGGCGCCCGGGCGCGCCGTGCCGCGATGCCGGTTTGCGGCATCCGCCTCGAAGTGTACACGCCAGCCGGGCAGCCGGCCGTCGAGGTAAGCTTCAAATAATCTGCGGCTGGCGGGATCTGCCGCCAGCTCTGCCCACAAGTCCCTGAGCTCGCCGGACTGAAGCGAGTTCAGGGCGCGTCCGGCGAACCGCCCGGCCTTTACCGCCCCCCGCACCTCCCCGCTCTGCCCATCCCGCTCCATGACGAGCCAGGGCGTTTCCTGCCGTCCGATGCGCAGGCCGCCCCTCTGCCAGGGCAAGGCCCAGCCGAGCAACGGGGCGCCCAGACTGGCCGCAACAGCCGCCAGCCCGATCCGCCCGGTGAGCGCCAGGATAACGGCAATGGCAAGCAAGGTGATGCCGCCCACAGCGCGGGTTCTGCGCGCCAGAAGCTTCGGCGAGGCCGAGGTGAAGGATTTTCCGGCGAGCAGGAAAACAGCGAGCAGCAGAAGGCCAAGCAGCAGATACGGCATAAAGGGATCCCGGGTGCGTCACTGCCGGACTATCCGGCCCTGCCCCATCCTGCAAGACCCTCTGCCGCCTGCGCAAGCCCGGAGCCCGCAAGCCCAGCTGCCGCGATGACCTAGAGGAGCCCGAGTTCGGCCAGTTCCCGGCGCATTTCCTCGGGCATGTCGCCGCCCGTGCGGGTGCCCTTGATGTCGGCGGGGGCTTCGTTGTCCTTGAGATAGCGCCAGCCCTGGAACGGGCGGCGGGGCTGCATCTGGGTCAGAATCAGCCTTGGCTCCAGCACCAGATCGCAGCGGTTGACACCTGCCTCGTCCGTGAAGGGGCGGATATCCGTCAGAATCTGCCGCACCTGAACGAAGCCCTTGATCACCCAGTAAAGCGAGCCGCCATCCAGCAGCTCTTCCTTCCGGGTCGGGATCATCCGCGTCGTATGGGTCTGCTCGGCCGGCAGCCCGGCTGCGCGCAGCTGATCCATGCGGAAATCGATCCACGCCTGAAGGTCTTCGACGCTGTCGGCGCCGACACAGAGCTTTACCAGATGAAGTGCCATGCCCCGTGCCTAGCAGAGCCTCCCGCCCCCGGTAAAGAGGCAAAAAACCACCGCCGGGGAGCATGGCCGGAAGAGGCTGCCAAAGAGGGGCTTTTGCACAGGCAGGATGAACAGGCTTGCCATCCCCCGGCGAAGCAGCTTCACTGGTTCACATGGATGTGTTCCTTACCGGTGCGACCGGCCTCATCGGCAGCGCGATCCTGCGGCGTCTCCGCCAGGACGGGAGACGTGTTGCGGCACTTGCGCGTTCCAGCGCCAGCGCGGAAGAAATCGACAGCCTCGGCGCCATTCCCGTGCCGGGTGATCTTGAAGAACCGGAAACGTGGATCCACAGCGCCTTGTCCTGCAAGGGAATCATTCACGCGGCTGGCGGTCCTGCGGCTGCGGAGCGGCACTTTGCTGCCGTCATGCGGCAGGCCTGCCTGCAGGCCGCAGCACCGCCGCGGCTGGTCTACACGGGCGGAATCTGGCTTTTTCCGCCCTCCGGTGAAGCGGTGCTGAGCGAAAGCACCGCCTTTGAACCGCTGCCCGCCTTCGGTCATTCGGCCGAGATCATCCGGTCCCTGCAGAACGTGCAGCGCATGGGTGTCGCCGTCATTCATCCCGCTCTCGTCTGCGGCCCGGACGCCGGGCCCCTGGCGGAGATGGCTGCGGCGGCCTGCAGCTCAGAACCCTTCCGCACGAAAGCAACGGAAGACACGCTCTGGCCGCTTGTGGATGCGGATGATCTGGCGGAGCTCTACCTGCTGGCACTCGATTCAACCCAGTTCCGCCTCAGCCTGTTCGGTGCTGGCATCGGTTCGGCCCGGGTTGGCGAGATTGCCGGACTGGTGGGCGAAGCCTGCGGAGCACCGGTCACGCTTGAGGCGCTGAGCGGGACCCCGGAGGACCCGCGGCTCGACTGGCAGGCAGGCTATGGCCGCTCGCAGACCGTCTCCCCCGCAAGAGCCATCAAGATGCTGGGCTGGGCGCCGAAACGCACCAGCCTTGAAAGCCTCGTCGGCATTGCGGCAGGTCCCCTGCCCTCCCCGCTGCCAAGGCGGGAGACGCCCGGGCCGGCCACCGGCTGAATGCAAGGCACATGGAGTGCTCATGAAAGAGTACCCATGAAAAAAGGCGCGGTGTTGAGCCGCGCCTTCTTCCTGGACATCTGGGGCTGTTATCCCGCGATTGCGACCGCCGTCTTGGCAGTTTCTGCATCAGCGAACAGCATGACCAAAGCCAGCATGCCCCCGAGAACGATCACCGTCCACGCGGTGACGCCCCAGCAGGACTTCTGTACGTTTTCGTCCATGAAAACCCTTGTCTGTGGGAACGCCATAAGGCACTTGCCTCAAATATGGCGTCTTTGCGGCATGATATTTAATGAAGGGCTAACGCCTTCGCAAGCGCAAAATCGCCATAGCTGCTGTGCCGGCTATGCATTCCTGGGAATTTCCGTGATGGGCCATGGACTTGCACCGCCCGCTCATGCATCTGATAGTTCTGGATAATCCGGACCGCTGTCTGATTCCGGTAAGGTTTTGGCAAGGTTCCGGAAACTTTTAGGAAAATTTCATGGCAGCGCTGTCCACAATGGATCTCATCGCCCTTGGCATTTTTCTGGCCACCTGGCTCAGCTTCAACATCCTTGTGGAACTGTCCCCCTTGCGGGAACGCACCTTGTCCAAAATGATGGAGGAGTACCGCTTCGCCTGGATGCGGACCATGGCACTGCGGCAGGTGCGGATCATGGACACGGCGATCCTGACCGGGCTGCAGCAGGGTACCAGCTTCTTTGCCTCCACCGCCCTTCTGGCGATCGGCGGCTCCTTCACTCTGCTGAATGGCACGGAGCGTATCCTGCAGGTCGCAGGCGATCTCTCGGTGCCGATCGAATACAATCGCACCGTCTGGGAAATCAAGGTGATCGGCCTGATGCTGATCTTCGCCTATGCCTTCTTCAAGTTCGGCTGGGCCTACAGGCTTTTCAACTACTCCAGCATCGTCATGGGGTCGGTGCCGGACGCGGTCACGGGCGACAAGGACGTGATCCTGAACACCTCCTACAAGGCCGCCCGGTTGAATGCGCTGGCAGGACGACATTTCAACCGGGGTCAGAGGGCCCTGTTTTTCTCCATCGGCTTTCTCGGCTGGCTGGCAGGCCCGTGGGGCCTGATCATCACCACTGTCTCCGTTGTCGCCGTGCTGCTGCGCCGTCAGTTCGCGTCGAATGCCCGCACGGCCGTCATGGCATCGCTGCAAGGGCTGGCACAGGGCGAACCGCCCAACGGCGGAGAAAAGACCGAAACCGGCTCGTCGAATCCCTTCACGTAATAGGTGCCGACCTTTCCGCTCTGGCACCCCAGCATTCCGGCAACCGCCTCCGAGGCGAGGATTTCCCGGTCGAGAGCCTTGGCAAGGCCGGCAATGCGCGAGGCGAGATTGACGGCCGGGCCGACGACAGTGAAATCCAGCCGCGTTTCGCTGCCCACATTGCCGAAGAACACATCACCGGCATGCAGTGCGATGCCCACCTTGATTTCCGGATTTTCCGCGCAGCAGTTGTGGTTCACTTCGGCAATGCGCATCACGGCTTCCTGTGCCGCAAAGACAGCACGCCGCGAGGCCTCCTGCGCCTCATCCGCGGACTCATAGGGGAAGATCGCCATCACCTCGTCACCGATGAACTTCAGCACTTCACCCCCTTGCGCCTCGACGGCAGATGCCATCGCGCCAAAATAGGTGTTGAGCAGTTCGATCAGCTTTTCACCCGGCAGCCGGTTGGAAAGGGTCGTGAAGCCGCGCAGATCGGCGAAGCTGATCACGGCGGAGATCAGTTCGCCGCCGCCGCGCTTGATACTGCCCTGCAGCACCCGGGATCCGGCGCGCGGCCCGACATAGGTGTCGAGCAGCGTTGACGCCGTGCGGCGCAGGGTGTTGAGCTCGCAGATCAGCCCCAGCGGCCGGGCGATGGACTCAAACACGGCAAGATGGGCGGGCGTAAACCCGGCTTCAGAACGCGTTGCCAGCGTAAGGGCTTTGTTGGTACCGTCCGAGAAGGGCAGCGGCATGGCGATGTAGTCCTTGAAACCCCCGTCCCGCAGCTCGGGAAGAATGCCGTATTCGCCCTCTTCCGGCTCCGGCGTGACCCGGATACGGACGGAACGGCCTTCCACATAGACAACCTTCAGCGGGCTGCGGTCATAGGATGCCTGCAGATCCGGCGCTTCCATGTAGCGGCGCAGCTCCGTTTGGCCGTCACTGGTCCACAGGGCGCTCTCCGCCCGCACATTGGGATGCAGCAATGCAATGCCGGTGCTGATCCTGTCGACCGGAATGCGCGCTTCCCGCAGGCGCTGGCCCAGATGGCGGACCAGCTCCTGGCTGTCCTGCACCTCGACCGCTTCGCCATAAAGCCACTGAATGATGTCAGCCGCAGCAAGCGGCGCCTCGAAAGACATCGGAGTCTCCGTATCCGGCTATCAAGTCTTGAAGATAGGAGCCCGGGGCCGCGTTGGGAAGATGGCTTGTGCTTTACCAGTGCGTTCACACCGGCTTTACTGATCCTCAGGCGAGGGGAACAGGGACGAACTGCGCCCGCTCATCCAGTAGACGGCGAGGCCAACCCATTCCTTGACGGCGATATCCACCCGCAGGAACCCCTCGGACGAGGACCCGAACGGGCGCCAGATATCCTGTGGGCCACGGGTGCGCCAGTCGACCGGATAGGCGATGACACCTTCCCAGCCCGCCTGCCGGAACACGCCCATGGCGCGCGGCATGTGATAGGCTGACGTCACCAGCAGGAATTTTTCGCCCGGCTGCGGCGACAGCAGAGCGCGCGTTTCCACCGCGTTCTGCCAGGTGTTGCGCGAGCGGTCTTCCATCACGATCCGTTCCGGATCGATGCCGAAGCCTTCAAACACACGCTCCGCCGCAACGGCCTCGGTGGTGGCACTGGCAAAGAGCAGGCCCTCCCCGCCCGAATGGACGACCTTCGCCTGCGGATAGCGCCGCGCCAGTTCCGGCACCACGGTGAGCCGTTCCGCCGCCATGGTGATGCCCGGATAAGGCCGGGAGCTGGAAACCGTCGTGTCGAGGGCACCGCCCAGAACGATGATGGCGCTCACCTCGTCCGGCAGCGTTTCAGGTGCGGGAAATCTGTCCTCCAGCGGAACGGTGATCATGTTGCCGAAGGGCGAAAGGCCAACCAGAACATAGAGGAGGATGCCAGTCCCGCTGAGAAAAATCCCGAACTTGCGCAGGCGGGAGACGAGCAGGCAGAGAAAACCGGCGCCGAAAACGAGCAGGATGAAATTCGACGGACGCATGAAGAAGAAGGCAATCTTGGAAAGATAGAAAAATACGTTCTCAGCCAGTTCCATGTCCGCGTCCGCCTCGCTCCTGTTGACCGCCCCGCGCCGCTTGTAGCGCATCACACCGGCCGCTGCATGGCAAAAACCTCAAGACGAGGGGTGATCCCCGGCCCCGGCGCGTCTCAGCCTGTCATTTCTTACAATTTCGATGGATTGCTGCAAGCCGTGACCCAGATCACAGGCCCGTGAAGCCACCTGACGCACTCTGACACCCGGCTGGAGACAGGGCATTTCAGCAAGGGGCAGAGACATGACACTTTATATCGAACTGGGCGGACGTTCCGTCATCGAGCGCGCGGTGCGGCAGGTCGTGAACGCACGCAGCGGGAGCCAGTCAGGCATCAGCGGCATGTTCACGCCACAGCAGACTGCGCAGGCCAGCGAAGATCTGACCGAGTTCCTGACCTTTCTCTTCGGCGGCTCGCCATTCTATGAAGGTCCGGCCATTCATCTGTCCTTTTCCTGCCTCTGCACGTCCCATGCGGCCTTCGATGAGGTAAGGGACCTGTTCACGCGGGAGCTGACGCTGCGCCCGCAAACGGCCGGATTGCGGCCGCAGGTGCATGCCGCGCTGGAACAGATCCGCCATCATGCCGTGCGCCAGCCGCATCCAGCGCGTGCGCAGGAGAGGCCGCAGTTTCAGGCGCGATCCTTCTGACCTTTTGTCCGCAATGCAAAAAGCCGCCGGCAGAACCGGCGGCTTTCGCATGTCAGGGGCATAAGCCAGATTACTTCACTTCATCAGCGCTGCTGACGACCTTGCCGACGAGGCCATAGGCGATGCCCTCTTCCGGGCTCATCCAGTAGTCGCGGTCGGTGTCCTTTTCGATGCGCTCGATCGGCTGGCCGGTGGCATCGGCAAAGATCTGGTTCAGGCGGTCGCGCATCTTGATGATTTCACGGGCCTGGATCTCGATGTCGGTCGCCATGCCGCCGGCACCGCCGGACGGCTGATGCAGCAGGAAACGGGTGTTCTTGGTGCAGTAGCGGCGCTCTTTCGGAACCGACACGTAGATCAGCGCCCCAGCGCTTGCCACCCAGCCCATGCCGAGGATACGCACCTGCGGACGGATGAAGCGGATGGTGTCGTGGATCATGTCGCCGGATTCGACGTGGCCGCCGGGCGAAGAGACGATCACCGTGATCGGGTCGCCGGAAACCTGAGCCAGAGCCAGCAGGCGTGCGCAGACGTCACGGGCCAGTTCCTGGGTGATCGGCCCGGTGATGAGGACGGTGCGCGCATCGAACAGATGCTTGTCGACCTGAACCGACTGCGGCGTCTTGGTCTTCTCGTCCTCGTCGTCATCGAGGCGGGCCGGCACCGGATTCATATAATTGCTCATGCGCAGGAAAGCTCCATTGTCACGGTGCGCCGGCAAGGCCGGCACGGGTTCTCATAGGCCCATACTTAAGCGAAGCGCTGCCGCCCCGCAATGAAGACACGCATTTAGACACACAAGGGTTATCAACTGGGCAACAACAGCAGCCGTCTTCAGGATTGCGCGCCTGGCGCATAGTCACCGGCACCGGCCGCTGCGATGGCTGGGGACGGCGCGGCGCCCTTGCCGCCTGCAGCATCTTTGCCGTGCAGGCCCTCCACCTCGACACAATCGCGCCCCTTGCGTTTTGCGGCATAAAGCGCCCAGTCCGCGCGCTGCAGCAGCCCATCCACATCGGCGGCGGTCACCGGCATGATGCCTATTCCGGCGGAGACGGTGATCCTGAAATCGGGGTTGCCGCCAAGCATGGACAGAACGCGCGTATGCACGCGAAGCCCTTCGGCCAAGCCATATGCTGCAAGTGCGGCATCCCCCGTCAGCAGGCAGGCAAATTCCTCGCCGCCGATCCGGCCGGTCAGCCCGTGCGGCCCCAGACGGTCCCGCATCAGCTGGCTGAAGGCCTGCAACACCGAATCTCCGCCCGCATGGCCGAAACGGTCGTTGACGGCCTTGAAGTGATCAAGGTCGCACAGGATCATGCAGACAGGTGTGCCATCCCGGCGGGCCGTCTCAAGGGCAACCGCGGCAGCACTGCGGAATGCCCCCCGGTTCAACAGGCCGGTGAGAACGTCCTCCTCCGCCTCACGCCGCAAATTCTGCAATTGCCCGTCGCGGAAGAGCATTGCGCTGGCCAGAATGGCAGCGGAGGACAGGAGGATCGCCACCAGAAACTGCAGGACACTGCCCTTTGCGCCAAGGCTGGAGAAATACTCCGTGGTCTCCGGCGCGCTGATCAGGAGCACCATGCGGGAGGCATGCATCAGCGAGGCACCAGCGAAAAGAATCGCGAAGACCAGCCGCACCGGCTTTGACAGAAGCAGTGCGCGCTGGAACTCGAAGGCCGTGACGGCGGACACGAACATGAGAATGAAAGACAGGGACGTCAGGCGCAGCGTGGTGTTTTCGAGGAAACCCGGGACGATGCAGAGCCCGTTCCACAGGATGATCGGGGTGAGCATGGCCAGCAGCGAAGTGTGGCGGCCCGAAAAATGGCGGGTCGCAGCGTAACCAAGACCTGCCCCCAGACAGAGAAGGGAATGGCCCAGATGCAGCACCCAGAGCCCCGTGAGGCTTTCACGCGAGGCCAGCAAGACAAAGCCGGGCACCCGCACAAGCAGGCTGACGGACCAGAGCAGAATGCCGGCGTGCTCTCGCTCAAGCCGCCATTGGCGGAAGAGCTGAAGCCCGCCGGCTAAAAAAAGGCAGGCGAACACAGCCAGCATTGATGGAGTATCAATGGTCAAACCAATCCCCTGCACCTTCCCCGAAGCCACGTTAGGCTGACAGGATTTAGCGGGAAGTTAAATCAGTTCAGTCGCTTGAGGTTTTTTCATCACACGGTGTTTCAAGACCGGGCGCCCGCTTTCTGAATATTCTCAAAAGCGGGCGTCCCAGTCTCAACCGCTCAGGCGGTCTTGTTGAAGATCTCGCGGCCGATCAGCATGCGGCGGATTTCGCTGGTGCCTGCCCCAATCTCGTAGAGCTTGGCGTCGCGCAGCAACCGGCCTGTCGGATAGTCGTTGATATAGCCGTTGCCGCCCAGAAGCTGGATCGCATCCAGCGCCACCTTCGTCGCGTTTTCGGCGGCATAGAGGATGGCGCCGGCAGCGTCTTCCCGCGTGGTCTCGCCCCGGTCGCAGGCCTGCGCCACCGCATAGACATAGGCCTTGGTGGCGTTCATGGTCACATACATGTCCGCCACCTTGCCCTGCACCAGCTGGAAGGTGCCGATGGGCGCGCCAAACTGCTGGCGCTCGTGAACGTAAGGAATGACCACATCCATCGCCGCCTGCATCAGGCCGATGCAGCCTGCCGCCAGCACGGCACGCTCGTAATCCAGGCCGGACATGAGCACGTTGACGCCCTTGCCCACCTCGGCCAGCACGTTTTCTTCCGGCACTTCGCAGTCCTCGAAGACGAGTTCACCGGTCTCCGAGCCGCGCATGCCCAGCTTGTCCAGCTTCTGCGCCACAGAAAATCCCTTGAAGCCCTTTTCGATCAGGAAAGCGGTGATGCCGCGTGACCCTGCTGCCGGATCGGTCTTGGCATAGACGATCAGCGTGTCGGCGCAGGGGCCGTTGGTGATCCACATCTTGGTGCCGTTCAGCACATAGCGGTCACCCTTCTTGTCGGCCCTGAGCTTCATCGACACTACATCCGAACCGGCACCCGGCTCGGACATCGCCAGCGCGCCCACATGCTCGCCGCTGATCAGCTTGCCGAGATAGCGCTTCTTCTGATCCTCATTGCCCCAGCGGCGCAGCTGGTTGACGCAGAGGTTGGAATGGGCGCCGTAGGAAAGGCCAATCGAGCCGGAGGCCCGGCTCACCTCTTCCATGGCGATGCAGTGCTCCAGATAGCCAAGCCCTGCCCCGCCCCAGTCCTCTTCCACCGTGATGCCGTGCAGGCCGAGTTCTCCCATCTCGGGCCACAGTTCACGCGGGAACCAGTCGTCCCGGTCAATGCGGGCCGCCAGCGGCGCGATGCGGTCCTGCGAATAGGAGCGCACGCTGTCGCGCAGCATGTCTGCCGTTTCGCCGAGGTTGAAGTTGAATGACGGAAAGTCATTGCGGATCATGGGCTTTTCCTCCAGTCGCCCGGCCCTCCCGGCCGTTCAGCGGGTGTATTTGATGAAAGGGGTAACCTTGCCGACACGGTCGTAGAGCTGGCGCGCCGTGGCGTTGAATTCCTGTGTCAGCCAGTAGACGTAAGGCGCACCTTTTGCATCGGCAGCGGCATAGACCGCCTCGATCAGCGCCCGGCCCACGCCGCGCCCGCGCACGGACGGGTCGGCATAAAGATCCTGCAGGTAGCAGTAAGGGCCTTCGGTCCAGCAGGAGCGGTGAAAGATGTAGTGGACGATGCCGACCAGCCGGCCGGTCTCATCGACTGCGCAGAGCCCATGCGGATCTTCATCCGGGGTCATCAGCCGCGACCAGTTGAGATCATATTGCGACTGGGGCTTTTCGGTTTCGTAGAAGACGAGATAGGCCTTCCACAGCGCTGCCCATTCGGCATGGTCCTGCGGCTGAAGCGGGCGGATGGTGATGGCTGCTTGCGTCATGGGTCCTCACTTGCCTTGCAGATCCTCAGTCCTCGACGCCCTCAAGGCAGATCATCGAGAACAGGCCGGTGGCCACGTGGATTTCCCTGTCCCCGGTCACGCCATAGACATCCGAGCGGCAGATGGTCAACGTGCGGCCCGGCTTGATGACACGGCCGCGCGCCACCAGCTTCTCGCCCTTGCCGGGATTGAGCAGGTTGATCTTGAATTCTGTGCTGAGCACGCCGGTGCCGGCCGGATAGAGCGACAGGGCGGCATAGCCGGCAGCGCTGTCGGCAATCGACGTGGTGGAGCCGGCGTGGAAGAAGCCGTGCTGCTGGGTCAGTTCGGCCCGGTGCGGCATCTCGATGTCCACCTCGCCGGGGGCCAGATGACTGAGGCTTGCCCCCAGATGGCCCATGAAGGGCTGGCGGGCGAAGCTTCTGCGGACCCTCTCCTCCCAGTGCGGATCACGCGGCTCGAATGCTGTCATGGTTCACTCCTCCCCGGTGCAGCGCCTCAGCCGTTTTCCCGCGGCACACCCAGTTCATCCAGCCGCGCCAGACAGCCGCGCTCGACTTCGGTCAGTTCGGCCAGCGTCAGCTCGATGTCATTGCGCTTTTCTTCGAGTTCGGCGCGCCGTCCGGCGATCTTGCGCATGAGCAGCTGCAGCTGCCCCGCCTCCCCCGGCGCCTTGCCATACATGCCGATGATCTCGCTGATCTCGGTCAGCGAGAAGCCGAGGCGCTTGCCGCGCAGGATCAGCTTCAGCCGCGTCCGGTCCGCAGGCTTGTAGAGCCGCTGGCGGCCGCGCCGCTGCGGCGTGATCAGCCCCTGCGCCTCATAAAAGCGCAAGGTCCTGGTGGTGATCCCGAATTCCTGCGTCAGCTGGGTGATCGTATAGAGCCGCGGTTCCATGAAGCCTCCATCCTGCGGCCAGCTTCATAGACTTTTACGTTAAAGTCAATCCGATGATTTATATCTATATTTTTCAGATAGTTAAAATAAATCAAAGTGGCAGACGGAACCAGAGCGCGGCAATGCCGAGGAAGGCGAAGAAGCCAATCACATCCGTCACCATCGTGACGAACACGCTGGAGGCGATGGCCGGATCTGCCTTCAGCTTGTCGAGCGTGACCGGGATCAGCAGACCGCCCAGCCCGGCGCAGACCAGATTGACCATGATGGCGGCCGCGATGACGACGCCAAGGCCGGGCATGTCGAACCAGATGGCTGCGGTGGCTCCCATCAGGGCCGCCAGCGCCATGCCATTGAGGACGCTCACCATCACCTCACGGCGCAACACGCGCCAGATGTTGCGCGTGTCCAATTCCTGCGTCGCCAGCGCGCGCACGGCAACCGTCATGGTCTGCGTCCCGGCATTGCCTCCCATGGAGGCAACGATGGGCATGAGCACCGCCAGCGCCACCATGGCCTCGATGGTATCTTCAAACAGGGAGATCACGCTGGCCGCCAGAAGCGCCGTGCCCAGATTGACGATCAGCCAGACAATGCGCGAGCGGGCGATGGTGATCACCGTATCCGAAATCTCTTCATCACCCACACCGCCAAGGGCGCGCATGTCCTCTTCGGCTTCTTCCTGGATGACGTCCACGATGTCATCGACCGTCAGCACGCCGACCAGCCGGCCGCTTTCGTCCACGACGGCAGCGGAGACCAGGTTGTAACGCTCGAAGAGGCGGGCCACCTCTTCCTGATCATCCGTGGCGCGCACGCGCTTGAGATCTTCCTCGAAAATGTCGGAAATCTTTGCAGCGCGCTGTGTGCGCAGGATCCTGTCCAGCGACACGGCACCAGCCAGCCGGAAGCCGGGATCGACCACATAGATTTCGTAGAACGTGTCCGGGAGATCCTTGTCCTCGCGCAGATAGTCGATGGTCTGCCCCACCGTCCAGAACGGCGGCACGGCAATGAAATCGGACTGCATGCGCCGGCCGGCGCTGTCTTCCGGGTAATCAAGGGCGCGTTCCAGCTGGACACGTTCGGACAGCGGCAGCTCATCAAGGATCGCCGCCTGATCTTCCGCATCAAGATCTTCCAGAATGTAGACCGCGTCGTCCGAATCAAGCTCGCCAAGACCTTCGGCGATGTCGGCAGCAGGCAGTTCTTCCAGCAGGCGGACGCGCACCGCCTCGTCCATTTCCGTCAGGGCGGCATAGTCGAAGAGATCGCCCATGAGGCGGACGAAGACAGGGCGCTCGGCCTCGGGCAGAGCATCGATGAGTTCGCCCACGTCTGCTTCGTGCAGATCCCCGGCAAGCGTTCGCACCGCATCCTCATCCTGCGCCGCAACAGCTTCGGCAACAGCCCGGATGAAGGCCTCGTTCAGCCAGCCATCTTCACCATGAATGGGGATTCCGGCTTCCGCCGGCTGAGGTGTTTCCGGTCCCTCGCCCGGCGTCATCGGGTGCGGGGCAACAGGGGCAAGGTCAGGTCCTGCGTCGTTTTTGCCGGCGTCAGTCATGGCTCCCTCCTGTCATGCGCACCCAGTGGGCCGGAGGCAGCGGCCCGCGCCTCACACCTAGCTGTCTTATGCTGCTTTGGCTATTGAAAACCGGACGCTTCCGGCCTCCCGGCACGAGTTTTCACATGCCGGTTGCGGCACCGCACCATCACGGCTTCGCAGGCGGCAGACTCAGCCCGGCTGACAGCCCTTCAGGGCTTCCACCTGACGGACCGCGGCCAGATAATCGCGCACCTGAGAGGGCAGAATCCCCTCATCCGGCGACAGACATCTCCTGTTGCGGAAAAAGGCGCGCTGCTCGCGCTCGCCGCGCGGACAGATGCCGCCATCGGCCCGGATCTTCTCGCGCAGATACCAGAGCTGATCGCAGGCAAGGCGTTCCAGCTCCTCGGGGGACTTCTGCATGTTGCGCCGCTGCTCGGCCGAAACAAATCCGGCCAGCATGCCGCCAAGCGCCACGATCAGGATGGCAAAGCCTATGCGCCGCATGGAGAACCTCCCCTGTTGCCCGGTTACCCGTCCAGACACACGGGTTTTGTGGCAAGGGTGCGGCGGCAGCCAAAGACAAGGAGGGACCGTTGCACCAGCCGGAAAAGCATAAAGCCGCCGAGGTTTCCCACCGGCGGCTGTCAGCCTTTTGTTGAAGAGCGGCAAATGCTTGCAGCGTCTTCTTGAAGAAATGGTGCGGTCGAGAAGACTCGAACTTCCACGGGTTGCCCCACAGCGACCTCAACGCTGCGCGTCTACCAATTCCGCCACGACCGCGATTTCTTCATTTCCCCGGCGCAATCAGCGTCGAGGCGCCCCATGTAGCAAATCGGATTCTGGGGCGCAAGGGGCTTCTCCGCTTTATTTTGAAACTCCCTGAAATTGCCGGGAGCCTGTGGGTAACTTTTTACCCAAGCCCCGGAAACTCAAGGGATTTCGGGCGTTTCAGATCGAGCTGGCAAAGGTCTCCAGTCCGGCTGCCGTTTCGATCAGCCCCTGACGCCTCAGAACAGCCAGATATTCATCAGGATCCAGCGGCGGCGTCTTCAGGCGTGACCGCACTTTTTTCACTGCAGCGCAGAACAGTCCCGGCACACGAGAAAGGTGCGCGAGCAGGAACTCGTCCGGGTTTTGCGCTTCAATGCCATGAGGAGCCAGCGCCTCTGGCGGAAAATCCCTGGTGTTATGTGTCAGGATAACGCCACAGCGCCCGGCAATCGCCGCCGCAAGCACATGGCGGTCATCCGGGTCAGGCAAGACAAGCGAGGGGATAATTTTCTCGTATCCATGAATGAAGCAGTCGCTTATTGCCTCATTCATAAGGTCCCTCGTCCGCTCAAGCGCCCGGCGCTCGCGCCACGGCTGCCTGCGCAACAGCGCCTCAATCCACTCGCAGTGTATGCGTTCGGTCCATGCCGCAATAATAACGTCCGAAACGGCAAGCTGGAGCAACAGATCCCGCAGTGGGGCCGGGTAAAGAACATTTGCGTCGAGCAGAACCCGAGCCTGACTCACCTTGCGCCGTATCCCATGCCCTGTTCCTGCGCTTCGGCAACCAGTTGGTCGAGGATTTCCTCCCGCCTGCGATCCATGATGCGCTTGTAAGCAATCACGTCCTGCATGAGCGCCCGCCGGTGCTTCCCGACCTTGCGATGGGGAATTTTACCTTCCTCTAGGAGCTTGATCAGGAAGGGCCGGGACACATTCAGAAGCTCTGCAGCCTGTACCGTGGTCAACTCGGCATCATCGGGAACAACCGTCACCCCCTGCCCCGCCGCCATGGCCTTGAGAATTTCCATCAGCAGAGTAACTGCGCCTGCCGGCAGTTCCACCACCTCTGTCTCTTCGTGCCCCGTTACGCGCAATTTCAGCGGCGCTCCGTCACGCGCGTGGCAGGCAAGGGCCTGCTCGGAAACGCGTGCAACCTCTACCTCCTGCCGGGTGGGCCTGCGCTGACTGTATACCGGGAATGTCATGGCATCATCCTTTTCTTTCTCAAGCAATTCCAGCAGAAACGGGAACCGTTTTGCAGCCGGATTGCGTGAAAACAAAGAGGCAGAACACTCCCTGCAGCTCCATTTTCAACGGAAGTGCTCTGACTTCAGGATAACGCTCAAGTGCAATAAATGCAACGAACGAAATATTCGCAAGGGATCTCACGGACAGATCCAAAGACCCGGCAAACAGAAACGGCCCCGGTGACGGGTCCGCCTCACAAGGGCGCTTTACAAGTGCCAATCTTAGTGGGGCCGATCTTACAGGGGCCAGTCTTATAGAGGCCCGTCGGTGCGCATGGGCCGGGCTTCGGGCGGACGCATCAGGACCTCTGTGATGGAAATGCCGATCCGCTCCCCAAGAAGCACCACCTGCCCCTTGGCCACCAGCGTGTTATTGGCATAGATGCTGACGTCATCCTCTTCGGCGACATCCAGATCGATCACCGCGCCGCGCCCCATGCGCAGCAGCTGGTGCACCGGCATCTGCGTTGTGCCCAGCACCACGGAAATGTCGACGGTAATGTCATCAAATGTGGCCATTTTGCTTTTCCGTCCGGCCTTCCGCCTGTACAAGTCTGCAATCCTGACGCCGTGGACCTGTTCAGGCTCCTCCGGCATCTTGCCTTTCCCTCAGTTTAGCCTGACCACAGGGCGCAAAGCCACCGCCAATGCAGCCTGACCCCATGCAGATCACCGGCCGTTCCGAACTCGTCCCCGATTTTCATCCCCTGCCCGGCAGCCCGGCGGTGGAGTGGCGGATCTCTGACGAGCCCGTCCCCTATGAAGAGGCCATGGCCTTCATGGAGAAGCGCGTCGAGGCGATTGCGGCGGGCGAGGCGGATGAATGCGTCTGGCTGCTGGAGCACCCTCCCCTTTATACGGCCGGCACCAGCGCAAGACGCGAGGACCTGCTGATGCCGGACCGGTTCCCCGTCTATGACGCCGGGCGCGGCGGGCAATATACCTACCACGGGCCGGGCCAGCGCATCGCCTATGTGATGCTGGATCTGAAGCGCCGACGGCAGGACATCCGCGCCTTCGTGGCGGCGCTGGAAGCCTGGGTCATCGGTTCGCTCTGGCAACATCATGTGCGCGGCGAGCGGCGGGAAGACCGGGTCGGCGTGTGGGTGCGCCGCCCGGACAAGGGGCCTGAGGTGGAGGACAAGATCGCGGCCATTGGCATCCGCGTGCGCAAGTGGGTCACCTTCCACGGCATCAGCCTGAACGTCGACCCGGATCTGGAGCATTTTTCCGGAATCGTGCCCTGCGGCGTGGCACAGCATGGGGTGACCAGCCTTGTCGATCTGGGCCTGCCGGTGACGCTTCCCGAGGTCGACATTGTCCTGCGGCAGGAATTCGAAAAGCTGTTTGGCGCTTCAGCCAGCGCACCCGGCGAGTCGAAAGCCGTCTAACCAAATAAATCCACCGGAGGGATGCGGCATTTATTTAATTAGAAAAATATATTAGCAACCCAGAACTTCGATAAACCTGTCACATTAAGTTCAATCATAGATCATAGCTCTTCGCGGCCCGCTATTTCGCGAGTACTACCCAGGAGAGTAGATCTCATGTCTACGACTGAACAAAACATGAGCCGCCGTGACTTCCTCAAGTCGACAACGGCCGCGGCAGGCCTTGCCGCACTGTCCACGATGATCGTCTTCCGCGCCAATGCCGCTGCGGGTCCCGGCGAACTGCTGATGAGCCCGGCGACTCCGAACCCTCAGGGCGCATTCGAGCGCCTGTTCCTGCTCAAGGGCGATCCCTTGGCCGGTCCTGTCCGCGCCATCGTCACGGAAGCCGGCAATCCGGTGCCTGCCCCATCGCTCGCTCCGGGCGAACGCCGTGTGCTGCGCCTGATGCATTTCAACGACATGCACAACCACCTGACCGACCAGCACAGCAAGAAGGGCGACACCCACCGCCTGTCCCAGATGGTCAAGATGGTTCGCGAGACCCGCGCCGCAGCCGGCGACTCGGAAGCTGTGTTCTTCGTATCCGTTGGCGATGATCACACCGGCTCGGTGTTTGATGAACTTGTCGGCTGGTCCCCGGAAGACTTCGTCACCGATCCGGCATACCGCGCCTATTCCGCCGCCGGCCTCGACATCGCCGTTCTTGGCAACCACGAGTTTGACCGTGGCGCGGAGCTGCTGCGCATGGGGCTGAAGCGCGATGCCACCTTCCCGGTGCTCTCGGCCAATGTGCATGGCTCGGCCTTCCTCGCCCGCGATGAGGACTATGTCTGCGCCGCCATTGCCGAGGCCAAGGGCCTGCGCGTCGGCTTCATCGGCCTGACCACCGCCGTGGACACCCGCGTTGGCCAGCCCTCCGACCCCAGCCTTGCCGTCGCAAGCCCGGTGGAGGCCATCCGCAACGTGCTGCCTGCTGTCGCCGAAGTCTGTGACGTCGTGGTGATCCTGTCTCACTGCGGCTTTGGCTCAGGCTCGCACCGGTCGGGCAAGGCCGGTGCGGCACGCATGATCGGCGAAGGCGACCTGGACATTGCGGCTGCGGCCGGTCCTCTGACCAGCAAGCCGATTGTACTGCTGGGCGGCCACTCGCACACAATGCTCAACAGCGGCGGCATCGACACGGACAATGTTGTCGAGGGCGTTCTCATTGCGCAGGCCGAAGCCAACGGCAAGTTCCTGGGCGACATCAGCATGTCCATCGCGGCCGAGAACGGCCGCAAGGCCTGGTTCTCATCCGTCAGCCTGCATCCGGTCAAGAACCGCGACGACCGGGTCAAGGCGGATGAGCCGTCCTATGCCGCTCTGGAGCATGAGGGGGACTATGACGCAGCCTTTGAGGCAGAAACCATTGCACCGCTGCTGAAGGCCCTCGATTCCAAACTGGCCGAGGAGATCGGTCAGGTTGCCAGCGATGAACTCGTCTCGACCGAGCGCACCCTCGCAGACCGCTATATTCGTGAAGTGGCCATCGCCAATTTCATGAATGACGCTCTGGTCCAGCGCTCCTCGACGTTCCCGGGAGGCCAGATCGACATTGCTCTCTTCAATGCCACCGGCCTGCAGACCGGCATCAGCCAGGGTCCGCTGACGTTCAAGGCCTGGTATGATGTCATGCCCTATGCCGACAATGTGCATGTGGCCACCATGACGGGTGCGCAGATCCTCGAGATGCTGGACAACAATGCCAAGCGCTTCGTCCGGCCAGAGGAACTGGCGGCAGGCACGCTGGACCTCACCCAGTTCGTGTCCCGCGGTCTTCTGCATTTCTCCAGTGCCCTGCGCTACCGGGTTGACCTTGGGGCCTCGGCCGCGCAGGCCAAGGCCGTGGATGTCACGATCGCCGGCACACCCATCGAGGAGGTGCTCGACAAGACATACAAGGTGGCATTCAACACCTATGTCTCGCTCGGAGCCTTTGGGGAAGCCTGGAATGGCAAGCCGGTCTCCGGCGGCGTACCCGGCGACATTCCCAGCATGGATCTGCGCAAGCTCGATTACGACCATACGGGCCTCGTCTACCGCAACGAGATCATTGCCCATATCCGTGATCTGAAGGTCATTTCAGCGGAAACCGGCGCCCGCCTTGACGGGCGGCTTGCCATCGGCTGACGCAGCTCAAGCCCTTGCGGCGCAAGACCCGCATTCCAACAAGCTGTCCGGGAGCTCCCCGGACAGCACATGCGGCGCCTCATCGCTCTCAGGGCATCATGCCCTCGCGCCAGGCCCTTTGGGCCTGCACCGGACAAAGCATGCCCTTGTGCAAAACACCGGAAATCCGGGCTGCGGCGCAAGCCTGCCGCAAGGTTCATCAGCATATATAGCAAGGGTCTGCTGAATCTTGTTCCGGACCTTTGGGGGCGGGCACAAATTTACGCTGCCTGCGACCTCTTTACGGAGATCTTTGCCGCTCATGGACCTGGTGTCACCAAGCCCCACGCGTACCGAATACATCCATGATGACCGGACCCAGACGCGCGTCGCCATGGTTATCATCGGGTTCGGAGCGGCTGCCTGTGTGGTGGGAAGCCTGATGGCCAACAGCATCTGGCCGGCGGCTCTCGCCAGTCTGATTTCCGGCTCCATCATTCTGCGGCTGCACCTCCAGACAGCCCGCACCCGGGTGATCTTCGATACCCATGGCAACAAGCTGCTGCTGGAACACCGCACTCCCTCGGGCCGGCTGCTGGGCAGTGGCCGGTACGAGCTGTCCAGCCTGGAAAATGTCGTGGCCGAGAAGGCCGGTCCCTTGCACAACTTCATGTCCCGCAAGGTCTGGCAGCGCCCGGTCATGATCATTGCGGGCCAGCGCGTCCCCCTCACCTACCGCAGCTTCGAAACCGGCAGCGGCACAGCAGAAATCGTCACGCAGCTGCGTGACCGCTTTGGCCTACCCCGCTCCGCCCGTTCCATGGCGGAACAGGAGGACAACGGCTTCATCGAGGTGAGGCAGCCCCGTGCCAGCCGTGCGGCCAAAGGCGACGAGGACGAAGACAACCTCACCGCCATCGCCAAAAAAGCCCGCGCAATCCGCGAACAGAGCGTCGGAGACGCGTAAGGTCCAGCGTTACGCTGCACCTTCGAGAGACAATGCCCACCTGACCGGCAGGGGTACCTGCGGGCTGGCCTGCGTTTGCATTCACTGACACAGCTCAGCACAAGCTACAGCGGCCGCCGCCACGAGCAGCGCGCCGCTTATCCTGTTTGCTGCCGTCTCCTTGTCTCCGGAGCACCACCTCTTGATGCCATCAGCATATGCCAGCGCATCGACAAACTTAGCCAGATCAGGAAAAGTCCGGATTCCGCTGAGTTCGTCACCCACTCCTGCCAAGTTCGTCAGATTAATACGACTATTCAACTCTCAATCGCATCGAAGTGACAGATAAAAGACACAACCGTTTAGTCAGTTTTAAGCATCATCAGTCAAATAGTGCCGATGAGGAAAGTACCGGAATCACCGAGACCACCAGCCAGAAAGAAACTTCGACGATGACGCAGACCGCCCGCTCAGGCCGCCGCCGCAGTCTCATGACCAGGATCCTTGCGGCAACGGCCGCCTCGATCCTTGGGATTTTCGCCATCTTCGCCCTCTACAACGACGTCGTCATGCGCGAGCAGACGGAAGAGCGCGTGAACAGCAACCTGTCGATGGTTGGCAGTTCCGTTGCGAAAAGCGTGTCGAACTGGCTGACGGGCCGGACGATGCTGACCGAATTCGCCATGCAGTCGCTGGGGGCAAAGCCGGCTTCCGAAATGGCACCCGAGCAGTTCAACATCCCGCTGCTGACCTCCACCTTCCTGATGACCTATTACGGCAACACGGAAGGTGAGTTTTTCCAGTGGCCGCCGTCCACGCTTCCCGAAGGTTATGACCCGCGCAAGCGCCCCTGGTACAAGGCCGCTGCTGATCTTGGAAAGCTGACGCTGACTGAGCCCTATATCGCGGCTTCCTCGAACGAGTTGAACATCACCGCAGCCGCCCCGCGCTACATGAACGGCCAGCTGGTGGGCGTTGTCGGTTCCGATTTCTCCATCCAGATGCTTGATCAGATGCTGAAGGACGCCAATCTGGGCGACCTTGGCTACCTGTTCATCACCGACCGCTCCGGCAAGGTGCTGATCCACGCCAGTCAGGACCTGATCGGCAAGACCCTGGCCGATATTTATCCCGGCGCGCAGGTTTCCACCGGTGTCATGCAGGACGTGGACAGCGCCGAGGGCGCGCGCCTGCTTGGTTTCCAGCCGATTGCCGGCCTGCCGGGCGTGGACTGGTATGTTGCCATGTCCATCGACAAGGGCGTTGCCTTTGCCGAGCTGTCCGACTTCCGCCGGTCGACGCTGATTGCGACCCTCGCCGCCGTGCTCATCATGCTGGCGCTCATCGGTACCCTGTTCCGCAACTGGCTGGCCCGTCCGCTGTCGAGCATCACCGGCGCCATGAGCCAGATTGCCGACGGTGATCTGAGCGTCGCCATTCCCGGCCTTGGCCGCAATGACGAGATCGGCGCCATCGCCGGTGCCGTCCACGTCTTCAAGGAGCATTCCCTGGAACGCGAGCGTCTGGAAGCAGCCCAGAGCGCCGAGCAGGAAGCCAAGCAGCGCCGCGCCGAGGCCGTCGACCGGATGATCAACGCCTTTGCCTCTGAAGTGGGCTCGGCCCTGCAGACGGTCAGTTCCGCCACGCAGAATGTGGTTTCAACCGCACGCCAGCTGACCCAGACGTCCGAGTCCAGTTCGGAAGGAGCAAATCTCGCCGCTGCCGCATCGGAAGAAGCTGCCGCGAACGTCCGCTCGGTGGCAGCCGCTTCCGAAGAGCTGAATTCCTCGATTGCCGAGATCGCCCGCCGGGTGGAGCACTCCAACGAGATTGCCAACCGCGCCTCGGATGCCGCCAGCGAGACCAACCAGACGGTTCAGAGCCTGGTACAGACGACGGAAAAGATCAGCCAGATCGTCAAGCTCATCAATGACATTGCCGCCCAGACCAACCTTTTGGCGCTCAATGCCACCATCGAGGCAGCGCGTGCCGGTGATGCAGGCAAGGGCTTTGCGGTCGTTGCCACGGAGGTGAAGTCGCTGGCCAACCAGACCGCTTCGGCCACGGAAGAGATCGCCACGCAGATCCAGGCAATGCAGGCCGTCTCCAATCAGGCCGCCATGGCCATCGGCAGCATCGCAGATGTCATCGGCCAGATGAGCCACATCTCAACCGACATCTCCGCTGCCGTGACCCAGCAGAGCGGCGCAACCACCGAGATTTCGCGCTCGGTGCATGAAGTGGCAACCGGCACGCAGAATGTCTCGGAAACCCTGAGCCATGTGTCGCGCGGTGCCAGCGAAACCGGCGAGAGCGCGCAGGTGCTGCTTGATGTCGCCACCCAGCTGACCCAGCAGACCGGCAACCTGCGCCAGCGCATCGACGCCTTCTTCGCCGAGATCCGAGCCGCCTGAGACAGGCACAGGCAAGACATGAAAAGGGCGGCCTCACCGGGCCGCCCTTTTTTGATTCAGACCACCGCCAGATCGCGGCTGAGGCCGGAGAGGATCTCGCAGCCGGTTGCCGTCACCACCGCCACTTCCTCCAGCCGGATGCCAAAGCGCCCGGGCAGATAGATGCCGGGCTCGATGGTGAAGACCATCCCCTCCTCCAGCATCAGATTGCTGGTGCTGGTGATATAGGGCTGCTCATGCACCTCGGTGCCAAGGCCGTGGCCGGTGCGGTGGGTGAAAAACTCCCCGTAGCCGGCATCCATGATCACCTGACGCGCCGCCAGATCAACGCTGCGGGCGGGCACGCCCGGACGGGCCGAGGCGATGGCCGCCTGAACGGCGGCATCGACCACCTCATGCACCTCCCGGTATCCGGCCGGCGGCTCGCCGAGGCTTGCCATACGGGTGATATCGGAATTGTAGCCGTCCTTGAGGCCGCCAATGTCCACCAGCACCACATCGCCGCGCTTCAGCCGTGCCTCGCCGGAGTGATGGTGCGGATAGGCACTGTTCGGGCCGATGGCGAGGATGGCAAAGGTGGGCTGCGCACCGTTGGCGGCAAAGGCAGCCTGCACGGCCTTGGCCAGTTCGCTCTCGCTCACGCCTTCGGCCAAGGCCGCACGGGCAGCGGCCTGGGCAAAGTCGGCAATCTTGGCGTTTTCCTTCAAGAGCGCAATTTCTTCGGCGCTCTTGACCATGCGCAGTGCGCCAACGGTGGCGGAGGCAAAGCTACGGGTGGCGCGCGGCAGCGCATCCACCAGCATCAGCGCGTGGTCGGCACGCATGGTCTCATCCAGCGCAAAACTGCCGGCTTTAGGCGCGGCAAAAGCCAGAGCTTCGGCCAGGGCCTTGTCCGGGCCGGTGTCGTCCTTCCACTCGAAGAAGGGCAGATCCGTGTGCTGGCGGCTGTCTTCGGCATTCAGGGCCGGCATCAGGAAGCAGGCCTGCTTCTGGCCGATGAGGCACAGCGAGGCGCGCTCGTCCGCTGCCGGGACAAAGCCCAGCAGCCAGCGCAGATGCGCGCCGGGCGCCAGCGCCACCAGATCGGTGCCTGTATCTGCCATCTTGCGGCGCAGGCGCGCCAGACGCTCTGCGGCCTGCGGCTTTGCGGATCCTTGCGTCATTCACGCCTCCATCGGCACGCGGGCCATGGCGTCCAGCAGAGCAGCGCGGTGCTCTTCCACCAGCGCCTCCAGCTTCGCCACCCGCTCGGGCGTGAAATGCCCTTCAGCGTCCAGAATATTGACCGTGCCCACGACCATTCCGCCGTCCGGCACGGGAATGTTCATGGCTGAATGGCAGCCGAGCTGGTTGATGAGGGCATGATCGGAAAAGTACACCGCAAATTCCGGCGTGGTGTTGGCGATAAAGCTCTTCTGTTCGCCCAGCACGAGATCGGTCCAGCCATCCGAACGCATCGGCTTGGTGCCGGACGCCGGGTATTCGGCCGGATGCGAGGTATAGGCGCGGCGGCTGAGGCCTGCCTTGCGGTCGAGAACCGTCACCGTGAACAGGCGTGCACCCACGGCGGTGCGGGCAGCCTCATGCAGGGCGGCAAAGACGGTATCGGGGGATGAGGTCATGATGGACTTCCGGGGCGTTGGGATGAGAGAGGATTGAGGAGCGGTGGTGGTGTGGCTGGTGAAATCCTCCCGCCCCTCCATCGTCATCCCAGACGCGCCTGCGCGATCCGGGACCGGTGAGCCGGGGTGGAAGTTGTTGCAAGGAGATACAGCCGGCAGGCCTTGACTCACCGGTCCCGGATCTCCGCTTCGCTCTCGTCCGGGATGACGATGGAAAGGCTTTTCCGGTGCCAGGAGGGCAGTCATGCCGCCCTCCGGAATATCTTTCAGGCAGGCTGCCTCAGTTCTTGGTCACGAGACGGTAGTAGACGAAATCGGACGTTGCACCGTTGACGTAGCCCTGCACCTTGCCGTTCATGGCCACCTGCTTGACGGCCTGGAACATGATCACGTAGGGCGATTCCGCCTGCATGGCCTGCTGCAGTTCGCCATACATTTCGAGGCGCTTTTCCGGCGACTTTTCGGTCAGCGCGGCCATGGTCTTCTCGTTGATCTCCTGCGGCGGCATCCAGGCATTGCGCCAGGTGGTCGTCGAAGCATACTTGTCGTCCGAATTGTCCGCGTTATAGGCGAAGGCCTTGGCGTTGGAATGCGGGTCCATGAAGTCCGGGCCCCAGTAGAGCAGCATGCCCTGATGGGTGCGGGCGCGGTACTTGGTGATCACCTGCGCGCCGGTGCCGGGGATGATCTCGAAGTTGATGCCCGCCGGAGCGAAGGACGACTGCAGCGCCTGCGCCATGTCGGTGAAGGGGCTGGAGTTGATCACATCAAGCTGGATCGTCAGCGGCAGCGTGACACCGCCATCGGCGAGGATCTGCTTCGCCTTTTCCAGATCATACTTGAACGGCGTGTCATTGACCGCACCCGGGAAGCCTTCCGGCCAGAAGGCCTGATGCACCATCATCTGGCCCTTCAGGAAGGTGCTGGCCATGCCGTCATAATCGACGAGATAGCGGGCAGCCTCCCACAGCGCCTTGTTGGTCAGGGCCTCGGTCTTCTGGTTGAAGGAAATCCAGTGAACGGCGGCCTGCGGATAGGTCTCGACCTTGATGTCGGACTTGCCTTCGAGACCCGACACCTGATCCGGCGTCAGGTTCTTGGCCATGTCCACATCGCCGGATTCCAGCAGCAGGCGCTGGGTGGCGGCTTCCGCCACATGGCGGATGACCACCTGCTTCATGGCCGGTGCGCCGCCCCAGTAATCCGGATTGGCCTCCAGCGACAGCATTTCGGAAGGCCGGTAGGCGCGCAGCTTGAACGGGCCGGTGCCGGCGGAGTTCTTGTTCAGCCAGGCATTGCCCAGATCGTCATTTTCCTGATGGGACATGACCGTTTCCATGTCGACCACGGAGGCAACACGGGCGGCCAGAACGTTGAGCACGAAAAGCGGCGAGAAGTCACCGGCATAGCGGACGGTGATCTTGCTGCCGTCCACGGTCACCATCTCTTCGATGTTTTCCGGGGTCCAGCCGAGATTGGCGAGAATGAAGGCGGGCGCCTTGTTGAGCACCAGCACGCGCTTCCACGAGCCCAGCACATCCTCGCCACGCAGCGGATTGCCGGAGTGGAACTTCACGCCATCCCGCAGCGTGAAGACGATGGTCTTGTTATCCGCGTCGATGGCCCATTCGCTGGCAAGGCCCGGCGCCAGCGCCGTGGTGTCCGTTGCGTCGTAATGGACGAGCTGGTTGTAGACGTTGACGACATATTCGCCGGAGGAAAACTCATAGGCGGTCGCCGGATCGATGGTGACGATGTCATCGATGTTCTGCGCGACGACGAGGGCCGTGCCCGGTGTTGCGGACTGGGCCGGCATCGCGGTCAGCGTGGTCAGGGCCGTCAGCGACAACAGACCGGCGGCAAACGCGGTTCTGAAAAGCTTCATTGTCTTCTCCTGAAGGAAGGCAGGTTTGTCTTGGCCGCAGGCATGCCCCCCTACGGCTGTTCGGGGGTTCGGCCAATGAGCCGGGGCGTGTTACCGGTCCACAAGATGCGGACGGGCCGGTCTCCGGCATTGGCGAAGGAATGGGGCGTGTCGCCCATGAAATGCAGGCTGTCTCCGGCGTTGAGCGTGAAGACCGCTTCGCCCAGCGTCTGGCGTAGCGTGCCTTCCAGCACGACGATCAGTTCCTCGCCCGTATGAGATGTCTGTTCCGAGGCATAGCCAACCGGGATGTGGACGATGACCGAGGAGAGCCCTCCGCCCGGCAGCACCGTGTTGAGCCGCTCGTAGGACAAGGCCCCCTCGCCCAGCGAAAACAGTTCGCGCTCGCCCGAGCGGGTGATGCTGTTTGCGGGCTTTGGCGTTGCAACGAACCAGTCGATCTCGACGCCCAGCGCATCGGCAATGGCAGCCAGCGTGCCCAGCGAGGGCGTCGCCTTGCCGCGCTCCACCTGCGACAGGAAACCGACGGAGATGCCTGCCTGATCGGCCAGCTGCTGCAGGGTCAGATCCCCCTTGCGCCGCAGCTCGCGGATGCGGCCGCCAAAATGCGGCGTCGGCGCAACGGTTGCGCTGGCCTGCATCTCCCCGGCGTCATTGAGGGCGTTGCTCATCACGGCTCTCCAAAATTTCTTTGACGCTAGTAAAAAAATTTTGCTACGTCAAAAGAAGTTTAACTGGCAAGGAAAACGCCGTGAGCAACGCCACCCTGACCGGCCGCCGGGGCGCCCTTCCTGCCCGGCTCGCTTCCCTGCTGTGGTTTGCCGTCACGATTGCGCTGACCTTCCTCGGCCTGCTCGCCATCACCTTTGTCATCGGCCGCGTCGTGCCGATTGACCCGGTGCTGGCTGTCGTGGGCGACCGGGCACCGAAGGAAGTCTATGACGCGGTGCGCCTGCAGATGGGCATCGATGATCCGCTGCCCGTCCAGTTCGTCCGCTATGTGGGCGACGTGCTGCAGGGCGATCTCGGCCGGGCGGTGACGACCTCCAATCCGGTGATCGAGGATCTGGCCCGGGTGTTTCCCGCCACCTTCGAGATGGCGACGCTCGGCATCATCATCGGCGTTGCCGTTGGCGTGCCGCTGGGTGTGTGGGCCGCCGCGCGACAGGGCAGCGTCATCGACCAGATCATCCGCGTCATCGGCCTTGCCGGCTATGCGGTCCCTGCCTTCTGGCTCGGGCTTGTCGGCCTCGTTCTGTTTTACGCCAAGCTCAAGTGGGTTGGCGGGCCGGGGCGGATCGACATCTTCCTTGATGGCATGGTGACGCCGCGCACCGGGCTGCTGCTGGTGGACAGTCTGATCGACCGCGACATGGACAGCTTCAAGAGCGCCTTCGCCCACATCATCCTTCCGTCAACGATCCTCGGCTTCTTCGCCCTCGCCTATATCGCCCGCATGACGCGCTCCTTCATGCTGGAGCAGCTGGGGCAGGAGTTCATCACCACCGCCCGCGTCAAGGGCGCGCCAGAGCGGGTGGTGATCTGGCGCCACGCCTTCCGCCCGATCCGCGTGCAACTGATCACCGTCATCGGCCTGTCCTATGCCGGGCTGCTGGAGGGCTCGGTGATGATCGAAACCGTGTTCTCCTGGCCGGGCATCGGCAACTACCTCACCAACGCCCTGCTCAATGCCGACATGAACGCGGTGCTGGGCGCAACGCTGGTGATCGGCGCCGTCTTCATCTGCATCAACAAGCTGTCTGATGCGCTTTATCTCCTTCTCGACCCGAGGGCCCGCGCATGAGCTCGACCCGCGACTGGCTGCTGGACGAAACGCCCGCCACCCGCCTGCAGGCCCAGCTGGGCCAGGCCTACCGCACCTTGCGCGCGCTCTTGCGCAATCCGCTGACGGTGGTGGGGCTGGTGATCATCCTCACCCTGCTGCTGACGGCCGCCTTCGCGCCATGGATCGCACCCTACAGCCCGATTGAAGGCCAACTGACCGACCGCCTGCTGCCCCCCTCCGCCGCGCACTGGATGGGCACGGACGAGTTGGGCCGCGACATCTTCAGCCGCGTTGTCCATGGCGCCCGCATCACGCTGTTCATCGTGCTGCTGGTGGCGATCATTTCCGCGCCGCTCGGCCTCATCATCGGCGCCATATCGGGCTATTTCGGCGGCGTGGCGGACCGCATCATCATGGGGCTCACGGATATTTTCCTCTCCATGCCCCGGCTGATCCTCGCCCTTGCCTTTGTCGCCGCCCTCGGGCCCGGCATCGAGAATGCGGTGATCGCCATCGCCATCACCGCCTGGCCGGTCTATGCCCGCCTTGCCCGCGCTGAAACGCTGACCATCCGCAAGGCGGAGTTCATCGCCGCCGTACGGATGCAGGGGGCGAGCCATGGCCGCATCATCCTGCGTCACATCCTGCCGCTGTGCATGTCCTCCACCATTGTCCGCGTCACGCTGGATATGGCGGGCATCATCCTGACGGCCGCAGGCCTCGGCTTCCTCGGCCTTGGGGCGCAGCCGCCGCTGCCCGAATGGGGGGCGATGATCTCCCGCGGGCGGGCTTTCATTCTGGATCAGTGGTGGGTGGCCACCATGCCCGGCTTTGCCATCGTCATCGTCAGCCTCGGCTTCTGCCTCTTCGGCGACGGTCTGCGCGACGTGCTTGATCCGCGCCAGCGCACGAAATGAGGGACCGGTCATGAGCACGCTTCTCGACGTTCAGAACCTCAAGGTCCGTTTCCCCACCGAGCGCGGCGAGGTGGAGGTGGTCAAGGGCATCAGCTTCTCGCTGGGCCGCGAGCGGCTTGGCATCGTGGGCGAATCCGGCTCCGGCAAGTCCATGACCGGCCGGTCCATCATGGGCCTGATCGGTCATCCGGGCCGCGTCACCGCAGACCGGATGATGTTTGACGGCATTGACCTCACGAAAACCGGTGAGGCCGGATACCGGCGCCTGCGCGGGGCGCGCATGTCCATGGTGATGCAGGACCCAAAGTTCTCCTTGAACCCGGTCATGCGCATCGGCGAGCAGATCGGCGAAGCCCTCGCCTTCCATGCGCGGATGAGCGCAAAGGCGCGCAAGGCCAAGGTTCTGGAAGCGCTGGAAGCGGTGCGGATCAACGATCCGGAGCGGGTCTATGGGCTCTATCCGCATGAAGTTTCGGGCGGCATGGGCCAGCGGGTGATGATCGCCATGATGGTGATCCTGGAGCCGGACCTGATGATTGCCGACGAGCCGACCTCGGCGCTGGATGTCTCCGTCCGGGCGCAGGTGCTGGAAATCATGGACGATCTCGTCCGCCGCCGGGGCATGGGGCTGATGCTGATCAGTCACGACCTCAACATGGTCTCGCACTGGTGCGACCGCATCCTTGTCATGTTCAACGGCGAAATCGTCGAGGAATGCGCCGCTGGCAAGCTGCATGAGGCGAAGCACCCCTACACGCAGGGGCTCATCGCCTCCCTGCCCCGCCTCAACGAGACCCGCGAGCGCCTGCCCGTGCTCGACCGCGCCGCACTGGAGAAACTCAAATGATCGGCGTTGAAGGCCTCACGGTTGTCTATGGCGCCACGGCGGTGGTGCGGGATGTCAGCTTTTCCGTCGCCACGGGCGAGAGTTTCGCGCTCGTAGGGGAATCGGGCTCCGGCAAGTCCACCATTCTGAAGGCGCTGGCCGGACAGGTGGACAGCTGGTCCGGCGCGCTGACGCTCAGCGGCCTGCCGCTCGGCCACAAGCGCACCAAGGCGATGATGCGCCATGTGCAGATGGTGTTTCAGGACCCCTACGGCTCGCTGCATCCGCGCAAGACGGTGGATGACACCTTGAGCGAACCGCTGGCAATCCATGGGTTTGGCGGCCGGGACCAGCGGGTGCTATCCATGCTGGATGCGGTCGGCCTTGCCCGCAAGTTCCGCTTCCGCCTGCCGCATCAGCTCTCCGGCGGTCAGCGCCAGCGTGTGGCCATCGCCCGCGCCCTGATGCTGGAGCCGGAGCTGCTGCTGCTGGATGAGCCGACCTCGGCGCTCGATGTGTCGGTGCAGGCGGAAATCCTCAACCTGCTGAAGTCCCTGCGCGAGGAGCGCGGCCTCACCTATCTGCTCGTCACCCACGATCTGCCGGTGGTTTCCTTCCTCTGCGACCGGCTGGGCGTGCTGCGCCATGGCCAGCTGGAGGAAATCGCCCCTGTATCCGCCCTGAAGGCAGGCGCCCTGACCAGCGCCTATGGCCGCGAACTGGTGGAGCGCAGCGAGGCGTTCTGAGAAACTTCCTCTGACGCTGGACTAATGGAGCCCTGAAACTCCGCCCGGTAGCGGGATGGCGGGACGGTCATGATCCGGCGGAAATGCAGGCGGAGGGTTTCCGGCGCGCCGAAGCCGCAGCGCGCGGCGATGGCGTCGATGCTTTCGCTGCTTGCCTCCAGCAGATGGCAGGCATGGCGGATGCGGGCGCGGATCAGCCAGTCGAGCGGTGCCAGACCCGTGGCATCGCGGAAGCGGCGGCTGAGGGTGCGCAGGCTGCAGCAGGCGGCATCCGCCATACGCTGTAAGTCCCATTCCTGATCCAGTTCCCGCTCGATCCGCTCAAGCAGGGGCGCCAGCGAGCCTTGAGGAAAACGGGCAACGGGCCGTGGCACAAACTGCGCCTGCCCGCCCTCCCGCTGCGCCGGAACCACAAGGCTGCGGGCCAGCGCATTGGCCGCCTGCCAGCCGAAATCCCGGCGGACCAGCGACAGGGACAGATCGATGCCGGCCGCAGACCCCGCCGCCGTCAGCACGGTGCCATCTTCCACGAACAGCACGTCCTCGACGATGTCAGAGGCAGGCGCCACCCGGCGCAGGTCCGGAATGTAGCGCCAGTGCGTCGTCGCCCTGCGGCCGTCCAGCAATCCCGCCGCCGCCAGCAGAAAGGCACCGCTGCAGAAGGTGACCAGCCGCGCACCGCGTGCATGCGCTTTCTGAAGCCTGTCCTTGAGGCCGGGCGGCAGCCGGTGGTCCCGCTCCGGCCAGCCGGGCACGAGGATGATATCCGCCTCATCAATGAGACTCACCGGTTCGTCCGCCCGCACCGAAACGCCGCCGCTGGCCGAGACAGTCTCCATCTCCACCGCGACTGCGGCAAAACGGTACCACGGCCCCTCAACCTCGGGCTTTTTCGAGGCAAAGACCTCCGTGCAGATGGAGAATTCAAAAAGGCTCAGCCCCTCATAGACCAGCGCCACCGCCAGCGGCGCCTGCTGTGCTGCCTTGCGGCTGATGGCCTGCGCCTGAACACCCATAATGCCCATGATGCCCTCTTTGATCACATGGCATGATCCTACCGGACAATGGCATTCAGGCCAATGGTGACGAAACGGATTTCCGGCGATCTTCAGCCCATCCCAGCCCGGCCCTGCCGCAGTCAGACGCGCCGGAGAAACACGAGGATGAGACGATGCCCAGTTCCGTGACCCAGTTTCCCGCCGCCCCTTCCGCCGAGGCTCTGGCCCATTTCGAGGCACGGCTTGGCTTTGAGACCGATTGCTGGGACGTGCATCACGCCCTTGCCACGGGACAGCAGGACTTCGTGCTGCTGGATGTGCGCAGCCCCGCGCTGTACGAAAGCGGCCATCTGCCGGGCGCGCTCAACCTGCCCCATGGCAAGATGACGGAGCGGCGGATGGCGGAGTTTCCGGAAGGCTCGCTCTTCGTCGTCTATTGCGCCGGGCCGCATTGCAACGGCGCCAACAAGGCCGCCGTCCGCCTCGCCCGGCTCGGCCTGCCCGTCAAGGAACTCATCGGCGGCGTCACCGGCTGGCTGGACGAGGGCTTTGCGCTTGCCAAGGGCATGGAACCGGGCAGCGTTGCGGAGTTGGAGGGGGCGGAGGTTTGAGGCCTGCAGGCTCTCACGCCGCCTGTGCGGTCAGGCGGCCTGAGCGTTTTTCGTCGGCCAGAACGAGGAAGGAACCGGCAAGGATCAGGGCCGCACCGGGCCAGAGGTAGCCTTCCGGTGCGAAGCCGAAGGCGAGCCAGCCGGCGAGGATGTTCAGCGGCAGTTTCAGGTGATCGAAGGGCTGCACGAAGGCCGCGTCGGCGCGGGCATAGGCCAGCGTCAGCAGATAGTTGGCGCTGACGGTGAAGAGCCCGGCGCCCAGCGCCAGACCAATGCCCCAGCCCTGCGGCAGCACCGTGCCACCATCGGTCAGTGCCATCAGCGCGTTGGCGGGCGTCAGCAGCATCAGGAGGAAGAGGGTCACGGTTTCCGGCTCTTCCTCACCGGTCAGGCGCTTGGTGACAAGCGAGGCCCCACCCCACAGGGCGGCCGCCAGAACCGGCAGAAGGCTGGCCAGCACGAAGTCATCCGACCAGGGCGCCAGCAGGATCATGCCGCCGGCAAAGCCGGTGAGCGTTGCCAGCCAGCGCAGCGGGCTGACGGCTTCGCCCAGAAACAGCCGCGCTCCGGCAATGACGAAGAACGGCGAGGTCATCACCAGCGCAATCGCCTGCCAGATCGGCACATGGGCCAGACCGAAGGCCCAGGCCTGCACGCCGCCAACGGCCAGCATAACCCGCAGGGCATGCAATCCGGGACGGCGCATGGTGAAGCGCCTCAGCCCGCCGCGCAGCACCAGCGGCAGAGCGAAGAGGAAGGCGACGAAGTATTGCCAGAATGCCGCACTCGAGGCGGGCAGCCCGTGCAGCATCGTCGCGCCTTGCAGGCACAGATTGACGATGGCAAAGGACGCCCCTGCCCCCACCATGCAGGCAGCGGCCGCAAGCGGCTGGCGGGAAAAGCTATTTGCGGACATGCACGGCGCTCCAACGCTGTCGTCATGTCCCCGGGGACAATCATGCGCATGGCAAGCCGCACCCGTTGCGGCGGGCGGGCCAGCTGGCGCACAAGCTCTCTTTCATCCGGACTATACCGTCGGCTCCGGCATCGCACCGGATCTGCTGACCCTCTCCGGCAAGCCGGAGAGGCGCTCGCGGGCTCCGGGCAGGAACGATCCTGCCTGATACCGCCGGTGGGGAATTGCACCCCGCCCCGAGAACTTCTGTGCCAAGGCATAGACCCGCCTGCCCTGTTGACGCAAGAGGGCAGATCAGGATTTTTCAGTCAGACTGAAAGCCAGCTGCCGATATCAGCTGGCTCGGCGGCGATCAGCGCGGGCTTTTCCGCCTCCAGCTCCTCGCGCGAGCCATAGCCCCAGAGCACGCCGATGCTGCGCAACCCGTTGGCATTGGCGCCGATCAGGTCATGCTTGCGGTCCCCGACCATGACGCACTGCCCGGCCTCGCGCCCCTCTTCGGCCAGCAGATAGGCGATCAGCTCCGCCTTGGCCGAGCGCGTGCCGTCCAGCTCCGAGCCATAGACGCGGACGAAATCCGGCATCAGGCCGAAATGCTCGACGATCTTGCCAGCATAGGCATGGGGCTTGGAGGTGGCGACATAGAGGGTGAAACCGGCCGCCGCCAGCTGGCGGGTCAGCGGTGCAATGCCGGTGATCAGCTCGTTCTCGAAAAGGCCGGTTGCCGTGTAGCGCTCGCGGTAAAGCGCCACGGCCCGGTCCAGGAGCGCCCTGTCACTGCTGCTCAGAAGTATGGCAAAGCTGTCCCACAGCGGCGGGCCGATGCACCAGCCCAGCTCTTCGGCTGGTGGCACAACGGCACCCAGGGCTGCGAGGGCATGCTGGATGGACCGCGTGATCCCGGTGAAAGGATCGGTGAGGGTTCCGTCCAGATCGAACAGGACCGTATCGATCCCGCCAGAGGACTGCGTCATTCAAACTCCATGATCACGGCATCCACCGCCAGGCTGTCGCCGGGCTTGGCCTTGATCGAGGAGATAACACAGTCACGTTCGGCGCGAAGCACGTTTTCCATCTTCATGGCTTCGACGATGGCCAGCTGCTCACCCGCCTTCACCTCCTGCCCTTCGGTGACGGCGATGGAGACGACGAGGCCCGGCATCGGGCACAGCAGCAGGCGGGAGGTGTCCGGCGGCAGCTTTTCGGGCATCAGCGCATCCAGCTCCGCCGTGCGCGGGGTCATGACGCGGGCGATGACGGAGAAGCCCTGCCAGTCGAGCCGGTAGCCGCTGCGCACCGGGCGCGCCTGCACCGTGACGCGCTTGCCGCCCACCGTGCCGTTCCACAACGCATCCCCCGGTACCCAGCTGGAAGTGACCGTGACCGGCGCGCCCTCGCCCACGGCAATGTCCATCTCGATGGGCGTGCCGGGGTAGCCTTCGGTGAGGCGCACGGGGATGTAGGCTTTGCCGACCTTGACGGTCCAGGCTTCGCGCACCGCACCCGAATGCGGGCGCAGGCGGCCCGGCAGATGGTCCAGCCGCTCGCGCCGCAGGGTTTCCATGGTCAGTGCCACGGCGGCCAGCGTTTCCAGCGCAGCCGCATCCGGCTCCGCCGGAGCAAAGCCTTCGGGATACTCTTCGGCGATGAAGCCGGTGGAGAGGGTTCCGGCACGCCAGCGCGGATGGTTCATCAGCGAGGTCAGAAAAGGCACGTTGTGCTGGATGCCATCCACGTAGAAAGCATCAAGCGCTTCGGACATGGCCGCGATCGCCCCGGCCCGGTCCGGCGCATGGGTGACCAGTTTGGCGATCATCGGGTCGTAGAACATGGAGATTTCCGAGCCCTCGACCACGCCCGTGTCATTGCGCACGGTCACGCCATCACTCACTTTTTCCTCCGGCGGGTTGTAGCGCACAAGCCGGCCGATGGAGGGCAGGAAATTGCGGTACGGGTCTTCCGCATAGATGCGGCTTTCCACCGCCCAGCCGTTCAGCTTCACATCGGACTGGCTGATGGAGAGCTTTTCGCCGGCGGCAACGCGGATCATCTGCTCGACCAGATCGATGCCGGTGATCAGTTCCGTCACCGGATGCTCCACCTGCAGGCGGGTGTTCATTTCCAGGAAGAAGAAGCTCTTGTCCTGCCCGGCGACGAATTCCACCGTGCCGGCGCTGTCGTAGTTCACAGCCTTGGCGAGGGCCACCGCCTGCTCGCCCATGGCGCGGCGGGTGGCCTCGTCCAAGAGCGGCGACGGGGCTTCCTCGATGACCTTCTGGTTGCGGCGCTGGATGGAGCATTCGCGCTCGCCCAGATAGATCACGTTGCCATGCTTGTCGCCCAGCACCTGAATTTCGATATGGCGCGGGTTCTGGATGAATTTCTCGATGAACACCCGGTCATCGCCGAAGGAAGATGCAGCTTCCGACTTGGAGCGGGCATAGCCCTCATGCACTTCGCTCGCGTTCCAGGCGATGCGCATGCCCTTGCCGCCGCCACCGGCGGAGGCCTTGATCATCACCGGATAGCCGATTTCCTCCGCGATCTGCACGGCCTCTTCGGGAGACTCGATCACCCCCAGATAGCCCGGCACGGTGCTGACCCTGGCCGCATTGGCGAATTTCTTGGATTCGATCTTGTCCCCCATGGCCTCGATGGCCTTGGGGTTGGGGCCGATGAAGACGATGCCTTCCGCTGCCAGCGCTGCCGGGAAGGCGGCGCGCTCGGACAGGAAGCCATAGCCCGGATGCACGGCCTCGGCGCCGGTCTGCTTGCAGGCGGCGATGATCTTGTCCATCACCAGATAGGACTCGGATGCGGCGGCCGGGCCGATATGCACCGCTTCGTCAGCCATCTCCACATGCAGGGCGTCCCGGTCGGCGTCGGAATAGACGGCTACGGTCCTGATGCCCATCCGCTTCGCGGTCTTGATGACCCGGCAGGCGATCTCGCCCCGGTTTGCGATCAGGATCTTTGAAAACATGCCTCGCCTGCTCCCGCGTCCATCTGGCCCGTTCCGTCGCGTGATGAACGGTTTGCCAGCGATATTTGTAAGCCTTCCTTGGGTTTTAGGCGGGCTGTACCTGCGGCGCAATATCACCAAAGGATGAGCCGCAACGGACTCATCCTGACGTTCGCCAGGGCTGCCCCCTGCCTGCCAGAGCAGTCTTAACCGTAGAAGCCTGAAAAATGCACGCGGTCGCGGCCTGCCGTCTTCGCAGCATACAGCGCCTCATCGGCCTGCTTCAGCAGCAAGCTGTAAACAGCATCACCGCCGCCGGCCCAACTGCCAGATGGGAGGAAAGCAACTCCGGCACTGATGGTCACACATCCAAACGGACTGGACTTGTGCTCGAAGGCCTGTCTTGCAACTGCAAGATTGATGCGCTGGAGAATCTCAAAGGCCTGATGGCCAGTGGCTCCTGGCATGAGAACCACGAACTCTTCTCCTCCGTAGCGTGCAACGCCATCGCAGGCGCTACGGATCTGGCTGGAGATGAGGCTGGCCACTCGCTGGAGGACTGTATCACCTGCCGGATGACCATAGGTGTCATTGTAACGCTTGAACCAGTCGACATCGATCAACCCGAGAGAAACAGGCAGATTGTCCTGCTGCAAGCGGGCAAGCTCAGTATCAAGCAAGTCCTGAAAACCATTCCGGTTAAGTACACCGGTCAGCGGGTCGGTGGCAGCGAGCCGCTTGATCTTCTCGTAGGCATCCAAAAGCCGGGAGTTCGTTTCCGCCAGCTCCACCTCCAGCCGTTTGCGCCCCGAAATGTCCGACAAAGTCACGAAAACCGCCGGAAACTCCTCTGCTGCCTCAAGAGCCAGCAAGGTGACAGAGACCAGATAATGCGCCCCACGGAACTCAATCTCATGGTCGGGGACATCCATCCCATTGGAAAGGAAATGAAAATCCCGTTGTACATTCGCAACGATCTCAGGCGGACAGAAATCCCCGATGCACTTGTCTTTAAGATCTTCCAGAGCAACCCCGAGCATCGCCGCATATTTTTGATTGGCTGCCACATAACGGAAATCCCTATCCAGCAAACACGCAGAGACTGGGAGCGAAAGAAACAACTTCAGCAGCTCGCTAGCTGGCATTCCCTTGAACATGGCCACCCGCAGTTGGAACAAGGCAATTCAGTTTCAATCATGAATAAGGATTCTTACGTAGAAGAACCCTGAAATTATTCATATAATTACAAGTATAAACCTGAACGAAGCAATTGAAAGCGTCTGCGGCCCCAAAAAGCAAGTTTGACCCTTGCAGCGCCCGCGCCCGTTTATCCGGCACACCGCTGGATTTTCCCCGGCCAATCGCCTATCACCCGCTGGCCTGCCGCCCTTATCTGCTGCGGCGCCAGCCTGTGAGCCTTCCATGGATGCCATTCACCTCGAAGATCTTGCCTTCTACGCCTATCACGGGCTCTACGAGGAGGAGATGCGCCTGGGCCAGAGGTTCATCGTCGACATGAGCTGCTGGCTCGATCTCGGGGCTGCCAGCCGCGAAGACGAATATGACCTGACGGTCTGCTACGGCATGCTGGTGAAGACCATCGAAGGCGTGGTGCTGAACAACCGCTTCAATCTCATCGAGCGCCTTGCCGGGGCGATCATCGAGGCGGTTCTGGCGGCCGATAGCCGGATCGAGAAGGTGCGGGTGCGGGTGCACAAGCCGGGTGCACCTCTTCCCATTGCGCAGGGGCGCGCCAGTGTCGAGCTGGAGCGCACACGCGATCGTTAAGGCGTGCGGGCTGCCCTGCCCTTGCCGCCCGTCTGCGGGAACCTAGGTTCCACCGGGCCGTTATATCTCAAACCGGCAGGTGTTTCCCCGGACTTGCCGCTTCCTTGAGGGAGCAGAAGGATCGGGTGCGTCTTGATGGAGATGATGATGTCTGGATTCATGCGACATGCGGCCCTTGCGCTGACGGTCCTCGCAGCTGGCACGAGCGTTGCCGCAGCAAGGCCCGACCTGCGGCAGATGACCTGCGCCGAAGCTCAGCAGACCGTGCTGCGCAATGGTGCCGTGGTCTTCACCACCGGGCCTTACACCTATGACCGTTTCGTCGCCAATCACTCCTATTGCGACCGCTGGGAAGAGGCGGTGCCGGTGACCGCTGCCACGCGCGACACGCCGCAGTGCCCGGTGGCCTACAAATGCCAGGAACCGGCCTTCAACAACCGCTTCGGCTGGGATGACTGATCTGCCTTCACACCCGTGACCGGGCAAGGCGCAGGATCAGGTCCATGTCCATGTGGCGGGCCAGATGCCCGGCCAGTTCATCCAGCACTGCGTCAATGGACGCCGTGTAGGAGACTTCCGCTGCCGCCCCGAGGCCTGACAGCCAGGCGGCGCGGAAGGCGTCTCCCGTGAAAAGCCCGTGCAGATAGGTGCCCAGCACCCGGCCATCGGCGCTCTGCGCCCCATCGTGCCGCAAGCTGCCTGCACTCTCCCGCAGGCTCAGAACCGGCCTTGCACAATCCGGGCCCGAGGTTTCGCCAAGGTGGATCTCATAGCCGGAGATGGGCACCTGCGCAGGCAGGAAGGTGCCCTGCGCCTCGCGCAGCTTCTTGTCCGCCGTCAGCACCGTATGCACATCAAGGAAGCCAAGCCCCTCAACCGTGCCCACCCGGCTCTCGATCCCATCCGGATCGGCAATGGTGCGGCCCAGCATCTGATAGCCGCCACACAGGCCGATGATCCGTCCGCCGCGCCGGTGATGGGCGGCAAGGTCGATGTCCCAGCCCTGCGCCCGCAGGAAAGCCAGATCCCCCATGGTGGATTTGGTGCCGGGCAGCAGCACCACATCCGCATCGCCCGGCAGCGGCTGGCCGGGCTGCACCAGCACCAGCGTCACCCCCGGCTCCTGCCGCAGAGGGTCGAGATCATCGAAATTGGCGATGCGGGCGAGAACCGGCACGGCGATCTTCACCGGCCCGTTGCCGAGACCATCCTCAAGACCCAGCGCATCTTCGGCCGGCAGCAGCCCGGCCTTTGCAAACCACGGCACCACCCCGGCTGAGGCCCAGCCCGTGCGGCGGACGATCTCTGCAAGGCCATCATCGAACAGCGACGGATCGCCCCGGAAGCGATTGATGAAAAAGGCGCGGATGCGGGCCTGCTCCTCTGGCTCCAGCACCGCATGGGTGCCGACCAGCGCGGCAATCACCCCGCCCCGGTCGATATCCCCGCACAGAAGCACCGGCAGGTCAGCGGCTTGCGCAAAGCCCATGTTGGCAATGTCGCCCTGACGCAGATTGATCTCCGCAGGGCTGCCAGCCCCCTCCACCAGCACCAGATCCGCCTGTTGCGACAGAAGAGCGAAACTCTCCAGCACCTTCGGCAGCAGTTCAGCCTTGCGCGAACCATATTCACGCGCCCGCATGGTGCCGAAACGGCGGCCCTGCACGATCACCTGCGCGCCCGTATCCGTCTCCGGCTTCAGCAGCACCGGGTTCATGTGCACGGTGGCCGGCATCCGGCAGGCCATGGCCTGCAACGCCTGCGCCCGGCCAATCTCCCCGCCATCAACTGTGACAGCAGCGTTGTTCGACATGTTCTGCGGCTTGAAGGGAGCAACCTTCAGGCCCTGATTGGCAAAATGGCGGCACAGGCCCGCGACGATCAGGCTCTTGCCCACATTCGATCCCGTGCCCTGCACCATCAGGGCGGGCTTGCGGATGCCCGCCTGCGCCATCAGTATTCCACCCCCGCCTGCGGCTTCACGCCGGAGCGGAAGGGGTGCTTCACCTGTTCCATCTCGGTGACGAGATCGGCCACCTCGATCAGCTCATCCTTGGCGTTGCGGCCGGTGATGACGACATGGACGTCTTCCGGCTTCTCATCCTTCAGGAAGGCGACCACCTCGGCAATGTCGAGATAATCGTAGCGCAGCACGATGTTCAGCTCGTCGCAGAGCACCATCCGGTAGTCACCGCTGGTGATCATCTCCTTGGCCGCATCCCAGGCTTCCTGTGCCGCAGCAATGTCACGCTGGCGGTCCTGCGTTTCCCAGGTGAAGCCCTCGCCCATGCGCTTGACGGTGACAAGATCGGCAAAGCGCTCCAGCGCCTGCGTTTCGCCCGTGTCGAGGCGGCCCTTGACGAACTGCACCACGCCGACCCGGTGGCCATGGCCGAGGGAGCGGAACACCATGCCGAAGCCAGCGGTGGATTTGCCCTTGCCCTTGCCGGTGTGGACGATAGTCAGGCCCTTCTCGATGGTCTTGGTGGCCATGATCTTGTCGCGCGCCGCCTTCTTCTTGCGCATCTTCTCCGCATGGCGGGCGTTCAGGTCTTCTTCGGTCTGAATCTCGGTGTCGGTGTCGGTGTCGGTCACGGCGGTCAGGCCCTCATGGCTTGGGATGTGAGCTGGCTGGAGAGGCCAGCATGGACGGAGTTGCGGCGCGGCGTCCAGAGCCCGCGCCGGATCGCTTCGTCAAAGCGCTGGAGAATATCCTCATAGGCGGCGGGATTGGCATGGGCCAGGAACTCTCGCACGGCGGTATCCTCGATATAGGCGGTGTAAAGCTGATCGAAATGATGCTCGCGCACCGCCCGCGTCGTCGCGGCGAAAGCAAAGAGGTAATCCAGCGTCGCCGCAATCTCGAAGGCGCCCTTGTAGCCGTGGCGCATGACCCCGGCGATCCACTTCGGGTTCGCCGCCCGGCCGCGCACCACGCGGGAAATCTCCTCTGACAGCGCCCGCACCACGGGCCGTTCGGGCCGCGAATGATCGGTGTGATAGCTGACGGGCGCCTCCCCCGTCAGCGCCTCGACCGTTGCCGCAAGCCCGCCCTCGAACTGGTAGTAATCGTCGCTGTCGAGCAGGTCATGCTCGCGGTTGTCCTGATTGTGCAGCACCAGATCGACGCCGCGCAGGCGCGTCTCGAAACGCTCGCGCACCGCCTCGCCTTTCGCCCCGCCGCCGTAGGCATAGGAGCCCCAGGCGAGGAAGGCATCGGCGAAATCCTCCCGCCCCTGCCAGATACCCTCATCCATCAGCGCCTGAAGACCGGCACCATAGGCACCGGGCATGGAGCCGAACACGCGGATGGAGGCCTCGGCAAAGGCATCATCCCGGGCAAGGCCCCTCGCCTGCAGCTCCGCCCGCTCGGCCCGCACCCGCGCGGCCATCGGATTGGCGCTTTCCGGCTCGTCGAGCGCGGCCACCGCCCGCACCGCACTGGTGAACAGGTCCATCTGATGCGGGAAGGCATCGCGGAAGAAACCGGAGATGCGCAGCGTCACGTCGATGCGCGGCCGGCGCAGCTCCGACAGGGGCATGATTTCAAAGCCGGTGACACGGCCCGAGCCCGGCTCCCACACCGGCCTTGCGCCGATCAGCGCCAGCGCCTGCGCAATGTCATCGCCGCCGGTGCGCATGTTGGCGGTGCCCCAGCAGGTCAGCACCAGCGCCTTCGGCCACTCGCCCTCGTCCTGAAAATAGCGCAGCGCCACTTCCGCCGCCGAAGCCTGACCCAGCCGCCAGGCAATCTCGGTCGGCACGGCGCGCACATCGACCGAATAGAAATTCCGGCCCGTCGGCAGCACATCCGGCCGGCCCCGCGTCGGCGCGCCAGACGGCCCCGGCGGCACGAAACGGCCATCCAGCGCCGCCAGAACCGCCGCTGTTTCCGCAGATCCGGAGGCGACGACGGCAGGCCTCAAAGTGGATTCAATCTCCTGAAGAGCAGAAGCTGCTGCAACCAGATCCGGACATTTCATTTCCCCGGAGACAAGCTTGACGGCCAGAAGCTCCAACCGCTCCACCGTGTCACCGCAGGAGCGCCACAGGGCATCGGACATGCCCGCCAGAAGCTCCGGCTTCGGCCCATTCCAAGGGGCGGCAAAATCGCAGGACAGCGGATCGAAGTCTGGCGCATCGGCGAGCAGATCACGCGCCAGCGCCCGGATCAGGCTTTCATCCTGAGGCCTGCTTCCACGCGGCACGCGCACCAGCGCGACCAGCAGATCATGCAACAACCGCCCCTGCGGGCTCTCGCCCAGCACATGCAGCCCGTCGCGGATCTGCAATTCCTTGAGGTCACACAGATGCGCATCCAACCGCGCCAGACGGGTCGTCTCGCACATGTCCGGCGTCAGGCCGATATCCGCATCAAGCCCGTGAACGGAAGCAAGCTCCAGAATATCCCGCGTGAGCACCTTCTGCCGGCGCGGATCAACACCGCTGGCGAGATAGTACTCATCGAGCAGGTTTTCCATTTCATTGGCAACGCCATAATTTTCGGCCCGCGTCAGTGGCGGCGTCAGGTGATCGACAATAACGGCGGAAGCCCGGCGCTTCGCCTGCATGCCCTCACCCGGATCATTGACAATGAAAGGATAGATGTTCGGTACCGGTCCTAGCACCGCTTCCGGGTAGCATTCTTCGGACAGCGCCAGCGCCTTGCCCGGCAGCCATTCCAGATTGCCATGCTTGCCGAGATGGACGACGGCATCGATACCGGCCACCTCGCGCAGCCAGATGTAGAAGGCAAAGTAGTTGTGCGGCGGCACCAGATCCGGATCGTGATAGGTCGCCTTGGGGTCGATGTTATAGCCGCGCGCAGGCTGAATGCCTGCATAGATGCTGCCAAAGCGGGTCAGCGGCAGTTCGAAAGCGCCATCGCGCAAGGCAGGGTCATCCTCCGGCCCGCCCCAGCGCGCCGTCACCTGCGCCTGCACCGCCTCTGGCAGGGACGCAAAGGCCCTGCGGTAATCCGCAAGCGCAAAGCGCACATCCACCCGGCGCCCGGCACGCCCATGGATATCATTGGTCACGCCCGCCGTCAGATGGGCCATCAGCGTTTCGGAAGTAACCGGCGCATCAATTGGGACGTCATAGCCTGCGTCCCGCAGATCCGCGATCAGCGCCGCGCAGGAGGCGGGCGTATCCAGCCCCACACCATTGGCAATGCGCCCGTCGCTGTTGGGATAATTCGCCAGCACCAGCGCCACCTTGCGCGCGGCAGCGGGCTTGCCGCCCAGCTTCGCCCAGTTTGCCGCAAGAGCGGCCACATAGGCCATGCGGCTCTCTTCGGGCCTGAAGACCACGGGGCGGAACTGGGTGGCAGGATCAAGGATGCCTTCTTCCTTGAAGGAGACCGCCCGCGTCATCAACCGGCCGTCCAGCTCCGGCAGCACCACATGCATGGCCAGATCGCGCACGGAAAGGCCCTGCGTGCTATCGGCCCAGCCCGCACGGGACGAAGAGGAGAACACCACCTGCAGCACCGGGCGGCCCGGCGCATCCAGCGGCGACGGCTGATGCACGCGTCCGCCACTGGAAACGGCAAAGGCCGTCGCATTCAGCACCACGGCAGGCGGCAGCGCCTCGAACAGGGCCGACAGCACGGCAGCCGATTCCGCATCCTTCAGCGAGGCCACGAAGATGGGCAGCACGTTGAGCCCCTGCCCCTCCAGATGACGGCAGAGCGCCTCGGCAGGCGCCGTCTCGCCCGCCTGCACCAGCGCCCGGTAGAAGACCAGCGCCGCCACCGGCCTTGCCGGATCTGCGAAGCTGGCCGTCAGATCATCGAGCCCCGGCGCGGTGTGGCCGGGCAGGAAAATGCCCGCACGCGGCAGCGGCGCAGGCAGCGGCGGCTCCTGATCCTTGCCAATGAGATGAGCGCAAAACCTCAGCGCATTGCGGTAATTCTCTGCGCCACCTTCAATGCAGTAGCGCCACAGCCGCCGCACGGCGTCCACCGGCACGGTGGAGAGAGCGGCCAGATCCTCATCCCACTTGTCGCAACCCGCAAAGACGGCCAGCTGCAACCCGTTGCGGTTGACTTCCTCCCGCAGCCGGTCGAGCCCGTAGGACCAGTAGCCCGCCCCGCCCAGCAGCCGCAGCACCACAAGCTTTGAACCGGCCAGCGTCTTTTCCGCGTAAAGATCGACGGAATAGGGATGGGTCAGCGCCAGAATGCTGGCCAGCCGCAGCGAAACGGCCCCGCCAAGGGAGGCATGCGCGGCGGCGAAAGCCGATAGTTCCGTATCGGCTGCCGACAGGAACACCAGATCGGCCGGGTCCTGCGCGAGGTCCACGGCATCGCCGCCGTCATCAATTCGCCGGGTTTGACTTGCGAGGATATGCATCTGGCACGCCTTCAATAGGCTCAGACTGGGTGTGCCTGTCCCCGCGTCCCGCCCCTTGCGCATGATGCGTCAGGAGCGGGGCGGCGGGGGTCCACACCGCGAAGGATCAGGCCGCGCGGCCTGCCTGCAGGGAAGCGAGTGCGTCCGTGACGGCGGCGAGATCCAGCCCCTTCAGACCGATCACCACCAGCTTGCCGGGCGCCTTGGCACCTGCCGCGAACCAGGCCTCGACACGCGGGCCAACCGCCTGCACCAGCGCAGGCGCGGCCTTGCCGGAGACCGTCACCGCGCCCTTGATGCGCAGCACGCCCTTCAGCGCCATGGCCTGCTGCACCACCGCCTCAACGTCCTTCAGCGAGGCAAACTCGGGCGCTGCGACCACGTGGCTCTCGAAATCATCGTGGTGGTGATCATGATCATCATGGTCATGGTCATGGTCATGGTCATGGTCATCATCGTGGTCGTGGTCATCATCGTCATGATGATGGTGGTGATGATGCGCACGGCGGGCGGCCAGATCATCCTCGGCCGCAGAGGAGCGGCCCAGCAGTACGTCGATGGGCAGCGAGCCCTTTTCAGCGGCGATGATCTCCACCCCGGCGCGCACATCTTCGGCGATATGCTCACGGATATGCTCCAGTGCGTGATCATCCACCAGATCGGCCTTGTTCAGCACCACCAGATCGGCGCAGGCGAGCTGATCGTGGAAGAGTTCCTCCACCGGATTGTCATGATCCAGCGTTTCGTCGGCAGCGCGCTGCGCGGCAAGGGCTTCCTCATCCAGCACGATGCGCCCTTCGGCGAGAGCTGCCGCATCCAGCACGGTGACGACACCATCCACCGTCACCCGCGTCTTCACGCTGGGCCAGGTGAAGGCCCGCACCAGCGGCTGGGGCAGCGCGAGGCCCGAGGTCTCGATGACGATGTGATCCGGCGGCGTTTCGCGGGCCAGCAGCATTTCCATCGCCGGGAGGAAATCATCGGCCACGGTGCAGCAGATGCAGCCGTTGGTCAGCTCCACCACATCATCGGCAGAGCAGGACGGATCGGCACAGCCATCCAGCAGCGAGCCGTCAAAACCCATATCGCCGAACTCGTTGACGATCAGCGCAATGCGCCGCCCGCCCGCGTTGGTCAGGAGATTGCGGATGAGCGTCGTCTTGCCCGCGCCCAGAAAGCCGGTGACGATGGTGGCCGGGATCTTGGCCACGGCTGGGGTCTGAAAATCGGTCATAGGGAGATATCCGGTTGGGAGGAAGGCTTGAGCACGAGCGGCAGACCGGCGGCCACGAAGACCACCCGGGTGCAGACGGCAGCAAGCTCCTGATTGAGACGGCCCTGCGCATCGCGGAACTGACGCGCCATGGCGTTGTCCGGCACGATGCCGAGGCCCACTTCATTCGAAACGAAAACAACAGGCGCAGGCAGATTGGGCACAAGCGCGCAAAGCGCCTGCGTGGCGGCAGCAAGGTCTACCCCGGCCATCATCAGATTGGTCAGCCAGAGCGTCAGGCAATCAACCAGCACCGCCCGTCCGGGCAAGGCTTCGCGCCGGAGCACGTCCGTCAGATCCAATCCGACGCCGCCCTTGTCCTCGATGGTGCGCCACTCTACCCCGCGCCGGGCGCGGTGCAGGCCGATGCGGCCTTCCATCTCCCCGTCCCATGCGGCGGAGGTCGCCACATAGACAGGCTCAAGCCCGCTTCCGAGGATCAGCTGCTCTGCATATCTGCTCTTGCCGGAGCGTGCGCCCCCCGTCACCAGAACGGAAGATGCGGCCCCCTGCCCTTCAGCCTGCGCCATGGGTCAGCCGCAGGCTTGCGGCATGGCAGCGTCGGGCTCTCTTGCGGACGCGCGGGCGCGATCCGCCCTGCCATCCGCCCAGTCTGGGGGAGTAGAAATCATGTCAGGTCCTCCGGTCCGCCCACCCGGCGGCCTTGGGGTTGCACCACATCAGGCCGGTCTCCTGGCTCGCGGGTCTTCACCTTGCCGCGCCTTCCCGCAAGGGCTGGCCTTGCAGTGGCATGAGGCGGCAAGATTCTCCGCTGACAGTTGCGGGGGCAGCTGCGGCTTTGGAGCCCCGGATTGAGTCGCTCCGCACCGCATTCCCGTTTCATCCCCTTGGGCTTGGCCCGCCGGGGAACCTGATCCTCTCCTTGTAACGGCTTGACGCCAGCGCAGCAAGGACGCCCTTTGGGCACCTCTGCGGCGCAATCGCCGCCCCCGCATCCCGGGCAATGGGTTCAAGCACCGGCACGGATGGGTTATCCACTGGCCCAAGCCGTTGAAAGACCGCAGATTTCCGCCAAAGCCGCCCCTGTGGAAAACTTTCTTGAAGAAAGGGCTTGGCAAATGCTCAAGGCCTTTGTTATACGCCTCTCACCGACGGCGGCGCACACAGCCGCCACCGCAAAGGGCACTGCCCTTCTGGTGATCCGCGATAGCTCAGTTGGTAGAGCGTTCGACTGTTAATCGAATGGTCGCAGGTTCGAGTCCTGCTCGCGGAGCCAACCTTTTCTCTTCCCTGGATAAAATCCAAAGCTTGCCAGCAACGGCAAGGCTTTTTGCGTTTGTGCGGTAGACTGCGCCTCACGCGGGCTTGCGGTAGAGCAGCCAGAGGAAATACGGCCCGCCGATGAAGGAGGCGAGGATGCCGGCGGGGATCTCGTAAGGAAAATCGAGCGTGCGGCCCAGCCAGTCGGCGCTGACCATCAGCGCTGCGCCGATCGCTGCAGCACAGACGATCCGCAGCAGCGCACGCCCCGGCGCCACAGAGGCCGCAATATGGGGCGCGATCAGGCCGATGAAGCTCAACGGGCCGGTGATCAGCGTTGCGGCGGCCGTCAGCAGGGCCGAGAACGCCAGAAGCGCGGTGCGCGAGCGGCGGGGCGAAAGGCCCAGCGCCCGGGCTGTGGTGTCGCCCAGCGGCAGAATGTCGAGCCAACGCCCCATCAGCGGCAGCACCAGCAGCACAACGAGCAGGATGCCGGAAGCGGCAAGGGCCGTCAGTCCGGCGGCGCGGTAGGTCGGCCCCATGGACCAGGCCAGCACGAAGACCGCACGCGGATCACCGCTGGCCAGAATGAAGGATATGAGCGCGGCGGCAAACGTGCCGATGGCAACACCGGCCAGCAGCACCGGCCCCGGTGCGTGGCCGGACTTGCGGGTGATGGCCAGTACGAAGAGGAAGGCAAGCACCGCCCCGCCCGCTCCGCCCCCCAGCAGCAGGAGCGGCGAGAAGGAACCGGTCAAAAGCAGCGCCCCGGTGATGCCGAGCCCCGCCCCGGAACTGACGCCCAGCCCCTCGGGACTGGCGAGCGGATTGCCGGTCATCGCCTGAATGAGACCTCCGGCCAGCGCCAGCATCGCCCCGGCAGCGGCTGCGGCCAGCACCCGCGGCCAGCGCCCTTCAACTAGTTCTCCGGCGGAGAGGCCGCCGGGATGCAGCTGGCTGGTGAGGGAAAAGACCGTGAGCGCGGCAAGACAGGCCAGAGCCAGCAGCAGGACGAGGCGCTGACGGCTGGCGGCCAGAACGGATGGCGCCGGCATGTGTGAACCGCCGATGCGCGTGCTCGCAGGCATGCGGCGCAGCAGCACCAGCAGCAGCACGGCTCCGGCCATGGCGGTGGCTGTTCCCGTGGGCACTTCGGCAATCATGCCGGACAGCGCCAGGACGATGCTGTCGGCAAGCAGCAGCAGCGCCGCGCCGATGATGGGCGCAGAGACAAAACGCCCGGCAAAACTCCGGGCACCGGCCAGCGTTGCCAGATGCGGCGCGGCAAGGCCGACGAAGGCAATCACCCCCACGCGCACCACCACCAGCGCGGAAAGACAGCAGGCCAGCGACAGGGCAACAAGCCGGATCGTGCGGATGGAGAGGCCCAGGCTGCGGGCGCTGGCATCATCGAGCCCGGCAACCGTCAGCGGCCTGAGCAACAGTGCCAGCAGCGGCACGCAGACCGCAAGCCTGACGGACAGGGCCGAGGCATCGGAAAAATCATTCTGCACCAGCGAGCCGCTGGCCCAGATGAAGACCGAGCGCAGATATTCATGCTGGAACAGGGCCAGCACAACGGAAGCCGATCCGGCAAAGAAGCTGACGATCATGCCGCACAAGAGCAGGGTCACCGGCGAAAAACCGTGGCGGGAGGCAAGCATCCCCACCAGCGCCAGTGCGGCAAAGCCGCCCGCCAGCCCCGCCGCCTCGCGCTGCCACATGGCGAGTGCGGGCACGAGCAGCGTTGCCGCCATGATGCCAAGCTGTGCACCGGAAAGAAGACCAAGGGTTGCCGGTTCCGCCAGCGGGTTCTTCAGTACCTGCTGAAACACCACTCCCGCCAGCGCCAGGGCGGCCCCGGCCAGCACCGCCACAGCAAGGCGCGGCAGCAGCGCATAATGCAGATAGATTTCCCCGAAGACAGCCGGGTCCGGATCAAGCAGCGCCGCGCCCAGCGCAGACAGGGGCACATGGGCGCTGTAGGACAAAAGGGTCAGGACGGCGGCAGGCACCAGCAGCGCCGCAAGAAGCAAGGGAAGACGAAGCGTCATGAGGTCTGCAGGGCCTTGGTGAGAATACCGGCAAAACGCAGGGCGGACGGCAAAGCTCCGAAGACCCAGACCGGTGGAATGCTGACAACGCGCCCTGCCCGCACCGCCGGGATGGCCCGCCACAACCCGCTGGCGGCGAGCGCTTCCGGCGGACCAGGCTCGATGATGACGATGCGTGCTTCCGGGTTGGCGGCAATCGCGTCGAGGCCTGCGGTCGAGAAGCCCCAATGACTGCCGCTGTGCTGCCAGGCGGATGGCAGGCCGAGACGGCCCAGCACATCGTGGAAAAGACTGCCGGGGCCGTAGATATCGGCGAGCCGGTCACTGGCAAATTTCAGGATCAGCAGAGGCCGGCCATCATAGGACTGAAGCTCGTTTCGCAAGGCTGTGAACTGGAACTCAGCTTGTTCCAGATAGGCACGCCCCGCTTCCTGAAGCTGCAGGCGGGCGGCAATCACCTCAAGTCCCTCTTCAGCCCGTTTCAGCGGCTGGCGTTCCGGTGTGTAGAGCGGCAGGGAAAGCACGGGCGCAACCGGCTCCAGCATGGCCGCCGGAACGCCATAGCCGGTCTGGGTGACAATCAGATCCGGCCGGAAGGCGCGCAGCAGTTCCATGTTGGGCCAGGAGCGCAGGCCCAGATCGATGGTGCCCTCCGCCAGCGCCGGGCTGACGACACGCGCGCCATAGAGCGGGGCTTCCGCCACCGCGGCAGGTGCCACGCCCAGCGCCAGCAACGTTTCGGCCCAGGCCCAGTCCAGCACGGCGATGCGCGGCGCCAGCTCTCCTGCCCGGCCGGTCCGGGCCAAAAGCGGGAGGGAGGCAAACCCAAGCAACGCGGCGGCAAATTGCCGCCGCGTCAGAGCATTCGGTCCGGAGATCATCCGCTCCGGCATTACCAGCTGTATTTCAGCGTGGCATAGACCGTGCGGCCCTCGCCCCAGTAGCAGCCCGTCGTGCTGAGACAGGTGGAGACATACTTCTTGTCGAAGATGTTGCTGACATTGAGCGAGGTCTTCAGCCCGGCGAGCTTCGGATCCACCTTGCCGAAGTCATAGCGCAGCGCCGCATCAAACAGGGTGTAGTCCGGCACATCGAAGGCGTTGGCGTTGTCGCCGAATGTCTGCCCCATGTAGCGGGCGCCGCCGCCGAAGCTGAGCCCACCCCAGGCCTGATCGGACTGGACGGTGTAGTCCAGCCAGAGCGATGCCTGGTGCTCGGGCACGAAGGCCAGACGCTTGCCCTTGTTGCTGGTGCCGCTGGAGGTGGCATTGTCGCGGGTGATCTCGCTGTCCGTATAGGCATAGGAACCCGTGAGCGAAAGGCCGGAGGCGAGTTCGGCCTTGCCTTCCAGCTCGATGCCGCGCATGCGCACCTCACCGGTCTGCACGCGGAAGCTCGTGTTGACCGGATCAGGCGTGAGCACGTTCTGCTGCGTCAGCTGATAGGCCGACAGGGTGATGAAGCTGTTCATGCCATTGGGCTGGAACTTCACCCCGGCCTCGAACTGCTCGCCCGTGGTCGGATTGAACGGCGAACCGCTGCGGTCCGTGCCGCTTGCCGGGTTGAACGAGGTGGAGTAGCTGGCATAGGGCGACAGGCCATTGTCGAAATTGTAGACGAGGCCCGCCCGCCAGGTGAACTTGCCGTCCTGCTGGTTCACCGGGGTGTTGGTTGTGGCTGTCCGGGTGCGCGTGTCAGTGTTGGCCCAGTCATAGCGCCCGCCAAGCGACAGGACGAAGTTGTTCCACTCGATCTGGTCCTGCGCATAAAGCCCTGCCTGCGAGCGCTGCTGGTCGATCCAGGTCGCCGTCGCAGGGCGGGAGATGCTGGTTGCCCCATAGACCGGATTATAGGCGTTGAAGGGCGTATAGATCACCGAAAGCGCCGATTCTTCAAACGAGCTGTCCTCGAAGGAGTAATCGAAGCCGAACAGCATCGTGTGCTTCGCACTGCCGGTGCTGAACCGCGCAATGGCGTTGTTGTCCACCGTGAAGAGGTTCGAGGTTTCCGGGAAGGCCCAGGCATAGCGCAGCAGCGAGGATGGGTTGCAGCTGGCCGCAGACAGGCAGAAGGCCTGCACGCGCTGTGTATCGGTATCGACGAAGCCATAGCGCAGGTTCTGCCTGAACGACCATGTGTCGTTGAACTCATGGCTGAATTCATAGCCGATGAAGGCCTGCTCGTTTTCGAACTTGTCATAGCCCGGTTCGCCGACGAAGGCGTTGCGCGGCAGGGCGGAATAAGTGCCGGTGTATAGCGTGCCATTGGCAGGCAGCGCCGGAGCACCGCCGCCGCCGGGGGAGTCGATCTTCTGGTATTCGCCCAGAACCGTCAGCGTCGTGGCATCGAACAGCTTGAAGGTGAAGGACGGCGCGATGTAGCCCTTCTTCTCTTCCACATGGTCATACTGGGTGTCGCTGAGGCGCCCCACGCCGACGATGCGGTAGAGCATGGCACCGTCCTGATCGAGCTTTCCGCCAAAATCGAAGGCGGTCTGGAACCGGTTGTGGCTGCCATATTGCAGCTCGACTTCGCGGATCTCCTCATTGCGCGGCCGCTTGCTGACCATGTTCAGCATGCCGCCGGGCTGGCCCTGACCATAGAGAACCGACGCTGGCCCCTTCAGCACTTCGGCGCGCTCCAGCCCATAGGGCTCGATCCTCGGCTGCGAATAGCCGCGAGCACCGAAGGGAAGGCGCAGGCCGTCCTTGTAGCGCCCCGGCGTGAAGCCGCGCACCGTCAGCCAGTCGTGGCGCACATCCGTATCGGCGTACTGAGCGACGACGCCGGGCGTGTAGCGCATCGCCTGCGTGATGGTCGCAGCGCCCTTCTCCGCCATCTCGTCACGGGTCACGACATTGACGGCTTGCGGCGTGTCCCTGAGTGACGTTCCGGTCTTGGTCGCCGTCGCGCTCTGGGTGGCGACGATGCCATTCACCGGGCCCCAGGCGTTTTCGCCCTCGATGGTCACCGTCTGCAACTGTGTCGCGCCATCCACCGTGGCGCCTGTGGCAGCGGCTGCGGCCGGATCAACAATGGTCACCGTGTTGGCGGCGGTAAAGCGGTAGGACAGGCCGGTTCCAGCCAGAATCCGGTTGAGCGCTTCGGAGGGCGTCAGCGTGCCGGAAACGCCCGGCGACGTCTTGCCCTGCACAAGAGCTGCCGGATAGAGCACCTGCAGATTGGACCGGTCGCCAAAACGGGAGATCGCTGTACCCAGCGCACCTGCCGGAACGGAGTAACTGACAGTGGCCGCCTGCTGCGCCGCTGCCGGGCCGGTGTAGATCACACTTGCGGTGAAAACCGCCGTTGACGCCAGAAGCGCCAACCCCAAACCGCTCATCCGCGCTGCCCGCGCCCCGGATGCCCTTTGCCCAAACTGCTTTGCCATGACCCCTGTCCAACTCTTGCATTTGCATTTTGTCCGGGCGCGAACGCACCCGTCTGATGCAAGGACGGTTTCAAAGGCCAGACACCTCACCCCCAAAGTGGAAAATAATTATCAGGTTTCTTTTCCGGCTGTGTCCACCCGGTCAGACCGGGTGCAACACGACCAGCCAGGGCGAGATCTGGAAGCTTCTCACCGGCAGCGTCTGGCGGATTGCCTCCAGAACGCCGTCCGGATTGCGGATGTCGAAGATGCCGCTGACACGCATGTTCAGAAGGCGGCTGTCCGTCACCCGGATCGTGCCGGAGCGGTAGCGGTTGACATCCGCCAGCACCTGCCGCAGCGGCCTGTCCTCAAAGATCAGCTTGCCGCGCCGCCAAGCGATTTCCGCTTCCATGTCGACGGGACGGATCTGGCCCAGATGCACATCGTCATAGGTGACAAGCTCGCCTGCCTTCACGACGGTATCCGACTTGTCCGGCCCAACCACCGAAACGGCGCTTTCCTCCACCGAAACCGTGACGGCCCCGCCCCATTCATGAACAACGAAACGGGTGCCCAGCGCGGTTGTGGAACCGGCGGCCGCCAGCACGGTAAAGGGGCGGCCGGGATCTTTGGCCACATCGAAGAAGGCGCGCCCGCGCAGCAGACGGATGCTGCGAAGGGTCTCGCTGAAATCCAGCGCAATGGCGGTGTCTGCATCAAGGTCCACCCGGCTGCCATCCTCGAGCGTCAGGCTGCGCTGTTCGCCGGTGCCGGTGAAGTGATCGCTTGTCAGGAAATCCGGCGGGCCGGCAACCGCCACCACACCGGCGGCAGCCAGCGCTGCGGCACCAGCGGACAGGAACGCACGGCGCGAGGCAAAGCCCTTCCGGGCAGAGGGCGGAACCATGGCCCCGGACATGTCCAAGGCCTCACGCGGATCCGCAATCCGGCCGAGATCCTGCCAGATGCCGCCGAGCCGCGCATATTCGGCCCGGTTCAGCGGATCGGCGGCCATCCAGCGTGCATGGCCGGCGCGGTCCCCTTCTCCCGCATCACCTGAGTTGAGACGGACGAACCAGCTCAGAGCCTCATCGCGAGCTCTCTGCTGTCTGTCTGTATTCGTTGAACCCATCATGGCCACCGGCTGTTTCCCCGTGCGCGGCCGCACGGCACGCCCTTGCGCGCATATCCTTCCCATAGACGGATTCGGTAGCGTCTCACCTCACCCATATCGCGCATCTTTTTGCCGGATTCAGTCAATGAGTGTACCCATCCGGTCGCGCAGATGCGCGAGCGCCTTCATGACCAGCTTCTCGACAGCACTTTTCGTGATGCCCAGTTCAGCGGCAATCTGCGTGTGCGTCAGACCATCGAACTTGTGCATCAGGAGCACCTGCTTCTGGCGCGGCGGCAGCTCAGCTATGGCTTCCTGCAGGCGCAGAAGGCGCTGGCGGTAGTCGGTGATCTGCTCCGGCGAGGCGCTGTCATCCACGGCAGCGGCCAGTTCCTCGCTGGGCGCGTAGCCCACCGCAGAGCGCTGCCCGCGCAGCCGGTCGGTTGCAACATTGTTCGCCATGCGGAAGAGATAGGACCGCGGATTGCGGATGTCGCTCTCGGCGGGAATCGCTTCAAGCCGCAGATAAGTATCCTGCATCACGTCCTGCGGATCGAGATCACGGCCGAAGCGGCGCGAGAGATGGCGCGACAGCTCCGTGTAACTGGACACGAAGCAGTCAAGCATACTCTTCTTCTTGTCTTCGGCCATGCAGGAACCAATCGGGGCAGGAACCAGTCAGGAGCTTCGCCGCTCACGCACAGGCCCGAACGGACAGAAATCTCTCACGGCAGCGTTTGGGGTTATTCCCGCTGCCGTGTTCCGTCTTTAGCAAAAGTCTACTTTAAAAATCCAGTTTTATAAGCAGCTGCATGGGGACTGTTGAACAGACCTGCGGGGAAAGTCCGCATGACGGGTGTCTCAGCCCCTTCAGCCATCCTTCCGCTGCGTTTCTGCCCCCTGCCCTGCGGCCTGCAGGATCCGCGCGCGCAGCCAGCGAAGGGCCGGGTCCCTGTCGCGGCTCTTGTGCCAGATCTGAACGTAAGGCACGGGCGGCAGCGGAATGGGCGCCGGCAGAATGATCAGGTGATCGTCCAGAACAAGGTCCCGCAGGCTGCCTCTGGCGACCGTGAGAATGAGGTCCGTGCCCGCAATCAGCTCCGGTGCGACGCCCCAGTGCGGCAGCACCAGCGCCAGCCGGCGGGTGTGGCCGGAACGGGCAAGCGTTTCGTCCACCTCATTGATGGTGTCATCACGCATGGCGACCATGGCATGGGGCCGCGAGAAATACATTGCAGCATCCAGCGGCTTTCCCTCCAGCGTCCGCCGGTCCAGCAGGCAGGCATAGTCATCGTTGATGATCAGCTCCGACCTGACCTGCGGCGGCAGAACGGGGAACACCCCGAGCCCGAGATCCAGATCACCATCGCAGACACCGGCGGCCATGGCTTCACGGCTGAACTGGCTGATCGCAAGATCGATGCCCGGCGCATGCTGCCGCAGATCGCGCACCAGATGCGGCAGCAGCATGGCCCCGCCATAATCCGACATGGACAGGCGGAACCGGTGGCGGGTGCCTTGCGGGTCGAAACCCTGCGGCCCCAGCACGCCGCGCACCCCGGCCAGCGCATCGGCCAGCGGCTGGGCGATTTCCAGCGCCCGGATGGTCGGAACAAGGCCGCCGCCCTGGCGCACCAGCAGCGGATCCCCCAGCAGCTCCCGCAACCGCGCAAGGGCGTGGCTGACGGCGGGCTGGCTCATGTTCAGCCGGGCGGCGGCGCGCGAAACATGGCGCTCCGTCAGAAGCGCATCCAGCACCACCAGAAGATTGAGATCAACCGACCTCAGATTATGCAGCTGATGCATGTTTGTCCGCCTGATACGAATTTCACATTCGCAAGGACTATATCTAAACCGGGGCCGAAGTTCATCAGAAAGGACAGTCCGATGCAGTTTCAAGCCCCCTTCACCCTTCTTGGCGCCGCCCTTCTGGCAGGGGCCGTCGTCCCCTTCCAGGCCGGAGCCAATGCCGCGATGGGCCGGGCCCTCGGCCATCCCCTCTGGGCCACGGTGGTATCCCTTGGTGTGAGCATGCTCTGCGTCATTCCGGTGATGCTGGCCATGAAAGTTCCGTTCCCCAGCCTTGGCAACCTTGCCGGACAGCCCAAATGGATCTGGACCGGCGGCCTTGCCGGGGTCATCTACATCACGGCCGCAATTCTGGTTGCACCGAAACTTGGGGCCGCCGGTTTCATGACGGCCGTGATTGCCGGGCAGCTCGCCGCCTCGCTTCTGGTCGATGCCTATGGTCTCATGGGCTTCAGCGCCCGCGATATTTCGCCCTCGCGTCTCATCGGCATCCTGCTCGTGGTGGCCGGAGTTGCGCTGATACAGGGCGCCGCTTTCCTGAAGGTCTCGCCTGTATCCGGCAGCGGAAGCTGACACAGAAGAGCGGCCACAATCACTGGGTACTCACCTGAAGCTTAGTATGAACGCGTTCAATAAAAATTCAGTCAACACGGTTTTCCGATTGACCACCTACCGGCCCAACTGTAAACGCGTTTATTGAACTAATTCATTAAACGCGATCAGGTAACATCATGCCAAGACCCGCAATGACTGATGAAGAGCTTGCTGCCGTTCAGGCCCGCATTCTGGCTGAAACCGCACGCATCGTTGCTGCCGAGGGCTATGCCGCCCTGTCCATGCGCAAGCTGGCCGAAGGCCTCAACCTGACGGCAGGAGCGCTCTACCGCTACTTCCCGACGAAGCAGCATCTGATGATCGCCTATTGCTCCAGTGCAATCGAGACGCTGAACGAGCGGACCTTTGCCATTCATGGCATGGACCTTCCCTCGGTCGAAATCCTGCGCAAACTGATCATGGCCTATTCAGAATTTGCCCTGGAAGATACCGACAGGTTCCGGCTCATGTTCCTTGATCTGGAGATGAGCCACCAGATGGAAATCGCCTTTGCTGACGATAAGCTGACCGGCTACGAACTGCTGAAAGCACGGATGGCGATCGCAATGGAGGAGGGAGCCATCCGCCGCATGGATCCGGGCCATGCAACCCATCTCCTTTGGAGTGCGGTGCATGGTGCCGTCGTGCTGCTGCTCAACGTGAAGGACCTGGATCTTGGCGATCCGTGCAGCCTGATCCGTGATGCAGCCGAGATGGCCCTGCGCGGCCTTGCCCCCGACAGCGCAGGTGCCGAAACCCGCGAGACACGGGCAGCCTGACGCCATCAGGGCCTGGCTGCGGCACTGCGGTCAGATCTTGTAGTACTCACGGTACCATTTCACGAATTTTGCCACGCCTTCGCGCACGCCCGTGCGGGGGCGGTAGCCGGTGAGCGTCTGCAACAGGCTGGCATCGGCCCAGGTGGCGGGCACATCACCGGCCTGCATCGGCATCAGCTTGCGCTCCGCCGTGCGGCCGGTCGCCTCCTCAATGGCGGCGATGAACTCGGTCAACTGCACGCTTTCCGAATTGCCGATGTTGACGACGCGCCAGGGAGCGACCGGCGACAGGCTGTCGCCTTCCGGAACGCCTGCGCCCTCTTCGGGCCGCACCGGGGCTGCATCGATCAGGAGGCGGATACCCTCCACCAGATCCTCCACATAGGTGAAGTCCCGGCTCATGTCGCCGTAGTTATAGACCTCGATCGGATTGCCTTCGAGGATCGACTTGGTGAACTTGAACAGCGCCATGTCCGGGCGCCCCCAGGGGCCATAGACCGTGAAGAAACGGAACATGGTGATGGGCGTGCCATAGAGATGGGCATAGGAATGAGCCATCACCTCGCAGGCCTTCTTGGTCGCCGCATAGAATGACATCTGGTGATCGGCCTTCACCGTCTCCTGAAACGGCATGTCCGTGTTGGCGCCATAGGCCGAAGAGGTGGAGGCGATCAGCAGGTGCTGCGGCGGAAAGGCTCTCGCGGCTTCCAGCATCTCGAATGTGCCGGCAATGTTGCTGTCGAGATAGGAGCGCGGCGCCTCGATGGAGTAACGCACACCCGCCTGGGCGGCCAGATGCACGACAACATCCGGGCGGTTGGCCTCGAACAGCGAGCGCACCAGGTCCCCATCCTCGACGCGGCCTGTGACGGCGGTGAAGTGCTCGTTCTGCAGCAGCATCTGGTGACGGCGCTCCTTGAGCCGCACGTCGTAGTAATCCGTCATGGCATCGAGGCCAATAACGCGGAACCCCTCTTCCAGCAGCCGGGTGCAGAGAAAATATCCGATGAAGCCGGCCGAACCCGTCACGAGCGCAGTACGCATGATTGAAACCCTTTGAAGAAAAAGCTGAAAGCAGCAGCAAAATATGCAGCGCCGGAGCCGTCATAGCATCCGGACAGCCCAGAGCCAAGGATTAGCACCGCCGGACCGGCCAGTCCAAAAGCAGAAAGCGCCAGCCTTGCAGCCAGCGCTTTCCGTAGTGTTCAATTTCCTTGCCCGGTCAGGCGACGGCGCGGGCCAGCGCGCAGCGCGACCACAGGGCATTCAGCGCGCCGACCAGATGGTCGATATCGGCATCCGAATGGAACGGCGTCGGCGTGATGCGCAGCCGCTCGGTGCCCTTCGGCACGGTCGGGTAATTGATCGGCTGGACATAGATGCCGTAGTTGTCGAGCAGGATGTCCGAGATCCACTTGCACTTGGACGCATTGCCGACCATCACCGGAACGATGTGGCTGGGATTGTCCATATGCGGGATGCCGCGGCGGTCCAGCAGGCTGCGCAGACGGGCCACGCGGTCCTGATGCGCCTCACGCTCGGCCGTGCTCTGCTTCAGATGACGGATCGAAGCCGTGGCGCCAGCGGCCAGGGACGGCGGCAGCGCGGTGGTGAAGATGAAGCCGGACGCGAAGGAGCGCACGAAGTCGCAGAGCTGGTGCGAGCCGGTGATATAACCGCCCATCACGCCAAAGGCCTTGCCAAGCGTGCCTTCGATCACCGTCAGACGGTCCATCAGACCTTCGCGCTCGGCAATGCCGCCGCCGCGCGGGCCGTAGAGACCGACCGCATGCACCTCATCCAGATAGGTCATCGCGCCATAGCGTTCGGCCACGTCGCAGATTTCCTTGATGGGGGCGATGTCGCCGTCCATCGAATAGACGCTCTCGAAGGCAACGAGCTTGGGAGCCGCCGGATCATCGGCAGCGAGCTTGCGCTCCAGATCTTCCGGGCTGTTGTGCTTCCACACGCGCTTTTCGGCGCGGCTGTGGCGGATGCCCTCGATCATCGAGGCATGGTTCAGCGCATCGGAATAAACGATGCAGCCGGGGATCTTCGAGGCCAGCGTGCCGAGGGCTGCCCAGTTGGACACATAGCCCGAGGTGAAGATGAGCGCCGATTCCTTGCCATGCAGATCCGCGAGCTCATGTTCAAGCTGGACATGGTAGTGGTTGGTGCCCGAGATGTTGCGTGTGCCGCCAGCGCCCGCACCGCAGCTGTCGATCGCATCCTTCATGGCGGTAACCACATCCGGATGCTGGCCCATGCCAAGATAATCGTTGGAGCACCACACGGTCACTTCGTGGGTGGAGCCATCTTCGCGGAAACGGGTCGCCTTGGGAAACTCGCCTGAATGACGCTTCAGATCAGCGAATACGCGATAGTTGCCGTCCTCCCGCAAGCCGTCCAGCGCCTGCGCAAAGAAGCTCTCGAAGTCCATGGCGTATTCCCTCTTCTTCTCAAGCAGACGCATTCCACGTCCGCCATTGGCGTCCTGCAAGCCCTTGTGTCCGGAGCCGGTCATCATCTGGCCAGCCCTCCCAGGCGGATCTGATAAGGGGAAGTTGCCCCGCCCCACTCACGCGTCCTGTGATCCGAAGCCTGACAGCCTCGAGACCTTGCACCATGTAGCGCAAGGTAGCGCCCTAACACATAGTTTAAAATGCCGCAGGCTGTCATTATTCTAATTCCGGGTTACAGAATTCTTTTTAGGAGAAGAGCCCGGCCGGTCAACTCTGAGACACCTGCCCCGCCGCCCTCTCTTCCGGCGATTGTTCCGGAACCTTAGCCTCCCGCCCGCGTTAACACTTTGATCTGGGACAAGCCGGGCATCACGGCAAGTTGATGCTCACGTCTTTTCCCGGCCAGAAATAACAGCACCGCTGAAAACAGGAGCAAAATCAAGGAACTGAGCCAGACCGGAAGCATGAAGCCCCGGCCGCAGCCAATCAGGAAAGATCAGAAACCACGTCATTTTGTGATTCGGATAACATCTATCTTAAGGGAAATGGCGTAATAATGGCTGCATCACAGCAACCGGATGAGCAAGGCACCTGTCAAAAAGACGAGGTGTACTTCAGACCTTAAAAAAACCGGTGCCGTGATCTGTGTTCAGACGTGACTGTCATGCCGAGGGAGGCAAAAATGACGCATCGTCTCATGAAGAAAGCCATCATTCCGGCAGTTGCCATCATGCTTTCTGCCGCCCCGCTCGCGCTTGCCGCCCCCAAGTCGGAACGGCATCTGCTGCCCGAGGACAACCTCTCCGTCACGCTCGCCAGCCTTGGCGCCGGGCCTGCGGCCGGTGAGGACACCTCCATCTGGGTTGGACCGGTCGACATTCAGGGCCGCAAGGTCATCTGGGTCGAACTGATCGACTCCGAGGGCGAAGTCATCTACGCGTCAGAAGTCGCGCAGAACGAAACCCATCTCCTTCCCGATGGCCGCGCCATCGTCGTGAGCCCGCTCAATGCGCCGGAAGGCACGCTTGCCGTGGCCAAGGACGAATCGCGTGTCCCTTCGGAAACCGGCCAGATGATCACCCGCCGCGTGGTGGATGATGAGGAAGGCAAGACTGCCGTCGAACTGGTCCAGACACCGCCGCAGCAGCCGTCCATTCTGCTGCAGCTGGCAAAGGCCGGCGAATCCGTGTGGCACGGCATCGTTGCCTTCTTCCAGGGCGCAGCCGACTCGGTCCGCGTTGCCTGGAACTGGATCGTGGATACGGTTGCCGTCTGACACCAACGCTCAATGAGCTTGTTTCATTGAAGATTGGCCACGCCCCTGCGCGCAGGAGCAAGCCTTCGCGTCATGCGCCAGCATCGCCAGATCTGGCGTGAGGGCTGGGATCAGCCACTGGCCCTGCCGGATCCGCTCCGGCAGGCAGCATGATCAGAACAGCGGCGGCTTGGGCCGCGGGGCGGGCACGGTGCCCATTGCGCCCTCAGCTTGTTCGCCGGTGCCTGCCGCGCCGCCGAGTGTGTCTGCGCCCTCTTCCACCACAGTGACCGGGGGACCGGAATAGCCAGCCGGAGGCGGCACGGTGGAGGTCTGGCGGCAGTCGGTCAGCCACACGTCATAGACAGCATGCTCGACGCCATGCAGGCCCGGGCTTGCGGCAAACATCCAGCCGGAGAAGATCCGCTGGATCTCGTTGTTCAGCGTCACCTCATCCACCTGCACGAAGGCCGTGGTCAGTGGATTTTCGGTCTGCGGCCGGGTGTGACAGACGCGCGGCGTCACCTGAAGCGCGCCGAACTGCACCGTCTCGCCGATATAGACATCAAAAGACGTGATGCGGCCGGTGATCTTGTCGAGCCCGGAGAAGACAGCCACCGGGTTCTCGATGACATCCGCGCGGGCGGGCACAGCGGCAAGGGCGCAGACAAGGGCGCCAGCAAGGGCTGTGCCGAAGACCGGCCTGCTCTTCATCCTGTTGATTTGCCGCATGATTGTCCCTGGCAAGTCCCTGAGTTTGGCGGGCGTAACACCCGATTGCGGCTGCCGGAAGGCAAGCCCTTGCGCGGCAACGGTTTCAGCCGCCGCGCAAGACTGTTTATCAGCCCAGAGACGCCAGACGGCTGACGGCCGTCTGCACCTGCGTCTTGCGGGCGGAAAGCTCGGCCAGCTTCTCGCGCTCGCCCTCGACAACCTCTTCCTTTGCCTTCTCGACAAAGGCCGGGTTGGAGAGCTTCTTCTCGATGCGGCCGATCTCGTCCTCAAGCTTGCCAAGCTCCTTGGCAAGCCGTGCCTTTTCGGCGCCCAGATCAATCACACCGGCCAGCGGCAGGCAGACCGTGGCATCGCCCACAATGATCTGAGCCGCGCCCTTGGGCAGCTCGTCCGCGAGCGTCAGGCTTTCGGCGCGGGCAAGGCGCAGGATGGCGGCCTCGTGGGTCTTCACCCTCGCAACCGTCACATCGCCTGCACCGACCATCACCACCGGGATCTGTGCACCGGCCGGAACGTTCATTTCCGAGCGCACGGAGCGGATTTCGGAAATGAGGCCGACGAGCCAGTTGATCTCTTCAGCGGCCGCAGCATCCGCCAGAGCGGGAGCCGGCCAGCGGGTCAGCATCAGGATCTGGTCCGGTGCGCCGGTTTCCTCGCCGAGACGCGCCCACAGCTCTTCGGTCAGGAAGGGCATGAAGGGGTGGAGGATCTTCAGGATCTCGTCCAGCGTCCAGGCTGCGGTCGCGCGGATTTCCGCCTTGGCGGCGTCATCCGTGCCGTTGAACACGGGCTTGGCCAGCTCCAGGAACCAGTCGCAATAAGTGTTCCAGACAAAACGGTAGACGCCATTGGCCGCATCGTTGAAGCGGTAGGCCTCCAGTGCCTCGCGCACTTCCTCGGCGCAGCGGCCGACTTCCGTGGCGATCCAGCGGTTGAGCGTATGGGTGGCGCGGGCCGGATCAAACCCGGCGACGCGCTTGCAGCCGTTCATCTCGGCAAAGCGGGCCGCATTCCACAGCTTGGTGGCAAAGTTGCGGTAGCCGCCGACACGGCTGGTGGCCAGCTTGATGTCGCGGCCCTGCGCCGCCATGGCCGCCAGCGTGAAGCGCAGCGCATCGGCGCCGAACTCGTCGATCAGCTGCAGCGGGTCGATGACGTTGCCCTTGGACTTCGACATCTTCTGCCCCTTCTCGTCACGGACGAGGGCATGGATGTAGACGGTGTCGAAGGGCTCGGTCTTCATGAAGTGCAGCGACATCATCATCATGCGGGCGACCCAGAAGAAGATGATGTCGAAGCCGGTGATCAGCACCGACGTCGGGAAGTAGCGGGCCAGTTCCGGTGTCTTGTCCGGCCAGCCGAGCGTCGAGAACGGCCACAGGGCGGAGGAGAACCAGGTGTCGAGCACGTCCTCGTCGCGGTAGAGCAGAACGCTCTCCCCTGCCCCGGCCGCCCCGGCTTCCCAGGCGGCCAGCGCCTGTTCCATGGCCGCCATTTCAACAGGCTTGCCATAGTGGGCAGCGGCTGCCTTCAGCGCTTCGGCTTCCGTCTTCTCGACGAAGATCTTGCCATCGGGACCATACCAGGCCGGGATCTGATGGCCCCACCACAGCTGGCGCGAAATGCACCAGGGCTGGATGTTCTCCATCCACTCGTAATAGGTCTTGTCCCAGTTGGACGGCACGAATTTGGTGCGGCCCTCGCGGACAGAGGCAATCGCAGGCTTGGCCAGCGTCGCGGCATCCACATACCACTGATCGGTCAGCATCGGCTCGATGGGCACACCGCCACGGTCGCCATGCGGCACCATGTGGGTGTGATCCTCGATGCGATCCAGCAGCCCCTGCTCCTCCATCTGCGCAACAAGCGCCTTGCGCACGGCAAAGCGGTCCTGCCCGTGGAAGGCGGCGATGGTGGCATCCAGCATCTCAGACGCCGGCACACCGGCGAGGAATTCGGCATTCTCGGCCAGAATGACCCGTGCCTCACGGTCGAGAACCGAAATCATCGGCAGGTCATGGCGCTTGCCGACCTCGAAATCGTTGAAGTCATGCGCCGGGGTGATCTTGACCGCGCCGGACCCGGCGGTGGGATCGGCATAGTCATCACCCACGATCGGCACGCGGCGGCCGACCAGCGGCAGGATGATGTGCTTGCCGATCAGGTCCTTGTAGCGCGGATCTTCCGGGTTCACGGCAACGGCGGTGTCGCCCAGCATGGTTTCCGGACGGGTGGTGGCCACAACGATGTAATCGCGGGTCTCATACTCCGTCGCATTGCCATCATCATCGAAGGCCACCGGATGCTGATAGGTGGCACCGCCTTCCAGCGGATAGCGGAAGTGCCAGAGGTTGCCCTTGATCTCCTGCTGCACGACTTCCAGGTCGGAAATCGCGGTCAGCAGCTTCGGGTCCCAGTTAACGAGACGCTTGTCCTTGTAGATCAGGCCGTCGCGGAAGAGCGACACGAAGACTTCCAGAACGGCAGCCGACAGGCCTTCATCCATGGTGAAGCGCTCGCGGTCCCAGTCGCAGGACGCGCCAAGGCGCTTCAGCTGATTGAAGATCATGCCGCCGGATTCGCCCTTCCAGTTCCAGACGCGCTCGATGAAGGCATCACGGCCCATGTCACGGCGCGAGGGTTCCTTGCGCTCGGCGAGCTGGCGCTCGACAACCATCTGAGTGGCGATACCTGCGTGATCCATGCCCGGCTGCCACAGGACATCCTTGCCGCGCATGCGCTCGAAGCGGATGAGGATGTCCTGCAGCGTGTTGTTGAGCGCATGGCCCATGTGCAGGGAGCCCGTCACGTTCGGCGGCGGGATCACGATCGTATAGGACGGGGCGCCATCGGCGGCACCGACACCGGCGCGCGAGGCTCCGGCCTTTTCCCACATTTCGGTGATCCGCGGCTCGACGGCCGCTGCGTCATAGGTCTTGTCAAGCATGAGGGCTTCTCGGGACTTTCCGTTATCTGGGCCTGTGTAAATCGGATGGCGGGCAGCGAGTCAACATCCTGAGCGGAATGGGGCCTGAAGAGAGGCAGAAATGGCAACGCCGCCCGCAGGCGGCGTTCCGGTCATGCATGGCACATAACAAGCCGCCGCAGATCAGCGCTTGCGTACCACGCGTTCGATTTCCTGGCGAACGAGACGTTCCACCATGACGGGCAGGTTCTGATCCAGCCAGCTCTTCAGCATCGGGCGCAGCATCTCCTTCACCAGATCCTCCAGCGTGCGGGCATTGGCCGACAGGATGGTGCTGGACAGGTTCTCGAAAGCGGCACTGACGGCTGCTCCCGCCATGTCCGAGACAAGCGGCGTCTCCTCGTCCAGCGGATCGAGATTGTCCATGGAAACGGGCGCAAGGCCTTCGGCCGCAGACGAGCGGGCCGGCTGCGGCGCGAGCCTTGGTGCCGGAGCAGGCTCATCCCCGTCTTCCATGAAAGCGATGTCACCGGCGTCATCGTCCATCGTATCGGGCATGCCCTCAACCATGGCGAAGGGGTCGTCTTCCTCTTCTTCCTCGACGGCCAGTTCCTCGGTCAGCTCCAGAACATCTTCATCGGCAAGGTCTTCATCGGCCTCGAAGGCCGCGATGTCATCATCGATGGCAGCATCGCCGTCATCATCATCATCGCCCGCCATGTCGAACAGCTTGTCCAGGTCATCCTGCGACATGCCGACTTCTTCTTCCTCAGGCATTTCATTGACTTGCGGCATTTCGGCTACGAGCTCCGGGGCTGCTGGTGCAGTCTTGCTGGCGGCAGGAGATTCCTCGTCGGAAATGATCCGGCGAATGGAGGCGAGAATTTCCTCCATCGAGGGTTCCTGTGCCTGACTGGCCTTCGACATGAGTTCCCCCAGAACTGGTTACAAACGCACTGGACCGAAGTTCCAAAAGTTACGATTCGGTTAAGGATATTATGCTGAGTCGCCTGTCAACATCATAGGCCGCTAGTTCAGGACAGCCTGCTTATCCCCTTTTAATAGGAAAAACTTGCCGGGTTGACCAGCCTTCTCAATGGAAAACGCGCCCCGGAAGGGCGCGTTCTCTGAACTCCTGGCGATTTCGCAAATCAGCGCCGAATCATCAGCGGCCGTCCGGCGTACGCATACCGAACCACTTGTCGCGAACCTTGCTGTAGTGTTCGGTGGGCTCGTAGCGAGCCACCTGCAGGTTCAGGAATTCCGCATCAAGACGCCCCATGGCGGACAGCAACTGGTAACCGCTAACAATGCGGTTGCGTTGCGCGGTCACCAGGTTCGAACGCTGTATGATAAGCTCCCGCTGCGCATTCAACACATCCAGAGTGGTACGCTGACCAACACGCTGCTCTTCAATCACACCCTGCAGAGCCAGTTGCTGCGCTTCCACGGCGGCCTGGGCAGCTGTGATAGAAGCTTCAGCGGCCTGATAGTTGCCCCAGGCTGAAATCACGTTAGCGCGCACTTGGTTGCGCAAAACATCCAGCTGAATCTCTGCCTGGCCGAGCTCTTCCTTAGCCTGACGCACGCGGGACGAAAGTGCTCCACCCTGATAAAGTGGAACAGACACCCGCCCAACCACGGAGGCAGAGTTCACCGAACTGATAGACTGGGACGGCTTCCAGTCCCGGCCGATAGAGCCTTCCAGCGTGACGGTCGGCAGCTGTTCGCCCTCGATAGCCTTCACGTTGTAGAGGGCGGCGTCAACCTGATGCTGCGCCTGACGAAGCAGCGGCTGCAGCTCCTCACCCATCCGGATGGCTTCCTCGACCGAGCGCGGCATCATCTTGCCAATCGGCGTCGAAGCCGACAGGTTGCGGGCCTCAATGCCAACGATCTGCTCATAGACGGCACGGCTGGCATTCAGATTTGCAATGGCCGAGTTGAGGCTCGCCTGAGCTTCGGCGTAACGTGCTTCTGCCTGAGACACGTCCGTACGGGTGCCCTCCCCCACCTCAAACTGGTCCTTGGACGCGCGCACCTGCTCACGCAGGAATTCAACCGAGCTGCGCTGCAGGGCAACAAGCGCGGTGTCGCGGATTACATTCACATAGGCCTGCGCGGCAGACAGCAGCACATCCTGCTCGGTCGCACTCAGGCTCTCGCGCTGAGCACGCACAAGAGCTTCGGCCTGCTTGGTCGAGTTCACCGTCCGGAAACCGCGGAACAAAGCCTGCTGAATGGACAGGGACATGGACGCATTATTACGGATGTTATCGGGACCGATGCCAGTGGAAGTGCGGATCGAACCAGCCGACGCATTCGCTACAATGGTCGGGCGCCAGCCCGCAAGCGCCTGAGGCACACGCTCATCGGTAGCACGCAATGCAGCACGGGCCGCATTCAGGGTTGGGTTGTTGGCATATGCCAGCGCCAATGCTTCAGAAATGCTCTCAGCCTTAGCCGTGGAAGAAAGCGTGAAAGCACTGATGCTCAGCAAAGCAGCAGAAAGGGTTACTCGAAAACGCACTGAAAACGCCCCTTGATGTACGGGCCCCCACCCGTGCTGTCATTTGGCGGGGAGTATACCCAGCTGCAACGCTGTGCCTACCCCTCACCGAAAATTAAGAATCTGTTTCTGTCCGGCTGCGGCAGCGTTGCAACAGGTAACGCCATACGTAAAGCGCCCGAAAACTGCAGCTTTTCAACAGCTTCCGGGCGCGAGACTTGAACGGCGTTCAGATATGTGTGTTCTCAGAAGACGAATTCGGGGGCCTTACCGAAGCCGGGCAGAGTATGCGCGCTGGCGTTGAAGCCAAAGCGGGCACCAATCACCGACCCGGAGTTCTGGTAGACACGGGCAAGGCCGGCCCCGCCACGCCCTTCGATGGCCACGAGCCGCCCGCCTTCCTTCAGCTGGCTGGCCAGTTGCTCCGGAATGAAGTCAACGGCGCCATCCAGAAGGATCACGTCATAAGGGCCTTCCGAAGCGCAGCCCTCAGCGAGCTTGCCTTCCACGACGGCGGCATTCTCAATGCCCAGGCTGACGAGGGTCTGGCTGGCGCGGGCCGCAAGCCCGGCATCCTCTTCCACCTGGACCACCGTTCCGGCGATCCCTGCGAGCACAGCGGTGCTGTAGCCGGACGCTCCGCCAACAACGAGCACAACGTCATCCGCTTTCACTTCGGCAAGCTGGATCAGTTTGCCAAGCACATGCGGCTTCAGGAGATAGCGCGGTGCCCCTGTGTCGGACACGAGCGTGTCTTCATCGATATAGGCAACCGGCTTCTTTGAACCTGCCACGAACAGCTCACGCGGGACGGATTCCATCGCGTCGAGGATCCGCAGATCCGTGACATCATTGGTTCTGAGCTGGTTATCCACCATTCGCGTGCGGGATTGCGCGTAGTCACCCATCGCGTGCCTCTTTCGATTTCTTGCGAAAGCCTCTCCAACTTTCTTGCCTGATCCATTACCGGGCGCAGGCAGGCGTGACAAGGGGCAGATCGGCGCAGCCCCCTGCCTTCTCGAGACATTCAAACCAGCCTCTTCTGCATGGGGCCGGGGCCATGATGCTCCTCACCCTGCGTTCTCCGCCGATTGCAGCCCTGCCCGCCGGCACAGATGCAACTGATCAAGGAAGGGAAAACGCAAAGAGGCCGCTTGACAGGAAAGAGGCGGTAGTCGAAAAGACGCGCCAAGGCCTCGTGGCGGAGTGGTTACGCAGCGGATTGCAAATCCGTCCACCCCGGTTCGATTCCGGGCGAGGCCTCCATCCCCCTTTACACCTCATAAAAGACAGTCAGGTTACAGCGCTCAGCCTTGCGCTTCGAGCAGAGCCGTGGCTTCGTCAGCTGTCATGGGCATACCGAGAAAGTAGCCTTGCGCCTCCGGGCAGCCAATTGCCCGCAGTGCCTCAACCTGTGCTTCCCGTTCGACGCCTTCGGCGATGACCCGCAGCTTCAGCTTCTGCCCGAGTGTCACCACGGTCTCGGCAATCCCCCGGTCGCTTTCGTCCCTGTCAATGTGGCGGACAAGGGCCTCGTCAATCTTGAGCCGGGAGACGGGGAAACGTCTGAGTGAAGCAAGGCTGGAGTGCCCTTTGCCGAAGTCGTCGATGGCGAGACCAACGCCCAGCGCGTGCAACTCGGCCATGACGGCCACCGCCCGCTCCACGTTCTGCATCAGAACGCCTTCGGTGATTTCCAGCTCCAGCAGCCCCGGCCGCAAACCTGCCTGTTTCAGGGCGCCCATGACGGTCTGGGTCCAGTCCGGATCACTGAACTGCTGCGGCGCGATGTTGATGCTGATCTTGAAGCCGGAGAACCCCTGCTCCTGCCAGAGCCGCGCCTGCTCCACGGCCTGGCCCAGAACCACGTGGCCAAGTTCACAAATCAGCCCCGCCTCCTCCATCAGCGGCACGAAATAGCGCGGCATGATGAGGCCTTCGAAGGGATTTTCCCAGCGCACCAGCCCTTCGAAACCGGTAATCCGGTTCTCCATGAGATCGACCTGCGGCTGGTAATGCAGGATGAATTCATTGTTGCGCAGCGCACGGCGTATCCCTTCAAGCATCTGAAGCTTGCAGGACGACGTCTGCCCTTCGACGGGAGAATACAGGTGAAACGTGTTCCGTCCGGCGCGTTTGGCCGTGTACATCGCGGTATCGGCACACTGTACCAGCGCGGCAGCCTCCGTCGCATCATCTGGATAGCAGGCAGCACCCATGCTGCTGGTGACGTGAAAAGACTGCCCGGCCAAATGCACCGGCAAAGACAGCTTTTCCCGCAGACCGCGCAGGAATGGGGGCAATTCCTCAGACGAGGCAATCGAACCCTCCAGGATCAGCACAAACTCATCGCCGCCAAGGCGCAGCACCTTGCCACGGTCCTGGACCTCATCGCTCAGCCTTGCTGCAATGGACAGCAGAAGCCGGTCACCGGCGGCATGGCCGAGACTGTCATTGACGGTCTTGAAATTGTCGAGATCGACAAAGACCACCGCCACACGTTCATCCGGCAGGTGCACCCTGGCCAGCGCCGCGTCGATGAAGCTCTCCAGCTGGCTGCGGTTCGGCAGGCTGGTCAGCGGATCGTGGTGGGCGAGAAAGCGTATCTTCTCCTCGGCCCGCTTGCGTTCAATGGCAATGGCTGCGATCCGGGCCGTATCGGCGATCAACCGGTCTTCCACGGGTCCCGGCACGCCCGGGGTCTGCTTGTAAATGGCGAATGTGCCGAGCACCCGATTGTCCAGCGACATGATCGGTGTGGACCAGCAGCAGCGCAGCCCGAATTTCGTGGCGAGCGGATGATAGTCAGCCCAGAGCGGGTCGGCCTGAATGTCGGCAACCGTCACGGGTTTGCATGTGTAGGCCGCAGTGCCGCAGGAGCCGACGCTGGGGCCGATCTCGACACCATCAATCGCATCGCAATAGGCCTTCGGAAGGCTGGGCGCCGCACCGTGGCGCAGATGGCGGCCATCCTCATCCAGAAGCAGGACGGAACAGATGGCACCGTCCAGTTGCCCCTCGATCAGACGGACCATGCATTCCAGAACATCCGAGAGAGGGGCGCTGGAGGCAATCATCTCCAGCACATGCGCCTGGGCATCGCGCAGGCCATCGGCCTTGCGCCGCTCGGTGATGTCGCGGCAGACACCGAAGAGGCCAACGATGTTCCCGTCATCGTCCCGGAGAGGATATTTCGACGACGCAAACCAGCGGCGGGCACCATTGGGTTGAATGATGCATTCCTCCTTGTCGATCAAGGGAATGCCGGTGCGCAAAACCTGCCTCTCATCCCTGAAAAAGCCCATGGCCACAGGAAAGGGATGCAGCTCGAGATCCGTCTTGCCGATCAGGCTGTCCGCCGACTCCAGCCCAAGATCGGCTGCAATGGCACGATTGGCGAGCACAAACCGGCAGCGGGCGTCCTTGACGAACAGGTAGTCAGCCACCTGATCAAACATGGTGCGCAGCCAGACATGCTCCTGCAGGAACTTTTCCCGTACCTGCAAGCCGGATTTGTGCATGGAACCGTCCTGCTCCGGCTGAGTTTCCAGCAAACCGGACATCTCTGCGTGGTCAGTACTGTCAAAATTACCACGCCCAGAAATTACAGGATTCCATTTGGAATTCATAATACTTCCCCTGAGGCAATCCGAGTCATGCTTCAGCATCATCGACAACCTAAAGTCATAAACTTAAATGAACCGCAAAACATCAACTTGGTGATGTCAATTTGTATAAATTCAGACTTAATACCAAGGCTTTCGATGCTGACGCATCACGCCTTGAAATTGCTCAGGCGCCGCACGGGCTTGACCGGCGCTCGATGAGCTTGACTCATCGAGCGCCGGTGTAAGTTCCGGAGCCGTGACAGGAGCACACTCAGACAAGGGCCGAGGGCGGCCGCCAGGGCAAAAAAACTTTTGCCGGGCGCTCCGATCGGGTTATCTCCAGCTCACAAAGGCTCCTCCGGCAGGGCTACAATCCAATCAAGAGAGCATGATGAAACACGGCGGCGATCTGTTTCAGGCCATGGCAACCTACGGCGGGGCGGAGGAAGACTGGCTGGACCTGTCGACCGGCATCAATCCGCATGCCTATCCGGTGCCTGCCAGCCTGCCGGCGTCCGTATGGACCCGCCTGCCCGCGCATGCCGGGCATGAGAGCCTGCTGGATGCAGCCCGTGCGGCCTATCAGGTGCCCGCGCATCTCGGCCTTGCCGCAGCGCCGGGCACGCAGGTCATCCTGCCGCATCTGCCGGCCCTTCTGCCCGAAGGCAGAATCACCATCGCAGGCCCCACCTATTCCAGCCACGGCGATGCCTGGCGGGGCGCCGGACGGCAGGTGAGCGAAGCTTCAGACATTTTCCACGAGAGGCCGGAAGGCCGGATTGCCCTCGTCGTCAGCCCCAACAATCCCGATGGCCGCTGGCATGAACCGCAGGCGCTTCTGAACCTTGCCAGAGACATGCAGCAGCGCCGCGGCTTTCTGGTGGTGGATGAGGCCTTTGCCGACGTGGATCCGTCCCGCAGCCTGCTGCCGCATCTGACGGATGAGCCGGTTCTGGTGCTGCGCTCCTTCGGCAAGTTCTTCGGTCTTGCCGGATTGCGCCTCGGCTTTCTGGCGGGGCCGCAGAATGTGACGGATGCCCTTGCCCGGCGCCTGGAAAGCTGGTCCGTCAGCGGCCCGGCGCTGGAAGTCGGTGTTCAGGCCCTGCGGGATCTGGACTGGCAGGCCGCCATGCGCAAGACGCTGGCGCAGGAAATGGCCGCACTTGAAGACGTGCTGCGGGCCGCAGGTGTTGCGATCCGCGGCGGCACTTCGCTTTACGTGCTGGCAGAGCATCCGGGCGCCGCCCGCCTGCATCAGGCGCTGGCGCGGCATCATATCTGGGCGCGCGCCTTCGACTATGCCCCGGCCTGGCTACGCTTCGGCCTGCCCGGCTCGCCGGAAGGCCTTGCCCGTCTGCAGCAGGCACTCGCCAAAGCCATGGCATCGCGCGAAGAGGCAACATCGTGCTGAGTGATCCGCTGGCGCTCTGGCTGCTGCTGGGAGCCATTGCCCTTGATGCCGTCATCGGCGACCCGGACTGGCTGTGGCGGCGCCTGCCGCATCCGGTCGTGTGGATCGGCAAGCTGATCAGCCTTATGGACCGCTGCCTCAACCGCGAAAGCTGGCCTGCCGCCTTGCGCCGTATGGCTGGCATACTGACGCTTGTCCTGCTGGTGGCAGGTGGCGCGGGCACCGGCTTTCTGCTGCAGGCAGGCCTTTCCGCCCTGCCCTATGGCGAGGCCGGGATCATTGTCATCGCCGCCGTGTTCCTCGCCCAGAACAGCCTCTATGTGCATGTGAAGGCCGTCGCCGATGGCCTGCGGGACGGCAGGCTGGCGGGTGGACGCCGGGCCGTGTCGATGATCGTCGGGCGCGATCCGGAGCAGCTGGACGAAAGCGGCGTTTCCCGCGCCGCCATCGAATCCTGCGCCGAGAACTTCTCCGATGGCGTTGTGGCTCCCGTCTTCTGGTTCGCCGTACTCGGCCTGCCGGGGCTCATCGCCTACAAGGCCGTCAACACGGCCGATTCCATGATCGGCCACAAGACGGCCCGGCACCAGGATTTCGGCTGGGCTTCCGCCCGTTTTGATGACCTGATCAACCTGCCTGCGTCACGGCTTTCGGCGCTGTTCATTGCGCTCGCAGCACCTCTTGTTCACGGCTCGCCATTCCGTGCCCTGTCCACAGTTCGCCGGGATGCCGGGCTGCACCGCTCCCCCAATGCGGGTTGGCCGGAGGCGGCGATGGCCGGGGCCCTTGGCGTCGCACTGGCGGGCCCGCGCGCCTATGCCACCTACCGGGTGGAAGACCCCTTCATGAACCCGCAAGGGAACAAGGATGCAGGCGAAGCCGACATCCGCCGGGCCCTGCATGTGCTTGCAGGGGCTTGCGCAATCGAGGCTTTGCTGCTTCTCATCATGGCTCTGGCATTATCCTGATGCCATGATCCATGAAAACACTGGCCGGACCGTGAGATGATCCCGTTTTCCGCAGCTGCCGAGAATAACAAGACCCCCATCCTCGAAATCCTGAAAGACGCCTTTGCCGGGTCAAGCCGTGTGCTGGAAATTGCCAGCGGCACAGGCCAGCACGCGGTGCATTTCGCCAAGAACCTGCCGCATCTCGTCTGGCAGCCCAGCGATCTGCCCGAGCATCTGGCGGGTCTTGAACAGCGGATCGTTGAAACCGACCTCGACAACATCGAGGAACCGCTGGAGCTCGACGTGCTCGACCTGCCCTGGCCGACGCCGGACCGGGAGGCAGACGACGCCTTCGACGCCATCTACACCTCGAACAGCCTGCACATCGTCAGCTGGGAGGGCGTCGAGGCGTTCTTTGAAGGGGTCGGCGAAACGCTGGCAGAGGGCGGCACGCTCGCCATCTATGGCGCCTTCAAATATGGCGGGGCCTTCACCACCCCCAGCAACGAAGCCTTTGACCAGAGCCTGCGCAAGAAGGACCCGAAGAGCGGGTTGCGCGACTTTGAAAAAGTCGACGCCCTCGCCCGTGCGATCGGCCTGACGCTCCTCGCCGACCATGCGATGCCGGCCAACAACCAGCTGCTGATCTACCGGCGAGGCTGAGGGGCTCAGCCCCTCCCCCACTCTGCGCCGCCCCGGGCGGAGCGAAGCGCAGACCCGGGGACCACTCTCTCGCAGAGCGGTGAGACATCTTTGCGGCAGAGAGGCTGGCACAGTCCCGCTGCCGCAGAGCTTCAGACAACGGCACCTCTCCGGAAACGAGTAGCCCCCGGCTCGCGCTCCGCTTGGCCGGGGTGACTCAGTGCCTGCGGCCAGAGGGCGAGCCCCATTAGGGCTCGCGTCTGTTGCTCAGAGCGGAATGTTGTCGTGCTTCTTCCAGGGCAGCTCTTCCTGCTTGGAGCGCAGCAGGGCGAGCGCGCGGGAGACGCGTTTGCGGGTGGAATGGGGCATGATCACTTCATCGATGTAGCCGCGCTCGGCCGCGACGAAGGGATTGGCGAAGCGGTCCTCATAGTCCTTGGTGCGCTTGGCGATCTTGTCCTTGTCGGAGAGCTCGGAGCGATAGAGGATTTCCACCGCGCCCTTGGCGCCCATCACCGCGATTTCGGCGCTCGGCCAGGCGTAGTTGATGTCGCCGCCGATGTGCTTGGAACTCATCACGTCATAGGCCCCGCCATAGGCCTTGCGGGTGATGACGGTGATTTTCGGCACGGTTGCCTCCGCATAGGCGAACAGCAGCTTGGCGCCGTGCTTGATCAGCCCGCCATATTCCTGCGCCGTGCCCGGCAGGAAGCCCGGCACATCGACGAAGGTGACGACCGGAATGTTGAAGCAGTCGCAGAAGCGCACGAAACGGGCGGCCTTGCGGCTGGCGTCACTGTCCAGCACTCCGGCCAGCACCATCGGCTGGTTGGCAATGATGCCCACGGTGCGCCCTTCGAGGCGGCCGAAGCCGGTGATGATGTTCTTCGCAAAACCCGCCTGGATCTCGAAGAAATCCCCCTCGTCCAGCGTCTTCATCACAAGCTCCTTCATGTCGTAGGGCTTGTTCGGATTGTCCGGCACCAGCGTGTCGAGGCTCATGTCGATGCGGGAGGGATCGTCATGGCAATCCACCTCCGGCACATCGGCCAGATTGTTCATCGGCAGGAAGTCGATGAGGCGGCGCATTTCCAGAAGCGCCTCAACATCATTCTCGAAGGCGCCGTCCGCGATGGAGGACTTGGTGGTGTGGATGCTGGCACCGCCCAGTTCCTCGGAGGTCACCGTCTCGTTGGTCACGGTCTTCACCACATCCGGGCCGGTGACGAACATGTAGGACGTATCGCGCACCATGAAGATGAAGTCGGTCATGGCCGGAGAATAGACGTCACCGCCCGCGCAAGGGCCCATGATCAGCGAGATCTGCGGAATGACGCCGGAGGCGGTGACATTGCGCTGGAACACCTCGCCGTAACCGGCCAGCGCTGCCACGCCTTCCTGAATGCGCGCGCCGCCGGCATCGAACAGGCCGATGATGGGCGCGCGGTTCTTCAGGGCCATGTCCTGGATCTTGATGATTTTTTGGGCATGAGTCTCGGACAGGGAGCCGCCGAAGACCGTGAAGTCCTTGGAAAAAACATAGACGACACGGCCATTTACGGTGCCCCAGCCGGTGACGACGCCATCGCCCGGGATATGCGCCTCGTCCATGCCGAAGTCCGTGCAGCGGTGCTGCTTGAACATGTCGAATTCCTCGAAGGACCCTTCGTCCAGCAGGATGTCGATCCGCTCGCGCGCCGTCAGCTTGCCGCGCCCGTGCTGGGCGTCAATGCGGCGTTGCCCGCCTCCCAGCCGCGCTGTCTCGCGCCGGTGCTCCAGTTCGGCCAGGATATCCTTCATCATCCGCCTCTTCAGAAAAAAACATCTGCCGCAGGGTCTACCACGTCAGGGCCAAAGACGAGAAGTCAGCACAAAGAAGGACCTTTGCCGTCAACGCCGGGAACATTGCACAACTTCTAGGCACATGAGCGTGAAGATTGTTCTTTTGCAGCCTGCGCGGATTTGCCATGCTTGCCTAAATGAACAGCAATAACGGCGGGGTACGGAATGGCGCCAGAGCGGGAGGTCTTCAATGAGATGCTGGGGGCAGACGGGCGGCCAAGGCCGGCCTACGCAAGACTGGCCGAATGGCTCGACAGCCAGCCGAAAAACTTCCTGACGCGCAAAAGCCGGGAAGCCGAAACAATCTTCAGGCGCCTTGGCATCACCTTTGCCGTCTATGGCGCCCAGGAGGCGACGGAACGCCTCATCCCCTTCGACCCCATCCCGCGCATCATCTCCGCCGCCGAGTGGCGCCGCCTGTCGGCCGGCATCGAGCAGCGCGTGCGTGCCCTCAACGCCTTTCTGCATGACATCTACCACCGGCAGGAAATCATCCGCGCCGGGCGGCTGCCGGCCGAACTGATCCTGCAGAACGATGCCTTCCTGCCGGAAATGGTGGGCTTTACCCCGGCCCGGCGCGTCTATTCGCACATCATCGGCACCGATCTGGTGCGTGTCGGCGAAAATGACTTCTACGTGCTGGAAGACAACACGCGCACGCCCTCCGGCGTCTCCTACATGCTGGAGAACCGGGAGACCATGATGCGCATGTTCCCGGATCTGTTCCAGATGCACCGGGTGGCGGCAATCGAGCAATATCCGGATCTTCTGCGCCAGACGCTGGAAAGCGTTGCGCCCGATACGACGCGCAAGGAGCCGACGATCTGCATCCTGACGCCGGGCATCTACAACTCGGCCTATTTCGAGCACGCTTTCCTCGCCGACCAGATGGGCGTGGAGCTGGTGGAAGGGCGCGATCTTTTCGTCGACAATGGCAAGGTCTGGATGCGCACCACGCGCCAGCCCAAGCAGGTGGACGTGATCTACCGGCGCATTGACGATGCCTTCCTCGATCCCCTCACCTTCCGCCCGGATTCCATGCTGGGCGTGCCGGGGCTCTTCGATGCCTACCGGGCGGGCACGGTCACCATCTGCAACGCGCCGGGCACCGGCATTGCCGATGACAAGGCAATCTATGCCTATGTGCCGGACATCATCGAGTTCTACACCGGCCAGAAGCCGATCCTGAACAACGTGCCGACCTGGAACTGCTCGCGGCCGGACGACTTTGCCTATGTGCTCGACAACCTCGCCGATATCGTCGTCAAGGAAGTGCATGGCTCGGGCGGCTACGGCATGCTGATCGGCCCGACCGCGTCCAAGCGCGAAATTGCCGCCTTCCGGGAGATCCTGAAGGCCAATCCGAAGAACTATATCGCCCAGCCGACCCTGTCGCTGTCTGCCTGCCCCACCCATGTGGCCTCCGGGGTTGCCCCCCGCCACGTGGACCTGCGCCCCTATGTCCTGATCGGTGATCAGGTGCGGATCACCCCCGGCGGGCTGACCCGCGTGGCGCTGAAGAAGGGCTCCCTGGTCGTGAATTCGAGCCAGGGCGGCGGCACCAAGGATACCTGGGTTCTGGAGGACTGATCATCATGCTCGGCCGCACAGCCGCCTCCCTTTTCTGGATGTCGCGCTACAAGGAGCGCTCCCACAACACCGCACGCCTGCTGGAAGCGGCATGGCGCACCGCCATGATCCCGCAACAGGGCATGAACGAGGCCGAAGACTGGCGCTCGGCGCTGGCAGGCTCGGGCTGCGAAGCGGCCTTCATGGAGAAATCCGGCGAGGTGACCTCGCGCGCGGTGACGAATTTCATGCTGTTCGACAAGGAGAACCCCTCCTCCGTCCGCAACAGCCTGGAGATGGCCCGCAACAATGCCCGCGCCGTGCGCACCGGCATCACGTCCGAACTCTGGGAGGCGATCAACACCACCTGGATCGAGTTCAGCGACGTCAAGCCCCACACGCTGGCGCAGGACAAGCTGCCGGAGTTCCTCACCTGGATCGGCCAGCGCGCCATGCTGTTTCGCGGCGCGCTGCTGGGCACGCTGCTGCGCGACGACGGTTATTCCTTCTCGCAGCTTGGCCATTTCGTCGAGCGGGCTGACCATACGGCCCGGGTGCTGGATGCCAAGTACTGGATCCTGCTGCCCGTCACCGACATGGCCGGCAAGGGGCACCATCACCAGTGGTCCTCGATCCTGCGCGTCATGTCTGGCCTCAGAAGCTACCGCTTCGCTTTCCCCAATGCAGAGCTGAAAGCGGCCAACATTGCCGAGTTCCTGATCCTGCGCCGGGAGATGCCGCGCTCGCTGGCGCACAGCTACGACTGGCTCAACAGCACGATGAATGATCTGACCGCTTATTACGGCGAGCAGATGCCGAGCGCTCCCCTCGCAGGCACGATGCAGGAACAGCTCAGGACCGGGCACATGCGGGATATCTACAGCAAGGGCCTGCATGAGTTCCTGGTGGACTTCACCCTCCGGAACAACGCTTTCGCCGATCGGGTCGCCCGTGATTACAATTTCGCCTGACCGAAGAAGAAGGCCGAAGCCAGGAGACAGCATCCGATGCGCCTGACAGTCCGCCACACGACGCATTACCGTTACGACACCCCGCTTGCCAATGCGATGCAGCAGCTGCGGCTGACCCCGCCATCCTGCGCGGGCCAGACGATCCTTGACTGGCGCATCGAGGCGCCGGGCATGGACCGGGCCACCACCTACCGGGATGCCTTCGGCAATCTGGTGCATATGGTCTCCAGCCGCGAAGCGCTGGAGGCAGTCACCATCACCGCCTCCGGCACGGTTGAGACCACCGACCTCAACGGCGTTCTGGGTGAGGAACCCGTGGAGACGCCGGTGCGGATCTACACCCGCGTCACGCCGTTGACAGAGGCCAACAACGCCATTCGCAAGCTCTCCGGCCTGCTGACGCCGGAAGACCAGATCGGCGGCTGCCATGCCCTGATGCATGCGATCCGCGACAAGGTGGCCTACAAGGTGGGGGTCACCGAAACCCACGCCACCGCCATTCAGGTGCTCGCCGCCGGGGAAGGCGTGTGCCAGGACCATGCTCACATCTTCATCGCCGCCGCCCGTGCGGCCGGGGTGCCCGCCCGCTATGTCTCGGGCTATCTGCTGCTGGACGAGGATCAGGAGTCCGAGGCTCATCACGCCTGGGCCGAGGCTTATGTCGAGGGGCTCGGCTGGGTCGGCTTTGACGTTTCCAATGCGATTTGCCCGACCGAGCGCTATATCCGCTTGACGGCCGGGCTGGACTCGCGTTCCGCTGCTCCGATACGCGGCATCCGGTTCGGCGGCATGGAAGAAAACCTCAATGTCGAGGTTGATGTCACCCGCGCCGGAAGCCAGCAGCAACAATAACGGGCCGAAGCGGCCGGATGATGAAGCGGACCCCCCTGCCGTGACTTACTGCGTTGGCCTGAAACTTGACCGTGGTCTCGTCTTTGCTGCCGACACCCGCACCAATGCGGGTGTCGACAATATCGCCACCTTCAAGAAGCTGCATGTCTGGGAAGAGCCCGGCGAGCGTGTCTTCACCCTGCTGACGGCCGGCAATCTCGCCATCACCCAGTCGGTGGTGTCGATCCTGTCCGAACAGATCGCCTCGCCCACCCTCAACAAGACCAATCTGATGAGCGTGAACACCATGTTCCAGGCGGCCCGGCTTGTCGGGCAGGCCGTGCGGGATGTGCGGGCGCTGGATGGCGATGCACTGGCGGCAAGCGCGGAGAGCTTCTTCGTCACCTTCATCTTCGGCGGCCAGATCAAGGGCGAGGCGCCGCGCCTGTTCCAGATCTATTCGGCTGGCAATTTCATCGAGGCCACCGACGACACCATGTTCTTCCAGATCGGCGAGCACAAATATGGCAAGCCGATCCTCGACCGGGTGACCCGCCGCGACATGCGCCTTGGCGCTGCGGCCAAGATGGCGCTGCTGTCCTTCGATTCCACCCTGCGCTCGAACCTGTCGGTCGGCATGCCCATCGACCTGATGCTCTACAACACCGACAGCTTCACCGCCCACCGCCAGAAGCGCATCGACCGCGACGATCCCTATTTCCAGGCCCTCTCCACCGGCTGGTCCAACGCCCTGCGCAAGGCCTTCACGGAAATTCCTGAATTCGAGATCTGAGGCGCCGGAAGCCGGACCGTCCCGGCTGTGCCTTGGGCATTCGGCCTTTCTTGCTGCGCCGTCCCGGCCTTGTGCCGGGACCTGTCAGGGACGTGTGGCAACAGATTGAAAACTTGAAGAATTTGACCGGAAGTGCGCCCATTACAGGCCCCGGCACAAGGCCGGGGCGGCGCGGAGTGTGGGGAGAGGCAGTGCTTTACTCTGCAGCTGCAAGTCCTGAAGCCGCAGCCCTACGCCCCCGGCACTGAGTCACCCCGGCCAAGCGTAGCGCGAGCCGGGGACCACTCGCTTGCAGAGCTTTCAAGTTTGTTCCAGCGGTGAGGCCGAAAGGCGAGCCAGTCCGCCGCGCCGCTCTGGTCAATGGCATCTCTCTGCGAGCGAGTAGACCCCGGATCTCCGCTACGCTCCGTCCGGGGCGACGCGGAGAGGGTGGTGAGCGGTGTTGCGCCGCTCACACACAGATTCAAGCGGTTGAGAAACTGATTCAACTCCGCGGCAATCAAATTCAACAGGCTCGAAAACTGATTCAACGTGCTGCGAACTTGATTCCGCTTAACCCCTCAACAAGCTGAAATAAAAAACTTTTTCCTATCCGTGACCAAGGATCAGCGCGGCGGCGTCGAACTCGGTCTTCTTGTAGGTGCGGATGCGGCGGGCCTCGGTGTCCTCGCCCCAGAGTTCGGCGTTCCAGTCCTCGTCCACATGAGCAGCGGCCCAGAGGTCTTCGGCGCCGTGGTTACGGCGGGCGAGAAGCAGGGCGATGACGGCCGAGCCGGTGACGCTGGTCACCGTGTGCAGGGCGGCGAGTTCCAGCGCGGAGAAACCATCCAGCGCCTTGCGGAAAGCCGCGACCAGCGCCTCGTCCTGCGGCACATGCATAATGCCGCCGGACAGGCGGAAACGCCCGCCGAGTTCGGCTTCAGCAGCCCCCAGCAGCGGGTCCCAGATCTGGCGCTGGCGTTCGGTCAGCCGCTCCGGCTCGCTGGCGCGGTAGCACAGGGCATCATTGCCGGCGTAACGGGCGATCTCGTCCGCGACTTCCGCAAAGCGGTCCCCGACCGCATCGATCGCTGCATTGGCGATACGGGTCAGCGGCATGATGCCGGGGTTGATCACCTTTTCCTGCGCGTGCCATTCGGCGGCAACTGCGGCAGCAAGTCTGGCATCGGGCAGGAGCAGCGGCTTGCGGCCCGGTGTCTTCACCGCGCGGCCATCCAGCAGCACTGCGTGGCCACCCTCAGCGGGAGCGGACGAAGCAGCATCATAGAAGCGCTTGGGCAGTTCCCGCCGTGAGAGCTCTTTGGCCCGCTCGACCGGATCATATTTGGCAAGGTCCGCGTGGATCTCTTCAAAGATATCGCGCATCAAAGGGTCTCCAGTGTCCAGCCGAGGCAGCGGGCAATCGCGCCATCGAGTTCGTCAAATTGGTCGATCACCGCATGGGCCCCTGCCCCATGCAGCAGGTCTGCCGTGTGATAGCCCCAGGACACACCGACGGCGAGCGCACCGGCGGCCCGGGCCATTTCCATGTCAAAGCTGGTGTCGCCGATCATCACTGTGCGCAGGGGCTCGGCGCCCGTCTCGCCCATGGCCCGCAGTACCATGTCCGGATGCGGCTTGGAGGGGCTGGTGTCGGCGGTCTGGATGGTGATGAAGCGGCCTTCCAGATCATGCAGTTTCAGCATGTGGTCCACACCGCGCCGGGCCTTGCCGGTGGCGATGCCCAGCAGCACGTCTTCGCGCGCGCCAAGGCGCAGGATGGCCTCGCGGGCGCCCGGATAAAGCGGATCATGATCAAGCCCCGCCGCGCGGCGGCTGCGCTTGGAGGCCCGGTAGGCCTCGGACATCATCCCCACCTTGCCGCGGTGACCGGGGCCCACCAGACGGGCGAAGGCCTGTTCCAGCGACAGGCCGACGATGGACAGCGCTTCCTTGCGGCCCGGCATCGGCAGGCCGGCGGCGGCAAAGCCGACCTCAAGCCCGTGCAGGATGGTCTCCTGGCTGTCGATCAGCGTGCCGTCGCAGTCAAAGATCACAAGATACATGGGCAGGCAGGGTCCTCATACCAAGTCTTTTGATGCTGACGCATCACGCCTTGAAGTTGCTCATGCGCCGCACGGGCTTGACCAGGTCTCAATGAGCGAGGCTCATCGAGACCTGGTATCAGTCTTCCTCGTCCAGCTCCGGAACATAGTCTGCTACGTCGAAGCCGAGCAGGTTCCAGGTCTGCTGCATGTGCGGGGGCAGCGGCGCGGAGACGTCGATCTTCCCGTGACCCGATGGGTGCGGAATGATGATGCGCCGGGCCAGCAGGTGCAGGCGGTTCTGGATGCCGCCGGGCAGCTCCCAGTTCTCCACGTTGAAATACTTGTCGTCCCCGATGATCGGGTGATGAATGTGGGCGGCATGAGCGCGCAGCTGATGGGTGCGGCCGGTCACCGGCTTCATGGTCACCCAGGACAGCTTCTGCGCCGACTGCTCCACCACATTGTAGAGCGACACCGCGTGCTGGGCCTCGTCCTCGCCATGACGGGCAATGCGCATGCGCTCCTCGCTCTCGTCACGGGCGAGATAGGTGGAGATGCGGCCCTGCTTCGGCTTCGGCACGCCGGCCAGCATCGCCCAGTAGATCTTGCGGGTGTTGCGGTGGCGGAAGGACTTGGTCAGCTCCTGCGCGGCAAGGCGGGTCTTGGCGACGAGGATGATGCCGGAGGTTTCCCGGTCCAGCCGGTGCACGAGGCGGGGCTTGTTGCCCTTGCTGTCGGTGAAGGCATCCAGCATGCCGTCGAGATGGCGGCGCAGGCCCGAACCGCCCTGCACGGCAAGACCAGCGGGCTTGTTCAGCACCATCACCATGCTGTCCTCGAACAGCATCATGTCCTCGATGGCCTTGCGGTCGTCATCGATGAGCTTGGTGGACTTCGGCCGGGCGTTCTTGCGGTCGTCCGCCTCGATTTCGATGCCGAGCGGCGGGATGCGCACGCTCTGGCCGGAAGCGAGGCGGGTGGCGCTTTCTGCGCGCTTGCCATCGACGCGCACCTGACCGGTGCGCAGCAGCTTCTGCAGGTGGCCGAAGCCAAGGCCCGGGAAATGGACCTTGAACCAACGGTCGAGGCGCATGCCAGCCTCATCGGCGGACACGGTCTTGAGTTCAATAGCGGACATATGGGTCTCGTTCTGGCGCTTGCCCGGCTTGGAGCGGGTATCCGGGACGGCCAACGCGGCACGTCAAACCGGCCCGGCAGGGCGCAGCTGTTGTTGTGCTCCTCTTAAGCGTCCTTGGCCCGCAAGGGAAGAGATTTCGCATCCCGGACGCGTCACAAGGCCCGAAAGGCCAGAGTTTCAGGCTCCGACACTGCGGGCAATGGCGAGACCGGCAAAGACCGCGAGGATGGACAGGAGAACCGACAGGACCACATAGAGCAGCGCCAACTGCACCGCCCCCTTCTCCCACAGCAGCGCCATGTCCAGCGAGAAGGCGGAAAAGGTGGTGAAGCCACCGAGGATGCCGGTCGCCACGAAAAGCCGCAGCCCGGCCGAGGTGCCGGGATTGTAGCGCAGCAGCCAGCCAATGAAGAGGCCCATGATCAGCGATCCGGCCACATTCACCGTCAGCGTGCCATAGGGAAAATTCGGCCCGAACCAGCGCAGGGTCAGGAGGTTCATCCCGTGCCGGAGCGCCGCACCAATACCGCCGCCGAGCGCGACGATCAGAAAACTGCCCATTCTTTCAACCTTCCTGCGGAAGCGGCTCCTCCGCGTGCCTAACGCTGCCCGGGCCAATCCGTTCCTCGATCAGGCGCCTCACCGCTGGAATCAATGCAGGGTCCGCTTTCAGATGCGCGGCCTCTTCATCGACGATGGCCAGAAACAGGTTGCGCCTCAGCCTCTGCTCCTCTTCCGCCGCCAGCACACGGCTGCCGATGGAAGACTGGACGATGCGCATCAGCCGGTCCGCCGCCGTCAGCCGGCCCCAGAGATAGTCATGCTCGCGCCAGGAGCGGTTGAAGAAGGCGCCGAAGGTGTTGAGCGCCGATCCCTTCAGCACGAATCCCTCATCCAGCAGGGAACTGGCGTCCCGCGGGCTGATCCGGTCGATCAGCGTTTCGTTCACTTCCGAAAAATCCGTGCGCTGGAAAACGGGCAGCGTCACCAGATCATAGAAGGCAAAGCCCACATAGGCGCGCGTCAGATCCTGCCGCAGGCCCGGCACGAGGTAGGTGAAGGTCATCACCGCAAAAATATCATCCTGCAGCCGGTCGAGATCCCCCAGCCGCATGTGGGCACGGATCGCGGCAAGCGCTGCCTCTACCGCCTTCGGACTGTCCTCCGTGCCAAGTCCGGCTGCCAGCTCGCAAATGTCTTGCGGATAGGCCGCCGCGTTCCAGCAGCGCAGCAGCATGTCGATCTGTTCGTAAAGTTCGCGCTTCAGCGCATCCAGATCATCCGGCTTCTGCACCGCCACGTCATGGCTGCGGGACTGGTAGAAGCTGTTGAGGCGGCGCACCACGAAGCGCAGGCGGCGGATGCGGTAGTCGACATCCAGCCCCTTCAGCAGGCTGATCATGGCCTGCGAGGAACCGAAGTTGCCCGCCTCCATGGCCTCCGGCAGACCTGCCTTGAGACGGGAGAGTACATCGTCCAGATCAAGCTCTGCCCCTGCCCTCGCGGCCAGCTCGCAGATCAGCCCCGCCAGCCGCTCGGCCAGTGCCTCCACCTTCAGCGTCTGATAGCTGAGATAGGCATAGCCTGCCTGCACATGGGCGGCCTCGTTCGCCTTGACCCGGCAGCGGGTCAGTTCTTCGATGGTCAGCGGCTGAGTGGAAGCGGCCGGCAGAATGCGCCCGACCTCCGCCTCCACCAGCGGATCGGTGGCGGCAATCACCTCGGCAAGGCGCCGCGCCCGCCGGTTGCGCGCCTCGATGGCCTTGAGGTCATCCCCCACCGGTTCATTGCGCGGGATATGCGCAAGAGAGGACAGGATGACACGGAAGAAGCCGGGCACAGTGTCGCCATTGCCGTTCGGTCCCACGCCCTTGCCGTTGAAGGGCACCGGGTCCACATAGACCAGCCGCCGGGCGACTTCGCGGGTGGCGGGCCGCTCGTCTATCGCCTCGATCACCGGGCCGAAGGGCTTGTTCATCACCACGCTGCCATCAACAAAGCAGCGCCGCTCCACATCTTCGACTGACCCGCCGATCGTGCTGCGCAGGAACTCCTCCCGCGTTTCCCAGGTCTCGCTCCGCTCTGCCAGCAGCCTGTCCATTTCCCCAACGGTTGCCGGAGGGAAAGCGCCGGGGAAGGAAGAGGTGGCGCGGGCGGCAAAGACGAGGCCGGGAATGTGGCGGGGCGTAAAGCTGCTGTCCAGAACGCCCGGCATGCGGTGATGACAGGAAAAGCGCAGAATGCGCCGGTGCTCGCGCTCCTCGATGAAGGCCGGTTCATCAATGTGGATGCGCTGCCGGCGGCCGTAATAGTCGGTCAGGGTGACGAACAGCTCCAGCTTCTGTCCGCGCGGCACCAGCGTTGCGCCCTCGCGCCAGCTCGCATCCATGGCGTGGCAGGCATCCAGCATCCAGCCGCAATAGCGCGAACCGGAAAACGGCGGGGTGAACCAGCGCGACTGGGTGAGCAGACGCAGCTTGTCACGGGTCTCCGGGCTGTCGATCTGCGCCTTGAGACCCGAAGTGATCAGCCGGTCGATCACCGGCGACATGCCACTCTTGAGGTAACGGGTGATGCCGTCCTGCGGCTGGGCCAGGCGCGTCACATCGGCGTTCTCAAGCCAGAGGTCGCGGTGGGCATCGAGCGGCAGATCATGGGCAATGGCACGGGCGAGCATCACCCCGTTGACGCCGCCTGCCGATGCCCCGGCAATGGCATCCACCACCACGCGGACATTCACGTCAGGCTCATAGGCCCGCAGCAGGTCGAGATAGGCCAGTGTGGACGGCGACAGCGTTCCGGCTGCCGTCTCCTCCGCCGCTTCCTGCGGATCGCGCGAGGCATTGAGGCTGGAAGCCTTGACGAGATTGAGGACTTCGCGGCTGACACCATGCATGTAGATGGCAAGGGAAACGCCGCCGTAGAACACGAGCGCGAGGCGGATCTCGATCTGCTTCATGGGCGAATCCCCGGACCGACAGGCCGCCAGCATCGCGCAGCCGCCCTCCGACGGCAAGGCGAAGTTAGGAGGGTGTTACCGTCTCACCCGCCGCGCTCGCGGCGGAGCCTCGACCAGTATTCGAGCCGCTTGCGCAACTCGCGCTCGAAGCCGCGCTCCACCGGGTCATAGAACACCTGGCGGCCCATGCTTTCGGGGAAATAGTCCTGACCGGAGAAGGCATCCGGCTGATCGTGGTCATAAGCGTAGCCGTCGCCATAGCCTTCGGACTTCATCAGCTTGGTCGGGGCGTTGAGGATATGCTTGGGCGGCAGCAGCGAGCCGTGGCTCTTGGCCGCCCGCACCGCCGCCTTGTAGGCCGTATAGACCGCGTTCGACTTGGGCGCGGTCGCCAAATAGACGACGCATTGCGCCAGCGCCAGTTCGCCTTCCGGGGAGCCGAGCATCTGATAGGCATCGCGCGCGGCATTGGCCTGCGTCAGCGCCTGAGGATCGGCAAGGCCGATGTCCTCCACCGCCATGCGGATCAGGCGGCGGGCGAGGTACAGCGGGTCCTCGCCGCCATCGAGCATGCGCGCGAACCAGTAGAGCGCCGCATCAGGGTCCGAACCGCGCACCGACTTGTGCAGGGCGGAAATCAGATTGTAGTGGCCGTCCTGGCTCTTGTCATAGATCGGTGCCCGGCGCTGGACGATCTCCTGCAGGCGTGCTGCGGTGAAGACTTCCCCCTCCCCGGCTGCACGCCAGACATCTTCCGCCAGCGTCAGGGCGGAACGGCCATCGCCATCAGCCATGCGCATCAGCACGCCGCGCGCTTCTTCATCAAGCGGCAGAGGCTTGCCCTCCTCCTGCTCGGCCCGCGCCAGCAGCCGCTCCACTGCCTCCCGGTCGAGTGAGCGGAAGGTCATCACGTGCGAGCGCGACAGGAGCGCGGCATTGAGCTCGAAGGACGGGTTCTCGGTCGTCGCCCCCACCAGCGTGATGGTGCCGTCTTCCATCACCGGCAGGAAGCTGTCCTGCTGGGCGCGGTTGAAGCGGTGGATCTCGTCCACGAACAGCAGCGTTCCCCGCCCGCCCATGCGCCGGGCACGGGCCGCCTCAAACACCTTCTTGAGGTCGGCAACGCCGGAAAAGATCGCCGAGATCTGTTCAAAGCCCAGATCCGTTTCCGCTGCCAGCAGCCGGGCGACGGTGGTCTTGCCGGTGCCCGGAGGCCCCCAGAAGATCAGCGAGCCAAGGCTGCGGTTGCGCAGCATGCGCGACAGGGTGCCGTCCGGCCCGAGCAGATGGTCCTGCCCTGCCACATCCTCAAGCCGCTTCGGGCGCAGCCTGTCCGCCAGCGGGCGCGGCCCGGCGGGTTGGGAGGCAAGCATCTGCCCGGAAGCGGAAAAGAGGTCACTCATGACGGATCAACTGCATGGTCAGCCGCGCAGGGCCAGACGTGTCGTCTCCCCGCCCCGCTTGATATCGAGAAGCCAGAACCTTGCAGGGCGGCGCAGCATCCGGTCAAGCTCTGCTGTGGTGGTGACCTTCTGTTCGTTCACACCTACGATGATATCCCCCGGCCGCAAGCCCACCCGGTTGGCAGGAGAGCCCTGTGCCACTTCGCTGATCACGACGCCCTCGTCCATGGTGTCGAGGCGCAGTTCATCCGAGACGGCCGGGGAAAGATTCAGCACGGTCGCGCCCGCAAAAGGCGAATAGGCCTCGATCTGGCGGGCATCGCGCGCCGGGGTTTCGGGCGCGGCCGTCAGCGCCACATCGGCTTGCAGTTCCGATCCGTTGCGCAGGAAGGTGAATTTCGCCGCACCGCCCAGCTGCCGGGTGGCAAAACGGTAGCCGAAGGAATCGGGATCGAGCACTTCGGCCCCATCCACCGCCGTCACAAGGTCACCGACCTTCAGCCCGGCCGTGTCTGCCGGGGAGCCCGGGAACACCTTGGTGACCAGCACGCCGCGCGGCCGGTCGAGGCCAAGGGCTTCAGCAATTTCCGCCCCAACCACCTGAACCGTCGCTCCCAGCCAGGGCCGCTGCACCTTGCCGGACGTCTGCGCCGATGTGGCGACGAATCTCACCATATTGGCGGGGATCGCAAAGCCGATGCCGATGGAGCCGCCGGAACGGGAGAAAATCGCGGTGTTGATGCCGACCAGCCGTCCGTGCATGTCGACCAGCGCGCCGCCCGAGTTGCCCGGGTTGATGGCGGCATCGGTCTGGATGAAGAACTGATAGTCGGTCACGCCCACCTGCGTGCGGGCCAGAGCCGAGACGATGCCCTGCGTCACCGTCTGGCCGACACCGAAGGGATTGCCGATGGCCAGCACCATGTCACCGACTTCCAGCCCGTCCGAATCGGCAAATTCCACCGTCGGGAAATTGCCGCCTTCGCGGATCTTCAGCACGGCCAGATCCGTCCGCTCGTCCTTGAGGATGATGTCGGCATCGAACTCGCGCCGGTCGCTGAGTGCCACGCGCACCTCGTCGGCATTCTCGATGACGTGATTGTTGGTGATGATGATGCCTTCGGGGGCAATGATCACGCCCGACCCGAGGGAAGACTGTACCCGCCTGCGCTGGCCGCCGGGGGCGTTGTCAGGCACGCCGAAGAAGCGGCGGAAGAAGGGATCATCCAGAAAGGGCGAAACCTGCCGCTGCTCCACCATGCGCGTCGCATAGACGTTGACGACTGCAGGCGCCACCTTCTTCACGACCGGGGCAAAAGACAGGGTGATTTCCGCATCGCTCTTTGGAACCTGCCGTTCCTGGGCAATGGCGGTGCCGGCAGCGCCGGGCACGGCAATGGCCCCCAGAATCAGGGTGCAAGCCAGCAAGCGGGTGAAACAGGCCCGAAGGCGGTGGCCCGCGAACGGGGCATGGCTGTGGGACAAGGCCATCATCAAAGCTCCCTCAAAATGCAGAATCCGGCCCGAAGGCCGGATTCGATACATGCCAGATAGGAAGCCTGTCCCGCAATGCCAAGCCTTGCAGCCCGGCATTGCAGTCTGACCGGCTCAGGCCGAGCGGACCTGCGACAGGAAGGAGCGGACCTCCTCGTCGAGGTGGCGGGCCTGGCTGGTCAGTTCGCTGGCCGAGGCGACGAAGCCATCGGCAGCGGTGCCGGTGCGCTCGGTCACGTCGTTCACGCGGCGGATGTTGCTCGTCACCTCTTCGGTGCCGCGCGCTGCACGCTGCGTGTTGTCGGCGATGCCCTGCGTTGCGGCGCTCTGCTCTTCGACGGCGGAAGACACCTCGGTCACCGACATGGTGATCTCACCGATGGTCTCCTGGATCTCGGCGATTGCGGCAACGGCATCATCCGTGGCGCTGCGGATCGCGTCGATCTGCTGCTGGATTTCGCCGGTCGCCTTGCCGGTCTGCGAGGCCAGTTCCTTCACTTCCGACGCCACGACCGCAAAGCCGCGGCCGGCCTCGCCTGCACGCGCCGCCTCGATGGTGGCGTTGAGGGCAAGCAGGTTGGTCTGATCGGCGATATCGGAGATCAGCGTCACCACCTCACCGATGCGGTTGGCAGCTTCTGCCAGCGACCGCACGGTGGTGTTGGTGGCCTGAGCGCGGATCGTTGCCGTTTGGGCCACGCTGGACGAGCGGGCGATCAGTTCGGAGATCTGGCGGATCGAGCTCGACAGCTGGTCCGAAGCCGAAGCGATCGACTGCACTTCTTCCATGGCCTGGTTGGACATGTCAGCCGCACGAGACGCGCTGTCGCCAGCCGACTGCGTCATTTCCTGCACTTCGCGGGCCGCGGACTGCAGGCTCTGCGCCGAACGGGAGACGGTTTCCACCACGCGGCCAACGGATGCCTCAAATTCGGCAGCTAGACCGGAGAGCATTTCCTTGCGCTGTTCGGCCTGCGAGCGGGCGGCAATCGCTTCTTCCTGCGCACGGCGCTCCTGCTCGGCAGCCGCATTCTCGCGGATCTGCAGAACCGCGCGGCCGATCTCACCGATTTCATCACCGCGGCGGGCCGCAGAAATGTCCTGCGACAGGTTGCCATTGGCAATGGAGGTCAGGGCCTGAACGAGCACCTGCAGCGGCTTGGTGATGGTGCGGGAGAACAACAGGGCCACGACCGCCACGATACCCAGCGTGATCAGCGTCAGCATGATCATCCGGTCACGCATGGCCGTGACGGCACTCAGCGTTTCTTCGACGGTCTTGTCCGCCACAACGGCATAGGTCTGTCCCATGAAGTTGATCGGTTCGGCGAGAACCATGCGGTCCAGCCCATCCTTGCCGGTCACAACGCCGGTCGAACCACCACCACGCAGGGCGTCCTCAATCGGCTTGCCAGAAACCTGGAACTTGAGGGCGGTCGGATAGTCCAGGGCCGGCATCGTCGTCAGCACCATGCCGCCCTGCGCGACCAGATAGGTCTGCCCCGTTTCGCCAAGGCCCTTCCGGTCGGCCAGAACCTTGTCCAGCATCGGAGAGGTCACGCGCATGGCGATGACACCAAGATACTTGCTCTCGCCAAACTCGTTCACATAGACGGGTTGTGCTAGGAACATCGACGGGATGGCATCGGCGCCATATTCACTGAAGCCGGTTGCCACCTGAGTGCCTGCGGGCTGGCCCGCAGCCAGCTTGAACGCCTCGCCCAGACCGGTCGCGGCCAGCGAACCGTCGGTGACGGACTGAAGGAAGTCGTCGCCCTTGGTCACGGAGTAGAGAACGAGGCCGTCATTGGTGATGCCGTAGATATCGCCGTAGCCACCAGCCTTCCAGGCCGACAGGAACGAGCCATGCAGCTCGCCATGGCGCCAGGAATACATGGTCTTGTTGGTCTTGCCGTTCAGTTCGGCACGATCGGCGGCGGCGCTGCCGGCAGCCTGATAGTAGCTGCGGATCGAATCCATATCCGTGGTCAGATTCGCACGCGTGCTCGCCAGATCCTTCATGACCAGGGTCGCCGCAGCGCCCGAGGCCAGATTGGACAGATCCGACTGAATACCATCGAGCTTGGCGGACAGCAGAGCGTGACGGGACTGAACCATCAGGCTGAGCTCGGAAACGCCCGCCTTTTCAAGGCCGTCGCGGCCGGTTGTATAACCGATCACCCCAACCACTGCACAGGAAACCAATGCAAGGCCAACAGTGACAGCAGGTATAATCGTGGAAAGACGTAAAAAGCCCCGGCTCTTGACGCCGGCATTCTGACTTCCGCTCATAGCGCACCCAGCTCCATGGAAAGGAAAAGTGGACGCAGCATCTCCTTAATGATCTTAAGAACAAGATAATTTTGACAAGTGATCTGAGCAGACACACAAATTCAGCAGAAAATATCGACAAAAAGCAAAAGGCGGGCACAGGGCCCGCCTTTCACGTTTTTTATACTTCCGAAACCTTACGCTGCGTTTTCAGCAGCCTGTTCCGCTTCGTGACGGGCACGGTCGGCAGCGCCGCGTGCAGACATGTCACGGTCAACCAGCTCGATCACAGCCATCGGTGCGCTGTCGCCGTAACGGAAGCCAGCCTTGACCACGCGGGTGTAGCCACCGTTGCGCTCCTTGTAACGGCTGGCGAGCACGTCAAACAGCTTGCGGACCATGGCAACGTCACGAACCTGCGAGATCGCCTGACGGCGGGCATGCAGGTCGCCGCGCTTGCCGAGGGTGACAAGCTTGTCCATGATCGGCTTCATTTCCTTGGCCTTCGGCAGCGTCGTGACGATGGCTTCGTGTTCAATCAGCGAGGCCGCCATGTTGGCGAACATCGCAGTACGGTGGCTCGTGGTGCGGCCGAGCTTGCGGCCGGATTTACCGTGGCGCATGGCCTTCTCCTTTAGACGTTAAGCGGGCATCCTCAGCGGGACTGCCGCCCTGTTGTTCTGCCAGGGGCGAAACCGCCCCTTAGTACTGATGGTCCTCGTAGCGCTTGGCGAGGTCCTCGATGTTCTCCGGCGGCCAGTTGGCCACGTCCATGCCCAGATGCAGACCCATCTGTGCGAGAACTTCCTTGATCTCGTTAAGCGACTTGCGGCCGAAGTTCGGCGTGCGGAGCATTTCCGCCTCGGTCTTCTGGATGAGATCGCCGATATAAACGATGTTGTCGTTCTTCAGGCAATTTGCCGAACGAACGGACAGCTCGAGCTCGTCGACCTTCTTGAGAAGGGCCGGGTTGAATGCCAGTTCCGGAACGCTGTCTTCTGCAATCTCGCGCTTCGGCTCTTCGAAGTTGACGAAGATCGAAAGCTGGTCCTGCAGAATGCGTGCCGCGTAAGCCACCGCATCTTCCGGCTTCACCGAACCATCGGTTTCGACCGTCAGCGTCAGCTTGTCATAGTCAAGAACCTGGCCTTCACGGGTGTTTTCCACCTTGTAGGACACTTTCTTGACCGGGGAGTACAGGCTGTCGACCGGGATCAGACCAATCGGAGCGTCCTCAGGACGGTTCCGCTCGGCTGCCACGTAGCCCTTGCCGGTGTTGACCGTAAACTCCATGCGGATTTCCGCGCCCTCATCGAGGGTGCAGAGCACGAGTTCCGGGTTCAGCACTTCAACGTCGCCAACCGTCTGGATGTCACCAGCCGTCACGACGCCAGGACCCTGCTTGCGCACAACCATGCGCTTGGGTCCCTCGCCTTCCATGCGGATCGCGATTTCCTTGATGTTCAGGATGATGTCCGTCACATCTTCGCGCACGCCCGGAATGGACGAGAATTCGTGCAGAACGCCGTCGATCTGCACAGCCGTTACAGCAGCACCCTGCAGCGAGGACAGCAGGATGCGGCGCAGGGCGTTGCCGAGCGTGAGGCCATAGCCGCGCTCAAGCGGCTCGGCGACCACGGTGCCGGTCGTGCGCGGGTTTTCACCCGGCTTCACTTCCAGCTTGTTCGGCTTGATCAGCTCTTGCCAGTTCTTCTGAATCGTCACGTTCTTACCTCGTCGGCTGTCCCGCCGGAGCTCGCCGGCCATTCTTCGCCATTGGAGGAAACCAGGTATCTGAAAGTCAAAAGACCTCAGACGCGGCGGCGCTTGCGCGGACGGCACCCGTTGTGCGGGATCGGCGTCACATCGCGGATCGACGTGATGAGGAAGCCGGCAGCCTGCAGGGCGCGCAGAGCCGATTCACGGCCCGAACCGGGACCACGAACTTCGACTTCGAGCGTGCGCATGCCGTGCTCGGAAGCCTTGCGGGCTGCGTCTTCTGCAGCAACCTGAGCTGCGTAGGGGGTCGACTTACGCGAACCCTTGAAGCCGAGAGCACCAGCGGACGACCAGGAAATCGCATTTCCCTGCGCGTCGGTGATGGTGATCATGGTGTTGTTGAACGTGGAGTTCACGTGTGCCACGCCAGAAGAGATGTTCTTGCGTTCGCGGCGGCGCACGCGTGTCGTGTCCTTAGCCATTCTTGATTCCTTGGTTTGATCTCTGCACCGCCGTAATACCGGCGGCTACACCAGCCGATGAGGCAGATTACTTCTTCTTGCCAGCGATCGGCTTCGCCGGGCCCTTGCGGGTCCGCGCATTCGTATGGGTGCGCTGGCCACGGACCGGCAGGCCGCGGCGATGACGCAGGCCGCGGTAGCAGCCAAGGTCCATCAGGCGTTTGATGTTCATCGCGGTCTCGCGGCGCAGGTCACCTTCCACGAGGTAGTCGCGGTCGATGGTCTCGCGGATCGCCAGCACTTCGGCGTCAGACAGCTGATTCACGCGGCGCTCCGGCGCAATGTTCACCTTTTCGATGATTTCCTGCGCGAACTTGGCACCAATGCCGTGAATGTACTGAAGCGCGATGACAACGCGCTTGTTCGTCGGGATGTTAACGCCAGCAATACGTGCCACGTGCGTCTCCATATCTTGCGGCTTATGTGCCGCGGTTGCATTTCCCCGCGTCCGGTGGAGCCCGGCCCTTGCGGGAGTTTGTTGGCTGGCTTTGACCAGCACAGAATGTGCCGGCCCCGGTGTTTCCGGGATCGGCACATAATCTTGAGGATTAGAGCGCGGTATTTACCGGCTCTCAACCCGTTCGTCAAGCTTCGAAAGAACGGCAGCAATGGCGGCCGTCACATCATCGATCGGCTGCATGCCATCGATGACCGTGAGAAGACCGTTCTTCTCGTAGTAGGGAATGACCACGGCCGTATCGCGGTTATAGGCTTCAAGGCGCTGCTTGAAGACTTCCGGATCATCATCCTTGCGGACCGGCTGGCCGGCGGCCTTGGCCTCTTCCGCACGGTTGATGATTCGCGACACGAGCCTGGACTGGTCCACACGCAGCTCGATCACCGCATCGAGACCGATGCGGTTCTCTGCGAGCATCTGATCCAGAGCCTCTGCCTGGGCCAGCGTGCGCGGGAAGCCATCGAGGATGAACCCCTTCTGTGCGTCCGCTTCACCAATCCGGTCACGGATGATGCCGACAACGATCTCGTCGGAGACGAGCCCGCCAGCGTCCATCACCGCCTTGGCTTTGAGGCCAACCTCGGTTCCGGCTGCGACGGCGGCACGAAGCATGTCGCCGGTCGACAGTTGCGGAATGCCATGTTTGGCAACAAGCCGGGCCGCCTGAGTACCCTTCCCTGCACCGGGAGGTCCGACCAGAATCAACCTCATCTACGCTTCCCCCTGAGCTTTGCTTTCTTCACCAGCCCCTCGTACTGGTGCGCAAGCAGATGGCCCTGGATCTGGGAAACGGTGTCCATCGTGACGCTCACAACGATCAGCAGCGAGGTTCCTCCGAAATAGAACGGAACGCCCGTCGCGGAAATGAGGAATTCGGGTAATAGGCAGACCGCCGTGATGTAGATGGCGCCCAGTACCGTAATGCGGGTCAGCACATGGTCAATGAATTGAGCCGTACGCTCGCCCGGACGAATTCCCGGAATGAATCCGCCGTGCCGCTTCAGATTGTCCGCCGTTTCCGACGGGCTGAACACGATGGCCGTGTAGAAGAAGCAGAAGAACACGATCATTGCCGCGTAGAAGATCATGTACAGCGGCTGTCCATGACCAAGCAGCGTCGTCACCGTCGTCAGCCAGGCCGGACCGCTGCCCGCGGAGAACCCGGCAATGGTTGCCGGAATGAGCAGAAGCGACGAAGCGAAGATCGGCGGGATGACGCCCGCGGTGTTGAGCTTGAGGGGCAGGAACGACGTGTTGCCCTCAAACATCTTGTTGCCAACCTGGCGCTTCGGATACTGGATCAGAAGCCGGCGCTGCGCCCGCTCCATGAACACGATCAGCGCAATGACGCCGATTGCCAGAATGAGAAGCACGGGAATGAGCCAGCCCGCGATGGCGTCCTGACGGCCCAGCTCGAACAGCGATACGAGCGCTGTCGGCAGACCGGCCACGATGCCGGCGAAGATGATCAGCGAAATGCCGTTACCGATGCCGCGCGAGGTGATCTGCTCACCCAGCCACATCAGGAACATGGTGCCGCCCGTTAGGCTGAGAACAGCGGAAAGACGGAAGAACCAGCCCGGATCGGTCACCACATTGGCCGAACCCTCAAGCCCGACCGCAATGCCGTAGGACTGCGCAATCGCCAGAAGCACCGTGCCGTAGCGGGTGTACTGGTTGATGACCTTGCGGCCCTGCTCCCCTTCCTTCTTCAGCGCCTCGAGCGTCGGAACGACGGTCGTCATCAGCTGCATGATGATGGAAGCGGAGATATAGGGCATGATGCCCAGGGCAAAGATCGCCATACGCTCGACGGCGCCGCCGGCGAACATGTTGAACATGCCGATCACACCAGACTGAGCCTGGCTGAAGGCCTGTGCAAAAGCGGCCGGATTGATCCCGGGCAGCGGGATGTAAGTGCCGAACCGATAAACCAAAAGCGCCCCCAGCGTGAACCAGATGCGCTTCTTGAGTTCTTCAGCCTTCGCGAAAGCCGAGAAATTGAGATTTGATGCCAGCTGTTCGGCAGCGGATGCCATGCCGTTCTCCGGAGGTTGCTGTCCGAGAAAAAGGGCGAAGCCCAGGCCTATTCGGCCTGAGCTCCGAGGATCACGACCTTGCCGCCGGCCTTCTCGACAGCCTCGACAGCCGTCTTGGAAGCGCCAGCAACTTCAAAGGTCACTGCGGCCTTCAGCTCGCCATCGGCCAGGAGGCGAACGCCGTCCTTGATGCGCTTGACGATGCCGGCAGCCTTGAGAGCCTCAACCGTGATCGAAGCCTTGGCATCCAGCTTGCCCTCGTCGAGAGCAACCTGCACGCGGCCGAGCGACACAATGTTGAAGTCCTTGGCAAAGATGTTGGTGAAACCGCGCTTCGGCAGGCGGCGATGCAGCGGCATCTGACCACCTTCAAAGCCCTTGATCGCCACGCCGGAACGGGACTTCTGACCCTTCACGCCGCGGCCACCAGTCTTGCCCTTGCCAGAGCCGATACCGCGGCCAACGCGGGTACGGTCCTTAACGGAACCAGGATTGTCCCGCAGGTCATTGAGCTTCATAGTCTTCTCTCCTGCCCTCACGCTTCGTCAACGATGCGGACGAGGTGCGGAAGCTTGCGGATCATGCCGCGCACTTCCGGAGTGTCCTTGAGCGTCGAGCGGCGGTGCATCTTGTTCAGGCCGAGGCCGATCAAGGTTGCCTGCTGCTCCTTGGGACGGCGCAGCGGGCTGCCGATCTGCTCGACCGTTACGGTCTTTTCGGTGTTCGCCATGGAACTACCCCTCGTTCAACTGGTTACCGGGGTGCCGGGCTTCAAGCCTCGGCACCTGCCGGAACCGTTTCGTCGTTGTCGCGGCGGCGGCCCTGAAGCACCGAGACCTTGAGGCCGCGACGGGCCGCGACAGCACGCGGGCTGTCTTCCTTGGTCAGGGCGGCAAAGGTTGCGCGCACCATGTTGTACGGGTTCGAGGAGCCAAGCGACTTGGCAACCACGTCCTGGACGCCGAGCGTCTCGAACACGGCGCGCATCGGGCCACCCGCGATGATACCGGTACCAGCCGGAGCTGCACGCAGAATCACCTTGCCGGCGCCATGACGGCCCTCGACATCGTGATGCAGCGTACGGCCCTCGCGCAGCGGCACGCGAACCATAGCACGCTTGGCAGCTTCCGTTGCCTTGCGGATCGCTTCCGGCACTTCGCGAGCCTTGCCGTGGCCGAAGCCGACGCGGCCCTTCTGGTCACCCACGACGACGAGCGCGGCAAAGCCGAAACGACGGCCACCCTTGACCACCTTCGCGACGCGGTTGATGTGTACGAGCTTGTCGACGAACTCGCTGTCGCGCTCTTCGCGATCGCGCTCCCGTGTGTCCTGTCTCGCCATATTATTCGTCTTCCGTTCTTCAGAGCGCCAAGCGCTGGTCAGAATTCAAGTCCGCCCTCGCGGGCTGCATCTGCAAGCGCCTTGATGCGCCCGTGATACATGTACCCGCCACGGTCGAACACGACCTGCTTGACGCCAGCGGCCACAGCGCGCTCGGCGACAAGCTTGCCGACAGCTGCAGCCGCAGCCACATCGGCGCCCGTCTTCAATGCGCCCCGCACGTCCTTTTCAAGCGTGGAGGCAGAGGCAATGGTATGCCCCTTGGCGTCGTCGATGATCTGGGCATAGATCTGCTTCGACGAGCGGAATACGGAAAGGCGCGGACGACCGTTCGCCACCTTCTTGATCGAACGGCGCACGCGGTCGCGACGACGCTCGAAAGCAGTTTTGCTGTTCGCCATGATCCGGGTCCGTTACTTCTTCTTGCCTTCTTTGCGAACGATGAACTCGCCCGCATAGCGAATGCCCTTGCCCTTGTACGGCTCGGGGCCACGGTATTCGCGGATGTTAGCCGCGACCTGACCGACGACCTGCTTGTCGATGCCGGAGATAAGAATCTCGGTCGGCTTCGGGCACTTGACTTCAATTCCCTCCGGGACCTCGTAAACGACGTCGTGGGAGAAGCCAAGGGCGAGCTGGACATTGCGGCCCTGCATCTGAGCACGGTAACCCACACCGGTGATCTCGAGCTTGCGTTCGAAGCCCTGGCTCACGCCGGTGATCAGGTTCTGGATCATGGTCCGGGTCATGCCCCACATGGAGCGTGCCGGCTTGCTGTCATTACGGGGATCAACCTGGATCCCGGCATCCGTCATTTCGGCGAGCACCAGATCGTTGAGCACGAAGGACAGCTGGCCCTTCGGTCCCTTGACCTCGATGGTGCGGCCGTTGATCGTTGCCGTTACCCCGCTCGGCACGGGGACTGGCTTTTTGCCAATACGAGACATCTGATCAACCTTGTCACATAAATAGGAAGGTCACTGCCGCGTCAGAAGACGCGGCAGAGCACTTCACCACCAACATTCTCATCCCGCGCCTGATGGTCGCTCATGACACCACGGGGCGTCGACAGGATCGACACACCAAGGCCATTCGCGACATGCGGAATGTTCTTTACCGACGAGTACACGCGGCGGCCCGGCTTGGAGATACGTTCGATCTCACGAATCACCGGTACACCATCGAAATACTTCAGTTCGATCTCAAGCTCGGACTTGCCGTCCTCGAATTCGACCGTCGTGTAGCCACGGATGTAACCTTCCTTGGCCAAAACATCAAGCACATGCGCACGCAGCTTCGAATGAGGTGAGGACACCTTGTTCTTGCGGCGCAGCTGCGCGTTCCGGATGCGGGTGAGCATATCACCCAACGGATCGGAAATTGCCATCGCAGCCTCTCCTTACCAGCTCGACTTGACCAGGCCCGGGATCTTACCCAGGGAACCCAGCTCACGCAGCGCAACGCGCGACATCTTCAGCTTGCGGTAGAAGCCGCGCGGACGGCCGGTGACTTCACACCGGTTGCGCACACGGTTCGGTGCCGAATTGCGCGGCAGTGCCGCGAGCTTCAGACGGGCGGCGAAACGCTCTTCCAGAGACAGCGTTTCATCCTTGGCTGCGGCCTTGAGAGCAGCACGCTTTGCAGCGTACTTCAGCACAAGGCGCTCGCGCCGCTTGTTCTTCTCGATCGCGCTCTTCTTCGCCATCGTTTTTCCTCGTTCCTTTCCCGTATATCCGCGTTACTTGCGGAACGGGAAGTTGAACGCGCGCAGCAGTTCGCGCGCCTCTTCATCGGTGTTGGCCGTGGTGCACACGACCACGTCCATACCCCAAATCTGGTCGACCTTGTCGTACTCGATTTCGGGGAAAACGATGTGTTCCTTAATGCCCATGGCGTAGTTGCCACGGCCATCGAAGCTCTTCGGGTTCAGACCGCGGAAGTCACGAACGCGCGGAAGCGCGATGGTGATCAGACGGTCGAGAAACTCGAACATCTGTTCGCGGCGCAGCGTCACCTTGGCGCCGAGGGGCATGCCCTCACGCACCTTGAAGGTGGCGATGGAGTTCGCAGCCTTGGTGATCACCGGCTTCTGACCGGCGATGAGCGCCAGGTCGTCCGCAGCGATGCGCACCTTCTTGCTGTCTGCAACTGCCTCACCGACGCCCATGTTGAGAACAACCTTCTCAAGCTTGGGGATCTGCATCGGGTTGGTGTAGTTGAACTTTTCCTGCAGCTGCTTGCGCACCACTTCATCGTAGTGCGTCTTGAACCGCGGCACGTAGGTCTCAGCCATCGATCAGGTCTCCCGAACGCTTGGCCACACGGACCTTGCGGCCGTCTTCCTGCACCTTGAACCCGACGCGAGTCGGCTTGCCATCCTTCGGATCGGCTACAGCCAGGTTGGAAACGTGGATCGGGGCTTCCTTTGCCACGATGCCTGCTTCCTGGGTCTGCGTCTGGCGCTGGTGGCGGCGAACGACGTTGATGCCGCGCACGAGAGCCTTGTTGTCCGTCGGCAGCATCTGCAGCACTTCGCCGGTCTTGCCCTTGTCACGACCGGCGAGCACGACAACCGTGTCGCCTTTTTTAATTTTCGCAGCCATCAGAGCACCTCCGGCGCGAGCGAAATGATCTTCATGTGGTTCTTTGCACGGAGCTCGCGCGGCACCGGCCCAAAGATACGGGTGCCGATCGGCTCCTTGTTGTTGTTGACCAGGACCGCCGCATTGCGGTCGAACCGGATCACGCTGCCGTCGGGACGGCGAATGTCCTTCGCCGTACGCACGACGACCGCCTTCATCACGTCGCCCTTCTTGACGCGGCCGCGCGGGATAGCTTCCTTGATGCTGACGACGATGATGTCGCCAACGCGGGCATACTTCCGCTTCGAGCCGCCGAGCACCTTGATGCACATGACACGACGGGCGCCGGAATTATCCGCCACGTCGAGGTTTGTTTGCATCTGAATCATGACTTGGCCGCCTTGTTCTCTCTACGGCGCACCTGCCACGGGCGCCGGATGCTCAACAGAGCCGTGGTCTCAGGAGACCACGGTCCAACGTTTGGTCTTGGAGATCGGCGCGCACTCTTCGATCTGAACCGTGTCGCCGACCTGATACTTGTTCGCTTCGTCATGCGCCCGGTACTTCTTGGACCGGCGCACCGTCTTCTTGAGCAGCGGGTGAGTGAAGCGACGCTCCACCTTCACCGTCACCGTCTTGTCATTCGCGTTGCTGACCACGGTGCCCTGCAAAATGCGTTTCGGCATTGAGGCCTCCTTACGCGGTTGCGGTCATGCGCTTATCGCGCATGATCGTCTGGATCCGGGCGATATCCCGGCGGATCTGCCGGAAACGACCAGTGTTTTCGAGCTGACCGGTGGCCTTCTGAAAGCGCAGGTTGAACTGCTCCTTCTTCAGTGCCTCGAGTTCCGTACGGAGCTCGTCGAGGGTCTTTGCCCTTACATCATTTGCCTTCATGGCTCAACTCTCCTCGACTGCCTTACTCGGCGATCCGCTGTACGAACCGGCACTTGATCGGCAGCTTGGCAGCAGCCAGGCGCATTGCTTCGCGGGCAACGTCTTCCGGCACGCCGTCAATCTCGAACATGATACGGCCCGGCTTGACACGGCAGGCCCAGTAGTCCGGGGCACCTTTACCCTTACCCATGCGGACTTCCGCAGGCTTGGAAGACACCGGCACATCCGGGAAAATCCGGATCCAAACACGGCCCGCACGCTTCATGTGACGGGTCATTGCACGACGGGCTGCCTCGATCTGGCGGGCGGTGACACGCTCCGGCTCCACGGCCTTCAGACCGAATTCGCCGAAGTTCAGGTCAGTACCGCCCTTCGCCATGCCGTGGATGCGGCCCTTGTGCTGCTTGCGGAACTTAGTTCGCTTCGGTTGCAGCATCGTTCTTCTCTCGTTCTTGCGTTACACGGGCGCTGCCTTTTCAGGCAGCGCGCTCGCGACCACGATCACGGCGCTGGCCGCGATCACCCTGATTCGCATCCGAGCTTTCGGTCGCGCGGCGTTCAGACGCCATCGGATCGTGCTCGAGGATCTCGCCCTTGAAGATCCAGACCTTGACGCCGCAGGCGCCATAGGCGGTGTGAGCGGTCGCTGTGCCATAATCGATGTCGGCGCGCAAGGTGTGCAGCGGCACACGGCCTTCACGATACCACTCGACGCGTGCGATTTCCGCACCACCCAGACGGCCGCCGCAGTTGATGCGGATGCCAAGGGCGCCCAGACGCATGGCCGACTGAACGGCACGCTTCATGGCGCGGCGGAATGCAACACGGCGTTCCAGCTGCTGGGCGATCGAAGCGGCAACCAGGGTCGCGTCGATTTCCGGCTTGCGCACTTCAACGATGTTGATGTGCACTTCGGCGTCGGTGATCGCGGCAAGCTTCTTGCGCAGCTTGTCGATGTCCGCACCCTTCTTGCCGATGACCACACCCGGACGGCCGGAATGAATGGTCACGCGGCACTTCTTGTGCGGGCGTTCAATCACGATCTTGGAAACCGCAGCCTGCTTCAGCTCGTTCATCAGATATTCGCGGATGCGGAAATCTTCATGAAGCAGCTTGCCGTATTCACCCTTGTTGGCGAACCAGCGGGAGTCCCAGGTGCGGTTGATCCCGAGGCGCATGCCGATCGGGTTAACTTTGTGTCCCATCAGGCAGTCTCCTCGACTTGACGAACAACGATGGTCAGGTTCGAGAACGGCTTCTCGATCCGGCCAGCGCGGCCACGTGCACGGGCATGGAACCGCTTGATGACAAAAGCCTTGCCCACATGGGCTTCGGCAACCACCAGGCTGTCCACGTCCAGGTCGTGGTTGTTCTCGGCATTCGCAATCGCGGACATCAGGGTCTTCTTGACGTCACCAGCGATGCGCTTGCGGGAGAACGTCAGATCCGCCAGAGCGGAACTTACCTTCTTGCCGCGGATTGCAGCCGCCACGAGGTTCAGCTTCTGCGGGGAAACGCGCAGCATGCGCGTGACCGCCTTGGCCTCGTTGTCGGCGAGCGTCCGCTCACGCTTCGGCTTGCCCATCGTTACTTCCTCTTCGCCTTCTTGTCGGCGCCGTGCCCATAGTAGGTCCGGGTCGGCGAGAACTCGCCGAGCTTGTGACCAATCATTTCTTCAGACACCAGCACCGGAACGTGCTTCTGTCCGTTGTAGACGCCGAAGGTCAGGCCAACGAACTGCGGCAGGATCGTCGAGCGGCGGCTCCAGGTCTTGATGACCTCGTTCCGGCCGGTTTCGCGAACCTTGTCCGCCTTCTTCAGCAGATACCCGTCGACAAACGGACCTTTCCAGATCGAACGTGTCACGATCCGTACCTCTTACTTCTTGCGAGCATGACGGCTGCGAACAATGAACTTGTCCGTTGCCTTGTTGCTGCGCGTGCGCTTGCCCTTCGTCGGCTTGCCCCAAGGGGTCACCGGATGACGGCCACCCGAGGTGCGGCCTTCACCACCGCCGTGCGGATGGTCGATCGGGTTCATGGCCACACCGCGGGTGTGCGGGCGGATGCCGAGCCAGCGCGAACGTCCGGCCTTGCCCAGGTTGATGTTGCCATGGTCCGGGTTGGACACGGCGCCGATGGACGCCATGCAGGTGCCCAGAACGCGGCGCTGTTCACCGGACATGAGACGCAGGATCGTGTAACCCTGGTCACGGCCGACGATCTGAACGAAAGCACCGGCGGAACGGGCGATCTGACCGCCCTTGCCCGGCTTCAGCTCAACGTTGTGGACAATGGTGCCGACCGGAATGGAAGCCAGCGGCATTGCGTTGCCCGGCTTCACGTCGACGGACTCACCAGCCACAACCATGTCGCCAGCAGCAAGACGCTGCGGGGCCAGGATGTAGGCCAGCTCGCCATCCTCGTAACGGATCAGCGCGATGAAAGCGGTGCGGTTCGGATCGTATTCCAGGCGCTCAACAGTCGCCGGAACGTCGAACTTGCGACGCTTGAAGTCCACCAGACGGTAGGAGCGCTTGTGGCCACCACCGCGGTTCGGTGCCGTCAGACGGCCGCGGTTGTTGCGGCCGCCGGTCTTGCTCAGGCCTTCGGTCAAGGTCTTGACCGGCTTGCCCTTCCAGAGATCGGCACGGTCCACCTGAACCAGCTGGCGCCGGCCGGGGGACGTGGGGTTGAAGGTCTTGAGTGCCATAATTGTCGTCCCAGCCTTAGAGTCCGGTCGTCACGTCGATCGAGTGACCCTCGGCGAGCGTCACAATGGCCTTCTTGTAGTCGGACTGCTGTCCGATGCGGCCGCGGAAACGCTTCACCTTGCCCTTGCGGACCAGAGTGTTCACCGCAGTGACCTTGACGCCGAACAGGGCTTCAATCGCTGCCTTGATTTCCGGCTTGGTTGCCGAGTTGGCAACCTTGAAGACCACCTTGTTCTCTTCCGAGGCCATGGTCGCCTTCTCGGTGATCACCGGGCTGACGATCTTGTCGTAGTGAGCGATCTTGCTCATTTGAACCGCTCCTCGATAGCCGACACAGCAGCCTTGGTCAGAACCAGGGTGTTGCGGCGCAGGATGTCGTAGACGTTGATGCCCTGAACCGGGAGCACGTCAACAGCCGGAATGTTGCGGGCGGCGAGTGCGAAGTTCGCATCCACCTCTGCACCATCGATGACCAGCACGTTGGCGAGGCCCAGCTTGCTGAACTTTTCCTTCAGCAGCTTGGTCTTGGCTTCAGCGGCCTTGGCGTCCTCGACAACGATCAGCGAACCGGCCTTCACCTTGGAAGACAGCGCATGGGCGAGGCCCAAGGCGCGAACCTTCTTCGGCAGGTCGTGGCCATGGTCACGGACAACCGGACCAAAAGCCTTGCCGCCGCCGCGGAACTGCGGAGCCTTGCGGTTGCCGTGACGGGCGCCACCGGAGCCCTTCTGACGGACGAACTTCTTGGTCGTGCCGGAGACTTCGGCACGGCCCTTGGCCTTGTGGGTACCAGCCTGGCGCTTGGCAAGCTGCCAGCGCACAACGCGGTGGATCAGATCCGTGCGCGGCTCGAGACCGAAGATCTCGTCCGACACCGTGATCGAACCGGCGGCCGAACCTTCGAGGGTTTTGACCTCAAGTTCCATCACTCACTCTCCTTGCCCGTGGCTGCCTCGGCAACGGCCCGGAAAGCACCCGGGACCGGCACGCCTTCCGGCAGCGCCTTCTTGACGGCATCGCGAACCAGGATCCAGCCGCCCTTGGCACCGGGAACAGAGCCTTCGACCATGATCAGGCCGCGCTCGACGTCCGTGCGGACAACCTTGAGGTTCTGCGTGGTCACACGGGCATCACCCATGTGGCCGGCCATCTTCTTGCCCTTGAACACCTTGCCCGGGTCCTGACGCTGGCCGGTCGAACCGTGCGCGCGGTGGGACACCGAGTTACCGTGAGAAGCGCGGCCACCACCGAAGTTGTGGCGCTTCATGGAACCGGCAAAGCCCTTACCGATCGAGGTGCCGGTGACGTCGACAAACTGACCTTCCACATAGTGGTCGGCAGTGATTTCGGACCCGACTTCGATCAGGTTGTCCGGGCTCACGCGGAACTCAGCCAGCGTGCGCTTCGGTTCAACCTTGGCAACCGCGAAATGTCCGCGCATCGCCTTGGGCGTGTTCTTGACTTTGGCAACACCGGAGCCAAGCTGCAGTGCGGTGTAGCCGTTCTTTTCTTCAGTGCGGTGAGCAACAACCTGGCAGTTTTCGAGCCGCAATACCGTGACCGGCACATGTTCGCCGGACTCGTTGTAAATGCGGGTCATGCCCACCTTCTGAGCGATCACTCCAGAACGCATTGGCGTAAACCTTTCGATCCGACTCAGAGCTTGATCTCGACGTCCACGCCAGCTGCCAGGTCGAGCTTCATAAGAGCGTCGACGGTCTGCGGCGTCGGATCGACGATGTCGAGGAGGCGCTTGTGAGTGCGCATCTCAAACTGATCGCGGCTTTTCTTGTCGATGTGCGGACCACGAAGCACGGTGTACTTCTCAATCCGCGTCGGCAGCGGCACGGGACCCCGTACCTGCGCACCGGTCCGCTTCGCCGTGTTCACGATCTCCCGGGTGGAAGCATCGAGAATACGGTGATCGAATGCCTTGAGGCGGATCCGGATATTCTGACCGTTCATTTCAGATTTCCCGATAAGACTGGGCCCCGCCGTCCGCCTGAAGCGGCGGCGGGGGCACCCGCCGATTACTCAATGATGGAAGCGACAACGCCGGCGCCGACGGTACGGCCACCTTCGCGGATAGCGAAGCGCAGGCCATCTTCCATGGCGATCGGAACGATCAGCGTCACGACGACCGAGATGTTGTCGCCCGGCATCACCATTTCCGTGCCTTCCGGCAGTTCAACGATGCCCGTCACGTCCGTCGTGCGGAAGTAGAACTGCGGACGGTAGTTCGTGAAGAACGGCGTATGACGGCCGCCTTCTTCCTTCGTCAGGATGTAGGCTTCGGCCTTGAACTTCTTGTGCGGCTTGACCGAACCCGGCTTGCACAGAACCTGACCACGCTCAACGTCCTCACGGCCAACGCCACGGATCAGCGCGCCGATGTTGTCGCCTGCCTGGCCCTGGTCCAGAAGCTTGCGGAACATCTCAACGCCGGTCACGGTCGTCTTCTTGGTGTCGCGGATGCCGACGATCTCGACTTCCTCACCCACCTTCACGATGCCGCGCTCGACACGGCCGGTCACCACGGTGCCACGGCCGGAGATCGAGAACACGTCTTCGATCGGCATCAGGAACGGCATGTCGATCGGACGGTCCGGCGTCGGGATGTACGCGTCAACGGCGTCCATCAGAGCGCGGATGGCGTCACGGCCGATGTTGGCGTCGCGGTTTTCAACCGCTGCCAGAGCCGAGCCCTTGACGATCGGAATGTCGTCGCCCGGGAAGTCATACGAGGAGAGCAGCTCGCGCAGCTCCATCTCGACGAGATCCAGAAGCTCTTCGTCGTCGACCTGGTCGACCTTGTTCATGAACACCACCAGAGCCGGCACGCCGACCTGACGGGCGAGCAGGATGTGCTCGCGGGTCTGCGGCATCGGGCCGTCAGCGGCCGAGCACACCAGGATCGCGCCGTCCATCTGGGCAGCACCGGTGATCATGTTCTTCACGTAGTCGGCGTGACCCGGGCAGTCAACGTGAGCGTAGTGACGGTTGGCCGTCTCATACTCAACGTGCGCCGTCGAGATCGTGATGCCGCGCGCCTTTTCTTCCGGCGCTGCGTCGATCTGGTCATAGGCCTTGGCAACCGCGCCGCCAGTCTCAGCCAGCGTCATCGTGATCGCCGCGGTCAGCGTCGTCTTGCCGTGGTCAACGTGGCCGATCGTGCCAATGTTCACGTGCGGCTTCGTGCGCTCAAACTTTTCCTTCGCCATCGGATTACTCCGCTTTCTCTAGTTCTTTAATGTCGGTCGGTGGTTCAGGCGTATTTCGCCTGAACCTGGTCAGCAACGGCCTGCGGCACCTGCTCGTAATGGTCGAACACCATCGAGTACTGCGCACGCCCCTGCGACATGGACCGCAGGTTGTTTACGTAGCCAAACATGTTGGCAAGCGGGACCATCGCGGTGATCGCGGTCACAACACCACGGTCTTCCGTGCCGTTGATCTGGCCGCGGCGGGAGTTCAGGTCGCCGATCACGTCGCCCATGTAGTCAGCCGGGGTCACGACCTCGACCTTCATGATGGGCTCGAGCAGCTTCGGACCGGCCTTTGCGATGGCTTCACGGAAGCCGGCGCGGGCAGCAATTTCGAAGGCCAGAACCGAGGAGTCCACGTCGTGGTAGGCACCGTCGGTCAGGCTCGCCTTGATGTCGACCATCGGGAAGCCGGCGAGCGGGCCCGAAGACATCACGCTCTCGATACCCTTGGTCACGCCCGGGATGTATTCCTTCGGAACAGCACCACCGACGATCTGGCTCTCGAAGGCATAGCCTGCACCCACTTCGTTCGGCTCGATGACGAGCTTGATGCGGGCGAACTGGCCGGTACCACCAGTCTGCTTCTTGTGGGTGTAGTCCACTTCGGCGCGGCGGGTGATCGTCTCGCGATAGGCCACCTGCGGAGCACCGATGTTGGCTTCCACCTTGAACTCGCGGCGCATGCGGTCGACGATGATGTCGAGGTGAAGTTCACCCATGCCGGCGATGATCGTCTGGCCGCTTTCCTCGTCAGTCTTGACGCGGAAGGACGGATCTTCAGCTGCCAGGCGGTTGAGCGCGAGGCCCATCTTTTCCTGGTCGCCCTTGGTCTTCGGCTCGACGGCGATCTCGATCACCGGCTCGGGGAATTCCATGCGCTCAAGAATGACCGGCTTGGCAGGATCGCAGAGCGTGTCACCCGTGGTGGTGTCCTTCAGACCGGCGATGGCAACGATGTCGCCTGCATAAGCAACGTCGATGTCTTCACGGCTGTTGGCATGCATCTGCATCATGCGGCCGACGCGTTCCTTCTTGTCCTTCACGGTGTTCTGCAGGGACGTGCCCTTGTTCAGAACGCCCGAGTAGATGCGGCAGAAGGTGAGCGAACCGACGAACGGGTCGTTCATGATCTTGAACGCCAGCATGGACAGGGGCTCTTCGTCGCTCGACTTGCGGAGGATTTCCCCCTCGGTCTTCGGATCGATGCCCTTGATGGCCGGAACGTCGAGCGGGCACGGCAGGTAGTCCACCACGCCGTCGAGCAGCGGCTGAACGCCCTTGTTCTTGAAGGCCGAGCCAGCGAAGATCGGAATGAACTCGCCGCTGATGGTGCCCTTGCGGATGAGTGCCTTCAGCGTGTCGTTGTCCGGCTCGTTGCCTTCCAGATACGCTTCCATGGCAGCTTCATCGACTTCGACAGCCGTCTCGATCATGGCATCACGGAATTCCTGTGCCTTATCAGCCAGGTCAGCCGGGATCTCGACTTCGTCCCAGGCAGCGCCCAGGCTTTCGTCGCGCCAGATCAGCGCCTTCATCTTGATCAGATCGACAACGCCGGCGAACTCGCTCTCGGCGCCAACCGGGATCTGTACGCACAGAGCCTTGGCACCCAGACGGGTCTTGACCATCTCGACGCAGCGGTAGAAGTCCGCACCGAGCTTGTCCATCTTGTTGACGAAGATCATGCGCGGCACGCGGTACTTGTCCGCCTGACGCCACACGGTTTCAGTCTGGGGCTCAACGCCAGCGTTGGCGTCGAGAAGGGCAACGGCACCGTCCAGCACGCGCAGGGAACGCTCCACCTCAATGGTGAAGTCCACGTGACCCGGGGTGTCGATGATGTTCAGGCGCTTTTCGTTCCAGAAAGCGGTGGTCGCGGCGGACGTGATCGTGATGCCGCGTTCCTGTTCCTGCTCCATCCAGTCCATGGTGGCAGCGCCATCATGAACTTCACCGATCTTGTGGCTCTTGCCTGTGTAGTACAGGATGCGCTCGGTGGTCGTGGTCTTGCCGGCATCGATGTGAGCCATGATGCCGAAGTTGCGGTAGTCCTCGATTTTGTGCGTGCGAGACATGACGTCAGCCCTTTTCCAGGATTACCAGCGGTAGTGAGAGAAGGCGCGGTTCGCGTCCGCCATGCGGTGCGTGTCTTCGCGCTTCTTCACTGCGGAACCACGGTTGTTCGCGGCGTCGAGCATTTCACCCGACAGGCGGTCCACCATGGTGGTTTCGTTGCGGTTGCGGGCTGCAGTGATCAGCCAGCGGATCGCCAGTGCCTGACGGCGGTCCGTGCGGACTTCCACCGGAACCTGGTAGGTCGCACCACCGACGCGGCGGGAGCGGACTTCCACCTGCGGCATGACGTTTTCGAGAGCCGCATGGAACACCTCGATGGGGTTCTCACGGGTCTTCTTCTCGATGATGTCGAAGGCACCGTAAACGATGCGCTCGGCCACGGACTTCTTGCCGTGATACATGATCGAGTTCATGAACTTCGTAACGACGATATCACCGAACTTGGGATCCGGAATGATCTCGCGCTTTTCTGCGCTGTGACGACGGGACATGCCGCGCGCTCCTTACTTCGGCCGCTTGGCGCCGTACTTCGACCGGCGCTGCTTACGGTTCTTGACGCCCTGGGTGTCGAGCACGCCACGGATGATGTGGTAGCGAACACCCGGCAAATCCTTGACGCGGCCGCCGCGGATCATCACCACGGAGTGTTCCTGAAGGTTGTGGCCTTCACCCGGGATGTAACCGATGACTTCGAAGCCATTCGTCAGGCGCACCTTGGCAACCTTACGAAGTGCCGAGTTCGGCTTCTTCGGCGTCGTGGTGTATACGCGGGTGCAAACACCACGCTTCTGCGGGCAGGCCTCCATGGCCGGCACCTTGTTCCGCTTCGGCGGGTCTTTCCGCGGCTTGCGGATCAGCTGGTTGATGGTCGGCATTCTGTGCCCTTTACCTCTGCCATCCAAAAATTCGTACGCTACCCTGCTTTTCACTGACTACGTGACAAACGTAATCGCGCCTCAGCCATGTTCGCACATGGGAGGCGCTGCGAAAACCAGAGGACCACGAGGTTAATCGCGGTCGTGCAATCGACGCTTATTCGCCTTTTTGAACCCGGCAGCGTTTAAGTATTCAGGTTCCTTGCGTAGACCGCTGGAACACATCAGGACTTACCGCCTGCCCTTGGGATGGGCGGACACTACTCACGGCGCCCCCTGCCGTCAAGGGAAATCTCGGATTTCTGCGGGATTGCCCTGCCCTGCTGCGCCTTGGCCGCGGCACGGGCTGAATCTGCGCATTTCCGCATCTTTTGTAACGCCAATGCGCGCAGTATTGTAATTAAATTATACAGCCCAGGCATCCTGCAAGGCCTGGCCCTATGCCGGTTAACCGTGCCTTGCGAATCCTGCAGGGCTGTCCTGCAGCCTGCTGAGCCGCAGAAGCCCCGAATCCCCGGCGGTTTTCCCGAAAACCGGGACTCACTGCACGGTGAGCCGGTTGTTTGCCCGTTAAGGAATCAGAACAAGGGAATCAAACCACTCTGCCCTGCCCCGCTGCCGCTTGCGGGACCAATCAGGCCACTGCCGCCTGGCAGGGTTGCCAACCCTTCCTGCGGGAACGGTAAACACGGTGCAAACCCATTGCCTCAAATGCACAGGGACGGCAGCTGGCCTGTTGCCCTCTGCCGTCCCCGGTCTTCTGACTGCGATTGCTGCGTCAATCGCGGAAGGTGATCACCGCCACGTTGCCCGACAGAGCGTCCTGATAGGCGCCTTCATAGGTCGGATCATCCGGCTCGCCTTCCAGCACGCCGATCTGGTCGAGCTCGGCCTCGGCAAAGCCCTCCCCTGCCAGCGCTTCCAGCGTCTTGCGCACGGCGCTGTCGTCGTCGGGGGCGGTCAGCATCACATGGATCGGCACCGCATCTTCCGGCCCGCCGTCCTCGCTGTCCCAGACCCGGCCGATCACCAGGAAGACCGTCGGCTCCAGCGGAGTATCATCGTCATTGCCAGCCATCACGGCCTCCTTCTTGATAAACGAAAGGCCGCACGGATGGCGGCCTTTCTGGTTCATGGGTCCGGGGCCGCTTATTCGGCAGCGCCGGACAGATCCTCCAGCAGGCCTTCTGCGGCGCTGTCGCCCGAGCGCTTGCGGCGCTCGTCAAGGATCAGGTCGTCGCGGTGGGTCGCGATCTGACGGATGCGCTTCATCACGCCGCCCGTACCGGCCGGGATCAGACGGCCGACGATGACGTTCTCCTTCAGGCCGACCAGCGGGTCGATCTTGCCGTTGACGGCGGCGTCGGTGAGGACGCGCGTCGTCTCCTGGAAGGAGGCTGCCGAGAAGAACGACCGGGTCTGCAGGCTCGCCTTGGTGATACCCAGGAGAACCGGCACGCCCTTGGCCGGGGTCTTGGCGTCGTCGATGGCACGCTCGTTCGCCTCGTCGAAGTCGAGCTGGTCGACCTGCTCGCCCGAGAAGAACTCGGTCTCGCCCGGATCAGTGACCTCGACCTTCTGCAGCATCTGGCGAACGATCACCTCGATGTGCTTGTCGTTGATCACCACGCCCTGCAGACGGTAGACTTCCTGGATCTCGTTGACGAGATAGGCCGCGAGCGCTTCCACGCCCTTGACCGCCAGAATGTCGTGCGGCGCCGGGTTGCCGTCGAGGATGTACTCACCCTTCTCGATGACATCGCCTTCCTGCAGATGGAAGTGCTTGCCCTTCGGGATCAGGTACTCGACCGGCTCCAGTGCCTCGTCATGCGGCTCCACGATGATGCGGCGCTTGTTCTTGTAATCGCGGCCGAAGCGGATGGTACCGCTGATTTCCGCGATGATGGCGTGGTCCTTCGGACGGCGCGCCTCGAACAGTTCCGCCACGCGGGGCAGACCACCGGTGATGTCCTTCGTCTTGGCGCTTTCCAGCGGGATACGTGCGAGCACGTCACCAGCCTTCACCCGGTTGCCCGGCTGCACCGACAGAATGGCGTCCACCGAAAGCAGCAGGCGGGCGTCGCCACCACGGGCCAGCTTGCAGATCGAGCCATTGGCGTCCTTGACGACAACCGCCGGCTTGAGATCCTGGCCGCGATGCGACGTGCGCCAGTCGATGACGACACGCTTGGTGATACCGGTCGCCTCGTCGGTGGTTTCCTGCACCGAAGCGCCGTCCACCAGGTCTTCGAAGTCGACCACACCATCCACTTCCGACAGCATCGGACGGGTGTAGGGGTCCCACTCGGCGATACGCTGGCCACGCTTGACCGCATCACCATCGTCCACCAGCAGCTTGGCGCCGTAGGTGACGCGATGGACAGCGCGCTCGTTGCCGTCACTGTCAACGACGATGAGCGACATGTTGCGCACCATGGCAATCAGGTTGCCATCGCTGTCGCGGGTGGCGGCGCGGTTGCGGATCTTGATCGTGCCATCGACGTTGGATTCGATGAACGAGCTGTCCACCACCTGTGCCGTGCCACCGATGTGGAACGTGCGCATGGTCAGCTGGGTGCCCGGCTCACCGATCGACTGAGCGGCGATGACGCCGACAGCTTCACCGATGTTGACCGGCGTACCACGGGCAAGGTCACGGCCATAGCAGGTGCCGCAGACGCCCGTGATGGTCTGACAGGTCAGAACCGAACGGATCTTGATCTGCTGAACCTTGGCAGCCTCGATCAGTTCCACGTCCTTCTCGTCAATCATGCGGCCCTTCGGCACGATGATCTCGCCGGTTGCGTGGTTGTAGACGTCTTCTGCCGCCGTACGGCCGAGAACGCGCTGGCCAAGGCTTGCGATGACCTGACCTGCGTCCACGATCGCCTGAACGGTGATGCCGTTCTCGGAGCCGCAGTCGACTTCAAGGATGATCGAGTCCTGAGCCACGTCCACGAGGCGGCGGGTCAGGTAACCCGAGTTCGCCGTCTTGAGCGCGGTGTCAGCCAGACCCTTACGGGCGCCGTGGGTGGAGTTGAAGTACTCCAGAACCGACAGGCCTTCCTTGAAGTTCGAGATGATCGGGTTTTCGATGATCTCGCCCGACGGCTTGGCCATGAGGCCGCGCATGCCGGCAAGCTGCTTCATCTGGGCCGGAGAGCCACGGGCACCGGAGTGGGACATCATGTAAACCGAGTTCATCGGCTTCTGACGGCCCGTCTCCTGATCGATCTGAACCGCCTGAATGCGCTTCATCATCTCATCAGCGATGCGGTCGGTGCACTTGGCCCAGGCGTCAACCACCTTGTTGTACTTCTCGCCCTGAGTGATCAGGCCGTCGTTGTACTGCTGCTCGTATTCGGCAACCATTGCGGCCGTCTCGCCCACCAGCTTCTGCTTGGTGTCCGGGATGACCATGTCGTCCTTGCCGAACGAGATGCCGGCGCTGCACGCATTGCGGAAACCGAGCTGCATGATGCGGTCGCAGAAAATGACCGTCTCCTTCTGACCGCAGGCGCGGTAGACGGTGTCGATCATGCGCGAGACTTCCTTCTTCGTCATCAGCCTGTTGCAGGTGTCGAAGGGAACCTCGTGATGCTTCGGCAGCAGTTCGGCAATCATCATGCGGCCCGGCGTCGTCTCGAAGATGCCGGAGGTCGGGTTGCCGTCAGCGTCGATCGAGCGGAAGCGTCCGCGGATCTTCGTGTGCAGCGTGATGACCTTGTTGGCCAGCGCGTGCTGGATCTCGCCCATGTTGCCGAAGGCCATGCCTTCGCCCGGCTCCTTCTCTGCCATGATCGACAGATAATAGAGACCCAGAACGATATCCTGAGACGGAACGATGATCGGGCCGCCGTTGGCCGGATGCAGGATGTTGTTGGTCGACATCATCAGCGTGCGGGCTTCCAGCTGGGCTTCCAGCGAAAGCGGCACGTGCACGGCCATCTGGTCACCGTCGAAGTCGGCGTTGAAAGCCGAGCAGACGAGCGGGTGCAGCTGGATGGCCTTGCCTTCGATCAGTGTCGGTTCGAACGCCTGGATGCCGAGACGGTGCAGCGTCGGCGCACGGTTCAGAAGAACCGGGTGCTCACGGATGACCTCGTCCAGGATATCCCAGACTTCCGGACGCTCCTTCTCCACCAGCTTCTTGGCCTGCTTGACGGTCGAGGAGAAGCCCTTCGCGTCGAGACGCGAATAGATGAAGGGCTTGAACAGCTCGAGAGCCATCTTCTTCGGCAGGCCGCACTGGTGCAGCTTCAGCTCCGGACCCACGGTGATCACCGAACGGCCGGAATAGTCGACGCGCTTGCCGAGCAGGTTCTGACGGAAGCGGCCCTGCTTGCCCTTGAGCATGTCGGACAGCGACTTCAGCGGACGCTTGTTGGCACCGGTGATGACGCGGCCGCGGCGGCCGTTGTCGAACAGGGCGTCAACGGATTCCTGCAGCATGCGCTTTTCGTTGCGGATGATGATATCCGGTGCACGCAGCTCGATCAGGCGTTTCAGGCGGTTGTTGCGGTTGATCACGCGGCGGTACAGATCGTTCAGATCCGACGTCGCGAAGCGGCCGCCGTCCAGCGGAACCAGCGGGCGCAGATCCGGCGGGATCACCGGAATCACGGTCATGATCATCCATTCCGGACGGTTGCCCGACTCGGTGAAGGCTTCAATGACCTTGAGGCGCTTGGCCAGCTTCTTCGGCTTCAGCTCGGTGGTCGCTTCGGCGATCTCGACGCGCAGCTTCTCGCTTTCGCGCACCAGATCCAGCGACATCAGCATCTCGCGGATGGCTTCCGCGCCGATCATCGCCGTGAAGGCGTCCTCGCCGTACTCGTCCTGGGCGCTGATATATTCTTCCTCGCTCAGCAGCTGGTTCTGCTTCAGCGGGGTCAGGCCCGGCTCGAGAACAACATAGTTCTCGAAATAGAGCACGCGCTCCAGATCCTTCAGCGTCATGTCCAGCAGAAGGCCGATGCGGGAAGGCAGCGACTTCAGGAACCAGATATGCGCAACCGGGGCGGCCAGCTCGATGTGGCCCATGCGCTCGCGGCGCACGCGGCTCAGCGTCACTTCGACGCCGCACTTCTCACAGATGACGCCCTTGTACTTCATGCGCTTGTACTTGCCGCACAAGCACTCGTAGTCCTTGATCGGGCCAAAGATACGAGCGCAGAACAGACCATCACGCTCAGGCTTGAACGTGCGGTAGTTGATCGTCTCCGGCTTCTTGATCTCACCATAGGACCAAGACATGATCCGCTCGGGGCTGGCGAGAGAAATCCGGATCTGGTCGAAGGTCTGCGCAGGAGCCTGCTGGTTGAACAGGTTCATGACCTCATGATTCATGGGCTCTCTCCTTCGATGCACGGATGGGGAGCGGGCCGTGCCCACTCCCCTTTTCCTGCACTGTACGTCCTGTTTCAGTCTTTTTCATGCCCGCAGATCACTCTGCCGCGTCTGCCGCGGGCTCGTCGGTAATTGCGGTAAGGTCAGACTGCTGAAGTTCCACGTTGAGACCCAGCGACCGCATTTCCTTCACGAGAACGTTGAAGCTCTCCGGAATGCCGGCCTCGAACGTGTCATCACCACGGACAATTGCCTCGTAGACCTTCGTACGGCCCGCGACGTCATCCGACTTCACGGTCAGCATTTCCTGCAGCGTGTAGGCAGCGCCATATGCTTCAAGGGCCCACACCTCCATTTCACCGAAGCGCTGGCCACCGAACTGCGCCTTGCCACCCAGCGGCTGCTGAGTCACGAGCGAGTAAGGTCCAATCGAACGGGCGTGGATCTTGTCGTCCACGAGGTGGTGCAGCTTGAGCATGTAGATGTAACCCACGGTGACCTTGCGGTCGAAGGTTTCACCCGTCCGCCCGTCGTAGAGGGTCGACTGGCCGCTGGCGTCAAGGCCAGCTGCGTCGAGCATCTCCACGATGTCCGGCTCATGCGCGCCGTCGAAGACCGGCGTTGCAATCGAAACGCCCTTCTTCAGCTGTTCGGCAAGACGCAGGACGCTCTCGTCATCGTAACGCTTGACCGCATCGCCCTTGATGTTGTCGCCGTAGAGTTCGTGGATCTCGCCCTTCAGAGCCTGGATCTCACCCGTCTTGCGGTACTCGTCATAGAGCTCGCCGATCTTGCGGCCCATGCCTGCGCAGGCCCACCCAAGGTGGGTCTCGAGGATCTGGCCCACGTTCATGCGCGAAGGCACGCCCAGCGGGTTCAGCACGATGTCGACATGCGTGCCGTCCGCCAGGAACGGCATGTCCTCGTTCGGGTTGATCTTGGAGACCACACCCTTGTTGCCGTGACGGCCGGCCATCTTGTCGCCCGGCTGGATCTTGCGCTTCACGGCGACGAAGACCTTGACCATCTTCATGACGCCAGGGGGCAGCTCGTCACCGCGCTGCAGCTTCTCCACCTTGTCGATGAAACGCTGCTCGAGGCGCTTGCGGCTTTCGTCATACTGGCCGCGCAGGGCCTCCACTTCGCTCATGAACTTTTCATCGTCCATGGCAAACTGCCACCACTGCGAACGCGGGTATTCGCCAAGGACGTCACCGGTCAGGCTGGTGTCCTTCTTGAAGCCCTTCGGGCCGGCAATGGCGGTCTTGCCCAGCAGCATCTCGGCCAGACGGCCATAGACGTTGCGGTCAAGGATTGCCTGCTCGTCGTCGCGGTCCTTGGCCAGGCGCTCGATTTCCTCGCGCTCGATGGCCATCGCACGCTCGTCCTTCTCGACGCCGTGACGGTTGAACACGCGCACTTCCACGACCGTACCGGCAACGCCGGGCGGCAGACGCAGGGAGGTGTCGCGGACGTCCGAAGCCTTTTCACCGAAGATGGCGCGCAGAAGCTTTTCTTCCGGCGTCATCGGGCTTTCGCCCTTCGGCGTGATCTTGCCGACGAGAATGTCGCCCGGCTTCACTTCGGCGCCGATGTAGACGATGCCGGCTTCGTCGAGGTTCTTCAGCGCTTCTTCCGAGACGTTCGGAATGTCGCGCGTGATTTCTTCCGGTCCGAGCTTGGTGTCACGGGCGGCGACTTCAAACTCTTCCAGATGGATCGAGGTGAAGACGTCATCGGACACGATACGTTCGGACAGGAGGATGGAGTCCTCGAAGTTGTAGCCGTTCCACGGCATGAACGCGACGAGCACGTTGCGGCCGAGCGCCAGATCGCCCAGATCCGTGGACGGGCCGTCAGCGATGATGTCACCCTTGGAGATGACGTCACCGACGCGGACCAGCGGACGCTGGTTGATACAGGTGTTCTGGTTGGAACGCTGGAACTTCATCAGGCGGTAGATGTCGACGCCCGACTTGGACGGATCGAGATCTTCCGTGGCACGGATAACGATACGGGTCGCATCCACCTGATCGACCACACCGCCGCGGCGGGCACCGATGGCAGCGCCCGAGTCACGGGCCACGATCGGCTCCATGCCGGTGCCGACGAACGGCGCTTCGGCGCGCACCAGCGGCACAGCCTGACGCTGCATGTTCGAGCCCATGAGCGCGCGGTTGGCGTCGTCGTTTTCCAGGAACGGAATGAGCGCGGCAGCGACCGAAACCAGCTGCTTCGGCGACACGTCCATCAGGTCCACGCGGTCGGACGGAACGAGCATGTTTTCACCGGCATGACGGCAGGTGACCAGCTCTTCCACCAGACGGTTGCCCTCGTCGAGGACAGCGTTGGACTGGGCGACGTAGTGCTTGGCTTCTTCCATGGCCGAGAGATAGACGACCTCGTCGGAGACGATGCCATCGCGCACCTTGCGGTACGGGCTCTCGATAAAGCCGTACTTGTTCACGCGGGCGAAGGTCGCCAGCGAGTTGATCAGACCGATGTTCGGGCCTTCCGGCGTCTCGATCGGGCAGATACGGCCATAGTGGGTCGGATGCACGTCGCGGACTTCGAAGCCGGCGCGCTCACGCGTCAGACCGCCCGGTCCAAGAGCCGACAGGCGGCGCTTGTGCGTCACTTCGGACAGCGGGTTGGTCTGGTCCATGAACTGGCTGAGCTGCGAGGAGCCGAAGAACTCGCGCACGGCAGCTGCGGCCGGCTTGGCGTTGATCAGGTCCTGCGGCATGACCGTGTCGATGTCGACAGAGCTCATGCGCTCCTTGATCGCACGTTCCATGCGCAGCAGGCCGACGCGGTACTGGTTCTCCATGAGTTCGCCGACCGAACGCACACGGCGGTTGCCGAGGTTGTCGATGTCGTCGATCTCGCCCTTACCGTCGCGCAGGTCGAGCAGCAGCCGGATCACGGCCAGGATGTCTTCCTTGCGCAGGGTGCGCACGGTGTCCGGGCAGGTCAGGTCAAGGCGCATGTTCATCTTGACGCGGCCGACCGCAGACAGGTCGTAACGCTCGGCGTCAAAGAACAGCGACTGGAACATCGCTTCAGCGGAGTCCAGAGTGGGCGGCTCGCCCGGGCGCATCACGCGGTAGATGTCGAACAGCGCATCTTCACGGCTCTCGTTCTTGTCCGCAGCAAGCGTGTTGCGGACATAGGCGCCGGTGTTGATGTGGTCGATATCGAGAACGGTCAGGTCCTCGTAGCCGCGCTGGATCAGCTCGTCGAGCAGCTTGGCGCTGATCTCGTCACCGGCTTCAGCGTAGATCTCGCCGGTCACGAAGTCGACGACGTCCTCGGCCAGATACTGGCCGTGCAGGTCTTCGTCGGTCACCTTCAGGGCCTTGACGCCCTTTTCGGTGAGCTGCTTGATCGTGCGTGCGGTGACCTTGCGGCCGGCTTCGATCACGACTTCGCCGGTGTCGGCGTCGATCAGATCGTAGGAAGCCTTGTTGCCCTTGAGGCGGTCGCCGTCGAACGGCATGCGCCAGGAACCCTTGCCTGCGCGCGAATATTCGATGCGCTGGTAGAAGGTGTTCAGGATCTCTTCGCCGTCGAGGCCGAGGGCCATCAGCAGGGAGGTGACCGGAATCTTGCGGCGGCGGTCGATACGCGCATAGACGATGTCCTTGGCATCGAACTCGATGTCGAGCCAGGAACCGCGGTAGGGGATCACGCGGGCAGCAAACAGCAGCTTGCCGCTGGAATGGGTCTTGCCCTTGTCATGATCGAAGAACACGCCCGGGGAACGGTGCATCTGGGACACGATGACGCGCTCGGTGCCGTTCACGACGAACGTACCGTTCTCGGTCATGAAGGGGATGTCCCCCATGTAGACGTCCTGCTCCTTGATGTCCTTGACGGACTTGGCGCCGGTGTCTTCATCGACATCGAACACGATCAGGCGCAGGGTCACCTTCAGCGGGGCAGCAAAGGTCATGCTGCGCTGACGGCACTCCTCGACGTCGTACTTGGGCTGTTCGAATTCGAACTTGACGAATTCAAGCAGGGCCGTTCCGGCAAAATCGGAAATCGGGAAAACAGAGTTGAAGACCGCCTGGAGGCCTTCATCGGGACGGCCGCCCTTGGGCTCCTCAACCTGCAGGAACTGGTCGTAGGATGCCTTCTGAACCTCGATGAGGTTGGGCATTTCCGTTACATCGCGGATCGATCCGAAGAATTTCCGGACACGCTTGCGACCGTTGAACGTTAGGGTCATTGTCGCTCCTCGTTCGTATCGCCTTGGGTGACGGCTGTCCGCAACGCCCCTTGTCCAATCGGGCAGCTTCGCCCGGGCGCTTCGGATAACCGTCCCCTATTCGGGACTAATGCCCCGGAAACGGGTTATACCCGCCGGGGCCAGGAAACGGTCCCGGTTGCCCGGGACCGCCTTGGATCTTTCGATCCTATTACTTGAGCTCGACCTTGGCGCCAGCCTCTTCGAGCTTCTTCTTGAGGTCTTCGGCTTCAGCCTTGGAGACCTGCTCCTTGACAACCTTCGGAGCGCCTTCGACGAGCTCCTTGGCTTCCTTCAGGCCGAGGCCGGTGATGGCGCGGACTTCCTTGATCACGTTGATCTTCTTGTCGCCAGCGTCAGCGAGAACGACGTCGAATTCGGTCTGCTCTTCAACAGCAGCAGCCGGAGCAGCAGCAACGGCAGCAACAGCCACCGGAGCAGCGGCGGACACGCCCCACTTCTCTTCGAGCATCTTGGACAGCTCAGCAGCTTCCATGACGGTCAGGGCGGACAGATCTTCAACGAGCTTTTCGAGGTTAGCCATTTCTTATGTACCTTACGTTCGAACCAAATGCTTGGTTACAGACAGTGTATTGCTTAGGGGGCGCCTTATGCGGCCTCGTCCTTCTTGGCATACGCGCCGAAAACGCGGGCGAGCTGCCCGGCCGGTGCGTTGACAACCTGGGCGATGCGGGATGCCGGGGTCTGGATCATGCCCACCAGCTTTGCGCGCAGCTCATCGAGCGACGGCATCGTGGCGAGAGACTTGACGCCTTCCGCATTCAGGTTGGTCTTGCCGAGAGCACCGCCGAGGATGACGAACTTGTCCGTCGTCTTGGCGAATTCCACCATGGCCTTGGGAGCCGCGACCGGATCTTCCGAATAGGCGATCAGGGTCGGGCCCGTGAAGAGGCCATTGATGTGCTCAAGGTCAGTGCCTTGAAGGGCAAGCTTTACAAGGCGGTTCTTTGCAACCTTTACGGTGCCGCCGGCGTCACGCACTTTCAACCGCAGCGCGGTCATCTGTGCAACCGAGAGACCCGCATAGTGCGCGACGACCACAACCGAAGTGCTACCCAGCTCTTCGTTGAGGGCGGTCACGAACTCGTGCTTTTCCGCTCTTTCCACTTGCCTACTCCATTTGATGGCGTTTCCGCCACCGGTTTGCCTTTGCCGCCAGCTTGGCGGTGCGGGGAAGCCCCGTACCGCGTCACAGGCGACGCTCAGGGTTTCCTGTCCCCTCACCTCGCTTGGAGCGCGGCAAGGCATCTGGTTCGAACCGTTGCAAAACCCGGCAAGCCGGAAACAAACTGGTTCTCACCCATCTATGCAGGCCCATTCGGCTTAGACCGGTTTCCCGGCACCTGCAGTCTCGGACAGGGATGATCCGGTACGGGACCGGACCAGTGCCTCCCGGCAGAACCGGGAGGAACCTCTTGGATGCGGCGCGGGCCGAAGCTTCAACTCCAGGCCGGTCACGCCGCTGCGGCCAGCGCGAAACCCGGCAGTATGCCCTGCCGGGTCTGCAGCATCAGCCGTTGATCGAAGCCAGGTCGACCTTGACGCCCGGGCCCATTGTGGACGACAGGGCAACACGGCGCATGTACTGGCCCTTGGAACCGCTCGGCTTGGCCTTCTGGACGGCATCCACGAGAGCGCGGATGTTTTCGACCAGGGCGTCCTGGGTGAAGGAGACCTTGCCAACGCCGGCGTGGATGATACCAGCCTTCTCGACGCGGAACTGCACGGCGCCGCCCTTGGCGTCACGCACGGCCGAAGCCACGTCCGGGGTCACGGTGCCGACCTTGGGGTTCGGCATCAGGCCGCGCGGGCCGAGCACCTTACCAAGACGGCCGACCAGCGGCATCATGTCCGGGGTTGCAATGCAGCGGTCGAAGTCGATCTTGCCGCCCTGCACTTCGTTGACCAGCTCTTCGGCGCCAACGATGTCTGCGCCGGCAGCCTTGGCTTCTTCAGCCTTGTCGCCACGGGCAAACACGGCGACGCGAACGGTCTTGCCGGTGCCGTTCGGCAGCACGCAGACGCCGCGGACCATCTGGTCAGCGTGACGCGGGTCAACGCCGAGGTTGATCGCAACTTCGATGGTTTCGTCGAACTTCACCTTGGCGCGGTCCTTGAGCAGGGTCAGGGCTTCGCCGAGGGCGTAGGTCTTGTTGCTGTCGATGCCTTCACGAGCAGCACGGATACGCTTGCCAATCTTCGCCATGATCTTACTCCGTGACCTCGAGGCCCATCGAACGGGCAGAACCCTCAACCATGCGCATCGCCGCTTCCACGTCGTTCGCGTTGAGGTCCTTCATCTTGGCGGTGGCGATTTCACGCACCTGCGCCTTGTTCACCTTGCCAACCGTGCCGCGGCCCGGGGTCTTGGAACCGGACTTCAGACCAGCAGCCTTCTTCAGGAAGAAGCTGACCGGAGCGGTCTTGATCTGGAAGGTGAAGGACTTGTCGGAGAAATAGGTGATCACGACCGGGCACGGGGCGCCCTTCTCGATATCCTGGGTCTGCGCGTTGAACGCCTTGCAGAATTCCATGATGTTGAGGCCGCGCTGACCCAGCGCGGGACCGATCGGGGGAGACGGCGTTGCGGAGCCGGCTGCCACCTGCAGCTTGATGTAACCTTCGATTTTCTTCGCCATTATACTCTCCTAGCGAGTAAGCCGGATAAACCGGCATTCAGGAGCGGGTGGTCTGGCTTGACACGCCCGGCGTAGGCGCGCCTTACCTGCCACCCTCTTCTGCGCGAAGGCCATGATGGCCTCCATGCAGCTTTGGCCGCCCGTGGGCGGCCAGCTTGATCAGACCTTGTCGACCTGACCAAATTCCAGCTCGACCGGCGTCGGGCGGCCAAAGATCGACACGGCAACCTTGAGGCGCGCGCGCTCTTCGTCCACTTCCTCGACGAGGCCGGAGAAGGAGGCAAACGGGCCGTCCGACACGCGGACCTGCTCGCCAACCTCGAAACTGACCGACGGCTTCGGCCGGTCGACACCTTCCTGAACCTGGCTCAGGATGCGGCGCGCCTCGGCTTCAGAAATCGGAACGGGCTTCTGCTCGGAACCGAGGAAGCCGCTGACCTTGGGGGTGTTCTTGATCAGATGGAACGCCTCATCGGTCATGTCCATCTTCACCAGAACGTAGCCCGGGAAGAATTTGCGTTCGGCATCGACCTTGCGCCCGCGGCGCACTTCGACGACCTTTTCCATCGGAACGAGGATTTCCTCGAACAGGTCAGAAAGCCCCTTCTGGGCAGCTTTCTCGCGGATGGACTCGGCTACCTTCTTCTCGAAATTGGAGTAGGCATGCACAATGTACCAGCGCTTGGCCATGACCTCAGTTCCGTTTCCTGTCTCGTGAAACCTTGCAGGCGTCAACCGCCCACGCCGAGGAGCAAGCCAATGCCCCAGCTCATCAGCTGATCCGCCAGAAGAAAGAAGATGGAGGCAAGCACCACCATCACAAAGACCATGACAGTCGTCACAGCCGTTTCCTTGCGGGTCGGCCAGGTCACCTTGGCAGCTTCGGAGCGAACCTGCTGGATAAACGTAAAGGGATTGCTCTTGGCCATTCCGGTTCCGGTCTTGTCACGACGAGCGGGCGCGCAGAATCATCCGCGCGCCCCGCCCGAGTGGTCCTCAATAAGGCCTCGGCGGCCAATATTCAAGAACAAAATGGCAGGGGCAGCAGGGCTCGAACCCGCGACCTGCGGTTTTGGAGACCGCCGCTCTACCAACTGAGCTATACCCCTGCACGGACGGGACCTGAAGTTCCGTCCAAACCTGTTCTTATCTCCGGTTCAGGCAACCCGCAAGGGGTTGTTCAAGTCCGGAGGGGAAGGCGCCGGATGAGCCGGCGCCCGCCATCATCACTCGATGATCGATGCCACCACGCCGGCGCCGACGGTACGGCCGCCTTCGCGGATAGCGAAGCGCAGGCCGTCTTCCATGGCGATCGGAACGATCAGCGTCACGACGACCGAGATGTTGTCGCCCGGCATCACCATTTCCGTGCCTTCCGGCAGTTCAACGATGCCCGTCACGTCCGTCGTGCGGAAGTAGAACTGCGGACGGTAGTTCGTGAAGAACGGCGTATGACGGCCGCCTTCTTCCTTCGTCAGGATGTAGGCTTCGGCCTTGAACTTCTTGTGCGGCTTGACCGAACCCGGCTTGCACAGAACCTGACCACGCTCAACATCCTCACGGCCAACGCCACGGATCAGCGCGCCGATGTTGTCGCCTGCCTGGCCCTGGTCCAGAAGCTTGCGGAACATCTCAACGCCGGTCACGGTCGTCTTCTTGGTGTCGCGGATGCCGACGATCTCGACTTCCTCACCCACCTTCACGATGCCGCGCTCGACACGGCCGGTCACCACGGTGCCACGGCCGGAGATCGAGAACACGTCTTCGATCGGCATCAGGAACGGCATGTCGATCGGACGGTCCGGCGTCGGGATGTACGCGTCAACGGCGTCCATCAGAGCGCGGATGGCGTCACGGCCGATGTTGGCGTCGCGGTTTTCAACCGCAGCCAGAGCCGAGCCCTTGACGATCGGAATGTCGTCGCCCGGGAAGTCGTAAGAGGAGAGCAGCTCGCGCAGCTCCATCTCGACGAGATCCAGAAGCTCTTCGTCGTCGACCTGGTCGACCTTGTTCATGAACACCACCAGAGCCGGCACGCCGACCTGACGGGCGAGCAGGATGTGCTCGCGGGTCTGCGGCATCGGGCCGTCAGCGGCCGAGCACACCAGGATCGCGCCGTCCATCTGGGCAGCACCGGTGATCATGTTCTTGACGTAGTCGGCGTGACCCGGGCAGTCAACGTGAGCGTAGTGACGGTTGGCCGTCTCATACTCAACGTGGGCCGTCGAGATCGTGATGCCGCGCGCCTTTTCTTCCGGCGCTGCGTCGATCTGGTCATAGGCCTTGGCAACCGCGCCGCCGGTCTCAGCCAGCGTCATCGTGATCGCCGCGGTCAGCGTCGTCTTGCCGTGGTCAACGTGGCCGATCGTGCCAATGTTCACGTGCGGCTTCGTGCGCTCAAACTTTTCCTTCGCCATCGGCGTCGCTCTCTATCTGTTACGCAGTTAGTCGTCAGGTTCGAGGCGGGACGCTTTCCGGCGGCACCGGCAGCCATCTCAGGCGCCGCGGCCAATACGAATTGCTTCCCGTTCTTTCCAGGACCCTGAGCGAGCGAAGCCCGCACCGGTCAATCTGATCGGCACCCAGTGATGGAGCGGGTGAAGGGAATCGAACCCTCGTCATCAGCTTGGAAGGCTGCTGCTCTACCATTGAGCTACACCCGCTGACCCGGACTTCGGGAGACGATGGTGGAGGAGGTTGGATTCGAACCAACGTAGGCTTAGCCAACGGATTTACAGTCCGTCCCCTTTAGCCACTCGGGCACTCCTCCATTCCGTCGAGCCTCTGTCCGAAGCAGTCAGGATGGCTTCACAGACCGCCCCGTCCAACCGGCCGGGGTGTCCTGTGGCGCGTGTTATGCAGATAGGGTTCCCTGCTGTCAACGCCGATTTGGATTTCTTTCAAGAAAATTCGCCGTCAGCCGATTTCCCGCTTCGCCGGTTCTGCGGGGCAGCTCCCGCCGCCCTAGGGTTTCCCTGCCCTTCCAGCGGTTTCATGAAGTTTTGCACAGGCTTGGCCGGATATGCGCCGTCTTTGCTGCATTGCGGCGCCGGTCTCCCGGCCGCCTGTGGATGAAGCCTTCAGCCTGTCACTGCCCGAGAATCTGCAAGCGCATTCGGCCGTGTCAGCCGCCTCCCTCTTCCCCCTCCTGCATATAGAGAGTAGGAGAGCGGCATGAGCGAACATTCTTCCGGCCCGCAGCGCGGGCGCCCTTTCACCAGCAAGGCCCGTCCCGGCAAGGGACAGGGCTTCGTCAAGCCCGCCCCGCGCCGCCCCGGCCTGCCGCCGGAGGGCCCTGTGCTGCTTTACGGCCTGCACACCGTGGAAGCCGCCTTCCGCAACCGGGACCGCCGCCGCATCCGTCTCTATGCAACGGAGAATGCGGTGAACCGGCTCGAGGAGCGCGGCGTCAAGATTGACGTGCCCGTCGATATCCAGATGCCCCGCGCGCTCGACCGCATGGTCACCCGCGATGCCGTGCATCAGGGCATGATTCTGGAAGCCGCCCCCCTGCCCGCCTATGGGGTGAAGGAACTGAAGGGCGCAAGACTGGTGCTGGCGCTCGACCAGGTGACCGATCCGCATAATGTGGGTGCGATCCTGCGCTCTGCCGTGGCGCTTGCCGCCGATGCCGTTGTCACCACCGAGCGCCACGCGCCGGAGGAAGGCTCCGTGCTGGCCAAATCCGCATCCGGCGCGCTGGACATGATCCGGCACGTGCGGGTGAAGAACCTCGCCAAATTTCTGGAAGAGATGGGCGAGCAGGGCTTCTTCCGCGTCGCCCTCGACAGCGATGGCCCGGCGACGCTGGAAGAGACCACCTTCGGCAGCAAGACCGTGCTGGTGCTGGGCTCTGAGGGCAAGGGCGTGCGCCCCGGCGTGCGGGCCGCCTGCGACACCACGGCCCGTCTCGACATGCCGGGCGAGATCCGCTCGCTCAACGTGTCGAATGCCGCCGTTCTGTCGCTCTATCTGGCCCGGAGCAAGATGGGGCTTTGATCGTCTTGCGCGGGAAACACTCCCGCGCAAAAACTCTGCAGCTGATCTTATGCGGCCTGCTGATGGGCCGCGCTGCGCCTGTGCAGGAGGCCGGCCAGCCGGTCCGCCTCCAGCAGCACCCGGTTTGCCGGGCCGCCCTCGCACAGGATCATCGCATCGATCAGCGCCGGATGCACCGGGTCGGCCAGCGCGGCACGCACCATGGCCAGCACCCTGCCCTCCTGATCGGACAGGCTGGTGCGGCAGCAGGGGCAGCCTGGATCACGGAAGCGGAACGTGGTCTGGCGCACGGCGCGGATCGCCCGCATCAGCCGCATCACCGCCACCGCAACCTCTCCGCCGAGCCCTGCCCCGAATCCCGCCTGCGCCGTCAGCAGCGCCTGCTCCCAGGCCTGGCTTTGCGGCCGGGCATAGGACAGGCAGATCAGCCGCAGCACCTGCACCACCGTCTGCTCGTCGGGCGAAAGCACACTGACCGCCCCGCCCGGACAGGAAGGGGCCTGCGGGTGCGCGTCTGCGGTCTTGCGGGGCTCGGTGCTCATGGTGCTTTCTGCCTTGTCACGCGTCAGCCTTCACGGCACGCGGCGTTCGCTTCCAGTGAAATGACCCAGCCTCAGGCGCCGGTCACAGCCTCAAAACCCTCGAAGCGCGGCGGACCGGCGTAAAGGTCCTTGTTGGAACCGGCATTGCGATGCGCCTCGCGGAACTGCTCGGACTTGGTCCAGGCCAGAAAATCCTCACGGCTTTCCCAGACCGTGTGGGACGCATAGAGCGTGATGCCTTCGTCCTCATCGGCCGCCCCTTTGAGCAGATGAAAGGTCCTGAAGCCCTTCATCTCGTCGAGGCGCGAATCCCGGCCCTTCCACACGGCCTCGAAAGCCTCTTCCTGACCAGCCTTCACCTTGAAGCGGTTCATTGCCACAAACATGTGTCTCTCCCTGCGCAGCCGCCCGGACAGTCTTTTGCGGGCGGCATCAAATACCTGAGTAGATAATTCATATTTACAGGCAGGCCGCAGGTCAAGCCCCGGTCCTGCGGCCCGCCGCCGCGCAAGACGGTTTCGCCGGTGGAGAACCTGCCTGCCCCTTGGCAAGGCGGGCGGGCCATGCTAGATCGCATGTAATGTTATTACATTATAAGAACACCACTCCAGACCCACACGAGCGAACCATGACCAAACGCCTTCCCGTCACCGTGCTGTCCGGTTTTCTGGGCGCCGGAAAGACCACGCTTCTCAACCACATCCTCTCCAACCGCGAAGGCCTTCGCATTGCTGTCATTGTCAATGACATGAGTGAGGTGAACATCGACGCCGCCCTTGTGCGCGATGGCGGGGCCAACCTGTCACGCACCGAGGAAACCCTCGTCGAGATGACCAACGGCTGCATCTGCTGCACCCTGCGCGACGACCTTCTGGTGGAAGTGCGGCGCCTGGCAGAGGCTGGCCGCTTCGATTATCTCCTGATTGAATCGACCGGCATTGCCGAGCCGCTGCCCGTCGCCTCCACCTTCGAGTTCCGCGACGAGAACGGCGAGAGCCTGTCCGACATCGCCCGGCTCGACACCATGGTGACGGTGGTGGATGCGGCGAGCCTGCTCAGCCATTTCGGCTCGCTCAGCCTGCTGGATGATCTGGGCGAGTCCCTTGGGGAGGACGACACCCGCACTCTGATCGACCTTCTGGTGGACCAGATGGAATTTGCCGATGTCATCGTGCTCAACAAAGTATCGAGCGCTACACCGGAGGCGCTGGAGGCCGCCCGCAAGATCATCCGCTCGCTCAACAGCGAGGCGCGCGTGATCGAGGTGGACCATGGCCAGGTGCTGCTGTCCGATGTGCTGGGCACCGGACGCTTCGACTTCGAGCGTGCCCACACCCACCCGCTCTGGTACAAGGAGCTGAACGGCTTTTCCGATCACGTGCCGGAGACGGAGGAATATGGCATCCGCTCCTTCGTCTACCGCGCCCGTCAGCCCTTCGATCCGGAAAAACTGCAGGCCTTCATCAACCGCAGCTGGCCCGGCGTCGTGCGCGCCAAGGGCTTCTTCTGGCTGGCGACCCGGCCGGAATTCGTCGGCGAGCTGAGCATGGCCGGCGCGCAGGTGCGCACCGAAAAGCGCGGTCTGTGGTGGTCTGCCGTGCCCAAGACCCACTGGCCGGATCACCCGGACTGGCACAAGGCCATGGCGCCCTACATGGACGCGGTGTGGGGTGACCGGCGGCAGGAACTGGTGTTCATCGGCACGGACCCGATGGATGAGGAAGCGCTGCGCCGCGACCTCTCCGCCTGCCTCGTGCCCGCATCGTCCTTTGTTCCGGCCAGCTGGCGCAATCTCAAGGACCCCTTCCCCGCCTGGGGCCGCGCGGCAGCCTGACATCATCTCCCGGCGGGGCCACATTCCACCCCGCCGGGTATTCCTCTTCTTTCCGGCTATTCCTCATCAGTGGAAAAATTGCATCAAGGCGGATGCACATCCGCCAAACCCATGCTAAAAGCCGCGAAAGATGCCGGTATAGCTCAGCAGGTAGAGCACCTGATTTGTAATCAGGGGGTCACGGGTTCGAACCCTGTTGCCGGCACCATATTTTTCAATGACTTACGCCAAGACAGACCAGAACGCAGCAGGAACATATGCAACCTGTGCGAGCAGAAAAAGTCGCACGCGCGACATGGCCTTTCTGAACCGTTCATGCAGAAGGCCCGGCGCTGTTGCGGCGCCGGGCCTTCTTCACATGACTTCACAGGATCAGTCTTCGTCCGGCCAGCCGGAGGGCGTGTATAGAGCACCCTCCACCCAAACTCGCCTGACGCATCATCTCAAAGCTATGAGACAGGAATACGGGCGCAGCGGGGTGATCATTTATGATGCCCAGAGACGGTAATCGCCTAACAGTCGGCGCACCCTGACGGGGGTGGTGACGTTGCCCCCAAGTTTTATCCAGCGTGAGCGAGACACCGGGTCTGGGCTTTGCCCGTTTGGGCGGGTTGTGCAACGGGAGCTGACGTGGAGCTTTGCGGGCTGCGCGGTGTCTGGCTACGCCACGGCCTGCTCATAGACATGAAGATTGGTATTTTCGAAAGTGTCGTAAATGTAACGATAGCGGTCTATTCCCATCTTGTCGGCGCGGGAAATGAAGTAGTAATGTCCGATTGTATGAAGGATCATGAACACCCTGGAGGCGAGAGAGATCCCTTCGCCGAAGGTGAACACCCGGTTCTTGATGATGGCCTTGATCCCGAATTGGTGGCAAGGGACGAAGTGATATTGAAGTCCAAACAGGTCCGCCAGCTTGGTCGAGACGGCTTGATACTCCTCCTCATCAACGAAGCTGAGAACCGCATTTACGCGATCTTCGATTGACAGCCTTGCGAATTCAGAACTGCCGACGGCAACTGTCATTTTTGCATCTCCGTAACTATTGATTGTCGTGATCGATGGTGAACCGGGAGAGGATGAACGCAAGTCCGGCGGCCACCGAACCGACAGCGCATGTCCCGCTCCAACCAAAGTGAGAGAATGCAAGTCCGCCCAAGCCTGCCCCGATAGCGCCCCCGAAAAGCATGGTGGCCATGAACACGGTATTGAGCCGGCTGCGAGCCGTTGGGTCGAGGGCAAACACGCGTGCCTGATTTGCAACCTGAGAGGATTGGACGGCCACGTCCATAATCAATACGCCGATCGCTAGTGCCCACAGACTGCCTGGAAAGATCGCAAAGACCACGAACGCTAAAACGACTAGCGCAGCGCCGGCGCTGATCACATTTTCCGAACCGTGCCGGTCAGCGAAGCGGCCGGCCACGGGCGCCACAAAGACTCCGGCCGCTCCGATGATCGCCATCATGCCAACCGCGGAAGGACCGAGATCGAAATGTGGTAGCGAAAAGAGCAACGCGAGATTTGACCAGAATGCCAAGAACGCCCCAAAAACCAACGCTTGGATGAGAATGGCGATCCGAAGTGTCCGGTGCGTTATGAGCAACGCTGCTAGAGATCGAAGCAACGCAGAATAGCTAATCGTTGTCGTTGGCCGGACTTGCGGCAATTTGAATGCAAACAGCACCGTCAGTATGAACATGAGTGCTGCGGCCAGTTGAAACATCAGCCGCCAATCCCACCACTCGGTCACCGCTCCACTCACTGTGCGAGAGAGGAGGATTCCGAGAAGGATACCGCCCGTCACAAACCCGAGTGTCTGCCCTTTTGATGTTGCAGGTGCGATGTGGACCGACAGCGGTACAATCTGCTGTGCAACTGTAGCAAAAAGACCGATGAAAAAGCTCGATAAGATCAGAGGCAAAAAGCCCGAGGCCATGGATGCTGCCACAAGGGTCGATGCCAGGCTGAAGGTCGTGACTACGATCAACCTGCGGCGCTCTATTTTGTCACCGAGTGGCGCGATGAAAATGACGCCGGTGGTGTTTCCGATCAGCGTCGCAAAGGGAATGGCTGCGACCGCTGCCGGGCCGACACCGAATTCCTCTGCAAGCCGGCCGAGCATTGGCTGATTGTAATAACTATTTGCGACCGACAAGCCTGCTCCTGCTGCGAGCAGCAACAACAGTTTCTTGCCCAAAGCAGGCATTTCGCCTGTGTCTGGTTGCACAGCCGTCCGTTGTGTCATAACCACGCCTTTGTTGATTGGCACCTCTGCCGACGCAATACTTACTTGCTCAAGTGCCATGCCAAATCTTTTGTGACCGTGACATTGCAGGCTGTGGTTGCGATGGGCAAACCATTTCTATTGCTGTTGAGATTAGATTTGCTAAAGTCAGGGCATGAAACAACCGGTATCCCTTGTGGCCCTGAGAACGTTCCTTGAAGTCGCCCGTTTGGGCAGTATGAAGGAGGCTGCAAGTTCCCTGGGAGTGACGGCAGGCGCCGTCAGCCAACAGGTGAGGCAAATAGAGCAGCGCCTGCGGACGCGTCTTTTTCACCGCTCGAATCGCGACGTTCGCTTGACCGAGCAAGGCCACAGACTCTTTTCGTCTCTCAACAATCCGTTCCGGGAGATCGAAGATGCCGTGGCTGGTTTTCATTTTGACAAGCCACGAAATCAATGCCTCGTTGTCTCGACGGTTCCGTCATTCGCAGCTTGCTGGCTGGTTCCAAGACTCGGACGTTTCTCCGCCCTCTATCCCGGGATCGAAGTTCGCATTGAAACATCGGTGGGTCTGGTGGACCTTCGACGTGGAGGCGTCGATGTCGCGATCCGGCATGGCTCTGGTGAGTATCATGGAGTGGACATCACCCACCTGGTGACGCCGAATCTCATTGCAATCTGTAATCCGAGCTACGCTCAGGAACATGGTGCGATCGATACCCCTCGAGATTATTTGGACTATACCCTTCTGCAGGATCGCAACCGCAGTGATTGGAGAACGTGGTTCAGAGCGCACCATGTCGATGATCAAGACCATAGGGTAACGCGCGGCCCGAGTTTCGCGGATGATGCATTGCTAATCGAAGCGGTCGCAGAAGGCCTGGGCCTTGCAGTGGTGAGGGATATTTATGCCCAGCGGGCACTCTCGAAGGGGCAGGTCGTCATGCTGACGGAACGGAAGCTCGAGACAAAACAAGCCTACTTTTTTCTATCCACGCCTGACCTCGCAAACGCACCGAGAGTTCGCGCTTTTCGAAACTGGCTTCAAGGAGAAATTCGCCAAATGGAAAAGGAACCAGGGCACCATTCTTTCACGCCGATGGAGAGCTGACGGGTTCTCCTCCCACGCGTCACAAGAAAGTCGCCAGCAGGTTCCGGACCAGAAGCCGGTTTAGGTCGCAGACCCGTTAGCTGGAACACCAGGTTCTCGCGGCCATAAGCTTGATAGCAACCATGTAGTTCTCCCGCCGTTTGCCTTAACCTGTCGCAATGCCTCAAACTGTTTGATCTTGTCGAAGACCGCTCGGCGAGGTTTTGCTGCCGACAGATCCAGCGCGAGAAAGCGAAGAAGGTGCTGACGGCGACGAGGCGGCCCGTGTGGGGCCTCGATGTGGCGCTCGCGGAACTCCGGCGAGAAGCGTTCGAGCAGACAGCTCTGTTCCTCGGTCAGTTCGAACGCCAGCTCGGCGGTCACCTGCTACAGCCCGAGCAAGCGCTCGTGCCGGGTGAGCAGGCCGTGGCGCTGCCAGGCATCGCGCGCGCCGCCTGATACGGCCGGGATGGCCGAGATCTATTCGGTTCTCACCTGTATCAGGGCGCCCCAGCATGAAGGCGGCAGCCTCTTTCCTGCGAGGACAGCTTTCCGGAAAAGAAAACGGCAGCTCCCGGGGGTGGGAGCTGCCGCTTCGCACGCAGACTGGTCGATGGGGAACTCAGCCGTTGCGGTAGGTGTAGCTGTAGCCGTTGATGGCGGGGGCGCCGCCGAGGTGGGCGTAGAGAACCTTGGAACCGGCGGGGATCTTGCCCTTGCGGATGAGGTCGATCATGCCCTGCATGGACTTGCCCTCATAAACCGGGTCGGTGATCATCGCCTCGGTGCGGGCAGCCATGCGGATGGCTTCGTTGGTCTCGGCGCTCGGCACGCCATAGGCCGGATAGGCATAGTCCTCAACGATGACGATCTCGTCCTCACGCACCGGACGGCCCAGTTCCACCAGATCAGCGGTACGGTCGACGATCTCGCGCACCTGAGAGCGGGTCTGTTCCGGCGTGCCGGAGGCATCGATGCCGATCACCCGGTCGGCTCGGCCATCGGCGGCAAAGCCGACGATCATGCCGGCCTGGGTGGAGCCGGTGACGACGCAGACGATGATATAGTCGAAGCGGATGCCCATTTCGGCTTCCTGCGCCCGCACTTCCTCGGCAAAGCGCACATAGCAAAGACCGCCATAAGGATGGACGGAGGCGCCGGCCGGAATGCCGTAGGGCTTGCCGCCGGCGTCCTTGACGGACTGCAGCGCGTCTTCCCAGCTCTTGCGGATGCCGATGTCGAAGCCGTCTTCAACGATGCGGCTGTCCGCGCCCATCAGGCGGGTGAGAAGAATGTTGCCGACGCGGTCATAGACGGCATCTTCATGCGGCACCCAGCTTTCCTGCACCACCACGCACTTGAGGCCGAGCTTGGCAGCAGTTGCCGCGACCATGCGGGTGTGATTCGACTGCACGCCGCCGATGGACACGAGCGTATCGGCCCCCGAGGCCAGCACGTCCGGCACGATATATTCCAGCTTGCGCAGCTTGTTGCCCCCGAAGGCAAGGCCGGAGTTGCAGTCATCACGCTTGGCGTAGATCTCCACGGCGCCGCCCAGTTCCGCCGACAGGCGGTCCAGCTTTTCGATCGGGGTCGGGCCGAAGGTCAGGGGGTAACGTTCGAATTTATCCAGTTTCAGCATTGCCTGCTCCACTCTTGAAAGGTGGCGGAACGCTAGCAGGAAGGATATGAAAGGTGCTTGCAATCTTGGGCCTTCAATGATCGTCTGATTGCAGATATAGAGCTTTCAGATAACGATTATTCCGGATTTGATCTCTGTAATGAAAGAATCTTTCACTCCTGAGTCCCTCGACCGCATCGACCGCAAGATCCTGCATCTGCTGCAGCAGGACGGGCGCATGTCGAACGCGGATATTGCCGCAGCGGTCAATGTCAGTCCCGCCACCTGCCACCGGCGCATCCGGCGGCTGTTTGACGAGGGATATGTGCGGGACGTGCGGGCGGTGATCGATCCGCAGAAGGTCAGCCGGGGCGCGCTGGTGATGGTGGGAGTGGAGCTGGACCGCTCGACGCCCGAGAGCTTCGCCGCCTTCGAGGAGGCCATCCGCAAGCTGCCTGTCGTGCTCGATTGCCACCTGGTGGCGGGGGACTTCGATTTCTTCCTGAAGATCCGCGTCCGCGACATGGCCGATTTCAACCGCCTGCATGCGGAGCAGCTGATCGCCCTGCCCGGCGTGCGCCAGACGCGGACCTTCTTTGTCATCAAGGAAGTGGTCGACAATGCCCGGCTTGATTTTTGACCCCGCATCAACGCCCGGGGGACTTCCCCATTCCGGCAATCGCGCCTTGCAGCGGCGGGCAATCTGGCGGATGAATGGCGGGCGGCGCGGAGCCGCGGCAGATGCAGCACCCGAGTTCCAGAGCCAATGACCCAGAGAGAAATCCGCCCCGGCCGCATCGCGCTGGTTGCCAGCGACACGGAGGAAGCCCATCAGGCCCTCGTTTCGCTGACGGCGCTTTATGGCAATGCCACACCGGGCGAAGCGGATGTGATCGTCGCTCTCGGCGGCGATGGCCTGATGCTGCAGACCCTGCACCGCTTCATGAATTCCGGCATTCCGATCTATGGCATGAACCGGGGGTCCGTCGGTTTCCTGATGAACGAGTACCAGGAGGATGGCCTGCTGGAGCGGCTGGCGGCCGCGGATGTGACGACGATCCACCCGCTCTACATGCAGGCGATCGATCAGGCCGGCGTGCAATACAGTGCCCGCGCCATCAACGAAGTCTCCCTGCTGCGCCAGACCTATCAGGCGGCCAAGCTGCGCATTTCCGTTGATGGGCGCGAACGGCTGGAAGAACTGATCTGTGACGGCTGCCTGGTGGCGACCCCTGCGGGCAGCACCGCCTACAATCTGTCCGCCCATGGCCCCATCCTGCCGATTTCAGCCCCGCTTCTGGCGCTGACGCCGATCAGCGCCTTCCGCCCCCGCCGCTGGCGCGGTGCGCTGGTGCCCAATCATGCGGTGGTGGAAATCGAGGTGATGGAGAGCGCCAAGCGCCCGGTCAGCGCCGCTGCCGATCACACGGAAATCCGCAATGTGGCGAAGGTGAGCGTGCGCGAGGACAAAAGCTCCGCCTGTCTGATCATGTCCGACGCAGGCCATGGCTGGGACGAGCGAATTTTAAGTGAAATGTTCCGCTATTGACCTTACGCGGGCATCAGCGGAATCTTCCGGTATTGGCGGCAGGGCAAGGACACCGATCATGATCAGCGACGAGGATCTTCAGGGCAGCGACGTGGAGTTCGTCAAGCCGCCAACGGACCTGCGCAAGAAGGTGCGGGTGATGAGCCCGCGCGAGGCGGCCAAGTTCGATCCCATCAAGGCGGCGGAAGCGGCGCTGGAGCGGCTCTCCGTCCAGTTCGACGGCTGGATGCACCGGGAGACCGAGCAGCTGTTTGCCGACTGGAGCGCCATCGAGGAGGAGGGGCTGAACGAGACGACCCTCGCGCAGCTTTACAACACCACCCACAATGTGAAGGGACAGGCGCAGACGCTGGGCTATCCGCTGGCCGGAGCCGTCGCCGCCAGTCTCTGCCATCTCATTGAGGCCGTGAGCACACCGGAGCACCTGCCGCTGACACTTCTGCGCCAGCATGTGGACGCGATCCGCGCCATCGTGGCCGAAGAAGCCCGCGACGAGGCGAACCCGACCGGCGCAGCGCTTCTGCATAAATTGCAGGAGGTGACGCAGGACTATATCGAACGCACGGTGCCTGTTAAGGACTGAGCCTGCACCCAGGCTCTGCCCTCACGCGGCGGCCAGAAGCTCGGTATTCACCAGCAGCCGCGCTTCCTCACGGGCCGCTTCCAGGACCAGCACCCGCATCAGGGCGAAGACATCCTCCACCCCGCCGCTGACAGCCATCTCCTCAAGGCCGGCGCTGACCTCTTCCATCACCGCGCGGGTCGTGGCGGGAGGCTGATCCTGCAGGAAGCTGCAATCTGCCGCCCGGTAGGCTTCCACCATCAACTGAAACACCGCGACCGTGCGCTGGGGCAGACCGGTGGCCATGAGCAGGGAACGCAGGGCTCCGGCCCGTCCGGTGGCCAGCAGATCCGCCACCCGCGCCTGCGGCTGGCCGCAGAGGGCGGACAGGCAGGCGGACAGCACCCGCAGCCGGCCCATGCCGGCGGCGCGCAGCATCAGCCGTGCCGTCAGCTGACCGCGCGCGCGCAGATGCTCGACGAGACCACCCAGTTCCGCATCCGTGGCACCGGCTGCCAGCACGACGGTTGCGCGCTCGCGGGCCTCTTCAAGATAGGTTTCTGCGCTTTCGGGAAGCGCCTCGCCGGCAAGCACCAGCGCCTGTGCCTTGAGGCCATCGGTCAAGGCCGTCAGCAGGGTGTGGCGGATGGTCAGAGGCAGGCCGGTGCGGGCCAGCAGACGGCTGCGCACGGCAGCATCATCGGCAAAGCGTTCGGCAAGGCGGGAGAGGCTGAAGGAGACGATGACCGCATCGGGATTGTCGAGCAACACGGCGCAGGCCTCCGGCCCTGCGACTTCTGCCAGCGCGGCAGCCACAGGGGCAGAGAGGTTCCGGCGGCGGGCAATGGCGCATTGCACGGCGTCAGAGCCTTCGGCGACCAGATCGATCAGATCGCAATCGGGCACCAGCGGCGAAAATTCGAGGATCGGAGCGGCAACCAGCGCCGTGTCACGGGCCAGCGCCAGCACCACAGGGCGCGGCGCATCCTCCCGGCGGGCGAACACATCCGCAAGGGCAAAGCGGACTTCAGGCGCCGGATCATCCAGCAGATAGGTCAATGCGGCCTGACAATCGCCCCGCTCTGCCTCGCTCATCGGCGAATGCAGGAAGGCGCGTGCAAGCGCAGCGGTGGCCTCGGCGCGCTCAGCGGGCGCCGCCGTACCGGCCCAGGACAGAAACTGACGAATGATCATGACGCGTGACCCGAACACACAATGCACCTCAACAAGGTGCAAATCACACTGCCACGCAAAGGCTTAACGTTCGGTTCACCATAAATGAGGCACGGACCGGCCGCGCCTGCTCAGGCAGGCGGCAGCAGATCGCGCTTCACGCCAAGCGGCGCGTAGTTGAGGAAGCCGGTGAGGTCCAGAGGCCCTTCCTGCGTCTGCGCAATCGCCCCTTCCCCGCCCGCAAGCTGGGCCACCACACGGGTGCCGCCGACGGCGCGCGAGAAGACGTGATCATCCTTCACCCCGGCAAAGGCGGCCAGATAGCTGCCGGACATGGTGGCCGTACGCGAGCCTGCATCATCGCGGAACAGGGCCTCGAAGGGCGCGCTGGTTTCCGCAGCCCGGAAGGCGCTGTCCACCCGTGCCCCCACCGGATCGCCCGAGCCGGCCTCTTCGGCAAAGCCGGTGAGGATGCGGCTCTTCGGCAAGTCATCCGTTCCCTGCCCGGTGGCAGATGCCACCATCACCGCGGCGGCCCCATCGTGCTTGCTGACGAGGACATCGTAGACCTGCGCCAGCGTCCGCGGAGATCCCGCGCCATCATAGAAGATGGCCCGGTTGGCCTTGGCCTGCGCCGGGAACATCTGGGCGGCGGAACTCTCCGGGTTCACCTGCGCGGAATTGATCAGCCGCGAAGCCCCCTGCGCGCCGAGGAAATGGGCGATGTAAAGCTCACCCTGGTTCGGATCCCGGCCAAGGCGGTTGGAGAGGAACTCGGCATTCTTGCGGGTAAATTCGCCGGCCATGCGGGAGGAAATCTCCGGATCCTTGCGCAGGTCCAGAATCTCCTGACGCATATCGGGATCGCTGACCCGGTACTTTCCGGTGGCGGTTCTTTCGATCTGGTCGGCATAGGACTGCAGGCCGTGCCTGCCGCCGCTGTCCTTGACGGTTTCAAGCCAGGTCTGTTCGACAAACTGGAACAGACCGGTCGCACTGGAGGTCTTCGACTGCGCTGCGGGCTGGAATGAGGATTCCCGCGCAGCCGTCTTCAGCAGGTAGTCAAAGGACGTCCCCGTTGTTGTGCTTGCGGTCTGGAAGGCCTGCTCGATCCGCGACGCGATCGAGGTGGAGTCTGCTGCACGCATGAACCCGTCTCCTCGATGTAAAGATTACCACACGGTTAACATCCAGCCTGAATGGTTAACAAAAAGTTAACGGACATCCGGCGCCGGTTAACGAGTGCCACTTTCAACGGGAAAGCAGGCGAAAGCCCTGACAGATATACCGATAAATTACCGGAAGAACCCGGATCGCAAAGCCTGAAGCCGCCGCGATCCGGCAAAAGCGACTCACCCTTTGGGGCGGGTGAGCTCAAAAACGTCGCGGGTGACGTCATAATCCTTGTAACCAAGGCGGGAAAGCAGCTCCAGCCGCGAGGGCACGACGCGGCCATTCTCGATGACGCTGTCATCGATATGAACGCCGATCACCTGCCCCAGAACCATGTAGCTCTGGACCGCATTGCCATCGAGGTCCTTCAACTGCTGGATCTGCAGCATCCGGCACTCAAGCGCCGCCTTGGCCCGCTTCACACGCGGCACCTTGACCAGATTGGAAGGCGCCATTTCGAGGCCGGCCAGCTCGAATTCGGACACATCGGGACCAACGGGTGCCGAAGACGCATTCATCTCGTCGCGCAGGTCATGGCTGACGATGTTGCAGACGAATTCGCCCGTCGCCTCGATGTTGCGCACGCTGTCCTTCCAGCCGGAGGAGGAGAACATGACGATCGGCGGTGCATCGGCCACGGCGTTGAAGAAGCTGTAGGGGGCGAGATTCGCCGTGCCCTCTGCACTCAGCGACGAGATCCAGCCGATGGGCCGCGGTGCGACAAGGGCCTTGAAGGGGTTGAAGGCCAGCCCGTGAGCATTGGAAACGGTGTCATAGAACAACGGCTTACTCCCCGGCCCAGTGGGTGACGATGCTGGCAAGCTCCGGGCGCGGACGCTCGAACGGCGCCTGTGTGGGCGTGCCGATGTGGATGAAGCCGGCAAACCGCTCGCCCTCGGCTGCGCCCAGATAGCGCGCCGCGTCGTCATCGAAACTGTACCACTCGCTGATCCACTGCGCGCCGAAACCGGCTGCCGTGGCTGCCGTCAGAATGTTCATGCAAGCGGCACCGGCCGACAGTTCCTGCTCCCACACAGGGATCTTCGGATGAACGGCAGCGCGGCTCAGCACGCCGATCACGACAGCCGAGCGGATGAAGCGGTTCAGTTCCTGCGTTCTCTGAGCTTCGGAGAGCGGCCCGTTGCGGCTTTCGGCCAGCGCGGCCAGATGCTCACCGATTCTGCTGCGCGCCTCCCCTGCGTAGACGACAAAGCGCCAGGGCGCGAGCTTGCCGTGATCCGGCACGCGCGCACCAATGGTGAGGATCTTTTCCAAGGTTTCCGCATCCGGGCCCGGCTCGGACAGGGTGATGGCCAGATGCGACCGGCGGGTCAGCAAAAAGTCGGTAACATGCGGATGCGGCTTGGCAAATTCGCTCATCGGAGCCTCTGAAACGGTGGGGTGAAATCCTGGCGAAAGTGGTAAGCTTTTAACCTCACTTGTCAACCGGGCTTGCATGCGACTTGAATTCGCCCGATTTTCCGGGCCATTAACGAAATGGAAACGGATGCGGCAGCCCATGGCTGGTGCTGCCGTTGAACATCCAGTGGCCTTGGCGGGTCTGACAGAAGATCCGCGGCGAGTGGCAGAAGGCCGGCGCAGGAAAAATGATGACGGGAAACAACCGCAGCGCAGGACTGGCACGTGCTTCAAGGCGTGCTCTGACAGCAGCCCTTATGGCTCTTTTTGTGATGCAGACGGCGGCGGCGGCCCAGGAAGCCACAGCCACCCCTGCGGACCAGAAGCCCCCCTCTCTGGATGCCGGCACGGCTTTCTCGGCTCCGCTCTCCCCTCCCACGCCTCTGGGCAAGCCGCATGATTTCGGCCCCGCGGAAGGCACTTCGCCGGATCCGTCCGAGGTGCAGGGAGCCACAGCGGCGCCGCCGCTCCTGTCGCCTGAAGATCCCGCCAGCCGATTCAACGATGCGCTCGTGCCCTATGCCCCGTCGAACACGCTGACGGATGGCACCCAGTCCGGCCTCGAAAAAGGCGCGGTCTATCTGGTTGCCCGGCTGACGGAAGGAACAGCGCAGATCTCCGATGGCCTTATCTGGCGTGTCTATGGCGAAACCCCGAATGCCAGCGGCGAACTGGAACTGGTGGCAACGGCCATGGGCGGGGATGCGGAGTTCCGGCTCGATCCCGGCGCCTATCTCATCCACACCTCCTATGGCTTTGCAGGCTCCACCAACCGGCTTGTCGTCGGCCGCGGCGTCTATTCCAAGACCGTGGTGCTCAATGCAGGGGGCGTAAAGCTGAACGCAGCCCTTGGCCCGGATGATCCGCTGCCGCCAGATGACCTGCGGTTCGACATTCTGGGCATGAATTTCAACGCCATCGGCGAGCGCGAAGTCATCGTGTCCGGCGTGAAGCCGGAGGCCATCGTGCGCCTCAATGCGGGCACCTATCATGTGGTCAGCCGCTATGGCGATGTGAACGCCATCGTGCGGGCGGATATCTCCGTGGAAGCGGGCAAGCTGACGTCGGCGACACTTTTCCAGAATGCGGCCAGTGTGACGCTCAAGCTCGTCAACGATCCGGGCGGCGAGGCGATTGCCAATACGGCCTGGACCATTCTCACGCCCGGCGGCGACACGGTGGTGGAAGGCAACGGCGCCTTTCCGTCCTTCGTCCTCGCGGCAGGCGAGTATGAGGTGGTCGCCCGGAACAATGGCGTCAACTACAGCCGCAATTTCATGGTCGTCTCCGGTGAGAACGAGGAAGTCGAGGTGCTGGCCCGCACGGAAACCTCCAACGTCAGCCAGCTGCCGCAGAACTGACAGGCACACCCCGGCAGACATGAAAAGACCGCCGCAGCTTGCGCCACGGCGGTCTTTTTTTTTCATGTCAGTTCGTATGCTGCAGCACTCAGCCGCGGGCGCGTTTCAGGTCCGGCGCCACTGCTTCCTCGATGAAGGCGGCAATCGCCTCATCAAGGCTCATCGGCGTCTGGTTCTGCGAACCGAGGCGGCGGACGTTGACCGTGCGCTCTTCCGACTCGCGCTTGCCGCAGACGAGAATGACCGGCACCTTGGCCAGCGAATGCTCGCGGACCTTGTAGTTGATCTTCTCGTTGCGCAGGTCGAGATCGGCCCGGATGCCTGCCTTGCCCAGCGCCGCATGCACCTCGCGGGCGTAGTCATCCGCTTCCGAGGTGATGGTGGCGACAACCACCTGCTTGGGCGCAAGCCACAGCGGGAAGTGACCGGCGAAGTTCTCGATGAGGATGCCGAGGAAGCGTTCCATCGAGCCGCAGATGGCGCGGTGGATCATCACCGGCGTCTTCTTCTCGCCGTCCTTGTCCACGTAGAAGGCACCGAAGCGTTCCGGCAGGTTGAAGTCCACCTGCGTGGTGCCGCACTGCCACTCACGGCCGATGGCATCCTTCAGCGTGTATTCGAACTTCGGACCGTAGAAGGCGCCCTCGCCCGGCAGGATGCCGGTCTTGATGCGCCCGCCGGACTGCTCCTCGATCTGCTTGAGAACGTGGGTCATCACCTCTTCGGCATGGTCCCACAGCTCGTCGGAACCGACGCGCTTTTCCGGGCGGGTGGAGAGCTTGACGACGATCTCGTTGAAGCCGAAATCCTCATAGACCGACAGGATCAGGTCGTTGATCTTGAGGCATTCTGCCGCCATCTGCTCTTCGGTGCAGAAGATGTGAGCATCGTCCTGCGTGAAGCCGCGCACGCGCATCAGCCCGTGCATGGCGCCCGAAGGCTCGTAGCGGTGCACCACGCCGAATTCCGCCATGCGCAGCGGCAGGTCACGGTAGCTCTTCAGCCCGTGCTTGAAGATCTGCACGTGACCGGGGCAGTTCATCGGCTTCAGCGCGAAGATGCGCTCGTCCTCGGCTTCCGGATCGGCACATTGCACGGAGAACATGTTCTCCTTGTACCAGCCCCAGTGACCGGAGGTTTCCCACAGCGAGGTGTCGAGCACCTGCGGCGCGTTCACCTCATCGTAGTCGCCGGACAGGCGGCGGCGCATGTAGGAGACAAGGCTCTGGAACAGGCTCCAGCCCTTGGCATGCCAGAACACGACGCCCGGGCCTTCTTCCTGGAAGTGGAACAGGTCCATCTCGCGGCCGAGCTTGCGGTGGTCACGCTTCTCCGCCTCTTCCAGCATGTGCAGATAGGCCTTCAGATCAGCCTCGTTCGCCCACGCGGTGGCGTAGATGCGGGTCAGCATCTCGTTGTTGCTGTCGCCGCGCCAGTAGGCACCGGCTACCTTCATCAGCTTGAAGGCGTCGCCGATCTGGCGGGTGGAGGCCATGTGCGGGCCACGGCAGAGGTCCAGCCACTGGCCCTGCTTGTAGATCTTCAGGTCCTGACCTTCGGGAATCGCATCCACCAGCTCGACCTTGTAGGTCTCGCCCTTGGCGGCAAAGTAGCGCTTGGCTTCCTCGCGGGACCAGATTTCCTTGGTGAAGGCCGCCCCGCGCGCGATGATCTCGCGCATCTTCTTCTCGATGACCGGCAGGTCTTCGGGCGTGAAGGGCCAGTCCTCGCGGGTGTCCGGGTGGACGCGCTTGAAGTCGTAATAGAAGCCGTTCTCGATCACCGGGCCGATGGTGACCTGTGTCCCCGGCCAGATTTCCTGCACCGCCTCGGCCATCACGTGGGCCGCATCGTGGCGGATCAGTTCCAGGGCGCGCGGGTCCTCGCGGGTCACGATCTCGATGCGCGCATCGGAGGTGATGGCATCGGAAAGATCGCGCAGCTCGCCATCAAGGGTCATCGCCACGGCCTTCTTGGCCAGCGACTTGGAAATGCCCTCGGCAACGGCTGCACCGGTGGTGCCGGCCTCATAGGAGCGCACGGAATTGTCGGGGAAAGTCAGATTGATCATCAGTCATCTCCTGCTCACTCCTGCAGACGAGGCAGGTAAGCTTTTGTGTTTTTCGACTGGGCCTGAATAAGGGATTTGCGCGTGAGGAACAACCTCTGCGGCGCAACCAATTGCCTGGACACGACCTAAAGCCTGCGACAAAGCCAACGGGCTGAATCTCATGATCCAGCCCGTTGCATGTTCCTCATTCCATGAGCCAGCCGGTCAGGCAGCCCTGAGATTGCGCAGGAACTGCGTGACCTCCTGCTCCAGCGTGCGGGACTGGCCGGAGAGCGTGGTTGACAGTCCCATGAGCTGCGTCGAGGCTGCGCCGGTCATCTCTGCCGCCGTACCAACACCGGCAATGTTCTGGGTCACCTCGTTGGCACCAGAAGCGGCGCGGTTGATGTTCGTTGCGATTTCGACGGTTGCTGCCCCCTGCTGCTCGACAGCTGCAGAGATCGCCTGAGCCGCATCCTGAATGGTGTTGATGGTGCTGACGATCTCCGAGATCGAGTCGACCGTCGTCCGGGTTGCCGCCTGAATTTCTGAAATCTTGACCGAAATCTCGTCGGTAGCCTTGGCCGTCTGGCTCGCCAGCCCCTTGACCTCTGCCGCCACAACCGCAAAGCCCTTGCCTGCTTCACCGGCACGCGCGGCTTCAATGGTCGCATTCAGGGCCAGAAGGTTCGTCTGCTCGGCAATCGTCGTGATCAGTTCAACCACCTCACCGATCTTCTGGGCCGCATCGGACAGGGAGTTCACATGCCGGCTCGTCATTTCAGCCGTTGAGGCTGCATTCTTCGAGATGACGGCAGAACGGTCAACCTGCGAGGAGATCTCGTTGATGGAGGCAGAGAGCTCTTCAGCGCCTGCGGCAACCGTCTGAACATTGACCGAGGCCTCTTCCGCCGCTCCCGAGACTGCCTGTGCTTGACGCGAGGTCTCTTCTGCGTTTGCAGACAATCCCTCAGCCGCACCGGCAACTTCGCCGGAAGCGCGCACCAGTGACTGGATCAGTTGCCCCATGGCCGCTTCAAACTGATCGGCCAATGCACGGCGCTCGTCCAGAGCCCGCTGGGCATTCCGTGCCTCCGTCTCGACCTGTTCCGCCCGCAGCCGCTCATTTTCTACAAGGCTGTCACGGAATGTCTGCAGTGTACCCGCCATATCGCCCAGTTCATTCTTGCGGCCGACACAGGGAATGGCGGCAGAAAACTCTCCGCCTGCAATCCGGCTCATGGCGCCGGATATTCCGACAATGTTGCGGGTTACGTTGGCGACAATGTAATAGATATAAGACAGACCAATAAGGGCCGCGACTGAAGCGACAACAGCGAAGATCCAGAAGGCCCTCGAATAAGCCTCCTCCGCATGCGCGACAGACGCAGATGATCCCTGCTGATTTATATTGATAAGCTTAACGAGATCATCGGACATATCATCAAAGACAGAACGTAGCTCCCCTCTGAGAATATTCGCCGCCTCCTCATTTTGGTTCTGACGAGACAGGCCGAGAACGTCTTCACTGCGCTTCAGATAGCTTTCCCACTTTGTCCTGAAATCGTTGTAGATGCTCTGCTCCTCGGGAGAAGAGATCAACTTCTCATAATCCCTGGAGCTGTTCACGATCGCGGTTCTGATGCTTTCAAGAAATGTCTCAGCGGACCTCATTGAAGCCTCATCAAGGGAAGTGATGTGTTCAGCCTGATAAATCCGGAAGTCTGACGTTGCAGTATTGATGCTATTGACCACCGCAACACTTGGAAGCCAGTTACGGCCCAAGTCTTCAGTACTGTCGTTTAGCGTCGCCAGCCCGGATAAACCAGCCCAGACAAGGGCCGCCACGGCAGCGAGCAGCCCCGCTGTGAATGAGATCAAGAGCGTCTTCAGGCTCATTTTACATGCCCTCAATATTAAATTACCTAAAGTAATTTGATATATAAAAACTAACAGGCGCTTAATTTTATATTGCTGATTGATTAACCATCATTAACCCCTACGCTTATGGCTTATTTCTCCAAAACCACAACGCAAAAGATACGATGCAGCAAAGAAAAATCCGAATAACTCAACCAATGATATGCACGGCAGTGCAGTTCTATTGTTATTTTTTACATCCCACAGCAGGGTGCATCTGATAAAGTAAATTTTATTACGTAATATGCCTGCCGGACCAGCGGCCATAGCGCCAGGGCAGATACCAGCGGGCGGAAGGGTTCAGCGCTTCCGGCACGGGGTCATAGCCGGAGGACCCCAGCGGGTTGCAACGCAGGATGCGGGAGAGGCCGAGCCAGCCGCCGCCCCAGAAGCCGAAACGGCGGATGGCCTGACTGGTGTAATCGGAACAGGTCGGCGCGTAGCGGCAGCCGCGCCCCATGAACAGGGACAGCGAGTGGCGGTAGACCCAGATCAGCCCCAGCGCCGCATAGGCAGCCGGAGACAGGCGGCGCGGCGGCAGTGGGGATGCAGGCTCACACCTCACCTCCCTCTCGACACTGTCCTTGCCGCACTCACCGCACATCAAACAAACTCCAAGCCCTGCCTGCTCAGGCAGCCGGGGCCTTTGCCTCGATCTGGTCGAGCGCATCCACAACCGCATCAAAGGTCAGCAGGGTGGAGGCATGGCGGGCCTTGTAGTCGCGCACGGGCTCCAGGAAGCGGAACTCCTCGAACTTGCCTTCCGGCGGCGGACCGTTTTCCTTCAGCATGGCCGTTACGGTCCGGCGCAGGTCCCGCAACTCCTGCGGCGTGCAGCCGATGATGTGCCGGGCCATCAGCGAGGACGAGGCCTGACCGAGGGCACAGGCCTTCACGTCATGGGCGAACTCGCTCACCTTGCCATCGCGCACCACCAGATCGATGGTCACGGTCGAGCCGCAGAGCCGGGAATGCGCCTTGGCACTGGCATCGGGCGAAGCCAGCCGCCCAAGGTGCGGAATATTGCCCGCCAGCTCAAGGATGCGGGTGTTGTAGATGTCATCAAGCATGCGTGCCATATCCTCATGACAGCGGTCTGGGCCTTGCTGCCGGCACCCGGCCACGGAAGACAGGTGACAGCAAAAGACGGAATCGGACCACTGGGCGCTTTGCGGCGCGGGTCTTCTTCCTATATAGAGCAAGACTTGCTTCTGTTCAGCCCCGGGCTGAAGCTGCAGGAGCAGGTGTGAGAGGTTTGCGGCAAGTTTCCCCTGCCGTGATCCGGAGCAGTCAAGGCAACGTAAGATTGGCTGTTCATCCACTGTCTCAAGGACCAAACCAATGGACGCCATCTTGAAGCCTGCTGACGAAAAGGCCCCACGCCGCGCACCGCACGAGATTGCGCGTCCGAGCCGCGAGCAAGCCGAGGCCGCTGTCCGTACCCTCCTTGCCTATATCGGCGAAGATCCGGAGCGCGAGGGCCTGCTTGATACGCCCAAGCGGGTCGTCAAGTCCTATGCCGAGCTTTACAGCGGCTATGCGGAGGACCCGAAGGCGCATCTGGAGCGCACCTTTGAGGATGTGGGCGGCTATGAGGACATGATCATGGTCCGGGGCATCCCATTCCATTCCCATTGCGAGCATCACATGCTGCCGTTCATCGGCAAGGCCTATATCGCCTACTACCCGTCCGGCGGTGTGGTCGGCCTGTCGAAGCTCGCCCGCGTCGTCGATATCTATGCCAACCGGCTTCAGACGCAGGAAAACTTGACCTCGCAGATCGTCTCCTCCATTGACGAGCATCTGGCGCCGCGCGGCATCGCGGTGATGCTCGAAGCCGAGCATCAGTGCATGACCATGCGCGGCGTGCAGAAGGCGGGCGTGTCCACGATCACGACCCAGTTCACCGGTGTCTTCCAGGACGATCCGGCCGAGCAGGCCCGCTTCATGACCTTCATTCGCGGCGGAGACCGTTAATCTCCGCCCACCCCGGCGGAGAGTTGACGTGAGCAAGACCGGATTTGATCCGCGCGGATCAAAAAGCGACATCGAGAACGGTCTGTCGTTCCAGCCCAAATTTGATGAAAACGGCCTGATCGCCGCCGTGGTCACCGATGCCACGCGCGGTGATCTGCTTATGGTCGGCTACATGAATGCCGAAAGCCTGCGCCGCACCATCGATACGGGCGAGGCCTGGTACTGGAGCCGCTCGCGGCAGGAGTACTGGAAGAAGGGCGGCACCTCGGGCCAGGTGCAGAAGGTGCGCGAGATCCGCACCGATTGCGATCAGGACGCGATCTGGCTGATCGTGGATGTGGAAGGCAACGGCGCCACCTGCCACACCGGCTACCGCTCCTGCTTCCATCGTGCCCTCACCCGCCATGAGGATGGCTCGGTCTCTCTGCGTCTGATGGAAGACCACAAGGTCTATGATCCTGCCGATGTCTATGGCCACTCCGGCTGTGGGCATAATCACGGATAGATTGCGCAATGCGCGCGCATGGAAGCTGACGCAGGGGCTTTTCCGGCCCCCGCGCAAATCCTTTCTCCGGCGGACACTTACGCCGCAAATCCCGTCTTTGACCTTCTGCTCCGGCGCGGGCACACTCAGCGCCGGATCGTGCCTTCCCGTGAAGGCGAACCGCATAAAATCCTGGGAGGATGGAATGACTGCAGGAACACCCGGCTTCTCGACGCTGGCCATTCACGCGGGCGCGCAGCCCGATCCGGCCACCGGCGCGCGCGTGACACCGATCTATCAGACGGCCTCTTTCGTCTTCAACGATGTGGACCACGCCGCCTCGCTCTTCGGCCTTCAGGCCTTCGGCAACATCTACACCCGCATCACCAACCCGACGACCGCCGTTCTGGAAGAGCGCGTCGCAGCGCTTGAGGGCGGCACCGCAGCGCTGGCCGTGGCTTCCGGTCATGCGGCCCAGCTTCTCGCCTTCCACACGCTGATGACGCCGGGCGACAGCATCGTTGCCTCCACCAAGCTCTATGGCGGCTCGATCAACCAGCTCAACCATTCCTTCAAGAGCTTCGGCTGGAACGTCATCTGGGCCGACCCGTCGGATCTGGCCGCCTTCGAGGCCGCCGTTGACGGCACCACCAAGGCCATCTTCATCGAAAGCCTTGCCAATCCGGGCGGCATCGTCACCGACATTGCAGGCATCTCGGCCATTGCCAAGAAGAAGGGCGTGCCGCTCATCGTCGACAACACGCTGGCGACCCCCTATCTCTGCCGCCCGATCGAGCATGGCGCGGATGTGGTGCTGCACTCGCTGACCAAGTTCATGGGCGGCCACGGCAATTCCATGGGCGGCGTCATCGTCGACGCGGGCACGTTCAACTGGTCGGCGAGCGGCCGCTATCCGCTGCTCTCCACACCGCGTCCGGAATATCAGGGCATGGTGCTGCACGAGACCTTCGGCAACTTCGCCTTCGCCATCGCCTGCCGCGTGCTTGGCCTGCGTGACCTTGGCCCCGCCATCTCGCCCTTCAATGCCTTCATGATCCTGACCGGCATCGAGACCCTGCCGCTGCGCATGCAGCGCCACTGCGACAATGCGCTGAAGGTCGCCGAATTCCTGTCGAACCATCCGAAGGTGGCCTGGGTGTCCTACGCCGCCCTGCCGGGCGATGCGGGCCATGCGCTGCAGCAGAAATACTGCCCGAAGGGCGCAGGCGCCGTCTTCACCTTCGGCGTCAAGGGCGGCTATGACGCGGGCGTTGCCCTTGTGTCCGGCGTGGAGCTGTTCTCGCACCTCGCCAACATCGGCGACACCCGCAGCCTGATCATCCACCCGGCCTCCACCACCCACCGCCAGCTCTCCGACGAGCAGAAGACCCGGGCCGGCGCTGGCCCGGATGTGGTGCGCCTGTCCATCGGCATCGAGGACGCAAGCGACATTATTGCTGACCTCGAACAGGCCCTCGCCAAGCTGCCGGACTGAACCGGGGCTGGTTGAAGCCCAAAGTGCCCCCCCCCCCCCCCCGCCGGATCGCTCCGGCGGGGGTTTTGTTTTTGAAAAGAATCGCTTGGGCGGAAAAGGTGCGAGGCTGATTCAGCTGCTTCGCACCTTGATTCAAACAAACTGATTCAACTGCGGAACGGTGCCTCGCCCTTCAGGCGGACGAGATATTCCACCGAAAGGCCAAGCACGATCACCGCCATGGCCTGATGGGTCAGCGCCACGTCCAGCTTCACATGCAGCAGCAGCGTGGCGATGCCGATGGCGGCCTGAAGCAGCACGGCAAGGCCGAGCAGGAGAGCGGTGCCGCGCAGGCCCTTGTGGGCATTGGTGCGCAGTGTCATGACCACAAGCGCCACCACGGCCAGCACCAGCACGTAGGCGCCCAGACGATGCTGGAACTGCACGGTCATGACATTCTCGAAGACGTTCCGCCAGGCCGGGTCCATGGCAAGCAGCCCTGCCGGGATGATCTGCCCGTCCATCAACGGCCAGGTGTTGAAGGTGAGACCCGCATTCAGTCCGGCAACGAGGCCGCCGAGGAAGATCTGCACAAGGACCAGACCAATCACCACCTGTCCGAAGCGGGACAGCCTCTGCCCCTCCTGAGGCGTTGCTTCCGTGTGCGGCGCAAGCCTGCGCGCGAGCCAGAAGATATAGGCGAAGATGATGCAGGCGAGCGTGAGATGGACGGCGAGCCGGTACTGGCTGACATCCGTGCGCTCCACGAGGCCGGAGGCCACCATCCACCAGCCGACCGCGCCCTGCAGCCCGCCAAGCACCAGGCCCAGCACCAGCCAGGGCTTCAGCCAGCCCTCGATGCGCCCCGTGGCCCAGAAGAAGACCAGCGGCAGCGCAAAGGCCACACCGATGAAGCGGCCCAGCTGCCGGTGTGCCCATTCCCACCAGAAGATGAACTGGAACTCCTCAAGGCTCATCCCCTTGTTGATGAGCTGGTATTGGGGAATCTGCCGGTACTTGTCGAATTCCTCCAGCCATTCCGCTTCGCTGAGCGGCGGGATCATGCCATGAATGGGCTTCCATTCGGTGATCGACAGGCCCGACTCGGTCAGCCGTGTGGCACCGCCGACAACGACCATGGCGAGGATCAGAAGGCAGATGCCATAGAGCCAGATGCGGATCTGGGTGCGGTGGCGTGCGGCCATCTGCGGGGTCTGGGCAAGGGGTGAAACCATCTGTGAGGTGGACATGTCGCCTTCCGGATTTGACCTTTGACCGCTTGGGATATAGGTCCGCCCTGAGGAGAGCAAGCTGCGGCCTGCGGGGTTTTCCTTATTGCGACATTGCGACGCTGCGCGCAATCGCTGCAAGGATCACGCAGGCGCAGGCCAGAGGAGAGACCGGTTCATGCCTTCATTGCGGAAATTCATCGGCATGGTGCTGCTGGTGATCTTCGTTGTCGTCTATGCGCTCACAGCCATGGTCATCGGCGACATGACGCTGCAGCAGTCGTCCAACACGGTGCGGATGATCTATTTTGTCATTGCCGGTCTGGTCTGGGTCATTCCGGCGGGCGCGATCATCTGGTGGATGGAGCGCGGCGGGAAAAAGCCCGGCTGACCCGCCGGAACGCCCGGTACAGGGCAAAAGGCGCGCCGGTCAGATATTCGTCGATCACCTCCGGCCCCTGAAAATGCCCGTTGAGCGAGACGCGCGGCAGCAGCATGGCCTGTCGCGCGTGAATGGACTTGAGCACGCCCGGAACAGTCGTCACCCCGGCCCTGAGGCCAGCCCCTGCGGCCAGCGCCGCCTCGCGCAGGCCCGCGGTCTCCGCTCCGCCGTAAGGATAGGCGATGAAGGCGGGCCGGCGGCCCAGCTCATCCTCGATCCGCTCGATCCCCCGGCGGATATCGGCTTCCGCCCCGGCTTCCGGCAGGCGGGCCAATGCGTGGTGATCATGCGTATGGGCGCCGATGCTCACCAGAGGATCACGTGCCAGACTACGCGCTTCGTTCCAGCTCAGCATCTCCTCATCGGCCAGTGCCTCGAGATCAAAGCCGTTCAGCGCACAAAGCTCGCGCACCATGGCCCGCTGGCCGGTTTCGTCCAGTTCTTCCGTCAGAAGCTGGACAATCGCAGCATAACAGGCCTGCTTCTCCTCCAGCGTGGCACAGGGAATGAGCGAGGCCTCCCCCCTCGCGGCAAAATGCAGCACGTCCTGAGCGGCAATCATCCGCTCCAGCGCGATCCACCAGAGCTCCGAAGTCCGGTCAAGAAAGCCCGATGTCAGGAACAGGGTGAAGGGAACTCCCATCTGCTTGAGCAGCGGATAGGCCACCGTCAGATTGTCCCGGTAGCCGTCATCAAAGCTCAGCACCGCGTAGCGCTCCTGTCCGAAGCAGAGCTTCAGCCGGTCGACGGCCTCTTCCATGGACACGAACTTGTAGCCTCGGGAGCGGACACGCTCGATCACCTGAGCGAGAAATTCCGGAGTGATTTCAAGATGACGGTTCGGCTGGAACGTATCCTGACTGGCTGGACGCACCCGGTGAAGGGTGAAGATCAGGCCACAGCCTTGCGTGAAGGGGGCCAGCACATGGCCAAGCCTGCTGCGGCGAAGCAGCCAGAACCCTGTGTCAAATAACTGCCGCCGCTGGCTCATTCCCGTTGCCGTTCTCCCGGCCGCTTCGGCCTTCCGGCCCTTGGTACACTTTTTTCAGCCTTTGGTGCAATGCTACGGCTCAGGCAACATGACGCAGACAGAAGGCCGATGGGCATGCACCGGTCAGCCGGAACAGCAGCAAGATCCATTGACCGGACGGAGTTTCCCACCTCTCCGGCCGCACCATTGCTTGCGCCCGCAAATTCTCCAGTCGTGACCCATCTTGAAAGCCTCGGAGAAGCCCGCAGCCGCTGGCTGCAGCTTCAGGCGGCAGGGATCTACGGCCACTATCAGCGTTTCGACTGGCTTGAGGCCTGGCATGTGCATGTGGGCAGCGCTCTGGGCGTCAGGCCCCTGATCATCATCAGCGAAGACGCTTCAGGGCCTGCGATGATCCTTCCGCTTGCTCTCAACAGGCGCGGCGGAGCCACCGTGCTGGAATGGATGGGCTGGCAACAGGGCAACCAGAACACCGGCCTGTGGCGGGCCGATGCCTATGCGGCCGCTGATCCGGTTGAGCTGTCCCGCCTCTTGTTGAGGACCGCAAGGCAGGCCGGCGCCAGTCTGGTGGACCTGCGCAACATTCCCCTCACCTGGGAGGGCCGCCAGCACCCGCTCGCCCACAAGGGCACGCCTGCCAAGGATACCGTCTTCCGTGGCACGGTGGCAGAGCCTTTCGCAACGCTGCGGACGCGCCTGCAGTCCAAAGACAGCCGCAAGAAGGACGCGCGCAAGCAGAAGGCACTGGAAGCGCTGCCCGGCTTTGCCATCCGCACGCTGGAGACGGCTGCAGAGATCGAGGCAGGGCTCGACACCTTGATCAGCCAGCGGCAGGAACGCGCCCGGCAAACCGGCATCCCCAGCGGCTTTTCCGCCCCGGGCCAGCGGGCCTTTCTGCGCAAGCTGCTGCTGGAAGGGGCGGGCAAATCCTTCCCGGCGCTACAGATCAAGGTGCTGGAGGCAGAAGGCGAGGTTCTTGCGGCCTATCTTTCGGGCCTTTCCGGAAACACATGCTACGCCTATGCCAACAGCATCGGCACCGGCAGCCACTCCCAGTTCAGTCCCGGCATCGTTCTTCTCTCAAGCCTCATTGCGGCGTGCTGCGAGGACCCGGCCATCCAGACACTGGACCTCGGACTTGGAGACGAGCGCTACAAGCATCCCTGGACCCAGCCAGAGCCGCTCAGCGATCTTGTTCTGGCGGCAGACATGCGCGGGCGCTTGATCAGGCTGGTTCTGGATGTCCGCCGCACGGTGCTGAGGCGGCTGCGTCAGACCCCTGCGCTGTGGACCGGCGTCCGGGCTGTCCGGCGGTTTGCAGCTACGCTCCGCCGCCTGAAGGGCTGACGGCTCACGGCCGCCTTCCGGCAGGGCGTATCAGGCAGCGGCCTCGCCGGAGCCCTTGCGCCGGCGGATGCGTTTCACCCTCACGTCGGCATCCGTCTGCGAGGCGATCAGATCCAGCCTTTCAGCCAGAATGCGCGGCTGAATGTCCGCAGGAACCGTCACCACCACCTCATCGGCAAAGCCAAGCATATGGGTAGCTGCCGCCGTTTCAGTGAACTTGCCGAGATCAACAACGATCCGGTCATAGGTGGCGTCGATGGCGTCCAGCACCAGCGGGAAGCGTTCGTCGACCACGTCATCGCTCAGAGCCGGACGGCCCGCCTCGATGATATGCGCCCGTGATCCGGCATCCCGGTAGATCACCGAGGAGAAAGACGCCTTGCCGAAGACCAGATCGGCAAAGCCGGGCGCGGCGCCGGGATCTTCGCTCTCGGGAAAAACCTCGACCAGCAGCGCGCGCTCTTCGGCATGACCCGCTAGATCCCGGACCAGCCGGAAGGCAAAATCGTGGGACAGTTCCGCATCCGTCAGCGCAACAACGGCAACACGGCGCGGCGCTGCATCTGCGGCGTCATCCTCAGAAGCAGCGTCTGCCCCGCCCATCACCGGCGTTGCGGCAAGGGATGCCGCACTGGCGGCGGCACGCAGGCTGTCGATTGCCGCAGATGCCCCACTCTGCCCTGCCTCAGTAACTCCGGAAACACCGCCGTGATGTCCGTCATCCGCCTGAGACTGCAACAGCTCCTCATCTGAAGCTGCTGCTGCAGCAGCAGCAGAACGGTCTTCGTCTTCCTCTTCTACTACACCGTTCACCGGAGCGCCTTCGGCGTGTTCCGTTTCCGCCTGCTGGCCCTGCTGAAGGTCTTCCGGCTCCGCCTCCGGGCCACGCAGGATGACGGGAGCCGTGTAGGCTTCGGCCTCGTTGACAGGCTTCAGCGCTTCCCCGGAGAGGAACTCACGCAGGATGACAATCGCACAGCCCAGCAGGAACGTGGCGAGAGCCGAGATGAAGGTGAACAGCCCGATCTTCGGCGAATAGGGCTCGATGGGCACGCCTGCCCGCGAAATCACGCGGGCATCGGCCGGCAGGGTCTCCGCATTGCGGCCCGTGTCTGCGTTGCGATAGCTCGCCATGAGCGCGTCCAGCTGCACCGCCCGCGCATCAGCTTCGCGCTCCAGCTCACGCAGGCGCACCTGATCGGCGCTGGAGCGCGCAGCCGCAGCCTTGAGCTCTTCGACGCGGCTTTTCAAGGCAGCTGCCTGCTGCTTTGCCACCGCTGCGTCATTTTCCAGTCCGGTCAGAATCTTGCGCGCCTCGGAACGGATCTGCGCGTCATAGTCAGCGAGCTGCGACGTCAGCGCGCGGATCTGCGGGTGACCGGGCAGAAGCGTCGTGGACAATTCGGCAACCCGCGACTGGATTTCCACCTGCCGTTCCCGCAAACGCTGGATCAGGCCTGAATTGAGCACCTCGCTCGCCCCTTCAAGCGAGCCGCCGGTGTCCAGCAGCCTGCGCAGCTGCGCGGCCTTGGCGGCCGCCTCGGCTTCAGCAGCCTGTGCAGACGACTGCTGGGAGCTGATCTCGGAGAGCTGAAGTTCGTTGAGCGTCCGGTCGCCTGCGCCGGTCAGGAGGTCAGCCTTGGCCCGGAAGTCTTCCACGGCCTTGCGTGCGGTCTGCACCTCTTGTGTCATCCGGCGGATCTGCGGCTCCAATGCGGACGCTGCAGCGGCGCGGCTTTCCCGCTTGGCGGCGGACTGCATCTGCAGATACTCGTCCACCACGGCATTGGCGATTTCAGCTGCCAGAACCGCACTCTTGGCCGAATATTCGACCGCGATCACCCGGGACCCCTCCACCCGGTAGACGTCGAGATTGCGGGCAAAATGGCGGAGCAGACGTTCCTCGGCTGAAATGCGCGACGGGCTGGGAGACAGGCCGATGCTGATCAGCAGCTGCTGCAAGGTTCCGGCCTGCGTCTCGGCCTTGAACTCCGGCACGGATGCGAGGTTCATCCGCTGCGCAACGCGGCGGGCCAGATCCACGGAGGTCAGAAGCTGCACCTGGCTGGCAACGCCCTGGCTGTCCAGCAATGCACGCTCGTCTTCCGCCCCGCGGGCGGCGCCGGGGAACAGGGCATCGGCCGACTCGATCAGAACCCGCGCCTCGCCCTTGAATTTTTCCGGGACGAACTGCAAACCGGCAAAGACAAGCGCCGCCACAATCAGCGTCAGCGGCAGCAGCCAGCGCAAGGACCGGGCAATAGCACGCAGCAAGCCGCCGAGATCCAGCGCCATATCCTGCGGCTGATAGATGTCCTTCGACCCGCCCATGCACCTCACTCCATACTTGTTAGAGCGACAATGGCAAAACATGGTAAGTGAACCATTAAGCAATCCTATTTCCAGTCCAAATGAAAATTAACCTTTATAAACGAACGTTAAACACCACTCCGGCCCGACTATACGTTCACGTGCCATTAACCACGTTTTGCGAATGTGCCTCTGTGTCAGCCTGGAGTAAGTCATGTACGCGCGCCTGTTCGCAGCATTTGCCATCGCCCTCACCCTTGCCGGGTGCAGCGGCTACAAGCGCCCACCGTCTGCCTTTCACGAAATCCTGACCCAGCCCTACCGGCTCGACTCCAGCGACCGCCTGCGCATCATCGTTTTTGGCCAGAATGACCTCTCCAACACCTATGTGGTGGATCAGGCGGGTTATATTTCCATGCCTCTGATCGGGTCCGTTCCCGCCCGCGGCAAAACGCAGCAGGAACTTGCTAAGACCATTGAAGCCTCACTGCGCAAGGGTTTCCTGCGCGATCCGAATGTGTCGGTCGAGGTGGACCAGTACCGCCCGATCTTCGTCATGGGCGAAGTGCAGGCTGCCGGCCAGTACGCCTACGTGCCTGGAATGACAGTACAAAATGCTATTGCAACGGCTGGTGGCTTCTCTGCCCGTGCAGAACAGGCCAGCGCGGATCTCACACGCCAGATCAATGGCGAAATCCTCAATGGCCGCGTTCCAATCACCGATCCCGTGCGCCCGGGAGACACAATCCATGTCCGCGAGAGATTATTCTGAGGCGGGTGAGGATTAACCTGAAGATCACCCCTTTGGTCTAGTCTGCTTCCTGTTCACGCAAGAGTTCCGTAAAGAGAGCCTGCGTGAGGTCAGGGAGTTTCAAATGAATTCGCAACCGCTGCGGATCGTGCACTGTCTCCGGTCTCCAATCGGGGGAACGATCCGGCATATTCATGATCTGGCAAAAGCCCAGGCCGCAGCCGGCCACGAGGTTGGGCTCGTTTGCGATTCTTCCACCGGCTCTGCCTTTGACCTTGCCATTCTCGAAAGGCTTCGCCCGCATCTTGCGCTCGGTGTCACCCGTTTTACCATGCGCCGGCACCTCACCATTCAGGATATCGCTGCTGCGGCGCGTCTCTACGGCAGCGTGCGCGCGCTCGCACCGGATGTCCTGCACGGGCATGGCGCAAAGGGCGGGGCCTATGTGCGGCTGATCGGCTCGCTGCTGCGCGGGCGCAAACACCGGCCGGTGCGGGTCTATTCGCCGCATGGCGGCAGCCTCCACTACGATCCGAACAGATGCGAAGGGCGGATTTATCACTCCATTGAGCGCCTGCAGAACCGCTTCACCGATGGATTGCTGTTCGTTGCCGACTACGAGAAGGCAGCCTATGAAAGCAAGATCGGCGCCCTGCGCGTTCCCTCAAGGGTTGTTTACAACGGTCTGCTCCGCGAAGACTTCGAGCCGGTTACCCAGCAGGCCAATGCCGCTGATTTTGTCTATGTCGGCATGCTCCGCCAGCTCAAGGGCACGGACCTGTTCATAGACGCCATCTACGACCTGACACTGCAGACCGGACGCAAGATCAGCGCCATCATCGCAGGGGAAGGTCCGCAACGAGCCGAATTCGAGGCAAGAGCCGCTCAACTGGGCCTGGCAGATTGCATCACCTTCACAGGTGCCATGCCCGCGCGCCGCGCCTTTGCCATGGGCCGCTGCGTCGTCGTGCCCTCCCGTGCAGAGGCCATGCCCTATGTGGTTCTGGAGGCCATCGGCGCGGGCATGCCCATCGTCGCGACACGGGTCGGCGGCATTCCCGAGATTTTTGGCGTTCATGCAGACCGCCTCGTCGATTCCGGCAGCAGCAGCCGCCTTGCCAGCGCCATGCGCGCGGTCATGGCCAGTCCGGAGCGGGCCCGCGCCCAGACCGCAGAAGTGCGGCAAAGCATTATGAGCACCTTCACTGCACCGCGTATGGGTGAGCTTGTCATTTCTTTTTATCATCAATTACTTGGCATTCCCACTGTCACCAGCACGGAAGCCACTTCCTCCCTCACCCAAGGCGCATCGCTTTTGGCGAGATCGAGCAAGCAGGGATCATAATGACCACCGATTCCACGACTCCCCCCTTGTCCCAGGCCGCCGCCGCTCCTTTGGAGGGGCCGGCAAGAGCCGCAGATGATGCCGAGAGCCTGCGCAAGCGGCTCGCAGAAGAGCTGCGGCGCTCGGATACAGCCGCAGACGCCACCCGGGCCAGCAGCGGCTCCGGCACCGCGCTTTCGCCCCCGGCCGAAGAAATCGCCCGCAGCCTGCGCAGTGACGGCATCTCCCAGCCGGTGCTCGAAGGCTCGGTCCGGTTGCTTGATGTGATCATCGTCGCTGCAACGGGCTTTGCCAGCCTCAGCTTCTCCGGCACGCCCTTCACCGCGCTGACCTTCGGCGCCGTCGCGGCCGCGCTCTTCTTCACCCTTGCCTTCTTTCAGGGCTTTGATGCCTATCAGGTCCGCGTCCTGCGTTCGGGCCTTGCCCAGACCGGACGTATTGCCGGTGGCTGGACGCTGGTCCTCGCAATGTTCGCCATCGCCTTCGTGACGACCGACCTGCCGCGCCACATCGCGCCGCAGGCCGCCGGTCTCTGGTATGCTTCGGGTCTGTTTGGACTGGTTGTCAGCCGCCTCATCCTGTCGCGGCTTGTCAGCTCCTGGATCCGCTCAGGCCGGCTTGAACGGCGCGCGGTCATCGTCGGCGGAGGCCAGGCCGCCGCTGATCTTATTCATGAGCTGGAAAGCCAGAGCGGCAACGACATCCGCATCTGCGGCATCTTTGACGACCGCGCCAATGACCGCTCGCCGGAAGTGGTGGCCGGGTATCCGAAGCTAGGCAACATCGATGCACTGGTGGAATTTGGCCGCCGCGCCCGCATCGATATGCTGATCGTCTGCATTCCGTTGCGCGCCGAAAAGCGCGTTCTTGAGCTCCTGCGCAAGCTCTGGGTGCTGCCCATCGACATCCGCCTCTCCGCTCATACGGACAAGATGCGTTTCCGCAACCGCGCCTCCTCCTTCATCGGGGCGGTGCCTTTCGTCGATGTGGTTGAAAAGCCCATCACCGACTGGGACATGGTGGCCAAGCGGGTATTCGACGTGGTGGTGGCAAGCCTTGCCATCATTGCCCTGTCCCCGGTGATGCTGGCGACCGCCATTGCCATCAAGCTCGACAGCCGCGGCCCGGTGCTGTTCCGCCAGAAGCGCTACGGCTTCAACAACGAGATCATCGACGTGCTGAAGTTCCGTTCGATGTTCCATGACATGGCCGACCCGGCCGCAAAGAAGGTGGTGACCAAGGGTGATCCGCGCGTCACCAAGGTGGGGCGCTTCATCCGCCGCTCGTCCATCGACGAACTGCCGCAGCTCTTCAACGTGCTGGCAGGCACCCTCTCCCTAGTCGGCCCGCGTCCGCATGCGGTCAATGCCCACACCAATGACCAGACGTGGGATGAGGTGGTCTACGGCTACTTCGCCCGCCACAAGGTGAAGCCGGGCGTCACCGGCTGGGCCCAGATCAACGGCTGGCGCGGCGAGGTGGATACGCCGGAGAAGATCCAGAAGCGCGTCGAGTTCGACCTCTATTACATCGAGAACTGGTCGATCTTCTTCGACATCAAGATCCTCGCCCTGACGCCCATCCGCCTGCTGAATACGGAGAACGCCTATTGAGCATCGGGGCCGCCATTGCGGGACAACAGGGCAGCGGCCGCAGGCTGCTGATCCCTGTGTCACGCATCAGCGCGGCGGCCCTGTGGGTGGCCGTGTTCCTTGGCGGCTTCGTGATCGAGGAACCCGCCCCTTACGAGCTGTTCATGGCCGGGCTTCTGGTGCTGTGGCTTCTGTTCGGGCTGCGCCTGCGGCCTGAGTTCGGCCCGCTGACCGTGCTTCTCATCCTCTTCATGGCCGGCGGCACCATGGCGGTGCCCTTTGCCCGCGATGTGCCCACCGCCGCCATGTATATGGCCGTCTCCGGCTTTCTCGCCGCAACGGCGATATTCTACGCCGCCGTTGTCAGCGCCGATCCCGGCCGGCTGTTCCTCATCGAGCGGGCCTATGTTGCAAGCGCGCTTCTCTGCGCCTCCATAGGCGTTGCCGCCTATTTCCGGCTGTTTCCCGGCAGCGAGGTGTTCACGCTCTACGGCCGGGCGCGCGGGACCTTTCAGGACCCTAATGTCTTCGGCCCGTTCCTGGTGCTGCCCACGGTACTGCTGGTCCACCGGCTGCTGACGCGGGGCCTGTTCTCAAGCCCTGCCGCCTTGCTGATTCTGCCCGTGCTGGTGCTGGGCATCTTCCTCAGCTTCTCGCGCGGCGCCTGGGGCCTACTGGCCCTGTCCGGCATCATCGTCTACCTGCTCAGCCTCATCCATGAGCGCCGCCCCCGGGAACGGTTGCGGCTGGTGCTGGTGGGTGCAGGTGGGCTTGCCGCCGTGCTGCTGCTTCTTGCGGCCGCCTTGTCCATCGACAGCGTCGCTGCCATGTTCAGCGAGCGGGCAAGACTTGTGCAGGACTATGACGGCGCCCGCCTCGGCCGCTTTGCCCGCTATGGCATGGGCTTCGAGATGGTGATGGAACGCCCCTTCGGTCTCGGACCGCTGGAATTCAACAAGTATTTCCCCGAGGACGAGCACAACGTCTACCTCAAGGCCTTCACCTCCTATGGCTGGCTCGGCGGCGTTGTCTACCCGCTGCTGGTGATCTGGACGGTTGCTGCTCTCGTGCCCCTGCTCTTCCAGCACAGGCCGTGGACGGGCTTTGCCCACTGCGTTTTTGCGGTGCTCGTGGGCCATGCCTTGATGAGCGTGATCATCGATATCGACCACTGGCGCCACTATTTCCTGCTGCTCGGCCTCGCCTGGGGCCTCATCGCCATCCACAAGCTTGAGCAAAAACAGCGGACTGTGGATTTGAATGCAAGGCAAGTCTTGCGCCGGGCAAAGGAAGCGGATAGAGAGAGCCCTGTCGTCGGGCAGTAGCGCAGCCTGGTAGCGCACTTGACTGGGGGTCAAGGGGTCGTCGGTTCGAATCCGGCCTGCCCGACCACTTAAAGCCGAAAGCTCCACGGAGCATGGCAAGTGGCACCGGCGACATTTTTCCTGACATGGTGAGATGGACTGGCATGCGCTTCAAAGCGTCAGGCCTCCCATTTTCGTCATGGCATGACCTGATCATGCCATCCATGCCGTGACCTCTCATCCCGCCCCGGACAAGCGTTTCTCCGCCACAATCGACGTGCAAACCGTGCGGAAAGGCAAGGGAATGGGTGCCATGATCAAGTCATGGCATGACGGAGCGCGGGGCGGATTTTGCCGGAAAAACGCTGGCGCCCCGGTGGATGCAGCATCAACGCCTTGCCCCATCACCGCCCGTCTCAGCCCCTCTCCTGTCCTCCCAACCCATCCGTCTTCGTCATGGCATGACTTGATCATGCCATCCATGCCGTGACCTCTCATCCCGCCCCGGACAAGCGTTTCGCCGCCCTACTCGACGTGAAAACCGTGCGGATAGGCAAGGGAATGGATGCCATGATCAAGTCATGGCATGACGGAGTGTGGGGCGGATTTTGCGGGAAAAACGCTGGCGCCCCGGTGGATGCAACATCAACGCCTTGCCCCATCCCCGCTCGTCTCAGCCCCTCTCCTGCCCCCTCAACCCATCCATTTTCGTTATGGCATGACCTGATCATGCCATCCATGCCGTGCCCCCTCATCCCGATCCGGACAAGCTTTTCTCCACCATATTCGACGTGCAAACCGTGCGGAAAGGCAGGGGAATGAGTGCCATGATCAAGTCATGGCGTGACGGAGTGCGGGGTTAAAGCTTGAGCAAAAGCTGCGCGTGCCCTGCACCGGACTGATCAGTCCGGCGGCGTTCAGCACATCCCGCGCCCTACCGCGCCTGATCCAGCAGGCGCTTGCATTCCAGAAGTTCGAACAATGTCGCCTGAAGCCGGCGCACGTCGTCCTTGGAAAGGCCCGCCTCTTCGTTGCGGTCGGAGAGGAAGCGCTCCATGAAGCGGAAGCCTTTGCCCTGTGCGGCGTGAGCACGCGGATCATTGTCCGCCAGAAGCCCGCGCGGCAGAACCTCGCTCGGCAGGCCGCCCGTATCACGCGGGGGCTCCGGCTCCTGCATCACCACCTGGGGCTTGCGCTGGGGCGGCGCGGGCACGGCTGCACCGTCCTCGTCGTCCATGTCATCCATGCGCGGAGCGGCCGCCAGCGGAATGGCGTCCTCGCGCCAGATCTGCATGACGAAACGGGGTCCCTGCTCCTTGAGGATACGCTGGACGCCCTTGATCGTGTAGCCTTCACCGTAAAGAAGATGGCGGATGCCGCGCAGCAGCTCCACGTCATCGGGGCGGTAATAGCGCCGCCCGCCGCCGCGCTTCAGCGGCTTGATCTGGGTGAAGCGGGTCTCCCAGAAGCGCAGCACATGCTGGGGAAGATCGAGATCTTCCGCCACTTCGCTGATGGTCCGGAAGGCGTCCGGGCTTTTTTCAGACATGCTCATGCTGCGTCACCGGTCCGGAAGCTCAGTCGCTGCCGTTGCCTGCCAGCGACTCGTTGATCTTCTGCTTGAGTATGTTGCTGGGCTTGAAAACCATCACCCGGCGCGGCGAAATCGGCACTTCCTCGCCGGTTTTCGGATTGCGCCCGATCCGCTCCCCCTTGGAGCGGACAAGGAATGACCCGAAGGAAGAGAGCTTGACGGATTCGCCCGTCACCAGGCAATCCGAAATCTCAGAAAGCACCCGCTCCACCAGTTCGGAGGATTCCGTGCGGGACAGACCTACCTTCTGGTAGACGGCCTCACAAAGGTCAGCGCGCGTGATGGTCCTGTTACCCATGCCTCCTCCTCGCCCGGAGCGTGATCCGGCTGATTTTGCAGTGGAACTTCTTTTCCGGACGTACGGTATTGCGTCCGGAAACGAGGGTCAACCGCAGATATGAGCGCTGTCAGCTTCACGCAAGGTGATGACACAGCCCCGTCAAAACTGCTTACCAGCGCAACAGGACCGAACCCCAGGTGAAACCGCCGCCCATGGCCTCGAGCATGATGAGGTCACCGGACTTCACGCGGCCATCCTTGACGGCAGCATCAAGTGCCAAGGGAATAGACGCGGCAGAGGTGTTGCCGTGAAGATCGACAGTGACGACCACCTTTTCCGGCGCAATATCAAGCTTCTTTGCGCTGGCGTCGATGATGCGCCGGTTGGCCTGATGCGGGATGAACCAGGTGAGATCTTCACCGGTCAGGCCCGTGGCCTTGAAGGCATCCTCGATCACGTCCGTGATCATGCCCACTGCGTGCTTGAAGACTTCCTTGCCTTCCATGCGCAGGTGGCCGACCGTCTGGGTCGTGGAGGGACCGCCATCCACATAGAGCTTGGACTTGTGCTGGCCGTCCGAGCGCAGATGCGAGGTCAAGATCCCGTGATCAGCCACGGTGCCGGAGGCTTCCCGCCCTTCCAGAATCACCGCGCCGGCGCCATCGCCGAAGAGCACGCAGGTAGTGCGGTCGTTCCAGTCCAGAATCCGGGAGAAGGTCTCAGCACCGATCACCAAAACGCGTTTTGCCTGGCCGCAGCGGATGAACGTATCTGCCGTCGTCAGGGCAAAGACGAAGCCCGAGCACACCGCATGCACATCGAAGGCCACACCGTGGCGCATGCCGAGAGCCGCCTGCACCTGCACCGCCGTGGACGGGAAGGTGTTGTCCGGCGTTGCGGTTGCCAGAATGATGGTGTCGATATCCTGCGCCGTGAGGCCCGCATGGGCGAGAGCCCGCTCGGCGGCCTTGATCGCCAGATGGGACGTGAATTCGCCCTCGGCGGCGATGTGGCGCTGGCGGATGCCGGTGCGCTGCACGATCCACTCGTCGGTGGTGTCCACCATACGGGCGAGGTCTTCATTGGTGAGGATTTTCTCGGGCAGATAGCTGCCGCAGCCGAGAACGGTCGAACGGATGGTGGTCACTCGTCACCTTCGGGAGTTTCAGCGGACACGGAAAAACGGCCACGGTGATAGTGGACGAGGTCCTGGGAGATCTTTTGCAGAAGTTCGTTGCGTACCATGTCATGGGCAAGGGCGATGGCGCTGGCAAAGCCCTCCGCATCGGTGCCGCCATGGCTCTTGATCACGACGCCGTTGAGGCCGAGGAACACGCCGCCATTCACCTTGCGCGGGTCAAGCTTCTCGCGCAACTGGTTGAAGGCGCCGCGGGCCAGCAGGTAACCGAGCCTGGAGAACAGCGACCGGTTCATGGCAGCGCGCAGATAGCCTGCAATCTGCTTGGCGGTGCCTTCTGCGGTCTTCAGCGCAATGTTGCCGGCGAATCCTTCGGTCACCACCACATCGACGGTGCCCTTGCCCAGATCATCGCCTTCAACGAAACCGGCATAGGAGAAGGAGCGGAACGGCGCCTCGCGCATGATGCGGCCGGCGGTGCGGACCTCTTCAAGGCCCTTCACCTCTTCCACGCCAATGTTGAGCAGGCCGACGGTCGGCTTTTCAACCCCGAAGAGGGCCCGGGCCATTGCCCCGCCCAGAATGGCGAAATCGATCAGCTGCTGTGCATCGGCGCCAATGGTGGCGCCCACATCCAGCACCACGCTTTCCCCGCGTGCCGTCGGCCAGATGGCGGCGATGGCGGGGCGGTCGATATTGGCCATGGTGCGCAGGCAGAAGGTGGACATGGCCATCAGCGCGCCGGTGTTGCCCGCCGACACGGCCACGTCAGCCTCGCCGTTCTTCACGGCCTCGATGGCGCGCCACATGCTGGAGCGCCAGCGCCCCTGGCGCAGCGCCTGGCTGGGCTTGGCGTCCATGGACACCGCCACTTCGCAGTGGAAGAAGGTGGAGGCATCGCGCAGGCGCGGGTATTTTTCCAGAAGCGGCAGGACAATCTTTTCCTGCCCGAAAATCAGAAACCGGATGCCGGGGTGGCGCAGCAGCGCAATCTCCGCCCCCGGCAGCACCATTTCGGCACCGGCGTCGCCGCCCATGGCATCAAGGGCAATATGAATGGGTTTTGCCATCTGAAGGTTCTTGTCGTCCATTCGCTTGGGAGCGCTCATCAGGGCCGGAGGCCGTGAAAGCATCTCGAGACTGCCACTCTGATGCTGGCAGATCCGCCACAGCAAGCCGGGGTGGCTAAAGGGTCAGTCCGCCATCTTGCAGGTACAGCGCGGCGAACATAACGGTTTTGGGGCGGGAAACAACCGTTTTCGCCCCTCGCCCACTCCCCCTTATGGCTTGTCCTTGTTCTTGAGCTGCTCAAGCACCTTGAAGGGCGAAGGCTTTTCTTCTTCCTCTTCCACGTCTGCGGGTGCTTCAAACTCCAGTTCCGCATCAGCTGCGCGCGGGAACGGGTCCAGAGCCAGGACGAACTGCTCGCAGACGAGCGCGCCCAGGTCGATCATTCCGTCCTCGATCGCATCGGGCGGCTCCGGGGCTTCCAGATCGATTTCGATCTCGCCATCCTCGCCAAGGTCCGGGTTGCGACGGCGCGGATCAAGTTCCGGCTCATAGGCGCGCTCGAAGTGGTCCTTCACGTGCATCGGCAGCGGCACCAGCGTGACGACGCAGCGCTGCGCCCCCTCGGCCTCCAGATCGCCCGTCACAAAGACACCGGCCTTCTTCCAAGGCCGCACTTCCAGCGTGGCGGTGAAACGGGTGAGGCTGTCGAGGCCATAGGCTTCGGCAATGCGGGCAAGCGCCTCCGCATCAGCGGTCAGTTCGACGATCTTTGGCGTGTTGCCCAGACGCGCCACCTGGAAGCGGTGCGAAAAGGGTGTCGGCACATCAGTCATGATTCGGGGTTCCCTCAAGCGCCGGCACGTCGGGCCAGGCGAGTTTGGCGGTCATGATGTCATCCAGCGGCAGGTCCGCCAGTGTCTTGACCGCATCCATCATGTAAAGCGCCAGCTTGTCGCAAGCCGGCGGATTGGCGGCTTCGGTGAAGATGTTGCGGCCGATGGCTGCCGCCAGATCCTGCGCATTGCCGCTGTCCAGCGCCTCGCCATAGGCGGCGGCACGGCCATAAAAGGCCTCGGCCATCTTGCGTACCTTCTTCGGCACGCGGTTGTCGCTGATGCCCATTTCCCGCAAGGAAGCGTCCATATCGCGGAAAAACAGGTCGAAAACCGCCTGCGACGTGGCAGCAGCCTCCTTGCCTTCCCCCTGCAGACGGCGGAAAAGCAGAACAGCGTGCAGGATCATCATGTCGAACCGGCCATCCACGGTATCAGGCACAGAAAGTGCTGCGTAGAAGGCAGGCTGACGCGCCTGAGCCACGATAGCGCCATAAAGAGCGTATTCGGATGGCCGGGTACGGCGGCGGAAAAGGCCAAATACCATGGAATGCCTCGACTGGTCCCGAGCGGACGGTGTTGCCTTGTGCCCTAACGCAGGTTACTTGCTTTGCCAAGGAACGAATTCAAATACGCACCGGACTGCAAGGCCGGTTCAGACGGGACAGGAACGACGAATGAAGACCAAGGCGCATGTGCTGATGCTTCCCATTCTCCTCGGGCTGACCGTAGGCGGATGCTTCACCCAGACCTACAATCACGGCCATTCCATCTCCCCCGACATGCTGCAGCAGGTGCAGGTGGGGTCGAGCAAGGAGAATGTCGAGCTGGTCCTCGGGTCGCCGTCCACCACGTCCGAGATTGACGGTCTCGCCTATTACTACATTTCCCAGACCGCCGAGACGACCGCCTTCATGAAGCCGAAGATCGTCGAGCAGCGGGTGGTCGCCATCTATTTCGACAAGGATGGCTTTGTGAAGGACATCGCCAACTACGGCATGCAGGACGGCAAGGTCTTCGACTTCATTGGCCGCAAGACCCGCACCGGCGGCTCCGACTATGGCTTCCTGACGCAGATCCTGCGCGGCGCGGCCAACCCGTCACTGGGCCTCTGAGCCGATCGGAGAGCTGCAGGAAGTTCAAATCCCCCGGAAGAGCCTTCCGGGGGATTTTTGTTTGGGTGGCAGAAGCCCTGATCCTAGTGCGCCAGCACGGCCAGCAGCAGCAGGGCGACGATGTTGGCGATCTTGATCATCGGATTGACCGCCGGACCTGCGGTGTCCTTGTAGGGGTCGCCCACGGTGTCGCCCGTCACCGCGGCCTTGTGGGCATCTGAGCCCTTGCCGCCGTGATGGCCGTCCTCGATGTATTTCTTCGCATTGTCCCAGGCCCCGCCGCCGGAGGTCATCGACAGAGCGACGAAAAGCCCGGTGATGATGATGCCCAGCAGCATCGCCCCCACGGCAGCGAAGGCATTGGCCTTGCCGGCAATGGCGTTGATGGCAAAGAAGCAGACAATCGGCGACAGCACCGGCAGCAGCGAGGGGATGACCATTTCGCGGATGGCGGCGCGGGTGAGCATGTCCACCGCCCGGCCATAATCCGGCCGCTCGGTTCCGGCCATGATGCCCGGCTTTTCGCGGAACTGGCGGCGCACCTCCTCCACCACGGCAGAGGCGGCCCGGCCCACAGCGGTCATGGCAATGCCGCCGAAGAGATAGGGCAGCATCCCGCCGAAGAAGAGGCCGACGACGACATAGGGGTTCGACAGGGAGAAATCGAGCGTATCCGGCGTCAGCCCGGCAAAATAGGGATACTGGTCCGAGTTGCTGATGAAGTAGCGCAGATCCTCCGTATAGGCGGCAAAGAGCACCAGCGCGCCGAGCCCGGCCGAGCCGATGGCATAGCCCTTGGTCACGGCCTTGGTGGTGTTGCCCACCGCATCCAGCGCATCCGTCGTCACGCGCACTTCTGCAGGAAGGTCGGCCATTTCGGCGATGCCGCCGGCATTGTCCGTCACCGGGCCGAAGGCATCCAGCGCCACGACCATACCGGCCAGCGCCAGCATCGTGGTCACCGCAATGGCGATGCCGAAGAGGCCTGCCAGCGAGTAGGTGACGATGATGCCCGCGATGATGATCAGCGCCGGAACAGCCGTTGCCTCCATCGAGATGGCAAGGCCCTGAATGACGTTGGTGCCATGGCCCGTGACGGATGCCTGGGCGATGGAGCGGACCGGGCGGTAGCCGGTGCCGGTGTAATATTCCGTCACCCAGATTATCAGCCCGGTGACGGCAAGCCCCGCAACACCGCACAGATAGAGCGACATGGGCGTGAAGGAGAGGCCGCCGCTGGTGGTCAGCACCACACCCATGCCGCCGAAGACAAAGGACGTGACCGGGAACAGGATGATGAGCGACAGCACGGACGTGGCGATGAAGCCCTTGTAGAGCGCGCCCATGATCGAGTTGTTGGCCCCCAGCTTGACGAAGAAGGTGCCTGCAATCGATGTCAGGATGCAGGCGCCGCCGATGGTCATCGGATAGAGCATGGCCGGAGCCGTCGCCGCCGTTCCGGCAAAGAGGATCGCCGCCAGAACCATGGTGGCCACCAGCGTCACCGCATAGGTCTCGAACAGGTCCGCCGCCATGCCGGCGCAGTCGCCGACATTGTCCCCCACGTTATCGGCGATGGTGGCCGGGTTGCGCGGATCATCTTCCGGGATGCCCGCCTCCACCTTGCCGACAAGATCGCCGCCCACATCCGCGCCCTTGGTAAAGATGCCGCCGCCCAGGCGGGCGAAGATGGAGATGAGCGAGGCGCCGAAGCCAAGCGCCACCAGCGCATCGATAACAGCACGGCTCGTCGGGTCATAGCCGAGAACGCGGGTGAGGATGACGAAATAGACCGTGACGCCCAGCAGCGCGAGGCCTGCCACCAGCAGCCCGGTCACTGCGCCGGACTTGAAGGCAATCTCCAGCCCGGCTGCAAGGCTCTGGCTGGAGGCCTGCGCCGTGCGCACATTGGCGCGGACCGACACCATCATGCCGATGAAACCGGCAAGGCCGGAGAGAATGGCGCCAGCCGCAAAGCCGATGGCGACGGCAAGGCCCAGCAGCCAGGCGCCAAGGACGAAAATGACCGCGCCGGCAATGGCAATGGTTGTGTACTGGCGCGTCAGATAGGCCTGCGCGCCTTCCTGGATCGCCCCCGCGATCTCCTGCATCCGGGCGTTGCCCGCATCGGATGCCATCACAGACTGGATCGCCCAGCCCCCGTAAGCCAGGCCCAGAAGGCCGCAGGCAATGACGACGACAAGCTCGGTCATGAGTCCTCCCAATGAATGGGCAGCCCGGCAATCCGATCGTTCTATGACAGCATTTTATCTTGACTTCCAACGGGCTGCGACGCGCGCCAGGGCTCCGGCAAGTCCACTCTCATTCCGCAGCAAGGCGCAACAGCGTCACGTTAGCAGAATGAACATGGGGCCGGTCAAGTCCTTGGCCTCGTTTATTTTCGCAAGAGACACGAAAACATGCACCGCAACGCAGCAGGTACTTACCCAGCAAATACCGCAATGCAAAACAGGTTGCGCAAGGGTTGTTTTTACTTGGAACAAATCAAGACAACGCCGGTTCACGTGTGCCTCTTGCCAGCACGAACATGAGGATCACGCAGACGAGGACAAGCGGGAAGACCAGCAGATTGACCGTCGCCCAGCCGAAGCTGTGCAGCAGCGCGCCGGAAGAGAAGGATGCCAGCGCCACGAAGCCGAAGACGAGGAAATCGTTGAAGGACTGCACCGTCGCCCGCTCGGCGGGGCGGTAGCAGCGCGTCAGCATGCTGGTGGCGCCGACAAAGCCGAAGTTCCAGCCGATGCCCAAGAGGATCAGCGCGCTCCAGAAATGCGCCACTTCAAGCCCCATGAGCGCAATCACGGAACAGCCGCACAGCAGCGCAAGGCCGGTGAGAACGATGGTCCGCTCGCCGAAACGGGCGATCAGCGCGCCTGTGAAGAAGCTGGGGCCGAACATGGCCAGCACATGCCACTGGATCGCCAGGGCAGCATCGGTTTCGCTCAGGCCGCAGCCAATCATGGCCAGCGGCGTTGCCGTCATCACCAGGCTCATCAGTGCGTAGGAGCAGATCCCGCAGACGGCGGCGACAATGAAGGACGGCTGGCGCAGGATGACGCCCAATGGCCGGGCCTGCGCATCCGCCACGGCCTTTTCCCGGACGGGCGGCACCTTGAGGAAGGTGAGGATGACGCCCATCAGCAGGAACAGGCCGCCAAGGGCGGCATAGGTTCCGGCAAAGAGCACCGGCGCGAAGAGGTCCTTGGTGAAGATCACCGTCTGCGGCCCGATGATGCCGGAAAAGACACCGCCTGCCATCACCCAGGAGATTGCCTTGGGGCGGAAGGCATCGCTCGCCGTGTCGGCGGCCGCAAAGCGGAACTGCTGGACGAAGGCCGTCACCGTGCCAGCCAGAGCGCAGGCCAGTGTGAACAGCCAGAAGCTGCCGATGAGGATGGCCCAGGCCGCCAGCAGCGAAGCGAGGAAGCCCAGAACCGAGCCGCCCAGAAAACCGGTCCGCCGCCCCACCCGCTTCATCACCGCTCCGGCCGGCAGGGTGCCGATGGCCGTTCCAAGGATCATGCAGGAGATGGGCAGCGTTGCAAGGCCAGGGGCTTCCGGCAAAAGCGAGGCCGCAGTCAGCGAGCCGGTGGCGATGACGATGGAGGCCGTCGCCCCGCCGAGAGCCTGTGCTGCGGCAAGAATCGCGGCATTGCGGCGCGCGATGCGGTCGCCATCGGCAGCGGCGTCCTGCGCAGGCGAAAGGGAGGGCTGAGGTGACATGACAGGCTCCAGGCGGGCTCTTGGGCAGGCTGTTGGCCAGGCTTTTGGGCAGGGTCCGGGCAGAACTGGCTGGCAGGGCTATCTGCGGGGATCAGATATGGCTTCGCTGCGGGAAGCCGGGACAGGCTTCAAAAATGACGGAAGCCGCCCTGCCCTGCAAGCGTGAAAGGAAGACCACCGCGCGTCAGACGGACAGCTGGCTTGTCAGCGGCTGGCGCCTCCACCCGGCCAATCCGCGCCACCGGCACACCGGCGGCTGCCGCATCAGCCTCAAAGGCCTGCCCTTGCGCCTGCGGCACGCAGACAAACAGCTCATAGTCATCCCCGCCGGTCAGCACGCGGGCGAGAAGCTGCGGATCAGCAGCAAGTGCAGCACGGGCCGCATCCGACAGCGGCACATCGTCCGCTTCGAGGACCAGATCCACACCCGAATGACGCGCCACATGGCCCGCATCGGCGCAGAGCCCGTCAGAGATATCGAGGCTGGCGGAAGCATGGGACAGCACGGCAGAGGCCAGCGCCACGCGCGGCTGCGGCAGCAGATAGCGGTTCAGCAGAAACTCTGCATGAGGTTCAGACAGCCCGAGCTTGCGTGCCAGCTCCGGATCAAGCCGCAGGGCAAGGCCAAGGGCTGAATCGCCAATGGTGCCGGACACATAGACGAGATCGCCCGCCTTCGCGCCATTACGGCGAATGGCGCGGCCCTCCGGCACTTCGCCAAGCGCGGTGATGGACAGGACCATGCGCTCGCCGCTGCGGATCGTATCGCCGCCCAGCAGCGGGAATGCAAATTCCGCCTGATCGGCCGCGAGCCCGGCAGCAAAGCCGGTGAGCCATTGCGCGGCCCCGCTCCCGGCCATCTCCCCGCCAAGGCCAAGCCCCAGCAGATAGCCGAGAGGCCTTGCACCCTTGGCGGCAAGGTCGGAGAGGTTGACGCGCAAGGCCTTGCGCGCCACCAGATCGGCCGGATCATTGGCAAAGAAATGGACATCCGCCGCCAGCATGTCCTTGGTCAGGACCAGCTCATGCCCGGTGGAGGGCTTCAGCACGGCGGCGTCGTCGGTGAGCGCAAGGCTGCCGGGGGCGGTTGCCAGCGGGGCAAAGAAGCGCTCGATCAGGTCGAACTCGCCCAGCCCCGCATATGCCCCCTCAGCGGCCATGTTACTGGCCGTCCTGCGCGTCCTGACCTTCTTCGGCATCAGCCGCAGGCTCCAGCGGCTCCAGCTCGGCGCTGCGCAGCTGATGGGCCAGACGGTCCAGCACGCCGTTGACGAGACGCGGCTCATCCTCGGCGTAGAAGGCCTTCGCCACGTCGATATATTCGGAGATGATCACCTTCGGCGGCACGTCGCGGCGGCGCAGCAGCTCATAGCTGCCCGCGCGCAGGATGGCACGCAGCAGGCTGTCGATGCGCTTCAGCGGCCAGTCTTCCACCAGCGCGGTGTGGATGAACGGGTCAAGGCGCAGCTGCTCAGCCACAACGCCGCGCACAATGTCCTTGAACCACTGCTCGTCCGCATCGCGGTACTGGTAGCCGTCGACTTCCTTGCCAAGGCGGAAGGCGGTGAACTCGTTGACCACATCGGTCACCGAGGAGCCGCCTACGTCCATCTGGTAAAGCGCCTGCACCGCCCCGAGACGGGCGGCACCACGCTTGTTGGCCGGACGGATTTCCGGCCCCTTGTTCTGATCGGCTTCGCCGGTCATGTCAGATCAAACCCCAAGCCGTTCCCGAAGACGGATCATGTCCAGCGCTGCGCGCGAGGCAGCACCGCCCTTGTCCTTGTCGGTCACCCGGGCGCGGGCCCAGGCCTGTTCATCATTTTCCACCGTCAGGATGCCGTTGCCGAGGGCAAGGTCGGCATCGACGATGAGATCCATCAGCACGCGGGCCGATTCATTGGCGACGATGTCGTAATGGGTCGTCTCACCGCGAATGACACAGCCGAGCACCACGAAGCCGTCATAGAAGGTGCCGTCGTTTTCCATGGAGGTCAGCACCATGGACAGGGCCGCCGGGATTTCCAGCACGCCCGGAACAGCGATCCGGTCATGGGTCGCCCCCGCCTCGTCCAGCGCCTTGGCGGCCCCTTCATAGAGCGCATCGGCGATGTCTTCGTAGAATCGGGCTTCAATGATCAGGAGGTGAGGCGCGGAGCTCATCGGTCGTGTCGCTTTCTGTCTGAGAGGTGCGGTCAGGAACCATGCCTGCCCGATTTTGTCCAGCCTTTTGCGGGGGCGAGCCCCTCAGGCCTGCTCGCGGAATTCGGCAAGGCGCGCGGCATAGCGCGCCATCATGTCGACTTCAAGGTTTACGTTGTCCCCCACCTGCCTTTCGGCCCAGGTGGTTACCGACAGAGTGTGCGGAATGAGGAAGACGGAAAACTCCGTTCCCTCCACCTCGTTCACCGTCAGCGACGTGCCGTCCAGCGCCACCGATCCCTTGCGGGCGATGAAGGGAGCAAAGGCGCGCGGAGCGTCAAAGCGGAAATAGACCGTGTCCGGATGGTCGCGCCGCTCGACAATGCGGGCAAGCCCGTCCACATGGCCGAGCACCAGATGGCCGCCCAGCTCCGTGCCAAGACTGAGGGAGCGCTCCAGATTGAGCTTTTGCCCCGCCTTCCAGTCAACAGCCGTGGTCAGTCGCAGGGTTTCCGCACCGCTTTCCACCTCGAACCAGTTGCCGGTCTCATCGCGCCCCTTGGCCGTCACGGTGTGGCACGGGCCGCCGCAGGCGATGGAGGCGCCGATGTCGATCGTGTCCACGTCATAGACCGTGGCAATGCGGGTGCGCTTGCCGGCAGGAATATCCGTGACGGAGAGAATGGTGCCAAGATCGGTGACAATTCCGGTGAACATCTCAACTCTCCTTGCGGCGGAACCGCAGCAGCCTGTCCGGCCCATAGACGGCCGTATCAACCAGACGGAAATCCGGGTATTCGGCGGTGAAGCCGCCTGCCCCGCCGTCGAACGGCAGGATGCGCCCTGCCCCGAGTTCGGCCACGCCGTGGAAGATCCATGTCTCGTCCACCACACCGGCCTGCAGGAAGGACCGGGCAACGCGGGCGCCGCCTTCCACCATCAGGCGCGTCACGCCCCGGTTGGCCAGCGCCGTGAGCGCGATCTTCGGCTCGATGCCCTCTTCATTGGCGGGCACGCGGATCACCAGCACACCGGCATCGGCCAGCGCCTGCACCCGTTCGGGGTCGGCCTGATTGCCCGTCACCAGCCACACAGGCACATCGGCGGCAGACTGAACGAGACGGCTCTTCAGCGGCAGCCTTGCATCCTTGTCCAGCACCACGCGCACGGGCGAGCGGTCCTTCATGCCGGGCATGCGGCAGGTCAGTTCCGGATCATCGGCCAGCGCCGTGCCGATGCCGACGAGAATGGCGTCGCAGCTGCCACGAAGGCCATGCACCACATTGCGTGACAGCGGGCCGGTGATCGCCACCTGCCCCTCACCAACCCGGCCAATGCCGCCATCGGCAGAAAGCGCCAGCTTCAGCACCACATCCGGCCGCTGATCGGTGACGCGCAGCCGGTGCCCGGCATGCAGCAGGCGGCAGAGGTCTTCCTCCACGCCGGTGGAGACGGAAATGCCCGCTTCCTCGAGCATGGCAACACCGCGCCCGGCCACGCGCGGGCTGGGATCAAGGCAGCCGATCACCACACGGGCGACACCTGCCTCGCGCAGCGCCAGCGCACAAGGCGGCGTGCGGCCGTAGTGGGAACAGGGCTCCAGCGTGACGTAGCAGGTAGCGTCACGGGCGAGATCCCCTGCCTGCCGCAAAGCACTCACTTCTGCGTGAGGGCCGCCGGGGCGGGAGGTGACACCCCGGCCAACGATGACCGGCCCGCCGTCATCAAACTGAACGATGAGCGCGCCCACCGAAGGATTGGGCCAGACCTGCCCTTGTCCGCGCGCCGCAAGGGCAGCAGCGGCGCGCATCAGGCGGCGGTCAATCCCGGTCACGGCAGCCTTGCTGCCGGCGGCGGGCGCAACAGCTTCAGCCTCAGCTTCGCTCACGCATCCTCCTGGGGTTCGTCATTGCCGGGCAAGCCGCCCAGTTCACCGAGAAGCTCGCGGAAGTCGCGCGCCTCGCGGAAGTTCCGGTACACGGATGCAAAGCGCACATAGGCCACATCATCAATGGTCTTCAGGCCTTCCATCACATGGGTGCCGATCATCTCGCTGGTGATCTCGCCTTCGCTGGTGCTTTCCAGCTGGCGCACGATACCGCTGACCATACGCTCGATCCGCTCCGGGTCAACCGGGCGCTTGCGCACGGCGATCTCGACGGAACGCATCAGCTTTTCGCGGTCAAACGGCACGCGGCGGCCGGAGCGCTTGACCACCATCAGCTCACGCAGCTGCACCCGCTCGAAGGTGGTGAACCGCCCCCCGCAGGTGGAGCAGACACGGCGGCGGCGGATGGCCGTGTTGTCTTCCGTCGGGCGCGAATCCTTAACCTGGGTCTCTTCACCGCCGCAAAAGGGGCACCGCATGTCATCCGTTCCTTATACCAAGGCCCTGAGATACAGGGCCCTGCCAAGCCTCAAGCACCGCATGGGCGCGAAGAATCTGGTGGCCGTAAGCTCTTCGAATTCCGCTCAGAATGCAAACGATCCGCGCCGGAGGGCGCGGACCGGTTCTTGTACACGTCAGTCAGGCAATCAGGCCGGATAGATCGGGAAGCGGCTGGTGAGTTCGATCACCTTGGCCTTCACCGCAGCTTCCACAGCCGCGTTGCCTTCCTCACTGTTCGCCGCCTTCAGGCCGTCGAGAACCTCGGTGATCAGCATGCCGATCTCGCGGAACTCGGCAAGCCCAAAACCGCGCGTCGTGCCGGCCGGAGTGCCAAGGCGCACGCCGGAGGTGACGAAGGGCTTTTCCGGGTCAAACGGAATGCCGTTCTTGTTGCAGGTGATGTTGGCGCGGCCAAGAGCGGCCTCCGCCTTCTTGCCGGTGGCGTTCTTCGGGCGCAGGTCCACCAGCATCAGATGGTTGTCCGTGCCGCCGGAAACAATGTCCAGCCCCTGCTCCTGCAGGGTCTGGGCCAGCATCTTGGCATTGGCCGCAACCGCTGCCGCATAGGCCTTGAACTCCGGACGCAGCGCCTCACCGAAGGCAACAGCCTTGGCGGCAATCACGTGCATCAGCGGGCCGCCCTGAAGACCGGGGAACACGGCCGAGTTGATCTTCTTGGCGATGTCTTCGTCGTTCGTCAGGATCAGGCCGCCGCGCGGGCCGCGCAGGGACTTGTGCGTGGTCGAGGTGCAGACATGGGCATGGGGCACCGGCGAGGGATGCGCGCCGCCAGCCACGAGACCGGCGATGTGAGCCATATCGACCATCAGATAGGCGCCGACCGCATCGGCGATCTCGCGGAACTTCTTCCAGTCCCAGACGCGCGAATAGGCCGTGCCGCCGGCAACGATCAGCTTCGGCTTGTGCTCATGGGCCAGACGCTCGATCTCTTCCATGTCGAGCAGATGGTCGTCCTTGCGCACGCCGTAGGACACGACATTGAACCACTTGCCGGACATGTTGACCGGGGAGCCGTGGGTCAGGTGGCCGCCGGAATTCAGGTCAAGGCCCATGAAGGTGTCGCCCGGCTGCAGCAGCGCCAGGAAGACGGCCTGGTTCATCTGGCTGCCGGAATTCGGCTGCACGTTGGCGAACTTGGCGCCGAACAGCTCCTTGGCGCGCTCGATCGCCAGCGTCTCGACAATGTCGACATACTGGCAGCCGCCGTAGTAGCGCTTGCCCGGATAACCCTCGGCATATTTGTTGGTCAGGACCGAGCCCTGAGCCTCGAGAACGGCCTTGGAGACAATGTTTTCGGAGGCGATCAGCTCGATCTCGTGCTGCTGACGGCCGGCTTCCTTCTGGATGGCGCCGAAGATATCCGGATCGGCATCAGCCAGAGATTGAGTGAAGAAACCGGTGTAGATCGGCTCGCCGGCCAAGGTATCCGACATCGACATGGCTAGGTCCTTTTCAGCGATTCACAAAGGGCCCCTTCGCCCTTTCTTCCGCCCAAGCGCGGGCAAATGACATTGCTCCGGCATTGGCCCTTTCGGGAGCCCTGCACTTAGCATAGGCATTCCGGTGAACCAAGTGGCAGACCGTCACAGCGATCCGCAAATCCGGCATGGATCTGGTCCGCACCGGAAATGACGCGGAAATTTACGCCGTCCAGCCTCCGCGCGTCACCTCGGGCGTGCCGTTTTCTTCCGAAAGGCGCTTTGCCAGCTTGCGAAGCGCCAGCGCCTGCAGGTCCGACTGCGCCGCATTGACCGGGCCGATCACCGACACTTCAACGCCGGTCGCCGCATCAATCGCCACCACCTTCACCTGACGGCCGATGGGCACGAATTCCAGATAGACTTCACCCTTGGCATGGCCGGACATGCTGGTTTCTCCAGAGACAGAAGAACGGGCGGCACATGAAAGACACGCCCTATGGGGATCAGATGGGCATGATGGTTGGCTGCGCAAGAAAAAAGGGAGCCTGAGCCCCCTTTTCCAGTCTCATCTGATGATGCGAAGCCTTATGCCAAGGCTTTCGATGCTGACGCATCACGCCTTGAAGTCGCTCAGGCGCCGCACGGGCTTGACCAACTCTCGATGAGAAAGGTTCATCGAGAGTTCGTATTATTGCCCAGGCAGCTGCAGCTCTGCCACGTCGCCATAAAGGCCATCGCGGTTGTAGATGTCTTCACGGAAATGCACCGTGCCGTCCTCGTTGGCCCAGGCCGTGATGTAGGTCAGGTACAGCGGCACCTGCGTCTTCAGCTTCACGTCTTCCCGCAGGCCATCGCGGATGGTCTGGTCGACACGGGTGCGGTTCCAGTCCGGCGTGGTCGATTCCAGCATCCAGGACACAAGGTCACGCACGTTCTGCACACGCACGCAACCAGACGAATGGAACCGGTTGTCGGTGCCGAACAGGGTCTTCGACGGCGTGTCGTGCAGATACACCTGATGGGTGTTGTGGAAGTTGATGCGGATGGCACCCAGCGAGTTGATCTCGCCCGGATCCTGCCGGAACTGGTACTTCGTTGCCTCGTCCGAGTTCCAGTCGATCTGCTGCCAGGCCAGTTCGTTGTTCTTCCAGTCGAAGATACGGATCTTGTTCTTGGCCAGATATTCCGGATCCTGCTTCATTTTCGGGATCAGGTCCTTGCGGATGATCGAAACCGGCACGGTCCAGTAGGGGTTGAAATTGACCTCATAGACCTTGGAATTCAGGATCGGGGTCTGACGGTCGATCTTGCCGACGACAGCGGTGTGGCGCGAGCGGACGCGGCCGTTCTGAACGGCCTCGATCTCTGCCGCCGGAATGTTCACCATCACATAACGCGCGCCCAGATCACCCGACAGGGACCGCAGGCGCACAAGGTTGGTTTCCAGCTGGCGCAGGCGCACATCGGCCGGAATGTTCAGCGCCGCCAGCGTGGTCTGCCCCAGCGTGCCATCCGGGATGAGGCCGTGGCGCACCTGGAACCGGCGCAGAGCGGAATCGACGTAGGAATCGAAGGTGGTGGAGACACCGGCCTGCTGCTCCAGATCACCCGATGCGATCAGGCGGCGGCGGAGCGAGGCAACGATATTGTCCTCAGCACCGATGCGCAGCGTCTTGCCCGGCGTGGCGACGTGTTCCCAGCCGCCGCGCTGCACGATCATGGCATACTGGTCGATGGCCGAAGCCACATATTCGGCTGTCTGGGGCGCAAGGGTCGGCGTCGCGGTCTTGATCGACTGCAGGTCCTGCAGCGTGGCATCAAAACGGTCTTCCCATTCTGCGCGCTTGTTATACTGCTGCAGTGCCTCCAGCGGCGACTGCGCCAGCGCCGTTCCGGCAAGAACGCCCGTCAGAGCGCCGGCCAAGACAGCCGCGCGGGCCAGAGTGGCGGAAACTTTCGTGATCTGATTCCCGTTGCGCAACAACACCCGTCGCTCCCTTTCGCATCGCGTGGAGGTTCACCTGACCAGTTCTGATCTGCAGATACTGCAAGGTCTGCCAGCCGGTGACTTCCAGTTAACCACACGGCGGCTTAACAAATTGCAGCCTAGGTCCGGTCGGCCGCCGCATGCCCAAACGGTGAAAGCCCTTGCGCAATCGTCAGCCCCTGCCTGCGCTCATGGCACAGCAGTCATGAGTTTCATTAGTCAGGGGTTTATGGCCGAAACATGTCCAGTAAACACATCTTTGCCAGAAACGCGAACACTGGTGCTGCAAAGCTACACTGCGTTTTTTGCATGAGCGGCCGGGGCAGTTTGCTCAGGCTGACCGCAGGCATCTGCAATCCACTGCGCGAAGGCGGCCATTGCCCGTGTCTGCGGACGGTCCGAAGGCCAGACCAGAAGATAGCGCCCGGCAGAAACTGAGACCGGAAACGGCTGGCAGAGCCGCCCCTGACGAATCTGACGCTGAAACATCGCAACAGGAAGCAGCGCAGCCCCCATACCCTCGGCAGCCAGTTCCGCCAGCGCAACGGAACTGTCAAAGACAGGTCCCTTCAGCGGCGGAGGCAGCGTCCGGGCTGCCTCGAACCATTGCGGCCACTCGGCGCTGCGATAGCTGCGCAGAAGCAGTAGCTTGGCAAGGTCAGCCGGTTCACGGAGTTGTGTAGCCAGCCGGGGTGCACAGAGCGGTGACAATGGCGCCTCCATCAACGGAAGCGCGTCATGCCCGCTCCAGCCGCTGGCACCAAAACGGATCGCCATATCCAGGCCTTCACGCAGGATTTCCACGCGGTTGTTGTTGGTCGAAATCCGCAAGTCGATCTCGGGATGCGCCGCCTGAAAGGCCTCAAGCCTCGGCAGCAGCCAGCCAAGGGCGAAGGTCGTGTTGACGCCGATGCTCAGCACCTCGACGTGCCGCTTGCCGTGAAACCTGTCGAGCGTCCGGCCAATCACATCGAAACTGTGTTCCAGAACCGGCGCAAGCAGCCTCGCCTCGTCCGTCGGCACGAGGCCTTGCGAGGTGCGCTGGAACAGGATCACGCCGAGTTGATCCTCCAGCCGCGCGATCTGGTGGCTGACGGCCGCCTGCGTCACACGCAACTCAACCGCCGCTTTCGTAAAGCTGCCCTGCCGCATGGCGACTTCAAAGACACGCAGCGCATTGAGGGGAATATCGGGACGGTCCATTGCATTACTTTTCCTAATGTCGCACCTGAGGATTTGTCGTTTGAGGGCGAAATGCAAGCCGCAATAGAAGGAACGCATGACATCAATTGATGTCAGAGAGCCGCAAGTGCGTTTTCATACGCCCGGTATTTCCAAGGATTGATCATGCAAAAAACGCTTTCCCATCTCCGCCGTTCCGCTCAGGTTTTTGCCTTCTCCCTGCTGCTGGCAGCCCCGGCGGCAGCCGGCCCGGCGGACGCTCAGCTCGCTGAAACTGTTGCCAAAATCGAATCCCGGCTGAATGCCCGCGTGGGCGTGGTTCTGCATGACACCGGCAGCGGCTGGTCATGGGCCAACCGGGTGGACGAGCGATTCCTGATGAACAGCACCATCAAGACCCCGATCTGTGGTGCCATCCTGTCCGCAGCCGATGCCGGCACGCTGACCCTTGACGAGGAACTTCCCGTTCTCCAGTCAGACATCGTGTCTTATGCGCCGGTGACGGAGAAAAAAGTGGGCCAGAGCATGCCGCTCAGCGAGTTGTGCCTGGCAACCATCGACATGAGCGACAACACGGCTGCCAATCTTCTGATCAACCGCCTTGGCGGCACGGAAGCGGTGACGGAGTTCTTCCGCAGCACCGGAGACACCGTCAGCCGTCTCGACCGGCTGGAGCCTGACCTGAACACGTTCAAATCCGGCGATCCCCGGGACACGACATCACCGGCAGCCATGGCCGCCACCTTGGAAAAACTGCTTCTGGGCGATGTCCTCAGCCCTCAATCCCGCAATCAGCTGATCGAGTGGATGAGCCACGGCGGCGTCACCGGCGCACTCCTGCGCAAAACCGCGCCGGAAGGCTGGCACATTGCGGACAAGTCCGGCAGCGGTGACCAGACCCGCAACATCATCGCCATGATCACGCCGCCGGACCGGGCGCCGTGGATCGCCGTGATTTTCGTGTCCGATGTCAAAGCCGACTTTGCCACCCGGAACGGAGCCTTGCAGGACATCAGCGCTGCCGTGATTGACGTCATCAAGGCACATTGATCCCTTCTGGCTCCCGCATAACAGAAAGGCCCGTGCCGGGTGTCCGGCACGGGCCTTTTCATTTCGTGCTGCCTGCAGTCCCTGCGGATCAGAGGCGGTAGAGGATCTGGTCGGTCCAGAAACGCTCCAGGCGGCGCAGCGACTTGTTGAGCATGGCGAAGTCACCGGCGTGGATCTCGCCCACCTGCTCGACCGAGAGAATGTGACGCTCATAGAGGTCATTCACGATCTTGGCGACTTCCTGGCCCTTCGGCGTCAGGCTGACACGGACCGAACGGCGGTCCATGCGCGAACGCTGATGATGAATGTAACCGGTCTCCACCAGCTTCTTGAGGTTATAGGAGACGTTGGACCCGAGGTAGTAACCGCGGGTGCGCAGCTCGCCCGCCGTCAGCTCGCTGTCGCCGATGTTGAACAGCAGCAGGGCCTGCACGCTGTTCACGTCGGAACGGCCCATGCGGTCGAACTCGTCCTTGATGACATCAAGAAGACGGCGGTGAAGTCTTTCGACGAGCGTCAGTGCTTCCAGGTACAGCGGCTTGAGTTCCGTGTCCTCTTCTGCCTGAGCAACGGCATCCATAGCTCTGTTAGCTGAGATCATTTGTTTGCGCCTCTATATTTCTACCTGTCATTGGGTGGTTATTTTTTCCACCTTGAGACTGACCATACAGAGGCGCTTCTAAAATCCGCTTAAGAGATACGCTGAATCATCTCTTAAAATTTACCGGAGACTTTTCGTCTGTTTCGATCCATCGAAAGAATTCATTCACCACGAAGGAATCGGACGATGCCAGAGAAGTCCGTGCCCGCGTGGCCCGAATTGCAGAAGAGGGCATAGAGGGCTGCGGCCTGCGCACCCAGCGGGGTTGCCGCACCGGAGGACTGCGCCGCCTCTTGGGAAAGCTTGAGATCCTTGAGCATCATCTGCGCCGCGAAGCCCGGCTGGTAATCCCGGTTGGCGGGCGAGGACGGCACGGGACCGGGCACCGGGCAGTAGCTTGTCAGCGACCAGCACTGGCCGGAGGCTGTGGATGAAATGTCGAAAAGTTTCTGGGCGTCGAGGCCCAGCCGCTCGGCAAGGATAAACGCTTCGCTAACTGCGATCATGGAAATGCCGAGTATCATGTTATTACAAATCTTGGCGGCCTGACCGGTGCCCGAGCCACCGGCGTGGACGATGGTCTTGCCCATCACCTCAAGGAAGGGCTTGGCGCGCTCAAAGGCGGCATCCTCGCCGCCCACCATGAAGGTCAGCGTTCCGGCAGCCGCACCGCCAACGCCGCCGGAAACCGGGGCATCCACCATGACCATGCCGGCGGAAGCGGCCGCCTGTGCCACGGCACGGGCGCTGTCCACGTCGATGGTGGAACTGTCGATCAGGAGCGTGCCGGGCCGGGCGCTGGCGAGAACGCCCTCTTCCCCGGTGTAGACGGCGCGCACATGCTTGCCTGCGGGCAGCATGGAAACCACCGCATCGGCATCACGTACTGCTTCGGCGACGGATGCGACCGCCTTGCCGCCTGCGGCCTCCAGTTGGGCCTTGGCCTCCGGCGACAGGTCAAACCCCTTTACCGCATGTCCGGCTTTGACCAGATTGGCCGCCATCGGGCCGCCCATGTTGCCAAGACCGATGAAACCCACTGATGCCATGACGCAACTCCTCCCGGTTCGCAAAGTCTCATCCGGAACCGTGCCAGGCTTGGGCCATCTGCGGTCCGGCTATTTCTTCCTGTGTTCCTGCTCCACCAGATAGACCAGCAGCAGATAGATGCCGATGGTCGCCAGATAGAACGTGATCTCGTAAGGCCGCCGTCCGAACATGTCGGAAAAAGCCGTGTGCATGACGATCTGGCTGAAGGCCCGGAACAGCCACATGACCGTGCCCCAGGACACCGCCAGCCAGAGGCCGATCGCCGCCACCAGATCCAGCACGGCGAAGAAGACGGTGGCCGTCTGCCATTCAATCGGCATTTCCCAGAACCATGCGCCGCGCCAGGGCGCAAAGCCGACGATGCGGGCCCAGTGGATCACCCCGCCCGCGATCAGCAGCAGCGCCATGCAGCGCAGATACCACAGCAGCACGGTGCTCCAGGGCGGGCGGTTCTTGAGGAGATCCTGAAAGCTTGTGATCATGGCCGGCCTTGCGGGAAGGGGCATCAGGCGTTGTCAGCCAGTGCCCGCGCTTCACTCAGGGCAGCGGAAGATCGCCGCCCTCTGGCCTTCCGAAATAAGCCGCCAGCCCCGTCCTGTCCACCTCTGCCAGACTTGCCACCTGCCAGCGCGGTGCATTGTCCCGGTCCACCAGCACGGAGCGCACGCCCTCATAAAAGTCCGTGTGCTTCAGGATCTCGCTGACAATGCGGAATTCCATCCGCATGCAGCCGTTGAAATCCAGCTCCGCGCCCCGGTTCAGCTGCTCGAAGGTCAGCGCCAGACTGGTGGGCGACTTGGCGGCCAGCATCCCCAGGCAATTTCGTGCGAAGTCTGAATCACTTGCGGCCAGCGCCTGCCAGATCTGGTCAACGCTGGAGAGGCCGAAAACGCGCTCCAGTTCATCCATCACTTCAAGCAGCGGCGCGGGACCTGCCTCCACCGCGTGGCGGGCAATCGCTGCCTCCACCGGCTCCCCGGCGCAGAGCGCGTCCGTCAGTGCCGGGATGGAGGCGGAGGCCACCGCATGGGTGAGCACGCCGGTCAGCAGCGCATCGGCCTGCTTCAGCCGGGCAGAGGTCAGAGCGCAGTAATAACCGGTGCGGCGCGGCATGCGCGGCAGGAAGTAGCTACCCCCCACATCCGGGAAGAAGCCGATGCCGGTTTCCGGCATGGCAAAGAGCGTCTTTTCCGTGCCCACCCGGTGCGAGCCATGCACCGACAGGCCGACACCGCCGCCCATGACGATGCCGTCGATCAGCGACACCCAGGGCTTGGGGAAATGTTTGATGCGGCTGTTGAGGATATATTCGTCCGCGAAGAAGCTCGTCTGCTCCGGTGCGCTCTTGAGGCCCTGCACCGCGCCCATGTCATAGACCTGGCGGATGTCGCCCCCCGCGCAGAAGGCCTTCTCGCCGCTGCCGCGCAGCACGATGCGGGTGATGGCCGGGTTCGTTTCCCAGTCATCCAGCCGGGTGGCGATGGCCATGACCATGCCATGGCTGAGCGCATTGAGCGCCTTGGGGCGGTTCAGGGTGATCAGCCCCGCCTGCCCCGCCACCTCGAACAGAACCTCGTCCGCGCTCTCGCTCATGCTCTTCTGCCTCCCCGGTTGCTGTTCTCACCGGCCAATCAGATCGCGCGAAATGATGACGCGCATGATTTCGTTGGTGCCTTCCAGAATCTGGTGCACCCGCACATCCCTCAGGAAACGCTCGATGGGATAGTCGCGCAAGTAGCCGTAGCCGCCGTGCAGCTGCAGCGCCTCGTTGACCACCTGAAAGCCCGTGTCCGTCGCAAGGCGCTTGGCCATGGCGGCAAGGCGCGTGGCACCTTCCGCCTTTTGCTCGACGGCCATGGCCGCCTTGTGCAGCAGCAGCCGGGCCGCCTCCAGTTCCGTCGCCATGTCGGCCAGCCGGAATTGCAGCGCCTGAAAAGTGGATAGGGAACGGCCGAATTGCTGGCGGTCCTTCATATAGGCGATGCTGCGCTCCAGGCAGGTCTGCGCCGCCCCCAGCGAGCAGGCGCCGATGTTCAGCCGCCCGCCATCAAGCCCGGCCATGGCGAACCTGAAGCCCTCGCCTTCTTCGCCGATGCGGTTTGCTGCCGGAATGCGGCAGTCCTCGAAAATGACCTGCGCCGTCGGCTGGCTCTTCCAGCCGAGCTTCACTTCCTGCGCCCCGAAGCTGAGCCCCGGCGTGCCTTTGTCCACGACGAAGCAGGAGATGCCGCCCGGCCCCTCCCCGCCCGTGCGGCCCATGACAATATAAACGTCCGACGCCCCGCCGCCGGAGATGAAAGCCTTGGTGCCGTTGAGGACGTAGCTGTCCCCATCCCGCACAGCGCGGGTTCTAAGGCTTGCCGCATCCGAGCCCGCGCCCGGCTCCGTCAGGCAGTAGCTGCCGAAACGGCGCATGCTGCACAGGTCCGGCAGATAGCGCTCGCGCAGCTCCTGCGAGCCGAACCGGTCGATCATCCAGCCGGTCATGTTGTGAATGGAGATATAAGCCGCCGTCGAGGTGCAGCCCTTGGCGAGTTCTTCGAAGATCAGCGCTGCATCCAGCCGCGTCAGGCCCGAACCGCCCAGATCCTCGCGCACATAGATGCCGGCAAAGCCAAGCTCTGCCGCCTTGCGCAGGGTCTCCACCGGGAAGATGGACTTCTCGTCCCACTCCCGCGCATGGGGCTCCATCTCGTCGCGGGCAAAGCTGGCGGCCACCTCCTGAAAGGCGCGCTGCTCCTCGTTCAAGGCAAAGTCCATGGGGCTCCTCCCGCCTGCACGGATGGCCGCAGATGGCGGTGCGGGGCGGCGGTTCTCCTCCTGCCTGCCCCTTGCCGCTCTGCAACCCTTGTCCTTCCGGGGTAGCCCGTTTTGACCTTAACGTCAATTTGGTGGCAGATCGTCTCTTTGGCCTATGGCTTGGCGCAAACGGCCTTCGATCATGAGGCAAAGACAACGATGCCGCAGTCCTCCCTATGGCATCACGGCGGCGCTGTTGTTACAGTCCGCGCCCATCACGCATGATCAAAACTTCCGAATTCCAGGACCCGCTCCATGTCCAGCCCGTTCCACAGCGTTTCCCCCGAGCACATTGATGACATTCTCGGCGGCCGCCGCCTGCGCCGCAACCGCCGCGCCGACTGGGCGCGCCGGCTGGTGCAGGAAAACGCCCTGACCGTGAATGACCTGATCTGGCCGATCTTCCTCGTCGATGGCAGCAACATCCGCCAGCCGGTGCCCTCCATGCCGGGCGTCGAGCGCATGTCGGTGGATGAAGCCGTGCGCGAGGCCGAATATGCGGCGAGCCTGTCGATCCCGGCGCTGGCGCTCTTCCCCTACACCGATCCCGGCCTGCGCGATGATGCGGGCAACGAGGCCCTCAATCCGGAAAACCTCATCTGCCGCGCCTGCCGCGCCATCAAGCAGGCGGGCCTCAACATCGGCCTCATCACCGATGTGGCGCTGGACCCCTACACCAGCCACGGCCACGATGGCCTGATGCATGGCGAGCGCATCCTGAATGACGAGACCGTCGATCAGCTTTGCCGTCAGGCCCTGACGCAGGTGGAAGCAGGCGCAGACGTGATTGCGCCCTCCGACATGATGGATGGACGCATCGGCGCCATCCGGCGGGCGCTGGATGCCAACGGCCACCGCGACACGCAGATCATGGCCTATGCCGCCAAATATGCCTCGGCCTTCTATGGCCCCTTCCGCGACGCGGTGGGGACCTCCAAGACGCTGATCGGCGACAAGCGCACCTATCAGATGGACCCGGCCAACACGGACGAGGCCCTGCGCGAGGTGGAACTGGACATTGCCGAAGGCGCCGACATGGTGATGGTCAAGCCCGGCATGCCCTATCTGGATGTTGTCTGGCGGGTGAAGGACACCTTCCGCATGCCGACCTATGCCTATCAGGTGTCGGGTGAATACGCGATGATCCAGGCCGCTGCCGCCAATGGCTGGCTTGACGGCGAACGCGCCATGCTGGAAAGCCTTCTGGCCTTCAAGCGCGCCGGAGCGGACGGGATTCTCACCTATTTCGCGCCCCGCGTGGCAGAGCTTCTCAAAAGCGGCCTCTGAGAGGCCGCCCATTTCCGGACGGATCCATGCATAGCCCCTCTGATCGCCAGACCTCTGAAAAACAGGCTTCTGGCCCCCTGCCGCTTTCCCTTGCCGATGTGGAAGAGGCGGCGCGTCTGATCCGGGGAGCCGTGCTGCGCACGCCGTTCCTGCCCGCGCCCAAGCTGTCGGCGCTGACCGGGGCCGAGGTTTTCGTCAAATACGAGAACATGCAGGTCACCAACGCCTTCAAGGAGCGCGGGGCGCTGGTGAAGCTGCTGTCGCTGACGGCGGAAGAGCGCCGGCGCGGCGTCATCGCCATGTCGGCGGGCAACCATGCACAGGCTGTCGCCTATCACGCCGGCCGGCTCGGCATTCCCTCCACCATCGTCATGCCGGAGACGACGCCTTTCGTGAAGATCACCGCCACGCGCGGCTATGGCGCCGAAGTGGTTCTGGCTGGTGACACGCTGGTGGGGGCAACGGCTGAAGCGCAGCGCCTGTCGGAGGAAAAGGGCTTCGTCTGGGTGCATCCCTTCGATGATCCGCATGTGATCCGCGGCCAGGGCACCATCGCGCTGGAGATGCTTGAAGACGTGCCGGACCTGGAGTGTCTCGTCATTCCGGTTGGCGGCGGCGGCATGATCTCCGGCATGGCCGTGGCCGCCAAGGGCCTGAAGCCCGGGATTTCCATCGTGGGCGTCGAATCGCGGCTCTATCCGGGCATGTGGAGTGCCGTGCATGACCAGGATCTGCCTTGCGGCGGCCCGACGATCGCAGAGGGCATTGCCGTCAAGGACGTCGGCGCCCTCACGCGCAAGATCGTGCGCGAACTGGTCGATGACATCATTCTGGCCGAGGAAAGCGCCATCGAGCGGGCCATCAACCTGTTCCTGACCCAGCAGAAGACATTGGCGGAAGGCGCAGGGGCTGCCGGCCTTGCCGCGCTGCTGACGGCGCCGGAGCTGTTCCGGGGCAAGAAGGTGGGGCTGGTGCTGTGCGGCGGCAACATCGACCCGCGCCTCGTCTCCTCCATCGTGATCCGCGAGCTCTCCCGCGATGGCCGCCTTGTCTCGGTGCGCATCGACACGCCGGACCGGCCGGGTGTACTGGGCGAAATCACCTCTCTCATCGGCGGGCGCGGCGGCAATGTGGTGGACGTGTCGCACCACCGCCTGTTCCTCAACGTGCCGGCCAAGGGCGCAACGCTGGATGTGACCTTCGAGACCTTCGACGCCGCCCACGGCCAGGCCATCATCGAAGCCCTGCGCGAACGCGGCTACGCGGTGCGGCAGATGAACGTGGCCGAGGTGATGGCCTGAGGCAGCACGCTGCGCGGTGAAGCTGGCGGGCATACCAAAAACCCTGACGGCAAACTGGAACGGAACAATTGACTGTTCGTCCCGTTCTTCCCACATGAATGGCAGAAACGGAGGCGGCAATGTCCTATCAGGCTGAAATTCTGGAACCCAGGCGCGGCGGCTTTGGCGCCACCGATGATCCTGCACTTTTCAGCGGGCTGCGCAGCAAGCGCATCATGGCCTTCCTGATCGACACGGCCATCATCGCCTTCTTCACCGTGATGGCGGGAATACTCATCTTCTTCCTAGGCATTTTCACGCTGGGCCTTGCCTGGTTCGCCTATGCCTTCCTGTGGCAGGGCGTGGCGCTGACCTACACCGCCATCACACTGGGCGGCGAGCGCGCTTCAACGCTGGGCATGCGCGCCATGGGGCTCGAAATGCGCCTGTGGCACGGCGGCAAGCCCTATGCCCTGCTGGCAGCGATGCATGCGCTGCTGTTCTGGTTCTCCGTCACCCTGCTGACGCCGCTGGTGCTGCTGGTCAGCCTCGTGTCAGACCGCAAGCGCCTGCTGCATGACATCATCCTTGGAACCGTCGTCATCAACGCGGACCGCCGTTTCTGACATCAGACCGGATTGCGCGGCGTTCCGGCACCGGAAATTGCCGGAAATGGGTGCTTGACGTTCCCTCTTGCCGCGCCATCCTGTCGGGATATCATTGTCTGCAACGAGAGGCAGATCTTCCGACGTGACCCGGCACCCGATCGACCATCCCCAGTTCTACCTGACGGCCCCCGCGCCGTGCCCGTATCTGCCGGGCCGGCAGGAGCGAAAGGTGTTCACCCATCTGGTCGGTCATCAGGCCCCTGCCCTCAATGACGTGCTGACGCAGGGCGGCTTCCGCCGCAGTCAGAACATCGCCTACCGTCCGGCCTGCGAGGCCTGCCGGGCCTGCGTTTCGGTGCGGGTGCGGGTGGCGGATTTCCAGTGGACCAGCTCCTTCAAGCGCACATGGAAGAAGGGCAGCTGGCTGGTTGGCGCCGAGCTGCCGCCCTCCCCCTCCAGCGAACAATACGACCTCTTCCGCACCTATCTTCTGGCCCGGCATGAAAATGGCGGCATGTCGGAAATGAGCGTGCTGGACTATGCGATGATGGTGGAAGACACCCATGTGGACACCATGGTCATCGAGTACCGGCGCCGCGGGCCGGACACGTTCCTCACCCGGCGCGGCACCGGGCCGCTGATCGGTGTTGCCCTGACCGACCGCATGGCCGACGGCCTGTCGATGGTCTATTCCTTCTACGATCCGGCCGTCGACAGCCTCAGCCTCGGCACCTTCATGATCCTTGAGCATATCGAGCGCGCCCGCAGGCTGAGTCTGCCCTATGTCTATCTCGGCTATTGGGTCGAGGGATCGCAGAAGATGGCCTACAAGGAGCGTTTCCAGCCGCAGGAGCACCTGGGCCCGGAAGGCTGGTCGCAGCCCGGCCCGTCCGCAAGCCTGTCTGACGGCTGATCAGACCCGTAAAGAGCTGGTCTTATCCACGTGAGCGCGGATCGAAGTGAAGACGCTGCGGAACATCTCCCGCGTCAGCCGTCCGGTGTTGGTGTTGTAGCGGGAGCAGTGATAGCTGTCGAAAAGCTTCACCGGCCGTCCGGACAGCTGAATGTCATGCCCTGCCCCATGCACGAAGGGTGATTTCGCACGCGGCAGCGACAGAGCGGTCAGGAACGTGTCATGGGCAATGCGCCCCAGCGCCAGCACCGCGCGGACCGAAGGCATGGCGTCAAGCGTTGCAATCAGGAACGGCCGGCAGGTCTTGATTTCCGGGCCGGTCGGCTTGTTCTCCGGCGGGACGCAGCGCACTGCATTGGTGATCAGGGCATCCACCAGCTCAAGGCTGTCATCCGGACGCGCCTCATAGACGCCCCTGGCAAAGCCGAAGTCGATCATCGTCTCGTAGAGAAGATCGCCGGCATAATCCCCGGTAAACGGCCGCCCTGTCCTGTTGGCACCACGCAAGCCCGGCGCAAGGCCAACGATCAGCAGGGACGGTGCCTTGTCGCCAAAGGACGGCACGGGCGCGTTGAACCAGTCCGGCGACAGACGCCGGTGCTCTTCGCGGAAGGCAACGAGACGCGGGCACAGCGGACAATCGCGTGCCGGGTCCAGAGCAACACCAGCCATATGCGGTTCAGGCCTCAGTAGTCGTCGTCTTCGTCGATGTCGCGGTCACGGTCCGATGCACGCGAGGGGCGCTCGGCGGGATCACGGCCAACGCGGTTGGCAAGGCTCGCCAGTTCAATGAAGTGGTCGGCCTGGCGGCGCAGATCATCGGCAATCATCGGCGGCTGGGTCTGAAGCGTGGAGACAACGCTTACCTTACGGCCCTTGCGCTGCAAAGCTTCGACCAGCGAGCGGAAATCACCATCCCCCGAGAACAGGACGATGTGATCAACGCTATCGACCAGCTGCATGGCATCGACAGCAAGTTCGATATCCATATTGCCCTTGACCTTGCGGCGGCCGCTGGAATCGACAAATTCCTTCACCGGCTTCGTCACAACCTTGTAACCGTTGTAATCGAGCCAATCAATCAGCGGACGAATTGAGGAATACTCCTGATCCTCAATGATCGCAGTGTAGTAATAGGCGCGCAGCAAATAGCCTTTGCTTTGAAACTCCTTCAACAGCATCTTGTAATCAATATCGAAACCGATCGCCTTTGCCGTCGAATACAAATTCGCACCATCGATAAACAAAGCAATCTTTTCTCTCGAATCAAACATAAGGCAATTCCTTTCCGGCGCCAGAGGGCTTTGGCGCAGCACTCAAAATATCAGGCGCAATTGATTGACTTGTATAAACAATCACTCGCTCGTTTACGTTGCTTCCCAGGCAGCAAAAGTTAAACTTTTAACTGAACGCCATTATTTGGACGTCTTTTGATGGGCGCAACAGTTGGGTACTACATTGGCGCAGCACTCCGCAATCGTAAATATGGCCCCCATTTGCGCATGTGAAAGGTTCTCAAGCCATTTTTTCACCCTTGTGACGCCTCATGCTCAATCACGAAACAGCGAGGGTTGCGCTAAGGTGCAGTTGCTAATATACGCTCATCACTTGAATTCCAGAACATATGGAGAAGTCCTATGGCGCGCGTGACCGTCGAGGATTGCATCGACAAGGTTGATAACCGGTTCGAGCTGGTGCTGCTGGCAGCACATCGCGCCCGGATGATCTCAAGCGGTTCGCCGCTGACCATCGATCGCGACAACGACAAGAATCCGGTCGTCGCCCTGCGAGAAATCGCAGATGAGACGGTGAGCCCGGAAGATCTTAAGGAAGACCTCATTCATTCTCTGCAGAAATATGTGGAAGTGGATGAGCCGGAGGCGGAAGCCGTACCGCTCGTTCCGTCCAGCAATTCTGGCGGCACCCAGGTCAATGCGGTAGACGATTCGAACGTTGAGTTCGACCGCATGTCGGAAGAAGATCTGCTGCGCGGTCTGGAAGGCCTTGTGCCGCCGGAGCGTTCGGACGACATCTGATTTCCGGCATGAGGCGGGTCATCTGAGTTGGCAAGCCCTGGTGCTGCAATCTGTGTCCAAGGGTGTCTGCTGCGGCCATGATGCGCCAATACGAGCTTGTCGAACGGGTTACCCGCTATAATCCGAATGCCGATGAAGGCCTTTTGAACAAGGCCTATGTCTATGCCATGAAGAAGCACGGGTCCCAGACCCGCGCTTCCGGCGATCCCTATTTCTCCCATCCGCTCGAAGTGGCTGCCATCCTGACCGATCTCAGGCTGGATGATGCGACCGTTGCCGTCGCGCTGCTGCATGACACCATCGAGGACACGGATGCCACCCGCGCGGAGATCGACACGGTCTTCGGCGAGGAAATCGGCAAGCTTGTCGAAGGCCTGACCAAGATCAAGCGCCTCGACCTCGTTTCCCAGAAGACCAAGCAGGCGGAGAATTTCCGCAAGCTGCTGCTCGCCATCGCCGATGATGTGCGCGTGCTGCTGGTGAAGCTGGCGGACCGGCTGCACAACATGCGCACGCTCCAGCACATGCCGGAGCACAAGCGCGGCCGCATCGCCGAAGAGACGATGGAGATCTATGCCCCGCTTGCCGGGCGCATGGGCATGCAGGACATGCGTGAGGAGCTGGAGGACCTGTCCTTCCAGGTGCTCAATCCGGAAGCCTATGCCACGATTGCCGAGCGGCTTACGGGCCTGCGCGAGCGCAATGGCGGGCTGATCGGCGAGATCGAAAGCCTGCTGACCGCCCAGATCGCCGAGCGCGGCATCGCCGCCCGGGTCAAGGGCCGTGAGAAGCGCCCCTACTCCATCTTCCGCAAGATGCAGCAGAAGTCGCTGGGCTTCGAGCAGCTTTCCGACATTTACGGCTTCCGCGTCATCGTCGGCACCACCGAGGCCTGCTACCGGGTGCTGGGCATCATCCACACCACCTGGCCGACCGTGCCGGGGCGGTTCAAGGACTACATCTCGACGCCGAAGCAGAACGACTACCGCTCGATCCACACCACGATCGTCGGCCCCAGCCGCCAGCGCGTGGAACTGCAGATCCGCACCGAGGCGATGGACCGGGTGGCCGAATACGGCATTGCCGCCCACGCCCTCTACAAGGACGGGCAGACGGGCGGGCGCAACATTGCCCGGCACACGGACGAGAGCCGCGCCTATGACTGGCTGCGGCGCACCATCGACCTCTTGTCGCAGGGCGACACGCCGGAAGAATTCCTTGAAAACACCAAGCTGGAACTGTTCCACGATCAGGTGTTCTGCTTCACCCCCAAGGGCCGCCTGATCGCCCTGCCGCGCGGGGCAACGCCGATCGACTTTGCCTATGCGGTGCATACGGGCATCGGCAACACCTGTGTCGGCTGCAAGATCAACGGCAAGATCATGCCGCTGGTGACCGAACTGCGGAATGGCGACGAGGTGGAAGTCATCCGCTCGCAGGCGCAGACGCCGCCGCCCGCCTGGGAATCGATTGCCGTGACCGGCAAGGCCAAGGCCGCGATCCGCCGGGCCACCCGCGAATCCATCCGCAAGCAATATGGCGCCCTTGGCGAGCATGTGCTGCAACGCGCCTTCAACCGTGCGGACAAGCCTTATTCGGAAGGCCTGCTGGATGGCGTGCTCGGCCTGCTCAATCAGGAAACCATTGCCGACCTGCTGGCCAGCGTCGGGCGCGGCGAGTTGAGCGCGCAGCAGGTGGTCAAGGCAGTGCACCCGGACTATCAGGACGAGCGCACAGCTCATCTGAAGCCGGAGCCTGGTGAAGGCTGGTTCGATCTCGAGAAGGGCCAGGGCCTCAAGTTCCGCATTCCCGATGCCGCGCAGGGCACCGATGGCCTGGCGCTGCCGATCCGCGGCCTGACCGGTGACATTCCGGTGAGCTTTGCCCCCAATGGTGGCGCCGTGCCCGGCGACCGGATCGTCGGCATCCTGACGCCTTCGGAAGGGCTGACTATCTATCCGATCCAGTCTCCGGCGCTGAAGGAATTCGACGACCAGAGCGACCGCTGGATCGACGTGCGCTGGGACATCGACGTGGACAATCCGGAGCGTTTCCCGGCGCGCATCAACGTGTCAGCGCTGAATGAGCCCGGCTCCCTCGCCGCCATCGCCCAGGTGATCGGCGACAATGGCGGCAACATCGACAATCTGAAGATGGTCCGCAAGGTGGCCGACTTCCATCAGATGATCATCGATCTCGAGGTATGGGATCTGAAACATCTGAACCGTATCATCAACCAGCTGCGGGCCAAGCCGAACGTGTCGAGCGTGACACGTGTCAACGGCTGACCCGGCACAAGACGGAGACTTTGGACGATGACGCAGGACGAAGTCCTGGCCGTTTTCCGCGAGGCGGGGGCCATTCTGGAAGGGCATTTCATTCTTTCCTCCGGGCTGCGCAGCCCGGTCTTCCTGCAGAAGGCCCGCGTCTTCATGTATCCGGAGAAGACCGAGCGCCTGTGCAAGGCGCTGGCGCGGAAGATCGAGGCGGCCGGCCTTGGCAAGATCGATGCCGTCGTCTCCCCTGCCCTTGGCGGCCTGATCCCCGGTTATGAAACCGCCCGCCACCTCGGCGTTCCGGCCATGTGGGTGGAGCGTGAGGGCGGAGAGTTCCGCCTGCGCCGCTTCGAGATGGAAAAGGGCGCGCGCGTCGTCATCGTTGAAGATATCGTCACCACGGGCCTGTCCAGCCGCGAGACGGTTGACGCACTGAAGGCAATTGGCGCAGACGTTCTGGCCGTGGCCTGCCTGATTGACCGCTCCGCCGGAGAGGCGGACACAACCGTGCCACTTGTATCGCTGACACAGTACAAGGTGCCGGCTTATGAGCCGGACAAGCTGCCGCCGGAACTGGCGGCGCTTCCGGCCGTGAAGCCGGGCAGCCGCAACCTCGCCTGAGCGGGCAAAACGGGAAAGGGAGACAGGACCGCATGCTGTTTCAGCGCAGAACACCGCCAACCCGGCTTCAAAAGATGCGCGTCGCCGTCTGGCCGCGGGAAAGCTGGTCCCGGTCGTTCCGCTATTACGGCAAGCGCGTCCTGCGCCTGACTGCAAGCCCGGACGCAATCGCCAGAGGTTTCGCGGCAGGCGCCTTCGCCTCCTTTACCCCCTTGATGGGCTTTCATTTCCTGCTGGCGGCCGCCTGCGCCTTTGCAATCCGGGGCAACATGCTGGCCTCGGCGCTTGGCACGGCTGTCGGCAATCCGCTGACCTTTCCCTTCATCTGGGCTGCGACCTACAAACTGGGCCACCTGATCCTGGGCTCCAGCCAGCATGAGATTGCCCGCCGCGAAGGCGCCACCCGCTATGGCTTCAACCTGATGGAGCAGTCGTTCGATACGCTCTGGCCGGTGATCAAGCCCATGCTGATCGGCGGGATTCCGCTGGGACTGGTCTGCGGTGCACTGTGCTATGTCATCGTTTTCCAGAGCGTGCGCACCTATCAGGAAGCCAAGCGCCTGCGCCTTGAAAAGCGCCGGGACGCAAGCCGCAAGGCCGAATAGCTTGAAGATGCCTGTCCGGCATCCTAATTCCATGTCTTGCGCGTTCTGACGGGCCAGGGAAAGGCAGCCATGATTCTTGGCATCGGCAGCGATCTGATCGACATCCGCCGCATCGAGCAGACACTGGAACGGTTCGGCGACCGCTTCACCAACCGCGTCTTCACTGATCGGGAGCGCCAGCGTTCCGACCGGCGCGCTGAGCGTGCCGCCTCCTATGCCAAACGCTTTGCCGCAAAGGAGGCCTGTTCCAAGGCACTTGGCACCGGCATCCGCATGGGTGTTGCATGGCGGGAGATGGGGGTGGTGAACCTGCCGAGTGGCCGCCCGACACTGGAACTGACGGGCAGTGCCGCCGGACGGCTTGCCCGGCTGACGCCCGAAGGCTTCAAGGCCCGCATTGACCTGACCATTACCGATGACTACCCGCTGGCGCAGGCCTTCGTGGTGATTTCCGCCTGGCCGCAGGACTGGCCGGAGCCCCCTGCGCCGCCGGTGCGCGAGCAGGCCTGAGGCTTCCACAGGCAGCAAGAAAGGCTTGTGGCAGGCCTTGCGCCAAGCCTTGCGTTGCCAGCCCCGGCATGAACGGCTAAAAGTCGCTGCAACAGACTGAGGCCAATGGCGCCTCGCGGCACGAATGAAGGACGACATGAGCGTGACGGACAAGAAAAAAGCCAAGGAAGGCAGCCTTGGCGAAACGGTCAAGGTGATCGTTCAGGCCCTGCTGATCGCGCTGGTCGTGCGCACGTTCCTGTTTCAGCCGTTCAACATCCCCTCCGGGTCGATGATGAACACGCTGCTGATCGGCGATTACCTGTTTGTGTCGAAATACAGCTACGGCTATTCGCGCTACTCCTTCCCCTTCGGCATGCCGCCCTTCTCCGGCCGCGTGCTGAGCTCGGATCCGGAGCGCGGGGATGTGGCCGTGTTCAAGACCCCGCACGACAATTCCACCGACTACATCAAGCGTGTGATCGGCCTCCCGGGCGATGAAATCCAGATGATCGATGGCGTGCTGCATATCAACGGCGAGGCCGTCCCGCGCGAGCGCATCGAGGACTTCATCGACAAGGACAGTTTCGGCAACGAGCGCCGCGTCGCCCGCTACCGTGAAACCCTGCCCAATGGCGTCAGCTACGACACGCTGGACCTGACCCCGCGCGGACAGTCCGACAACACCCGCCCGTTCAAGGTGCCGGCCGGCCATTACTTCATGATGGGCGACAACCGCGACAATTCCACCGACAGCCGCGTGCCGGTGGAACTGGGCGGTGTCGGTTATGTGCCGCTCGACAACTTTGTCGGCCGCGCCGAAGTGATCTTCTTCTCGGTCGATGGTGGTCAGCCTGCCTGGCAGTTCTGGTACTGGCCCTGGTCCGTCCGTTGGGACCGGCTGTTCCAGTCGATCTGAGGCAGGAGACGGCATGACCATTTCCCGCAAGACAGACATGCTTTCCGCCGTCGAGGCGCGCATCGGCCACAAGTTTACCGACCGCAGCCTGCTGCAACAGGCGCTGACCCATGCCAGCGCCCTGTCCGGGGCCGACACGTCCGGCGGCAGCTACCAGCGGCTTGAGTTCCTCGGCGACCGGGTGCTCGGGCTTGCGGTTGCCAGCATGCTGCACCGGCACTATCCGCGTGCCGACGAAGGCGAAATGGCGCGGCGCCTGAACCACATGGTCAAGCGCGAGACCTGCGCCGAAATCGCCATCGAGCTGAAGCTGGGCGATGACATGCGCATCAGCCAGAGCGAGGCGCAGACCGGCGGGCGCCAGAAGACGGCACTGCTGGCCGATATCTGCGAGGCCGTGATTGCCGCAATCTATCTGGATGCGGGCTTCGAGACGGCGGAAGACTTTGTGCGCCGCCTGTGGGAGCCGCGCATGCTGACCTTCTCCGGCCCCTTGCGCGATGCCAAGACCACCCTGCAGGAGTGGGTGCAGGCCAAGAGCCTGCCGGCACCGCTCTACAAGGTGGTGGACCGCACCGGCCCGGACCATGCGCCGGAATTCATCGTTGCCGTGCAGGTGGAAAAATTCCCCAGCGCCGAAGGGCGCGGCAACTCCAAGCGCGTGGCCGAACAGGCTGCCGCCGAAACCATGCTGCGGCGGGAAGGCGTCTGGAGCGACTGACGCCCGAGGCCCATGCACGGGATGCTTCGCCTCACCCAACAAACCCGCTATGATTGACCCGCCGGGGCCGGACCGCTGTCCGCCACGCCGGATGACACCTTGAAAGACGACGATTTGACCGATCAGGACCTGCCCGGCACCGCCGGGACCGACATGGATACCCTTCACACCGCAGACGGCACCCGCGCGGGCTTCGTTGCCCTCATCGGCGCGCCGAATGCCGGAAAATCGACGCTGATCAACCAGCTGGTCGGCACCAAGGTCTCCATCGTCACCCACAAGGTCCAGACCACCCGCTCCATCGTGCGCGGCATTGCCATGCATGGCGCCTCGCAGATCATCTTCGTCGACACCCCAGGCATCTTCAAACCCAAACGCCGGCTGGACCGGGCGATGGTCGACACCGCCTGGGGCGGCGCACGCGACGCGGATGTAACCGCCCTTCTGATCGATGCGCGCAAGGGCCTGACCGAAGAGGTGGAAGGCATCCTTGGCCGCCTTGCAAACATGCCCGGCAAGAAGGTGCTGATCCTCAACAAGACGGACGTCGCCAACCGGGAAAAGCTTCTGAAGGTCGCCACCACCGCGAACGAAACCGTCACCTTCGAGCGCACCTTCATGGTCTCGGCCCTGACCGGCGATGGCGTTTCGGACATTCTCGCCTATTTCGCCGGAGAAGTGCGCCCCGGCCCCTGGCTTTATCCGGAGGATCAGGTTTCCGATGCCCCCATGCGCATGCTGGCGGCGGAAATCACCCGCGAGAAGCTGTTCGAGCGCCTGCACGAGGAAATCCCTTACGTCTCCACCGTCGAGACCGAGCTGTGGGAAGAGCGCAAGGATGGGTCCGTGCGCATCGAGCAGACGATCTATGTGGAGCGCGACAGCCAGAAGGCCATCGTGCTGGGCAAGAAGGGCCAGACCATCAAGATCATCTCGCAGGCCGCCCGCACCGAACTGACGGAAATCGTGGAACGGCCCGTGCATCTGTTCCTCTTCGTCAAGGTGCGCGAGAACTGGGCCGATGATCCGGAGCGTTACCGCGAAATGGGGCTGGAATTCCCGCGCTGATCCGGCGCGGGACACAGAACAGGGAAACCGGGTGGCACGCCGATGGAATGGACAGATGACGGCGTTCTCCTTTCCTGCCGCCTGCAAGGGGAAAGCGCGGCTGTCGCCGAGGTGATGACCCGCCATCAGGGCCGGCATCTCGGCCTTGTACGCTCCGCCCGCTCGCCCCGCATGACGCCGCTGCTGCAGCCCGGCAACACGCTGCGCCTCACCTGGCGCGCCCGCCTGCCCGGCCAGCTCGGCCTTTTTTCCGTTGAAGGCCTATCCTTGCGCGCCGGTTTCCTGATGCAGGAAGCATGCGCACTTTATGGCGTGCAGCATCTGGCCGCCCTCACCCGCCTGCTGCCGGAACGCGCCGCGCATGAGGGCCTGTTTCAGGCCCTCACCGTGGTGCTGGACCACCTGCACGAGCCGCTGATCGCCGGTCCCCTGATCGTGCGCTATGAACTGGCGCTGCTGACAGAACTCGGCTTCGGCCTTGACCTCAGCCGCTGCGCCGCCACCGGTCAGGCCTGGGATCTGGCCTATGTTTCGCCCAAAAGCGCCCGTGCCGTCAGCCGCGATGCCGGGGCCCCCTACCGGGACAAGCTGCTGCCTCTGCCCGCCTTTCTGGTGGAGGGCGAGCGCCAGCCGGGCACGGAAATCAACTTCACCGACCTCTCCGGCGGCTTCACGCTCACCGCTTTCTTCCTCGACCGGCACGTCACCGGCCCCGCCGGTCTTGACCTCTCCACCACGCGCACCGGCATGACAGCGGCCTTCGCCAAGGCCTATGAGCAGGCGGGCCTGATGGGCTTTCCCGGATAAACCGCTCAAGACCGGGGAAAAACCTGCAGAATTCTGCCATTTCCACCCCCGCAGAATTGTGTGGATGGGGCAATCCGGGCTATGGCTCGCAGCATGGGAAACGAGCTGATTCCACCAAGCGGCATTGAAGGCGTCAACCTGCGCGAAGCGCTGGAAGAACGGTACCTTGCCTATGCCCTCTCCACCATCATGCACCGGGCGCTGCCCGATGTGCGCGACGGCCTGAAGCCGGTTCACCGGCGCCTGCTCTACGCCATGCGCCTTCTGAAGCTGGACCCCGGTGCCGGCTTCAAGAAATGCGCCCGCGTGGTCGGCGACGTGATCGGTAAGTATCACCCGCATGGCGACCAGGCGGTCTATGACGCCCTTGTGCGCCTTGCCCAGGATTTCGCGCAGCGCTATCCGCTGATCGAGGGCCAGGGCAACTTCGGCAACATCGACGGCGATAACGCGGCGGCGATGCGTTACACCGAAGCGCGCCTGACCGACACGGCCAAGCGCCTGCTCGACGGGCTGGACGAGGACGCGGTCGATTTCCGCGAGACCTATGACGGCGAAGAGCGCGAGCCGCTGGTTCTGCCGGGCGGCTTCCCGAACCTGCTCGCCAATGGCTCCTCCGGCATTGCCGTGGGCATGGCGACCTCCATTCCGCCGCACAATGCCCATGAGCTGTGCCTTGCCGCCCAGCACCTGATCAAGCATCCGGAAGCCGAAACGCGGGATCTGCTAGCTTATCTCAAGGGCCCGGACTTCCCCACCGGCGGCATTCTCGTGGATGATCCCAAGGGGCTGCTGGAGGCCTATGAGACCGGCCGTGGCAGTTTCCGCGTCCGCGCCCGCTGGGCCGTGGAGGATCTGGGGCGCGGCCAGTGGGTCGTCGTCGTCACCGAGATCCCCTATCAGGTGCAGAAGTCGCGCCTGATCGAGAAGATCGCCGAGCTGCTGACCGCCCGCAAGCTGCCGCTGCTGGACGATGTTCGCGACGAATCTGCTGAAGACGTGCGCGTCGTTCTGGTGCCGCGTTCGCGCAACGTCGACCCTGCCCTTCTGATGGAATCCCTGTTCAAGCTCAGCGAGCTTGAAACCCGCTTCCCGCTGAACCTCAACGTCCTGTCCATGGGCAAGGTGCCCATGGTGATGGGCCTGAAGCAGGTTCTGCGCGAGTGGCTGGACCACCGCAAGGAAGTGCTGGTGCGCCGCTCGCAGCACCGTCTGGCGCAGATCCTGCACCGGCTTGAGGTGCTGGAAGGCTATCTGATCGCCTATCTCAACCTCGACGAGGTGATCCGCATCATCCGTGAGGAAGATGAGCCGAAGGCCTCGCTGATGCGCGCTTTCAGCCTCTCAGACGTGCAGGCGGAAGCCATCCTCAACATGCGCCTGCGCTCCTTGCGCAAGCTTGAGGAAATGGAAATCCGCAAGGAACACGAGAAGCTCAGCGCCGAACGTGACTCGATCAACGCACTGCTCGGCTCCGATGCCAAGCAGTGGGCGCATCTGGCCAAGGAAACGGCAGAAATCGCCAAGGCCTATGGCCCGGAGACTGAGCTCGGCAAGCGCCGCACCGATGTGGCCGAAGCGCCGGACCATGACATCGGCGACATCCAGCAGGCCATGATCGAGAAGGAGCCGGTCACGGTCATCATCTCGGAAAAGGGCTGGATCCGTGCACTCAAGGGCCATCAGCAGGACCTCGCAACGGTCGCCTTCAAGCAGGGCGACAAGTTGAAGTTCTCCTTCCATGGCGAGACGACGGACAAGATCCTGCTGCTGACCACCGCCGGCAAGTTCTTCACCCTTTCCGCCGCCACCCTGCCGGGCGGGCGCGGGCACGGAGAGCCGGTGCGCCTGATGGTGGACATGGACGAGGGCCAGGACATCGTCTGCGCCTTCATCCACAAGCCGGGCCGCAAGCTGATGGTGATCAGCGACGAGGCACGCGGCTTCATCGTGCCGGAGGCCGATGTCATCGCCAACACCCGCAAGGGCAAGCAGGTGCTGAATGTCACCGCGCCGAACGAGGCCGTGCTCTGCATTCCGGTGGAAGGCGATCAGGTCGCCATTATCGGCCAGAACCGCAAGCTGCTGGTCTTCCCGCTGGCGCAGGTGCCGGAAATGGGCCGCGGACGCGGCGTGCGCCTGCAGCGCTACCGGGATGGCAGCGTCGCCGATGCGGTGGTCTTCTCAGGCGAAGCAGGTCTTGTCTGGATCGACAGTTCGGGCCGCAGCTTCAACCGCTCCATGGACGATCTCGCCGACTGGCGCGGCGACCGGGGCCAGGCCGGCCGCCTGCCCCCCACCGGCTTCCCCCGCACCAACAAGTTCGGCACGGGCAAGCTTTGATAGCATGAGCAGTTTCAAGGCGTGATGCGTCAGCATCGAAAGCCTTGGTGTGAAACGGCACGGGGAGAAGCTGCAAGGCTTCTCCCCGATGCATTAGAGCTCCCCAGCACCATAGCCATAGTCTCCGTCATGCCATGACTTGATCATGGCATCCATTCCATTACCCAACCAAGAGCAAAGACCTTCCACATCGCAACGGAATGCCACAAGGCGCAACCTGAAATGGAACGGCATGGATCCCATGATCAAGTCATGGGATGACGAATACGGTTTGGTCAGTGACAGGTGGCGAGTGGACCGGCGTGCCTGCAACAGACACTTCTCAGCCAGCCAGATCCAGAAAAAGCAAGACCGAAACAGCGTTTCAACCAGCCCAATCACATCAGCCACACACTCCGTCATGCCACGACTTGATCATGGCATCCATTCCATTGCCCATCCAAGAGCAAAGACCTTCCGCATCACACCCGAATGACACCAGGCGCAAGCTGAAACGGAACGGCATGGATCCCATGATCAAGTCATGGGATGACGAATACGGTGTGGTCGGTTACAAGTAGCGAATGGTCCGGTGCGGCTGCAAAAGCCTGTCGACAGCAGGCAAAATCCGGATCGGGCAAGACCGAAACAGCGTTTCAACCAGCCCAATCACATCAGCCACACACTCCGTCATGCCACGACTTGATCATGGCATCCATTCCACTTCCCATCCAAGTGCAAAGATCTTCCGCATCGCACCCGAATGACACCAGGCGCAAGCTGAAGCGGAACGGCATGGATCCCATGATCAAGTCATGGGATGACGAATACGGTGTGGTCAGTGACAGGCGGCGGCGTCTTGCGCATGAACGTGCCGCATATGAGTTTTACCCACAACATATCCACAGCCTGCCAACAGCTCTTTCACAAGCTGCCAACAGGCTTGGGCACAGGGTTTTCCAGAAGGATTGCACAAGACTGATACGTCAGCTGAAGCAGTTCCCCAGCAAGCACCAGCGTTCAGACTTCAGCTGCCGGACTTCAGCAGGCGGCCTTTTTCGCGGGCCCAGTCGCGGGCCTTTTCGGTTTCGCGCTTGTCATGCAGTTTCTTGCCGCGGGCAAGGGCGAGTTCCAGCTTGGCGCGGCCCTGCTCGTTGAAATAGATCTTCAGCGGCACCAGCGTCTTGCCTTCCTTGGCCACGGCTGCTGCCAGCTTGGCGATCTGGCGCTTGTGCAGCAGCAGGCGGCGCGGGCGGCGCGGCTCGTGGTTGAAGCGGTTGGCCTGAAGGTATTCCGGCAGATAGGAATTATAGAGCCAGATCTGACCGTCTTTCTCCGCCGCGTAGGATTCCTGAATGTTGGCCTTGCCGCCGCGCAGGGCTTTCACTTCCGTGCCGCGCAGCTCGATGCCGACTTCCAGAACGTCCTCGATCTCGTAGTTGAACCGCGCCTTCCTGTTGTCCGAAACAACCGTCCGGGCGGGGCCGCCAGACTTGGGCGCCATGGTCACATCTTCCCTGCATGGACGCGGAAGGGCCACATCCCGGCCCTTCCGGTCAGTTTGTCAACACAACCTACCCCTCCTTCGTCATCCCGGCCAAGCGCAGCGCGAGCCGGGACCGGTGAGCCGGAGGGCAAGTTGTTTTTCTCCAGAGCCATAACCGGTGCGCCTTGGCTCACCGGTCCCGGATCTCCGCTTCGCTGCGTCCGGGATGACTAGGGAGAGGTTTTGTCATAAATCAGACCGAAGGGGCGGTCGCAGGCCCTTCCGGTCATTCTATTTCAGTTGATCAGGCCCGCATGCACCATCGCATCGCGGATCTGGGCCTGCGTTTCCGGCGAAACCGGGACAAGCGGCAGGCGGACTTCGTTCTCGATCTTGCCGAGGAGCGACAGGGCATATTTCACGCCGGTCGGGTTCGGCTCGATGAAGAGCGCGTTGTGAAGCGGACCCAGCCGGTCCTGAATGGCGAGCGCGGCGGCATAGTCACCGCGCAGCGTTGCCGCCTGGAAATCGGCACAGAGCTTCGGTGCCACATTGGCCGTCACCGAAATGCAGCCCTGCCCGCCGTGGGCGTTGAAGCCGAGCGCCGTGATATCCTCGCCCGAAAGCTGGAGGAAGTCCGGTCCGCAAGTCTTGCGCTGCTGGGTGACACGCGCCATGTTCGCCGTCGCGTCCTTGACACCCTTGATGTTGCGGCAGGTGCTGAACAGCTCTGCCATGGTCTCCGGCGTCATGTCGATGACCGAGCGGCCCGGGATATTGTACATGATGATGGGAATGCCCACAGCATCATCAATCGCCCGGAAATGCGCCTTCAGGCCCGCCTGGTTCGGCTTGTTGTAATAGGGCGTCACCACCAGCAGGGCGTCCGCGCCGGCCTTTTCCGCATGGCGGGCGAAATCGATCGCCTCAGTGGTGTTGTTGGAGCCAGCGCCGGCGATCACCGGCACGCGGCCAGCCGTCACCTCGATGCAGAGTTCGATCACGCGCTTGTGCTCGTCATGGGTCAGCGTCGGGCTTTCGCCCGTGGTGCCCACCGGAACGAGGCCGGAGCTGCCCTCTTTGATCTGCCAGTCCACAAAATCCTGAAAGCGTTTCTCATCGACCGCGCCATTCCGGAACGGAGTGATCAGCGCTGGTATCGATCCCTTGAACATTTTCAGAATTCCTTGTTGGACTTTGTTTTCCCGCAGATTTCAGGCGGGAATGGTCCGGCACAATAATGTGCAAGTGGCCTTGCGGCAATGGCTTAGACGGCATCAGATTGCGCTTGCGGACAGGCCTTGCACACCTGTTGCAGCAAGGTAGCATGGCTGCTCCTGCGGCATCCGCAAATGGTGGCTGCAAACCGGCGGCAAGCGGCCGGGCAGCCGGGGAGAGATCATGAGCATTACGGCAGAAGAGTTTCACTGGACCGCAGCAGATGGTCTGCGGCTGGCCGGATGCGTCTGGCATCCGCCTGTTGAAGTGCCCGGTGCCGTGCCGCTGATTTGCCTTCCGGGCCTCAGCCGCAACACCCGGGATTTTGCGGATGTGGGACAGGCTCTGGCCGCCAATGGCCGCAAGGTCTATGCGCTCGACTATCGCGGGCGCGGTCGAAGCGACTGGGATCAGAACTGGACCAACTACAGCCTGCCCGTAGAAGCCTCTGACATTGCCCTGTTTCTGGCTCAGGCCGCCCTGCCCCGCTTTGCAGTGCTGGGCACCTCCCGCGGCGGGCTGCATGCCATGATGATGGCAGCGCAAATCCCGCGTGAGATCTTCTGCGCGGCTATCCTCAACGATGTGGGGCCGCGAATCGAGCTCGGCGCGCTCCTCGAGATCCGTGACAGCTTTGCCGCGCGCCAGGTCTACGCCAGCTTCGAGGACGTGGCAGCCGCACTGAAGAGCGCTCTCGCCCGTGATTTCCCGAAGATCGACGATGCCGGCTGGCTGAAATTCGCCAGACAGGCCGGAAGGGCAACCGAAGAAGGCGTGATCTTTGACCACGACCCCGCGCTGGACAAGCCGATGGAAGCCATCACCGCCGATACACCCTGGCCCGAACTCTGGCCCCTGTTCGCCCCGTTGCTGGACAGGCCGGTACTCGTGCTGCGCGGCGCCAATTCCCGGCTGCTGACGCAAGCCACGCTGCAGGAGATGGCGGCCACACATCCGGATCTCTCAAGCCTGACCATCCCGGACGAAGGCCACGCGCCGCTCCTGTGGGACAGCCTCAGCCAGAGGGCGATAGAGGACTTTCTGCGGGCAAGAGTGGACGGTTGATCGGGCGGCTCCCGGCAGGAAGTCTTCCGCTTGAAGCCCGCCTCCACGAAAGACCGGCAGATCCGTAGACCGGCAGAGCTTATACCAAGGCGCTGAGATGCTGACGCATCACGCCTTGAAACTGCTCAGGTGCTGCACGGGCTTGACCAACTCTCGATGAGTTAAGCTCATCGAGAGTTGGTCTTAGTCATGCCACAGCCACAGGCAGAGACTGGACGAGACCACGGCAAAACGACCGCTGCAATCGCACAGCATCTTGAAAAAAGAAAAACCCCGCAGCTTTCGCTGCGGGGTTTCCATCAAATCCAGAGGATCTGATTAGAACGTGCGCTGAACGCGGAACATACCAGCGATGGAGTCCTTGTCAGCAGCGTTCTTGATCGAACGGTTGCGGTACTCGAGCTCGCCACCGAAGATGAGACCGGAAACCGGCTCCCAAACGAGGTTACCCGAAACGCCCCACTGGGTCACGTCAGCCAGAGCAAACGGACGGTCGATCTTGGCGTAGGAAGCGTCGATGTTGGTCGACCACTGCGAGGTCCAGTAGTGGGTCAGACCACCGCTGACCGACCAAGCCTTGGTGGTCTTGGTCGTGCCGTTGGCGAAGTAGACGTCCTGCAGGCCGGTGATGCTCGGAGCACCGACGTAGGAGATAGCGCCATCAGCATACTGAGCCTGGAAGGAGATGGAGTCCTTGGCTGCGATCATCGGCAGCTTGAAGGTCACGCCAGCGCCGATAGCGTAGCCAACCTTGGTCTTGGACGAGGTAGCAGCCAGACGAGCTTCGTGCAGAGCACCCATCAGCTGAGCGGAACCCCAACCCTGGTCGACGCGCAGGTTAGCAACAACGTCCGGCATGCGGTGACCGGTGGTGCCAACCTGACGGTAGGTGCCATCTTCGAACGACAGGGTAGCGCTGATGCCGTTGCCGAAAGCAGCGGTGTAAGCAGCAACCCAGGTCGAGCCCTTGTCAGACCAGACATGACCGATCGGGCCGTTGAAAGCGCCACCGGTGTAGTAGTCGAAGAACGAACCGGTGCGGCCGAAGGTGAAGCTGCCGAACTGGATGAAAGCCTTGTCGAGCGTCGTGGACGTCGAAGAGCTGTCATTGATGCCGGAGTTGGCAGTGAAGTAGGTGTCGATGTAGGCGCGAACCAGACCGTATTCTGTGTTGGTGCGAGCGTCCAGACGGATGTAGCCACGAGCGCGGGTAGAGGTGCCAGCGTCGGTACGCTCATCCCAGTTGTTGTTGCTGTCGCCGAAGTCGTTGAAGTAGAAGTCAGCGCGGACGCGGCCGCCAACGCGGAGGCAGGTCTCGGTGCCCGGGATGTAGAAGAAGCCCGTGCCGAAAGCGTCGCAAACGCGAACGTAGTCAACCGGCTCCGGAGCGACCGGCAGATCAGCGGCCTGTGCGGTGGTGGCAGCAGCAGCGGCAGCAGCCGCGCCGAGCAGAATGCTCTTAAGGTTCATTTTCTGACCTCCAAATCAGTCAATCAATGGTGTTCATCGCCGCCGCCCTCTTGGGCTACAATCGAATTCCACCGATCCCCGCGAATTGTTCTGATATTGCCACCGGCCGGAGGTATGATCCTTGGACGGCAATCCAGTGCGACCCGGAGGCCGCTCGCACAGTGACCATACCCATCCGCGTTTTTCGTTCAACCTCGAAACACCCTCCAGCCCCGGTCCGGAGCCGCTTTCAAAATGCGGTGTTGCACGAAAGTCACGACTTTGGGGGTGATCTTAAGATTCCCGTAACCAGTGGGGCCGGATCTGGGCGGAAAAACCCTTACGAATCCGTTTCTTCCCTGGTTAATCTGCAGCTGTGCCCCTGTTGAAAGAATGTCCCGCAGAGCGGATTCGGCGCGGCACAGCGGCAACAGCGGGCAGTTTCCGCCGTCCGTGACCGCACAGCAAGCGCTGAAGATCAGTCTGGTTCAGTGCAGGCGGACACTGATCCGGTCGCTGCGGCCATCCGCATCCACGACTGTGATGACAGAATCGCCCGGACCGTCGGGCGCCCAGGCAAGGCTGGTCATGAACTGGCCGGTTCCAACGGGGCGCCCGTTGGCAAACCAGGCATAGGGCCCGCGGCCGCCCTGAAGTTTCACCACCAGCGCCGCATTCCGATCCGATGCAAGGCCAAGTTCGACCTCTGCGCCATCGGGCGGATAGGCGATTCGCAGCGCTGCGCTCTTCTGAACAGACTGTGTCCCGCCAGACTGAGCTGCAACGGGCCCTCCGCTGTCGAGCGAACGGACACGCGCTTCCTTCAGCGGCAGCGGCAATCCGGCATTGGCGCTCTGCAGCACACCGGCAGGCGGCTGCGGCAGGGGAATGCGCTTGGCTCCCAGCCGCTGGAACGCCTCAAAGAGAATCGGTGCGGCAGAATTGATGCCGGTCATGCCCGGCACCGGCGTGCCGTCCGGCCGCCCGGTCCAGACGGCCACCACGTGCCGGCCATCGAATCCGGCCGCCACCGCATCCCGGTAGCCATAGGCCGTGCCGGTCTTGAAGGCGATTTCGCCCTCACCGCTCGAATCGGGCCGCGGCACGCCGAGAAGAACATCGCCCACATACCAGGCCGCCGCAGGCTCCAGCAGCGGCAGGCCTGAGGGACGGGCGGCAGCCTTCATGTCAAAGCGCAGCGGCATTGCCTTGCCGCCGTTGGCAAGGTCCGCATAGAGCGTTGCAAGATCCTTGAGGCTGAGGCCGACGCCGCCAAGACCGATGGCCAGGCCCGGCGCGACACCTGAGGGCAGGACCGGCTCGACGCCCGCCCGGCGCATACGCGCAGTCAGCTGGGCAGGCCCCACCGCATCCAGCAGCCGGACAGCAGGAATATTGAGCGAGAGCTGCAAAGCCTCGCGCACGGTCACCGTGCCCTGAAAGGACATGTCGAAGTTCGTCGGTGTGTAGCCGCCAATGCGGACGGGCCGGTCCTCGATGTAGCTTTCGGGATGCGCAACCCCCTCCTCAAAGGCAAGCCCATAGATGAAGGGCTTCAGCGCTGAGCCGGGAGAGCGCACGGCGGTGACCATGTCCACGTGCCCCTGACGGCTTTCTTCCTCGAGGCCGGGCGAACCGACCCAGGCCAGAATCTCGCCCGTGGTGTGATCGGCCACAAGGGCCGCAGCGGAAAGGCGGGAATTGCCGCCCCGCACTTTCGAGGCCAGCAGGGCTTCGAGCGACTGCTGCAGATTGCGGTCAAGAGTCAGGCGCTGCTCCAGGGCCTGCGGATTGGCGCTCACCACCTGGCGGGTCAGGTGCGGGGCGATCATCGGCATGGCACGGCGGACGGAAGGGACAGATTCGCCCTTGGCGGCCTCTGCTTCTTCTTCATCCAGAACACCGGCCTCTACGGCCCTGTCCAGCACCCGGTCCCGCGCCACACGGGCAGCCTCCGGCGACCGGTCCGGCCTGCGGGCTTCTGGCGCCTGCGGCAGGGCGACGAGCAGCGCAGCTTCTGCCGGCGTCAGGCGGCCCGGCTCCTTACCGAACCAGACGAGGCTTGCCGCCCGCACGCCTTCCAGATTGCCGCCGAAGGGCGCGCGCAGAAGATAGAGCCGCAGGATCTCGTCCTTGGACAGATCCCGCTCCATGGCCAGTGCGGCCACCATCTGCTGATATTTGCCGGACAGGCTGCGCGTGTCCGCCTCGCGGGCAAGACGCGCGGTCTGCATGGTGAGGGTGGACCCACCGGAGATGATGCGCCCCGCCATCAGCATCTGGCCGAGCGAGCGGGCCAGCGCCAGAGGATCAACGCCGCCATGGTCCCGGAAGCGCCGGTCCTCGAAGGCGATGAGCATCCTTATATAAAGAGGATCAACGGCGGAGACGTCCACCGGCAGGCGCCACCGCTCGTCAGAGGCGGTGAAAGCGCGCAGCAGATCGCCGTTTCGGTCGAGCACTGTCCGGGAAACGGACAGGTCATCATATTTGCGGGCTGAGGGCACCGCCGCCACATCGAGCGCCACGCGCAAGGCCCCTGCCCCGGCTGCGGCAAGAACCAGCCCGGCAACGCAGCCCGTTAGCCAGAAGCGGCGGCGCGTGATGCGCATGCGCGGCGGTTTGCTGTCCGGGCGGGCGGTCTCCCGCCCGGAGAGTTCAGATGATTGAACCAGCTTGTCTTCGCCATCGGTCATGACTGGCTCATCCCGTTTCAGCAGGGCAACTACATACACACAACGCGTTTGAATGCGCTATGAACCTTGCCCGGCCGTGAAAGAGATGATTATTTTCAAAAACTTATCTCTTTAGCCGAAGCCTCTCATTTCCCCTCCCCCTTGAGGGGAGGGGGCAGGGGTGGGGGTATTCACGCCGGAGCGTGACATAACTGCCCCTCTACTCTGTGCAGCAAACCAACAATCAAAATACCCCTGTTTTTCAGTCTGTTACCCCCACCCCCAACCCCTCCCCTCAAGGGGCAGGGGAATCGCGTATGTCGAATAAGGGGTTGTTTTACTGAGGCAAATCGATTCATGAGTTCTCCGTCCCGGGAGGTTGCGATGAGTAGATTTGCCGCTTGTTTTGAAGCTTTGCCTGATCCGCGCAGCAGCAACGTGCG